>NZ_JAYRTD010000003.1:0-340239 GCF_041919755.1 Brevundimonas sp. | reverse complement strand
AGCCGGTGTGGCCGGCGCGGGCGCGGCGGCGGGCGGCGGGGCGGCGCGCGTGGCCGGCCCGGCCCGCGCGGCGTCGGGATCGGGCCCGGCGCGGCCCTCCGCACCGCCGACGCCGACTGGCCCTACCGGCGCAGGCCCAGCCGGTCCGCCGCCGACGCCGCCGCGCCCGTCCAACGACAATCCCTCGCCGCGCGGGACGCGCGCCTGGGGCAGAGTGGCCGAACCGGCGCCGGCGCGCCTGGACGCGGAGCCCGCGCCTGCCGAACCTGCGCCCGCCGCGTCTCCGGAGACCGGATCTGGAGCCGGGTCGTCCGGGTCAGGAACGCGAGGACGGTCCGAGGCGAAGATCGCCCGGGAGGCGGAGGCCGCTCGCCAGGACTTCCATCGCGCGGCCGCCGGCGGATCGATCCCGGCGCAGCCCCGGCCGCCGGCCCGCTCCGCAGCCCTCCAGGCCTTCTTCGTCGCCAATGCGGGTCGGGGGCTGATGCCTTCGGCCGAGAGCAGCGGCGTCCTGTCCCCCACCTTGCGGACCGAGGAGCGTGACTGATGCATCCCTTCTTTCGACCCCGGCGCGTGCAGTCGTCCGCGCCCGAGGCGACGCCCTATCAGCGCGCCGGCCAGATCTGGGACGACCGCATGGGCCTGTCCCTCGCGCATGCCCGGAACTGGCGGCGGATCGCTCTGGCCAACCTCGCCCTGGCCGCCTTCCTCGGCGCCGGCTGGTGGGTGCAGGCCGACCGGGCGGTGGTGAAGCCCTTCGTGGTCGAGGTGTCCGACTGGGGCGAAACCCAGAGGATCACCGCCATCGGCGGTCGCTATGAACCAACAGAGGCCCAGGTCGGTCACGCCCTGTCGAACTGGATCCGCGACGTCCGGTCCAAGTCCATCGACCCGATCGTGATCCGCCAGAACTGGCTGCGGGCCTACGACCTGCTGAGCCCGCGCGCGGCGTCCTTCCTCAATGCCTGGGCCGCCGCCCACGACCCCTTCGCGGAGGTCGGGCGCGAGGCCGTGAATGTCGAGGTGCTCAATGTCGTGCGGCGCACCGAGCGCACCTACGACCTGCAATGGCGTGAGACCCGCTTCGTCAATGGCCAGCAGGCCGGCGCCGAACGCTGGCGCGCCCTGATCACGACCGGTCGTCAGCCGCCTCGCACGGAGGCCGAGCTGATGAAGAACCCCCTTGGACTGAAGATCGAGGACATCTCATGGACCCCCGACGCCTCCTGATCCTCGCCTGCGCGGGCCTTGGCCTGTCAGGCTGCGCGGTCTTGCGCGACACCCGTCCCGTCGAGCCGCCGGCCGGGGTCGCCAGACTGTCCGTCGATATCGAAGCCCCGGTGGCCGAGCGGCCGATGGAGATCGTCGAAGAACCGCTGGTCGTCACGGAGGCGGACACGGCCATGCCCTATGCCGCGGTTGAGCCGGAGGCTGACGATCGCCCCGCACCGGCCAGCGCTGTGGCGGACCGGCTCGAGAACGGCATGCAGGTCTTCGCCTGGACGCCTGGCCGCATCTATCCCGTCCGCGCGGCGCCCCTGCGTGTGACCACCCTGACCCTCGCTCCAGGCGAGGTGCTGGTCTCCAAGGCGGCCGGCGACACGGTGCGCTGGCAGATCGGCGAGGCGGCTTCGGGAGAGGGGGCGGGGCGTCGAACCCATGTTCTGCTCAAGCCCCTGCAGCGCGGCCTGGAGACCAATCTGGTCCTGACGACCAACCGGCGGGTCTATTTCCTCGACCTCAGGAGCGTGGGCGCCGACAGCTTCAACGCGGGGGTGGCCTGGGACGCCACGGCCTTCGAGGAGCCCGCGAGCGGCGTCGCGACCTGGACGGAACCGGCCCGCGTCGCTGATCCGGTGGTCGAACCGGAGGGGCCGCTTGACGCGCGCTATCGCATTGAACCGCAAGGCCGCCGCGCGCGCTGGACCCCGTCGTCGGTGTTCAACGATGGTCGCCGCACCTTCATCGCCTTTGACCCGGATCTCCAGATCGACGAAGCGCCGGCGCTGTTCGTGATCGCCGCGGATGGCGAGGCCCAGATGGTCAACTACCGGCAGTCCGGCGGCCTGTTCATCGTCGACCGGGTCTTCGACAGGGCCGAACTCCGTCTGGGCGACAGACGGCCCCAGGTCGTTCGCCTTCGTCGCATGGGGGGCGTGCGATGACCCGCGTCCCGGGGCACGACCCGTTCGAGCAGGCCGCCGCCCAACCCGGGGCCGCGACCAAGACGCCGCCGCCCGGACTGTCGATGCGGGCGCCGCGTCCCCCAGCCACCCGTCTGCGAAAGTCGGTGGTGCAGGTCATCGTCATCGGCGGCGTGATCCTGGTTTCCGGCTCGCTGGCCTGGGCCTTCGTGGTGCAACCCGAACTGAGAGAGAGCGCCCGGGCGCGCGCCGCGGAGGCGCGGGAGGACAGCGCCCAGGGCGTCGTGCGGCCCGCGGACTCGGTGACGGATCAACCGGCCAGCTATGACCGCCTTCCGCCGCCGCGTGGCGAAGCCCGCGAGACGCCGGCCGCGGAGGCCGGCGAGCCGATCTCGCCTCCGGTCAATGCCTACAGGTCGGCGACCCCGCCGTCCCGAACGGCGGACCGCGGCCCCAGTCCACGCGAACTCGCGGCGCGCTCCGGCCTGTTCTTCGAGTCCCCCACACAGACGGGCGGCGGGCGATCGCCGGAGGCCGGGGTCTCGGCGTCCCCGCGCGTCGAACGCGGAGATGTGGGCGCCATGTACAACGGGCACAGCCTGACCGCGCCCTTGTCGCCCTATGAACTGAAGGCCGGGGCGATCATCCCGGCCGCCATCCTGACCGGCGTGGACACCGAACGGGCCGGGCCTGTGGTCGCGACCGTGACCCAGAATGTGTTCGACACGGTCAGCGGCCGGCACCTCGTCCTGCCCCAGGGCACGCGACTGATCGGCCGCCATGAGGGAGACAGCGCCTATGGGGACCGCCGGGCCTTTCTCGTGTGGGATCGGCTGATCCTGCCCAATGGCAAGAGTCTTCTGCTCACCGAAGAGCCGGGTGTGGACGCCCAGGGCGCGGTCGGCGTCCGGGGCCAGGTCGATCGTCGCCTCCTGCCGCTGCTGGCCGGAACCCTCTTCGCCGGCGCCATAACCACCCTCGGCCAGATCGCCCGTGACGACGGCGATCGGGGCGGCGGGAGTTTCCTCGGCGACGCCGGCGACGCGGCCGCGATCGAGGGCGCCCAGGTGGGCGGCCGTCTGGTGGACCGTGAACTGCAGGTGCGGCCCTCGATCCGTCTGCGGCCTGGCGCGCCGGTCCGTGTGATGATCACACGCGATCTGATCCTGGAGCCGTACCAGCCATGAGATCGCCCCTCGACGCCCGAAGGTCCTGGGCCGCCCTGGGCGGAGCGATCCTGGGCGTGACCGGCCTCGGAGTGGCGGCGCATCACGCGCCGGCGCTGGCCCTGGTCAACGAAAGCCCGAGCGTGCCGCGCGGTCTGTATGTGCGGACGTTCGGCTCACAACCCGCGCGCGGCGCCATGGTCGCCGTGCCTCAGCCCCGTGCGGCCCGCCCCTATCTCGCCGCGCTCGGCATGCCATCGGACGTGCGCCTCCTGAAGCGGGCGGCGGCCATCGAGGGCGACCACGTCTGCCGCGCGGACGACCGGATCGAGGTCGGGGGGCGGTCGATCCGGGTCCGCCTCCAGGATGGCCGTGGGGCGGCCCTGCCCCAGTGGTCGGGGTGTCGACGGCTGGAGGCCGGAGAGGTCTTCCTGCTCGGCGACACGCCCGGGAGTTTCGACAGCCGGCATTTTGGACCCGTCCGCGTCTCCGACCTGGACGGGGTGTTTCGGGAGACCCTGACATGGTGAGGATGATGTCGGCCGTGGCGGCCGTGTGGATGTTGGCAGGGCCGGCGAGTGCGCAGTCCGTGGACTGGGCCCGGGCGGGGGGAGACCTGTTCGGTCGTCCCGCCGTTGAGGCTGCGGACCTCCGTGAGGACACGGGCGGTGTGACGCCCCGCCTGACGGAGTTGTCTCAACCCTATGCCGAGGCCATCGCGCGGGCGGCGGAGCGTCACGGGGTGGACGAGAAGCTTCTCCATGCCCTGGTGATCGTCGAGTCCGCCTATCGGCTAAACGCGGTGTCGCCGGCCGGTGCGGGCGGGCTGACCCAGTTGATGCCCGGGACGGCGGCGGATCTGGGCGTCCGGGATCGGTTCGACGTCGAGCAAAACCTGTCGGGCGGAGCGGATTATCTCGCCCGGCAGTTGATCCGGTTCGGCGATCTTCGGCTGGCGCTGGCGGCCTACAACTCGGGCCCCGGGCGCGTGGCGCGGCTGGGTCGGATCCCCGATATTGAGGAGACCCGGAACTACGTCGTCAGCGTGATCGACTGCTACCTGGCTCTGACCGCCGGACGAGGCGTGCGAAACGCGCCGCAGTGCCGGTCGCCGGAGGCGGCCTGGTGATCCCCGTGCCGGAAGAGGTCGGCGTCGAGGTCGCCGATGGCGATGAGGATCTCCTGACCCGCAAGGAGGCGTCAGCCTTCCTCGCCCAGTTCGGAATCCGCCTGAAGCCGGAGACCCTCGCGCGGATCTGGTCGACCGGCGGCGATGGCCCGCCGTGCCGCCACATACGTAATAAGCCGTACTATCCTCGCGGCGTTCTTCGGGACTGGGCGCGCTCCCAGATCGGCGAGCTGCGGCCCGCCGCGCCCGCGGCGGCCCAGGCGCGACGTCATGGATGAGTTGAACGCGCGACCGCCCTCGCCCCCGGAACTGGAAGACCGCATCCTGCCCTGGTCGCAGGTCAAGGTGATCTCCGGGCTCAGCCGCACGACGGTCTGGCGTCTGCAGAAGACAGGCGACTTCCCGGCATCCGTCCAGGTCTCGCCCAATCGGGTGGGCTGGTGGCAGAGCGAGATCCTCGAGTGGCGGCGCAGCCGGCTGCCGCGACGCCTGCCCGAACCCCGGCGCGTCCCGAAGGTCATCGAGGATCGTCCAGAGCCGACGACTCGTTTGCTGCACGGGGCCCCGACACGGACGACGCAGGTCGAGGCGAGCGATCCGGTCGAGGCGGCCGGGCCAGTCCGCAAGCGACGCAAGCCGTCGCAATGCCAGAACCAGACCGCCTTCGATTTCTGAGCGTCGACGACCGCGACGTGATAGCCATCGTGAGGATTGGACGCGCCGATTCCTGCGAAGTCCAAAGCCCTGTACCGAGACCGCGTGACCCTCTCCCGCACCTACTCAGCCAAGGAAGTCTTCCTGACCGTTCAGGGAGAGGGCGGCCAGGCCGGTCGTACTGCGGTCTTCCTGCGCTTCGCGGGCTGCAACCTCTGGAGCGGGCTGGAGCGGAACCGTCTCTCCGCGATCTGCACCTTCTGCGACACCAACTTCGTGGGTACGGACGGCGATGGCGGTGGCAAGTTTCGCTCGCCCGAGGCGATGGCGGCCCATGTCGCCTCGATGTGGCGGGGACGCGACGGAGATCCGAAACTGGTCGTCTGCACCGGCGGGGAGCCGCTCATGCAACTGGACCGCCTGCTCATCGACGCCCTGCATGAGGCTGGCTTCGAAATCGCCATCGAGACCAACGGCACCCTGGCGGCGCCGGACGGGATCGACTGGATCTGCGTCAGCCCCAAGGCCGACGCACCGGTCGTCCAGACGTCGGGCCAGGAACTGAAGCTGGTCTTCCCGCAGGACAAGGCCATGCCTGACCGGTTCGAGCACCTGGCGTTCGAGCGCTTCTGGCTTCAGCCGATGGATGGCCCGGACCAGGCCGCCAATACGGCGGCGGCCATCGAGTATTGCCTCGCTCACCCGAAATGGCGGCTCAGCGTCCAGACCCACAAATACATCGGCGTCCGCTAGCCGCCGTCAGCGCTTCCCGGTCGGTTTGCGCGGCGGTCGACGTCTCTTCACCGCCGGCTTTGGGTCCACCGACACCGTCGCCGGCACGATGGGCTCTCCGTCGGCCAGGTCGTCATCGTTCTCGTCGACCTCGAACTCGCCCTCGGCCTCCATCCGGTCGTACTCGGCCTGGGTCAGGGCGCGGGGATCGAGGAAGGCGCGGAACGCGATGTTCTTGATGTGCGCGCCCTCGATGGTCAGCACATTGATGAGATCCGAGGACTTGGCCTCGATGGGCTCCGGCTTCCGCCGCGCAGAGTTGCTCTCCATCTGGACAACGAACGGCTCAACATCCTTCAACACGACCACGCGGATCTCCCCGGACGGGGACTGGCGCATGTCGATGAGCGAGCCTTCGTAGCCCAGAAGGTTTCCATCCTTTTCGGTGTCGGTCAGCACATAGGCGGTGAACACATGAGCCTTGGTGTCCGCGCCGCGCAGCACCTCGTCCGCCCACCCGTAGACCGTGGCGCGCATCAGGCCGGTCCGGTTGACGACCAGCATGGCCAGAAGTCCGAACAGGAAGCCGACGAAGCCGATGATCAGAAGGATGGTGAAAAGCCAGGCGACCCCGCCAGAACTCAATTCACCCGGGGGAGGCGAATTGGTGCCGCTCGCGGCCAGGATCTGGCGGAGGTCGAGGATCGTCTCGTAGGGGTTTGGGTCGAAGCCGACGGCGAAACAGGGACCGTGACCGCAGTAGAGGTCCATGCCCGCGAACAGCCATGCGAACAGGGCATGGCAGAGCAATGCCCCGATCGACACCAAAGCCAGGGCGTGGATCGAACCGGGCTCGGCGGGGGCGGGTCGGAAGGGCGCGCGTCCACCAGTGTAGACGCCGGCGAACATTCCCAAGCCCGGCGCCAGCAGAAACAGCGCCAGGATCAGATTGAAGGTGAGGCTCACCGCTCGCCGGAGGCGACTTTATGGTCCTGCGGGGAAGCGCGTTCGCGGTCCTCTCGCTTGACCTGCAACACCATGACGCCGTGCTTGTTCGGCCGGCTCTGGCGACGCACCTCGGTCCAGCTGCCGAACTCCCGGACAAGCTTCGATCCGGTGTCGAGGGACTCTCGCGAGTTGAGTTTCATGGACAAGATATGGCTCTCTTTCGTCACGAGGGCAATCAGGCCCCGGTTTCGATCACTGCGAGGCGGCCCCGAACCAGCCGAGCGCGGGCGGGGGGGCTTCATGGGCGCGCTCGAGACCGGCGAGATGGTCACCCCAGATCTCCAGCGCTCGATGCTTCTCCGGCAGGTAGCTGTAGCGGTCGTAGACGCTGGTCGCCGCCGCGCCCTCCTTGATTGTGTGCCCGAGGATCAGGCCGGCCAGCATGCGGTTCACATGATAGCGTCCGATCAGGGTGGTCGCGCCGGAACGACGGAAGTCGTGTGGCGAGCCTTTCGGCAGGTCGTACCGCTCGCAAATGCGGGCGACCGATCGGGTCAGAAGGCGCGGCTCCATGGCGACCCCGTCCTTACGGGTAGCGGGAAACACCACGCTGCCGGTGGGGTGACGCGCACGAACCTTGCGAAGCACTTCGACCATGCGCGCCGTCAGGGGGACCACGTGAATGTGCTGGGCCTTGGCTCGCCCCGCGGGGATCGTCCACGTTCCGGCGCGCAGATCGAACTCATTCCATCGCGCCTCCGCCACCTCTGACCGACGTGTCAGGGTCAGCAGCAGGAATTGAAGGGCCAGTGCTGTCGTTGGCGAGATCGCGTTGAACGCCTCACCCGTCAGCGGACCTATCGGCCTGGCTTCGGCGGCGCCCTCGATGACTTCCCAGATCACCTTTAGGGATTGGTCCGAGAACATGCGGTCCCGGGAGGTCAAAGCCAGAGGCCTGGCCTGGCCCAGCGCGGGGTTCGACTCCAGCTTCTCCTCCTGGACCGCGTACTGAAGGATGGACTGAAGGACCGCACCCACGGACGCCAGACTGGCTGGCGCAAGATCAGTTGTGTCGGTCATCTCCTTCATGAAAAGCCGAATGTCGCGTCTCTTGAGGTCGCGGTAGAAGCGTTGGCCGAGCTTGGGGCGGATGTGGTTGTCCCACCATCCACGCTCGGTCCTGATGGTGCTTTCGCGTTTGGGCCGGCGCCGACCGCCGTGCAGACCCCGCTTTGCCGCGGACCAGTAAGACTCGGCGAGCTCGGCCAGGGTTTCGCCCGTGCGAGCCTCCAGACGTCTCTGCGCGCGCTCGGCCGCGGGATCACTTCCATCCTGAACGGCGACGCGATTTTCTCCTGCGCGCACTCTCGCCTGCGCGAGGCTCAGTTCAGGCCATGTCCCGATCCCCAGTCTTCGCCGGGAGCCGGAATCGCAGGTGTATCGCAGCTCGAAATTCCGTGTCCCGGTCGGAAAGACCCGTACGTAGAGGCCACGGGCATCTCCAATCGCGACCTCGTATACCCGTGAAAGTGGCTTCAGCGCTGAGATCTGGCGGTCTGTGGTCACAGTCGTGGTCGGCATCGAACCCTCCGTGTTCCGTACACCCGAGAGACGTGTCTGAAGGCCCCGAACCCTGATGAGCCCGGACCGAAAAACACTCAGAGCATTGTCCCGGCGGTATCGCGCAAACCCAGCGATGGGAACCCAATGCATTGAATATATTCGGCTTTGAAACCGCCTGAGACGGCGTGAAACGCGCTGGCCGCAATAGCCTACGGCCATCGACGGGTTCTCAGATGAAGTGAAGCGCCGGGAAACGACGGCCGTCCGAGCCTTCCCGGAATGCATCAAAAATCGACGCTGGCTCGGATGCTCATGGCATGCCGAAATTCGGAAGATGAGCGTTTTCAGCGCTTTAATTATAGTGGTCCGTCGCCCTGGTCCGAAAATCTAGTGGGGCGCTAGTGGGGCAGAGAATGCAGAACTCGGTGCAATTTCCCGAACAGCCGCGAAACGCGATTTTGAAACAACTTATTGAAATTGTGAGAAAATGTTACGCGGAGAAACGAGCTGCACTCAAGCTTGGCCGCGTTGACATCGTAGGGGTCACAGGTTCAATCCCTGTCGCGTCCACCATCGCCTCCTCGCATCACTGACGTCCGGTTCGGCCTTCTGCGGGCTGGACCCGCTCGCGCGTGCGAGGCAATGAAGCGGCATGGCGAACCTGTTCGAGACCCCCTCCCCCGACCAATGGCGTGCGCTGGCCCAGAAGGCGCTCAAGGACCGGCCTCTGGAGAGCCTGGTCCATCTGGATGCGGACCAGCTGGTGGTGCGGCCCCTCTATGCTGAGGCGACGACGGTCGAGCCCATCTTCGCGCCACGCCCGTCGGATGCGGAGGGCCGGGCCTGGGACTTGCGGACGCTTGTCGAGGGCGATGCGCCGGGCGCCGTCAATGCGGCGGTGCTGACCGATCTCACGGGTGGGGCTGCTTCGGTGATAATGAAAGGCGCGATCCTGAACGACAGCGAGCCGTTGGCCCGCGCGCTGGACGGCGTCGCGCTGGAACTGGCAGCGGTCGGGCTGGATGCGGGTCTGGACGGGCCGGATGCGGCCAATGCCCTGGCGGTGGTGGGCAAGGGCTCGCCGCGCGCGAAACTGATGTTCCATCTGGACCCCCTGTCCGCCTTTGCCGCGGCGGGGGCGTCGCCGCGCCCCATTGAGGCGCATCTGGAACTGGCGGCTAACACGGCGGCGCGGCATGCTGGGGCCTATCCGGACGCCAGCCTGTTCATGGCCGGCGGGCGCGTGGTGCATGAGACGGGCGGCTCCATCGCCCAGGAGCTGGCCTTCGTCCTCGCCAATGCCGTGGCCCTGGCCAGGTCGGCGACCGATGCGGGCATGACGGCCGAGGCCGCGCTCCGGGCGACCGTTATGGGCGTGTCAGTCGACGCCGAATACTTCGACGGCCTCGCCAAGGTGCGGGCCCTGCGCATGCTGTGGAAGACGCTGACGGGAGCCTTTGGATTCGACGCCCCCGCCACGATCGAGGCGCGATCGTCGCGGCGGATGCTGAGCCGGCTCGATCCCTGGCCCAATCTTCTGCGGCTGACGGCGGCGGGCTTTGCGGGCGCAGTCGGCGGGGCGGATGCCGTGGTGATCGATGCCTTTTCACGCGCGGCCGGACGGCCCGACGCCTTTGCCCGGCGTCAGGCGCGCAACACCCAGCTGGTGCTGATGGAGGAGGCCAATCTGGGGCGGGTGGACGATCCGGCCTCCGGCTCCTGGTACCTCGACGCCCGCACCCGCGACCTCGCCGAGGCGGCCTGGGCCGAGTTCCAGATCATCCAAGCCGAGGGCGGTCTGGTCGAGGCCCTGAAGGGCGGACTGATCCAGCCGCGCGTCGCCCGGGCACGGGCCCTGCGCGAACAGGCGCTGACCAATGGCTCGGCCCAGATCGTGGGCGTGACCAAATACGTCGATCCCGAGCCGCGTCCGGTCCCCGTCGCAGATGAGCCGATCACCTCGGCCCATGGCGGCGGTGACACCTGCGAGCCCCTCACGCCCATCCGCTTCGCCGCCGTCTTCGAGACGCGAGACACGGGAGAGACGCAATGAACTTCCCCGATTTCTCCCGCGTCGTTCTCGACACCTCCGCCACGGGCACCGGGCCCGAGCGCGACGCCTGGCGCACGCCCGAGGGGCTGACCGTCGCGACTGCCTATGACGCCAGCGCCGTGGAAGGACTGGACTTCATCCACGGCCTGCCCGGCATCGCGCCTTATGTGCGGGGCCCCTATCCGACCATGTATGCGGGCAATCCCTGGACGATCCGCCAGTATGCGGGCTTCTCCACCGCCGAGGCATCGAACGCCTTCTATCGCCGCAACCTGGCGGCGGGGCAGAAGGGGCTGTCCATCGCCTTCGACCTGGCCACGCACCGGGGCTATGACAGCGACCATCCGCGCGTGGCGGGCGACGTCGGCATGGCCGGGGTCGCGATCGATTCCATCCTTGACATGCGCACCCTGTTCGACGGCATTCCGCTGGATCAGATGTCCGTCTCAATGACGATGAACGGCGCGGTCCTGCCGATCCTGGCGCTCTATGTCGTGGCGGCGGAGGAGCAGGGCGTGCCTCATGCCGCCCTGACCGGCACGATCCAGAACGATGTGCTCAAGGAGTTCATGGTCCGGAACACCTACATCTATCCGCCCGCGCCCTCGATGCGGATCATCGCCGACATCTTCGCCTGGACAGCCGAGGAGACGCCCAAGTTCAACTCCATCTCCATCTCCGGCTATCACATGCAGGAGGCGGGGGCGTCGGCCGATATCGAGCTGGCCTACACCCTGGCCGACGGGCTGGAATACATCCGGGCGGGTGTCGATGCGGGCATGGCGGTGGACCGGTTCGCGCCGCGCCTCAGCTTCTTCTGGGCTATCGGCATGAACTACTTCATGGAGGTGGCCAAGATGCGCGCGGGCCGCCTTCTGTGGGCCGAGGCGGTCAAGGCCGAGTTCGGCGCGACCGACCCGAGGTCGCTGTCCCTGCGCGCCCATTGCCAGACCTCGGGCTGGTCGCTGGCGGCCCAGGATGTGTTCAACAATGTGCCGCGCACCATGGTCGAGGCCATGGCGGCGGCGGGCGGTCAGACGCAGAGCCTGCACACCAACGCCTTGGACGAGGCCCTGGCCCTGCCGACGGATTTCTCGGCCCGGATCGCGCGCAATACCCAGATCCTGCTGCAGATGGAGACCGGGCTGACCCGCGTCATCGATCCCTGGGGTGGCAGCTACTATGTCGAGCGGCTTACCCACGAACTGGCCGAGCGGGCACGGGCCCACATGGCCGAAGTGCGTGAACTGGGCGGCATGGCCAAGGCGATCGAGGCGGGCATCCCCAAGCTGCGGATCGAAGAGTCGGCGGCAAAGACTCAGGCTCGGATCGACACGGGCCAGCAGACGGTCGTGGGCGTGAACCGCTATCTGAACGACACCCTCGACGACATTCCAATGCTGAAAGTCGACAATGCCGAGGTCCGCGCCCGCCAGATCGAGAAGCTGCAGAAGCTGCGGGCCGAACGCGACGAGGCGAAGACGCAGGCCGCGCTGAATGCCCTGACCGAAGGGGCGCGGGGCAAGGCCAATCTGATGGAGCTGTCCGTTCAGGCGGCTCGCGCCCATGCGACGGTCGGCGAGATTTCAGACGCGCTGGAAGCCGCCTTCGGTCGCCATGTCGCCAGAGTCCAGACTGTCCAGGGTGTCTATGCGAAGGAGGCCGGGGAAAATCCAAAGGTATCCAAAGCCCGCGACATGGTCGCCGCCTTCGTCGAGAACGACGGCGGGCCGCCGCGCATCCTGATCGCCAAGCTGGGTCAGGACGGTCACGACCGGGGCCAGAAAGTGGTCGCCACCGCCTATGGCGACCTGGGGCTGGAGGCTGTCGCCGGACCCCTGTTCCAGACCCCGGCCGAGGCCGCGCGCGACGCCGTGGCCAATAACGTTCACGTGGTCGGAGCCTCCTCCCTGGCCGCCGGCCACCTGACGCTGGTGCCGGAGCTGAAGGCCGAGCTGGAAAAGCTGGGGCGGCCGGACATCATGATCACCGTCGGCGGGGTGATCCCGCCAGGCGACGTCCAGACCCTGATCGAAATGGGGGCCGCCGCCGTCTATCCGCCTGGCTCCGTCATCGCCGATACGGCCATCGACCTGATCGAAAAGCTGAACCAGCGGCTGGGCTACGCCCAGAAGGGTTAGGGTCTGTAGGCAGCGGGCAGGGCCTCGACCTCTTCCGCCGTCAGTCGCTTGCTGATCCGCACGCGGCAGACACTGGCGGGCGTTGTCGATCCCGGCACGACCAGACGCGCCCAGTCGTCGGTGCACAAACGGCTGCCGCTCAGGCCTGCGCCATCTGGCAGGATGGCCAGCCGATAGGCGAAATCCAGATCGTTGCATCCGCCCGCGGCATCCAGCCGATACACATCATTGCGTCCGACCTTCAGATAGACCTCGCTGATCCGGCCCTGACGGAAGTTGTCGACTTGGCTGACGTCAAAACACTGTCGCTCGGGCCGGCTCCCGGACGCCGACGGCCCCACGTCGCCCGACGTGGGCGCACAGGCCGCGAGCAGGGACGGGATCATCATGGCGATTGCGGCGATACGCATGGCTCACTCCTCGACAGCCCCCGCTGTCGATCAAGCCTCGGACTTTGTCGTCTGTTCCGCAAGAGGCGGCGTAGCCCGGTGGCGCGCCGGCGACACACGGATGGCCAGATCGCGCGGCAGGGGCGACGGCGTGTCGGTGACGAGGGCTGCGACATGCTCCGCCAGCAGCGGGGCGACGCAGAACCCGCGTGAGCCCAGCCCGCCCAGCACATACAGGTCCTCTGTTCCGGGCACCGCCCCCGCCAGCGGCAGGCGGTCGGGCGTCGTGGCGCGGACGGCGGCGCGGCTGTGGATCGTCGGGGGTAGAGCCTGACACGCGTGAGGCAGGCGAGCCGCCAGGGTCGCCAGATTGCGAGCCGTGTCCTCCGCCGAAGTGATCGTGTCCGTGCGCCCGCGATCGTGCGTCGCGCCGAACAGAACCCCGCGCCCGGTCGGCACCCGATAACCGCCCCAGGCGACTGCGGGCACCTTCAAGGCGTCGTCCTCGGCCCAGTCGGCCTGGCCTCGCACGGGGGCCAGTAACAGATCGGCAGAGAGGGCGGCATTGCCCCATCCGGCGGCAAGAACCACGACGTCAGCCTCCAGCACGACCTCTCCAGCATCGGATAGCAGGCACCAGCGCCCGTCCGCCCGCTGAATGTCGGAAATGGTCGCGGTCAGGCGGTCGCCCGTCCCAAGCCAGATTTCGAGCACAGGCGCAGGCCGCACCGCCAGCGCCGAGGCCATCATCAGTCCACCGCTGTCGACCGCCTCGCCCAGATGCGCCGATGCGGTGGTCGCATCCACCACCGTCATCGCGCCCGCAGGCCAGATCGGCTGCTCCGCGATCTTGCGAAAGCGGGCCCCGTCGCGGGCAGCCTGTTCCAGCTGCAGTACGCTTTTCGCCACCACAGCCCCTTCGATCTGGCCGTAGAGGTCGCCCGCCCGCTCCAGCGCCTGGGCGTGAAGGGCGGCAATGTCGAGATCGCCCGCGTCCAGCCGGGGTGTGACGAGAGCGGCCGGAAAGCCCGATCCGCCCGCGCCCGCCGCCTCGGCCTCCATCACGGTCACGCGATAACCCAGGGCGGCGAAGGCTCGCGCCAGGGCGGCCCCCGCGATGCCCGCGCCGATCACGGCGACGCTCGGGACTGGCTGCCCTGGTGTCTCGCCCGGCAGCCGCGCCTCCAGCCGCTCGCGCTTGCGGCCGTGACCGGGCCTTTTATCGACCTGAAAGCCGCGTTCGGACAGGCCGCGCCGCACAGCCCCCGCGACCGTGAAAGTGGCGACCCGCGCTCCCGGCGCAGACCGTGCCGCGATGGCGTCCATCACCGCGTCCGACCACATGCCGGGATTGGTCGAGGGCGCGAACCCGTCCAGGAACCAGGCGTCGGCCTGTCCCGACCATTGGTCCAGGGCCCACGCCGCATCCCCGATGGCGAGATCCAGGGTCGCGCCGAACTCGGACAGGTCCAACCGGTGGAATCCCGGCGTGCCGGACGGCCAGCGGTCCAGCAGGGCTTCGGTGATCTCCGCCACCTCGGGCCAGGCTATGAGAGCGCGCGAGGCCTCCTCGCGGCTCAGCGGAAAGCCCTCGACGGAGAAGATGTGTAGATGACCTCCGGCGGGACGCTCGCGTCGCCACTGGTCCAGCAGGGCCACGATATTCAGCCCGGTCCCGAACCCGAGTTCCGCCACGGTAAAATGCCGCCGCCTCGCCCAGGCCTCTGGCAGGCCGCATCCGGCCAGGAAGACCGCCCGGCTCTCGGCCAGGCCATCCTCTTTCGAGAAATAGACGTCATGGAACCGGCCCGAGCGTGGTGAGCCGTCCTCGGCCCAGAGCAGCCGGGGCGAGCGGTCGTCGCTCAATGGCCCGACGTGTGCGGAGCGGCGGCTGCAGGCGCTGCCGGGGTCGGGGTCGCATGATCGCCCGATGCCGTGTCGTGATCCGCACCAGGCGCGTCAGAGGCGGGCGGGGCGCTCGCCGGGACCGGGGCGGCGGGCGCCTCGGCGGCGGCGCGGGCGTCGGCGACAGCCTGTTCCATGGTGACGACCTCTTCCGCCGGTGCCTCGGCATGGTCGCCGTCCGCCGCCTCGGCCGAATGCGCCTCCGTCGCGACCTCTTCGGCCGGTTTGCTGCATGCGGCGATCGCCAGTACGGCGACGAACGTCACGGACAGGGCGGCGCGAGGCAGGCGCATGGATCGGGTCTCTGTCAGTTGGAAGGCGAGCGCCACGACTATCAGACAATCGGTGCGGTCGCACCGTCTGGCCACGGCCTCGTCCAACGAAAAAGGGCCACCCGCGAGGGCGACCCTTTCAACCGTTCGGCCTAAAAGCCGATGTCGCTCGTCTTACTGAGCCGGGGCCGGAGCCGGGGCCATGGCGCCTTCGGTCGCGGGAGCCGGCGTGGTGGCCGGAGCCATCGCGCCTTCGGCGGTGGCGGCAGCGGCGTCGGCCGTTGCAGCGGCGGCTTCGGTGGTGGCTTCGGCGGCCTCAGACGTCGCGGCGGCGGCGGCCTCGGTCGCGTCGGCGGCGGCTTCATTGGCGTCGGCGGCCTTGTCTTCGGCGGCGGGGGTGCAGGCGGCGAGGGCCAGAGCGGCGACCGAAGCAGCGACCAGAGCGGTAATGCGCATGATGTTTAGCCTTTCAGAAGGTTATGCGGGATCAGACGCCCCCGCGAGGGGGAGTGAACGCCAAGGCTGACCGTCAGGCAAGCGAAATTATCACGCGTTCGTGAACGCCGATCACGCCGCCGCAGGTGCGGCCGAGAGGGCCTCTTCCATCTCGGCGAAGGACGGCTGGGCCGTCGACGGAATGTCGCCGCGACCGATCTCGATCGAGATCTGGGCGGCGTTTCCGTGCAGATGGGCCACCAGCACCGAGCGGATGATCTTGTAATAGGAGGCGTCGTCGTCGACGAGCTGCTGCAGGCGCGCCGCCAGCGGCCCCACCAGACCATAGGCCAGGAACACACCCAGGAAAGTGCCGACCAGCGCGCCCCCGATCATGCCGCCCAGAACCTCCGGCGGCTCGGTGATCGCGGCCATGGTCTTGATCACCCCCAGCACGGCGGCGACGATGCCCAGGGCCGGCAGGGCGTCGGCCATGTGCTGCAGCGCGTGTGCGGGCCCCAGCGCCTCGTGGTGGTGCTTCTCCAGCTGCTTTTCCATGACGTCCTCGATCTGGTGAGGATCTTCCAGGTTCATGGTCATCATCCGCAGGGTGTCGCAGATGAAGTCGGTCGCGAAATGGTCCTTCAGCACCTTGGGGTACTGCTGGAAAATGGTGCTCTCGCCGGGCTTTTCGATATGGCTTTCCAAGGCGATGACGCCCTTGGACTTCATCGTCTTGGTCAGCTGGAACAGCAGGGACAGCAGGTCCTTGTAATCCTGCTTCTTCCACTTGGGTCCGGCGAAGATGCGCCCGAAGCTGCCGGCGACGCCCTTGAGGGTCGCGGGTGAGTTGGACATCAGCAGGGCCGCGACGGCCGCCCCGCCGATCATCATCATCTCATAGGGCAGGGAGTGAAGGATGACCCCCATCTTGCCGCCGGCGATCGTATAGCCGCCGAACACCATGCCGAAGAGCACGACGATACCGATGATCTGAAACATGAGGCAGGCGCATCCTGGCAGGAGAGGCGCGCATGATCACCGTTAATGATTAAGGGGCGGTTGCGAACCGTGATCGATCAGAGACGCGTCTCGCCGCTCAGGATCGCCGCCCGCGCCGCCGCCGTCAGCTTGGTGTAGCCGGTCTTGCCGCCGCGGACATAGAGCGCGCCATCCACCTTGGCCGGATCGAAGCCGTCGGCGACCAGGTCGATCTTGCGATATTTGAACGTCCCCGTCGTCTCGGCCGACTTGATCACCCGCACAAAGCAAGGCCGCGCATAGGACGGCAGTTCGGCCTCGACCCACTGTGCAAAGGCGGCGGCGGCGAACTTGCCTTCCAGAACGAGGGCCACCATCCCGGCCTTGCCCTCCTGACCGGGGATGGGCACGCCATAGGCGATGACCTCCTTGACGCCCGGCGCGTCAGCCAGCCGCTGCTCGACCTCGGCGGTGGAGACGTTCTCACCCTTCCAGCGATAGGTGTCGCCGATCCGGTCGATGAAATAGACATAGCCCTCGGAGTCCTGGCGCATCAGGTCGCCGGTGCGGAACCAGCGGTCGCCGCGTACGAAGACATCGCGCAGGATCTTCTTCTCCGACGCGGCCTTGTCGGCATAGCCGGAAAAGCTGTGGCGCAGGTCGTCGCTGATCTTGCCGATCGCCTCGCCGACCTCGCCCGGTCCGGTCAGTTGGCACAGGCCATCGCTGCCGCGCAGGGGCTCTTCGGTATCGATGTCGAACTTGACCAGCTTGAAGTTGATCTTGTTCTTCACGAACCCGGGCACGCGCCCGATCGCCCCCGCCTTGCCGTCGAAGTTGAACAGCGACACATTGCCTTCGGTCGAGCCGTAGAACTCCAGGATGTCGGGGATGCGGAACCGCTTCTGGAAGTCGTCCCAGACATCGGGGCGCAGGCCGTTGCCAAAGGCCAGACGCAGCTTGTGCGCCCTCTCGTCCGCATTCTCCGGGCAGTTGACCAGATAGCGGCACAGCTCCCCGATATAGACGAACAGGGTGGCCCCGGTCGCCTTGGCGTCGGGCCAGAAGGTCGAGGCCGAGAACCGCCGGCGCAGGATCAGCTTGCCGCCATTCAGCAGGGCCGGGCCGATGCCGACCAGACCGCCGGTCGAGTGATAGAGCGGCAAGACATTGAACGTCACATCCTT
Organism: Brevundimonas sp.; assembly: GCF_041919755.1. Lineage (GTDB taxonomy): Bacteria > Pseudomonadota > Alphaproteobacteria > Caulobacterales > Caulobacteraceae > Brevundimonas. The sequence goes on along the minus strand of NZ_JAYRTD010000003.1, from coordinate 322,540 downwards.
GTCGGTCGCCGCCGTCGCGCCTGCGAAGGCGCGCATATAGGTGCGGGCCCGCGCATGAATGATCTTTGCCGCCTTGGGCAGGCCGGTGGTGCCCGATGTGTAGATGTACAGCGCCGTATCGCGATTGGTCAGGCCGGACCGCAGCGAGCGGTTGGGCCGCACGGACGATCCGCTGCGCACCGGCTTGTCCAGACCCCGACGATTGTCGGCCTCGTCGCCGTCGCCCAGACCCAGCACCCACAGCATCAGGTTTCGCCCCGACAGCAGCCGGGCATCCTCGACATTGCGCCAGCATTCCAGGTCGGTGACGACCTGCGAAGCATTGGAGATCGACAGGCAGTGCGCCAGGGCGTGGCCGGTCAGGTTGGTGTTGATCAGGGCAGTGCCCACCCCGACCTTGGCGAACCCCATCCAGGCGGCGATGTATTCGGCGCGGTTCAGCATGACTAGGGCGACCGTGTCGCCGCGCTTCAGCCGACGGCTCTGGGCCCAGTGGCCGAACCGGTTGGCCATGGCGTCCAGTTCGCGATAGGTCAGGCTGCGGTGGTCGTCCTGGATGGCGATGTTGTCGCCGAACTTGTCGACGGCCTCTTCCCAGTCGTCGCAGACCAGGACCGAACTATCCAGTTCGATCGGCTTGATGCGCTTGAACAGGCGGTTCAGCCCCTTGGCGAAGCGAATGTCGCGCTTGATGTTCGCCACCAGACCCATCGCCAACCCATGCCCTTCGCTGAATTCACCCGTAAGAGGTTGATGGACAAGCCGCCCGCCGGGGTCAACCGGTCAGCCGATATTCGCGCCGTTTATCGCATCGGAATGTCGTTTGGGACGATGGCGGCAAGCGATAGACGATGTTGACGCAAGGTCAGTTAGCCAACGACGTCCAGTAAATCGACGAAATTTCCCGTTTCGGGAAACACAGTTCGATCCATCGCCCGCCTCATGTGTGACCGTATCGGTGTTTCTTCACGGCAAAGCTGTTTTTCCGGAACTCTGTTCTGTCGCATCGGTTTTCAGGACCTCGCTAATGGAGGTGAAAGACATGTCCGTAACCTATACAGACGAAACCAACGACCGCACGCTGAACAGCGACGCCCCTTACGTTCCCGCCTATGCCCGCAGCCGTCAGAGCCGCAAGAGCAAGGGCGGCATCAAGACCTGGATGATCCTGGCACCCATCGGCGTGCTGGCCGTGGGTGGCGTCGGTGCCGTCATGCTGATGAATGGTGGCGAACAGGCCCAGATGGCCGAGGCCGAGGCCACGACGCCCGCCCCGATCGTCAGCCAGCCGCTGAGCAATGATGTCGCCGCCGCGCCTCTGACATCCGCCGCGACCCCTGCGCCGGTGGAGGTGGCACCGGCTCCTGCTCCGGCGCCGGTTACTCGCACTGCATCGACCCAACGTGAGGCGGCCCCCGTCCGTCGTGCCGCGACGCGTGCTGCCGCGCCCGTGGCACCGCCCGAAGAAGAGGCTCCGGTTCTGTCAGGCCCGCAGCCTTATAACGCGGCACCGGCCACGACGACGCCCAACCCGACGTCGACGCTGAACCGGGCCCCGGTCACGGTTGCGCCCACCCCGACACCGGTCACGCCGACCGCTCCAGCACCGGTGATCGTGGTCCAGCCCGCCAGTTAATTGGCGACTAAGTTCCAGAAGAGAGCTCCGGCAGGCACGATCCTGCCGGGGCTTTTTGTCTGTCGCTTTGCCTTAGGAGGCGGCAGAGACCCGCCAGATCACATTGCCCACATCGTCGGCGACCAGCAGTGCCCCGGTCGCATCGAACTGAACCCCGACTGGCCGACCCATGGCCTGTTCGTTCTCGTTCAGGAAGCCCGTCAGGATGTCCTGCGGCATGCCGGCGGGCATACGGTTGGCGAAGGGCACGAAGATCACCTTGTAGCCGCTGCGGGGCGACCGGTTCCACGAGCCGTGCTGACCGACGAAGGCCCCGCCGCGATATTGTGCGGGGAAGCTGTCGCCCTCGCCGAACGTCAGGCCCAGCGAGGCCGTATGGGCCCCCAGCGCATAGTCGGGGCGCAGGGCGGACGCGACCTTGTCAGGCTGCGCGGGTTTTACGCGCGTATCGACGACCTGGCCGTAATAGCTCCAGGGCCAGCCATAGAATCCCCCCGACGTGACCGAGGTCATGTAGTCGGGCACCAGATCGTTGCCCAGTTCGTCCCGCTCATTGACCGCGACCCACAGCTTGCCGCTGTCCGGCTGCCAATCCATGCCGACCGGGTTGCGCAGGCCAGAGGCGAAGATGCGGTGCGCGCCCGTCGCCGGATCGATTTCCCAGATGGCGGCGCGCCCCTCCTCTTCCTCCAGGCCGTTCTCGCCGATGTTGGAGTTGGAGCCGACGCCGACATACAGCCGCGATCCATCCGGCGAGGCGACCAGGCTCTTCGTCCAGTGGTGATTGCGCCCTGCTGGCAGAGCCGCAACCGCGCGCGGGGCCGCCTCGATCCGTGTCTGGCCGGTGCGATAGGGGAAGGCCACGACCGCATCCGCATTGGCGACATAGAGGGTGTCACCGACCAGAGCCATGCCGAAGGGCGACATCAGGTTTTCGAGGAAGGCCGTCTTCGTTTCGGCCACGCCGTCGCCGTCCGCGTCGCGCAGCAGGCTGATGCGATTGGCGCTGGGGACGGTCGCGCCCGCCTGTCCCATGATCAGGCCCTGGACCCAGCCACGGAAGCCGCCCTTTTTGCCGTCCGGCTTGGGCGGCGCGCTGGATTCGGCCACCAGAATATCGCCATTGGGCAGGCGATAGAGCCAGCGCGGATGATCCAGGCCGGACGCGAACGCCTGAACCCTGAACCCCGGCGCGGCGACCGGCATCCGCCCTGCGGGCCAGCCGACCGCATCGGCGATCTTGACCCGGGGCAGCAGCGACGATGTCGGTTCGGGCAGGGTAGGATTGGGCCCGAATCCGGCGGAGGGGTCCAGCGCCGCCGGTCCGGCGCAGGCCGCCAGCGTCATACAGGCGGCCGCCGCCAGTAGGCGGGATTGGCTGAACGATCGTGTCATCTCGGCTCCGGAGATCAGAACTCGGGGAATTCCAGACGGCTGACATCATAGCCGAGCGCCGCAGCCCGGGCGACCAGCCGCTCACGCTCGGCGGCGTCAGGCACCTCGCGCGTGTAGATCCACAACTTGTTGAACGTGGGATCGGCCGAGATGAACCAGCTGTAGTCGTCGGCGCGGTCCAGCACCCAGTAGTCCCAGGTCACAAACCCGGCCAGATACCGCGCTCTCAACTTGGCATTGGTGCCGGGGTCCATGATCTCGCCCCGCGCACCGATCGCCTTTTCACGCCCTTGCGGCGTACCCACCTGACAGGTGTCTCGCACATCGACACGGGTCGGGTTGACGAGAACATAGTTGGTGGCGCCCGCCACGCAGCCGTCGGTGATCCCCATGGGCAGCCGGGCGATCTCCAGCCAGCGACCGCTGTAGAACCGCTCAGGATCGATCGGCTTCAGCGGCTGGGGCGCGCGCACCTGATCCGGCGAGGGGGCGGTTACACATGCGCTGAGCGCAAGGGCGGCAGCGGCGATGAGAGGGGCGGCGGTGAGCGATTTCAGCGACATGGTCATGCTCCGGCAGAAGACGAGAACCCTTGATATACGGCGCAGGTTCCGCCCGGACGCAGGCCGCGACGTCGCGAATGTTCAATTCAGCGGGTTCAGGTCGTCGGGCGCTCGAATCCGACGATATCGCGCCTCGACAAAAGCAAAGGCCCCGAAGGCCACCAGCCCGATGGCCGTCAGCGACAGGATGATCGACCCGCCCGGCTGCCGCTCCAGCGCATCGAGCCCGGCCCCGAAGCTGGAGACCTCCGCCGCGCTGGCCCGGAAGCCCGCGATGATCACGAACAGGGCCAGCGGCAGCAGGGCAAACCCTCGCGCCACATAGCCTGCCCGCGCCACGGGCACGACGCGGCGGCAGATGTCGGCCGAACAGGCCAGGTCGCTGGAAAAGTCCGACCGAAAGCCGCGCACCATATTGCCGATCGCCACACCGCCAACCGCCAGTCCGACTCCGATCAGCAGCCAGTCCCCGAACGGCATTTCCAGCAGAGCTGCTGCCTTCTGCTGGTTCTCGGCGATGTCCTCCGCGGCGGGATTGGCCTGCACCTCGTCCAGCAGTTCGAACACACCCGCGGCCAGCAGGCCATAGACGACACCGCTGATCGCCTGTCCTGCCCGCATGCCCCAGGCCTTCAGCGAGGTGCCTTCCCGGTCCGCATCAAACACGGACTGCAGCACCCGCCACAGCACAAAGGCCCACAGACCGACGCCGAGCAGGACTAGCCACACCCGTCCGAATGGCCGCTGGGCCAGCCAGCCGACAGCGCCGCTGGTGCCGACTGCGTCCTGCATCAAGTCCATCGCCGCCATCAAGGCGATCAGACCGACAGACAGATAGACAAAGCCGCGCGCGCCATAGCCGACGCGCGCCGCCCCTTCCAGCAGCCGGTCTGTGGACGGCAGGTTCCGCATCAGGCGGCGGGGCAGGACTTGCGACAGGATCGACACGAGGCTGCAAATGCACAGCCGGCCATAAGGCTCCGCTTCGCCCATTCTTGTGGGCGTCCGGCTTGTAGGGTCGCGGACCCGCGCCTATCTGCGCATCGCTCACGGGAGGGCATTCATGCATCCGGTCATCCAGATCGACGGTCTGACCAAGACCTACAAGTCGGGCCTGCAGGCGCTGAAGCGCGTGGACCTGACCATCGGCAAGGGCGAAATCTTCGCCCTTCTGGGTCCCAATGGTGCGGGCAAGACGACCCTGATCTCCATCATCTGCGGCATCGTCACGCCTTCGACCGGCACGGTCATCGCCGACGGCCACGACATTCAGTCCGACTATCGCCGGGCCCGGACCAAGATCGGACTGGTGCCCCAGGAGCTGACCACCGACGCCTTCGAGACGGTGCTGACCACGGTCAACTTCAGTCGCGGCCTGTTCGGCCGTTCGCCCAATCCAGCCCATGTCGAAAAGGTGCTGCGCGACCTCAGCCTGTGGGACAAGCGCAACGACAAGATCATGACCCTGTCCGGCGGCATGAAGCGCCGCGTCATGATCGCCAAGGCCCTGAGCCATGAGCCCGACATCCTGTTCCTGGACGAGCCCACCGCCGGCGTCGATGTCGAGCTCCGCCGTGACATGTGGGAACTGGTCCGCCGGCTGAGGGACAGTGGCGTGACCATTATCCTGACCACCCACTACATCGAGGAGGCCGAGGAAATGGCCGACCGCGTGGGCGTCATCCTGAAAGGCGAACTGATCCTGGTCGAGGAAAAGACCGCCCTGATGAAGAAGCTGGGCAAGAAGACCCTGACCCTGAACCTGCAGGATCCGCTGGATACCCTGCCGCCCGGACTGGCGGAGTGGGAGCTGTCGCTGAAGGCCGAGGGCAATGAGCTGGAGTACGTTTTCGATTCCAATGCGGAACGCACCGGCGTGCCGTCCCTGTTGCGCAAGCTGTCGGACCTGGGCATCGCCTTCAAGGACCTGAACACGCGCCAGAGCTCGCTGGAGGACATCTTCGTCAGCCTGGTCCATCGCGATACGACCACCCCCGCCACGGGAGCCGCCGCATGACCATCAACGGCTGGGGCATCTGGGCCCTGTATCACTTCGAGATGTCCCGGTTCCGCCGCACCATCTTCGGCAGCCTGGTGACGCCCGTTATCACCACGGCCCTGTATTTTGTCGTCTTCGGCTCGGCCATCGGCAGCCGGATGGAGGAAGTCGGGGGCGTGCCCTATGGGGCCTTCATCGTGCCGGGCCTGGTCATGCTGTCGGTCTTCACCCAGTCGATCTTCAACGGCAGTTTCGGCATCTATTTCCCCAAGTTCACGGGCACCATCTATGAGATCCTGTCGGCGCCGCTGTCGCCTTTGGAGACCGTGACCGCCTATGTCGGGGCCGCGGCGTCCAAGTCGATGCTGGTCGGGCTGGTGACGCTGGCGACCGCTGCCCTGTTCGTGCCGCTGCAGATCCAGCATCCTGTCGCCATGCTGGGCTTCCTGCTGTTGATCTCGGTGACCTTCAGTCTGTTCGGATTCATCATCGGCCTGGTGTCGAACAGCTTCGAACAGCTGCAGTTCATCCCCATGCTGGTGGTGACGCCCCTGACCTTCCTGGGCGGGGCCTTCTATTCCATCGACATGCTGCCGCCCGCCTGGCGGACCGTGACCCTCTTCAATCCGGTGGTCTATCTGATCGACGGCTTCCGCTGGGCCTTCTACGGCGTCAGCGATGTGGGCGTCGGCGTCAGCGTCGGGGCCATGACCGCCTTCTTTCTGATCTGCCTGGGTGTCGTGGGCTGGATGTTCAAGACGGGCTATCGTCTGAAGAACTGACCGTCACGAAACGGGCCAGATCGGCCCTCACCCTAGCCGACTACGCCCGCGAGACGCGCCGACCACGGTGCGGGAGCCCTAATGCCGACCGACAACGATCCCAAGTCCACACCGCCAGCCGAGCCCTTCCGCAAGCCGGCGATCTGGGGCCGCCCGCCCCAGACGACCTTCCGCGCCGGTCCCCTGCCGCGCGGCGAACGCCTGCCGCCCCTGCCCGAGCCGCCAAAACCACAACCTGCGCGCCAGGAGGCACTCCGGCGCGAACCGCCCGTGATCGCCACGCCTCTGTCCGCCGTGCCGCAGCAGCAACCACCGCAGCCGATGGGCACGCGCCCGGACATCTTCTCCGGCTCGATGATCCCCCGTCCGGCCTTCAAGCCGACTCCGCCCCTGCCGACGCAGCGGCAGACCCAGTCGGCCACGCCGCCGGTCCCGCCGCCTGCCTCTGATCGGTCACCGGCCGCGCCGCCTGCGCCCGATCTGACAGTGCGTCCGCTGCCGACACCGACCATGGTGCCAGCGGCCGCCACGGCGGCCCCGGCGGTGCTCGTCGCTCCGGCTCTGGCTCCGGTCGCCGCGCCGCTTCAATCTCGCGCCGCAGCGCCTGTTCCTGTCACCCCCGATAAGCCCTCCGCTGTCTTTGCGCCGAGCGCACTACCCGCACGCCAGCGCGCACCCCACAAAACCAGCCGAAGGCCCCTGATCGCCGGTGGTGCCGTCGCGGCCCTGGCCGTCGTCGCGGCGGGCATCTGGTGGATCAACCGCGCGCCGGTCGTTCCGCCGATCGTGGAAGCTCCTGCCGCCGTGACGACGCCGTCCGCCATCGCGCCTGTCACTGCCCCCGCGGTCGATGCCGCCCCGGCTCCGGCCACCTCGAACGACACGCCCGCGCCGGCCACGGTCCCGGCAGCAACCCCCGCTCCGACTCCGGCGCGTACGCAGCCCGCGGCGGCGACCGGAGCGACGACACCCACCGTCACGCGTCCGGCTCCGGCCAGCACACCCGCGCCGACGACGACCGCCCAGGCACAGACGCCGCCGCCTGTTGTGATCGAGATTGCGCCGACGCCGCCCGCAGGCCCGGCTCCGACGACGGCGGCCCCGCCCAGCAGCGACCCGGACGCGCCTGTCGTGACCCGGCCCCAGCCGCTGGACTAGGGCTCAGCGAAAGGGATCAGCCCGGCGGAGACTTGATCGCCACATAGCCGCGCTCGACCATGCGGCGCAGGCCTTCATAGGCCTCGCCCAGTTCCTCATAGGCGGTGCGGGCCGAGGTCAAGCGCGCGATCTGGTCCGGCGTGGCGGGTGCCCCCGATTCCGACAGACGCAGCGCTTCGGCCACCCATTTGGCCCGTGAAGTGGCCGTCAGGACGGCCAGGCGCTGGAACACCGCCGGGTCGAGGGGCGGCAGCGTCTGGCTGACAACCTCGCGATTGGCGATGAAGGCGGAATAGTCGATCTGCTCCAGCAGGCCGCGAATGCGTCGCTGCTCCTGCGGGTCGTTGTCCTCGGGCTCGAAATGATCGCGCGGACGACGATAGCTGTTGGTCTGGATGGTCGACACGCCACTTCTCCCGGCTGGAAAGGGCAAGGTGCGCCGCGTCGATTAACGAGCGGTTTCAGCCTCTCGGCTGCAGGATCATCAGGGTCGAGGTGCCGTGGGCCAGCAGACGCCCGGCCGCATCCTTCACCGTGCCCTCCGCCGTGATGATCTGGCGGCCCGGATTGATCACCCGGCCCTCGCAGCGGACCCGGCCCATGTCGACGGCGATGGGGCGCACGAAGTTAACCTTGGTTTCCAGCGTCGAATAGCCGACGCCTGCGGGCAGGGTCGAATGGGCCGCGCAGCCCGCCGCGCTGTCGATTAACGTCAGGCACCAGCCGCCATGCACCATGCCGGCGGGATTCAGCAGATGCGGACCCGTCTGGCCCTCGAAGGCGACGAAGCCGTCGCCGACCTCGACCAGCTCGAACGTCAGGCTGTCGGCGATGCTCGCGCCCTTCAGCTGGCCATCGATCACGGCCTGAAGCAGGTCGCGACCGGTCATGGTGGCAAAGGCGGCGGCGGTGGCGGAGGAAGCGGCAGTCATGCGAGGACTATCGCACGTCCGTTTTCAAACGCAACCCTGTGCGATCAGTGCGCTTCCGGGGGCCTGGCAGCCGGGTCCAGATATTCACTCTCGGCATGCGGGTGGTCGCTCAGCACGAAGCGCCGATCGCAATAGCCGCACTCGACGAAGTCGTCTTCGCCCATGTCCAGATAGACCAGCGGATGCCCCAGCACGCCGCCGCCGCCGTCACAGGCCACACGCTTGGTCGCCACGATCAGTTGCTCGGGCGGGGGAACGAAGACGTCGGGATGGCGCGGCGGCATGTCGACCTGACAGGGCTGGATAGGGCTCGGAGTGAACGCGGGCGAGTCCTATGCGGACCCGCCCCCGAGGTCAAACCTGCTCTCTAACATCCAAACCAGAAGACCCTGCGGTTGCGGGCCTGCGCCCCATCAGTCGGTCCAGCATGGCCTTGCGCTTCTTGTAGAGCGTCAGCCCCAGGCAGGCGGCCCCGACCCAAAGCCCGATCTCGCCGATCACGGCCGAAATACCGGCCATGATGAAGGACTGGGTGGTCGTTAGGACCTCGGTCTTGCCCAGCACGATGGCCAGGGCCATGCCGCTATAGCCCAGGACACAGACGCCCATGGCGGCAAAGCCGATGATACGGGTGCGGTTGAGAGGTTTCATCGTCATCATCTCCGTCAAGGATGCGCTACACAATGACAAGCACGCTAGACATGACGGCACTCCTTGTCAAGCGTCATTGACACGTCATCCGAACCCGCACCTTTTCGTCCCGGACTTGGCGCGGAGCCGGACAGCCCATACCTATGCGCACCCGCAGCTCCGCGAACGTTCCGACAAAGCCGACTTAATGACCCAGACCGACACCCTGCCCGTCAATGCCATCGAGGTGCGGGGGCTGGAAAAGACCTATGCGGGCAACAAGAAGTCGCCGCCCAAGACCGCGCTGAACGGCGTCGATCTGGTCATTCCGCGCGGCTCGATGTTCGGCCTGCTGGGCCCCAATGGCGCGGGCAAGTCGACCCTGATCAACATCCTGGCCGGCATCGTCAACAAGACCGGGGGCACCGCCGCCATCTGGGGTCGCGACATCGACCAGCAGCCACGCGATGCCCGCGCCGCCCTGGGCGTCGTGCCACAGGAAATCGTGGCCGACGTCTTCTTCACCCCGCGCGAGGCGCTGGAGGTTCAGGCCGGTTTCTATGGCGTGCCCGCCCATGAGCGCCGCAGCGACGAACTGCTGGCCGCCCTCGGCCTGTCGGACAAGGCCAATGCCTATGTCCGCGCCCTGTCCGGCGGCATGAAGCGTCGCCTGATGGTCGCCAAGGCCCTGGTTCACAACCCGCCGATCCTGATCCTGGACGAACCGACCGCCGGTGTGGATGTCGAACTGCGCCGTCAGCTGTGGGACTATGTCCGGCGCATCAATGCCGAAGGCGTGACCATCCTCCTGACCACCCACTATCTGGAAGAGGCCCAGGAGTTGTGCGACACCATCGCCATCATGAACCGTGGCTCGGTCGTGGCCTGTGAACCGACCCCGCAACTCCTGCGCCGCCTGGACACCCGCAATGTGGTGGTGACGCCTGACAGTCCGCTGGAGAGCTTGCCGCAACTGACCGGGTTCGAGGCTGTCGCCCGGCCCAACGGATCGTTCTCGGTCAGCTACAAGAAGGGCCAGTCCTCGGTCGAACACGTCCTGGCCGCCGTCCGCGCCGCCGGCGTGACCATCGCCGACATCACCACCGAAGACCCCGATCTGGAAGACGTCTTCCTGGCCCTCACCTACGGCGACGACAAACAGGCCGACCCGACGAGGGATTGAGGCGGGTCGTCAGACCACCATCACAGTCCCGATAAGCAGGCGCGCACCGGCCCGTCCCAGGGTCGCATTGGTCGCGGCCTGAAGCTCGGCGACCAGACGTTCCACATCCGGGGCCATGCCGGGCAGGGTCGTCGAGGCCACCCGCTGCACCACCGTATTATAGGCGGCGCGTAGACGCGGGGCCGACTGGGTGGCGCGGGTTCTCAGAGCGGCATCTTGCACATCCAGACCGACTTCGACCGACATGACAGCGCGACGGCCACTGGCCCCCGAGACGCTACCCGTGATGGTCGGCAGACGCATGAAGGTCGCCTGTGGCGCAGCACCACCACCCCCGCCCGAGGCCGCAGCGGCGGAGGGCACCGAAACGGCAACGGCGGCGAGGCCGAGAAGAGCGCGACGATCCATGGCCGGACCCTCGCACAGGGCGCTTAAGGTCCGGTTACGCGGCCTGCGTCTGTGCCACCTGTGTTTGTGAAGGCGCGATCTGCGGAGCCATGGACTTCAGGTCCAGCAGGGCGAACAACTGGGCATCCTCGTCCTGCTCGGGATTGGGCGTGGTCAGTAGCTTGCCGCCCACGAAGATCGAGTTTGCCCCGGCCAGGAAGCACAGGGCCTGCATCTCCGGGCTCATGGTCTCGCGCCCGGCAGACAGGCGCACCATGGCGCGCGGACAGACCAGCCGCGCCACGGCCACCGTACGCACGAACTCGATCGGATCGATCTCGCCCTCACGCTTGACGCGGTCGCCCAGCGGCGTGCCGGTCACCGGCACCAGGGCATTGACCGGCAGGCTGTCGGGATGCACAGGCAGGGTCGCCAGCGCATGCAGCAGGCCAGCGCGATCCCGTCGGGCCTCGCCCATGCCGACGATGCCGCCGCAGCAGGTCGACATGCCCGCATCGCGCACATGTCTCAGCGTATCCAGCCGGTCGTCATAGGTGCGTGTCGTGACCACTTCGGCGTAGTATTCCGGGCCGGTGTCCAGGTTGTGATTGTAATAGTCGAGGCCTGCATCCTTCAGCTGACGCGCCTGATCGGCCGTCAGCATGCCCAGGGTCGCGCAGGTCTCCAGCCCCAGGGCCTTCACGCCTGAGATCATCGCCGCCAGTTTCGGCGTGTCGCGATCCTTCAGCTCGCGCCAGGCCGCCCCCATGCAGAAGCGGCTGGCTCCGCCCGCCTTGGCCGCCATCGCCTCGGCCAGGACGGTGGTGGTGTCCATCAGCTTTTCGGCTTTCAGCCCCGTCTGGAAACTGGCGGACTGGGAGCAGTAGCCGCAGTTCTCGGCACAGCCGCCCGTCTTGATCGACAGCAGCTGCGACTTCTGCACCTCTGACGGGTCGAACCAGGCGCGGTGCACGGTCGCCGCGTCATAGACCAACTCCATGAAGGGGCGGGCGAACAGGGCCTCGACCTCTTCCAGTGTCCAGTCGTTGCGGGGCGTGGCCATGGGGTGAGCGGTCGCTTGGGTCATGGCCGCTGATTAGCGCCACCGAACCGTGCCGCCAAGCTGTTACAGGGGTCGCGCCACCGCCAAACACATAAAGACATCCTTATGGGTTTCTTGCCGCGAGGGGGTGGGCGGTCTATATGCGCGCAACTCTTATCGACCGGACCCCCGCCCATGACCGACTATATCGTACGCGACATCTCGCTGGCCCCCTTCGGCAACAAGGAGATCGCGATCGCGGAAACCGAAATGCCGGGCCTTATGGCGCTGCGCGAGGAGTTCGGTCCGTCGCAGATCCTGAAGGGTGCCCGCATCGCCGGCAGCCTGCACATGACGATCCAGACCGCCGTGCTGATCCAGACGCTGGAAGCTCTGGGCGCCGAAGTGCGCTGGGCCTCGTGCAACATCTTCTCGACCCAGGACCACGCCGCGGCCGCCATCGCCGCCAACGGCACGCCGGTGTTCGCCACCAAGGGCGAGACGCTGGAAGAATACTGGGACTATGCCCACAAGATCTTCGAATGGGCAGACGGCGGCTATCCGAACCTGATTCTGGACGACGGGGGCGACGCCACCCTGCTGTGCGTCCTGGGTCCCAAGGCCGAGAAGGACGCCTCGGTGCTCGACAACCCGCAGAACGAGGAAGAGGAGGCCCTCTTCGCCGTCATGAAGCGGTATCTGAAGGAAAAGCCCGGCTTCTACTCCGCTATCCGCGACGCCATCGGCGGCGTGTCGGAAGAGACCACCACCGGCGTCCACCGCCTGTATGAAATGGCCAAGAAGGGCGACCTGCCGTTCCCGGCCATCAACGTCAACGACAGCGTCACCAAGTCCAAGTTCGACAATCTGTACGGCTGCCGCGAAAGCCTGGTCGACGCGATCCGTCGCGGCACCGACGTCATGCTATCGGGTAAGGTCGCCGTGGTTTGCGGCTATGGCGACGTGGGCAAGGGCTCGGCCGCCTCGCTGCGTCAGGGCGGTGCCCGCGTGATCGTGACCGAGATCGACCCCATTTGCGCCCTTCAGGCCGCCATGGAAGGTTATGATGTCCAGACCCTGGACGACGTCGCCGACAAGGCCGACATCTTCGTGACCGCAACCGGCAACAAGGACGTCATCACCGTCGATCACATGCGGGCGATGAAGCACAACGCCATCGTCTGCAACATCGGCCACTTCGACTCCGAGATTCAGGTCGCGGGCCTGAAGAACATGAAGTGGGACGAGATCAAGCCCCAGGTCGATCACGTCGAATTCCCGGACGGCAAGAAGATCATCCTGCTGTCCAAGGGCCGTCTGGTGAACCTGGGCAATGCCACGGGCCACCCGTCGTTCGTGATGAGCGCCAGCTTCACCAATCAGACCTTGGCGCAGATCGAGCTGTGGACCAACAAGGCCAAGTACGACAACCAGGTCTATGTCCTGCCCAAACACCTGGATGAGAAGGTCGCCATGCTGCACCTTGGCAAACTGGGGGCCAAGCTGACGACCCTGTCCAAGGAACAGGCCGATTATATCTCGGTCCCGACCGAAGGCCCGTTCAAGCCGGATCATTATAGATACTAAGGGCGCTACCGCTCGCGACGCGGTCGCTCGCTGCTTGAGCGAGATGGTGAAATGAACTGGGCCGCGAGCGTCAAGCTTCCGGCCCTTTTCGTATCAGGCCGCGATCATCGACTGGCCCAGTTCCTGACTTCGGCCGGCCAGGCCGTTCTCGAAGTCCATGAAGATGTCGATCAGTTCGTCGACGCTGACCGGATTGGCGTTGGGCCCGAACCGGAACCGCCAGAAGCTGACCACATGCTGGACCGCGCCCAGCTGGTCGCCCAGACGCGCGAACATCTTTGGAGCGGCCAGCAGGAAATCGCGAAATGCATTGGCCCCACCCTCGACCGACAGGCCGACATAGGCGTCGTCATAGACTTTCAGCGTGCGTGAAACCTCGGCGCAGGTCTGGGTAATCCGGTCGCTCAGCACCTCACGGCCCCGGTCTAGATATTCTTTGGCCGAACGATCAACCTTGCCGATCGGCTTGACCGTACGCACGGCCTTGGCCACGCCGTCGATCTCGCCGCGCAGGCTGTTCAGCACCCATTTGTAGTAGAGGAAGCCCTTCCAGCAGAAGATCCCTTCCTGATAGTCCTCGGGCTCCAGCCGCAGGGTGTGCCGCAGGGCCTCCATGCGGTCGCCCGGCTCATTAGACAGGATTTTGCCGGCCAGACGCCGCGACGAGGCGGAGTTGGCATTCTCGCCACCCAGGCTGAGCGTCACCAGCGGACGGATCTCCTCCTCAACGAAATGCAGCATCCGCGCCATGTCGGATTCGCTGATCGCCAGATAGCAGGGCGCGGGTTCGACCCCGTTCCGCTTCAACTGTTCGCGCAGCAGGAACGGATCGAGCGACGGCAGCCGGTCCAATAGCTTCAGCGTGGCGATATCAGGATGGTCGTGCTCGACCCCGAACGCCTCCTTCATCAGCCGTTCGAAATGGCGCTGACCGACGAACAGGAACCGGCCCCCGGTTCGCAGGTCGTTGGTGTCGATCGGAATGACGATCTTGGTCGCCACCTGGCGCTTGATCGGAAAGGCATCCAGCTCGTCGCGGCGCAGCCTGTGCTTGATGATCATCGAGCGGTTGAGCTGGGGCGTACGGAACAGGGGCTTTTCCGCCCACTCCTCCTCGTCGCCGTGATCCTTGTAGACGTTAAGCAGATTCAGCACCCGCGCCGTGGAGGCGGAGCTGCGTAAGTGGACAAGGTTGCGGACGGAGCGGTCGGTCATGGTCGAACCGTGTTTGACCGAAAAAGATGACCATGCCCTTAGCGGCTACGCTCTGGCCTGACCCACCATGTCGCAGCCTGACCTATGGCGCATGGGCGGCGCGCGGCCTAGGTTGAGGACATGGGCAACGTATTCGACATCCTCATTCTGGCGGCCATCGGCGCCGTGGCGGTCACCCTCGGCTTCGGCATCTATTCGCTCTATCGGGGCGGAGATTACGCGCGATCGAACTCCAACAAGCTGATGCGGCTGCGCGTGGCGCTACAGGCCCTGGCCATCGTCCTGCTGATTGTCGGCATGTGGTGGAAATCCACCTACGGGGCCTGAGCGCCGTGGTCGTCCTGAACCGCATCTACACCAAGACCGGCGATGACGGGCAGACCGGGCTGGCCTCTGGCGTGCGCGTGTCCAAGAGCGATGCGCGGGTCGAGGCCTATGGCTGCGTTGACGAACTGAATGCCGTCATCGGCGTGGCCCGGCTGCACTCGGGCCAGAACGACCGCATCGACGCCATGCTGGCCCGCATTCAGAACGAGCTCTTCGACCTGGGGGCCGATCTGGCGACGCCACTGGACCCGGCTCCGAAATGGGAGGCCCTGCGCATCATCGACAGCCAGGTCGACCGGCTGGAGGCCGAGATCGACTGGATGAACGAGAGCTTGAAAGCTCTGGACAGTTTCATCCTGCCCGGCGGCGCGCCCCTGTCGGCGCATCTGCATCTGGCCCGCACCGTGGCCCGCCGGGCCGAGCGCGAGGCCGTCCGACTGGTCGAGGCCGGAGAGGCCGTCACCCCCGCCGCCATCCACTATCTGAACCGCCTGTCCGACCACCTGTTTTGCGCCGCCCGCCGCGCCAATGCCAACGGTGCCGAAGACATCAAATGGAAGCCAGGCGCGACGCGCTAGGCTATCCCGTCAGTTCTCCAGCGCCTGCCGCTGACGGGCTGTATCCGCAGCGGCGGCGCGACGTTGGGCCGCAAGCGCGTCCTCGATTTCGACCAGTTCGCGGTTTTTCTCGGCGGAGGCGTCCGCGCGGCTCTGGCCGACGGGGCGACCGGTGATGTCGGGCAGGAAGATCGGGGTGACGCACTCCTGGCCTTCCGGATCCCACCACTGGCCCTTGGCCTGACAGCGCTCGTTCGGCTCGGTGACCAGTACCTTGTAGCCCATCAGGCCGCCCACACCGACCACGAACAGGGCCGCGAACAGGATGCTGAGGCGCTTCATGGTCAGAAGGCGGTTCATCGCGGTTTCCTCATTTCGCGCACGGACTGTTGAGAGCCCTTGACGCTGCGTTACGTTGACAGGCCGTGACAGCCGTTCCATTCCCTGCCCCCATATTCCGGCGAACATATGGACAGCGCAATGAAGGTACTCGTCCCCGTCAAACGGGTGATCGACTATAACGTCAAGGCCCGTGTGAAAGCGGACCAGACCGGCGTCGATCTGGCCAACGTCAAGATGAGCATGAATCCCTTCGACGAAATCGCCGTCGAAGAAGCCGTCCGCATGAAGGAAGGCAAGGAGCATCATGCCGCCGGAACCGCCGACGAGATCGTGGTGGTCTCCATCGGCGTGCAGCAGGCCCAGGAAACCATCCGAACCGCCCTGGCCATGGGCGCGGATCGCGGCATCCTGATCCAGTCCGACACCGACCTGGAGCCCCTGGCCGTCGCCAAACTGCTGAAGGCCGTGGTCGAGGAAGAAAAGCCGGACCTGGTCCTGATGGGCAAGCAGTCGATCGACGGCGACAACAATGCTGTGGGCCAGATGCTGGCCGCCCTGCTGGACTGGCCCCAGGCCACCTTCGCCGCCAAGATCGACGTCGCCGGCGGCAAGGCGACCGTCACGCGTGAGGTCGACGGCGGCAACCAGACCCTGTCGGCACCCCTGCCGGCGGTCGTGACGGTCGATCTGCGCCTGAACACGCCCCGCTATGCCTCGCTGCCCAACATCATGAAGGCCAAGAAGAAGGAGATCGCGATGAAGGCGGTCGCTGACTATGGCGTCGATACCGCTCCGCGTCTGAAGGTGGTCAAGGTCACGGCCCCGCCGACCCGTTCGGCCGGGATCAAGGTGGCAGACGCCGCCGAACTGGTGTCCAAGCTCAAGACCGCAGGAGCGCTGTAAATGGCCGTTCTCGTCATCGCCGATCACGACGGCGCAGGTGTCCGCGACACCACCCACAAGACCGTGACCGCCGCCCTGGCCCTGGGGGGCGATGTCGACGTCCTGGTCGTCGGCAACAATGCCAAGTCCGCCGCCGATTCTGCCGCAAAGATCGCCGGCGTGCGCAAGGTTCTGCTGGCCGAGAGCGGTGAGCTGGGTCACCATCTGGCCGAGGCGGTCGCGACCACGGTCGTCGCCCTGGCCGACGGCTATGATGCGGTCCTGTCGCCCGCCACCATGGATGGCAAGAACTTCATGCCGCGCATCGCCGCCAAGCTGGACGTCGCCCCCATCTCCGACATCGTCGAAGTCGTCTCCGCCGACACCTTCGTGCGCCCCATCTATGCGGGCAATGCGCTGGAGACGATCCAGTCCTCGGACGCCAAGAAGGTCATCACCGTGCGCCCGACGGCCTTCAATGCCGCCGCAGAGGGCGGCTCGGCCTCGGTCGAGACCGTCTCGGGCTCGGACACCGGCAAGGCCAGCTTCGTCGGCGAGGAGATGGTCAAGTCCGACCGTCCGGACCTGGGTGCCGCCAAGATCGTCGTCTCCGGCGGCCGCGCCCTGGGCTCCGCCGAAGAGTTCCACGCCGTCATGGACCCCCTGGCCGACAAGCTGGGTGCCGCTGTCGGAGCCTCGCGCGCCGCCGTCGACGCCGGCTACGCCCCCAACGACTATCAGGTCGGCCAGACCGGCAAGGTCGTCGCGCCTGCCCTCTACATCGCCATCGGCATCTCGGGCGCCATCCAGCATCTGGCCGGGATGAAAGACTCCAAGATCATCGTCGCCATCAACAAGGACGCCGACGCCCCGATCTTCCAGGTCGCCGACTACGGCCTGGTCGCCGACTACAAAACCGCCGTGCCGGAGCTGATGACGGCGCTGGGCTGATCCGATTTCCTCGCGCCTTCGGATGATTTCCCGATTGCGCGAGGAATGATGACGCGGGGGGGTTTACGCCGGCCCCCGCAGTGTCTTCTATGCGCCCCGTTCAGCGCCTCCAGGGGGTGGCGCGCGGGGAGCGTTCCGAATGAAGATCGATCGCATGCGGGGCGTCAGCCTCGCGGTACTGGCCGCTGTCGCCCTGGGCGTCTCGGCCTGCGCCACCACTGGTGACGACAACACTGAAAGCAACGGCTCTTCGGACCGCGCCGAGCGGGCTCCGCTGGCGACCGGTCTGGATGCCTCGGCCAATCCCGATCCCTTCCCCTCGACCTATCGCGGCCTGCCGCGCGAGAACATGGCCATCGTCGGCGGCACGGTCTTCGACGGGGCCGGACGCCGGTTCGAGAACGGCGTCGTGGTCATCACGGACGGCCGCGTGGTCGCCGTCGGCGACGCCTCCACCGCCATCCCGGCCGGACACCGCAGCGTGGATGCGCGCGGCCGCTTCGTGACCCCCGGCATCATCGACACCCACAGCCACCTGGGCGTCTATCCCTCGCCCGGCGTGACCGGCATGAGCGACGGCAACGAGGCGACTAGCCCCAACACCGCCCAGGTCTGGGCCGAACATTCCCTGTGGCCTCAGGACCCCGGCTTCAACCATGCACGGGCGGGCGGCATAACCACGCTCCAGATCCTGCCCGGCTCGGCCAATCTGTTCGGCGGACGCGGCGTGACGGTGCGCAACATCCCCTCGGTCACCATGCAGGGCATGAAGATGCCCGGCGCGCCCTATGGCCTGAAGATGGCCTGCGGCGAGAATCCCTCACGCGTCTATGGCAGCCGCAACCAGTCGCCCGCCACCGGCATGGGCAATATGGCCGGCTATCGCGCCGCCTTCATCGCGGCCCGCGACTACAAGGCCAAATGGGACAAGTGGCGCGAGGACGGCGAGGGCTCGCCCCCGACCCGCAACCTTCAGAACGAGACCCTTGTCGGCGTTCTCGATGGCTCCATCCTGGTCCAGAACCACTGCTACCGCGCCGACGAAATGGCACAGATGGTCGATCTGTCGCGCGAGTTCGGCTTCCGCATCACCGCCTTCCACCATGCCATCGAGGCCTACAAGGTCGCGCCCATGCTGGCGCGCGAGGGCATCTGCGCCGACATGTGGACCGGCTGGTGGGGCTTCAAGATGGAAAGCCTGGACGGGATTGAGGCCAATGCCGCCCTGGTCGATGCGCCCGAGAACGGCTGTGCCGTCATCCACTCCGACGACGCCGAACTGACCCAGCGCCTCAATCAGGAAGCCGCCGCCTCCCTGGCCGCCGGTCGCCGGATCGGCATGGACATCTCCGAGGAACGCGCCATCCGCTGGATCACCCTGAACGCCGCCCGCTCGCTGGGCATCGCGGATCAGACGGGATCGCTGGAGGCCGGCAAGCGCGCCGACGTCGTGATCTGGAGCGCCAATCCGTTCAGCGTCTACGCCCGCGCCGATCAGGTCTTCATCGACGGGGGCCTGACCTTCGACCGCATGAACCCGGCCTATCAGCCGGTCTCCGACTACGAACTGGGCCAACCCGGCTTCGGCCGCTCCGCCGCCAACGTCACGCAGGGAGCCCGCTGATGCGCCTCAGGACCCTCATCCTCGCCGCAGCCTCGGCTGTGGCCATCGCCTCGCCCGCCTTGGCCCAGGAACTGACCGCCATCACCGGTGGCCGCGTCCTGACCGGTTCCTCGGTCATCGAGAACGGCACCGTGGTCATCCAGAACGGCCGCGTCGTCTCGGTCGGCAGCGGAGCCGCCCCCTCTGGGGCCCGCGTCATCGATGCACGTGGCAAGGTCGTCTCGCCCGGCTTCGTCGCGGTCGACAGTGGGCTGGGCGGCTCTGAAGTGTCGTCGGTCGGCGGCTCGGACGACCTGTCGAACGGCGCCAACTCCATCAGCGCCTCGTTCGACGTCTCCTATGGTCTAGACCCCTGGTCCTTCACCCTGCCGGTCGCCCGTCTGGGCGGCATCACCCGCGCCATCGTCATGCCCAGCCACGCCGGTGGCGGAGGCGGCGGTCACAGCCATGACGATAGCGACTTCGCCGGCGTCGGCGAGGGCGGCCTGCAATCGCCCGGCCTGTTCGCCGGCCAGGCCGCGATCATCCACCTGGCGGAAGGCACCGACATTCTGGTCAAGCCGCGCGTGGCCATGGTCGCGCCGTTCGGAGAAGCGGGGGCCGGAATCGTCGGCGGCGCGCGCGGCGCCCAGTTCACCCAGTTCAAGGAAACCCTGGCCGAGGTCCGCCTCTATGCCCGCAACAAGGCCGCCTATGACCGGGCGGGTCTGCGCGATCTTTCGCTGTCCCGCGCCGACCTGGAGGCCCTGATCCCGGTCGCCAACGGCCAGATGCCGCTGATCGTCACGGTCCGCCGTGCTGCCGACATCCAGCAGGTGCTGCGCCTCGCCCGCGAGGAAGGCGTCAAGGTCATCCTGGACGGGGCCGAGGAAGCCTGGCTGGTCGCCGACCAGATCGCGGCGGCACAGGTGCCGGTTCTGCTGAACCCCATCTCCAACCTGCCCGGCAATCTGGAGACGCGCGCCGCGCGGATGCAGAACGCCGCTGCCCTGAATCAGGCCGGTGTGGTCATCGCCATCAAGGGCAATGAAGGCTCGATCCACCGCGCCCGCGAGGCTCGCTACAACGCCGGCAACGCCGTCTCGCACGGCCTGCCCTATGAGGCGGCGATCGCGGCCCTGACCGTCAATCCGGCCCGCATCTTCGGCATGCCCGGCCAGTTCGGAGAGCTCCGCGCCGGGGCCGCCGCCGACGTCGTGGTCTGGTCCGGCGATCCTCTGGAACCGCTCAGCCAGGCCGAGACCATCTTCGTCAACGGTCAGGAACAGGCCCCGACCAGCCGCCAGTTCCTGCTGCGCGACCGCTATCGCGACGGCGGAGAAGGGGCCATGCCACCGGCTTATACGCGTTAAGGGCGCTAACGCTCGCGACGCGGTCGCTCGCTGCTTGAGCGCGGAGCGTGCTTGAGCCGCCAGGCCGCGTCGGGTCGGGAGGTCCCGAAGGGCCGACGACCGCGGCCCAACAGGAATGGCAGTAGGCGCGCCCTTCGCGCCTACTGCGCCAGCATGCCGCCGTCGATCTTGAACTCAGAGCCCGTCACGAACTTGCTCTCGTCCGACGCCAGATAGAGGACGCAATAGGCCACATCGTCCGGTTCGCCGATCCGCTTCAGCGGGATGCCGCGCGCCAGCCGTTCGTGCGCCTTGCCCTCGTCGCCACCGGCCATAGCCACGAAGGGATCCAGGATCGGCGTCTTGATGAAGACCGGGTGCACCGAGTTGCAGCGCACGTTCCAGTCGGCCTTGGCCGCCTCCAGGGCGATGGTCTTGGTATACATCCACACCGCGGCCTTGGTGGCGTTATAGGCCCCCATGCCCGGCGCCGCCGCCAGCCCCGCCACCGACGAGATGTTGACGATAGAACCCGCGCCCGACTCCCTCAGATGCGGCATGGCGTGCTTGCAGCCCAACATGATGGACTCGATGTTCACCGCTTGAACCTTGCGCCAGTTCTCCAGCGTATCCTGCTCGGACCAGACGAAGGCCCCGCCGATCCCGGCATTGTTGATCAGGATCGACAGCCCGCCCATGTCGGCGACTGCGCGTTCGATGACCGAAACCCAGTCCGCCTCGTCCGCCACGTCGTGTGCATAGGCAAAGGCCGCACCCGGCACCTCGCCATTGATCGTCTCGGCCAGCAGCTCGACCCCGTCCAGATTGACGTCGGTCAGGGCAACCTTCGACCCCTCGCGCGCCAGCATCCAGGCCATGGCCGCCCCCAGCCCCCCGGCGGCCCCGGTGATCAGCGCAGCCTTGCCCTCGGCCCGGCCCTTGCGTTCAACAGCCATCTATTTGCCTCCCAGGGCGGCGGCGGCTTCCTCGATGAAGCGGGCCATGTCGATGTCGCGCTGGGTCACCCCGCCGGCATCATGGGTCGTCAGCAGCACGCTCACCCGGTTGTAGACATTGGACCATTCCGGATGATGATCGACCTTGTCGGCCAGAAGGGCGACGCGGGTCATGAAGCCGAAGGCCGCGTTGAAATCGGCGAAAGTCAGCGACCGCGCGATGGCCTCGCGCTCACCCTCGTCCACGCGCCAGTGGGGCAGGCCTTGCAAGGCTTCCGCAGGGTCAATCCGGTTGGTCATGCGCGCTCCTGTTTGGATCAGCCGTATCGCGCCGGACCCGTCGCCACAAGCAGACTTGATACGCGACCACACGGACCGGTGACGCCGCCCTCGCCAACGGCTACACCGCCTGAATGACCGACGATACCGCCACTGCCAAGAAGACCTCCTCTTTCGGCTTCCGCGACGTGGACGCGACCGAAAAGGTGCAGATGGTGCGCGGCGTGTTCGACAGCGTCGCCTCCAACTACGACCTGATGAACGACCTGATGAGCGGCGGCGTCCACAGACTCTGGAAAGATGCAGCGGCGGCCAAGCTGAACCCCCGCCCCGGCGAGGTCATCCTGGACGTCGCGGGCGGCACCGGCGACATGGCGCGCCGCTATTCCAAAATGGCCCGCGCGGCCCAGCAGCGATGCGGGGGAGAGGACGCCCGCGTCATCGTGCTGGACTATAATGCCGAGATGATCATGGCGGGGGTGCAGAAGGGCGGCGAGCCCGAGATGGCCTGGTCGGTCGGCGACGCCATGGCCCTGCCGCTGCCCGACGCCTCGGTCGACGCCTATTCGATCAGCTTCGGAATCCGCAATGTGGCCGACATCGATCAGGCCCTGCGCGAGGCCAGGCGGGTGCTGAAGCCCGGCGGGCGGTTCCTGTGCCTGGAGTTTTCGCGCCCCACCGCCTCGGTAGTTCGCAAGGCCTATGACGCCTGGTCCTTCAACGCCATTCCGCGTATCGGCGGCTGGGTGGCCAAGGACCGCGACAGCTATCAGTATCTGGTCGAGAGCATCCGCCGCTTCCCCGATCAGCCGACCTTCAAGGCCATGATCGAGGCCGCAGGCTTCAGCCGCGTCACCGTCACCAATCTGTCGGGCGGGGTCGCCGCCATCCATCACGGGTGGGCGATCTGACCCGCCGCATCGACGCCGCCACGCCGCCGCCCGCGCCACCGATCCGAAAGGTGCGCCATCCAGTCGAGTCGTCATTCCGCCTGCTGGGCTGGCTGGCGGTGCTGGTGCGCCATGACGCCCTGGTGCCGCGCGAGATCACGCCCCTGCTGCCGCCCTGGGTGCGCTGGATCGCGCATATTCTGCACATGTTCGCCGGTCGCGAGGGCCGCGATGGACGCCCAGGCCAGCGGCTGGGCCGCACCTTCGAACATCTGGGGCCGGTCGCCATCAAACTGGGTCAGGTCCTGGCCACGCGGGCCGACATCTTCGGCGTGGAGTTTGCGCGCGACCTGGGCCGGCTGAAGGACAATCTGCCGCCGTTTCCTCTGGATCAGGCCCGGCGCGAGGTCGAGCGGTCTCTGGGCCGTCCGGTCGAGAGCCTGTTCACCGACTTCGGCCCCGCCGTCGCCGCCGCCTCCCTGGCCCAGGCGCATCCGGCCCATCTGGCCGACGGGCGCAAGGTCGCCGTCAAGATCCTGCGCCCTGGCGTGGAGCGCAAGGTGGCCCAAGGGCTGGACGCCATGCGTCTGGCCGCGCGGATGGCGCACCGGTTCGTGCCCCTGTCGCGCCGCCTGCAACCCGAGGCCTTCGTCGAGACCATCGCCCGCGCGCTTCAGCTGGAGCTGGACATGCGGCTGGAGGCGGCCGCCGCCTCCGAGATCAAGGAGGTGATGACCAAGGATCGCGGCACCGAACTGGGCGGCCACATGGATGCGCCGACCGTCGTCTGGGACGGGGTGGGCAAGCGTGTCCTGACCATGGAATGGGCCACCGGCCTGGCCATGACCGACCCCGCCGCCATCCTTCAGCCGGGCCTGGATGTCGACGCCCTGGCCGACAACGTCGTGCGATCCTTCCTGATCCAGGCGCTGGACCACGGGACCTTCCACGCTGATCTGCACGAAGGCAATCTGTTCTGCCATGCCCCGGCCGAGCTGACGGCCATCGACTTCGGCATCGTGGGACGGCTGGGCCCGGCCGAGCGGCGCTATCTTGCCGAGATCCTGTGGGGCTTCATCTCCCGCGATTACGACCGCATCAGCCGGGTGCATTTCGAGGCCGGTTATGTCCCGCCCGAACACTCCGTGGAAGCCTTCGCCCAGGCCCTGCGGGCGGTGGGTGAGCCCGTGATCGGCAAGGCCGCGTCCCAGGTTTCCATGGGCCGGCTGCTGGGTCAGTTGTTCGAGATCACGGATCTGTTCGACATGCGGCTGCGGCCCGAGCTGATCCTGCTGCAGAAGACCATGGTCTCCGTAGAGGGTGTGGCCCGCCGCCTGAACCCCGACCACGATCTGTGGGCCGCCGCCCAGCCTGTCGTCGAACGCTGGATTCGCCGCGAGCTCGGCCCCCAGGCCCAGGTGCGCGATGCCGTGACCGAAATCCGCGCCACCCTTAAGGCGGCGTCTCGCCTGGTCCAGAACCCGCCGGAGACCCAGACGATCGTCGTGCGCGAAGCCTATACTCCCGCCTGGCTCGTCGTCGGCGTGACCCTCGCCCTCGCCGCCTCGGTCGCCGCCCTTGTTCTGTCGCTTTGGCCCGGCATCGTCTGAGCTGCCTTGAACCGGATCGGGTTGGCTGCCGTTCATCCCGGCTGCACTATGGTCGCTGCCTAGTTCTGGAGTTCTAAGCCCATGAAGCACTATCTGATCCTCGCCGGCCCCGTTGCTTTGGCCGTCAGCCTCTTCCTGCCATCGGCGGCAGCAGCTCAAGTCGCTGCCGGAACCGTGCCCAATACGTTTGATCGGCCGGCCACGGCACAACCCGCACCGCGCACGCCCCCCCAACCTGTACAAGCCGCTCCTGCGGCGGCTGCGCCGGCTATGTCGCCAACACCGGCCAACGCGGCGTCCGAAGAGGCACTCCGTACCATCATTGCCGGTCTTCAAGCCGGCACGCCTGATTACGCCTTGATGACCGACGATCTGGCTACCCAGATGCGAGCGCAAGCTCCGACGATCCTTCCTCTCATGCAGGGCCTAGGGGCCATTCAGTCTCTTGATTTCGTGGGTAGCCGTAGCGGCGCGGATATGTTCGTGGTCAACTTCGCCAACGCAGAAACCGAATGGATTGTTGGCATGGAGGAAGGCGGCAAGGTTGCGGCGCTCCTGTTCCGCCCGGCGCAACCAGCGGCAGCGGCACCCTCGGCCACCCAGTAAAGTGGACAAGCCGGTCAGTCGTCCTGCATGGGTCGCCCCCGCCCGCTCTTGATCGTCGACCGCTTGGCCTTGCCCTCCAGCCGCCGCTCCTTCGACGCGCGCGTGGGGCGGGTTGGGACCCGATAGGTCGGAGCGATTGACGCCTGATCGACCAGGGCTTGTAGCCGCGCGATGGCGTCAGCCCGGTTGCGCTCCTGGGTTCGGAACCGCACGGCGCTGATCACAATCACGCCGTCCAGCGTCAGCCGACTGCCCGCCAGCTTCATCAGCCGTGCCCGCACCGGCTCGCTCAACGAGGGCGAGTTGCGGGCATCGAAACGCATCTGCACGGCAGTCGAGACCTTGTTGACGTTCTGGCCGCCCGGTCCGCCCGAGCGGAAGAAGCGGAACTCCAGCTCGCTCTCCGGAATGGTCGTCATCGCGCCACGCGCCGCGCCATGACCACCGCCCGGTCCAGCGCCTGAAGAAACGCCGAGCGATCCCTGGGCCCGAACGGCGGCGGTCCGCTGGTCGCCACGCCCATCGAACGCAGATGCTCGCCGATCTCCCGCCCCGCCAGGGCCGAGCCGATGGAGTCCGCCGTGAATGGCTGCCCGTTCGACTTCAGCGCCTGTGCCCCCGCCTTCAGACAGCGATCGGCCAGAGGAATGTCCGAGGTCACCACGATGTCGCCCGGGCCCGCGCGCTCGGCGATCCAGTCGTCGGCCACATCCGGTCCGGCATCGACCATCACCCGCTCGATCCAGCTTTCGCGCGGTGTGTTCACGAAGGCGTTGGAGACGACGAATACATGCAGGCCATAGCGGGCCGCGACCCGATACACCTCGTCCTTCACCGGACAGGCGTCGGCGTCGATGAAGATGCGCGGATCGCTCATGCTCCGGGGATCAGGTCCACGGGCAGGATCTGACTGGACAGCAGCGTCTCCATGCCCTGCCAGTGATCGGTGCCCCAAGGCGCATCGGGGCGCTCGACCCACGCCTGCACCACGTCCCGACCCAGACCGTAATTGATGATATAGCTACGATAGGTGTCGATGAAGCGCAGGCGCTGGGCGGCCTTGTCCGGCTCCGCCAGCGCATATTTGACCAGTCGCGCGATCGTCTCCTCGCGCCCGACCCGTCCGGCCAGATAGTTGTCGGCGATGGTGTATTCCGCCCGCGCCAGCTGCCGCGTAAGGGCCATCAGCTCGGCCTTGGCCTCGACCGTCGAGGGGTCCAGCCCAGCCAGAGGGAACAGCACGTCGCGCTCGAAGGCGATCGCCTCGTCACCCGGAAACGCCAGGTCGATGCCATAGTTGGCGCTGCCCTCGGCCACAAACGACATCGGGCTGAAAAGGGGATAGACGCTCATCTCCACCCAGCCCTTCTCGCGCACGAAGGTCCGCTCCAGCAGGGCGTTGTAGACGTGGTGTCCGGGATAGCCCTCGTGGCACCCCAGATCGATCGCCCGCTCGGTATAGATGGGGAAGTCCGCATTGATCTCGATCCGGCTGGCCGCATCGCCGAGATAGTAGTTGTAGCCCGACCACGGCTTGTCGCCGACGAAGCTGAGGGTGAACCGCTCATTGGCCGGCAGGGCGATATGCTGCACCGTCCTGCGGCGGCATTCGGCGATGGCGGCGTCCATAACGACCTGCAGCCGATCCTTCGGAATCTGATACTGCGCCTTGAAGGCTGTGACGCGCGCGGTCAGGTCGCCTTGCCCCGGCACCAGGGCGTCGATCCGCGCCAGGATCGGATCGAAACTGGCCAGCGGTCGCAGCTCGGGCCGGATGCCGAACAGGGCCTCGGCCTCATCGGCAAAGCCCAGCTTTTCGCCCGACAGCATACGGATGCGGGCCGCCGCGGCGCTGACATGCGCCAGCAGATAGGACTTGCGCTGACGGCTGCCGGCATCAAGTGCGGACGCAGGCACCGCGTTCAGCCTCGCCGTCAGATCATCCGCACCTGCGGCCAGTTGGGCTAGGTCGCGCGGGGCCGCCTTGGCCGCCGCCTGCCATTCCGCCGGGCCGTAATAGGCATCGACATAGCCCGGCTCTCGCTCGCCGATCTCGAGGATCAGGGCCACATAGTCCCGCGCGATGGGATCCAGCGGTGCCTCGATCGGTGCGGGCGACAGGGTCTCTGGCGTGACGGTCGCCATGGGCTGGGACGCGCAGGCCCCCAGCAGGAGGGCGAACCCCAGGATCAGACGGCGCATGGGCGCTCTCCCAACAGAAGCGACGATAACGGTGACGCAGGCTAGGCGTGGCCGCCATCGCGCTCAAGCCGTCGTTGTCACCCGTCACGCATTCGGGATTGAGGGCCGCCGCATCCTGCTGTAAGGCCCTTCGTCCGCGCATCGCCGCAAAGACGCACCCGTAGCTCAGCTGGATAGAGCGTTGCCCTCCGAAGGCAAAGGTCACACGTTCGAATCGTGTCGGGTGCGCCATTTTCTATTGCTCAGGAAACGATCCGCGTGACCGACGCCCCCGTACCCGCGCTCCCGGACCAGCCGCTGGGCCAGCCTGTGGGCCGGGTCATCGCCATGCCGGCGGATACCAATCCCGAGGGTGACATCTTTGGGGGCTGGCTGCTGGCGCACATGGACCTGGCCGGGGCGACACCGGCCTTTGAACTGGCGCAGGGCCGCTGCGCCACAGTGGCCCTGGACGCCATGGTGTTCCACAAGCCGGTCTCGGTGGGCGAAGAGGTGTCCATCTACGCCCGTGTGATCAAGACCGGCCGCACCTCCATCCGCGTCCATGTCGAGGCCTGGAAACGGCCGCGCAATCAGGCCCATGCCACGTCCGAGCGGGTGACCGAGGGCGTCTTCACCTATGTGGCCATCGACCAGGACCGCAATCCCAGGCCCCTGCCGACCCTGGGCGCATAACCCAGCGAAACGGTCGGAAATCTTGACCTTTGGGCCCCTTGGGCCTACCTGCCGGGCATGGCCATCCGTCGCATCCTCACCATCGACAATGCCGCCGACCTGGCGGTGCTGAAGCAAGTCTCGACGCCCGTCGAAGGGCCGATCACCAACGAGGTGCGCACCCTGATGGATGACATGCTGGAGACGATGTACGACGCGCCCGGCATCGGCCTGGCCGCCGTCCAGATCGGCGACACCCGCCGCGTCATCGTCATGGACCTGGGCGACAAGGACGGCGTGGTCTGCGAGCAGGACCCCGCCGAGATGAGCGACGAGGATCGGGCGAAGTGGGAGGCGGAGCGCCGGAACCCCCGCTATTTCGTCAATCCCGAGATACTGTGGACCTCGGAAGAAACCCTGCCCTACGAAGAGGGCTGCCTGTCGATCCCGGACTATTTCGACGCCGTCGAACGCCCCGCCCGCGCCCGCATCCGCTACCTGAACTATCAGGGCGAGCCCGTCGAAGAAGAGTGCGAGGGCCTGTACGCCGTCTGCATCCAGCACGAGATGGACCATCTGAACGGGGTGCTGTTCATCGATCACCTGTCCCGGCTGAAGCGCGACCGCGCCATCGCCAAGGTCAAGAAGAACGCAAGGTTGGCTGCCTGATGGCCCGTCTGAAACGCCACCGCGACCGCATCGTCGATCCCATGGGTCGTCGCCGCCTGACGCGCAATGAAAAGATCGGCATCGGCAGCCTGGCCACCCTGGTCGGCGTCGCCGCCTTGGGCGTCATCGCCGGCGTGGTCCTGGACCGTCTGCTCGATTTCGACGACGTTCTGGATGCGGGTGGCGAATGGGACGAAGGCGGCGGCGTTTCGACCCGCTGGGAATAATGATTGTCCTTGGCGCTAACGTTCGCCACGCGGCGGCTCGCTGCTTGAGCGCAGGTTTGGGCGCTGATTGATGCGCCTCGCCTTCATGGGTACGCCCGAGTTCGCCGTGCCGTCCCTCGCCGAACTGATCGCGGCCGGGCATGAGGTGGTGGCCGTCTATTCCCAGCCGCCGCGACCCAAGGGACGGGGCCAGCAGCTGACGCCGTCGCCGGTTCAGGCCTTTGCCGAGGCCATGGGCCTGCCGGTCTTCACGCCCGCCTCGATGAAGTCGCCTGAGGCCATCGCCACATTCCTGAGCCTGGATCTGGATGCCGCCTGCGTCGTGGCCTATGGCCAAATCCTGAAGACCGAGGTGCTGGAGGCTCCGCGTCTGGGCTGTTTCAACCTGCATGGGTCACTGCTGCCGCGCTGGCGCGGGGCCGCCCCGATCCAGCGCGCCATCATGGCCGGTGACCGCCAGACGGGCGTTCAGATCATGCGCATGTCCGAGGGGCTGGACGAGGGGGCGATCCTGCTGTCGGAGGTGATGGATATCCGCCCCGACGACACGGCCGCCAGCCTGTCCGAGCGGATGTCGCACATCGGGGCGGGCCTCTGGCCCCGGGCGCTGGCCGCCATCGAGCGCGGTGGGGTGACCGGCACGGAGCAGGCAGGCGAGCCGACCTACGCCCGCAAGATCACCTCGGCCGAGGCCCGCATCGACTGGTCGCGCCCGGCCGCCGAGGTCGATGCCCATATCCGCGGCCTGTCGCCCTTTCCCGGAGCCTGGTTCGAGGTCGCAGGTACTGACGGCCCGATCCGCATCAAGGCCCTGATGTCCCACGTCGCCGAGGGCAGCGCCGCCCCCGGCACGGTTCTGGACGACGCCCTGACCGTCGCCTGCGGCGAGAGGGCGGTGCGCCTGATCCGGGTTCAGCGCGCGGGCAAGGCGGCGCAGTCGGCACCGGAGATGCTGCGCGGTCTGGCCCTGCCAGCCGGCACCGTCCTGTCCTCAGGCGGCGAGCGCTAGGACGCACCTCCCATGCCTCGCTACCGGCTGACCCTCGAATACGACGGCTCGGGCTATAACGGCTTTCAGGCCCAGGCCGACCAGCCGACAGTGCAGGGCGCGGTCGAGACCGCTATCACCGCCTTCTGCGGCCAGACCGTGCGACTGGCGGCGGCGGGCCGGACCGATACGGGTGTCCATGCCACGGGTCAGGTGATCAGTTTCGATCTCGACAAGGCCTGGCCCGCCTCTACCGTCATGAATGCCCTGAACGCCCACATGGTCGAGGAGGCCGTGTCGGTCCTGGAGTGTGTAGCGGTGGACGACGCCTGGCACGCCCGGTTTTCGGCGACGGGCCGACGCTATTTGTATCGCATCCTCAACCGGCCCGGCCGCCCGGCGCTGGACCGGGGTCGCGTCTGGCATGTGAAACAGCCTCTGGACGTCGAAACCATGCAGGCGGCGGCACAGGCCTTGGTCGGGCTGCACGATTTCACCACCTTCCGCGATGTGAACTGCCAGTCGAAGTCGCCGGAAAAGACGTTGGACGTCGCGCGTGTCACCCGCGTCGGCGACGAGGTGCATCTGATTTTCGAGGCCCGCAGCTTCCTGCATCGCCAGGTGCGGTCGATGACGGGATCACTGGTTCAGGTCGGCCTGGGCCGCTGGACCCCTATCGACCTTGAGGCTGCGCTGGACGCTCGCGACCGCGCCGCCTGCGGACCAGTGGCACCCTCGGCGGGGCTCTATCTGACAGGCGTTGATTACGGTCCATCCTGATCAAAAACGAAAAAGCCCGCCGGAGACCGGCGGGCTTCGTCATTCGGGTCGGAGACGACCCTTAGTTCTTGGCCTGCTCGGCACCCGAGGACACGGCCTGGCCCGCGGCCGAGACGTCACGGCCGACGCCGGACACAGTGTTGCAGGCCGATACGGCCAGGGCGGCGGCGGCAATGGACAGAGCGATGATCTTTTTCATGGGAAATCCCCTTCACTGGTGTTGAACCCGCGCCGTAACGCCAAGCGTGACCGTTCGGTTGCATGGCCAGATGCGCCCGCGATCTGCTAAGCGACCGCTCATGACCCAGCCCGCCCATACCGCCGCCCGCCGTCTCGTCGAAACCCTGGTGATGAACGGCGTCACCCGCGTCTTCTGCGTGCCGGGCGAGAGCTATCTGGCCGTGCTGGATGCCCTGGCCGACGTGCGCGACAAGATCGAAGTCATCGCCTGCCGTCATGAAGCCGGGGCCGCCAACATGGCCGAGGCCTATGGCAAGCTGACCGGCAAGCCGGGGGTCTGCATGGTCACGCGCGGGCCGGGCGCGACCCACGCCTCCATCGGCGTACACACGGCGCATCAGGACTCTACCCCGATGATCCTGTTCGTCGGCCAGATCGCCCTGACCGACCGCGGGCGCGGCGCCTTTCAGGAGGTCGACTACCGCGAGGTCTTCGGCGGCCTAGCCAAATGGGCGACCGAGATCGAGAGCCCGGACCGCACCGTCGAGGTCGTCGAGCGCGCCTTCGCCACCGCCCAGCAGGGCCGGATGGGGCCGGTGGTCATCGCCCTGCCTGAAGACATACTGCACGAGGACGGCGGTCCTGCCCCCATCCGCCCCGTCGTGCCCGCCCGAGCGGCGCTGGACCCCGCCTTCGTCGAGGCCGTGCGTGACCGCCTGTCGCAGGCCGAGCGGCCCTTGCTGGTCCTGGGCGGCTCGGGCTGGACGGAGGAGGCCGCCGCCGCCATCGGTGACTGGTCTGAACGCCTGGGCCTGCCGGTCAGCCTGTCGTTCCGGCGCAAGGACATCCTGTCCAATGCCCGAACCAACTATGCGGGCGATCTGGGCCTGGGCTGCAATCCCGAACTGATGAAGCGGGCGAAGGAGGCGGACCTGCTCATCGCCATCGGGGCGCGTCTCGGCGAAAACCCGACCCAGGGTTACACCCTGTTCGACCGCGCCCGCACGGCAGAGACGCTGGTTCACATCCATCCCGGGCCTGAGGAACTGGGCCGCGTCTGGACCCCCTCGCTCAGCGCCACGGCCGACAATTCCCTGGCCGCCCACGCGCTGTCCGCCATCGACCCGGGCCGCACCTGGCACGATCAGGCCAAGGAGGCCCACGATCACTACCAGGCCTTCTCCACCCCCGTACCGGTCACCGGCGTGGTGAACATGAGCGAATGCATGGCCCATCTGGGTCAGGCCCTGCCGCCGACCGCCATCGTGACCAACGGGGCCGGCAACTTCGCCGCCTGGCTGCACCGCTTCTATCGCCACCGCGCCTGCCGCACCCAGCTGGCTCCGACGTCGGGGGCCATGGGCTATGGCTATCCGGCGGCGCTTGCGGCCAAGAGCCTGCATCCCGACCGCGAGGTCATCTGCGTGGCGGGCGACGGCGACTATCTGATGACCGGTCAGGAACTGGCCACCGCCGTCCAGTACGGCATCAACGCCGTCGTCATCGTGGTCGACAACGGCACCTATGGCACCATCCGCATGCATCAGGAGGGCCACTATCCCGGCGCCGACCGCGTCATCGCCACCGATCTGAACAACCCCGACTTCGTCAAATATGCCGAGGCCTTCGGGGCCTTCGGCATCCGCTGCGAGCGCACCGAGGACTTCCCCGCCGCCCTGGACGCCGCTCGCAAGGCCGGCCGCCCCGCATTGCTTCACCTGATCACCTCGGCCGAGGACATCGCCCCCAACCGCACGATCACGGGCCTGCGGGCGAAGTAGCGGAAAACCGGCGATGACGGCGGCGATCCGCCCGCCTATGTTCGCCGCATGACCGACGCCGCCACCGAGACCCCCGACCGCCCCCTCACCCAGGAAGGCCCGCCGTTGCGGCTGTGGATGATCGACGCCTCGGCCTATATCTTTCGCGCCTATCACGCCCTGCCGCCGCTGACGCGCAAGTCGGACGGCCTGCCGGTCGGGGCGGTCCAGGGCTATTGCAACATGCTGTGGAAGCTGTTGCAGGACATGAAAGGATCGGACGGCCCGACCCATCTGGTGGCCATCTTCGACCATTCGGAAAAGACCTTCCGCAACGATCTGTACGATCAGTACAAGGCCAACCGCTCGGCCCCGCCCGAGGACCTGATCCCCCAGTTCCCGCTGGTGCGCGAGGCCACCGCCGCCTTCGGCGTCGCCTGTCTGGAGCTGCCCGGCTATGAGGCCGACGACCTGATCGCCACCTATGCCTGCAAGGCGCGCGACGCCGGCGGCGAGGCGGTGATCGTCTCCTCCGACAAGGACCTGATGCAGCTGATCGGCGGCGGGGTCATCATGTGGGACCCGATGAAGGACCGCCGCCTGGCCGAGGATGCGGTCATGGAGAAGTTCGGCGTCCTGCCCGAGAAGATGGTCGACCTTCAGGCCCTGATCGGCGACAGCGTCGACAACGTCCCCGGTGCCCCCGGCATCGGCCCCAAGACGGCGGCCCAGCTGCTGGACGAATACGGCGACCTGGACACGCTTCTGGCGCGCGCCGGCGAGATCAAACAGCCCAAGCGGCGCGAGACCCTGATCAACTTCAAGGACCAGATCCTGCTCAGCCGCGAGCTGGTGCGCCTGACCTGCGACGCGCCTGCGCCCGAGCCCATCGACGACTTCGTCGTGCGCCACCCGGACCCCCAGGTGCTGGGCGACTTCCTGGACCAGATGGAGTTCCGCAGCCTTCGCAACCGCGTCGGAGACGGCGTGGCCCCGGCCAAGGAGGGGACCGCCTTCGTGGTTCGGCCAAAGCCCCTGACCGCCCCGGTCATGACGCCCCGCTATGCGCCCAAGGAAGCCACGGCCCCAGTCGCCGACCAGACCTTTGACCTGGACGCCTATGTCTGCATCCAGTCGCTCGAGGCGCTGGACGCCTTCATCGCCCGGGCCACAGAGGCGGGCATCGTCGGCTTCGACACCGAGACCTCGGCCCTGTCGGCGACGCATGCAGGCCTGTGCGGCATCTCCCTGGCCATCGGGCCCAATGACGCCTGCTACATCCCCCTGACGCACGAGGCCGAGCCGACGGCCAGCGCGGGCGGCCTCGACTTCGGCGGCACCGACAATGACGACGCCTGCGCCCCCGTCCCGACCCAGATCGACAAGCCCACGGCCCTGGCCCGGCTCAAGGTCCTGTTGGAGGACCCGGGCGTGCTCAAGGTCGTCCAGAACGGCAAATACGACCTGGCCGTCATGGCCCAGCGCGGCATCCGCGTGGGCCCCATCGACGACACCATGCTGATCTCCTATGTGCTGGAGGGCGGGCTGCACGGCCACGGCATGGACGAGCTGGCGCGCCTGCACCTGGGCCACGACCCCATTCCGTTCAAACAGGTGGCGGGCACCGGCAAGAGCCAGAAATCCTTCCGCCATGTCGATCTGGTCGCCGCCACCCGCTATGCGGCCGAGGATGCGGACGTCACCCTGCGCCTGTGGAATGTCCTCAAGCCCCGCCTGGCCGAGGAGGGTCTGGTCACCGTCTATGAGACGCTAGAGCGCGGCATGCCCGCCGTCTTGGCCGACATGGAGCGGGCCGGCATCCGCGTCGACCCCGACCGCCTCAAGCGCCTGTCGAGCGAGTTCGGCCTGCGCATGGCCGAGCTGGAGACCCAGGCCCATCAGATCGCCGGCCGCCCCTTCAACATCGGCAGCCCCAAACAGATCGGCGACATCCTGTTCGGAGAGCTGAACCTGTCCGGCGGCAAGAAGACCGCCAGTGGTCAGTGGGAGACCGGCGCCGCCACGCTGGAGACGCTCGCCCTCACCCACGACCTGCCGCGCGTCCTGCTGGACTGGCGCCAGCTGTCAAAGCTGAAGGGCACCTATACCGACGCCCTGATCGAGGCGGCGGACAAGACCACCGACCGCGTCCACACCAGCTATCAGCTCGCCGCCGCCACCACCGGCCGCCTGGCCTCCAGCGATCCGAACCTTCAGAACATCCCCATCCGTACCGAGACCGGCCGCCAGATCCGCCAGGCCTTCATCGCCTCGCCCGGCCATGTCCTGATTTCAGCCGACTACAGCCAGATCGAGCTGCGCCTCTTGGCCCATATCGGCGACATTCCGGAGCTGAAGCGCGCCTTCGCCGCCGGCATCGACATCCATACCGCCACGGCCAGCGAGATGTTCGGCGTCCCCGTCGACCAGATGGACCCCGAGACCCGTAGGCGAGCCAAGGCCATCAACTTCGGCATCGTCTACGGCATCTCCGCCTTCGGCCTGGCCAATCAGCTGAACATCGACCAGGGCGAGGCCGGGGCCTACATCAAGACCTATTTCGAACGCTTCCCCGGCATCCGCACATACATGGATGCGACCAAGGCCCTGGTGCGCGAAACCGGCACGGTCTCCACCGTCTTCGGCCGCCGCATCCACATCCCGGCCATCCAGTCCAAGTCCGCCGCCGAGCGTCAGTTCGGCGAACGCGCCGCCATCAACGCCCCCATCCAGGGTGCCGCCGCCGACATCATCCGCCGCGCCATGATGCGCATGCCCGGGGCCCTGGCGGAGGCAGGCCTGAGCACCCGCATGCTGCTCCAGGTCCACGACGAACTGGTCTTCGAGGCCCCCGAAGCCGAGGCCGGCCGCGCCATCACCGTGATCAAGCGGGTCATGGAAAAGGCGGCGGAACCGGCCGTGGCGCTATCTGTGCCGCTGGTGGTCGAGGCGCGGGCGGCGGCGAACTGGGACGAGGCGCATTAGGGGGAGCTAGCAGCAGCCAAAAAGGACGGCTTGGGCAAAGGTGGAATAATCTAAGCTAAAGGCGAAGCGCGGGACTCCCGTCACGAAGCCTCGCGGGCCGGGCGGCGGATGCCCACGCGTTGCAGCTCAATCCCGGCGGCCTGTTGCAGGATCAGGCCGGGCGACAGGCGCTCGATCTCCGACAGCAGGGTGCGGATGCCGGCGCGGCCGTCGGCGCTGGTCAGGTCCAGGCCCTTCAGCGAGGCCAGCAGATCGGGGGCGGCATCGGGCTTGACGGTCATGACGGGTCTCTTTGCGGGGCTCTGGGCAAGTGTCTGGGCGGGGGACGGCGAGGCCCTCACACAAGACCCGCCGCACATCCCTTGGCAAGACAGTTGTTCTTGCTTTGTTCTGATTTTCCACAGCGAACGTCGGCACCCCCGACCCTCTCTGAAGGGTAGATTCCCGACCCTGCTCCTGTTGCCCTTCCCGACCCCTCAGGTGGCCCATTTTGTCCGATACGCCGCCCCGAAAGCCGCCCTACCCCCCCGCGCCGCGCCCTTTTCCCGTCCTATGGGCTCGCCGGGTTATAAAATGCTCCGGGCCCTCCGCGGGCCCGCCCTGCCTGACCGGTCTTTGACAGCCCCGCCCCCGATGCCGCCTGACCGCCCAGGCCTGGCCGCAATGTCCACGCGCCGACCCCGGCCCCCCACTCTGTGCAGGGGGCCGGTTCGGTTTTTCGCCGCTTGCGGTGGAAAGGCGACCCTGATGGCGGGTCGCCGGGCCCTCAGGGCACCTCGGTGATCAGCAGGCTGGCCGAGGCCGTGGCGCTGCCGAAGGTGCCGACCCAGATGTCGTAGACGCCCGACGACGGCTTGTTCAGCCGCACCTGGGCATTGGTGCCGCCGCCGCTGTCGTCGTCGCAGTACCACTCTCCGCCCGGCCCGTTGACCAGCAGGGTGGTGTCCGATCCCGACTCGGTGCGGATCACCAGCGGCAGGCTGCCGGCCGAATAGGTGATCTGATAGTCCGGGGCCGCCGCGACCATGCCGCTGCAATCGCGTGCCGCGGTCGAGGCCTCGATACTGCCGCCGGCCGTCAGGCTGACCCGGTGCGGGTCGGGCGCGAAGCCGGAGTTCAGCCGCACCTCGCCATAGGTGGCCGTCAGGCTGGCGTCGATCGTGCCGCCCCCGCCAGAGTTGCCGCCGCCATAGTCGCTGGCGTCGTTCAGCTCGGTCACATACAGCGTCGCCGCCGCCGTGCCGCCGCCGAAGGTGCCGATCCAGACGTCGTAGTTGCCGCTGCGCGGATTGTTGAACCGCACCTCGGCCCCCAGGTCGGTAAAGCCGTCGTCGTCGCAGTACCACTGGCCGTCCGGCGCATTGACGACCAGGGTCGTGTCGCTGTCCGACGCCGTGCGGAAGATCAGCGGCAGGCTGCCGGGCGAATAGGTCACCTGGACGTCCGGCGCATCGCTGATGCGGCCCGAACAGGGCGAGCCCAGCTTGGCCGCGTCGATCGTCCCGCCCGCCGTCACCGAGACGGTATAGGGGTCAGGCGAAAAGCCGGAACTCAGCCGCACCTCGCCATAGTTGGGGCTCAGCGAATAGTCCTGCGCCGCCACCGCCGACGCCCCCATGATCGCCGCCACCGCGACGGTCGCCCCCAATAGCCGCTTCATCGTCTCTCTCCCCTTCCGACAAGCGCAGCTATTCAAAACGCCGCGGCCAAGTCAATCGCCGGTATGCGAAACCATTACGGTGGCCCATTTCGCCAGACACCTCCGACGATGTATGGGGCCTCATGGTCACATCCGCCGCCTCATCCTTACGATCCATCGACGTCCTGATCGTCGGTGCCGGAGCCGCCGGCATGATGTGCGCGGCCGAGGCGGGGCGGCGCGGCCGCTCGGTCCTGATCGTCGATCACGCCCGCAATCCCGGCGAAAAGATCCGCATCTCGGGCGGCGGGCGCTGCAACTTCACCAATCTGGGCACGACGCCCGCCAACTTCCTGGGCGAGAACCCCCGTTTCGCCACCAGCGCCCTGAAGCGGTTCACCCAGCACGACTTCATCAAGCGGGTCGATCGCGCCGGCATCGCCTGGCACGAAAAGACCCTGGGCCAGCTGTTCTGCGACGACAGCGCCAAACAGATCGTCCGGATGCTGACGGACGACATGCGCTCCGCCGGGGCGGTGTTGAAGATGGGCACGGGCGTGGATCGGGTGGCACGTCACGGCGATGGCTTTGAGGCGGCCCTGTCGGACGGCTCGGTCGTGCGCTGCCCCTCCCTGGTGCTGGCCACCGGCGGCAAGTCGATCCCCAAGATGGGGGCCACCGGCTGGGCCTATGACACCGCCCGCCAGTTCGGCCTTCGGGTCACCGAGACCCGCCCCGCCCTGGTGCCGCTGACGTTCGAGCCGGGCCTGCTCGAAAAGCTGGCCCCCCTGTCCGGCCTGTCGGTCGAGGCGGAGGTTCGAACGGCCTCAAGCAGCCCGAAGGGCGATAGGCCAACCTTCAAAGAGGGGCTGTTGTTTACCCATCGCGGGCTGTCCGGTCCGTCGATCCTGCAGATCAGCTCCTACTGGCGCGAGGGCGAGGCGATCACCGCGGCCCTGGCTCCGGGCGAGAACGTCTATGCCCGGCTGAAGGCCGCCAAGGAGCAGAATGGCAAGCAGATGCTGCACACCGCGTTGGGCCACATCGTCCCACGCCGCCTGGCCGAAAGCATCGCCGAACGAGAAGGCGTCAAGGGCAAGCTGGCCGAGATCGGCGACAAGACCCTGCGCCGGCTGGACGAGGCGGTGAACGCCTGGACCGTTAAGCCGGTCGGATCCGAGGGCTATCGCACCGCCGAGGTGACGCTGGGCGGCGTGGCGACAGACCAACTGGACCAGCAGACCATGGCCGCGACTTCGGTCCCCGGCCTGTTCGTCATCGGCGAGGCGGTCGACATCACCGGCTGGCTGGGCGGCTATAATTTCCAGTGGGCCTGGTCGTCGGGCTGGGCAGCGGGGCAACATTGCTAGGGCGCTAACGCTCGCGACGCGGTCGCTCGGTGCTTGAGCGCACAGGTCGCTGAATGGTGAGGTTTGGTGTATGTGCCCCCGCCATGACGACCCGTCCGCCCTTCACCGCCACTGTCCTGACCATGTTCCCCGAGGCCTTTCCAGGGCCGCTGGGGGTGAGCCTGATCGGCACCGCATGGCGCGAGAAGGGGCTGTGGGCCTTGCAGACGCTGGACATTCGGGACTTTTCCGAGGATAAGCGCGGCTTCCTGGACGACACCCCTGCGGGTGGCGGACCCGGAGCCGTATTGAAGGCGGACGTGGTGGCCCGGGCGCTCGACAGCGTTGCGGGGTCTTCGCGGCCGCTTTTGTACATGAGTGCCCGGGGTCGGCCCCTGACCCAGGCACGCGTGAAAGAATGGGCGACGCATGACGGGATCACCGTCCTGTGCGGCCGGTTCGAGGGGGTGGATCAGCGCGTGCTGGACGCGCGCGGGTTCGAGGAAGTCGCCGTCGGCGACGCGGTCCTGGCCGGTGGCGAGGCGGCGGCGATGGTGGTGATCGAGGCGTGCGTGCGATTGATCCCCGGAGTGCTCGGCGCGGCAGACAGCCTGTCGTCGGAGAGTTTCGAGGACGGTCTTCTGGAGCATCCGCAGTACACGCGACCGCGGACGTTCGAGGGACTGGAAATACCCGAGGTTCTGGTGTCGGGCGACCACCGCAGGGTGGCCGAGTGGCGTCAGGCGCAGCGGGAAGAGACGACGAAGGCGCGACGGCCGGACCTCTGGGCGGCGCATCTGGACAAGACCACCGCGGAACACGCTTCCGCCAAATCACAGGTAAAGAGCGACAAAGCTCGAGGAGAATAGAATGAACATCCTGCAGACCATCGCGGCGGAAGAAAAAGCCCGCCTGACCGAAAAACGCGCCATTCCCGACTTCCAGCCCGGCGACACGCTGCGCGTCATGGTCAAGATCAAGGAAGGCGAGCGCGAACGCATCCAGGCCTTCGAGGGCGTCTGCATCGCCCGCGCCGGTGGCGGGATCAACGAGAACTTCACCGTGCGCAAGATCAGCTTCGGCGAGGGCGTCGAGCGCGTCTTCCCGCTGATGTCGCCGAACATCGACGCGATCGAGGTCAAGCGTCGCGGCGTCGTGCGTCGCGCCAAGCTGTATTACCTGCGTGACCGTCGCGGCAAGTCGGCCCGGATCGCCGAAAAGCAGACCGTGCGTCCCGCCAAGGGCGTGGCCGTTCCGGAAACCGGCACCGCCGAAAAGGCCGCCGACACCGAAGCCTAAGCCGCTTCATAGGTTTGAGATTGAAGAAGGCTCCGGTGGAAACGCCGGGGCCTTTTTCATGCGCGCTTCCGTGTTGAAGGCTTGGGCGGTGTCGCGGCCGCTTCCGGGTCGCGTTCTTGCACCATGCGCTCGGTAGAGGCGCTGAGGCGCTGGAAGATGGCAAGAGCGAGAAACAGGGCGGTGCCGGCCAGCATGAGGAAGACGGGGTAGATCAGCTCGGCAGGCTCCTCGCGCGCAATCTCGAACGTCATGACCAAACTTTCCAGAAGGACCGCGATCACAATGGTGGAACCGAATTTGGTTAGTGACCGCCGCGTCTCGGCGGCGTTACGCCGCTCGTCATCGCTGAGCACCTCTTCCTCGAAGATGTATTTGGCAACGTCGAAGACGGCGATGGCGACGATCAGATAGCCGATCGAGCGGAACAGCTCGACGTCCAGGCCCTCGGTCTGGGTGAAAGCGCGCACCAGAGTGATCGGCGCATAGACCATCAGGCCCAGAGCAATGCCCATGAGCAGAAGCCCGCCAAGGGCGAAGACCGCTTTCGTGATCCAGTCGAAGCCCCCACGCATTTTCATCAGCTCGGAAACAGCCCGCTCTCGGCGGTCTGGCGGCTCTCGAGGGTGTGTTTCAGCTCGCTCATCTCAGCATGGCCGGTGCGGATGGCGGCGTGGACGCGGCGGATGGTTTCGCGGGTGGTGGCCGAGATGGCGGTGTCGGCGACGGCCTTGTCGAAGCGGGCGCTGATGGCGTCCTCGGCCTGTTCCGGGCCGCCGGCCACCGTCGCCTCATTGCGCATCAGGGCGTGTTTGACGTCGGTCAGGGCGCGCTGTGCCTTGGCGATGATGGAGCCCGACGTCTGAGGCTCGCCGCCCAGCAGACGCACATGGTGGGACAGGTCCTCGGCCAGGGCGCGACGCTCAGCCTCGCGCCGGGCGTAAAGCTCGCCGTATTCGGGGTTGGTGGTCTCGGCGGCGGCCTCGCCATAGCTTTCGGCGCTGTCGATCATCGACTGGATCAGGCCATTCAGGACCTGGATGTCGTGGCGGTTGGCGTCGGTCATGAGAGGTCTCCGCAGATGTCAGGAGCCTAGAACGGCCCGAAACGGCGGAGGTTGCGGCGCAGCATGACCCAAATCGTCTAGGCGCGGTTACAGTTCCGTGCGCAGCGACCACAACTCGGGAAAGCAGCGGCGTTTCAGCGTCTCGGTCAGATAGGCCACGCCCTCGGTGCCGCCCGTGCCGCGACGGCGGCCGATGATCCGCTCGACCGTCACCACATGCTTGTGCCGCCAGGTCAGCAAGGCGTCGTCCAGATCGACCAGCTTTTCCGCCAACTGATACAGCGGCCACCAGCGGGTGGTGTCGCGGTAAACCTCCAGCCAGGCATCCTCGACGCCTTGCGACGGCGCATAGGGCTGGCTGACATCGCGGTTCAGCACCTCAGCGGGCACAGGCAGGCCGGCCGCCGCCAGCTGGGCCAGGGCGTCGTCATACAGGCTGGGCGCGTCGATGGCCGCCTGAAGCGCGGCGAGGGCTTCGGGGCGTTCGGTGTGGAACTTGAGGAAGCGGGCGTCCTTCAGGCCCAGCATGGCCTCGAACCGGCGGAACTGATCGCTCTGAAAGCCGGAGGACGAGCCGAGCACGCCGCGGAATCGCAGATAGTCGGCGGGGGTCATGGTGGCCAGGATGTCCCAGCTCATGGTCATGACGGCCTGGATACGGCTGACGCGGGCTAGACTCTTGTAGGCGGGGACCAGATCGCCAGCGCGGACCAGGGCCTGGGCCTGCGCCACCTCGTGCAAGATCTGCTTGAGCCATAGCTCCTTGGTCTGGTGGATGACGACGAACAGCATCTCGTCGTGCTCGTCGGATAACGGGTGCTGGGTCGCCAGCAGATCGTCGAGCGACAAATAGGCGGCATAGGTAATGTCGGCGCGGGACGTGTCGGCGGGTGCGGTCATGGGCGACCTATCGCCCGTCGTGGCGATGGGCTCAAGCCTCGGGGGACTTGCGCCTCAGGTCGGAGGTGTCATCGGCGCGGGCGTCCCATCCTTCGCGGTCGGAGCGAAAGGCCAGCCGCATCAGCACCCAGGTCATGGCGACGGTGCCGGCGGTGCCGAGGCTGAGCGCGATCCAGCCGTGGATCGGCAGGTCGCCACCGCCGATGGCCACCCAGGCCGCTCCGACCGCCACGGTCGAGACGAAGGCGACGGAGAGGACGATCAGCAGCTGTCGAACAGTGCCCACGGCGTCAGACCCGCCTAGCGCTGAACCCATTGGCCCGAGGCATTGCGGTACCACTGGCCCGAGCTGATGCGCGGCAGGACGATGGTCTCGAAGGCGCGGGCGGCGGCCACATCGGGCGCGGTCCCGGCAGCCTGCGCACTGCGGGCATAGGCAGCGCGGCGGGCGTCATTGGTCGCCTGAACGGCCTGGGTCAGCGAGCCGTCGGACGACGGGGTGCGAAAGCCCAGATAACCGTCGGACTGTTCGCCCACGGTGCCTTGCGCCTTGGCGGCATCGATCAGGGACTTCTGAGCAGGCGTCTGGGCGAGGGCGGCCCCGGCCGCAATACCGAGCGCGGCAACGGCGGCGGTGACGACGAAGGCTTTGCGGAACGACATGATGGTCAACTTTCGCATTCAGAACAGGTTGGGATTTTCGACCAGGAGGTCCTGAAGCTCCTTGTCGAGACGAACGCGGACGTCGGCGTCCAGTTTCGCATAGATCTGGATCGGGTCCACCTGCAGGCGGATCGTCGGGGTGCAGGCAGCTGCGCCGACGAGGGCCAGACCCAGCAGGGCGACGGTCAAAGGCTTGCGGGTCATGAGGGGTCTCCGTCTAGGTCTGTCCCCGCCCAATAACGCCTTGCAGGGTGAACAGGTTCTGAACGGCCAAGGTGCGGGCGTCATGGTGTGGCGGCTTGAACCGCGGGCGCTGGCGTCGGGGGTGATGCTTCGGGCTCCACTTCTGGCGGGCGTGTGCTGACCTCGCCGTTGCGGGAACGATTGAGCTCCAGCAGATCCCCGGCCAGTTCATTGGCGTTCAGCGTCGTATCCAGCGTCAGGTCGATCGATGTGCCGGACGGCAGGGGGATGGGCCGGTTCAGGAATTCGCGGCTGATCAGGTCGGGGATTGTCACGCGCAAATCCTGATACTGCGGCGGCTCGTGTCGGCCCTTGATGTGGAAGATGACGCCGATCCGGCCTTCGTCCAGGCTGTTGAGCTGGGCCGTCAGGACGTCGAAGGCCAGGTTTTCCATGGCCTGGAACGCCAGGTCCTGAACTGTATTGGGTGGCACCTCGCCGTCCGCGCCGCCCGCCTGAACGCCGGTCAGCGCGTCGCGCGAAATGGACAAGCGACCCGGCTGCACCGCTTCCATCGTGCCGGATTGGATGCGGATGCCGTTGGTCGGGTCGTAGGTATAGGGCAGCCGACCGGAGACCACCGCATCCATCGTCACCTTGTCCGCAA
Source organism: Brevundimonas sp. (assembly GCF_041919755.1). Taxonomy (GTDB): domain Bacteria; phylum Pseudomonadota; class Alphaproteobacteria; order Caulobacterales; family Caulobacteraceae; genus Brevundimonas. The sequence continues at coordinate 279,468 of NZ_JAYRTD010000003.1, read as the reverse complement.
AGCCGGAGTTGGCCACGATATCGCCCAGCTGGACCCGGTCCAGGATGATGACACCGGAAAAGCCCTTGGAGATATCCAGCGGCACGGCGAACGGCTCGACCGTCACCTTGCCGCCCGCGATGTTGATCTCTCCGCCGTCGATCATGAAGGCATCGGCGGCCAGGTCGAAGGTGACGGCGACATCCGTGATCGGCGCGACCGATTCCAGGGTGTCGATGGTCAGCCGCTGGTCCGGCGCGGTGACCAGGGGGGCAAGGCTGGTGAAGTCGACCGTGCCGCGCAGGCCCTTCACCGGACCACCGGGACTGACGAAGTCCAGGCCGGGAATGGTCAGGCGACCCGAGCTGGAACCGTCGGTGTCCGACGACCAGTCGATCCGGCCCTGGAAGCCGACCGAGCCCGTGGCGGGCGACTGGATGAAATCGGAGACCAGGGGGCTGAGGTCGTCGGGCTGAAGACCGTTCTCGGCAAAGACGATGGACGGCGCATCGATGGTCAGACCACCCGCCCCGGCCCGCCCGTCATGCGCCAGCGTCATGCGGCCCAGCGCCGTGCCTCGGCGCGTCAGATCGAAGGTGCCGGTCCAGTTTTCATTGGCAAGCCGGGCCGAGCCCTGGGTCGTGACCGGATTGAAGCGGGCGGGGGTGGTGGCGTCCACGACACGAGCCGAGGCGACTTGTGCCTCCAGCCCCACGCCGGACGGTCCTCCGGTGGCGACGAACCTGCCCTTGGCGTCGGTGAAGTTCAGCGCCAGGAAGGGCGCCGAAGCGTTCAGGCCCGCGATGAGACCCTCCGCACGCCAGCCGCCGTCGATCACGGTCACCAGCGGGCGGTCGGCGGGGCAGATCTGGCCGGCGATCGCTGTAACGTCGCTATCGTCCAGCTCCAGCCGCTCGACGGTCAGGGGGACGCAGCTGGCGGCTAGATAGGTCAGACGCCCGTTGGACGAGGCCAGCTCGCCGCGCGTCTGCAGCGCAATGCCTCTAGCCAGATCGAAGTCCAGCGCCGCACGACCGTCCAGGGTCGCGTTGAAGCCGCCGGGTGTCAGTCGCCAGGCGGGGATGTCGAAGACCGCTTCCGGCAAACCCTGACCGCGCGTAGCCGTCAGGGACAGGGCTCCGCCGCCCGCCTGCCCGTCGCGGGCGCTGTAGATCGGTGTCGCTGCCGGTCTGATCGTCAGCACACCGCCGTTTCTGGGCGTCAGTGTCGCGGGGCGGTCCAGTGTCACGCGCGTGGAGGCCGAAGAGGCCGCAAGCGTGAAGGCCGGGATATCGACGGCGAAATCGCCGAGCGCCCGCTTCATGGCCCCCAGTTCGGCGATGTCATCGGGTGCCGCCAGACCGAACAGGGGCCAGGCCCCGCCTGCGCTGCGCAGGTGCCCGGTGCCGGTGACGCGGAAGCCTTGATCGACCACGGCGTCGAGGCTGACCGCCCCATCCACGTCGCTGAGCGACAGCGCGTCCCATGTAAGGCGACGGGCCTGAAGCGTCAGAGGGGCCTGGAGCTCCACGGCCTCACCTCGACCGCCGAGGGTGAAGGCGCGCGAGGACAACCGCACGCTTTCTCCATCCAGGCCGGCCCCGGACGCGCGGGCCGCCGTCATCTGCAGCGGCCCATCGACACGCCAGGCGAGCCCATCGGCGTTGCGCGACACTGAAACCGGATTGCGCTCCAGCACCAGCCGGGCACCGGTCGCGGTGGCATCAGCGGCCTCGAGACGGGCTGCACGGATGTCGGCTGCGGTGTCACCGTCGATTTCGAAAGTTTCGATCCAGCCCTGCACCTGGCCCTCGAAACTCAGGCGGGCGCTGAGGTCACGCGCATCTGTCGCGCCGGAGCGGAGCCGACGCGCCGCCACCACGGCTTGAAGGTTCGCCACCCCGTCACCACGGCGCGTTTTCAGGTCGGGATAGGGCACAGTGCCGGTCAGACTGATGGACCCCGCCTCGGTCGACACGCCCGATACAGTGGCCGCATCCGCCGAAACGCTGGCCCGCACGTCGACCCGGTCGCCCGTCGTCGACAGTTGAACCGTGGCCTTCAGGCCCTGGGCCTGGATATCGCCGCTGCGCAGGGCGGTTTCGGGCAGGCGGGCGTTCATCTGCATCAGCTTGCCATTGTCGACCCGCGCATCGGCCAGAACGGTAACGAGGCCATAGTCGGTATCCAGCTGCAGCCGCCCCTGTTCGACCAGCACGAGCGGTCCCCGACTATCGGGACGAGGAGGCTGGCCAGTGAAGCGGTCGATCAGCGGATCGAGAGAGCCGAAGGTCAGCTCCCCATCCCGGAAGCCGGCCCGCACGACGGGGCGGATCAGACGGATACGACTGGGCGTCACCCCCAAGCCGGTGCGCGACCAGGGCGCGGCCACGGCGTAATCGACCTCGACCCGCTCGATAATCACGTCGGGATTGGCCGGATCGCCGATGCGGATACTGGCCACGATGCCGTCCAGCTCAACCCGCTCGACCTGCATGTCAGCCTCGACCCCCTGACGCTCCAGCCAGCCGATCAGCACCTCACGCGTCGCCGCCCGGCGATTCAGATAAAGCGCAGCTGTCAGCACCAGGACGATGGCGGCGAGCACGCCGAGGGCCAGCCCCAGCCGTCGCCATACCCGTATGCGGGGTTTGACCTTCGTAGCCGCGTTGCCAGCCTCCGCGCTCAAACGCGACATCCTTGAGAATCATTCTCTGGGAATACGGCAGACAAGACAGGCTCCGGAAAACAGCATCAGGCCCGTTGCGAACGAACCACAGTAGAGTGTCAGATCAGCCACCTGTCCAACACTGCGCTACGCTTCAAGGCAAGGGATTCTTTGGCACTCGCTGATCTTGAAGAAAACCCCACGACTACTCGAAAGATGCTCAGCCGGGGTGCGAGTGCGACGGCGCAACTGACCGATGTCGTCGCAGCGGTTAACAGTTTGTAACATGCTGTCTTCCCATCATGGGACGGACGGGGTATACGCCCCGTCTCGCAACGGGACAAAGCGCCCGTCGCGGAGTACCGATTACCAGTGGCTTGGCGCCGACCGGCGTCGTTATGTTTCGGGGACCGATGGCTCAGTTCGACCCACGTCGTCAGCCGATGCGCATTGCGCCACATGCCATGACGGCCGTGGCCGCGCTGACGGTGGCGCTGTTCGCAGGACGTGCATATCAACCCGCTCAGGCCGAAGTTGTTCCACCCCCCAGCGCCGCCCAGCTGGCCATGCTGGAAGCCAATGCCCTAGCGACCGCCAGCGCCCCGGACGGTTTGACGGCACCTGAAGCCGTTCCCGTCCAGATTCGTCGCGGCGAAACGTTCGAACAGGCCGTGCGCCGCACCGGGATCGCACCGGAAGAAGCCTCCGCCGTCGCCGCCACCCTGTCCAATGCGGTCGATGTCACCGCCATGCGTGCGGGTCAGAAGTTCGAGACCGCCATTTCGCGTCCGCGCGGCGGCCGCGGCGATGCCCGCCTGATCGGTCTGACCATGCGCACAGGTCCCGCGACCCAGGTGACCGTCTCGCGCAGCTTCGACGGTGCCCTTCGCCTGCGTGCGCTCGAAGAGCGCGTCACGCATGAAACGGTCGTTCTGAGCGGCAAGGTCGAGGGCTCGCTGTCGCGGACCGCCCGTCGCGGCGGGGTGCCGGCCGACATCACCCGCGTGGCCGGACGTCTGTTCTCGCACAAGTTCGACATGGATCGGGACATCCATTCCAACGACCAGTTCACCTATGTCTTTGGTCGCACCGTCACTGAGGCGGGTCGCACCATTGCCACCGACGGTCTGCTGTATGCCGAGCTGAAGGGCGTGGCCTTCTATCGCTTCCAGCCTGCGGGCGCGAAGGAAGCCCAGTATTTTGACGCCACGGGCAAGAATACCCGCTCGGCCTTCATGCGCACACCGCTGGAGCGGGGCTTCCGCGTCTCCTCCTCCTTCGGCTTCCGTCGTCACCCGATCGCCGGCTATCGCAAGATGCACCAAGGCATCGACTTCGCCGCCGCTTCCGGCACGCCGGTCGTGGCCCCCGCCGACGGTGTGGTGGTCGAGGCACGGCGCTGGGGCGGCTATGGCAACTGGCTGCGTATCCGCCATTCCAACGGTCTGGAAAGCGGCTATGGCCACCTGTCGCGCTATGGTTCGGGCATTCGCGCCGGCCAGCGCGTGCGTCAGGGCCAGGTCGTGGCCTATGTCGGCTCGACCGGTGCCTCGACCGGGCCGCACCTGCACTATGAAATCTGGCGCAACGGCCAGCGGATCAATCCCGCCGGCATCCGCACCGAGGAAGGCACAGTCCTGGCCGGAGCCGATCTGGCCGCCTTCCGCGCCGAAAAGGCCCGCATCGACCGCATCCGCGCCGCCGGTGGCGAACGTCGTCCGCAGGTTCAGAGCGCGGCCCTGCGTCCGGCCTCGACCCGGGGCTGATCGGATACGGCCCTAGGCCGGTGCCATCAGCGCATCATCCAGCGCCCGGCCCCGTTCTGCGGCTTGGCGTGATTGCAGTCGACCGGCATAGGCTTTGAAAGCCTTGCGCTCGGGCAAGGTCTTGAACTGCAGGCCCCAGGCGATCTGGCTGCCGAAATAGACGTCCGCCGCCGAAAAGCGGTCGCCCAGAATCCAGGGCCCGTCGGCGACCGCCGTCTCCAGGGCATCGACGACCTGATCGAACGAGCCATAGCCGACCATGCCGGACTTCTCCATCGGAGCCAGCAGACCCAGCGACTTGGCCGTCACCGCCGCCTCCAGCGGTCCGGCGGCAAAGAACATCCAGCGCAGATAGGTCCCCCGTTTCGGGTCATCCAATGCCGGGGCCAGGCCGGCCTGCGGAAAGGCATCGGCCAGATAGGCGCAGACGGCGGCGCATTCGGTGACCGTCACCCCGCGGTGGGTGATGGCCGGTACCTTGCCCATCGGATTGATGGCCAGATAGTCGTCGCCCTTCATCGTCGTGCCGTAATCCAGAACCACGGTGCGATAGGGTTGGCCGACCTCCTCCAGCATCCAGCGCGCGATGCGACCGCGCGACATGGGGTTGGTGTAGAGGACGATTTCGTCGGACGGCTGGCTCATTTCGGCTTCCCTCGCGTTGTCACCCAATGCGATCCTCGACGCGAACTTGGCACGACGGCGACATGACACATAGGCGCGACATTCTGGGATTGATGGGCGGACTGATCCTGGCCGGCTCGACGGGCGGCACGGCCTGGGCGCAGGCACCTTTCCAGTCCCGCCGCATCGCCCTGTCAGTTCGTGGTCAAGGACCGGACCTGATCCTGATCCCCGGCCTGGCCTCGACCGCCGAGGTCTGGCGCGGCACGGCGACGCGGCTGGAGCGCCGGTACAGGCTGCATCTGGTGTCCGTGCGGGGCTTCGGCGATCTTCAGGCGCAGGATAACGGCAGTGGGCCGCTTCTTGCCTCGATCGCCAATGAGATTCGTCGTTACATCGCCGAACAGCGGCTGAACCGCCCCGCCATCATCGGCCATTCGATGGGCGGCCAGATCGGTGTGCGTGTCGCCGCCGATGCGGGTGGCGCGGTCGGTCGCCTGATGACCGTGGACTCCTCGCCCTTCTTCCCAGCCCTGATCAGCCCTCGGGCGACGACGGCAGATGTCGAGCCTCTGGCCCAGGTCGCCTATCAGGCCCTGCAGTTCCTGGGTGACGAGGTCCTGCTGGCGCGGGGGCGGGAGATGGGGGTCGAGCTGGGCGGGGCCAGCGACGCCCTGTTCGGCTCCATCGGCTGGCAAGGCGGCGACCGTCGCGTGCTGGCCCAAGCCCTGTATGAAGTCATGACCGTGGATCTGCGGCCCCGGCTGGCCGATGTGCGGGTGCCCGTCACGGTGGCCTATGGCTGGAGCCCGGACGAGTCCTCGGCCCGCAGCCGCACCGATGCCCTGTTCCGTGCCGCCTATGCCCGCCTGCCGACGCCCGCCACCTTCGAGCGGATCGAGGGGGCCGAGCATATGGTCATGATCGACCAGCCGACGCGGTTCCTCGCAGCCGTGGACCGGTTTCTGGCCTGACCTGCGCTATCGCTCCACGCGCGGAGTATCACTGGTTGAGCGCGGTTAGTCCGCGTCTGGCTGCCGATCCGGATGCGCGGCGATGAAGGCCGGATGCGCGCGGGCTGTTGCGTCTATGGCCAGCAGGCGGGGAAAGGCGTCGAGCGGCACGTTGAACCGCTGCGCCGAATAGATCTGGGGGATCAGACAGGCATCGGCGAGCGTCGGCGCATTGCCGAAACACCAGCCGTCGCCGTCGCGCGCGACCAGCGCCTCCAGCGCGGTCAACCCCGGCACGATCCAGCGCGCGGCCCAGGCATCGACCGCCGCCTGGTCGGCCCCGAAATCCTCGCGCAGGCTCTTGCCGACCCGCAGATTGTTCAGCGGATGGATGTCGCAGACGATCAGCGCCGCCATGGCCCGCACCCGCGCCCGATCCAGAGGATCGACGGGCAGCAGGGGTGGCTGCGGATGGGTCTCCTCCAGCCATTCCAGAATGGCCGGGCTCTGGGTCAGGACCGCGCCCTCGATCTGCAGCGCGGGCACCATGCCCTGCGGGTTCAGCGCGACATAGTCCGCCGTCTTCTGGGCCCCGCTGCGCAGATCGTGCCCCTGAGTCTCATAGGCGATCCCCTTCAACGCCAGGGCGATACGGACGCGATAGGCGGCACCGGAGCGCCAGTAGCCGTGCAGGATCATCGGGCCCTCATCGTGAAAGACAGCGGCGACAGGCCCGCGATCATGGCCTCGACCCGGTCGCCGGGCACCAGCGGGCCGACGCCCTCCGGCGTGCCGGTGAAGATCAGATCCCCCGCGCGCACCTCCCACAGCGTGCGCGCCTTTTTCAGAACCTCTGCCGGGCTCCAGACCATGTCGTCCAGTCGACCCGACTGGCGCGTCTGGCCGTTGACGGTCAGGGCGATCGCCGCCGCCGGGTCGGGCAGGGCCCCCAGCGTCAGGGCTCCGCAGGGGGCCGACCGGTCGAAACCCTTGGCCGCATCCCAGGGCCGTCCCTTGGCCTTGGCGGCGGCCTGAAGGTCGCGGCGCGTCAGGTCGCAGCCGACGGCCCAGCCGACGATGTCGCCGTCCGGCCCGATGGCGCAGACCAGCTCGACCTCGTGATGCAGATCGCTGGTGGCGGACGGATAGACCGGGTCGGCCCCGTCCGTGACGACCGCATCCGCCGGCTTGGAAAAGAAGAAGGGTTCGGCCCGCTCATGGCCCATCTCGCGCGCATGGGCCGCATAGTTCTGACCGACACAAAGGATGCGTCGCACGGGGAAACGCGCGTTGCGCCCGGCGATGGGCAGGCTGGGCGTGGGGGCGGGCGGGAACAGCCAATCGGTCATGACGTTTTCTATCGCGACCGCTCCAGAAGCGCCATCGGACGAGGGCGTTTGTCTTGCTGCATTGCGGGAACCGCGATGGTGGAGTGGCGTTCCCTCGCAAGATTATCTATCTAACCGTCACGCTTGACGACAGGAGTTCGCATCATGGCCAACAACAAGACCGCACGGGCAGCCGTCAAAGATGATCTCAACACTCTGAAGGACGACCTCAAGGTGCTGGGTGCCGAAGAAAAGGCCGCGCTGCGCGAGAAGGCCACGGCTGCTGAAGCCAAGGTCCGCGCAAAGGCGTCGGAAGCCGAGGCGAAGTTGCGCGAACAGGCCGAGGTCGTGCGTGAACGCGCTCGTGGCTATTACGACACCGCCCGCGTACGTGGCCGCGAATACTATGATGAAGCCTCCGAGCGGTTCGACGAAGCCCAGCGATATGTCGTCGAGCGCGTGCAGGAACGTCCGATCCAGTCCACCGCTATCGCTTTGGGCGTCGGCGTGGTGCTGGGCCTGCTCCTGTCGGGTCGTCGTCGCTGATGCTCGGCGGGGGGTTGGCCAGGGGACTGGTCAAGAAGGCCGTCGCCGTCGCCATCGCTGCCGGTGCAGGCTTCGTGGCCATCGTGGCTTTGGGCGCAACCATTTTCTTCGCCCTTTGCCTGGTCGTTCCCGAAATGGGTGCCGCTGCCATTACCTTTGGTCTGTTCGCCTTGACGGCTCTCATCGTGACCCTCGTCTATTTGAAGGGCGACAGTGACCATGAGGAAGATGACGAGCCGGTCGGCCTCGGACAGCGGGCCTTTTCGTTGTTCCGTGAGCGCCCGATTTTAGGTGCTGTCGCTGCGCTGGCGGGGGGCTGGATTTTCCTGAGGAACCCGGCCCTGGCCACCATGGTCGCCGCGGCCTTCACCGAGAAATCGCACGGTCGTCGCCGGTACTGAGCTGCATTTAAAGCACATGACAAAAGGGCCGGCGGAGACATCCGCCGGCCCTCTCTTTTTGCCGACACGGCGATCAGCTGGCGGCCATCTCGCGTTCGCCAGGGGCGTTGGGATCGGGCGCTGTACGGGCCTTTCGCGTGTCCTGACGACGGGGCAGGGTCCAGACCTTGTCGGCCTCGAATCGCTCACCAGTCCACGCCATGACGGTGACGGTAATGGTGTGGGCGTCCCAGTCGATCTGGTTGAAACTGGGCGGCGCGCCCCGCTCGCGATGCGACAGCGTCCCGCACCCGACAGCATAGGAACAGCGGTCCCCGAGCGCGATGGGCAGGGCGAACGGCACATGCACGTGACCCGTGGTGATCAGATCGACCCCTGCTTCCTGAAAGATCAGGGCCGCCGCATCGCCGCGCTTGACGTCGCCGGTCATCGGCGTGCCGATCATCTCGACCAGCGGGTGGTGACAGGCCAGGATGCGCAATGTCCCCACCGGCGCCTGACGCAGGGCCTCGGCGGCCTTACGGGTCTGATCCAGATCGATCACGCCTTTTGACCAGTTGGCCCGCGCCTGCCACCCGCGGGCCGTGACCACGCCGCGCACCATGACGGCAGGGCTCAGGAACTGATGGTCATGCGCCGGATGGCCGGTGGCCCGCTCGAACGCCTTCCACGGCCGGAACAGCCGCGCCAGCAGACTCCAGTAGGGCACGTCGTGATTGCCCACTATGACGAAGCGGGGCTCGGGCATGCGCCGGATCCAGCGCCCGGCGGCCTCGAACTCGTCAGGCAGGCCCTGTTGAGTGATGTCGCCCGTGATCAGGATCAGGTCCGACGGAGTGGCGTGAGCATAGTCCAGCGCTGCCTCGACCGTCTGCTTGTGCTCGCAACCGAAATGGATGTCCGAAAATTGAAGAACACGTCCCATTAAACGGTGTCCGCCGCGGCCGGGGGATTGGGGGCCAAGGCGCGAAACGCCTTCTTGATGAACCGCACATTGGCCGTCTGTTTCAGCATCAGCGGCTCGCCATCGATGACGGCCGGAATCTTGGATCGTGCGCGGACCTCGACCCTTCGCGTGGATTGGGTCGTCACCGAGGGATCATTGCGCCAGTCGTTCATCACCGCATGGGCGGCCAGCCGGAATGCCTGGGCCGCATCGGTCGGGTCCATGGCGGCGGCCTCAAGACCGGTATTCTCGTCCATAACCTTTGAGATCATCGGGCTGATCAGTACCAGCGCCCCTGTGCGCCTGGTCGCCGCCCCATCCAGCGAGAACCGCAACCGCCCGGAAAAGGCCCGCTTCATGGCCTTGCGCGCATGATTCCAGGCCAGGCTGAACTTGCCGGTCCGGATCGCCTCGCGGGCCGGTGCCCACAGCGCTGGAGCGCCCAGAATAGCCGCGCAATAGAAAGCCTGCTTGACCGCGCCGTCAGAGACCTCGCCGCCCGCTACATCCTGTTCCGCCCCCTCTTCCAGCGCAAGCCGCAGCGCGGCCTTCCAGTCGGCGGTGCCGTAAAGCGCCTTGGGCAGCATATTCATGGTGCCGCCCGGCAAGGGCGCGATCAGCGGGCCGTTCGGCCCGGCCTGAGAGGCGATGGTTCCCGCCGTGCCGTCGCCGGCCAGCACGAACAGCGCGTCGGGACAGGCGTGGATGGCCGCGCGGATCTGTTCGTCGAACTGCCCGGGTTCCAGCGACACTACGTCGGCTTCGCAATCATAGTCGGCAAAGATCGCCTCGGCTTCGGCCGCAGCCTGATTGCCGACGCTGCCAGAGAGAGAGTTCACCAGCATAATGACTTTGCCCAATGGCACGTGGCTGGACAGCGTTGGTTTCGCAATCTTGTCGACCGTGGCCGAACTGTCGGGGATCTCGATGTCTGTCATGCCGCCCGAACGTCCTTATCTGCTCGATGTTCCGTGCTTTTCAGCCCAGCGTCACCATTGGATCACACCACGTACTCATAAGCCTTCTAGGGGGAGGGCTGCGCAATAACCTTGGCCATTTCCGGAACCGGTGCGGCAACTTGGCGTTTGGGACGACAGGGGCGAACCCGGGAACAAAGGAATTCACCATGAAAAAGGCAATTCTCGCTATTGCTGCAGCCGGCATGATGGCCAGCGCATGTGCCAGCGACGGCTACGGCGGCACTAATGAAGCGACCCGTCAGGGCGCAATCGGCGCAGGTATCGGCGCAGTTGCTGGTGCCATCATCGGCAACAATGTCGGCGGCGGCAATGCCGCGACTGGTGCCCTGATTGGCGGTGCCGTCGGTGGTGTAGCCGGTGCCGTGCGAGGCTCCGCGCAAGACCGTGCCAACCAGCAGCGCTACCGCGACAGCAACGGCGGCTACTACTACTGCTACGATGGTCGCCAGAACGAGTGCTACTGGGAAAACGGCCAGCGTCGCCGTTAATCTGGAATCGTAGATGTGACGAAGAGGGCGGCGGGTCGAGAGACGCGCCGCCCTTTTTGTAGCTGGGGGCTGGCGCTGGGGCGCGAGGGCTGCGACGGTGCGTGATCGAGTATGGAGGGTGGGCTTGTGAGAATGTTTCTGGTGGGCGGGCTGGTCGCGGTTGGGCTGACGACGGCGGGGTGCAATCTGGCCCCCACCATGAGCCGTAGCGATATCGTGGCAGAACCGTCGGCCTGTCAGGCCAAGCGGTTCGAGGTCTATTTCGCCGAGGGCGAGGCGCGGCTGACGGATGTGGCTAGGCAGGCCATCGGGCTGACGGCGACACAGCTTCAGGGCTGCCGCATCGACAAGGTGCAGGTGATCGGCCTGGCCGACGCCAGCGGCGCTGCGAATGCCAATCAGAGCCTGTCGGAGCGACGGGCCATCGCGGTGGCCGAGGCACTGGAAGCGGCGGGTTGGCCGGCACCGGCGTTTGACGTGGACGGCGTGGGAGCCGAGGGCGCGACGACCGCGGGCGTCAACGAACCCATGCGCCGGCGGACCGAAGTTCTGGTCGAGGCCTCGCCGCGCACCTGAGACGTGACGCCGCGCGGGAACCGGCATCGGTGGACGCGGATCGGCGCGGACGACTAAGGTCGCGTCGATACCTCACGGAGGCCTCGTGACACGTTTCGTCAAACTACTGATCCTGCTGGCGTTGTGTCTGTCGCCTGTGCAGGCGGCGGCTCAGGTTGGGCTGGAACCGACGGTCAGCCGCGTCGCGTCGCCCGGCCCGCAGCGGACGGAGCGGATCGAGGCGGAACTGGTGCCCATGTCGGCCTGGGCTGCGCCCGGCTCGACCGCGGTGGTCGCGATCAAGCAGACGATCAAGCCTGGCTGGCACACCTATTGGCGCAATCCGGGCGATTCTGGCGGGGCGACGACACTCAGTTGGACCCTGCCCGCAGGCATCACGGCGGGCGAGATCGTCTGGCCGGTGCCAGAGCGCCAGCGACTGTCCGGACTGATGAACTATGGCTATTCCGGCGTGGTCTATCTGCCGGTGCCGATCGAGATTCCGGCCAGTGCGCGGATTGGGACCAGTCTGCCGTTGACGGTCGAGGCCCTGTTTCTGGTCTGCAGCGCCGAGATGTGCGTGCCCGACGAACTGACCCTGACCTTGGTCCTGCCGATCCGGGAGGAAGTTGCACCCCTGAACCCACGCGATGGGACGGCGATCGCTACGGTGCTGGAAAAGGCCCCCCGTCCTGCCGGGATCGCGGCGCGGATCGCAGCTGAGGGCGATCAGCTGGTCCTGACGGCGACCGGCGGCCCTCTGACCGGCCAGAACCCGGGGCCGAGCTATTTCTTCCCCTTCGGCACGGGCGTGATCAGCCATCCCGCACCCCAGACCGGAGCGTGGGGCCCGCAGGGGCTGACCCTGCGCCTGACGCCCGGAGGTGCAACGCGCGCCGCCGGGATCACCGCGCCTGTTCAGGGTGTCCTCGTCACGGCCCAGGGCGCATTCGAGATCACAGCCCAGGCCGGGGACGCCCTGCCCGGCGCGACCGGTTCGGGATCCCTGACGGCGGCACCCGACGCGTCCGCTTCATCCGCCCCCGCAGCGGCCCCAACCGCCGGAGGCACCAGCCTGGCCGTCTTCGCCCAAGCCCTGCTGTTCGCCGTTCTGGGCGGGCTGATCTTGAACCTGATGCCCTGCGTCTTTCCCATACTGGCCATGAAGGCGGCGTCGCTGGCATCCGCCGCGCATGAGCCGGCCAAGGCCCGGCGCGACGGCCTCGCGTTTCTGGCCGGCGTATTGACGACCTTCCTGCTGCTGGCCGGTCTGCTGCTCGGCCTGCGGGCGGCGGGTGAGGCCGTGGGCTGGGGCTTTCAGCTGCAGTCGCCGCCAGTCACGGCGGGTCTGGCGCTGCTGATGCTGGCGGTCGCGCTGAATCTGTCCGGGGTCTTCCATGTCGGGGCAGGGCTGCAAGGGGCCGGGTCCGGGCCCCTGTCGCGGCTGCCCGGCGGCGTCGGGGCCTTCTTCACCGGCGTGCTGGCGGTGGTCGTGGCCGCGCCCTGCACTGCACCTTTTATGGCCTTCGCGCTGGGCGCAGCACTGGTCATGCCCTGGCCGCTGGCGCTGGGAGTCTTCCTAGGACTTGGGCTGGGTCTGGCCCTTCCCTTCGTGATCGTCAGCCTGACGCCCGGCCTGCTGAGCCGCCTGCCGCGTCCCGGGCCCTGGATGGAGCGGCTGAAGGGGCTGCTGGCCTTTCCGATGTATGGCACGGCCCTGTGGCTGGCCTGGGTGTTCGGACGCCAGTCGGGTACAGATGCTCTGGGTCTGCTGTTCGTGGCCGGTCTGTCGCTGGCGGCGGGGGTCTGGCTGATCGGCGGCGGTCAGGCGGAACGCATGGCCGGCCGACGCGGGGTCCTGCATCTGGTGTCGGGCGTACTGGCCCTGATCTTGACCGGAGGCACACTGGTCCTTGCGGCGCGCGTGCCGGCCGCAGCCTTACCCGCAGACTCGTCGCCCGAGGCCGGCACCACACTGGCCAGCACCCCGTGGTCGGAAACTGCGGTTCAATCCGCGCTCGCCGAGGGCCGTCCCGTGCTGGTGAACTTTACCGCCGACTGGTGCGTGACCTGCAAGATCAACGAGCGAACCTCCCTGTCGTCCGCCAAGGTCGGCGCGGCCATCGAACAGGCCGATGCCGTCTATCTGGTCGGCGACTGGACCCGGCGCGACGACGTCATCGCCGCCGAACTGCAGCGGCACGGCCGCTCCGGCGTTCCGCTCTATCTGCTTTACGCGCCCGGTTCGAACGAGCCGCGCATCCTGCCCCAGCTGTTGACCGAGGGTGTCGTGATCGACGCCCTGGAGGATATTCGTCCCTAGAAAAGGAGTTGCCCGATGACCCGCCTGCCCGTCTCTTCTCGCCTCCTGTCCGTCGCCTTCGCCGCCCTGGCCCTGACCGCCTGCCAGCAGGAGCCCGCTGCGCCAGACAAGGCCGAAGCGCCCGCAGCCGTCGCCGCGACCAACGCCGCGCCGCCATCCGCCGGTCAGGCCGCGCCCGCCTTCACCCTGGTCGACGCCGAGGGGACGCCGCGCTCCCTGTCGGATTTCCGCGGCAAGACGGTCGTGCTGGAGTGGACCAATGAGGGCTGTCCCTATGTGATCAAACACTACACCGGAGCCATGCAGGCGCTGCAGCGTGAGGCCGTGGCCGACGGCGTCGTCTGGCTGACCATCATCTCGTCCGCACCGGGCACCCAGGGCTTCGTGGAAGGACAGGCGGCGCGGGATTGGCGCACGCGGACCAATGGGGCATCGACCCATCTGCTGCTGGATCCGACTGGCGAGGTCGGCAAGCTGTTCGACGCCAAGACCACGCCGGACATGCGGGTGATCGACGGCGACGGCATCCTGCGCTTCGTCGGCGGCATCGACGACCGCCCGACCAACAAGCCCGAGGACCTGAACGGAGCCAACAACTATGTCCGCGCCGCCCTGGCCGACATGAAGGCGGGCCGCCCGGTCCAGACGGCCTTTGCCACGCCCTACGGCTGTTCGATCAAATACCCCGAGACACTGGAGGGGTAATGCAACCCGCTGTCGCCAAGCAATAGAGGCTAATCGATCAAGGCATCCCGCAGCTTTTCGAAGGCCTTGGCCCGGTGGCTGATGGAGTCCTTGAAGGCGGGGTCGAGTTCGCCGAAGGTCTGGTCGTGGCCGTCCGGGATGAAGATGGGGTCATAGCCGAAGCCGCGCGTGCCCCGGGGCGGAAACGTCAGGGTTCCGTCGACGCGGCCCTCGACCACCACCGCCGGACCGTTCGGCCAGGCCACGGCCAGGGCCGAGGTGAACCAGGCGGACCGATCGTTCGAGCCGATTTCCTCCAGCCGTTGCTCGACCTTCTTCATGGCGAAGGCGAAATCCCTGTCCGGCCCGGCCCAGCGGGCGGAAAAGATGCCAGGGGCACCGTCCAGTGCCGCGACCGACATCCCGGAATCGTCGGCGATGGCGACCTCGCCCGACAGGTCCGCCGCCTGACGCGCCTTCAAAAGGGCATTGCCGACAAAGGTGCTCTCGGTCTCGTCCGGTTCGGGCAGGTTCAGGCTGCCGGCGGTGACGACGCTGTAATGTCCGCCCAGCAGGGCCTCGATCTCGGGCACCTTGCCGGGATTGTGCGTCGCCAGGACCAGACGCATCCCCTTGATTAGCTTCAGATTCATCGCCCTCAACCGCTCCGTTACAATCCATTGCCAAAGTTTAATATCGTTAAACGATATGTAACATGACTTCGTTCAGCGCACGGCCTATCTACTGTTTCAAGGACGGACGCCGCGACGTTCTCCGATCCAGCCGAAAACGGCAAGATCGATGCAGCGGAAACAAAACGAGGGGTGAAAACATCCCTCACTCAGGATCAACGGAGAACGACAATGAACACCATGAACGCTTCCTACTTCATCGAAAAGATCGGCCACGGCGTGATCAACACCCTGCTGCTCGCCGCCCTGCCGGTCGCCCTGATCGCGACGCTCGTCCAAGGTCTGTAAGAACAAAACGGAGCTTTGACGATCGGCATGACAAGCGCGAGAGTTAAGACCGCGTGTGGGTTCGCCGGACCCCGCGCGGCATCCTCGCCCTCTGCCCCGGCCTGACGACGAATAGGCCCTGACGAATGCGCGTGCCGAAACTGCGATCTGCGGCCAGCCGCACACCGGCGCGATTGCCGGGCCTCTCTTTCGGATCCGTGTCCAGCCTGTTGAGCGTCGCGCTCTGGGCGGCCTTCTGGATTCTGGCTCTGCTGACCCTGGCCACCCTTTTACTTTTCATCGTGATGGCGTTCGTGCCCATGGGGCCGATGGGCCTGACCGCGACCGGCGAAGACGGCGGCACCAGCGTGCCCGTGCCGCGCGCCTATATCCTCTTTGGCATCGGAGCCTTCGCCGGCTATTTCGGCGGTTTCACCCTGATCCTGCGGCACCTGCGCCGTATCGTGAACACGCTGCGCATCGGCGACCCGTTCGAGCCGGCCAACACTGGACGCCTGCGCCAGATCGGCATCATCCTGGCCGTCGTGACCGGCGGAGCCTGGCTGGGCCAGAGCCTGGTCTCGCGACTGGTCCGTGGAGAGCTGGAGCCGCCGAGCCTGTTTGACCTGGTGACCCCGGCCTTTTCGGTGCTGGTCGTCTTCGTCCTGGCCGAGGTGTTCAAGGAAGGGGCGCGCCTGCGCCGCGAATCCGAACTGACGATCTAGACGCTTTGGGTTAGAGCATCCTTATGGCCATCCGCATCCAGCTTGACCGCATCCTGCTTGAACGGCGCATGTCGCTGACCGAGCTGGCCGATCGCGTGGGCGTCACCCTGGCCAATCTGTCGATCCTGAAGACGGGCAAGGCCCGCGCCGTGCGGTTCACCACGCTGGACGCCTTGTGCCGCGAACTGGACTGCCAGCCCGGCGACCTCCTGGCCTACACCCCCGGCCCGCAGGATCAGGGCTCGGACGAGGATGCCGACGGGGCCGCGCCCGGCACGACATGAGCCCGATCCCGTGAGCAGACGCGACGACCTGAGCCCCGACGACCGGCGCATCTGGTCCCGCGTGGCCGGATCGGTGACCCCGTCGCGGCCGAAGAAGGCTCCGCGCATCGTGGTCGGAGCGGTTCAGCCCGATCCGCCCCCCGCGCCGCATCCGACCGGCAAGTTCAAGGCTGCGCCTCGGCCCCTGCCGTCCTTTTCTCCGCCCGTATCTCCTCCCGCCTCCCGCAGCGTGCCGGAGGTGCTGGAACCGCGTCGCCAGCGCCGCCTGTCGCGCGAGCGCGATCCGATCGAGGCGCGGATCGACCTGCACGGCTATGGCCGGTTCCAGGCCCAGGACGTTCTGACCGCCTTTCTGATGGGGGCCCAGGCGCGCGGCTATCGCTCGGTGCTGGTGATCACCGGTCAGGGGCGTCGCGGCAGCACAGGCGTGATCCGGGGTTCGGTCCATGAATGGCTGACCGGCCCGGCCCTGCGTGGCGTCGTGTCCGGCTTCGCCCCGGCGGCGCGGCACCACGGCGGCGACGGAGCGCTGTATGTGACGATCAGGCGGGGGTGAGGCTCAGTCCGGCCTCTTTCGCCAGCGCCTCAAGTGACGTCATGGGTCGCGGTCCCCAGTGAGCGATGACTTCCGCCGCCGCCAGCGACCCCAGCGTGCCTGCGTCCTTCAGCGACAGGCCGCGTGCGAGCCCCAGCAGGACCCCGGCGGCGTACTGATCGCCAGCGCCGGTGGTGTCGATCACCTTGTCGACCGGGAAGGCGGCAACCTCGACTCGGTCGCCGCCCGACAGAAGCACCGAGCCCTCGGCCCCGCGCGTAATGGCGGCGACCTCGGTCATGGCGGCCAGGCGGGCGGCGGCGGCGTCGAAATCTTCCGTCTCGAACAGGGCCATCAGCTCGGCTTCATTGGCTAGCACGATGTCGGCCGAGGCTTCGATGAAGGTCAGCAGTTCGGCACGCCAACGGGCAACCACGAAGGTGTCGGACAGGGTGATGGCGACCTTGCGGCCGGCGGCGTGGGCGGCGGCGGCGGCGGCCTCGAAGGCGGCGCGGGCCGGGGCCGGGTCGAACAGATAGCCCTCCAGATAGACGATGGCCGAGGCCGCGATCTGGTCGGCGTCGATGTCGTCGGCCGACAGCTGGTTGGCGGCCCCCAGGAAGGTGCACATGGTCCGCTGGCCGTCGGGCGTCACATTGATCAGACAGCGACCGGTGCCCAGACCCTGTTCGGCCCCGCCGGTCAGGACCGGGCTGTCGAAGGCCACGCCGGCGGCGCGGATGTCGTGGGTGAAGACGCCGCCCAGGGTGTCGTCCGCCACCTTCCCCACATAGGCTGCGCGTCCACCGAAGGAGCCGACGCCCGCGACGGTATTGCCTGCCGATCCGCCCGAGGCCTCGACCCCCGCCGCCATGGCGTCATAGAGCGCCGCGCTCTGGCCCGCATCGACCAGCTGCATGGAGCCGGGCGTCAGGCCCTGGGCGGTCAGGAAGGCGTCGTCGCACGGGGCCAGCACATCGACGATGGCATTGCCGACGGCGCAGACGTCGAAGAGAATTTCGGGCGAGGTGTTCTGGGTCATCGCGAGGCCTTACCCGGCGCGGGGCTTTCGCGCTAGATCGCCGCCATGACCCAGATCGCCGTCCTGACCCCCGACCCGTCCGATCCGTCCTATGCCGGCCAGTGGCCAGGCGTGCTGGAGCGGTTGCAGGCGGCGCTGGCGACGGAGGGGATCGCGGTCGAACCGATGGCCTGGACGGACCATGTCGAGGACGGGTCGCGGCTGGCGGCGTTTCCGCTCGTCCTGCCGCTGATCGTCTGGGGCTATCACCGCGATCATGCGCGGTGGGTGCAGGCCTGCGCCACCTGGGAGGCGGCCGAGGTGCGGATGCTGAATCCGCCGTCAGTGCTGACCTGGAACTCGGACAAGTCCTATCTGCAGCGGCTGGCCGAGCGCGGCGTGGCCATGCCGCAGACGCAGTGGGTCGAGGGCGTAACCCAGGCCGATGTCGATGCCGCCTTCGACCGGTTCGGCACCGGGACGGTGGTGGTCAAGCCGCGCGTGTCGGGCGGGGCCTGGCAGACGCTGCGTCTGTCGCGCGGGGAGGCCATGCAGGGTGCGCCAGACGGGCCCGCGATGATCCAGCCCTATCTGCCGTCCATCGAAACGGAGGGGGAGACGTCGCTGCTGATCTTCGGCGGCCGGCTCAGTCACGTGGTCAACAAGCGGCCCGTCAACGGCGACTTCCGCATCCAGGTCCAGTACGGCGGCCAGTATGTCGCCCTGCCCGAGCCGCCCCAGGGAGCCTGGGACTTGGCGCAGCGGACGCTGGCCGCCATCGACGAAGACCTGCTGTATGCCCGTATCGACATGGCGCGAGGCCCCGACGGCGGCTGGCTGCTCATGGAGGCGGAGCTGATCGAGCCGGACTTCTATCTGGGCTCCGCGCCCGAGGGCGGACGGCGGTTCGCAGCGGCGGTGAAGGCGAGGCTGGCGTCGACTGCGGCGTGAGGTCGCCTGTCGCGGTCGGGCCGGCGTCCCCATGTCGACTGGCATGAAACGCCGACACCTCCTCGCCGCCGGCTTGAGTCTGCCCGCCCTGTCAGTGCCCTTGGCCGCCTGTGGCCAGTCGCCGGGGCCTGCCCCGGCGTCTGCCCCGCGCACCGAAGGCCTGGATTCCACCCTGACGGCAGCGGCGGTCGAGGCGGCGCGTGATCTGCCCAAGATGCGCGCTCTGATCGTGGCGCGGGACGGCCAGCCCCTGATCGAGGAGGACCTGCGTGGGCCGGGGCTGGACACGGCCGTCAACGTCAAATCGGCGTCCAAATCCGTCCTGGCCGCCGTCGCCGGGGTGGCGATCGGCAAGGGGCTGCTGACCGGGGTGGATCAAAGCGTCGCTGCCTTCCTGTCCGACCGCTTTCCGGCCAATCCCGATCCGCGCCTGAATGCGCTGACCGTGGGCCATCTGCTGTCGATGCGCGCGGGTCTGGCCTCGACGTCCGGAGCGAACTACGGGGCTTGGGTGTCAAGCCGCGACTGGGTTCGTTACGCCCTGGCCCAGCCGTTCGAGAGCGATCCGGGCGGCACGTTGATCTATTCCACCGGCACCTCGCACCTGACCTCGGCGGTACTGACCCGGGCCTCGGGGCGGTCCACCCTGGCCCTGACGCGCGAACTGCTCGGTGAGCCGTTGGGCCTGACCATTCCCGAATGGCCGGCCGATCCGCAGGGCATCTATTTCGGCGGTAACGAGATGCGCCTGTCGCCGCGCGCCCTGCTGGCTTTCGGCGAGCTCTATCGCAACGACGGCGTGCATGAGGGTGTCCGGGTCCTGCCCGAGGGCTGGGTCGAGGCGTCGTGGCAACCGCGCGGAAACTCGCGCTGGACGGGCGACGGCCACGGCTATGGCTGGTGGATGCGCAAGGCACGCGGCCATGACGTCTTCTACGCCTGGGGCTATGGCGGCCAGATGGTCTTCGTCGTGCCGGACCTGCGGCTGACGGTGGTGATGACTTCGGATTCCGCCCCGGTCGAGGCCCGCGATGGCCATGTGCAGGCCCTGCATGCCCTGTTGGCCAACGGCTTCATCCCCGCCGCCGAGCGTGGGGCCTAGGCCGCCTCTCCCGACGCCATCAGGTCGCCGCGCGAGGGGCACAGGTCGGAGATGACGCAGACTGCGCACTTCGGCTTGCGCGCCGTGCAGGTGTAGCGGCCGTGCAGGATCAGCCAGTGGTGCGCCTTGGGCAGCCAGGCGGCGGGCACAACCTGGTGCAGCTGCGCCTCGACCTTGTCCGGCGTGGCGGCATTGGCCAGACCCAGGCGGTGCGAGACGCGGAACACATGGGTGTCCACCGCGATGGCCGGCTCGATGCCCAGTTCGTTCAGCACCACGCTGGCCGTCTTTCGCCCCACGCCGGGCAGGGCCTGAAGCTCGGCGCGGTTCAGGGGCACGACACCGCCATGCTGCTCCAGCACGATCCGGCTGAGCGCGATGACATTCCTCGCCTTGCCGCGATACAGGCCGATGGAGGCGATGTAGGGCACCAGCCCCTCCTCCCCCAGCGCCAGCATCTTTTCGGGGGTGTCGGCGACCTTGAACAGCTTGTCCGTGGCCTTGTTGACCGAAACGTCCGTCGCCTGGGCCGACAGGGCGACAGCGACGACCAGGGTAAACGGGTCGGTGAAATCCAGCTCGGTCTTCGGCTCCGGCATGGTGGCCGCCAGCCGCTGGAAGATCGTTTCGACCCGACCCTCGTCCGGCGGCCAGCCCAGGGCGCGGGGCGCGCGCTTGGGCGTCTTAGGGCGTGGTCGGGGCGGCTTCGGCGCGAGCGGCATGGTTTCGGCTTCGCCGTCTGAAGACACGCCGTCAAGCGCGCTGTTCACGACCGCTCGCTCAGTTCGAAACGCGGTGCGATGCGCCAGCGAAACGACGAGAGTTGATTTTTGGACACTCTTGTCCATTTATGCGCCACGTTCTTCTCCTCTCGAGAGTGTCCCATGGCCCTGTCGCCCGTTCTCAAGAAACGCCTGCCCCTGATCGTCGGCGGGATCGCTGCCGTCGCCATCGCCATCGGCGGTGTGGTCTGGTGGCAGGGTCAGCAGCGCTGGGAGGGCACGGACAATGCGTTTGTGCATGCCGACACCACCAGCGTCAGCCCTCAGATCGACGGCTATGTCGTCGAGGTGCTGGTGGCCGACAACCAGCGCGTGGAGGCTGGGCAGGTTCTTCTGCGGCTCGACGACCGGGATGCGAAGGCCGGCGTGGCCCAGGCCGAGGCCAATCTGGCGGCGGTGACGGCAGCGGTCGCGAACGTCGATGCCCGCGCCATCCAGGAACAGGCCACCATCGCCAGCCGTGCTGCCGGCGTCGCCCAGGCCCGCGCCCAGGCCGATCTGGCCGCCCAGCAGGTCGAACGCTATGACCGCCTGGCTCAGCAGGGCTGGGTCTCTCAGCAGCGGATCGAGACCGAACGCGCCGGAGCCCGCACGGCCCAGGCTTCGGTCGCCGAGGCGCAGGCTGCCCTCGTCGCCGAACAGCGCACGGTCGGCGTTCTGGGCTCGACCCGCGCACAGTCGCTGGCAGCCGTGCAGCAGGCGCGGACCCAGCTGGAACAGGCTCGGCTGACGCTGGAGCGGACCATCATCCGCGCGCCCGTCGCCGGTGTGGTCGGCGCGCGCGGCGTGCGCGTCGGACAATATGTGCGGCCGGGCGGACAGGTGCTGTCCATCGTGCCGCTGGGCGACGCCTACATCGTCGCCAACTTCAAGGAGACCCAGGTTGATCGCCTGCGTCTGGGGCAGACGGTGCAGATCCACGCCGACGCCTTTCCGGGCGAGGACCTGACCGGCCATATCGACAGTTTCGCCCCGGCCACGGGCTCGGAGTTCGCCCTGATCCCCATCGAGAATGCGACCGGCAACTTCACCAAGATCACCCAGCGCGTGCCCGTGCGCATCCGCGTTGACCGCGCCGGCGCGACCCTGCGCCCCGGACTGTCGGTCGCGGTCAAGGTCGATTTGAAGAGCCCGGGCGGGCTGAGTTTTGCCGAGGCGGCCGCCGGGGTGACCCAGACGGCCGAGCTCGGGCGCTAGGGCCGTGACGGCCGCCGCCCCCACACTGACCGACAGCGGCGCGCCCCCGGCGGCACCCGCCGTCAACTGGACCATCCTGCTGCTGGGCTTTGCCGGCATGGTGATCGGCCAGTTCATGGCCATTCTCGACATCCAGATCGTCGCCTCGTCCCTGCCCCAGATCCAGTCCGGCATCGGGGCCTCGGCGGACGAGATCAGCTGGATCCAGACCGCCTATCTGATCCCCGAGGTCGTGATGATCCCGCTGTCGGGCTATCTGTCGCGGCTGTGGGGTACGCAGAAAGTGTTTCTGGTCTCCTGCTCCGGCTTTCTGCTGATGAGCATCGCCACGGGGATGTCGTCCTCGATCGAGGCGATGATCTTCTTTCGCGCGCTTCAGGGGTTCGTCGGCGGGGCCATGATCCCGACCGTCTTCGCCGTGGCCTTCACCGCCTTTCCGCCGAAACAGAGGGTTACGGCCAGTATCGTCATGGGCCTGATCGTCACCCTGGCCCCGACCATCGGGCCGACGCTGGGCGGGCATCTGACGGAATGGCTGAGCTGGCGCTGGCTGTTCTTCATCAACGTCGTCCCCGGCGTGCTGGTGCTGTTTCTGGTCGGGCGCTACGCCAACTTCGACAAGGGCGATCCGTCCCTGTCCAAGGGGTTCGACTGGTGGGGCCTGGCGCTGATGGCGACCTTCCTCATGAGCCTGCAGTTCGTGCTGGAGGAGGGGTCAAAGAACGACTGGTTCGCTGATGAGATGATCCTGCTGCTGACCGTCGTTGCGGTCGTCACCGGCCCGGCCTTCGTCTGGCGGTCGCTGGCCTATCGCAATCCGATCGTGGAGCTGAGGGCCTTTGCCAACCGCAACTTCATGGTGGGGGTGGTGATGACCTTCACCGTCGGGGCGGCCCTTTTCGGCGGGACCTTCCTGTTGCCGCTGTTCCTGTCACGGGTACAGGACTATTCGCCGGCCGAGGTCGGGACGACCATGGTGGTGTCGGGCCTGTCGATGTTCCTGACGGCCCCCTTTGCCGGGCGGCTGGTGCGGTTGCTGGACCTGCGCATCCTGATGTTCGCGGGCTTCATGCTGTGCGCCTGGGGCATGTGGGATGCGCATGTGGTCACGACCGAATGGGGCTTCTGGCAGTTCGCGGGTGTGCAGGCCATGCGCGGCGTCGGGGTCATGCTGGCCATGATCGCGGCACAACAGGTGACGATGTCGACCCTGCCCGATCACATGGTCAAGAACGCTTCGGGCCTGGTGAACCTGTCGCGTAACGTCGGCGGGGCGTTCGGTCTGGCGATGCTGAACACCTCCCTGACGCAGAACACGGCCCTGCACATGAATGAGCTGACCCAGGCCATACCGGTCACCGACGACCGGATGGCGACGATGCTGGCGGGCATGCAGGAGCGGTTCGCCGGCTCCATCGATCCGGCGGGAGCGGCGATGAAGGCGGTCTATGGCATGCTGCAACGACAGGCCACGACCCTGGCCTTCGGCGACGCCTTCGCGCTGCTGGCCATCGCCTGCGCCTTTGCGGGTTTCGTCACCCTGCTGGCCCGTCCGGTGAAGCCCGGCGCTGCGGGTCCGGCGATGGATGCCCACTGATGGCCCGTGTGGCGGGACAGGTCGACGAGGCGAAGACCGAGGCCATTCTGGATGCGGCCCTGGCCCTGTTTGCCGAAAAGGGTGCGCTGACCTCGATGGAAGCCATCGCGCGTCGGGCGGGTGTCTCGCGCCAGACCCTGTACAACCGCTTTGCCTCCAAGGTGGAGATCGGCCAGGCCCTGGCGGCGCGGCGCGCGGCGGCCCTGACCGAGCCACTGCGCACCGGCGGCGAGCCAGCGGCGGTGCTGGCCGGCTATGCCGAGGGGCTGCTGCACAAGATGCGCGGCGACACGGGGCCGGATGCGCTGCGCGGCGTGGCGCTGATGTCGCCGACGGCTCCCGAACTGGCCCAGGCCGTCTATCGCGCCGGTCCGGCGGAGGGCCTGCGACGGCTGTCGGCCTGGCTGGCGGAAGAGGATCGTCTGGGGAGGCTGTCGATCCCCGATCCGGACGCCGCGGCGGAAATGTACGTCGGGATGATCATGGGCCATGGCCATCTGCGCACGATCCTGAATATCCCTCATCCGCCGTTCGATCTGGAGGCGCGGGCCCGGGAGACGGCCGAGCGATTCATGCGCGCGTTCGCGCCGGGCTGAAACTTTTCACGTTGGCCTATCGCGCCTAGCGCTGCTTGAGGCCGGGCCGTTGGCCCTGATCGCCAATCGGCCTAAACCACGGTCATCATAGTTCACGGAGCGTCGCCCATGCTGATCCATCTGTCGTCCTGGCCTGAGATCGACGCGCGGCTGAAGCAGACAAAGACCGTCGTGGTGCCGATCGGCTCCAACGAGCAGCACGGGCCGACTGGTCTCTTGGGTACCGACTGGCTGTGCCCCGAGATTATCGCCCATGCGGCGGAAAAGACTGATGAGAGCCTGGTCGTCGCGCCGACCTTCAACATCGGCATGGCCCAGCATCATCTGGCCTTTGCGGGGACGATATCGCTGCGCCCCTCGACCTTCATGGCCGCGATCACCGACTGGGTGTCGTCGCTGAGCCGTCACGGCTTCGAGCGGATCTATTTCCTGAACGGCCACGGCGGCAATGTCGCCACCATCGAGGCGACCTTCGCGGAAATCTATGCGGAGTGGAGCTTTGTCGAGGAACAGCCGCCGTTCGTGTTGAAGCTCAAGAACTGGTGGGACCTGCCGGGCGTCAACAGCCTGTGCAACCGCATCTTCCCGACCGGCCACGGCATGCATGCGACGCCGTCCGAGATCGCGGTGACCCAGGCGGCCTATCCCGACCGGATCAAGACGGCTGCCTACAGCCCGCAGATCGCACCGTCCGGCCCAATCCGCGATGCGCTCGACTACCGCGCCCGCTTCCCCGACGGACGCATCGGCTCCGACCCGGCCCAGGCCAGTCCGGAAAAGGGCCAGACCATCATCGACGCCGCCGTGCCGGCCCTGCTCAAAGATGTGGCCGACTTCTCGAACGAAATCTTGCCGCAGGGCTGAATGAGGCGCAGGGCTGGCTCATGACTCCCACCGATCGCGCCTTGAAGACGGGCCGCAAGCTCAACCGGAACGCGGCCAGGGCCGGCGACACGGCCTGGTCCGGCGGCGAGATGCTGACGGCCGCCGGGGACGTCATTGCCGCCCGGATGAAGATCATGGCCGAGGGCATGACCGACCCGGCCAAGGTCGATCTGAAGGAACTGTCGCTGATGACCAGCGAAAAGGTCGAGGCCCTGTCGGAATCGGCGGCGGTTCTGGGCCAGACCTTCGGCGACATCGGCCAGAGGCTGAATGCGAATGCCGTGACCGAGGCCGGTCTCGCCAGCCGCGCCGCCTCGGCCATCGCCGGGGCCTCGACCCCGGCGGCGGCGATGCAGGCGCACTACAGCTATGCCCTGGGCTGGTGGAGCCGCGCGGCGGGCCAGATGCTGACCCTCAACACCGAACTGCTGAAGGGTCAGGCCGAGGCGCTGAAGCCCATCCACCGTACGGCCGAGGCCAACGCCAAGCGCCTGAAGCCCTGATCTAGCGGAACGGCGGCTCGTCAAAGGCGCGCAGCTTGCGGGAGTGAAGGCGGTTGCCCTCGGCCCGCAGCAGGTCGATGGCGTGGATACCGATCTGAAGGTGTTCCGAGATGGAGCCCTCGTAGAAGCGGTTGGCCTGACCCGGCAGCTTGATCTCGCCATGCAGGGGTTTGTCCGAGACACACAGCAGGGTGCCGTAAGGGACGCGGAAGCGATAGCCCTGGGCGGCGATGGTGGCGCTCTCCATGTCGATGGCGACGGCGCGGCTCTGATTAAAGCGCAGCGCCGACTTGGAATAGCGCAGCTCCCAGTTCCGGTCGTCGGTGGTCACGACCGTGCCGGTGCGCAGGCGGCGCTTGACCTCTTCGCCCGGCGCGCCAGACACCTGCTTGGCGGCGTCGTAGAGGGCCCGCTGAACCTCGGCGATCGAAGGGATCGGAATGTCCGGCGGCAGGACCGCGTCCAGCACATGGTCATCGCGCAAGTAGGCGTGGGCCAGGACATAATCGCCGATCGTCTGGCTGGGACGCAGCCCACCGCAGTGGCCGATCATCATCCAGGCGTGCGGGCGGGTGACGGCCAGGTGGTCGCAGATCGTCTTGGCATTGGACGGCCCGACCCCGATGTTGACCAGGGTGATGCCCGCATGGCCCGGCGCGGTCAGGTGATAGGCCGGCATCTGGTGTTTCTTCCAGGCCGCATCCATGGCCGCCGCCTCCAGATCCGGCGTGTCGCGCGTCAGCACCACGCCGCCTGCACACGACAGGGTTTCATAGGCGCTGTCGGGGTCGCTCAGCTGAGCACAGGCCCAGCGCACGAACTCGTCGACATAGCGGTTATAGTTGGTGAACAGGACATAGGACTGGACGTCCTCGACCGGCGTGCCGGTGTAGTGGCGCAGGCGTGCCAGCGAAAAGTCCGTCCGCAGGCCGTCGAACTGGGCCAGGGGAAAGTCGTTGTCGAGGTTGAACAGGCCGTCGGAAATCTCGTCGCCGATATGGGCCAGGTCGGTGGTCGGGAAATAGCGGGCGACAGCAGCGGTCTGGGTCCGGTCCAGAACGACGTCTGAGCCGTCCATCACATAAGGAAACGGGATTTCCTGCTCTGACGGTCGCACCTCGAACGTCGCGCCATAGTCCTGTTCCAGCAGGGTCAGCTGTTCCAGCAGATAGGACCGGTACAGGTCGGGCCGGGTGACGGTGGTGGCATAGACGCCGGGTCGCGACAGGCGGGCATAGGCGCGGCTGGCCAGATTGTCGGGCCGGTCACCGAACCAGCTGACCCGCAGCTCGGGATAGGCGAACAGGCCTCTGGCCCGGGCCTCGCCATCGGCGCGCTCGCCGGTTTTCAGGAAGGTGCCCACGGCGGTGCGCAAGTTTGCGACGGATTGGGCGTAGAGGGTTTCGAGGCGATCCAGGGCCGCCAGTGCCTGCGTCGAGGCTGTCATCGTGTTTGTCATGATCTCCCCTAGCGGAAGAAGATGACCTTGGCGAGACAGCCACGCTTTGTTGAGGCGCTGGCGCTCGCCATGCGGTCGCTCGCGGCTTGAGCGCGCAGTCAGCCCAACTCGCGGTGCAGAAATGTCGTCACGTCATCCAGCACAGGGGCCTTCTTGCGAAACAGGGGCGAGAAGGTCGCGATCAGGTCGGCGTGGTTCAGGCCGGGATAAAGCTTCGCTTCGCAGCGTCCGCCGACGGCGATCATCCGGTCGCGCAGGATGATGGTGTCCTCGTCATGGACCACGACATCGTCGGTGCCGTGCCCCAGCCACAGCGGCGGGGCATCGGCGCGGGCAAAGGTCACCGGCTGGGTCAGGGTCGGGTCCGGCGCGCGGCCAAAGGCATTGCGCGAGGCAGCCACATCGAACGGCAGGAAGTCATAGGGCCCCGCCAGGCCCGCGGCGGCCTTGATCAGGTCCGGCTGGTCCACGGCCGCCATATAGCGGCGGTCCAGAGTGATCATCATGGCCAGATGGGCACCGGCGGAATGGCCCAGGACGCCCAGGCGGGCCGGATCGCCGCCATAGGTCGTCGCCAGTTCGCCTGCCCGCGCCGTAGCCGCCGCCGCATCCTGGATGAAGGCCGGGAAATGCACTTGCGGCACAAGACGATAGTCGGGCACGAAGACGACGAAGCCGCGCGCGGCAAGAGCCTGGGCGGCCCAGCCATAAACGGTACGATCGCCCGAATCCCACCCGCCGCCGTAGAAGAAGACCAGTACGGGCAGATTTGTCGCCTGGGCAGGCGCATAGACGTCCATCTTCTGACGGGGGTCGTCGCCATAGGGCAGGTCGCGTGCCACACGCCCGGTCCCGCGATCGCGTGGTCCCACGGCATTCAGCAGTGACAGTGGCGAACAGGCGGCGGCGGCAAGGCCCAGCAGGGGGGCGAACAGGCCTCTTCGGGTCATGGGCATCCTTCAGGCGGGGTTGCACGTCAGATACGCACGAAGCGGCGGTTCGGCTCAATCGCGAGCGAAATTAATGGTCTGCCGCTCTCGCCGCGCCCCGATCGTCATTTTTCATTCCTCGAACTGTCGTCAAACCTTTACAAATCCAGGAAAGCGCGCATTCTTCTGTCCGAACCCGGAGCGAATTCGGGAGGATTTGGAGGATTTCCGATGCGCCTGTCCGCTGTTTCGGCCGCAAGCCTGCTGGTTCTGGTCAGCGCCGCCCCCGCTCTGGCCCAGAATTTCTCGACGCAAAATCAGGCTCAGCTTCCGCCCGCGCCTCGCGCGTCGCAGCAGGTGGCTCAGCCCCGCGCCGTGATGGTCTGCGACGCCGACGCCGCCACCCGCGTGGCATTCACACGCGAATATGGCGCTGCCCCGGTGTTCATCACGGCGCGTCAGGCCATCGACGTCCGCCGCACGGGCGAAACCTGGTCCACGCCGCGCTGCATGACGGCCCGCGAGCATGACCGTTACGTCAACCTGACCCGGTCTGTCGCCGCCCGCTGATCTCGCGCTTAAGCAACGAGGACCCGCGGGCCGAGTGATAGCGCCCCCAACAAGAAAGCCCCGCAGTCTGCGCGACTGCGGGGCTTTCAGCTGTCAGGCCCGGATCACTCCGCCGTCTTCAGATACTTGTCCAGCCAGCCGAAGACCTCGTTGTGCCACTGCAGGCTGTTGGCCGGGCGCAGCACCCAGTGGTTCTCGTCCGGGAAGACCACCAGCCGGCTGTCGATGCCTTTGCGCTGAAGGGCGGTGAAGGTCGACAGGCCCTGGGCGGTCGGAATGCGGAAGTCCAGATCGCCCTGGATGACCAGCATCGGATCGCGCCAATTGCGGACGTGGTTAGCGGGGTTGAACTGCTGATAGCCGCGCGGATTCTCCCACGGCGTGCCGCCGTATTCCCATTCGGTGAACCACAGCTCCTCGGTCGAATAGCCCATGCCGAAGGTGTCGAAGACCCCGTCATGGTTGACCAGGCAGTCGAACGCGCCCGACCAGTTGCCCGCGATCCAGTTGATCATATAGCCGCCATATGAGGCGCCGAGCGCGCAGGCGTTCTCGCCGTCGATAAAGTCGTACTTCTCCTGCGCGGCGGCCCAGCCCTTCTGGAGGTCTTCCAGCGGCCGGTCGCCCCAGTGCTGGCTGATCGAATCGGTGAAGGCCTGGCCGTAGCCGGTCGATCCATGGAAATCGATCATCACCACCGCATAGCCGGCACCCGCATAGGTCATGGGGTTCCAGCGATAGGACCAGCTGTTGCCGAACGACCCCTGCGGCCCGCCGTGGATCAGGAAGGCGACCGGATATTTCTGGCCTTCCACCGCATTGGCGGGCTTGATGACATAGCCGTGGACCTCCTCGCCGTTCCAGCCGGCGAAGGTGAACTGCTCGGCCTCACCGAAGGCGCGGTCGTCCAGTTGCGGGTTCACATTGGTGATCCGGGTCGGCATCTCGCGGCCCCGGAAGGTCTTGACGAACAGTTCACTGGGTCGGGTCAGGCTGTCCTGGGCAAAGACGAAGCCGGACGGCGTCTGCTGAAAGGCCGAGACATGGCCCTCGCCCGTGATGGGCACGACAGAGCCGCTCGTCACGTCGATGGCGAACAGGCGGGTCTGACCGATGTCACCAGCCGTGGTGTACAGGGTCTGGCCGTCCCTGGACCATTGCAGGCCGTCGGCCGAGCGGTCCCAGTTGGCCGCGATCTGGCGTACCTGACCCGAGGCCACGTCGCGCAGGAAGATGGCGTATTTGTCGGCCTCGAAGCCGGGCCGGGCCATGGCGCGATAGGCCATGGTGCGACCGTCGGGCGAAAAGACGGGGCCGGTGTCCCAGGCCTCATTGTCGACGGTCAGGTTGTTCAGTTGTCCCGGTGCCGAGACAGCGACTTGATAGAGGTCGAAGTTGGTGCTCCACGGCTCGGACTGTCCGGCCTGACGAGCAGAAAAGACGATGGACTGGCCGTCGGGGGTGAAGGTGAACTCGCTCTCGTCGCCGAAGGGTTTGGAAGGGGTGTCGCCGTCAAAGCCGCGCGTAACCCAGACCGGCTCGCCCGTCGCCGCTCCGGTGGTGCCAATGTCCTGGACGAACAGATGGTTCTGGGTGTGGTCGTTCCAGGTGTCCCAATGGCGCACGAACATGCGGTCATAGACCTTGCCCGTATTCTTCTGCGCTGCCACGGCCTGACCCCGTTCGACCGAGGCCGCGAGGCTTTCGGCCTCGGGATAGACGGCCAGGGATACAACCACGCGCCCGGCGTCGGGGCTGAGGCGATAGGCATTGACGTCGGTGGGCAGGTTGGTGACCTGCACCGGTCCGCTGCCGTCGGCCTCGGCCCGCCAGACCTGGCTGGAGCCCGACCGGCCCGACAGGAAGTACAGCTTTCCGTCCGCGCCCCAGCGCGCCGTATTGGCCCCGCCCTCGTTGATGGCCAGACGCACAGGCTCGCCCGGATTGGTCAGGTCCAGAGCATACAGGGCACCGGCCCGGCTGTTGGCCGCGACATCGGTGGTCGTGACCGAATAGACGACCCAGCGCCCGTCCGGCGACACCTGCGGATCGCCCAGGCGATTGGCCGGGATCATGTCCTGATAGGTGAAGGGCATCTGGCCCTGGGCGGATGTCGCCTCGGCAGGCGAGGCTGAGGTCGGGGCCTCGGCCAGGGCCGGGACGGCGGCGACGAGCGCGAGGGCGCAGCAGGCGCCGGCAAGCAGGGAGCGGTGACGCATCGGACGGTTCTCCTCAATCAGGCGACTGGCCTAGCACCGTCATCCACACAGTCAAAGCCGGGCCGCTTGCGGAGGCCCCTGCAAACGGCGACAACCGAACCTGCATGACCCTGACCGCTCCGGCCCCCGTAAAGACAAAGCCTGAACCGCACATCTGCGAGGTGCTGATCGCCGAGCGGGCCCCGCGCCTGACCCGGTCGGTGGTCTGGCCGGCGGTGCAGCCGCTGCTCTATCGCCTGCTGGGGTTTCGACATGCCGTGCGCATGGCCGATGCCATCCTGCCGCTGTCGGGACAGGAGGCGCTGAGATACGTCAGCAATCTGCTGGATCTGCGCGTCTCGACGATGAACCTGGAGCGGATACCGGCGACGGGGCGCTGTCTGATCGTGGCCAACCATCCGACGGGGATCGCCGACGGAATCGCGGTCTTCGATGCGGTTC
The DNA here is from genome assembly GCF_041919755.1 of Brevundimonas sp. GTDB lineage: Bacteria > Pseudomonadota > Alphaproteobacteria > Caulobacterales > Caulobacteraceae > Brevundimonas. The sequence continues at coordinate 248,472 of NZ_JAYRTD010000003.1, read as the reverse complement.
GAAAGCGCCGGGACGACGCCATCTTCTTTGCCAATGCCGATGCCATCCGCGTCGCGCCGCGTCTGGGAGAGGCTATCATTCCGGTCGAATGGGTCCATGAAAAGCGCACGCGCGAAAAGACCCGCGCCACGCTCCAGGCCGCGAAGGAAGCGTTCGAGGCCGAACGCTGCATCGTCATGTTTCCCGCCGGGCGGCTGGCGCGCGTGGGCAAGGACGGCAGCCTGACCGATCCCGAATGGGCCCAGACGGCGGCGTCGCTGGCCCGTAAATACGATGCGCCCGTCATTCCCATCCATGTGGCCGGGCCGACGTCGAAGTTGTTCCATCTGTTCGACCGGTTCTCGCAGGAACTGCGGGACATCACCCTGTTTCACGAGTTGCTGAACAAGAAGCGCGGGGCCTTCCAGCTGAAGGTTGGCAAGCCGATCCCGGCCCAACGGCTGGACATCGATGCGGGCAAGGCGACCTATGCGCTAAAGGCCTTCACCGAACGGGTCCTGCCTGGCCAGCCGGACGCGAATTTCGCATGAGCCGGCTGACGATCCCCCTGGCCGATGCCGAGGCCACGACACGGCTGGGGGCTGCGCTTGCCCCACACCTGGGACAGGGCGAAGCCCTTCTACTTCACGGCTCGCTGGGTATGGGCAAATCGACCCTGGCGCGTGGTCTGATCCGCGCCCTCACCACGCCCGAAGAAGATGTGCCCTCCCCAACATTCACTCTGGTTCAGTTCTACGACAGTGATCCGCCCGTCGCACATTTCGACCTCTACCGCCTGACCCGGCCGGAAGAGGCCGTCGAGATCGGGCTGGACGAGGCACTGGACACCGGCTTTGCCGTCATCGAATGGCCCGAGCGTCTGGGCGAGGATCCCGCTGCCTGGCTGGGGCCGAACCGGCTGGTCGTCAGACTATCCGAAGACGGCGAGGGACGTGTTGCGACCGTTTCTGGCGTAGGGGCGTGGGAGACGAAGCTGAAGGATCTGCATGTCTGACCGCGAGCAACAACGCGTCGAGTTTCTGAAGGCCGCCGGCCTCGGCGAGGCCGCGCGTACACCCCTGCCTGGCGATGCCTCCACGCGACGCTATGAGCGCCTGACCCTGCCATCGGGGACGACCTTGATGCTGATGGATCAGGCGGCCTCCGCCGAAAGCCCGCCTGCCGACCCCGCCTGGACGCCCGAGCAGCGTCGCGCCTCCGGCTGGAACGCCACGGCCCGCCTGTCCGCAGGCCGCATCGAGGCCTTCGCGGCCGTGGCCGCGCATCTGCGCTCCTTGGGTCTGTCCGCGCCCGAAATCATCGCGGTCAATGCCCCGGCCGGTCTGGCCGTTCTTGAAGATTTCGGGGACGATCTTTTTGCGCGGGTCATCGACGCGGGCGAGCCGGAAGAGCCGCTTTATCTGGCGGCGGTCGAGGCGCTGGCGACACTGCATGACGCCCCGACCCCGGATGTCCTGAAGGGCGCGGCGGGCGCTTGGCCTTTGCAGAGCTATGATGCGACCGCGCTGCGGGGCGGGGCCGATCTGTTCGTTGAGTGGATGCCGCAGCTGGATCGGGGTCTGGTGCTTGACGCCGCCGCCGTCGACCACTGGCGTGCCGCCTGGGCACCGGTGATTGCGCAGGGCGACGCGGGAGCCAGCGTCATGGCGCACCGGGATTACCATGCGGAGAATCTGATCCGGCTGAAGGGCCAGGCAGGACCCGCGATGGTCGGCATGATCGACTTTCAGGACGCGGTGAAGGCCCATCCGTCCTGGGACCTGCATTCCCTGCTGCAGGATGCGCGGCGGGATGTGTCGCCTGCGCTGGAGGCCCGGGCCCTGGACCATTATTTCGCTCTGCGTCCCCAGGTCGAGCGCGAGGCCTTCATGCAGGACTATGCCGGTCTCGCGACACTGAACGAGGCCCGCATCCTGGGCATTTTCGCGCGCCTGATCGTGCGTGACGGCAAGCCGCGGTATCGCGCATTCATGCCGCGCATGTGGCGGCATCTGAATGCCAATCTGGGCAAGGCAGGGCTGGAGCCTGTCCGCGACTGGTTCGCCCGTCATGTGCCGGAGAACAGCCGCCGATGAGCACTGCCCCCAAAACCGCGATGGTGCTCGCCGCTGGTCTGGGCACCCGCATGCGTCCGCTCACGGACGACCTGCCCAAGGCTCTGGTCGAGGTCGGGGGGCGCGCCCTGGTCGACCATGTGCTGGACCGGCTGGCGAACGCGGGCGTCGAAAAGGCCATCGTCAATGTGCATTGGTTCGCCGATCGGCTGGAGGCGCATCTGGCGGCACGGCGGCGCGGGCCCGAGATCGTTATTTCCGACGAACGGGCCGAACTCCTGGAGACCGGCGGCGGTCTGAAGAAGGCCGCGCCCCTGCTGGGCGACGCGCCGGTGTTCGTGGCCAATATCGACAGCGTCTGGCTGGACCGGGGCGATGCGCTTTCCGAGCTGTCCCGGCTGTGGGATCCGAAACGTATGGATGCGGCTCTGCTGCTGGCCCGGCGCGAGGGCTCCATCGGGTTCGAGGGCGACGGGGACTTCTTTTTGGCGGACAATGGGAAGCTGACATTCAGGGGCGAGGCGGCGTCTGCGCCCTTCGCCTATATGGGCGTCCACATCTGTCGACCCGACTATGTCGCCGAGGGGCCGGAGGGGCCGTTTTCGCTGAGCGGCCTGTGGCGGAGGTCGGCGGCGGCGGGGCGACTGTACGGCTGCGTGCTGGACGGTGACTGGATGCATGTCGGCGATCCTCAGGCTCGCAACGAGGCCGAGGCCCGGCTGGCGCAGAGCGGATGAGCACGGCGTTCGATCTCTTCTCGGGGGCCATCCCCCGCTGGTACGCCATCGAGGCGCGTCGGCCGTTTCTGGACGATCTGGCGGCGGGCGTTCTGGCCTGGTTGGGCGAGCATCCGCCCGAGGCCCTGTCCGACGCCGTTATACTGCTGCCCAATCGCCGCGCGGCAAGAGCCTTTACCTCGGCCCTGACGCGTCAGGCCGAGGGTCGATCCCTGCTGTTGCCCCAAATCCGACCGCTGGGCGATCTGGAAGAGGACGAGCCGCCGTTCGCGCCCGGCGAGCTGGGCCTGGACCTGCCGCCCGCCATCGCCCCCCTGACCCGTCGGTTCGAAATGGCGCGGATGATCGCGGAGGAGTTCCGGCCCGGCCTTACGCCCCTGCGTGCGCTGGAGATGGCCGATGCGCTGGGAGGCTTTCTCGATTCCTGCCAGCTCGAAGAGGTCGAGGACATGGCGCGGGTCGCCACCCTGGTTGAGGGCGATCTGGCCGAGCACTGGCAGGCGTCGGCGGAGTTCCTGGGTCTGGCGGTCGAGGCCTGGCCCCGACGGCTGGAGGCCATGGGTCTGGTCGACCCGGCCTGGCGGCGGGCAAAGCTGCTGCGTCTACTGGCCACGACCTGGACCGAGCGCCCACCGCAGCAGCCCGTCATCGCCGCCGGTTCGACCGGCTCCGCGCCGGCCGCCGCCGATGTTCTCGCCGCTGTCGCCGCCTCGCCGCAAGGGTGCGTGGTTCTGCCCGGACTGGATTTCGATCTGGATGCCCGCGTCTGGGAAGGCCTGGGGATGAGCGAGCAGCATCCGCAGAACGCCCTGTGGCGACTGCTGAACCGGGCCGGAGTCGCGCGCGATCAGGTCCGACCCTGGTTTCAGCCGCCCGAGCCAGCTGAGGCCGCATCGCGTGGCCGTGCCCGCCAGCGCCTGCTCAACGAGGCCCTGCGCCCGGCCCAGGCCACCGCCGACTGGCGCGATACGATCCGCGATCTTCGCGCCCGTGCCGCCAGCGTCCGCTCCGTCGACCCCATCGCCGAGGGACTGGAAGGCCTGTCCGTCGTCACGGTTCGGGCCGAGGAAGATGCCGCCGCCGCCATCGCCCTTATGATGCGCGAGACTCTGGAAGCGCCCGGCAAGACCTGTGCCCTGGTCACGCCCGATCTGGCCCTGGGCCGGCGGGTCGAGGCGCGGCTGGAGCGATGGGGGATCACAGCGGACAGTTCGTCCGGCCAGCCGCTGTCGCGCATGGCGGCGGGGCGGCTGGTTGATCTTGCGGCCCGGTTCATGGCCGAGCCTCTGGATCCCCATGTGTTGCTGGGCCTGTTGAAGCATGCAGTGGTCCGGATCGATCTGCATGAAGCCGATTATGAGCAGGCGGTGTCGGCGCTGGAGCGTCATGCCCTGCGTGGTCCTCGCCGCCGTGACTGGGCTGGGGCCCGGCGCGCCCTGCTGAAGGCTACGCAGCCACGCGACGACGGTCAGCCGCCGTCGGATCGGACAAGCGCCGATGTCGCAATTGCCGGACAACTTCTGGATCGACTGGAATCATTGTCGGACAGGGCGCGGTCCCCTCTGTTACCGAACGCGTCTCTGGACGAGGCGGCGCGCGGCCTGACCCGCCTGATCGAGAGCCTGGCCGGAGCACAGGTCTGGGCTGGACCGGATGGAGAGGCGGCGGCCGCCCTGCTGTCCAGTCTGATCCAGGGTGGCGCGGCCCTGCCGCCGGTGACGCCGGCCGAGATGGCCGATCTGGTGTCGACGCTTTTGACCGAACAGACGGTGCGGACGGGCGGGGCCAACCAGCCGCGTCTGCGCATTCTGGGGGCCATCGAGGCCCGGCTGGTGCGGGCCGACCGAATGATCCTGGCCGGGCTGGAAGAGGGCGTCTGGCCCAATGCCGCCCCGTCCGACCCCTTTCTGTCGCGGCCGATGCGTCAGAGCCTGAGCCTGCCGCCGCCCGAACGACGTCTGGGCCAGACCGCCCAGGATTTCGTCCAGGCGGCCTGCGCCGACGATGCCATCCTGGTCCATTCCGAGCGGCGCGGGGGCCAGCCGGCAGTCAAGTCGCGCTGGCTATGGCGGCTCGAGATGCTGACGCGCGGGGCAAACACCAAAGACACCCCTCTCAGCCTGCGCCAGCCATCGGTGCGGCTCGAGCAAGCCCGCGCCCTGGACGCCCCGGCCCGCGCCACGCCGGACTATGCCCGCCGCCCCGCGCCCCGCCCGCCGGTCGAGCGGCGTCCGCGACAGCTGCCGGTCACAGGCGTCGAGCGCTGGGTGCGCGATCCCTACGCGGTCTATGCCCGCTATGTGCTGAATCTGCGTCAGCTTGATCGGCCCGGTCAGTCGGCTGAGGCCATCGCTCGCGGCCAGGCGGTACACAAGGCGGTCGAACGGCTGACCCTGAGCTGGCCCGACGTCCTGCCCGATGATTGCGAGGGCGAGATTTCCAGACTGCTGCATGAAGAGCTGACCCATCACGGCTTCGAGGACGCGGCCATGGCGCGCGAGGCCCCGCTGGCGCGCAATGCGGCCCGATGGCTGGCCGGGTTCGAGATGCGCAGGCGGGCGCGCGGCATCGACATCCGCGTGGAGGAGACGCTGTCCCTGACGTTCGAGGCCCCAGCCGGGCCCTTCATCCTGACCGCCAAGGCCGACCGGATCGAGCTGTCGGGGTCGGGCGCGGCGGTGATGGATTTCAAGACGGGACAAATCCCTTCTGCCAAACAATTGAAGACCGGCTTTTCGCCCCAGCTGACCCTGACCGGCGCCATTCTGGCCGAGGCCGGATCGAAGACCTCCGGCCCCGTCCAGCCCGAGGAACTGACCTATGTCCGCGTCGTCGGCCGCAAGGTGCCGGGGGAGGCGAAGACCCTGGCCGAAGGGGCGGAGGCGGCGCATCTGTCCGATGCGGCGCTGGCCGGGCTGAAGGCGCGGGTGGCGCGGTTCGACAGCGAGCGGACGCCCTATCTGAGCTGGGTCGCGCCGCAGTTCATGGGCAATTTCGGCGGCAACTACGACCATCTGGCCCGCGTCTGGGAATGGCATGTCGTGGGCGGCGAGGAGGGTGAGACATGAGCGTCAACCCGTCTTCCGCCCGCATCCTGCCCGACCCCTATCAGATCGCGGCGGCGGACCCGCGCCAGTCGGTCTTCGTCACCGCCAATGCGGGGTCGGGCAAGACCTCGACCCTGGTGGATCGCGTGGCGCGGCTGCTGCTGCAGGAGGTCCAGCCCGGCGAGATTCTGTGCGTCACCTATACCAAGGCCGCCGCCGCCGAGATGCAGGCCCGGCTGTTCGATCGGCTGGGGGCCTGGGCGGTCATGGATGATCGGGCGTTGGCCCGTTCGCTGGCTGATCTGGACGGGCGGGACGCCGAGACGTTAGCGGATCAGGATCTGTCCAAGGCGCGGCAGCTGTTCGCCAAGGCCCTGGACACGCCGGGCGGACTGAAGATCCAGACCCTGCATGCCTTTTGCGAAAAGCTGCTGCGCCGGTTTCCAATCGAGGCGGGCATCACGCCGGGCTTCACCGTGCTGGAAGATCAGGCCGCGACGGCCCTGTCGCACGGCGCGCGCGAGGACCTGGCGCGGGAAGCCCTGAAGGACGAGGACGGCGTGATCGGCCGGGCCTACGCCCATTTCGCGGTCGAGCTCAGCTGGCCCGATTTCGAAGCTTTGCTGGCCCGGATCGAGCAGGATCGCGTCCGCCTGATCGACTACACGCGCCGCGTGGTGGAGGGGCTGGCTCCAGGTCCTCACGCCCTCGTCGGAGCCGATCCCGAAAGAGATGTCGCGTCGATCCAGGACGACTTCATGCGCTGGCTGGACCGATCCGAATGGCTGGCCGTCGCCGAACAGATGGCGACCGGCGGTGCGGATGACCAAAAGTGCGCCGATCGGATGCGGAGCGCGGACTGGACTTTTCCGGCGGTAGCCGGGGTCTTTCTGACCGAAGGCAAAGCTAGGTCCCGGATCGCGACCAGCAAAGCACCGCCTGATGCCAAGGCTTGGCTGACGGCTATGCAAGACAAGGTGGTCTCGGCACTGGGACAGGTGCGCAAGGCGCGCGCCGCCGAGGACACCGTCCACGTCCTGACCCTGGCCCAGGCGCACGGCGCGCTCTACGACCAGGCCAAGGAGACGAAGGGCGCGCTCGATTTTGGTGACCTGGTCGCACGCACCGTCGAGCTGCTGACGGTCCGGTCCAGCGCCGCCTGGGTGTTGTACAAGCTGGACGGCGGCATCGAACACGTCCTGATCGACGAGGCCCAGGACACGGCCCCAGAGCAGTGGGACATCCTGCGCGCCCTGACCGAAGGTTTCTTTGCGGGCGAGGGATCGCAGCGGTTCGGGGCGGGGCATGTGGACCGGACCGTCTTCGCCGTCGGCGACGAGAAACAGTCGATCTACTCTTTCCAGGGTGCCCGGCCCGAGCGATTGCGACAGGAGGCGCAGCGGTACGACAGTATGGTGCGCGGAGCAGGACAGGCGTTTCAGGGTGTCGAACTGGCCACGTCGTTCCGATCCACGCCCGAGGTTCTGGCCTTCGTCGATGCGGTGTTCGAGGGGCCGGAGCGGACCACTGCGCTGGTCGGGCAGGAGATCGCGGCCATTCCGCCGCACAAGGCGATGCGGACGGCCGATCACGGCTGCATCGACTTGTGGCCGCTCTATATCGACGAAAAGCCGCCCGAGCGGGACGCCTGGGATGATCCGGTCGATCAGGAGCCGGTCCAGAGCGCGCGCAAGCGGATGGCCGGCGACCTGGCCCGCGAGATCAAGCGCCAAGTCGAGACCGGCGTGGCGGTTCAGGACAAGGGCAGGCGCGAGCTTCGCCGCTGTGGCTACGGCGACTTTCTGGTGCTGGTCCGCCGCCGCGATGCGACCTTCGAGGAGATCATCCGCGCCCTGAAATCCGCAGGGGTTCCGGTGGCGGGGGCGGACCGGCTGAAGCTGTCGTCGCACATCGTCTTCGACGACCTGATCGCTATGGCAAGGGTCGTCCTTTATCCTGACGATGACCTCAGCCTGGCGGGCATCCTGCGCAGTCCCTTCTGCGACGTAGATGAGGCGGGGCTTTATGCCTTGGCCGGGGCCGATCCCAAGCGGCGCAGGCTGTGGCGCGAACTGCAGGCGCGGGCGGACGAGCGTCCGGAGTGGCGGCGGGCACGCGACCTCCTGGCCTTTGCGATCGAGACGCGGGATCGCGATCCCTTCGCCTTCTTTTCGGCCATGCTGAACCGGGTGGACGACACCGGCGTCTCGGGCCGGGCGCGTTTCCTGACCCGGCTGGGGCGCGAGGCGGAGGAGGCGATCGACGAAACGCTGAACCAGGTTCTGGCCGCCGAACAGCGCGGCGCGACCGATCTGGAAACCTGCCTGGCCATGCTGGAGGCGGCTGACGTCGAGGTGAAGCGCGAGCTGGAGGGGGCGCGGGGCGAGGTGCGGGTCATGACGGTGCATGGGGCCAAGGGGCTGGAGGCCCCGATCGTCATCCTGCCGGACACCACGGCGCGGGCCAAAGCGCAGGGGCCGACCTTGATGGCGGTGGAACAACCGGACGGCACCGAGGCCTGGCTGATGTGCCCCGGCTCGGAAAAGGAAGACTGCGAGGCGTCGGGCGAGGCGCGTCAGGCGCGTCAGGACCGGGTCGATGCCGAGACCCTGCGCCTGCTCTATGTGGCGCTCACGCGGGCACGAGACCGGATCGTGATCCTGGGACGCGGCAGCGGCAAGTCGAAGCTCGGCTATGACGAGGGCAGCTGGTGGGCGGTCCTGACCGAGACCTTCGAGCGGCTGGGTGCACAGGTGCGCGACATCGGCGACGGGCGGCAGCGGTTCGGCGTCGATCCGGACGTTCTTGCGGCGGGTGTCGGCGCTGTCGCTGCCAGGATCGAGGTCCCGGCCTGGGCGCGCGCGACACCAGCACCCGACACCGCCGCCCGCTTTGCGTCGCCTTCGACGATGGAGGGTGCCGTTCGTATCGCTGCGCCGTCGCCTCTAGCGGAATCAGGTGCGTTGCTGGGCCGGTTCCGCCGGGGTGACCTGATCCACCGCCTGCTGGAGAGGCTGCCGGATATCGCGCCTGGCGGCCGGCCGGAAGCGGCGTCGCGCATGCTGTCGCGTGAACGGGACATCCACGAGGCTCAACGACAGGAGATGATCGAGGCCGCTTTCGGCGTTCTCGACGACCCTCGCTTCGCGCCCGTGTTCGGGCAGGGATCGCGCGCCGAGGTGGCTCTGACCGGCATCGTGGAGGGCATACCTATCTCGGGACGCATGGATCGGCTGGTGATCGAGCCGAACCGCATTCTGGTCGTCGATTTCAAGAGCAACCGACCTGCGCCGGACCGGATTGAGGACGCCGACCCGGCCTATGTGCTTCAAGCCGCGCTGTATGTCTCTATCCTGAGACAGCTTTATCCGGATCGCCCGGTCGAAGCTGCGCTGGTCTGGACCGATGGGCCCAGGCTGATGCCGGTGCCCGATACCTTGCTGGCTGCCGCACTGTCGCACTAGGTCCGAAAGGCGCGTTGACCGGAGCGGCCCGCATCCCCACATTCCCGCCAACGGCCCGACTCAGGGCTCTGCAATCAGCCCGCCCAGCGGGCCAGAAGGATCGTTTCTCATGGCCACCGTCAAAGTCACCGACGACAGCTTCGACGCTGACGTTCTGAAGTCCAGCACGCCTGTGCTGGTCGATTTCTGGGCCGAGTGGTGCGGCCCCTGCAAGCAAATCGGCCCGGCCCTGGAGCAGATCGCCGACGAACTGTCCGGCCAGGTGACCATCGCCAAGGTCAACATCGACGACTCTCCCATGATCCCGTCTAAACTGGGCGTGAAGGGCATCCCGACCCTGATGCTGTTCAAGGACGGTCAGATGACCTCGATGAAGGTCGGTGCCATGCCCAAGGGCAAGATCGTCGAATGGCTGGCCGAGGCCGGCATCGGTCCATCTGCCGCCTAGAGGCTTTCGGCCGTCCGGGCGAGCTGATCCACTACGGCTGATCCATAGCGTTCGATCTTGGACTGACCGACGCCGGCGATACTGGCGAGCACGGCGAGATCGCGAGGCTGTCGGATCGCGATTTCCAGCAAGGTCTTGTCCTGGAAGATGACATAGGGGGGCACGCGCTGTTCGGCGGCGCGGTCGCGGCGCCAGGCGCGCAAGGCCTCGAAGCGGGCGCGGACATCGGCGTCCATGGTCTCCAGCGCGGCGTTGCGGCCGGTGCGGGTGCGCTCGCGCGGAGACGTTGAGGCACGGGCCGGTGCCTTGCGGACCTCCACGATCCGCTCGCCGCGATAGACCGCACGCACGGCCTCCGGGTCGCCCAGCCGGATCAGGGGTTTGCCCTCGTTGGGATCCTCGACCAGCAGGCCGTCGAACATCAGGTGATCGACCACGTCACGCCAGGTGTGGGTGGCGGTGTCTGCCCCGATGCCCCAGGTCGACAGCGCCGTCTCCCAGCTCTGGACGTCCCGCGTCTTGCCCAGCAGGTGATCGATGATGCGGGTCTTGCCGAACCGCTCGCCCAGGCGCTGGACTGCCGCCAGGGCCTTCTGGGCCAGTACCGTGGCATCGAACACGGCGGGCGGATCGAGGCACAGGTCGCAGACGCCGCAGACTCGCGCGTCCGTCTCTCCGAAATAGCGGCGCACGGCCTGGGAGCGACAGGTCGCGCCATCCAGCATGGCATAGAGGCGGCGTGCCCTCGACGCCTGCACCGCCTTGACCTCCTCGGCCATCGGCCGACCGTCCAGTCGCTTCAGCGTCCAGGCGATGTCGGAGGGACCGTAGAGCGTGATGCCCTCGGCCGGTTCGCCGTCGCGGCCCGCGCGCCCGATCTCCTGCCAATAGGCCTCGAGCGACCCGGGCGGATCGGCGTGGATGACGAAGCGGACATCGGCCTTGTCCACCCCCATGCCGAAAGCGATGGTGGCGACCATGACTGCCCCGTCCTCGGCCAGAAAGCGGGCCAAGAGGCGGTCGCGCTGACGGGCATCCATGCCCGCATGATAGGCGATGGCATTGACGCCGGCGTCGCGCAGGGCCCCGGCCACCCGCTCGCAGCCGTCGCGGCTGCCGCAATAGACGACGCCGGACTTGCCCCGCCGCTGGCGGACCAGTTCGATCACATGGCCGTCGGCCCTGGCGCGCGAGCCGTTCTCCTTGCGCTCGGCGGACAGTTGCAGGTTGGGGCGGGCGAAGCTGTCGACCAGCACCCGGGCCCCGTCCAGCCGCAGGGAGGCGACGATGTCCTCGCGCGTGCGGGCATCGGCGGTGGCGGTCACGGCGATGCGCGGCACATCCGGAAACAGGTCAGCCAGCCGCCCAAGGCCACGATAGTCGGGCCGGAAGTCATGTCCCCACTGCGAGACACAGTGGGCCTCGTCGATTGCGATCAGCGACAGCGGCAGATCGCGGAGCCGATCGATCAGATGCGGCTGCGCCAGTCCCTCGGGTGAGACATAGAGCAGGTCCAGCTGACCCGCCCGCGCCTGACGCCAGATTTCCGACCGGTCGTCCATCGAGACGCCCGAATCCAGCCGCGCCGCGGCCACGCCCTGCTGTTTCAGCGCCTCGACCTGATCCGTCATCAGGGCGATCAGGGGCGAGACGACCAGCCCCAGACCGGGGCGCAGCATGGCCGGGATTTGATAGCAGACGGACTTGCCCCCGCCGGTCGGCAATACCGCCAGCACATTCCGGCCAGCCAGAATCTCCGCAACGACCTCTGACTGCAGTCCACGAAAATCGGCATGTCCCCAGACCCGCTCCAGGGTCGCGCGGGCGTCGCCAAGGGTAGGCAGGGGGGCGTTACGGACTGAGTCGGCCAGCATCGGGGCCTTGTGCCGGATTTGTTCCGGGCTCGCCAGCTTCGCCTCTGGCCTGAAAGCGGATAAGGAGGCCAAGATGACCATCACCCTCCTCTATGGCCGGCCGCCCGCTGTCTTCGATCCGCCCGGTAGCGCGACCCAGGTCTCACCCCTGATCCCCGGTTCGGCTTCGCTGGAAGACGTCGCGCCAGGCTCGGTCGACGACATCATGATTTACGCCCCGCCCGGCGTGCTGGAGCGGCGCTATGCCCTGGCCCTGGCGCTGCGGGCGCTGAAGCCCGGTGGGCGGCTGGACGTCATGGCGGCCAAGGACAAGGGCGGTTCGCGCCTGAAGAAGGAGCTGGAGGCGCTGGGCGTCACCGTCGGAGAGACCGCCAAGGCTCACCATCGCCGCTGTGCCGTCACCGCGCCCGAGACGGCGACAGGTCTGGATGAAGCCATTGCGGCAGGCGCTCCGCGCCTGGTCGAGGGGCTGGACGCCTGGTCACAGCCGGGCGTCTTCGCCTGGGACCGGATCGATGCCGGATCGCTGTTGTTGGCCCGGTACCTGCCGCCGATGAAGGGGCGCGGGGCGGACCTGGGCTGTGGCTACGGGGCATTGAGCATTGTCGTGCTGAAGTCAGACGCCGTGACGAGCCTGCACATGCTCGATCTGGACCGGCGCGCAGTCGAGGCATCGCGGCGCAATGTCGAGGACGCCCGCGTCACCATCGACTGGGCCGACGTTCGCACGCTGGACGCCGCGGGCGATCTGGACTTCGTGGTCATGAACCCGCCCTTCCACGACGGCGGGGCTGAGGATCGCCGCCTGGGTCAGGCCTTCATCCGCAAGGCCGCCGAGATGCTGGGCAAGGGCGGCGTCCTGTGGTGCGTCGCCAACCGGCACCTGCCCTATGAGGCCGAGCTGAATGCCGCCTTCAAGCGCGTACGCATGGTCGCCGATGCGGGCGGCTACAAACTGTTCGAGGCAGTGAAGTGACCCTGCCTTCAACTAGCTCGACGGGCGATAGGGCAAACGAGAAAGTCCCAACAAGCCGAGTGGACAAGCTGTTGGGCTCGATGGGGTATGGCTCGCGCACAGAGATGGCGCGGCTGGGTCGGGCGGGCGGCATCATGCTGGACGGGGTCGAGCTGACCGATGTGTCCAGGCGCATCAGCGTCACGCCCGATCTGCCGAGCCGGATGCAGGTGGACGGCCGTCCGCTGGACCCGCCCGCCGGGCTGGTCATGATGCTGCACAAGCCGCTGGGCATGACCTGTTCGCGCAAGGAGGACGGGGCGCTGGTCTATGACGTCCTGCCCGACCGCTGGCGTAGGCGCGACCCGGCCATCTCGACCATCGGGCGGCTGGACAAGCAGACGACGGGCCTCTTGCTGCTGACCGACGACGGCGACCTGCTGCATCGGGTGATTTCGCCCAGACGCCATGTGGCCAAGGTCTACCGCGCCACCCTGGCCCGACCGCTGGTGGGCACCGAACAGGCGATGTTCGAGGCGGGCGGTCTGGTGCTGGAGGGCGAGGACAAGCCCCTGTCGCCTGCCGCTCTGGAGGTGCTGTCGCCGACCGAGGCGCGGCTGACGGTGACGGAAGGGCGCTATCACATGGTGCGCCGCATGTTCGCGGCGGTCGGCAATCATGTCGAAGCCCTGCACCGCGAGCGGATCGGGGGGCTGAGCCTGCCGGGCGACCTGGAACCCGGCCAGTGGCGGCTGATGACGCCGGACGAGACTGCGCTGATTTTCGCCTGACGGAACCGCAAGGCTCGTTGCCGCTTTAGCCTGCGCCCTGGAGACGACCAACATGAGCGGCGCGACAAACAAGCGGGATTTGCGGACCAGCCGACCGCTCTGGGCGGACAGCCCGGGCCTGGGGGTACCCGTGCATCCCTTGAAGGAGGCTATCTCCGTCGATGTCGCCATCGTCGGGGCCGGCGTCACCGGGGCCTTCATGGCACGCGAACTGAGCCGGGATCATTCCGTGGCGGTGCTGGATCGTCGTCCACCGCTGACGGGGTCGACCCTGGCGTCGACCGCCATGCTGCAGTGGGAAATCGACCTGCCGCTGACCGCCCTGACCGAAAAGATCGGGGCGGAGAAGGCGCGACGGGCCTATCTGCGGTCGTTCGATGCGGTTCAGGCGCTGAAGCGGATCGTCGCCGAAGAGCGGATCGTCTGCGGCCTGAAGGAACAGTCGTCGCTCTATCTGGCCGGCGACACCTATGGGCATCGCGCGCTGGAGGCCGAGGCCGAGGCCCGCGCCGCCATCGGTCTGGACAGCACCTATGTCGGGCCCGCCGAACTGCGCGACAGGTTCGGCATCGATCGTACCGGGGCCATATTCAACACGGGCTCGGCCAGTGCCGATCCGGGACGTCTGGCCGCCGGCCTGCTGCGCCGGGCCGAGGCCAACGGGGCCAGGGTCTATTCTCCGGTCGAAGTCATGAAGGCGGTGAGCGATCCGGATGGAGTTACCCTGCTGACCGACGCCGGCCACGCGGTGCGGGCGAAACATCTGATCTTCTGCTGCGGCTACGAGTTCCCCGAGGGCGTGCCGACGCCGGGCGCGAGGATCATTTCCTCTTGGGCCCTGGCCTCCAAGCCGCGCGCGACCTGTCCCCGGTGGCTGAAGGACACCCTCGTCTGGGAAGCGTCCGACCCCTATCTTTATTTCCGCATGGGCGGTGACGGTCGGCTGATCGTCGGCGGCGAGGACGAGGAATCGCCCGACGCCCATGAGGACCAGGCCAAGCGGAAGCGCAAGCGCGACACGATCGCCGCCAAGCTGAAAGGCATTCTTCCCGACCTGGAGTTCGAGGTGGACTACAGCTGGGCTGCCGCCTTCGGCGAGAGCAGCGACAGCCTGCCCTCGATCGCCCCTGTTCCGGACATGGACCACAGCTGGGCCGTCATGGGCCTGGGGGGCAACGGCATCACCTATTCGGTGATCGCCAGCCAAATCGTCGCGGCGGCGATCCGCGGCAAGACCGATCCGGATGCGGACCTCTACGCCCCTTGACCACCGCCGACGGGGAGCGCACCTGCCACTCATGACTGACGTCAAGATCTGCGGCCTGACGACGCCCGACACCCTGGATGCCGCGCTGGACCATGGCGCAGCCTTCGTGGGGGCGGTCGTGTTTCCAAAAAGCCCGCGCCACATCGACCCGCTGCATGCCGCGACCCTGTTCGAGCGGGCGCGCGGACGAGCGAAGATCGTGGCTGTGACGGTTGGCGCTGACCACGCCTTGCTGACCGAGATAGCCCTGATCCTGAAACCGGACCTGATCCAGCTGCATGGGCGAGAGACCCCTGAACAGGCAGAGCAGGCGCGCAGTCTGACCGGAGCCGGGATCATCAAGGCCCTGCCTATCTCGGTGCCCGCCGATCTTGAGGTCGCCGATCTCTGGGACAATGTGGCCGACCATCTGATGTTCGACGCCCGCCCGCCTGAGGGCTCGACGCTGCCCGGCGGCATGGGCGCGCGGTTCGACTGGTCCATGATGCAAGGGCGCACCTATCTCCGCCCCTGGTTCCTCGCCGGCGGACTGAACCCCGAGAATGCGGCCCGGGCTGCGGCGATCAGTGGCGCACCGATGCTGGACGTGTCCTCTGGCGTCGAAAGCGCCCCCGGTGTTAAGGACGCAGCCCGGATCGCGGCGTTCCTTCAGGCTGTGTGACGGAGACCGCATTTCCGCCTTCGCTGCCTGCGAGATCACGCCTGTGAACGCCATCATCCCCAACCAGTACGCCATGCCCGACACCGAGGGCCGGTTCGGCCCCTATGGCGGTCGGTTCGTCGCCGAGACCCTGATGCCGCTCGTGCACGAGCTGACGGCGGCCTATGAGGCGGCCAAGGCGGATCCCTCGTTCCAAGCCGAGCTGGATGGCTTCCTGACCGACTATGTCGGTCGGCCCAGCCCGCTTTATCTGGCCGAGCGACTGACCGACCATTTCGAAGGCGCGAACATCTGGTTCAAGCGCGATGAGTTGAACCACACCGGCGCGCACAAGGTGAACAACTGCATGGGCCAGATCCTTCTGGCCATGCGGATGGGCAAGACACGGATCATCGCCGAAACCGGGGCCGGTCAGCACGGCGTGGCTACCGCCACCGTCTGCGCCCGGTTCGGCCTGAAATGCGTCGTCTACATGGGCGCGACCGATGTCGAGCGTCAGTCGCCCAACGTCTTTCGCATGAAGCTGCTGGGGGCCGAGGTGGTGCCGGTGACCTCGGGCCGTGGCACGCTGAAGGACGCGATGAACGAGGCGATGCGCGACTGGGTCACCAATGTCGAGGACACCTATTATCTGATCGGCACGGCGGCTGGCCCGCACCCCTATCCGGCCATGGTCCGCGACTTCCAGAGCGTGATTGGCAAGGAGACGCGCGCCGCCATGCTGGCCCGCAAGGGCAAGTTGCCGGATGCCTGCGTCGCGGCCATCGGCGGGGGCTCCAATGCCATCGGCCTTTTCCACCCCTTCATCGACGATGCCGGGGTGCGGCTGATCGGGGTCGAGGCCGCCGGCCGCGGGCTGGACGGGCCTGACCATGCGGCCTCGCTACAGGGCGGTCGACCCGGCGTTCTGCACGGCAACCGCACCTATCTGCTTCAGGACGAAGACGGCCAGATCCTTGAGGGCCATTCGATCTCCGCCGGACTGGACTATCCCGGCATCGGGCCGGAGCATGCCTGGCTGAAGGACATGGGCCGCGCCGAATACCGCGCCGCCACCGACGCCGAGGCGCTGGACGCGTTCCAGCTGTGCGCCAAGCTGGAGGGGATAATCCCGGCTCTTGAGCCCAGCCACGCCCTGGCCCGCATCGGCGAGATCGCCAGCGAGATTGGCAAGGGCGGCGATGTGGTGCTCAACATGTGCGGACGGGGCGACAAGGATATCTTTGCCGTAGCGGCCCATCTGGGCGTGGAGATTTGAGCGCATGAGTATTTTGGCAATCGTCGCGATTTCAGCCAGCCTGTTTTCAGTGGCTCCCTCGCAGGCCGCTCAGGCTGCCGAAAACACCACGCGCCCGGCACTGAATGTGGAGCTTCCAAATGTTGCCGGGACGACGGTCGATCCCACGTGCGGTGGCTTGGCTGAGCTGGCACGCATCGCCTTCTGTGTTGCATCGACGCAGGCAGGGATGCAGGCCGTGGCCGATGCCTATACGAGCGACTTTGCGCAACAGGGGTGGCTGGTCGGCGCTGGCGACGAGAATCTGATTGTCTACGTGCGCCGTCGCGATGGCGGTGGATGCGACGCATTTCAAATGAGAGCCTTCACCGACGAGAGCCGTGTTCCCGCGCCCGGCGCTCCGGCCTATTTGGCCTTCGCAACTATTCCGGGCGACATCTGCTCGACCGCACCAGCTGAAAGCGCTCCCGCACAATGAGCTTCATCGCCGCTGCTCTCGCCCTGGCCCTAACCTCGCAAAACCCATCCGCCACCACCCTGCCCTTCGTACCAGGGACAACGCCCGCTCCCGACTGTGGCGGCATGCGTGACGTCATCAGCCGGGGAAATCAGGCGATGCAGTGCATCACTTTTCCGATGGAAGAAGCCGCCACCCAGTTCAATGCGCAGCTACAGCAGGTCCGCTCGGCCGGCTGGATTCCGGCGGGGGGACAGGCCAACATCATCCTCTTTCAAAAGGCGAACGCCGCAGCAAGCTGCGACCGGTTGACTGTGGCCGGCTTCTGGGATTTTCGGCAACATCCCCAGCCTGCGCCAGGCATCCCCGCTTACATCGGATTGATGGTCGAACCCGATCAGCCATGTCAGACTTCGAACGGTTCGGTCGCGCCATGACCACAGCCCGTATCGACGCCCGCTTCGCCGCGCTGAAGGCCGAAGGCCGCGCCGGTTTCGTCGCCTATGTCATGGCGGGAGACCCCACACGCGATCAGGCACTGGAGATCCTGTGCGGCCTTCCTGCCGCCGGGGCCGACATCATCGAACTGGGCTTTCCGTTCAGCGATCCGATGGCCGAAGGTCCGCCGATCCAGCGCGCCGCACTGCGCGGGCTTCAGGCCGGGCTGACGCTGAAGGGCACTCTCGACCTCGCCGCCGCTTTTCGGCAGGGCGACGCGCATACACCCCTGATCCTGATGGGTTATCTCAACCCGATCGAGTCCTACGGCTATGAGGCCTTCGCGCGCGACGCGGCCGCCAGTGGTGTGGATGGGGTGATCGTCGTGGACTGCCCGCCGGAGGAAGCTGCGCCTCTGACGGATGCACTGGACGAGGCCCAGGTGTCCCTGATCCGCCTCGCCACGCCGACCTCGGACGATGCGCGACTGAAGATCATCGCCGAGCGGACATCAGGCTTCGTCTATTATGTCTCGGTCGCGGGTGTGACGGGCGTCAAGGAGGCCCAGGCCCTGTCGGTTGCCCCGGCCGTCGAGCGGGTGCGCAAGGCCTCGGGCTTGCCCGTCGCCGTCGGCTTTGGCGTCAAGACGCCCGAGCGGGCCGCCGAGATCGCCCGCGTCGCCGATGCTGTCGTGGCCGGCTCGGTTCTGGTCGACGAGGTCGCCGCCGCCCTGGACGCGAACGAACCTGCTGCCCCGCGCGTTCTGGCCAAGGTCCGCCAGCTGGCCGATGCGGTCAGGGATGCGCGGACGCCGGAAACCGTCTAAAGCCGCGCCATGATCGACAAGACCAAACCCGCCGCCCCCGTCGCAAAACCCGAGGCCGTCAAGCCTGCCGAAAAGCGTGGCGGCTGGCTGTCGCGCTTTGCTCCCGGCGTGCGCAAGATCGTCAACCGTCGCGATGCGACGCCCGACAACCTTTGGGTCAAGGATCCGGACAGCGGCGAGATGCTGTATCGCCCGGATCTGGAAGCGAGCCTGTGGGTCACGCCGTCGGGTCGTCATATGCGGATCGACGCCCCGACGCGCCTGGCCGCCACCTTCGATGAGGGCAAGTATCAGTCAATCGACACGCCCGACGTGCCCGAGGATCCGCTGAAGTTCTCGGACGGCAAACCCTACAAGGACCGTCTGGCCGCGGCCCGCAAGGCCGCGGGCCGCAAGGACACCATGGCCATCGGCTTCGGCAAGCTGGCCGGGACGCCCGCCGTGGTCATCGTCCAGGACTTCACCTTCATGGGCGGCTCGCTGGGCATGGCCGCGGGCGAGGCCTTCATCAAGGCGGCACAGGAGGCTGTCAGCCGCGGCGTGCCGCTGGTCTGCTATACCGCCGCCGGCGGCGCCCGCATGCAGGAGGGCGCGCTCAGCCTGATGCAGATGGCGCGCACGACCCTGGCCATTCAGGAGCTGAAGGCGGCAAAACTGCCCTTCGTCGTCGTCCTGACCGACCCGACCACCGGGGGCGTGACCGCCAGCTATGCCATGCTGGGTGACGTTCATCTGGCCGAGCCGGGGGCCCTGATCGGCTTTGCCGGACCACGCGTGATCGAGGCGACCATCCGCGAGAAACTGCCGCCGGGTTTCCAGCGCGCCGAATACCTTCAGGAAAAAGGCATGGTCGACAAGGTCGTGACCCGCGCCGACCTGCCGGCCACCCTGGGACGCATTCTGTCGATGCTGATGGACGGCCAGCGTCGCGCGGCCTGATCCCGCGTCGATGGACCCGATTTCCGAAAGGCTCCGCGCCCGTCATCCCCAGCGGATCGACCTGTCTCTGGACCGGATGCGCCTGCTCTGCGCCACCCTGGGCGATCCGCAGGACCGGTTGCCGCCGGTCATTCACGTGGCCGGGACCAACGGCAAGGGCTCGACCGTCGCCTTCATCCGCGCCATCGCCGAGGCCGCCGGGCTGACGGTCCACACCTATACCTCGCCGCATCTGGTGCGGTTCAACGAGCGCATCCGGCTGGCGGGGCGGCTGATCGAGGATGCGCCGCTGAACGCCATCCTGGACCGGATCGAGCGCGTCACTTCGCTTTCTGGAGGCGAAGCCACCGTCTTCGAAAGCACCACCGCCGCCGCCTTTCTGGCCATGAGCGAGACGCCCGCCGACCTGGCTATCGTCGAGGTCGGCCTGGGCGGAGTGCTGGATGCGACCAACGTCATCGCGCGCCCGCTGCTCAGCGTCATCACCCCCGTCGATCTGGACCATGCCGAGTTCCTGGGCACCTCCCTGCGCGGCATTGCTGTAGAAAAGGCGGGCATCCTCAAGCCCGGCGCGCGCGGCCTGATCGGTCGTCAGTCCGAAGACGCGATGGACGCCATCACCGTGGCCGCCGAGGCGGTGCACTGCCCGCTCACTGTCATGGCCACGGACTTCGACGCCTTCGCCGAGCGGGGCGGTATGGCCTATCAGGATCAGGAGCGGTTTCTGGACCTGCCGCTGCCTGCGCTCGTCGGTGCGCATCAGATCGATAATGCCGGGCTGGCTGTCGCCGTGGCGCTTGAGCTGGACCTGCCGGAGGACGCCATCGTCGAGGGCCTGACCGCCGTACGCTGGCCCGCACGGATGCAGCGTCTCACGACAGGCACCTATGGCGAGATGGCGCGTGCGGCGGATGCCGAACTGTGGCTGGACGGCGGGCACAACCCCCATGCCGCTCGCGCCTTGGCCGAGGCCCTGGCTCAGCGACAGGCGAAAGCGCCTCGCCCTCTGGCCCTGATCGTCGGCATGTTGGGCAACAAGGATGCGGGCGGCTTCTTTGACGCCTTTAGCGACAGCGCTGCCCACGTCTTCACCGTACCCTTCGACGGCGCAGCAGCAGAGCCCGAAGCGCTCGCAGCGGTGGCACGTGGTCACGGCCTGGGGGCCACGCCTATGACCTCGGTTCAGGAGGCCCTGTCGCGGGCCCTCGCCCTCGGGGCCGGGCGTGTCGTTATCTGCGGCTCGTTGTATCTCGCAGGCGAGGTGCTGGGGGCCAGCCGCGAGACGTGGCCCAACTGACTGGCGGTTACGGCTGCGCCGGAGCCACCGTCTCGCCCGTCAGCATACGAGCAAATCCACGCAGTTGCTGGAGCCAGATGACCGTCGGCTCCTGAAGCTGCTCCGGGCCGGTTTGGGTCAGAAGGACGTCGTACTGTAGGACGATGCTGGGGTTGCCGCCGGACGCCGGGGCCGGAGAGAAGGCGGCTTTCAGATAGCGGCTTTGCAGGTTCCACTGATTGGCCTGTTCGATGGTCAGGGGGCCGGTGAAGACGGCGCTGAACTGCAGATCATCGCACAGGGTCGAACAGGCATAGAAGGTCAGGTTCCAGGGCAGGGGCTCGTCGGCCACGCGCAGGATTTGGGCGCCGGTCACCGCTTCCGGCTCACCCACCGATCCGCCCAAGCCCGTTAGCCAGGCTCGGGCGTCGGCCACCGTGACGCCGACGGCGGGGGCCGGTGCCGCTGCGGGCGTCTGTGTTGGTGTCTGGGCCAGCGACGCAGTCGGCAGAGCGGCACTCAGGGCCAGGGCGGCGATCAGGGCGGGCAGGCGCATAGGCGAGGTCTCTCAGACTGTCTGACCATGCAGTTGCACCGCAGGGTCCAGCGGAATTAAGGCCGAAGCCTAGACCGACCGCTCGCGTGTCATCCAGTCGGCCGCCTGCATTTCGTTCAGGCGCGACGCGGTACGCTCGAACTCGAATGCTCCCACGCCCTCGGGATAAAGCGCTTCGGGCGCGGCGGCGGCCAGAGTGACGAGCCGCGTCCCGGCTTCGTACAGGGCATCGATCAGGGTCACCAGGCGACGCGCCTCCTGCTGATTAGCCGGCGTCAGCAAGGGCACATCCTCCAGGAACAGGGTATGGAAGCGCGCGGCTATGGCCAGATAGTCCTGCGGGCCCAGCGGTCTGCCGCATAGTTCGGCGAAGGTGGCGCGGGCTATGCTGCCGGCGGTACGCGTAACGACCACGTCGCGGCCCAAGACGGTCAGGTGCGCGGGCTCCTCAGGCTCGCCGCCGCGCAGGTCACTCCACAGGTCCTCGAACCCCTGTCGCGCCGCTTCGTCCATGGGCGAAAACCAGACCTTGCCACCAGTCAGCCGATGCAGGCGCCAGTCGCGGTCGCCGGTCAGGGACACGACCTCGCACCGCGCCTCGATCTGTTCGATGAAGGGCACGAACAGCTGGCGGTTAATGCCATTCAGATACAGCTGGTCCGGCGCGCGATTGGAGGTGACGGCCAGGACCACTTTCTTCTCGAACAGAGCCTCGAACAGCCGTCCCAGGATCATGGCATCCGCGATGTCGGTGACCTGCAGCTCGTCAAAGCATAGCAGCCTTGCCTCCGACGCGATCAGGGCGGCGATCGGTGGAATGGGGTCGTCCCCCTTGTGCGTGCCGAAGACGGCCTTGCGGGTCTTCGCATCCCCCTCGCGCCACTGACGGACCAGATCGTGGATGCGGGCCATGAAGGCGTGGAAGTGGGCCCGCAGCTTTTTCGGCTCGGGCGTCGAGGTGACGAACAGATCCATCAGCATGGACTTGCCCCGCCCCGGCGGACCCCAGATGTAGAGCCCCCGCACCTCGGGCAGGCCGCCGAACAGACCGCGCCGGGCCAAATCCTCCTCCAGCCGCTCCATCGCCGCGATCAGCGGAGCCTGGGCCGGATCGGGCGCGATGACCCCTTCCTCGATGCGGATGTCATAGGCGGAGCGGATGCGCGACGTCATGGCCCTCGCTTAACGGCGTCTAGCAACAGGGGGAAGCCGGACCCGCCGCATAGGGGGCCAAATGCCACTTAGCCGTGAACTTGACCGTTCATCCGCCAAAAACCGTTGCTTCGCGTCCCGGAAGGCCTACATGCAGGAACCTCCCGCACTACCCCCAAAGCCCTCAAGCAGCGAGCCGCCGCGCGGCGAGCGATAGGGCGTCCGAAGGACACACCAATATGAGCTACAAGGTCGCCATCGTGGGCGCTACCGGCAACGTCGGGCGCGAAATGCTGAACATCCTGGAAGAGCTGAACTTCCCTGTGGCCGAGATGCACGCTGTCGCCTCGCGCCGGTCCAAGGGTGTCGAGGTGTCCTGGGGCGACAAGACGATCAAATGCCAGGATATCGACAGCTTCGATTTCTCGCAGGTCGACCTGGTCCTGATGAGCGCCGGCGGCGACGCCTCGCGCGCCTGGTCCGAGAAGATCGGCAAGCTGGGTCCCATCGTCATCGACAATTCCTCGGCCTTCCGCATGGACCCAGACGTGCCCCTGATCGTGCCGGAGGTGAACCCCGACGACATCAAGCTGGCCACCAAGAAAAACATCGTCGCCAACCCCAACTGCTCGACGGCGCAGCTGGTCGTGGCTCTGAAGCCGCTGCACGACGCGGCGAAGATCAAGCGCGCGGTGGTCTCGACCTATCAATCGGTGTCGGGCGCGGGCAAGGCGGGCATGGACGAGCTGTGGAACCAGACCAAGGCCATCTATGGCCTGGGCGACGCCAAGCCCAAGCTGTTCCCCAAACAGATCGCCTTCAACGTCATTCCCTTCATCGGCTCCTTCCGCGACGACGGCTTCACCGATGAAGAGGCCAAGATGTGGAATGAGACCCACAAGATGCTGGACCCGTCGATCAAGCTGACGGTCACCTGCGTGCGCGTGCCAGTCTTCGTCGGACACTCCGAGGCGGTGGCGCTGGAGTTCGACAAGCCGATCACTCCGGACGAGGCCCGCGCCATCCTGCGCGATGCGCCCGGCATCCAGGTCATCGATAAGCAGGAGCACGACGGCTACATCACCCCCGTCGATGCCGCCGGCGAACACGACGTCTACGTCAGCCGCATCCGCAAGGACCCCTCGGTCGAGAACGGCCTGATGCTGTGGATCGTGGGGGACAACCTGCGCAAGGGCGCGGCCCTGAACGCCGTCCAGATTGCTCAGCTGCTGGACGAGACCGGGACGATCAAGCCGTCGTCGGGCTATCGCACCCTGACGGTCTGAGGTCGTGACCACCGCCCCGGCCGGGGAGGATCGCAAGGCCCTGATCGCGGGCGTCGCCTGCTACGCCATCTGGGGCTTCATCCCGCTGGTGTTCCAGGCGATGGACCGGGCCGGGGCCGACGCGTTCGAGATCATGGCCCACCGCACCGCCTGGGCCGTGCTGTGGGCCGGGGCGCTGGTGCTGGTGGTCCGTCAGGGCGGGCAGGTGATGCAGGCCCTGCGTTCGCCACGCGTCATGGGCTGGATCGCTCTATCGACGACGCTGATCGCGGTGAACTGGACCACCTATGTCATCGCCGTGAACAACGGCCGGACGCTGGACGCCAGCCTGGGCTATTACCTCAACCCCCTGCTCAACATGGCGGCGGGGGCCTGGCTGTTCCGCGAGAAGATCACGCGCACGGGCATGATCGCCATCGCCCTGGCCGGCTGCGGGGTGGTGCTTCAGGCCGTGGCCCTGGGGCATCTGCCCTGGGTGTCTCTGCTGCTGGCCACGACGTTCTGTGCCTATGGGGTGATCCGCAAGCGGGTGTCCGTGGACGCCCAGAGCGGCCTGTTCCTGGAATGCCTGCTGCTGGCCGGGCCCGGCCTGGCCTGGGTGCTTTGGATCGCGTCCCAGAGTCAGGGCCATTTCGGCCAGTCGACGGCGGCGACCCTGTGGCTCCTGGCGGCCGGGCCGATCACCGTGGTGCCGATGGTGCTGTTCGCCTGGGCCGCGCGCCGCATGCCGCTGTCGACCATGGGTTTCCTGCAGTTCCTGGCCCCTACCATCGTTTTCGTCATCGGAGTCAGTCAGGGCGAACCCTTCGGCCTGCTGCGGGCCATATCGTTCGCCTTCATCTGGGCCGGGGCCGTCGTCTTCGCCATCGGAGCCGTCCGGTCGCGGCGCAAGGCTGTCGTCGCCCCGGAGCCCGGCCTGCTGGACGATCCCGCCGAGGACCGCAGCCGTCAGCGGGAAGCGTAAGCGCTTCGATCAGGCGCGTCGCGCGCGGGTCGCCCAGCAGGTGCGGCGACTGGCGGGTCATGACATAGGCCGCCGACACCCGCGCGCCCGGATCAGCCAGGGCGCAGCTGCCGCCCCAGCCACAGTGTCCCAGCGTCTCCGGCTTGGGACCGAAGATGTTCAGCCGCTCGTTGCGCATCACTCCCGCCGCCCAGCTGACATCGAAGGGCACGACCCGGTCCAGCCCCGCGATCCGCTCACGGCGCATCTGGTTCAGCGTATCGGGTGACAGAACCGTCCGCCCGTCCAGCGCGCCCGTTGTCAGCACGCTCATGAACCGCGCCAGATCGGCGGCGGTGGCGTGCATATTGGCCGATGGAATCTCCATGGTCCGCCATTCGGTCGAGCCCCGCCCGCCGGGGGCCGAGCCCTTGTCCAGAAACGCCGCGCGCTTGACCGCATCGATGACGCCCAGATCAGGAGCCGAGGCGGGCTTGCGCATCTGGGCCACCCGCCCATGCTCGGCCTCGGGCAGGCCGATCCACAGGTCCAGGCCCGGAAAATCCTGACGCAGGGCCGTGCCCATCGTTCGCCCGTCCACGATGCGGAACAGCTCACCCGCCAGATAGCCGATGGTGATGGGGTGATAGCCGCTGGCCGTGCCCGGCGGCCACATGGGAGCCTGGGCGCACAGCTGGTCCAGCACCGCCGGCCGGTCGAACCAGATGGTCGGATCGACCGCCTCCGAAAAACCGGGCAGGCCCGACTGATGGCTCATCATCTGGGCGACGGTGATGGCCTCCTTGCCGTTCTGACCAAAGGCGGGCCAGTAGCGAGAGACCGGCGCGTCATAGTCCAGCAGGCCGCGCTCCACGCAGGTGGCGATCAGGGTCGCCATCACCGCCTTGCCGGTCGAGAAGACGGGGGTCAGGGTCTCGGGACCATAGGCCACGGTCCGCGCCGCATCGGCCCAACCGCCCATCAGATCGATGACCACCTCGCCGTCGATACAGACGCTGAACCGCGCGCCCTGTTCGTTCAGCCCCTCGGGCGCATCGGTGAAGTTGGCGGCGAAGGCGTCCTTCACGGCGGCGAAGCGCGGCGGGCACAGGCCCTGGATGTCAGGCAGGTCGGTCATGCAAGGGTTCTAGCGAGCGGCGTCGTCTGCGTCACGCGCCAGCCAGGCCAGCACCCCGTCCGCCGCCACGACACCCGAGGCCATCGTCGCCTGCAACAGATAGCCACCGGTCGGGGCCTCCCAGTCCAGCATTTCTCCGGCCACGAAGACACCAGGCAGGGCCTTCAGCATCAGGCCCTCGTCGACCTGATCCAGACGAATGCCGCCCGCCGAGGATATGGCCCGATCCAGTCCCTGAACCCCGGTCAGGGTCAGGCGCACCGCCTTGATCCGCTTGGCCAGCTTTTCGGTACCCAGCGGCAGCTCGCCGGGAATTTCGCGCAGCAGGCCGACCGCCACCGGTGACAGGCCGCCGGCCTTTCTCAGCCAGTTTGTGACGCTGTCCTTGCCGCGCGGCCTAGCCAGCCGCTGGGCCAGCGCTTCCTCGCTGAGGTCGGGCCGCAGGTCGACGACGACGGTGGTGGTGCCGTCGCGCTCGATCGCATCGCGCAGGCCTGCCGACAGGGCATAGACCGCGCCGCCTTCCAGACCGTAGCGGGTGATCATGGCCTCGCCGCGCACCGTCTCGCCATCGTGGGTCAGGGCGATGGGCTTCAGCGGCTGGCCCGCGAAACGCTCGGCGAAAATCTCGGTCCAGGCCAGGTCGAAGCCGACGTTGGAGGGGCGGAACGGCGCGACCTCGACCCCGTCCGCCATCAAACCCTCGCGCCAGGCTCCGTCCGACCCCAGTCTCGGCCAACTGGCGCCGCCCAGCGCCAGCACCACCGCATCAGGCCGCTCGATCCGCTCGCCGTCGGGTGTGGCAAAGACAAAGCCGCCGTCGCGCCGCCCGATCCAGCGCGAGCGCGTCCGCACCTCGACCCCCAGCTCCGCCAGTCGTCCCAGCCAGGCCCTCAGCAACGGCGAGGCCTTCATCGCGCGCGGAAAGACCCGCCCCGACGACCCCGTGAACACCGGCTGGCCCAGCCCCTCGGCCCAGCCAATCAGATGTGTCGGCGAAAACTGCTCCAGCCACGAGGCCGCCGTTGCTGACGCCTCGCGGTACCGCGCCGTGAAGGCCTCGATCCCTTCGGAATGGGTCAGGTTCAGCCCGCCGCGTCCGGCCATCAGCAGCTTGCGCCCGACCGACGGCATGGCGTCATGCGACACGACCGCCACCCCGGCCCGTGCCAGCCGCTCGGCCGCCATCAACCCTGCGGGTCCTGCCCCGATGACGTGGACGGTTGGTGAGGCGGCGCGGTCGGTCATGGCGTCTTCCTAGCGGCAAGCGTCATCAACGCCTATCTTCTGTCGCATGAGTGTCGCCTTCACCCGCGAGGAGGATCTGGAGGCCACGGCCGCCGACCTTCCCGACCGTCCCATTTCGCCCCACCCCAATCTGGTCACCCCCTCGGGCCTGGCCGCGATCGACGACGCCCTGGCCTCCGCGCGCGCCGCCTATTCCGCGGCCCAGGCGCACGGGGACATCGAGGTCGACCGCACCGCCATGGCGCGCGCCACGCGCGACCTGCGCTACTGGTCCGCCCGCCGCGCCTCGGCCCAGCTGGTGGAGACCCAGCCCGATGGCCGCGTCCGCTTTGGCGGCTCCGTCACCATCGAACGCGACGACGGCCGCACCCAGACGTGGCGCATCACCGGCGAGGACGAGGCCGATCCCGCCAGCGGCTCCGTCAGCCACGTCTCGCCCCTGTCGGTCGCCCTGATGGGAAAGCGCGTCGGCGACGAGGCGGTTGTTGCGGGCCAGACGGTGGAGATCGTTGCCGTCGATTGACCGTCCGCCCACGGTAGAGGTTGTCCCCCACGCCCGCTTGCCCCACCTTGTCAGGAACGTCGCGCTGCCAGCGCCAAAAAGTGAAAGACCTTCCTTCATGGCCCGTAAGCCCAACTACAGTTTCGAGCGTCAGGAACGCGAGCGCGCCGAGGCCAAGAAGGCCGCCGAGAAAGCCGCCGCCAAGGCCGAAAAGAAGGCCGCCGCCGCCGCCCGCAAGGAAGCCGGCCTGCCCCCGCTGGAGGACTGAGGCCTAGACCAACCCTGTGAGGGCCGGAGCCTCGGCCGCGCTGTCGGGGAAGACGCGGGCATCCAGTGCGGCCCGGTCCACACCCAGGTGGTCGCGCAGCACCCCCTTGAACACAGACCGCACATCCAGTGTCGGGGCCAGGTCGCGGTTCTCGAACAGGCGGTTGTCGGCCAGGGTCGGCCAGTCGTCGATGGGCCCGCCGGGCTTGAGCGCTCCACCCGCCAGCAGCAGGGATGAGGCCGTGCCGTGATCGGTGCCTTGGGTGCCGTTGACGCGCGCGGTACGCCCGAATTCGGTGGCGACCACCAGCACGGTCTGGCTCCATTGCGGCCCCAGGCCGGTACGGATGCCTCCGATCAGGGCGTCCAGCCCGTCCAGCCGGGTCTGCAGCTGCGCATTCTGGCGTGCATGGGTGTCCCAACCGTCGACCGACAGGGCCACGACATCGGCCCCCTGATCGCCGGTCATCAGCCTTGCGACCGCCTGACCCAGACCGGCGACATCGGCCCGGCGCAGGGGCGTGCCATCGCTCATGGCCGAGGCCAGCGCCTCGGTCTCCAGCCCGCGCGCCAAGCTCGTGCCTAGCATCGGATCCTCGACATAGAGGTCCTGCAGCAGGGAGGCTATGCGGTCCTCGCCCTTGACCTGACCGCCGGGGGCCCAGCTGGAGGTCTCGGCCCGACCGCGCAGGATCAGCGGCGTCTGCGCGCCGATCGACAGGCCTTTCAGCGCCCCCTGACCGCCTGACGAAACCAGCGCACGGTTCAGCCAGCCGTCGGATTGCGCTCTCAAACCCTCGCCGCCGTTCTCCAGAACGTCTTGGGCATCAAAATGCGAGCGGATGCGGACTGGGATGGCGACGGCAGGCGCGAACCGCATCTGCCCCTCGCCATAAATCTGATGCAGGGTCGTAAGGGCCGGGTGCAGGCCAAAGCCCTCGGACAGGGCCAACGCCCCGTCCGCCTCTCCGGGCGCGCCGATGGCCAGCGCTCCGCGCAAGGCGCGATAGTGGGCATCGCCATAGGGGACCGTCACCGACAGCCCGTCCATGGCTCCGCGTGCGATGACGACGACCAGCTTGGGCCGGGTCGAGGCCGATTGCGCCGCCACCCGTCCGGCATAGGCCAGGCCGACACCGGCGGCCCCAAGGCCGCCCAGCAGCAGGCGGCGGTTCATCTGGATCATCTGGGTCATCGACGTTGGAACTCCGGCGACATCAGGAACAGGGTCAGGGCTTCGGCACGGCTCTCCGCGCGGGCGATGGCCAGTCGACTGCGCTCGCCCAGACGCGGACCCAGGGCGGCCGCAGCCACGGCCTCGGCGTCGGTGTCGGTGGCGCGATCGCCGACGGTTTTGGCCCAGTTCAGCCGCTTGACCAGGGCATCCGGACCCGCCCAGTCCGCCGCCGTGTCGGGCCAGCCTTCGGGCGAGGGGGCGGAAAAGGCCGGTTGCCCCATCTGGACCAGGGCCTGCTGCAAGGGTTGCGGCCGCTGTGGCCGGGTGCCGAGCGCACGGTGGGTAGAGACGATGAACTCATAGGGCGTCTTGATCTTGGAGGCCTGCGGCTCCCATGCCTCCGGGGCCTCGATCAAGGCGCGCGCTACCTGCGCCAGGTCGCCGCGTGACGACGTCCAGGCCGCCTCCAGCTTCTGCACCAGGGTCGGCGGCGGCTCATCGGCCACGAAATGGCGGGCCAGGTTGTGGCTCAACCTGCGGGCCGTCTGCGGCGTATTGGCGAGGTCACGCAGGATCGCCCGACCCTGTTCGGCACCGCCTTCCGCATAGGTTTTGCCCAGAACCGTCCGCGTGCCGGGTTCGTGGACGACCGCACGAAAGACAAAGCCGTTCCCGGCGGGTGCCTCGGCCATGGCGGCGGCGCGTCTGCCGCGCCCCTGACCCCCGCCCTGACCCCTGCCTTGGCCTCGACCCTGTCCGCTACCGCCGCGACCGGTGGGAATCGACCAGCCGGTCAGCGCCCGCGCCAGTTCGGTCACGTCGGCCTGGGTGTAGCCGCCGTCAGAACCCAAAGTGTGCAACTCCAGGATTTCCCGCGCCAGATTCTCGTTCAGCCCGGCATTGCGCCTCTGGCCCGCGACGCTGTTAGGGCCCACGGATTGGGCCTGATCCAGATAGGTCAGCATGGCCGGATGACTCTCGGCCGCCAGCACCAGGTCCTCGAACCGACCAAACACATGCGGCCGGATGGCCTCGCGCTCATAGGGGCCGATGAAGACGCCGGACTGGAATTTGGTCGCGGATACCGTGAAGGCATTGGCCCAGAACAGGGCCCAGCGTTCTGCGAATCCGTCGGGCGTCGTCGCCCCCAGATCGGCCCGGGCCACAAACTCCCGCGCCGTCTCCTGCGCCAGATCGCGCCGGCTCTCGCGCCGTGCATCGAAGGCGGCCTGAGCCTCGTCCGACATAGGCGCGGTCTGAGCCGGGCTCTGTCCCTGTTGCGCCATAGCCGACATCGCCGCACCCTCGGCCATAGGCTCAGCCATGGCACCATCGGGCGTGACAGTTCCGGAGACCGCGCTTTCCTGACGACGAATCTGTCTCCTCTGCTGGCCCGTCTGCTGATAGGCGAGCCAGTCCTGCACCCGCTCATCAGTGGTCGGCAGGTCGCCCTGCGGCAGCGGCGCACCGCCCGGCCTGATCTGCGCCGTCAGCCAGCCATGCGCGTCGTCGCCGACGGCC
Source organism: Brevundimonas sp. (assembly GCF_041919755.1). Lineage (GTDB taxonomy): Bacteria > Pseudomonadota > Alphaproteobacteria > Caulobacterales > Caulobacteraceae > Brevundimonas. The sequence continues at coordinate 218,211 of NZ_JAYRTD010000003.1, read as the reverse complement.
TCTATCTCTCCGGCTCGCGCCCCCAGACCGAACCGGGTCAGGGCAATGGCTGCGTTCAGGCTGGCACTCTGTGACATCCGCCGTCTCCTTGCCGCCCCCGATCCATCAACGCGCCTGACGAGTGAATCCGTCGGACAGCAAAGAGGCGGGCCCGTTTCCGGACCCGCCCTCCTGTTGGTTCAGCGTGAGCAGGCGTGGATCAGAAGTCCATGCCGCCCATGCCGCCGCCCATGCCGCCCATGTCGGGGGCACCGCCGCCGGACGCCTTCTTGGGCGCGTCGGCGACAGCGGCTTCGGTCGTGATCAGGATGCCGGCCACGGAGGCGGCGTCCTGCAGCGCGGTGCGGACCACCTTGGCAGGGTCGATCACGCCCATCTGCACTAGGTCGCCGTACTGCTCGGTCTGGGCATTGAAGCCGAACGACTTGTCGGCGTTCTCCAACACCTTGCCGACCACGATCGAGCCTTCGACCCCGGCGTTTTCCGAGATCTGACGGATCGGGGCCTGGATAGCGCGGCGGATGATGGCGATGCCGGCGGTCTGATCGGCGTTGTCGCCGGTCATGCCTTCCAGGGCCTTGGTCGCCTTAAGCAGGGCGATACCACCGCCGGGGACGATGCCTTCTTCAACGGCTGCACGCGTGGCGTTCAGCGCGTCGTCGACGCGGTCCTTCTTCTCCTTGACCTCGACCTCGGTCGAGCCACCGACGCGGATGACCGCAACGCCGCCGGCCAGCTTGGCCAGACGTTCCTGCAGCTTTTCCTTGTCGTAGTCCGAAGTGGTGTCCTCGATCTGGCGCTTGATCTGGCCGATGCGGGCCTCGATCTCGTCCTTGCCGCCGACGCCGTCCACGATGGTGGTGTCGTCCTTGGTGATCGTGACCTTCTTGGCCTTGCCCAGCATGTCGAGGGTGACGTTTTCCAGCTTGATGCCCAGGTCTTCCGAAATGACCTGGCCGCCCGTCAGGACGGCGATGTCTTCCAGCATGGCCTTGCGGCGGTCACCGAAGCCCGGAGCCTTGACGGCGGCGACGCGCAGGCCGCCGCGCAGCTTGTTGACCACCAGGGTGGCCAGAGCCTCGCCTTCGATGTCCTCGGCGATGATGACCAGCGGGCGACCCGACTGGACCACGGCTTCCAGGATCGGCAGCATGGCCTGCAGCGACGACAGCTTCTTCTCGTGCAGCAGAATCATCGGCTCTTCGAGCTCGACCTGCATTTTGTCGGCGTTGGTGATGAAGTAGGGCGACAGGTAGCCGCGGTCGAACTGCATGCCTTCGACGACGTCCAGCTCGGTCTCGGCGGTCTTGGCCTCTTCAACCGTGATGACGCCTTCGTTGCCGACCTTTTCCATGGCCTTGGCGATCATCTCGCCGACCTCGGAGTCACCGTTGGCCGAGATGGTGCCGACCTGGGCGATTTCGGAGTTGGCCGAGACCTTCTTGGAAGAGGTCTTGATGTCGGCGATGACGGCGGCCACGGCTTTGTCGATGCCGCGCTTCAGGTCCATCGGGTTCATGCCGGCGGCGACGGACTTCAGGCCTTCCTGCACGATGGACTGTGCCAGAACGGTCGCGGTGGTGGTGCCGTCACCCGCCTTGTCGTTCGTCTTCGAAGCGACTTCGCGGATCATCTGGGCGCCCATGTTCTCGAAGGCGTCTTCCAGCTCGATTTCCTTGGCGACCGAGACACCGTCCTTGGTCGAGCGCGGGGCACCGAAGGACTTCTGGATGACGACGTTGCGGCCCTTGGGACCCAGGGTGACCTTGACCGCATTGGCCAGGACGTTGACGCCGCGCAGCATCTTCTCGCGCGCGTCGGTAGAGAATTGAACTTGTTTGGCAGCCATCAGGCAGCTCCTAAGCTTGGATTGTCAGGGAAAAGAGGATCGACGCGGGGGGCTTAGGACAGCACGCCCAGGACGTCGGATTCCTTCATGATGATCAGATCTTCGCCTTCCAGCTTGACCTCGGTGCCCGACCACTTGCCGAACAGGATGCGGTCGCCGGCCTTCAGCTCCAGGGCATTGACGGTGCCGCGCTCGTCACGGACGCCGGGTCCGACGGCGACGACTTCGCCTTCCTGGGGCTTTTCCTTGGCGGTGTCGGGGATGATGATCCCGCCCTTGGTCTTGGATTCTTCTTCCACGCGCTTGACCAGCACGCGATCGCCGAGGGGACGAAACGCCATCTGTGTGTTCTCCGATGAAGTCTTCTAAGGATTCTTCGTCAGTTCCCCCGGATCGGCCGTTTTGGCAGCCGCCACCCGAGAGTGCTAACGCGCCGGGGAAGTAGGGGGGGCACCCGCGCGCGTCAAGCGCCGCGGGGCATTCTTGCCCGCATTCGCTGATCAGGCCGCCTCCGATCCGTGACTTTGCGATGAACGCGCAATGAACGACCGCCTCGCAGGCCGTTCAGGCTGAGCCGTCTAGAATCTGGGTCATGTTCGGCATGGTGCCGCACGAAACAGTCCGGAAGGAATGATCATGACCATGTTTTCCAAGATCGCCCTTGCTTCGCCGGCCGTCATCGGTGCGGCGGCGCTCACCCTGATGTCGGCCAGCCCCGCCGACGCCCAGAGCTACCGCGATCGCGACAACAATACGGGCCGCGACGCCGTGGTTGGTGCCGTTGTCGGCGGTCTGGCCGGAGCCCTGATCGGCCAGGGTGATGGCAGCTATATCGCCGGTGGTGCACTGGCCGGCGCTGCCCTGGGGGCCGTATCGTCCAACAACAGTTCGGACTGCGGCTACTACCGCGGGGGCCGCTGCTACCGGAACCAGGGCCATTGGGAGCGCGAGCACGGCATCAACAGCCGCGACCCGCGCTGGGAGCAGCGTCGTGATTACCGCGAATACCGTCGCGATCGCCGCGACGAGCGCCGCTACAACCGCGACTACCGTTACGACCGTCGCTGGTAACAGCCTCCTGCCGGTCGCGTGAGTAGGACCGGCCGTCGAAGGCGAGGATGGGGCGGGGATCTTCGGGTCCCCGCCCTTTCTGCATCCGGATTCAGACCATCAGCCGCTTCATCAGTTCTGCCGTCGAGGCGTCCAGTCCTTCCGACGGTTCGCCGTTCTGAACGTCCGTCAGCACAGCCTTTGCCAGTTGTTTGCCCAGTTCGACGCCCCATTGGTCGAAGCTGTTGATGTCCCAGATCACACCCTCGACGAAGGTCTTGTGCTCATAAAGCGCCAGAAGAGCGCCGACCGCCTCGGGGCTCAGAGAGTCCATCAGGATGGTGGTCGAGGGCCGGTCGCCCGGGAAAGTCTTGTGTGGGGCCAGGCGGTCGGCTTCCGCCTCGTCCGCGCCCGCCGCAATCAGTTCGGCCCGCGCCTGGGCCTCCGTCTTGCCGATCATCAGAGCCTGGGCCTGGGCCAGGGCATTGGACCACAGGGGCGCATCGCCTTCGCGAGCGTCCACGGCGGCCTCGGACGTATGGCCGACCACCACGAGTTCGGCCGGGACCACCATCGGCCCCTGATGGATCTGTTGGAAAAAGGCGTGCTGGCCATTCGTTCCTGGTTCGCCGAAGACGATGGGACCTGTGGCCGTATCGACGGGGGTGCCGTCGCGCTTCACCCGCTTGCCGTTCGACTCCATCTCAAGCTGCTGCAGGAAGGCGGGCAGACGACGCAGGCCGTGGGCGTAGGGGGCGACGGTACGGGCATGCCTGGCGCGGCCCTCGACATTGTAGATTTGGGCGAGCGCCAGCACGATCGGCGCATTCACCTCGGGCGAGGCCTCCAGGAAATGCTGGTCCATGGCCCGCGCGCCGTCCAGCACCCGCTGGAACACGTCCCAGCCCAGGGCCACGGCGACCGACAGGCTGACCGACGACCACAGCGAATAACGCCCGCCGACCCAGTCGCGGAAACCGAAGGTGCGGCCACATCCCCAGGCTTCGGCTTTCTCCGGCGCGGCGGTGACCCCGACCAGATGCTTGACCATGCGGCGCGGCGACAGGCTCTCGGCCAACCACGCCTTGGCCAGTTCGGCATTGGCCAACGTCTCCTGGGTCGTAAAGGTCTTGGACACCACCACGATCAGCGTCGTCTCCGGGTCCAGTCCCGCCAGGGCCTCGGCCATGTCGCGGGGATCGATATTGGCCACGAAGCGCAACTGGATCGTCGGCTCCAGCGGCTTCAGCGCCTCCCACAGCAAACGCGGGCCCAGATCCGATCCGCCGATGCCGATGTGGACGATCGCATTGAACGGCTGGCGTGTGCCGCCGACCTCCGCGCCCGAGCCGATCGCCTGGGCATAGGCGGCGATCTGGTTACGGGTCTCGGCTACTTCCCTGGAGACCGGTTCGCCCAGGGCGTGGAAGTCGGCGTCATCGGCGGCGCGCAGCGCAGGGTGCAAGACGGCTCGGCCCTCGGTCACATTGACCGCCTTGCCCGCGAACAGGTCATCCCTGCGTCCCTCGATGTCGCAGGTCCGCGCCAGGTCCAGCGCCGCCTCGAAGCCTTCCAGGCTCCATGACTGTTTGGAGACGTCGAGATACAGCCCCGCCGCTTCGATGCCCATGCGCTGAACGCGGCCCGGATCGGTGGCGAACTGGTGCACGATGCGGGTGCCCTCGTCCTTGCGCGCGACGGCACGCAGCATGTCCAGGGCCTGGGTGCGAGGGGGCATGGGCATCACTCTGTTACGGGGCGGGTAAACCCTCGTTTACGGGTCAGGCGTAGAGGGGTTCAACCGCCGATTTGTGATTCGGCCCGAATAGAGATGAGGTTCGCCATGTCCTGCGGTGTCGCCCTGGCCGTTTCCCTCCTGCTCAGCGATCCGAATGTGGCCCTGGCCGCGGCCCAGCCGCCCGTCGTGGCCTCTGCGCCGGTGTCGGTGGCAGGCGAGCCTCTGTTCGTCGACATCGTCACCCGCTCGACCACGCTGAAGACCATGGCCGAGGGCTGGGGCACCTCCGGCCTGATCGAGCAGGACGGCTTCCTGACCGGTGCTGCCTTCGCCGACTTCAAGGTCCAGGCCACGGCGCTGGCCGAAATGGACATGCAGGGCCACCTGGTCCTGAAAGAGCGCGGCACCGACGGCGACTTGAAATGCATCCTGCGGGGCATCTCCGAGGACATGCCGAAAAAGGTCGCCGCCGTCGAAACTGCCACCACCGCTGCCGAGCGCCGCGTCGCACTGGACGAACTGGTTTATCTGCTCAACGACAACGTCGAAGTCATCACCGCCCCGCCTCAGCCCGAGGTGTGACCCAGTCCGCTTTCCCTCGCCACCGCAGAAGAGTGGTAAGACCCCGGGCATGTTTCTCAAGCCCGAAGAGCATGTCGCCCTCTATGTCCACTGGCCCTATTGCGCGCGCATCTGCCCCTATTGCGACTTCAACGTCGTGCGCGACCGGGGGCGGGAGCAGGAGCAGGCGGGTCTGATCGAGGCTATCCTCGCCGATCTGGAGGCGCAGGCCGTCCTGACCGGACCACGCCGTCTGGCCTCCATCTTCTTCGGCGGCGGTACGCCCTCCTTGCTGGACCCCGACGCCGTGGCCCGCATCACCGCCGCCGCCACGGCCCGGTTCGATCCCGAAGGCCCGATCGAGATCACGCTGGAGGCCAATCCTACGGATGCCGAGGCCGACCGGTTCGCGGCGCTGAGAGACGCCGGCATCAACCGCCTGTCCATGGGGGTCCAGGCGCTGGACGACGAGGCGCTGAAGTTTCTGGGCCGCAACCATTCGGCGGATGAGGCCCGGCGTGCTGTCGCCGTCGCCGCCCGCGCCTTCGACCGGCTGTCGATCGACCTGATCTATGCCCGCCCCGGCCAGACAGTCGCGACCTGGACCGAGGACCTGACCCAGGCGCTCGATCTGGGGTTCGAGCACGTCTCGCCCTATCAGCTGACCATCGAGCCCACGACCGCCTTTGGCCGCGCCGTCGCGCGCGGGGCCTGGTCGCCGCCGGACGAGGATCTGGCGGCCGACCTCTATGAGACGACGCAGACCGTGCTCCAGGCCGCCGGGTTCGAAGCCTATGAGGTCTCTAACCATGCGCGCGGTATCGCGGCCCGCTCCAACCACAACCTGCATGTCTGGCGCGGCGGCGACTATCTGGGCCTCGGCCCCGGTGCCCACGGTCGCCTGACCCTGGACGGCACCCGCACCGCCACCGTCGCCCACCGGGGCATCGCCGACTATGTCACCGGCGTCGCGGCCGGAACGCCCTGGACCGAACAGCAGCCCCTCACCCCCACCGACGCCGCCGAGGAAAAGGTCCTGCTCGGCCTACGCACGGTCGAGGGCGTGGCGCTGGCCGAACTCGCGACGCTGGAGCGAACAGTCGCGGCGGGGCCGTTGGCAGACCTGATCGCCGACGGGTTTCTGGAGGTGGAGGCGGAACGGGTCCGCGCGACGGCGACGGGGCGGCCGGTGCTGGACAGTGTCCTGGGCAAGCTCCTGACTTAGCTCCAGGCGTGTAATCCGAACCCTGATCCCGTCCCTTCGCGCCCGTGAAGGGAGACATTGGACCCACAAGTCTGGCGCAAGGGCCGCATTCTCCTCACCACACACCCTGGCCGGGGTATAATCCCCGTCTGAACCCGCCGAACCCCGTCCACGCCGCGCTCAGCAGGTCTTCCACGCTTCGATCTCTTACGGCTTCACCTGCGCCCACAGGTAGAACCTTCGCGCGGCTAAGCTCAGTTTCACCCGAAACACGCGTCCGCACTTTTCTCGAGCGCCATGAAGACTCTCGACCCTGACCGCCCACGCTGGCAGGTTCGAGGCAGATGACCGAGCCCTCCACCTTTCCGCCTACCGCTCCGCCGCCGCGCCTGGTTTCGCCCGGCCTGTATCTGGTGGCCACGCCGATCGGGAATCTGCGCGACATGACGCTGCGGGCGCTGGACGTGCTTGCCGCCGCCGATCTGGTCCTGGCCGAGGATACGCGCGTTACCGGCAAGCTGCTGTCGGCCTATGGCCTCAAGGCTAAACTCGAACGCTGCGACGACCATGCCTCGGCCCGGGCGGCGGAACTGGCCATCGAAAAGCTGCGCGAAGGCGCGGTGGTGGCCCTGGTGTCGGATGCGGGCACGCCCCTGGTCAGCGACCCCGGCTTCGTCGTGGCCCGGGCGGTGATCGCCGAGGGCCTGCCGGTCCACCCCATCCCCGGCGCCTCCAGCCTGCTGGCCGCCCTGTGCATCGCGGGCCTGCCCGCAGACCGCGTGACCTTCGCGGGTTTCCTGCCGCCCAAATCCGGTGCCCGCCGGGCGGCGCTGGAAGAGCTGCGCACCACACGCCAGACCCTGGTCTTTTTCGAGAGCGGGCCGCGCCTGGCCGACAGTCTGGCCGACATGGCCGCCGTCCTCGGCCCCCGCCCCGCCGCCGTCGCCCGCGAACTGACCAAACTCTATGAAGAGTGCGTGCGCGGGACGCTGGATGAGCTGGCCACCGACCCCCGCTGCCAGTCGCCCAAGGGCGAGATCGTCATCGTCATCGGCCCGGGCGAGGTCGAGGTCGCCAGCGAGGCTGATACCGATGCCGCCCTGGCCGAGGCCATGACCCGCCTGCCGCCGGGCGAGGCCGCCGCCGAGGTGTCCCGCGCGCTCAACCTGCCCCGCAAGCCGCTCTACAAGCGGGCGCTGGAGATGCAGGGCCGGTGAGCCGCAAAGCCCCCCGGCTGAAACCCGCCCCCGTCGCGCGGGCCAAGCAGGGCTGGCGCATGACCCTGGGCCGCGACGCCCACCGCCAGGGTCACCGCTCCGAATGGCTGGCGGCGGTCTGGTTGATGATGAAGGGCTATCAGTTGCTCGGCTTTCGCCTGAAGACCCGCGCCGGCGAAATCGACATCCTGGCCCGCCGGGGCAAGACGCTGGCGGTCGTCGAGGTCAAGCGCCGCGCCACGGTCGATCGGGCGCTGCTCGCCATAGGCCCGGACCAGTACGACCGCCTGCTATCCGCCGGTCGCGCGGTGTTGCGCCAAAGACCCAGCTTGGCCGGTCATCTGCTGCGGATCGATATTGTGGCGCTGGCACCCGGAAGGTTTCCGGTTCATCGTCGCGGCATAGAGCCCATGGGGAGGGGCTGAAACGCAAGGGCCGGGAGGGGCCGGGGCATGACACGCGACGAGGCCATCGAAGTACTGACCCAGGCCGGTCAGGCCGAGGACGACGCCTTTCCGCTTCTGGACGCCGCCATCGCCTGCGCTATCCACGACGCCCCGCTGCGCGATCCCGCCCCCGTTCGCGCCCTGGCCGACCGCGCCGCCGAACGCCTGGCCGAGCGGCTCATCGAGGACGGCCCGGACGACGCCCTGTCCGAGACGATGTGCGGCGACTTCCGCCTGAACGGCGATCTGCTCCATCACGAGGACCCGGCCAATACCGACGTCATCGACATCGCCGAGCGCAGGCGCGGGCTGTCGGCGGCGCTCAGCGTCTTCTATCTGGATGCCGCCCGGCGCAACGACCTGCGGGCCGATGGCGTGGACTTTCCCGGCCACTTCCTGTTGCGGGTCGAAACCTCCGAGGGGCCGGTCGCCCTGGATCCCTTCAGCCAGGGTCGGCTGGTCCTGCCGTCCGAGCTCAGCCGTCGCGCGCTGCGGGCGGGCCTCACGCCCCACGTCGCCGACCGGCTGGATCTGCTGATGGCCCCGGTCAGCGACCGCGAGGCCCTGATCCGGCTGCAGAACATGGTCTTCGTCCGCGCCATCCACGCCCATGATTACGAAGGGGCCGAGCGGTCCGCCCTTCGTTGCGCTCTGCTGGATCCCGAGGATCACCGCCCGTGGCTGGACGTCGCCACCGCGCGCGAGAAACAGGGAGCCCTGACAGGCGCGCTGGCCGCCCTGGCCCAGGCCCGCACCCTGGACGACCCTCTGGCTGCACGCCGCCAGATCACCCTCGACCGGGTCCGGATGCGGCTGAACTAGGTCGATCCGCCTTGCGCCGCCCGCCCCGCCTGCCCATTAGTCTGGGCTGCGCAGTCGAGGACCGAGCTCATGAAAGTCGCCATCCAGATGGACCCCATCGAAGGGGTCAACATCGCCTCGGACACCACCTGGCTGATGGCGATGGAGGCGCAGAACCGGGGCTATTCGCTCTGGGTCTATGACTTCCGTACCCTGGCCCTGGACGAAGGCCGCCTGTACTGCCGCGCCCGCCCGGTGACGCTGAGGCAGGTTCAGGGCGACCACGTCACCTTCGGCGAGGAGGTCAAGCTGGACCTCGGCCGTGACGTCGACGTCATCCTGATGCGTCAGGATCCGCCCTTCGACATGGCCTATGTCACGGCCACCTATCTGCTGGAGACGGTTCACCCCCAGACCTTGGTCGTCAACGATCCGGCCCAGGTCCGCAGCGCGCCCGAAAAGCTGCTGGTCACCCACTTCCCAGACCTGACCCCGCCGACCCTGATCAGCTCGGACCCGGTCGCCCTGGTCGACTTCCACAAACGGCACGGCGATGTGGTGCTGAAACCCCTGCACGGCGCGGCCGGTTCTGGCGTCGTGCGGCTGAAGGCGGACGACCCCAATCTAGAGGCCCTGATCGAGATTCACGCCACCGGATCGCGCGACCCAGTGGTGATCCAGAAATTCCTGCCGGCGGTGTCAGCGGGCGACAAGCGCATCCTGCTGGTCGACGGCGAACCCGTCGGGGCCATCAACCGCGTGCCGCTGAAGGATCAGGTCCGCTCCAACCTGCGTGTCGGCGGCACGGCCGCGCCTGTCGAACTGACCCCGCGCGATCTGGAAATCTGCGCCGCCATCGGCCCGACTCTCAGAGAGCGCGGCCTGATCTTCGTCGGCATCGATGTGATCGGCGACTGGATGACCGAGATCAACGTCACCTCTCCAACAGGGGCGCAGCAGTTGAAGCAATTCAGCGGCGTCGATGCCGCCGCCCTGATGTGGGACGCCGTAGAGACACGGCGCATCCCGTCGGCATAACCGCGCTCTTGCAATCAGGTTGAGTTCATGGTTCGTTCTCTCGCGGATAGCGGGAGCGGGTCATGGTCGCCAGTGTCGTCACGGTTGCCTTCGAGGGGGTGGATGCCCGACGCGTGGACGTCCAGGTTCAGCAGCTGTCCAGCGATCAGCCGTCCTTCACCATCGTCGGCCTGGCCGACAAGGCGGTGGCCGAGAGCCGGGAGCGGGTGCGCGGGGCGTTCGCGGGCATAGGACTGGCATTGCCGTCCAAGCGGATCATCGCCAACCTGGCCCCCGCCGACCTGCCCAAGGAGGGCAGCCATTTCGACCTGCCCATCGCCCTAGCCCTGCTGGCCTCCATGGGGGTCATTCCGCCCGATGCTCTGAACGGCTGGGCCGCCATCGGCGAGTTGGGGCTGGACGGGCAGATCGCGCCGGTGGGCGGGGCGCTGCCCGCCGCAGTGGCCGCCGACGCCATGGGACTGGGCCTGATCTGTCCGGAGTTCAACGGGCCGGAGGCGGCCTGGGCCGGCGATGTCGCCGTGCTGGCCCCGCGATCCCTGATCGGGCTGGTCAACCACTTCAAGGGCGCCCAGGTCCTGCGGCGGCCCGAGCCGGGGGCCATGCGCGACGGTGTACGCGTGCCCGACCTGCGCGAGGTCAAGGGTCAGGAAAGCGCCAAACGGGCGCTGGAGATCGCCGCCGCCGGAGGCCACAATCTGCTGTTTGTCGGCCCGCCCGGATCGGGCAAGTCCATGATGGCGGCGCGCCTGCCCGGTCTTCTGCCGCCGCTGACGCCCAAGGAGTTGCTGGAGACCTCCATGGTCTGGTCGGTGGCCGGGATGATTGAGCGCGGCTCCCTGACCCGCGAACGGCCGTTCCGCGCGCCGCACCATTCCGCCTCCATGGCCGCGCTGACGGGTGGCGGGCACAAGGCCAAGCCGGGCGAGGCGTCGCTGGCCCACAACGGCGTGCTGTTCCTTGATGAACTGCCGGAGTATTCGGCCCAGGCGCTCGACAGTCTTCGCCAGCCGCTGGAGACAGGCGAGATCGTGGTGGCTCGGGCCAATGCGCATGTCCGCTATCCGGCGCGGTTCCAGCTGATCGCCGCCATGAATCCCTGCCGCTGCGGCTTGGGCGGCGGCGGACGCGGGGCGTGCGGCAAGGCTCCACGCTGCCAGCGGGACTATCAGAACCGCATTTCCGGCCCGATGTTCGACCGCATCGACCTGACAGTGGAGACTCCGCCCGTGACCGCCGCCGACATGGCCCTGCCGCCGCCGTCCGAGGGCACGGCCGAGGCCTCGGCCCGGGTCCAGACCGCCCGCGCCATGCAGGAAGATCGGTTGCGCGCCGCCGGGATCGATCCGGACATCGCCCGCGATCAGGCCATCAACGCCCGCGCCTCGGGCGAGACGCTGGACCGCTTCGCCCGGCCGGACGAGGCGGGGCGCGCGCTATTGATGCGGGCGGGAGAGGCCGGGGGGCTAACGGCGCGCGGCTGGACCAGGACACTGAGGCTGGCCCGCACCATCGCCGATCTGGACGGCTGCGAAGGCGTGCTGCGCCGCCACATCGCCGAGGCCCTGATCTATCGCCGCACCACGGTCGGGGCCCAAGGTGACTTCGAACGCCAGACCGCCCGTCACAACACGCCGGTCTATTGACAGGCCGCTACAACTGACTTGGTGTCGTATCCATGCGCCGTCGTGAAAGGCTGCCGACCGCCACCGCCGCTAGCACGACATAGCTCCAGACGTAGTAGGCGCTGAAGAAGCCCTCCTGCATCATCGCAGGCGTCAGTGCGAAGCCCACATGTGTGAGCAGTATCAATATCTGAGCTCCTGCGGCGCAGAACAGCCAGGCGCGATTGCATCTCAGGGCTTGCACCACAAGCCATGCCCCCAGAAATACGTCCACCCCCAGGATTGCCCACTGCACGCCACGTGAGCCGTCGTTGTCGACTATTACTGAAGCCACCCAGCATGCAGCCACGATCATCGCGGTACGCCGCTCAGGCACTCCTCCTCGCCAAACCGCAATTAGGCAGACGAGCAGAAGCGCTCCGAGACCGTACCATTCGACAAGCGTTACATGAATCACGGGGCCCTCGCCCCGACAGCATCACCCGACGGCGTGCACCACGGCAAGATGGTTTCCGGGCGGGATCGTGCCGCCGACCGGCGTGTCTTTCGATCCCCCGCCTATGGCAACGGTACGCATGTGCGAATCCGCCTTCAGTTCAGCAAGAAGCTCGTGGACCTGCACAATCTTGGCGCGAGCTTGAGATTGAGCAACCATGGCCTCTGCCAGCCGCTCGTAAACGGCCTGTCCGCGCGTGGCGGCAAAACCCGCTTCCTTTCCTGCAACAGGCAGGACCTGAGCGAAAACGGCAATCTGGCTCATGGCGCGGTCTATGGCGTCTTCAGTCTGGAACAAGGTGTCTGCCACGCCGGCTGCTGTGCCGCGGGCCATTTCAATGCGTTTCATAGCTAGCTCCTCGCCTACTGAAATAGCAGGTCCTGCAACCTAAGCGAGAAATGCTGCATTGTTAAGAGGCCTAGGGCGAGAATCGTCAACCCGAGGATGGTGCCCATGAGGACAAGAAGCCTGAATAATAGCTCGGGTGTCAGGCCGCCCGCGCCGTGCTCACTCCGGCTGATACCAGCCTCTGGCTGTGGTCGATCCTCGGGGTGGGCAAACCGTTGACGAGCAGCATCAGCTGGCGCGCTGTCGCCGCGCCCGACAAGCGGTCGTCCCGAAACATCAGGCAGTCGTGATGACGGGCTATCGCTATCTCCAGCGCCATGCCCGACCAGGTGTAGGACAGGGCGACCTCCAGGTCGGTGTAGCTCCATCTTGGCAGGTGGCCGCTGGCCATTGTCGGGATCATCGCTTCGTCCGTACTCGCGCCGTACGGTCGCGTCGGATCCAAGCCTTGCGCCAAGGTCACCAGCAGACGCTGGAGCAGGTCCATCGCCGGCATGTCCGAACTTGCCAGCCAGAGCGTCCGGACGATGTGCTTGGGCTTGTGCCTCCTGTCTGGGTTTGAGATCAGTGTGTCGATCGCAGTCTCCAGATCCTCCCACCGCATGGCGCTCATTTCGTTGCGCGCCGTCGCGGGCGACCAGTCCCGCGTATACCATTCCGGCACTCGTCTGATGGTCCTCGGCATACCAACCTCCGCCGTTGAGGCGGTCAGAATGAAGATCGCCATTCTCAGGCGCTATCGAGGAAAAACCCTCTACGGGTTCAGTCTGTAGGCTATCGCCAAACACCCGCCTGACGGCACCACGACTGCTTGAAACACCCAGCTTCTTACGAATGTTCGCCAAGTGGGTTTCGACGGTTTTGGGGGAAAGGCCGAGTTCGCGAGCGATCTCGTCGGCTTGAAGATGCCTCGCAACGCCTGACAAGCAGAGCATTTCCTTCGGCGTGAGCATTCAACACCCTCTGCACACAGTACGTGTGCTAGATCCGCGACGAGCACACATTGTTACGCTCAGTCATACGCGGCAAGCCCCTCTCGAACGCCAACGATTGACGATCGCATTTGATCCGCTTCCGGACGCATCGAAATCATCTTGCGGACAGGTCTGCGCCGCCGCGCCAAACCCCTGAACGAAATATAAGAGGTTTGCGCGCATTGTCGGATTGAGGAGATCACGATGGCGCGGCAGACCGGGTCCCAATCAGATACCGATGGCGCAACCGCGCCCGAGCACCAGTTCCTGCGCCTGATGAGCCATGAGATGCGCACGCCTCTGAACGGGGTGATCGGCATGCTGGGTCTGCTGTCGCGGACCAAGCTGGACGGGGCCCAGCGCGCCTATGCCGAGGCTGCGCGGTCGTCGGCCGAACATCTGCTGGGGCTGGTCAACGACCTGCTCGACTACGCCCGGCTCGAGGCGGGCAAGCTGGAGTTCGATTCCGCACCCGTCGATCTGGAAGCCCTGGTGCGCGGTGTGGCCGAACTGCTCAGCCCGCGTGCCCATGAGCGCGGACTGGAGATCGCCTGGTCGGTCGCCGCGGACGCGGCCGACATCGTCGGTGACGAGGGGCGGCTGCGACAGGTGCTCTTCAACCTGGCCGGCAATGCCGTGAAGTTCACCGAGACGGGCGGCGTCCGCATCAGCGTCGAACGCGCGGGCGGACCGGCCTCGAAACCCCGGCTGTCGTTCGTCATCGACGACACGGGCCCAGGCGTGCCGCCGGAGGCCCGCACCCGCATCTTCGAGGAATTCGGCCACGTCGATGCCTCCGACGCCTCGCGCTTCGGTGGGGCCGGTCTGGGTCTGGCGGTTGTGCGTCGTCTCGCTGATGCGATGGGCGGTCAGGTGGAGGTGTCCGATCGCCCCGACGGCCCGGGTGCCCGCTTCCGCTTCACCGCCGACTTTCCTGCCGCCAAGGGCCCACAGCGACTGCGCGAGCTTGAAGGCCGCGCGGTCGGCATCGTCAGCCCCGACCCCTTTGTCCGCGCCGCCGCCACAGCCCAGATCGAGGCGTCCGGCGGTCAGGTGCGCGCCGACGCGCCGGTCGTCCTGATCGATCATGCCGCCCGTCCCGAGGGCCATGTCCTGGTGCCACATCCCGCAGGTGTTCGCGCCATCGTCCTGCTGAAACCCGAGGAGCGGGAGCGGATCGCCGCCTACCGCTCGGCCGGCTTCCACGGCTATCTGATCAAGCCTCTGCGCCGCGCCTCCCTGGCCGAACGCGTGCTGGCGGCTATCGGCCAGAGCAGCGGCACGACCGGCCTGCGCCAGACCCCGTCGGAGGACGACCGGGTCGTCCCCTCGCGCTTTTTGGGAACCCGTGTGCTTCTGGTCGAGGACAATCCGGTCGGGGCCCTGCTGGCCAGCACCCTGCTGAAGCGCGAGGGTTGCGCGGTGGAGACCGCCGCCAACGGGGCCGAGGCCATCGCGGCCCTGAAACGCGCCCGCTACGATCTGGTGCTGATGGACATGCGCATGCCCGGTGTGGATGGCCCCACGGCCGCGCGCGCCATCCGTGCGACCGGTGACCGGACACCGATCATCGCCCTGACCGCCAATGCCTTTGCCGAGGACCGCCGGGCCTGTCTGGAAGCCGGGATGGACGACCATCTGGTCAAGCCGCTGGAGCTGGAAGCGCTGCGATCCACACTTGCCCGCTGGACGAACCGGGACGTCCGCGCCAAGGTCGCCGTCTGACTTGAGGACGCGGGGGGCGTCTGCCGGAGACGCCGACCGAATGAACGACACCCCTGCTAGCGTGACAACCCAGCCTGTCGCCGCCACCGACACCACGCCCAAGGGTCTGAGCGTCATCAAGGTCGCCTTTCGCGATCGGCGCACCCTGGCCATGCTGTTGCTCGGTTTTTCGGCCGGGCTGCCCATCACCATGGTGCTGGGCACGCTGAACGCCTGGCTGACCGAGGCCGACGTCGCAATCTCGACGATCGGCATCCTGTCCTGGGTCGGGCTTTTCGCGGCCTTCAAGTTCCTGTGGTCGCCCCTGGTCGGCCTCCGTCCCCCCCTGATCGGAAAGCGACTGGGCCGTCGACGCAGCTGGCTGATCGGCTGTCAGATCGTGGTGATCGGAGCCCTGTTCGTGATCGCCTTCTCTAACCCCGAGGGCGGTGCCCTTGTGCCCCTCGCCAGCGCAGCGGCGCTCGCTGCCTTTGCATCGGCGACCCAGGATATCGTCATCGACACCTGGCGGATCGAGGTGGCAGGACCGGGTGCCCCGCTGGACCTGCTGTCCACCATCTATCAATTCGGATCGCGCAGCGCGGCGCTGGTCGGCGGCGCAGGCAGCCTGCTGCTGGCCGACGCGGTCGGCTGGCCCGTCACCTATATGCTGAGCGGCATCCTGATGGGTCTCGGGGTGCTGGGCACCCTGATCGCGCCCGAGCCCGCGCCTGCACCGCCCCAGGCCATCGCCAGGGAGCGGCTGGGATCACCCCGTCTGCGCCAGATCGCCCTGATCGCCACGCTCGCCGCCTGGGCCTGGGCGGCCTATATGCTGGTCAGCTTCATGGTCACGGCCCTGACCACGACACCAGCCCCCAGCGCGGGCGAGTTCACCGGCACCTGGGGGCCTTGGATCATCGCCGCGGCCGTCCTGCTGCCCTGCGCCCTGGCCGGGGTGGTGGTCTGGCGCGGCAAGGTGGCCACGCCGGCGCCAGGCGATCGGCCGGTGTTGACGAAGCTCTATGACGCAATCCTCGCCCCGCTGGTCGAGTTGATGGGGCGGCTGGGCTGGGGCTCGCTGATCGTGCTGGGCCTGATCCTGACCTATCGCATCACCGACGGCGTATGGGGTCCCTTCGCCTTTCCCTTCTACATGGGCGACACCGGCGGGGCGCTGGGCCACACCAAGAGCGAGGTGGCGCTGGCCTCCAAGACCTTCGGCGTTATCATGACCATCATCGGCATCGGCCTGGGCGGCTGGGCGCTCTTGGCCATAGGGCGGATGGCGTCCCTGCTGATCGGGGCGATCCTGGCCGCGGCGACCAATCTTCTGTTCGTGGACCTGGCGATGGGCGCGCCAATGATCGGCCGCTTCATGGAGGCGACCGGCCTGTACGCCCTTTTCGGAGCCTTCGGCGCGGGCGAACCAATGGCGCGGCTGATGCTGGCCATCGCGGGGGAGAACATCGCGGGCGGTTTTGCGGGCGCAGCCTTCGTCGCTTATCTGTCGGCCCTGTCCAGCCGGATGTTCGGCGCGGTGCAGTTCGCGGTCTTCACGTCGCTGGCCCTGCTGATCGGGACCCTGGGGCGTGGCGCTCTGGGCGAGATGATCGAGAACCAAGGGTTCGCCCCGGTCTTCCTGTTCGCCGCCGCGCTGGGCGGTATCGCCGTCGTCTTCTGCCTTCTGGAATGGATCCGGCTGGCGGCCGAGCGTCGCAGCCTGGCCCGCCAGCCGGAGGCAGGCGCTAGCCCTCGTTGACCTCCACGCCGTCGTAGGCGGCAAAAGTGGCGGCGGTGATGATTTCCGACACCGAGGCTCCCAGGCTGACGATCTGGACCGACTTCTCCAGCCCGACAAGCAGAGGACCGATCACCGTCGCCCCGCCCAGAGCCTGGACCAGCCGCGTCGAAATCGAGGCGGAGTGAATGGCCGGCATGACCAGGACGTTGGCGTCCGCGCTCAACCGCATGAAGGGGTAGTTGGCGCGCGCCTCTGGATCGAGCGCCAGCTCGGGCGGCATCTCGCCCTCGTACTCGAAATCGACGCCCTTGCGATCCAGGATGCGGATCGCCTCGCGCACTTTTTCGCCCCGGTCGCCGGGCGGATTGCCGAAGGTCGAGTAGGACAGGAAGGCCACACGCGGCGTACGGCCCAGGCGACGCACGGTCGCCGCCGCCTGGATGGCGATCTCGGCTAGCTCTTCGGCATCGGGCAGTTCATGGATGGAGGTGTCAGCCACGAACAGGGTCCGGCCCCTGGCCAGCATGATCGACAGGCCGATCATCCGTTCCTTGACGTCCAGAACGCGCCGGACCTCCTTCAGCACCATGTTGAAATTGCGGGTCGAGCCGGTGACCACCGCATCGGCATCGCCGCGCGCCACCATGGAGGCCGCGAAATAGTTGCGGTCCTGATTGATCATCCGCTGCACATCGCGGCGCAGATAGCCCCGGCGTTGCAGCTTGTCGTACAGGAAGTCGGTGTACTCGGTGTTCTTGTGGGACACGCGGGCGTTGACGATCTCGATGCCCAAGGCGTCGAAATCCAACCCGGCCTCGGCGGCATTCTGACGGATCAGATCCTCGCGCCCCACCAGGATCGGCGTGCCCAGCTCGGCCTGTTTGAAGCCCCAGGCGGCGCGGATGACCGTCGCCTCCTCGCCCTCGGCAAAGACCACGCGCTTGTTCGGGGCGGCCCGGACGGCGGAGGAAATCTTCTGCATCAGCGCAGCGGACGGGTCGACCCGCTCGCGCAGCTGGGCGCGATAGGCGTCCATGTCGGGGATCGGGCGACGCGCCACACCCGTATCCATCGCCGCCTGGGCCACGAAGGGTGGGATGTACCAGATCAGGCGCGGGTCGAAGGGTGTGGGGATGATGTAGTCCGGCCCGAACTTCAGCTTGCGGCCGGAGTAGGCGGCGGCGACCTCGTCCGGCACGTCCTCGCGGGCCAAAGCGGCCAGGGCCTGGGCGCAGGCCACCTTCATCTCGTGATTGACCTGCCGCGCCCGCACATCCAGCGCGCCGCGGAAGATGTAGGGAAAGCCCAGGACATTGTTGACCTGGTTCACATAGTCCGACCGGCCCGTGGCCATGATGGCATCGGAGCGCACCGAGGCCACGTCTTCGGGCGTGATTTCCGGATCCGGATTGGCCATGGCGAAGATGATCGGATTGGGGGCCATGGAGGCCACCATCTCCTTGGTGATCGCGCCCTTTGCGGCCAGGCCTAGGACGACGTCGGCCCCGACCATGGCCTCGGCCAGCGTGCGGTGCGGCGTGTCGGTGGCGTGGGCCGCCTTCCACTGATCGACGTTGTCGCGGCCTTTGTAAATCACGCCGTCGCGGTCCAGAATGACGGTGTTTTCGGCCCGCACCCCGACCGCCTTCATCAGGGCGATGGACGACAGACCAGCCGCGCCCGCCCCGACCAGAACGACCTTCAGGTCTTCCAGCTTCTTGCCCGCGATATGGGCGGCGTTGATCAGGCCGGCGGTCGAGATGATGGCGGTGCCGTGCTGGTCGTCGTGGAAAACGGGGATGTCCAGCAGGTCCTGCAGCTCGCTTTCGATCACGAAACATTCCGGGGACTTGATGTCCTCCAGATTGATCCCGCCCCAGGTGTCGCCGATGTTCTTGACGACGGTGATGAACTCGTCCGGATCGGTGGTCTTCACCTCGACGTCGAAGCTATCGACATCGGCGAACCGTTTGAACAGGACCGACTTGCCCTCCATCACCGGCTTGGAAGCCATGTGACCCAGGTTGCCCAGCCCCAGGATGGCCGTGCCGTTGGAGATGACGGCGACCAGATTGCCCTTTGCCGTATAGTCATAGGCCAGGTCCGCATCCTGGGCGATAGCCAGAACCGGAATGGCCACGCCGGGCGAATAGGCGAGGCTCAGGTCGCGCTGCGTCGCCATCGGCTTGGTGGGGGCCATCGAGATCTTGCCCGGCGTCGGGACGCGGTGGAAATCCAGGGCGTCCTGATCGGAGAAGGTCTGTTTGTCGGTCTGGTCGGGCATGGTCGGCTTTCGGTCGCGGTAACCCGTCTGTCCTAAAGCCCGGCTGACGTGGGGACAACCTTCGGCAGAGACGCGGACTTGCATTGACCACGATCTGGCCGTTTAAGCGCGGCCAGAGACGCCTCCCCGCGTTTTTCCAGGGATCACGCCATGTCCGCAGCCGCCAAGAAGCCCGTCAAGAAGGTCGTCCTCGCCTATTCCGGCGGTCTGGACACCTCGATCATCCTGAAATGGCTGCAGACCGAATATCAGGCCGAGGTCATCACCTTCACCGCCGACCTGGGCCAGGGCGAGGAACTGGCTCCCGCCCGCGAGAAGGCCCTGAAGCTGGGCATCAAGCCCGAGAACATCTTCGTCGACGACCTGCGCGAGGAGTTCGTGCGCGACTTCGTCTTTCCGATGTTCCGCGCCAACACCGTCTATGAGGGCCAGTATCTGCTGGGCACCTCCATCGCTCGGCCCCTGATCGCCAAGCGCCAGATCGAGATCGCGAAGATGGTCGGGGCCGACGCCGTCTGTCACGGCGCGACCGGCAAGGGCAACGACCAGGTCCGGTTCGAGCTGGGCTATTATGCCCTCGATCCGGACATCCACGTCATCGCCCCGTGGCGCGAGTGGGAATTCCGCAGCCGCGAGGCCCTGCTGGACTTCGCCGAAAAGCACCAGATCCCGATCTCGAAGGACAAGCGCGGCGAGGCGCCCTTCAGCGTAGACGCCAACCTTCTGCACTCATCTTCAGAAGGCAAGGTTCTGGAAGACCCGGCGGTCGAAGCCCCCGAGTTCGTGCACCAGCGCACCATCGCGCCCGAGGATGCGCCCGATAAGCCGACCGTCTTCACCCTGGGTTTCGAGAAGGGTGACGCCGTCTCCATCGACGGCGAGGCCATGTCGCCCGCCACGATCCTGACGAAGCTGAACCAGCTGGGGCACGACAATGGCGTCGGTCGGCTCGATCTGGTCGAGAACCGCTTCGTCGGCATGAAGTCGCGCGGCGTCTATGAAACGCCCGGCGGCACCATCCTGCTGGCCGCGCACCGGGGCATCGAGTCGATCACCCTGGATCGCGGGGCCATGCACCTGAAGGACGAGCTGGCGATCAAATACGCCCACCTGATCTACAACGGCTTCTGGTTCAGCCCCGAGCGCGAGATGCTGCAGGCCGCCATCGATCACTCTCAGGCGAACGTCTCCGGCACCGTTCGCGTCAAGCTTTACAAGGGCAATGTCACCATCATCGGCCGCGAGAGCGAGCAGAGCCTCTATGATCAGGACCTGGTCACCTTCGAGGAGGGCGTTCAGGCCTATGACCACCATGACGCCGAGGGCTTCATCAAGCTGAACGCCTTGCGTCTGCGGGTGCTCGGCAAGCGGACAAAGCGCAATCAGGATTGACGCCTGCCACAAATGATCTCGCCCTCGCCGTGAAATGGCGCCACCTTGGGCTCAGGAGCATGGGCTCCGCCCAATGATTTCAGGACCCTTCTCTATGTCATTCCGCGCTGTTCTGGCCGCCTCGGCCGTATTCGCCTTCGCCGCGCCCGCCATGGCGCAAACGCCGCCGCCCGCGCCCGCCGCTCCGGCCGCTCCCGCCCCGTCCGCCGAAGAGGCGGCATTCGAAGCGAAGGCTGAAGCGTTCGGCGCGCGCATGCAGCAGATGGGCGGAGAGATGCAGGCGGCCGTGACCGCCGCGGCCGGAGATACGGCCAGGGCCAATACTGATCTGGACGCCATCGCCGCTCGCTATCAACCGGACGCCGACACCTTCGCCGACGAAGTCGCCGCCTTCATCACAGCGCAGTCCGCCTCGGCCCCTGCCGAGCAGCAGGCCCAGATGGCGCAAATGATCCCCATGATCACCGCCGAGGTCAAAGGCGCTCCGGCCAAGGTCAAGGACGACATCCTCGCGGCTGCGGCTGCACCTGCAGCCCCCGCGACGGCTCAGTAAATCTCGCATAATCAGGGCGGTGGGGCCTCGCCCCGCCGCCTTACCGCGATTTCACTTGAGATCGCACCGCTATGGGCAGAGCTTGAGCGCATCCACAAGGAGCGCCACCATGATCAAGGCCCTGTCCCTCGCCGCCGCCCTGGCCCTGCTGCCGATTTCCGCCGCCGTCGCCGGTGACGTGCGCGGCCCCTCCGAAGAAGCGCTGGAAGCCGCCGCCGAGGCCTTCGAAGCCCGGATGGAGACCTTCGGCGAACGCGCCGAGGCCATTTCCGAAGATGCCAGCCTGACCGAGGAACAGAAGGGCCAGCGGATCGCCGCCCTCTGGACCGAATATCAGCCGGACATCGCCGCCTTCACAACCCTGGCCAGCCAGGTCGCCCCCGCCATCGCCGCCGAAGCCCTAGCCGACATCGACGTCGAGGCGCTTGTCTCGGACGCCATGAGCCAGGCCGATGTGGCCAGTGCTCTCGCCACGGCCCAGGGTGTGGCCAGCAACGGTGCCTGGGCGTCCAACGATCCCGAGCATCTGGCGACCTATGGCCTGATGGCCGACTATGCCGTCGGCGAGGCGATGGATTCGCTGGACGAGGCATCCGCCGAAATCGCCGCCGCCACAGCCGAGGCAAACGCCGAGATGGCTGATGCGGCGGCTGAGGTCGCCGCTGCCGACGAAGACTGATCCCCCTCTTGACCGCGCGATCGGACGGCCCGACAGGGCCTGATGGCCAGCCTGCCCGTCGATCCGCACCTGTATCTCACCTTTCTGGGGGTGATGGCCGTCATGGCCGTCACGCCGGGGCCGGCCAATCTGTTCTCGGTGGCCAATGGCGTGGCGCGGGGCAAAGCCGGAGCCATGCTGGGCGTCGTCGGCATGAATGCCGCGACCCTGGTCTGGTTCGGGGCGGCGGCGCTAGGCCTGGGCGCACTGGTCGTGGCCTTCCCCGAGGCCTTTCGCCTGATCTCGATCGCCGGCGCCCTTTATGTTGCCTGGCTCGGCATCAAGTCCCTTCGCGGGGCCTTTAGCACGGCTGCCGATCCCGAGGACACGACGGTACGGCCCGGTCGCAGCGCCCTGGTCGACGGCTTCATGGTGCAGATCGCCAATCCCAAGGCCGTGCTGTTCTTCACCGCCGTCCTGCCGCCGTTTCTGGACGTGAACCGCCCCGCCGCGCCGCAGCTGGCCCTGTTCGCTGTCGCCACCATCGGCATGGATATACTGTCCATGTCAGCCTACGGTCTGGGCGGGGCCGCTCTGGCCCGGCGCATGTCCGAGCCTCGATTCCGGCGTGGATTCGGCGTCTTGACCGGCATGCTGTTGCTGGCGGCCTGCGTACTTATCCTGACGCGACTGTAGGGGACGAAGGGCCGCAGGAACCGGCCTGTTCATCCGTCGTTCAACTGTCGTGGCGTTTCGTGGTTCGCCAAGGAGAAATTTCATGAAGACGCGTCTTATCAAGCCCGTACTGCTCGCGGCGACGGCCGCGCTCGCCCTCTCGGCCTGCGCCACGGCCACGCCCTATGGTCCCGCCAGCCCCGACAGCCGATACGGCTATTCCCAGCAGCGGATCGAAGGCGACCGCTTCCGGGTCAACTTCGCCGGCAACTCCGTGACCTCGCGCGATCAGGTCGAGATGTCGCTGCTGCTGCGTGCGGCTGAAGTCACCGTCGAAAACGGCGGCGACTGGTTCACCACGGTCAATCGCGCGACCGACCGCGACACGCGCCTGACCGGCGGCACAGACCCCTTCTATTACGACCGGTACTCGCCGTTCTGGGGTCCCTCATGGCGCTATTCGCGTCGGGGTCTGTGGAGCCCGTGGCGCGACCCGTTCGGCCCCGACTTCGATGTCCGTCAGATCGATCGCTACGAAGCCACGTCCGAGATCGTGATCGGGCGCGGTCGCAAGCCCGCCAACGATCCGAACGCCTTCGATGCGCGCGAGGTGATCGACAACCTCGGTCCGCGCGTCGCCCGGGCGATGTAGGCCAGACGACAAATCAGACCGGAAAGGGCGGCTCCTGCGAAGGGGCCGCCTTTTTTCTTCAGCCGATGCGCGGCATCTTCATCCGGCGCTTGTTGGTGTGGCTCGCGGGGGCCTTGCCCAGCTGGTCGGGCAGTTCGCCCTTGAAATAGAACCGCTGCCACGCCTCCTTGGCCGCTTCGGGATCGCCCGAAGCCAGCCGGCTGTTGAAGTCGCTGCGCTGTTTCAGCCAGGCCTCGTACTGGCCCTGCATGGTCGGGTTGGAGCCCAGCGAACGGATCACCGGCTGAGCCTCTTCCGCTTTTTTGTGCTGGGCGATGGTGATGAAACAGAAGGGCTCGCCCTTGTCGAAGCGGATTTTGCCAGGGCGGGTGAAAATCCAGTTCATCGTGAACGGGAACGGCAGCCAGTCCGTCTCCACCACCCCGACCAGAGCCTGGATGCCGTCCTTGATATGGTTCGGGCTGCCCTGGCACGTCATGCTCCAGCCCGGAGGCGTGCGGAACAGATACTGCGGATGCATGGTCAGGACCCCGCGCGTGAAGTGCGAGGTGACGAAATGCTTCACGTCCGGCTCGGGCCGGTCAGGCGTCACGACGATGTCGGACTGGGCCGGGCCGCCGTTCCACTCTGCCGAGAAGCCGAAGGGGCAGAGGATTTCCCATCCCGTCGTATTGGCCATGTTCAGCGGCAGGCAGCGATAGGGGTGCCGACTGGCGAAGGCGTCCATCCAGTCACGTGACTGACGGCCCGGCACCAGGTCCGGCGGCCGCTGCGACATCGGATAGCATTCCAGTTCCACGGGCGATCTCCGGCGGGTATCGAGGACAGGACCATTCCTAGCGACCGATGATGACCCAAGACAAGCCGACGCCCCATGCCACCCATGTGCCCGCCTATGACCGCGACCGCCTGCTGGCCTGGATGGCCGAGCACGACATCGCCCAGACCACCCACGACCACCCCGCCGTCTTCCGCGTCGAGGAGGGACTTGAACTAAAGGCCGCCATGCCTGGGGCCCACACCAAGAACCTGTTCCTCAAGGACAAGAAGGGGCGGCTGTGGCTGATTTCGGCGCGGCAGGACACGGTCATCGACCTGAAGCGCGCGCCCGCCCTGATCGGCTCGGACCGCCTGTCCTTCGGCAATGAGGCCTTGATGTGGGAAACACTGGGCGTCCGCCCCGGGTCGGTCACGGCGCTCGGCCTGATCAACGACACCGACCACCGCGTGACCTTCGTGCTGGATCAGGCTCTGTGGGATGCGGACATCGTCAACTTCCACCCCCTGACCAATACGGCGACGACGGCGCTGGAGCAGGAAGCATTCCGCAAGACGCTGATGCTGATGGGCCGGAAGCCGTTGGTGATGGATTTCAGCGCGCTGTGAAGCCCGGCCTCACGCTGCCTCGCGCCAGGTCTTGCCGACCAGAACATCGCTCATGGCGGCCAGAAGGGCGTTCATGGTGATGGGCTTCGTCAGATGTCCGTCCGCCCCGGCCGTCAGGCTCTGGGTGACATGTTCGGCCATGGCGTTGGCCGTCAGCATCAGAATGGCTGTGCGATCTTTGCCTTGATCGGTCTCGACGTCGCGGATGGCCCGTGTCGCGGTCAACCCGTCCATGACCGGCATCTGCATGTCCATCAGCACGATGTCGAAGGTGTCGGACTTGAACCGCTCCAGCGCCTGCTGGCCATTCTCGACCGTCACCAGCTCCATGGCCGTGACCCCCAGCATGATCTCGATCACCTTCCGGTTGGCCGGATGGTCGTCGGCCAGAAGGATGCGCAAGGGCAGTCCGGTGATGTCGGTCGCCGGCGTGATGGACGAGGAGGCCGCGACCGGTGCCGCCGCCTCTGGCAGGTCGATCTCGAAAGTGAAAACCGAGCCCTGACCAGGCGTGCTTTCGCACACCAAGGTGCCGCCCATCAGTTCCACCAGCGCGGCGGAGATGGCCAGGCCCAGACCCGTTCCGCCGAAGCGTCGCGTGATAGATCCGTCAGCCTGCTGGAAACGGCCGAAAATGCGGGCCTTCTGGTCGGCGTCGAAGCCGATGCCTGTATCGCGCACCTCGAATCCGATGCGGCCGGCGTTCGTCGCCGTGACCTTTATCGTCACCGTGCCCTGCTCTGTGAACTTCAGCGCATTGGACACCAGATTGGTCAGGACCTGACGAAGCCGCACAGCATCGCCGGACACGTACTTCGGCGCACCGGGATCAAGCTCGAAGACGAGAGCGACCCCCCGGTCCTCCGCCTTGGCCCGCCACAGCAGCGCGATGTCGTTGACGGTGTGCTTCAGATCGAACGTTGTCTCTTCCAGCGCCACCTGACCGGCCTCGATCTTGGCGCTGTCGAGGATGTCGGTCAGCAGGCGTTCCAGCGTGGCCCCGGAAGACCGGATCAGGTCGACCATCTCATGGGCACTCCGGTCCAGGTTTTTACGCGACAGGGCGTCCGCCATGGACACGACACCATTCAGCGGCGTGCGGATTTCGTGACTCATATTGGCCAAGAATTCCGACTTGGCGCGATTGGCGGCTTCGGCTCGCTCCTGGGCCGCCTTCAGGCGTCGCCCCTGATGCATCTGCCAGACCAGCCCCGCGCCGACGCAAATCAGAAAGATGACGCCGACGGCGATGACCAGCCATTGCAGGCGCGTCTTGGTCCGGGCCGTTTCAAGCTGGGTGCGGCGATCATCCAGCTGCTGCTGCATGTCGCCGGTCACCTGATGGACGCCGGCCGAAAAGGCGCGCGCATCCGCAACGTTCTGCTCGGCCGTGAAACGCCGCAGAAGGGCAAAGGCCTCGGCCGATCGTCCCTGGGCGAACAGGATTTCCGCCTGCACCTCGCTCAGCCGCGATCCGTCGCCCGCCGAGGTCTCCAGCCCGCGCAGAACCTCCAGATCGCGCGTGGCCCCGACCACATCGCCCGTCCTGGCCCTGGCGATCGCCCGCAAGGGAAGAACGTCCAGCGCCAGAAAGGCGGCGTCTCCGAGATTTTCGCCGTACGGATCCAGACAGCCTAGTACGCCTCTCGGCTGTCCACCGGCATCGGCGACGAGGGCACACAGGGCGGCGTCGTAGATGGCCAAGGCAGGCAGGTCCGACCGGGACGCCACCGCACTGTGGGCGGCCGCAAAGGCTTGACCCCGCTCCAGGTCCCCCATGCGCACGGCCATCTTCGTCAGATTGTACAGGCTGTCGAAATCGGGGCGTGGATAGGCGGGATTGGAATAGTCGATCTCGAACTTGCGAAAGGCCGCGGTCGCGCCCTCGACGTCGTCGATATCCTTCAACCCCATGCCGACCACCTCCCAGATGCCGGCGCGAGCCGTGTCGGCATAAGGGTCGCGCGCGGGAATCTCGGCCTGGGCGCGGGTGAGCAGTTGCAGACCCTCGCCGATCCGGCCCTGATCGACCAGATTCAGCGCGACCAGTCGCGCCGCATGTGCCCGAACGAACCAGTCGTGACCGCCCTCTACATAGGCGCTCATCGCGTTGGCGGCTTCCGCCTCGCCCTGGTCGTAGCGAATGGTCAACGCGTTCAGCGCCGCGATTTCGATATAGCGTCTGTCATCCTGGGCTTGGGCGGCGGCGGCCAGACGGTTGTTCCACCGGGTGGCGCGCTCAAACTCGCCCTGGTTCAGGATCGTCCAGGTGACGTGATACAGCCGGTTCAGCCCCTCTCGATCCTGTCGGGTCGCGGCGCGGCGACCAAAGGTTTCCAGTTCGGCGAAGCTGGTCGAGGCGGCGCGACGCTCCACGAACCGGGCCAGCGCCTCGGCCTCTGCGGCAGGCGGCAACACAGGTTCCGGGGCCATCGCCGAAGCCGACGCAGCCACCACGGACGCAAAGAAAATACTCAGGACCGCCAGAAAGACGCGGTTCGACATCGCAAAAACCCCAACCCCAAGCGACCATCTGACACGCAAGAGGTTGAGCAAGCTTTAGTGGCCGGGCGGATATTGCGGCGCTTGCCGATTTTGCCCGCCCATTAATCGACTGCGGTTCTCCCCTGCCCCGGACAGTGCTAGAGCCCCGCGCGTCTCCCCGACCCCATTCCAGATACGGATGCCGCCATGCCTGCCGCTCCCGATTTTCCGCCTGCGCCCGATAAGGTGAAGCCTGCTCGTGCTCTGATCTCTCTGTCCGACAAGACGGGGCTGGAGGAGGCGGCGCGCACCCTTCACGATCTGGGCGTCGAGCTGGTTTCGACCGGGGGCACGCGCGCGGCCATCGCGGGGTTCGGCCTGCCGGTGAAGGACGTGGCCGATCTGACCGGGTTTCCCGAGATGATGGACGGGCGGGTCAAGACGCTGCATCCCGTCGTCCATGGTGGCCTGTTGGGCGTGCGCGATGCGGCGGATCATGCGGAGGCGATGACGACCCATGGCATCGGGCCGATCGATATCGTCTGGGTCGATCTGTATCCGTTCGAGGCGACCGTGGCATCAGGCGGTGGTTTCGATGCGGTGGTCGAGAATATCGACATCGGCGGCCCGGCCATGATCCGCTCCGGCTCCAAGAACCACGGCTATGTCGCCGTCTGCGTCGATCAGGCGTCGGTGGCCGAGCTGCTGGAAGCATTGAGGGCCGACGGCACGACGTCCCTGGCCCTGCGCAAGCGACTGGCCGCTTGCGCCTTTGCCCGCACCGCCGCCTATGACGCCGCCGTGTCGGGCTGGTTTGCCGGTCAGCTTGAAGACGTCGCCCCGGCGCGCAAATCCATTGCCGGATCGCTGGCGCAGACCTTGCGCTACGGCGAAAACCCGCATCAGACCGGTGCCTTCTATCGCACCGGCGAGACCCGCCCCGGCGTCGCCCATGCCCAGCAGGTTCAGGGCAAGGAACTGGGCTACAACAACATCGCCGACGCCGACGCGGCTTATGAATTGGTTGCCGAGTTCGAAGCGCCCGCCTGCGTCATCGTCAAACACGCCAACCCTTGTGGCGTGGCCGTCGGCAACGACCTGAGCGAGGCCTATGCCCGGGCGCTGGAATGCGACGCCGTCTCGGCCTTCGGCGGCGTCATCGCCGTCAACCGCCCACTGAACGGAGCCGATGCCCGTGCCATCACCGACATCTTCACCGAGGTCGTCATCGCGCCGGGGGCCGACGAGGAGGCTCGCGCCGTCTTCGCCGCCAAGAAGAACCTGCGCCTGTTGCTCACCGATGGCCTGCCCGACCCGCACGGTCCGGGCGAGGTGTTCCGCAGCGTGGCCGGGGGGTTCCTGGTCCAGTCGCGTGATCGCAGCCTGATCAAGCCCGAAGACCTGAAGATCGTCACCCGTCGCCAGCCGACGCCGCAGGAGGTCGAGGACATGCTGTTCGCCTTCACCGTCGCCAAACACGTCAAGTCCAACGCCATCGTCTATGCCAAGGACGGCCAGACCGCCGGCATCGGCGCCGGCCAGATGAACCGCCGCGACAGCGCCCGCATCGCCGCCATACGCGCCAAGGAAGCGGGTGAGGCCAAGGGCCTGGCCTACTCGCTCGCGCATGGGTCCGCCTGCGCTTCCGAAGCCTTCTTCCCCTTCGCCGACGGCCTGCTGGAAGCCGTCGCCGCCGGAGCCACGGCGGTGATCCAGCCCGGTGGCTCGATGCGCGACGCCGAGGTCATCGCCGCGGCGGACGAAGCAGGGATCGCGATGGCCTTCACAGGCGTGCGGGTTTTCAGACACTGATCTCTGGGGCGCTATCGCTCGCCGCGCGGCGGCTCGCTGCTTGAGCGTGGCTTTCGTTCGGCTTGGCAAAGGCTAAGGTGCGCTCATGGACACCCTCTCCGCCCGCTGGACCCGGCTTGAGCCGCATACGATCGAGGTCGGGCCTGATGACGACCGTCCGCGTCCGGCCGTCATCCTGTTCCATGGTTGCGGCGGAATGCGACCGCATCTGCCGCTCTACGCCGAGGCCGCCAAGGCCGGAGGCTGGCGGGCATTCATCGTCGATTCCTACGCGCCACGCGGCTGGAGCCGGGCTTATGCCCTGGCCACCGTCTGCTCAGGCCTGCAGCTGCGTGGCGACAAGCGGGCAGGAGATGTGCTGGCCGCGCTGCAAGGTGTGTCGCTGCGACCGGATGTGAACGCCTCAAGCATCGTCCTGGCGGGCTGGAGCCACGGCGGCTGGGGCATCATGGAGGCGATGAGCGCGCCACGAACGCCCGGCACGCTGGGCGTTCAGAACCCCGATGAGGTCGCCTTGACCGGCGTGAAATCCGTCTACCTCTGCTACCCCTACATCGGCATCGCGGCCCTCAACCGGATGCGGCCTTGGACGCACTGTCCCAGAACCCTGGCCGTCATCTCGCGCACCGATCACCTGACCAGCGTCAGCAATGCCGAGCGGGTCCATGCCATGGTCCGCAACTGCGGAGCCGAGGTCGAGACCTGGATCGCGGAGGGCACGCATGCGTTCGACGAGCCGACCTCGGCCCCGCCCATGCGCCATGACCCTGACTTGACTGCCGAGGCCATCCGCCGCTTCTCGGCACTGCTGGCCGATACGGCTGTGGCACCTCCAGTATAAGCCCGCGCTTGCCCCTGCGGGCGTCCCGTCCTATCCCCCCGTCATGACCGCGCCCCTGATCTGCCCGTCGATCCTCGCCAGCGATTTCGCCCGCCTGGGCGAGGAGGTCGCCGCCCTGGAGGCCGCAGGTGCCGACTGGATCCATGTCGATGTGATGGACGGCCATTTCGTGCCCAACATCACCCTGGGCCCCGACATCGTGAAGGCCATCCGGCCGCACACCACCCTGCCGTTCGACGTGCATCTGATGGTCGCGCCGGTCGATCCGTGGCTGGAGGCCTATCGCGAGGCCGGGGCCGACATCCTGACCGTGCATCCCGAGAGCGGTCCGCACCTGCACCGGACATTGGGGCGCATCCGCCAGCTGGGAGCCAAGGCGGGCGTCGTCCTGAATCCCGGCACCCCCCTCGATGTGGTGGCCGAGGTCGTGGACCTGGTCGATCTGGTCCTGCTGATGTCGGTCAATCCGGGCTTTGGCGGCCAGTCCTTCATCGACAGCACGCTGAAGAAGATCGAAAGGACCCGCGCCCTGCTGGATAACGCAGGCTCAAAGGCACATTTGCAGGTCGACGGCGGGGTGACCTCGGCCAATGCCGCGGCCTGCGTGTCCGCCGGTGCCGATGCCCTGGTCGCCGGTTCGTTCGTGTTCAAAGGCGGGCCTTCGGCTTACGCCGCCAACATCGCGGCTTTGAAAGCCGCGTGAATATTCCGGGCCAGAACAATCAGGACGCGGCCCCGCCTGCGGTCGCTGACGCCATCCCCGGCTTGCGCGGGGCCCCGGTTCGTACGCCGGTCCGCGCAAGCCAGACCAGCGGCGACCTCAGCCAATGGCCTGCCCTCGCCGGACGGCTGCTCAGCCGCCAGCTCTGGATCGAACTGTACGGCCTGCCCGGCTATTCACTGACACTGGGCGGCCAGTCGGCGCAGGGATTTGCGGCCAGCCCGCGTGATCCGCGCCCCGTTGACCCGGAGGCCGGGCGTCTGGTTCTGGGCGGTCGCTTCACCTTGGCAGGGCATAGTCTGGAGGCCGTCGCGCCCGACGATCCGTGGAACCGGCCTAGTCCCAACCGCGCCTTTGCCGTCGAACTGCACGGCTTCCAGTGGCTGCCGTCCGTTATGCTGCAGGAGGAGCGCGGCGCGCGCGAGGCCCTTCGGCTGACCCTGGCCTGGGCCACCACCTTTTCCCGCTGGTCGCCCTTCGCCTGGAGCCCGGCCATTCTGGCGCGGCGCACCTTCAACCTGGCCTGTGCCGCCCGGCGGATGGGTCAGGTCGCGACCGAGGCCGAGCGGCTGAAACTGGCCGACCTGCTGGCCCGTCAGGCCCGCCAACTGCTGCGTCCGCCCTCGAGCCTGGCCGAGCAGGCCACCAGCCTGACGGCCGTGGCCGTCGCGGGCTGCACTCTGGCCGGAAAATCGGGTGTCGGCCTGCGCCGGACCGCCCTGCATCGCCTGACCGCCGCCCTCGGTCGCACGGTCCTGAGCGACGGCTCCCATGCCTCGCGCAGCCCCGAGGCGGGGATGGAGCTGCTGCTGGACCTGCTGACCCTGAGCGATGTGCTGGGCCAGGTATCCGAGCCGACGCCTGAACCTGTACGCCGCGCCATCCAGCGCCTGACACGCGCGCTTCGAATCCATGCCCTGCCCGATGGCCGACTGGCCACGCTGCAAGGCGGCGGGCCGTCCACGGCGGCGCGGGTCGCCGCCGCGCGGGCGCATGACGACGCTGTGCACCCGTCGTCGCTATCCGGCAGTGCGGGCGGCATCGTCCGCATCCAGAGCCCCCTTCTGACCGTCATCGCCGACACGGCCGGGCCCGCGCGTGGCCCCTGGTCTGGCGCAGCCTGCGCCCAGCCCATGGCTCTGGAGATCCTGTGCGGCAAGGATCGGCTGGTCACCGGTTGCGGCTGGACGCCCCAGGCGCTGGATCGTCAGGGCCTGCGCCTGCCGCCCGGTCATTCGACCCTGACGCTGGGCGAAAGCACCATCGCCGAACCGCTGGGCGGCTGGAAGGCCGAGGTCATGGGGCCGCGCCTGATCGGTCCGCCCCTGCATGTCGAGGTCAATCACCGCGACGGCGAGGCGGCCGTCTGGCTGGAGGCCGAGCACGACGGCTGGGCCGCACGGTTCGGCCTGCTGCATCAGCGTCGCCTGTATCTGGATCAGAAGCTGGACGAGCTGCGAGCCGAAGAGCGGCTGCACCCCTCGCCCGGCCACCGCGAGGCGGCCCGGCCCATCGCCGCCCCCTATGCCGTGCGGTTCCAGCTGGAGCCGGGTGTTCAGGCCTCGCTGGCGCGCGACCGGCGCTCCATCCTGCTGCGCGGGCATTCGGGCCGGGGCTGGTGGTTCCGCACCGACGGGCCTGATGTGGCTATCGAGCCTTCGGTCCATGTCGATGAGGGCCTGACCCGTCGCTCGCTCCAGATCGTGGTGCGCGGCTCGGCCCGCACGGATGCCGAGACCAAGATACGCTGGAAGCTCAGCCCCGCCGGGGCGGGGTCCGATCCGTCCTGAGCTCTTGAGGTTCGGCACCGCCGCGACCATCTGACCGTTGCCGCGTTACCGCTTGTCTGCACAGGATCGTTTCATGAGTTTCGCCGACCCCAAAGCTGCGTCCGATGACCTGATCAAGGACGGCTCAGACGCCGGCTTCATGGCCGATATCGTCGAGGCCTCCAAGGTCCAGCCCGTGATCGTGGATTTTTGGGCGACCTGGTGCGGGCCGTGCCGGACCCTGACACCCATGCTGGAAAAGGCTGTCCGGGCCGCCGGCGGCAAGGTCAAGCTGGTCAAGATCGACGTCGACGCCAACCCGGCCTATGCGGGCCAGCTGCGGGTCCAGTCCATCCCGACGGTCTATGCCTTCGTCGACGGCAAGCCTGTCGATGGATTTCAGGGCGCGGTGCCGGAAAGCCAGCTGAAAGCATTCATCGACAAGCTGGCGGGTGGACCGGGCATCAACTCGGATGTCGAACAGCTGTTGTCGCTGGGCGCGGAATCCCTGTCGCTAAACGACCTCGGCGGCGCGGCCCAGGCCTATGCCCAGGTCCTGACGCTGGAGCCGGAGAACGAGAGCGCCATCGCCGGCATGGCACGGGTCTATCTGGCCGACGGCGACGCCGATCAGGCGCGTCAGACCCTGGCCATGGCCGCACCGGACTCGAAGAACGCCGAGGTCGTCAGCCTGCGCGCCCAGCTGTCGCTGGTGTCCGCGGCCTCGACGGGTGAGGCCGACGCCCTAGCGGCCCGCGTCGCCGCCGACCCGTCCGATCATCAGGCCCGCTACGATCTATCGCTGGCCCAGGCGGCCGGCGGCGACTTCAAGGGGGCTGTGGACAGCCTGCTGGCCATCGTCGCGGCCGACCGCGAATGGAACGATCAGGCCGCGCGCAAACAGCTGCTGACGGTGTTCGAAGCCGCGGGTGCTGGCTCGGATGTCGCCCGCGATGGTCGCCGACGCCTGTCCTCCATTCTGTTCGCCTGAGGGAGCGCCGCGTGGCTCAGGGTTACGTCAAGGCCAGCGACCTGCCGCAGGTGATTCCGGTGTTTCCGTTGCCCGGGACCATCCTTCTGCCGCGCGGTCAGCTGCCGCTGAACATCTTCGAGCCGCGCTATCTGAACATGATCGACGATGCGATGGCCGGCGACCGCATCATCGGCATGGTCCAGCCGACGGCGGGCCCCCGCCGCCTGCCCAGCCTGTCGTCGGTCGGGTGCGCGGGCCGGATCACCAGTTTCGCCGAGACCTCGGACGGACGCTATCTGATCACCCTGACCGGCTGTGCGCGCTTCCGCCTGGCCAGCGAAATCCCGGCCCAGACACCTTACCGGCAGATCCGGGCGGATTTCGGGGTCTATGAGGCCGATCTGAGCGCCCCGCCGCGCGAGGACGAAGGGCTGGATCGCGACCGGCTGCTGGATGCCCTGCGCGCCTATATGGAGACGCGCGGGCTCGATATCGACTGGGACACCGCCGAAACCGCTCCCCCCGAGGCCCTGATCAACAGTCTGTCGATGGCCCTGCCGTTTGACGGAGCCGAGAAACAGGCTCTGCTTGAAGCCTTCACCTTGCCTGATCGCGCAGCAGTCTTGACCGCCCTTCTGACCATCGATGCCGCCGAGGCCGGAGACGGCGAAACGCCATCCATGCAATAAGCGCATCCGAGACATACGGAGCCCCGATGAGCGACACCTTCCACACCCCGACCGCCGTCGACCCGCGACTTCTCGAAATGCTGGTCTGCCCCGTCACGCGTGGCACCCTGTCCTATGATCGCGAGCGCCAGGAACTGGTGTCCAGGGGAGCCAAACTGGCCTTCCCCATCCGCGACGGCGTGCCGATTATGCTGACCGAAGAAGCGCGGCATTTGGACTAAACTTCGCGCCTGGGAGTCCGGATGCTTGATCTATGGATTTTCACGGGGTTGCTTCTGGTCGCCGGAGTGGCTGCGTTTTTCAGCCGATCCCGCTTCCTGTCGAGTCTGCGGGTTGGCGTGGGCGGTCCGGACGAGAATCTGAGCGAGGCGCGACGACTCTACCGGTCCATACTCACATCTGGCCTCGTCTTCGTGGCGGCTGCGACCTCGGCGATGTTCATCGGTCTGAGAGGCGTAGACGTATGGCGGACGACCGGTGTGGGCCAAGTCGTTCTCAACGTCCTGCTGGCAATTGCAGCGATCGGTTTTTTCCGGTCATTCGCAAGGACCTTCCACCACCAGTGGTCTGCCAAAGGATCCTTTCTCGGCGTTCTGCGAGAGACCTTTTTCGGATTCGTCACTGGTGGCCTGCTTATGCTGGCCATGTATCTTCGCTGGGGCCTTTAAACCGCCTCGCCCCGCAACAGCCTGGGCAGATCGCCCGTCGCGCCACCCGCCTCGTGCATGAAGGAGCGGCGCAAGGGGGCTATACGGTTGACGGCGGCGATGCCCAGGTCACGGGCCAGCCGGATTGGCGCGACGTCGTTGGAGAACAGCCGCACGAAAGCGTCGAACCCTGCCGCCAGAGCCGCATTGTCGAACCGGCGCCAGCGGGCATAGCGGTCCAGCGTCGTCTCCGCGCCGATGTCCTCGCCCAGCCGCATCGCTTCTATCAGCACCTCGGCTAGGGCGGCGGCATCCTTCAGCCCCATATTCAGACCCTGTCCGGCCACAGGATGCACGGCATGCGCCGCATCGCCGATCAGGGCCGTGCGCGGAGCCGTCAGCCCCTCGGCCAACTGGAGCGATAACGGGTAGACGAAGCGCGGGCCCGACACCGTGACACGACCCAGAAAGTCCCCGAAACGGCGACGCAGATGCGAATAGAAGGCCTCATCCGACGCATCGCGCAAGGCCTCGGCCCGCCGCGTCGTCTCGGTCCAGACCAGACTAGCCCGTCGTTCCGTCAGGGGCAGGATGGCGAAGGGCCCGGCGGGCAGGAAATATTCATGCGCCACATTGCCGTGGTCACGCTCCAGATCGACCGTCGCCACCACGCCGCTCTGGCCATAGGACCAGCCGGTGGTGTCGATACCCGCAGCCTGCCGCACCAGTGACCCGCGCCCCTCCGCCCCGACCACGACGCTGGCGGTTAGAACCGACCCGTCGGCCAGGGTGACGGTGCTGAACCCCAACCCGGCCTCGACGGCGCTTACCGCAGCAGGCGAACGGACCTCGATCCCGGCGTCGGTAATGGCCTCGGCCAAAGCTGAGCGGATACGCCGGTTTTCGACCATATAGCCCAGAGGCTCGCCGCCGTTTCGGTCCCCGATCTCATCGGCATCGAACCGCAGCCAGGCCGCCGACGCCGCCCTGGACGCGGCTCCGGGCCGCCGCCCGTCGGTGACCAGGATGTGCTCCATCCGGCAGGCATGCGGCCGTAACGCTTCGCCGACACCCAGGGCATCCAGCATGCGAAAGGTCGAAAAGGCGATGGCGGTCGACCGCCCATCGAACGTGGGGGCCAGCTGGGCGCTGAACGGCTGGGGATCGACCAGCACGACCTTCAGCCCACCCTGCGCCGCGGCCAGGGCAAAGGTCGCCCCCGCCATTCCGGCCCCGGCGATAACGACGTCGTAGCGATCAGCCTGTGTCATGCTGCCTTGTCGCGCCAGCGCCGCGCGCCGTCCAGTGCCGAGAGGTCGCGGCGCTCAAGCAGAGAGCCGCCGCGCGGCGGACGATAGTGCTGCCAAGATGCGCTCAAGCAGCGAGCGACCGCGTAGCAAGCGATAGCGTCCTGATGACAGAGTAAATGCCCCCTTAACCCTGTGCGGGCGACAAGAGGCGTCACGTCACCCGCTCCGGAGTTCGCCCCCGCATGTCCGCCGCCCTCGCCATTGGAATGCAGGCCTGGAGCGGTGCGCGCATCCTGTGGGACGCGCCGATCGCCGTGCGGTTTCGTGGCGTCTTGCAGGCCCTGCTGGCCAGCCTGCTTCTGGTCGCCCTGATCTCGTGGAATCCGTCCGACCCCAGCCTGAATGCCGCCTCGGGTGCGGCCCCTACGAACTGGTTGGGAGCCAATGGAGCCCTGTTCGCCGACCTGTTCATGCAGTCCCTGGGCCTGACCGCCTGGCCCGCGACCCTTTTGCTGATCGCCTTCGGCCTGTCCCGCGCTATCGGCGACATCGTCCAGCAACGGCTCAAGCCCACGCCGCTGAAGGCGCTGTCGGCGACACTTGGCGTTCTGTGCCTATCCGCCGCCTTGTCGGCCCTGGCCGCGCCCGCCGCCTGGCCGCTGGCCTCCAGCCTGGGCGGCCTGTGGGGTGATGGCATCGTCGGGCTGGTTCGCAGCCTGTGCGCCGCCATTCGCGTACCGGGCGCGCCGATCTGGGCGGGCGTGATCTTCCTGCCGCTGGGCCTTTGGGGCGTCGGCTACGCCATCGGCCTGCGGGTCTCGGACCTGACCGACGGGCTGAGCTGGATCGGCGGCATGCGGCGCAACGTCCCCGCCGCCAAGGTCGCCCGCGAGACGACACCGCCCGCGCCCAAGCGTCAGCGCCCCGCGCCCGAGCCTGAGCTCGATGCCGTCCCGACCGGACGTGTCGCGTCGGAGGCCGCCGAGCCCCCCCCGTGGGCCGAGCCTGCGCCGGCCTATGCACCGCTTCCCGCGCAGTCAGCGCCCGAGCCCAAGGTCGCCGCCGTCAAGGCCCCCAAGGCGTCCAAGCGCGAGGCCGACGACGCCCAGGTCGCCTTCGACTTCGCCCGCCCCTCGACCGGCTTCGACCTACCGCCGCTGACCATGCTGACCAAGCCCGAGAAGCGCGTCGGTACCGTCGACGAAGAGGCGCTGAAGGCCAATGCCAAGATGCTGGAGGGCGTGCTGCAGGAGTTCGGCGTGCGCGGCGTCATCGACCAGATCCGCCCCGGCCCCGTCGTCACCCTGTACGAACTGGTCCCCGCGCCCGGCGTGAAGCATGGCCGGGTCGTGGCCCTGTCGGACGACATCGCCCGCTCCATGTCGGCCCGCGCCTGCCGCATCAGCGTGGTGGCCGGCCGTAACGCCATCGGCATCGAGCTGCCCAATGCCAAGCGCGAGACGGTCTATCTGCGCGACCTTCTGGCCTCGACCGAATACGACAAGCCATCCCATCTGCTACCGCTGGCCCTGGGCGAGACCATCGGGGGTGAGCCCTATGTCGCCGACCTGGCGCGAATGCCGCACCTGCTGATCGCGGGCACCACCGGTTCAGGTAAGTCGGTCGGGGTCAACGCCATGATCCTGTCGATCCTGTATCGCCATTCGCCCGCCGAATGCCGCTTCATCATGATTGATCCCAAGATGCTGGAGCTGTCGGTCTATGACGGCATTCCGCACCTGCTCGCGCCGGTCGTGACCGATCCGAAGAAGGCCGTCGTCGCCCTGAAGTGGACGGTGCGCGAGATGGAGGACCGCTATCGCCGCATGTCCAAGCTGGGGGTCCGCAACGTCGCCAGCTACAACGAGCGCGCGCTGGAGGCCCAGGCCAAGGGCGAGCATTTCGAACGCACGGTCCAGACCGGCTTCGACGAACAGGGCCGCCCGATCTACGAATCCGAGAAGATCCGGCCCGAGCCCATGCCCTATCTGGTCGTGGTCATGGACGAGATGGCGGACCTGATGCTGGTCGCCGGCAAGGACGTGGAGGGCGCCGTCCAGCGCCTGGCCCAGATGGCCCGCGCCGCCGGCATCCACCTGATCATGGCCACCCAGCGCCCGTCGGTGGACGTCATCACCGGCACCATCAAGGCCAACTTCCCGACCCGCATCAGTTTCCAGGTCACGTCCAAGATCGACAGCCGCACCATCCTGGGCGAACAGGGCGGCGAGCAGCTGCTGGGCCAGGGCGACATGCTGTACATGGCCGGCGGCGGCCGCATCACCCGCCTGCACGGCCCGTTCGTGGACGACAAGGAAGTCGAGGCCGTCTGCAACCATCTGAAGGCCCAGGCGGAGCCCGACTATCTGGACCTGATCACCGACGATCCCGACGGCGACGGGGATGCAAGCGGGTTCGACGACGGCGGCGGCTCATCCGGCGACGACCTGTACGACCGCGCCGTCGCCGTGGTCACCCGCGATCGCAAGGCCTCGACCAGCTACGTCCAGCGCCGCCTGCAGATCGGCTACAACCGCGCCGCCTCCCTGATCGAGCGCATGGAACAGGAAGGCGTGGTCAGCCCCGCCAACCATGCCGGCAAACGCGAGGTGCTGGCGGGGCCACCGCCCATGGGGTGAGGGGATGTCAGCTTCGGCGAGCGTTACCCCTCAGTTGCAGGATACCCAGTCCGAGGACGGCACCGAACAAGCCTAGTGCCAATATCGCCAGACTTGCGAGCCTCCCTGGAGCCATGGTCGCGTAGGTTATCTCGCTGTCGTAGAGCGTCCCGAAATGTGTATTCAGTTCCTGGTAAGCGGCACCCAGTAGTCCGACGGCGACTGCCGTGATTGCCGCCATACGAACACGGTCGGCGTTACGCTTTAGTCCTGCGACTGCTCCAACGCCCGACAAGACCACGATCGCGACCGATAGAAACTGCGGGACTGGCGACACCCAGAAAACAAAGATGTCTGCTATCGTCGCATCGAGCTGATAGGCCCGCAGCATCCAGCCGATGGCCGCGGACGTTATCACTAGGGCCACCGCAAAAATGATTAGAAGCCTGGTCATGGCCCTAGCCTCCACCCATCATCAAGCTGCGGACCAAGGGCGACGCTGTCAATCGGCGTCGCAACCGGTCGGTAAGCACGGCGTTTGTCTCCGCGCGATGAACGAGGCTTCATCGCAAGGCCGGAATATGGTCAGGCTTGTGTCATCACACCGCCGCGCCGACCGGTCATGACCTGACGCTTCAACAACCATCCCGAACGGGAGACGACCCATGACCTTCACTCGCCGCGCCTTTGCGCTGGGAACCGCTGCCATCGCCGGTGTCGCCGCCTTGCCGGTGCAGGCCCAGGCCAATCTGTCGGCCGATGAGCGCGCCATTCTGGCCCGCGCACAAGCGACACTTCAAAACCTGGCATCCGCCCAGGGCAGCTTCGTCGAGACCTCGGGCGCGCAGCGCCGCGAGGGCCGCTTCTGGCTGCAGCGTCCCGGCAAGATGCGCTTCGAATACAGCAACCCGGCCGGCCTGCTGGTCGTGTCTGACGGCAACAACGTCAAACGCTATGATCCCCGCCTGAACGTCTTCCGTCAGGTCCCGCTCAGCCAGACGCCGCTATCGACCTTCCTCGCCCGCACGGTCCGCCTGGATCAGGGCGTCCGCATCGATCGCGTCGTGCGCATGCAGGACGGCGGATACTCGATCACCGCGCTCGACGCCCGCCGCCCCAACGATGGAGCCGTGGTCCTGATGTTCGGCGGTTCGCCCGAGCGTCTGCTGGAATGGACCATCCGTGATGCGCAGGGGACCATGACCCGGACCCAGCTGACCCGCGTCACCGCCGCGCCCAACCTGGCCGCCAGCCTGTTCCAGCTGCGCGACCCGACCCAGCGTCCGCGCCGCAACTAGGGTTGGTGTAGCCAACTTGACGTTTTCTGCGCTCTGTGTCTTTCTGGACACAGAACGGCGAGAGCCGATCTGACCGTTCGGGATTGTCATCCCCTTCCCTGCGGCGAGAGAGACACCTGAAATGCCCGGTTGGAGACGACCGGGCATTTTTTTGGGCGCTACCGCTCGGCACGCGGCGCCTCTCTGCTTGAGCGCGTTTCAGCCGCTACCGCGTGAAGCCTCGCCCGGCTAAGACCGGCGCATGCTTCGTATCGCCACCTGGAACATAAACTCCGTCCGCCTGCGCATCGAGCAGGTCGCGCGCTTCGTCGCCGAGAGCGGCACCGACGTGCTGTGCCTGCAGGAGATCAAATGCCTAGAGGACCAGTTTCCCCGCGCCGCCTTCGAGGCCATGGGCATGCCTTACCTCAAGATCGGCGGTCAGAAGGGCTGGCACGGCGTCGCCATCGCCAGCCGCAAGCCGATCACCGAGGCTCCCGTCCTGGACGTCTGCCGCGAGAAGCACGCGCGCTGCGTCGGGGTGATGGTCGAGGGCGTGGAGGTTCAGAACTTCTACATCCCCGCTGGAGGCGACGTGCCGGACCGGGCGCTGAACCCCAAATTCGATCACAAGATGGACTATTACGAGCGCCTGACCCGCGAGATGGCGGGCCGCGACAAGCAGCGACCGCTGGTCCTGGCCGGGGACTTCAACATCGCGCCGGGCGAGAACGACGTCTGGAACCACCGCTACATGTCCAAGATCGTCAGCCACACCCCGATCGAGGTCGAAACCCTGCGTCGGCTTCAGGCCGCAGGCGGCTTCTGTGATGTGGTGCGTGACCAGATCCCGGAGCCGACCAAGCTGGCCAGCTGGTGGAGCTATCGCGCCGCCGATTTCCGCAAGTCGAACCGGGGGCTGCGGCTGGACCATCTGTGGACCTCGCCCGGCCTGACGCCCGCCGTCCTGCCAGGCACCGCCCGCATCCACGACACCGTGCGCGAATGGACCCAGCCCAGCGACCATGCGCCGGTGACGATGGATCTCGACGTCTAGGGCTGCAGCCGGTAGCCGCCTGCATCCGTCAGCAGCAGCCGCGCCTGACCCGGCTCGGGCTCGATCTTCTGTCGCAGTCGGTAGATGTGGGTTTCCAGCGTGTGGGTCGTGACCCCGGCGTTGTAGCCCCAGACCTCGGTCAGCAGCTCCTCGCGCATGACCGGCTTGCCGCCGGCGCGATAGAGGTACTTCAGGATGTTGGTTTCCTTCTCCGTCAACCGGACCTTCTTGCCCTTGTCGTCGACCAGCACCTTGGCGGCGGGGCGGAACTCATAGGGGCCGATGCGGAAGACGGCGTCTTCCGATTGTTCGTGGCTACGCAGATGGGCGCGGATGCGGGCCAAGAGGACCGCGAACCGGAAAGGCTTGGTCACATAATCATTGGCCCCGGACTCGAGGCCCAGAACCGTATCAGAATCCGAAGATTGGGCCGTCAGCATGATGATCGGCGTCGTCACCCCGCCCGAGCGCAGCAGGCGACACGCCTCGCGCCCGTCCATATCGGGCAGGTCGAGATCCAGCAGGATCAGGTCAGCCCGCACCTCGCGGCCCATGCGAACCCCGTCCGTGGCGGTCGAGGCCTGGATCGGGCGGAACGCCTCATGCAGGGCCAGTTGCTCCGCCAGCGCCTCGCGCAGGTCGTCGTCGTCATCGATGATCAGGATCGTCTTGGGGGCTGCCATGACTGCAACAATGGCGAGCGTCGCGGCTTTCGCCAAGGGCAGGGCGCGATTAGACGCGGTTTCAGGCGTCTCTCTGGCCAAAAAGCGCCGATCCGACCCGCACATGGGTCGCCCCAGCGGCGATGGCGACCGGATAGTCGCCGCTCATGCCCATCGACAGGACGTCCAGGCCGTGGTCGCGCGCCATCCGGGCCAGCAGGGCGAAATGCGGTGCGGGGTCTTCTTCGGCCGGCGGGATGCACATCAGACCTTCGACGCTCAGCCCGAGGGCTCGGGCCTGTTCGATCAGGGCCGGAGCTTCCGCTATCGCCACACCGGCCTTCTGTGGTTCGGCACCGGTATTGACCTGCACCAGCACGCGAGGAGCCACGCCCATCGCCTGTCCCGCCGTCGCCAGCGCCTGGGCCAGCCTGGGCCGGTCCAGGGTCTCGATCACGTCGAACAGGGACAGGGCCTCGCGCACCTTGTTGGTCTGTAGCGGTCCGATCAGGCGCAGGTGCAGGTCGGAATGCAGCGTGCGACGCTCTGTCCAGCGCGCCATCGCCTCCTGCACCCGGTTCTCACCGAACACGCGCTGGCCG
Organism: Brevundimonas sp.; assembly: GCF_041919755.1. GTDB lineage: Bacteria > Pseudomonadota > Alphaproteobacteria > Caulobacterales > Caulobacteraceae > Brevundimonas. Next base: position 176,414 of record NZ_JAYRTD010000003.1, on the reverse strand, counting down.
GTCGAGAGGGCCGCGTCGATGGCCTCAGGCGGCTGGGTCTTGGTCACGGCGGTCAAGGCGACGTCGGCAGGGTCTCGGCCCGCCGCCCGACAGGCCGCCGCGATGTCGGCTCGCACGTTGGCGAACCGGGTCGCGATCGCGCTGGACGACGTTGCGGGAAGGGAGGAAGAGTTGGCCATGAACTGCGTGGACGCCGAAACCCTGTGGGATGTCGCCAGCGTCCTAGCGCGCGAGGCGGCCAAAGTCAGCCGTGCCGAAGGTCGGACCACTCTGAACCTGCCGCCTCTGCTGTTCTTCACAGACCCGGACCGGACGCCTCGCCCCTGGGAAACGGCGGCACGACTGCCTGCGGGCAGCGGCGTGGTGTTCCGGCATTTCGGTCGGGATGACGCCTATGACACCGCTCGGCGGCTGCGCGAGGCGACGGCGGGTCGCGATGGTCTTTTGCTGATCGGTCTGGATGCGGAACTGGCCGAGCGGGTCGGAGCCGATGGCATCCATCTGCCGGAGCGGGCGCTGGACCAGGCCAAAGCCATGTCGAGGGCACGACCCGACTGGCGCATCACCGGGGCTGTGCATCGTCTGCAAGGGCTGGAAGCGGCCTCAGACCTGGACGCCGTCGTCGTCTCACCGGTTTTTCAGGCGGGCGGAACATCGTCCGGCAAGACACCGCTCGACCTGCCGGGCCTGACCAAATTCGTTCGCACGAGCGGAGTTCCGGTCTATGCCCTGGGCGGGATCGACAGCAGTAATGCCCGATCGCTGATCGGGTCCGGTGCCTGCGGTCTGGCAGGGGTTGCGTCGATACAGTCGGCCTTTGGTCCGGACTGAAACGGCCTAGAAGCGGAAGATCGATTCCAGCCGGAAACGCGGCGCGGCGCGCTGATCCGGGTCGCGCTGGCGGGCCGGATCGACATCGGGCTCGGCCAGGCCGGCGGCGGCCCCAACGCGCAGGCGCGGGTTGACGCGGTAGTAGGCCCCGGCCTCGACATCGCCGAGATTACGCTCACGACCGACGGGCTGGTTCAGATTGAGATCCAGACCCCAGCGACCGCGCTCCGTGAACCGCAGGCGAGACTGGCCTGAAGGCGTTGCCGCGGCGGCACGCTGGGCCTCGGTCAGGTTGACGCTGGGACGGCTGGATTGCGCGGCGGCCACGTCAGCGACCGTCAGGAGCATCAGCCCCCCGACCAGTCCAGCGATGACGGCACCTGCACGCATGATCTTCCCTAGACTCCGCGCCGAATTTTCCGCGCGGTCCTTGCAGCGATTAGGCGCCTGTGGCCCTCGCGGTCAACCGAACGTGGCGCGTGACAGCGTGTTCCACAAGACTCGCTGCGGCGCTGTGGCGCTGGCGTCACGCCCTGGTCCGACACGATCCGTGCGCAGGATGCGACTTCGCCTTGTCATCGCCCCTTTTCGCCGTGTTATAGAGCACAGCGATAGGCCTCGATCCCGAACGGATCGTGTCCAGCTCGTGCGCGGATGGGTCCGCCGCATGCCTTTGATTGGGATGGAGTGTCTGATGGTGCTGGTTCGCGGCGCAACGATTGCCTTGATCGCTTCCGGCATCGTGCTGAGCGGCTGTTCGGCGGATCGCCCCTTTGGTCCCACGGTTGGCGACGTCTTCGGGGGCGGCAACGCGACCCGGGCCGCGGCGAATGCCCAGCCCGGCATCGGCGTGAACGCCTTCCTGTGGCGCGCCACGCTCGATACGCTCAGCTTCATGCCGCTGGCTGGTGCCGACCCCTGGGGCGGTGTCGTGAACTATGACTGGTACAGCGATCCCCAGACGCCGAACGAGCGGTTCAAGGCGACGGTCTTCATTCTCGATACCCGCCTGCGCGCCGACGCCCTGAACGTCACGGTCAACAAGGAAGTCCGCGACGCCGCCGGTCAGTGGACTGCCGCACCCGTCGCCGCCCAGACCGAGACGGACCTGGAAAATGCGATCCTGACCAAGGCGCGTCAGCTCAACCTGTCCAACACCCGCTAAACCCGCTTTGCCAAGACCTGCCTCCTTCAGGCTCGCCCTCTAGGAGCGACTGCCTGAAGGATACCCGTGGCCGCCACTCGCTACGACCCCAAGACCGCCGAACCCCGCCAGCAGGCCCGCTGGGCGGCGGCCGATGCCTTTTCGACGCCAACCGAAGGCACGGGGAAGCCGAAATACTATGTTCTGGAGATGTTTCCCTATCCGTCGGGCAACATCCATATGGGCCACGCCCGCAACTATGTGATGGGCGATGTCGTCGCGCGCTCCAAGAGGGCGCAGGGGTTCGACGTCCTGCATCCCATGGGCTGGGACGCCTTCGGACTGCCGGCCGAGAATGCGGCCATCGAGCGGGGCATCCATCCCGGCGACTGGACCTGGTCCAACATCGCCACCATGCGCGACCAGCTGAAGCTGCTGGGCCTGTCGCTGGACTGGTCCAGGGAATTCGCGACTTGCGACCCGGCCTATTACGGAAAGCAGCAGGCCTGGTTCCTGGAGCTGTTCAAGCGCGGCCTGGTCTATCGCAAGGAGGCGGTGGTCAACTGGGATCCGGTCGACAATACCGTCCTGGCCAATGAGCAGGTGGTGGACGGACGCGGCTGGCGCTCCGGCGCGGTCGTCGAGAAGCGCACCCTGAGCCAGTGGTTCCTGCGCATCACCGACTATGCCGACGACCTGATCGAGGGGCTGAAGGAGCTTGAGGGTCGCTGGCCCGACAAGGTCCGGCTGATGCAGGAGAATTGGATCGGCAAGAGCCAAGGCGCGACCGTGTGGTGGCCCATTGATCAGGCCCCTGAGTTCCTGCCCGCATCAGACGCCGGCCAGCCCAATCACGCCCGCGATCCGATCGAGGTCTATACGACCCGGCCCGACACCCTGTTCGGAGCCAGCTTCGTCGCCCTTGCCCCCGACCATCCGCTGACCAAGGCCATCGCCGAGCACCGCCCGGATGTGGCGGCCTTCATCAAGGCCTGCGCACAGACCGGGACGTCGGAAGCCGACATCGAGAAGGCCGAGAAGGTGGGCGTCGATCTTGGCATTCGCGTGCGGCATCCGCTCGATCCCGAGCGGACCGTCGGTGTCTGGGCGGCCAATTTCGTGCTGTCGACCTATGGCTCCGGGGCCATCTTCGGCTGCCCGGCGCACGACCAGCGTGATTTCGAGTTTGCGACCAAATACGGCCTGCCGATCCTGCCGGTGGTCAGGCCCGACGGGGCGGGTGACGACTTCGGGGTCACGGACGAGGCCTATACGGGTCCCGGCACGATTTTCCGCTCAGGCTTTCTGGACGGACTGGACGTCAATGCCGCCAAGGCTGAGGCCATCGCCAGGCTGGAGGCGCAGAGACAGGGCAAGGGCGCGACCCTTTATCGCCTGCGCGACTGGGGCGTCAGCCGTCAGCGCTACTGGGGTTGCCCCATCCCGATCGTCCACTGCCCTAAGTGCGGCGCGGTGCCCGCAGCGGATCTGCCGGTCGAACTGCCGAAGGACGTCACCTTCGATACGCCCGGCAATCCGCTGGATCGCCACCCGACCTGGAAGCATGTAAAATGTCCCAGCTGCGGGACCGATGCGACGCGCGAGACCGATACTCTGGATACCTTCGTCGATTCCAGTTGGTACTTCGCCCGCTTCACCGATCCCAAGGCATCCGAGCCGATCTCGCCCAGCGCTGCCGATCACTGGCTGCCAGTCGATCAGTACATCGGTGGGGTCGAGCATGCGGTGCTTCACCTGCTCTATGCCCGCTTCATCAGCCGCGCCCTAAGCGACGCCGGGCTGATGACGGTCCGGGAGCCGTTCGCGGGGCTGTTCACCCAAGGCATGGTGGTTCACGAAACCTATCGCCGGGCCGACGGGGCCTGGGTCGAGCCCACGGATGTTGAGCTGACCAATGACGCCGGCAAGCGCTCGGCCCGCCAGCTCTCGACCGGCGAGGCCCTGACCATCGGCGACATTGAGAAGATGTCGAAGTCCAAAAAGAATGTCGTCGCGCCGCAGGAAATCGTCGACACCTATGGGGTCGATGCGGGCCGGCTGTTCGTCCTGTCCGACAGCCCGCCGGAGCGCGACGTGCAATGGACGCCCGGCGGCGTCGAGGGCGCCAGCCGTTTCGTCCAGCGCGTCTGGGCCGAAGTCGATGGCTACGATCCCGCCTTTGCCGGAGAGGCCGAAGCCAATGCCGCCCTGGTCCGCGAGACGCACAAGGCCATCAAGGCCGTGTCCGAAGGGATCACCGGTTTCCGCTTCAACTCCGCCATCGCCAAGCTGTACGCCTTTGTCGCCACCATCCGCGACAGCGCCAAAGCGGGCGGCGAGGCCAAACGCGAGGCGGTGAAAGCCCTGCTGGGTCTCGTCGCGCCGTTCACACCGCATCTGGCCGAGGAAGGCTGGACGCGGCTGGGCGAAGAGGGGATGATCCTGGACGCGCCCTGGCCGGTCTATGATCCGGCGCTGGCGGCCGACGACGAGGTAACCCTGCCCATCCAGGTCAACGGCAAGCGTCGCGGCGAAATCCGCCTCGCCCGCGGGCTGGAACCAGCCGAGGTGGAGGCGATCGTCATGGCCGATCCGGAGGTGCAGGCGCGGCTGGAGGGTCAGACGGTGAGGAAGATCGTGGTGGTCAAGGATCGCATCGTCAATCTGGTGGTCGGCTAATGCGCGGGCTTGTCCTGACGGTTGTCGCGGTTGCGGGACTTCTGGTCTCCGCCTGCGGCTTTACGCCGATCTATAGCGACGGCGGTGCCGTCGTCTCGAGCCTGTCTCGCATCGCCGTGACGACGCAGGACGATCGCCTGGGCTATCGCGTCCGCGAACAGCTGGAAGACGCCCTGGGCCGCAATGGTGCGGTCGCGCCCCTGTACCGTCTGGAGACGGCCATCGAGCAATCCCGCCGCCCCTTGGGTCGCCGTATCGACGACACAGCCACCCGCTATGAGCTAACCGTGCGCGGGGCCTGGACCCTGACACCCCTCAACGGCGGCGCGCCCGTGACCGGGGTCGAGACAGTCACCACCACCTATGCCGCGGCGGACCAGCCCTATGCCGCCATCGCCGCCCAGCAGGACGGCGAGGAACGCGCCGCCGCCGAACTGGCCCGCCTGATCCGTCTGGACCTGATGCGGACCATGTCGGCGCAGCCGTGAGGGGAGCTACCCCGTGATCCTGGCCAAACGGCCCGAGGTCGATCGCTTTCTGAAGTCGCCTGACAAGGCCGTCCGCGCCGCCGTCATCCACGGCAAGGACCGGTCAGGCGTAGCCGAACGCGCCGAGACTCTGTGCAAGGCCATCACGCCGGATCTGAACGATCCGTTTAACGTCACCCTGCTGACAGACAGCGACATCGACGGCGACGAGGCGCGACTGGAAGAGGCCCTGACCGCCTTGAGCATGATCGGTGGGCGCCGCCTGGTTCGCGTACGTCTGGGCGGTGAAAAGGCGTCGATCGACAAGATGCTAGCGGCGACCCTCAAGACCCACGCGGACGGCGGCTACAATCCCGAGGCCATGTTGGTCGTCGAGGCCGGGGCTCTGGGCCGCGACTCGGCCCTGCGCAAGGCGGCGGAGGCCTCCAATGGAGCCGTCGGCATCGCCTGCTATGAGGACGAGACCGGCGACGTGGCCCGCATGACGCGCGAGGCCCTGGCGGCGGACAAGGTCGGCTTGACTGGCGATGCGCTGGACCGGTTCGTCTCGCGGCTGCCCCGCGAGCGCGGCCTGATGCGCCAGGAGATCGAGCGACTGGCCCTCTACATTGGTCCGGGCTCTGGCCGCACCATCGATGTCGAAGAGCTTGAGACGCATCTGGGCGTCGAGCCCGATGCCTCGCTCCAGGATGCGGCCCTTCAGGCCTTCGGCGGACGCCCTGCCCCGGCCCAGGCTGGTCTACGACGCGCCTTTGCCGAGGGTGAATCGCCGGTCATGGCTGTCCGCCAGGCCTCAATTCATCTGGCCAAGCTGCGCCGCATCAATGTGCTGCAATCCAATGGTGCAGGATCGAAAGAAGCGGCCAAGGCGGCGGGCGTCTTCTGGAAACAGGAGACCGAAATGCTGCGTCAGGCCCGCAGCTGGCGGCCGGAAGATCTCGACCGCGTGCTGGACAGCGTCAATGCCGCCGACGTCGCCACCAAGACCACCGGCTCGCCCGACCAGTTGATCGCCGAGCGTCTGATTCTGGAGATTTCCGCCCGCGCGAGGCGACTGGGTCTCTGACGCTAGGCCCAACGCGCCTCGCGCGACCCGAGGCCCCTAGCCTCGCTTGGACGCCTTGCGGAACGCAGGCTTGTTCGCCGCCGCATTCTGCTGGGCGACTTTCTTCTCCGCATGCTGGCCGGGCTTGAAGCCGCCGGTCGAGGGCGTGACACTCCCTGCCCTCTTGGCTGCGAGGGCCTTCTTCATCGCTTCGGCGGTCGGGTTCGAGGGCTTTTCGGTCATGCACTCAGTCTGACACGCGTCGTCGTGTCAGCCAAACAGTCGCGCCACAGCAGTCCGGGTCGCTGGTGCGATGCTTGAGAAGCTCGAAACCGGTGCGTGTCAGATGATCTCGGTAAGCGTCGGGAGACAGGCTGCCATGGTAGAGGGGTTCGCCACGCCATTCACCGACGTGTTCGCCCGCCTGGGATGAGCTTGTGAACATCAGGACGCCGCCCGGCTTCAGATGGCTTCGATAGACAGCGAACATCCCGTTCTGATCTTCAGGTGTCAGATGGATCGCGCTGTGCCAGACGACCAGTCCATCGAATTCCTGCGCCAGATCGAGGCCTCGCATATCCGCCACGATCCACGACTGATCCTCAAAGCGTTCGCGGCACAGGGCGATCAGACCCGGCGAGGCATCCACGCCGGTCACTGAACGACCGCTCTGGATCAGATAGCGCGCGATCGGTTGCCCCGACCCGCAGCCCAGATCCAGAATGCTGCCACTTAAGGGCACGTGCGCAAGAAAGGCATCAAGCCAGGCTCTCTCGAACAAGGTCTTGGTGCGGTCGGCGTCGAAATCAGACGCGCGACGGCTGTAAAGATCGACGACCCCATCCGCCGCCAATGTCATTTCACAGACGCATCAAACGGCGACACAGGTCGTCCAACTGCTCCAGCGAGCCGTAGCGCAGGGTCAGCTCGCCCTTGCCGCCCCTGTCGGCCAGGCTGACCTTCAGGCCCAAGGCGTCGGCCAAGTCCTGTTCCAGCGCCGCGATGTCGGCATTGCCGGTCATGTCGATTTCGCCGGGACGGGTCTTCTTCGGCTTGGGACCTTCAGCGGCGCGGCGGGCCAAGGCTTCGGCCTGACGGACATTCAGTCCATCCCGAACGATCTGCTCGGCCAGTGCCCCGGGATTGGGTGCCGTGATCAAGGCTCTAGCGTGGCCTGCGCTCATCTGGCCGCTGCGGACATACTGCAGGACGTCGTCGGGCAGTTGCAGCAGGCGCAGGGTGTTGGCCACATGGCTGCGGCTCTTCCCGACAACGCCGGCGACCGCGTCCTGGGTGCGGCCGAAGCGCTGCATCAGTTGGGTATAGGCATCGGCCTCTTCCAGCGGGTTCAGATCGGCGCGCTGAACGTTCTCGATGATGGCAACCTCGAAGACCTCGACGTCGTCCATTTCGCGCACCACGATCGGGACCTGGGTCAGTCGGGCCATTTGCGAGGCACGCCAGCGGCGTTCACCGGCGATGATCTGCCAGACGCCATCCTCGCCGGGTTGCGACCGCACCAGAATGGGTTGGAGAACGCCCTTGTCGCGGATCGAAACCGAAAGTTCCTCCAGATCGCCGGCATCGAAGACCTTGCGGGGCTGGTCCGGATTGGGCTTCAGACTTTCGATCGGGGCCATCTGAACACCGGTCGGCACCGGCGAGCCATCGACGGGGGCTTCCGTGACCTGTTCGCCCAGAAGGGCCGAAAGGCCCCGGCCCAGACCCCGCTGGGTCGCACGTTTGGCGTCGCTCAAGATGCTGATTCCGTTCTGTTTTAAGGTCAGGCCGCCATCAGGCGGCGCTTGCGTTCGCGGGACACGACTTCACGGGCGAGGCGCAAATAGGCCTGGCTACCCGCGCATTTCAGGTCGTAGATCAGGGCCGGCTTACCGAAGGATGGCGCCTCGGCCACGCGCACATTGCGCGGGATGATGGCGTCATAGACCTTGTCGCCGAAATGCGCCCTCACATCGTTGGCGACCTGGCCCGACAGGGCGCTGCGACGATCGTACATAGTCAGGACCAGTCCCTGGATGTCCAGCGACGGATTCAGGCTCTGACGCACCATGTCGATGGTCTTCATCAACTGGGTCAGCCCCTCCAGCGCAAAGAATTCGCACTGCAGCGGCACCAGAACCGCATCGGCGGCGGCCATGGCATTCAGCGTCAGCAGGTTGAGTGACGGTGGGCAGTCGATCAGGACATAGTCATACTTCGTATGGCCATCAGCACCCTGCCCCGCCAACGCATCTTTTAGTCGGAACGACCGACGGTCCGCCTGGCTGAGTTCGATCTCGACACCCGACATGTCCGCATCGGCTGGAATGATCCAGAGGCCCGGCACGGTCGTCTGTACTGCGGCGTCATCGACGGATCGCCTCTCCACCACGACGTCATAGATGGTGACGCGTCGTGTTTCACGTGGAACACCCAGACCCGTGGAGGCATTGCCTTGAGGGTCCATGTCGACGATCAGCACCTTTTCCCCGATCGCGGCCAGGGCAGTGCCGAGGTTGATGGCCGTCGTCGTCTTGCCCACCCCGCCCTTCTGGTTGGAGACAGCCAGAACGCGGGTCTTACCAGGTTTTGACACGGCGCAGGCTCCGGACGGATACGATACGGCCACGCGGATCACTGCGTGAAACGGAGAGTTCACTCTGAAATTGCCAGACCTTACGGGCCTCGGCTAGCTCCGTCTCGGCCTTTTCCCCCTTCAGGAACAGACCCGTAGCACCGCGCTGTAGATAAGGCTGTGCATAGCCCAGAAGCTTTTCCATCGGCGCTACGGCTCGAGCGGTTACGACGTCGACGGTGACAGCATTGTCCTCTGCCCGACCGTTGATCACTGTGGCCCGCAGCGACAGCCCGTGAATCACTTCCTGAAGAAAGCGGCAGCGCTTGCCCAGGCTGTCGATCAGCCAGACGTGACTCCGGGGTTGCGCCTTCAGCATGATGGCCAGAACCACGCCCGGAAAGCCCGCGCCCGCTCCAAGATCCGCCCACGTCTGCGCGTTGGGGGCGTGGCCAAGCAACTGCGCCGAATCCCAAATATGCCGGTTCCAGATGTCCGGCAAAGTATCGGGTCCGATGAGGTTCATCACCGCATTGGCCTCGGTCAGGCGGGCGATGAACCGTTCGAGATCACCCATCTGGGCCGGAGTGGCTTGGGTGAGCGCCTGAAACTCTGCCGGGGTCAAGCCGCCACCCGACGCTTCACGTGCGACAGCAGGGCTGTCAGCGCCCCCGGCGTCATCCCTTCGATCCGGCCAGCCTGGCCAAGAGTACGGGGCTGAACGAGCGACAGCTTCTCCCGGGCCTCATTGGACAGGCCGCCTATCGCCGCGTAATCGAGGTCTACGGGAAGGGCGAGCGCCTCTTCCCGTCGCAGCGCCTCGGCGTCGGCGGCTTGGCGATCCAGATAGGTGGCATAGCCGGCGTCTATTTCGACCTGGTCGCGAACCGCTTTCGACCAGGTTGCGATTTGCGGATAGGCGACCTCAAAAGCCGACAGCGTCACGCCGGGATAGGCAAGAAGATCGCGCATGGTCCGGCGCTGACCGTCAGCGTTGACGGGGATGCCGAGCGCGACGGCCTCCTTCGGCGTAAAGCGTGTTTCACGTGAAACAATAGCCGCTTCGGTGAGTTCGGCAGCCTTGATTTCAAATGCCCCCCGCCGCGCCGCACCGACGATGCCTGCCTGAATGGCCAGAGGTGTCAGGCGCTGGTCGGCATTGTCGGCGCGGAGGGTCAGGCGATACTCGGCCCGGCTGGTGAACATGCGATAGGGCTCCGTCACGCCGCGCGTCACCAGGTCGTCGATCATCACGCCGATATAGGCTTGGTCACGGCCAAGGATGACAGGGTCGGAACCGGAGGCGGCACGCGCCGCATTCAGTCCGGCGATCAATCCTTGCGCCCCCGCTTCTTCGTAGCCGGTCGTGCCGTTGATCTGGCCCGCCAGATAGAGGCCCGGCCGCTTCTTGACCTCCAGCGCAGGGGTCAATTCACGCGGATCGACGTAGTCGTATTCGATGGCGTAGCCGAAGCGGAACACTTCGACCGTTTCCAGCCCCGGAATGGTGCGGAGGAAGGCAGACTGGGTCGCGTCAGACACGGAAGTCGAGATGCCGTTGGGATAGACAGTCGGGTCATCCAGACCCTCTGGTTCCAGAAAAATCTGGTGTGAAGTCTTGTCGGCAAACCGAACGACCTTGTCCTCGATCGACGGGCAGTAGCGCGGTCCGCGACCGGACAGATGGCCGCCATAGACGGCGCTCTCGCCCAAGTTTTCGGCAATGATCCGGTGGGTTTCGGCATTGGTATGGGTTATGCCGCAGGCGATCTGAGGGACGTCAATCCGGTCGGTCAGGAAGCTGAACGGCACGGGCTCGTCATCGGCGGCCTGCATCTCCAGCCGGTCCCAAGCGATGGTGCGTCCGTCCAGACGCGCTGGCGTGCCTGTCTTCAACCGGCCCATCATCAGGCCTGCGCCATAGAGATCTGCCGCCATCCCGGTCGATGGGGCTTCGCCGTGACGGCCGGCGGGGATACGCTGATCGCCTTTGTGGATCACGCCGTTCAGGAAGGTGCCGGTCGTCAGCACAACGGCGGGAGCGCGAAGTTCCAGCCCCTCGCCTGTCATCACCCCTATGACGCGGGCACCATCGATGATCAGCGCTTCGGCGGTCCCGGCCATCAAGGTCAGATTGGGCGTCTCGGCCAATTCGGCCTGCATGGCCTCGCGGTAGAGGCGGCGGTCGATCTGGCTGCGCGGCCCCTGGACTGCAGCTCCCTTGGAGCGGTTCAACAATCGAAACTGGATGCCCGCACGGTCGCCCAGGCGGCCCATCAGGCCATCCATGGCGTCGATCTCGCGGACGAGATGACCTTTGCCCAGACCCCCGATGGCGGGGTTGCAGCTCATCTCCCCGATGGTTTCGAGCTTCTGGGTCAGCAGAAGCGTGGCGGCCCCGGCGCGAGCAGACGCCGCAGCAGCCTCGCATCCCGCGTGGCCACCGCCGATAACAATGACGTCGAGACGGGTGGAGTTCATGGGTGGGGACATAGGACAGAAGGGCTCGTAAAGCCAGATGGCGCAGGGTGATGCCGGTAAAGTCGTACCGTGTTTCACGTGAAACAGACCGGCGTTACTTGCCGATGCAGAAGGTGGAAAAGACCTCGCCGAGTACATCCTCGACCCCGATCGCGCCCGTGACGCGGGACAGTGCGTCGGCGGCGCGCCGCAAGTCGTCCCCCGACATTTCCGGCGCCACATCCAGCGCACGCCGGCCAGCTTCAACCGCTGCAAGGGCCTCGGCCAGACGCAATCGGTGACGCTCACGCGTCACGGCAGGAAAATCGGCCCCCGATAGATCGTCCTGCAGCCGGGCGGCGAGCCAATCGTGAAGGGACTGGAGCCCTTCGCCGGTTTTGGTGCTGACGCTGACCGAAGACGCGTTCGCATGCGGTATCGGCCCCAGGTCTGCCTTGGTGAGGACGGTCAGATCACTGGGCTTGACGAATGTCGCCGCGACGCCCTCGGGATCACCCGGCGCTCGCACCCACAGACGCAGGTCAGCTGCCTCTGCCCGCGCCCGCGCCCGCCGGACGCCCTCGGCCTCGATGGGATCATCGCTCTCTCGCAGACCGGCGGTGTCGGACAAGGTCACCGCATAGCCACCGATGACCAGTTCAGCATCAAGGACATCGCGGGTCGTGCCGGCGATCGGCGTAACGATCGCCGCCTCGCGCGCGGCCAGGGCGTTGAACAGCGACGACTTACCCGCATTGGTCTCCCCGATCAGAACGATGCGGTAGCCGTCGCGGACCCGTTGTCCGCGCCGGGCATCGGCCAGAGCCGTCTTCAGATCGGCGATCAGGGCGTCCAGCACCGGACCGGCTGTTTGGGCCAGATTGTCGGGTACCTCTTCATCCGGAAAGTCGATCTCCGCCTCGACCAGAGACAGGGCCTTTAACAGGTCGCGGCGAAAGCCGGCATAGGTCTGGGACAGGGCCCCGTCCAGTTGACCCAGGGCTTGAGCCGCCTGGGCCGTGGTCTCGGCATCGATCAGGTCGGCCACCGCCTCGGCCTGGGCCAGGTCCATGCGGCCGTTCTCGAAGGCGCGGCGGGTGAACTCACCGGGCTCGGCCGGGCTCAGGCCGAGCGCGATCAGGGTGGCGCTGACCGCCTCGACCACAGCTCGTCCGCCGTGAAGATGTAGCTCTGCGCAGTCCTCGCCGGTGTAAGATTTGGGGCCGGGAAAGCGCAGGACGAGGGCTTGGTCTAGGACAGCGTCATCGTGGCGAAGGGTTCGCAGACTGGCCACGCGTGGGGTCAGGTCCCCGGCTCCGAGCGCGGCCAAGGCGTTATCGGTGCCGGGCCCGGACAGACGCAGAATGGCGATGGCCCCGCGACCGGGTGGAGTGGCGAGAGCAAAGATGGTGCGGGATATAGTCAAAGTCTCCTTCCCCATCGGGGGAGGACGACCGCGAAGCGGTGGCGGGGGCCAACCTCAGACGCCTTGAGGGGCTTCCCCCTCCACCATCCTTCGGATGGTCCCCCTCCCCCGATGGGGGATGAATGATGGCTCACCCTTTCGGCACCGCCGCTTCCATCAGTTTGCGGAACTGGTCCTGGGCCTGAAGGCCAAAGCTGGTCCAGGTTTTCATCAGCTCTTCGGGCTGCATGGCGGTGATGTTCTCGTCCATGCGGCGCTGCATCTCGGCGACCAGATGATCGTTTAGCGGCGCGACGTCGGGCAAACCCAGAAAGGCGCGCGCTTCCGCCGGGGTGCAGTCCACCTCTACCGTGACCTTCATGGCTCCGCTCCATCCGTTTCACGTGAAACATGGCATACTCTTTTTCCTAACGCCTGACGCGCGGCGTCAGGCTACTTGAGGAAACTGCCCTCAAGCAGCCTCGCATCGCGTGCGAGGCGCTAGGGCAACATCATGTATTCATGGACTGGAAGAAGTCCGCGTTGTTCTTGGACTGGCGCAACTTGTCGAGCAGGAACTCGATCGCGTCCTGCGGACCCATGGGGTTCAGGATGCGGCGCAGGACATAGGTCTTGGCCAGCTGATCCTTGGGCGTGATCAGCTCTTCTTTGCGGGTGCCGGACTTAAGGACGTCGATGGCGGGGAAGATGCGCTTGTCGGCGACCTTGCGGTCCAGAACGATTTCCGAGTTGCCGGTACCCTTGAACTCTTCGAAGATCACCTCGTCCATCCGCGAGCCGGTGTCGATAAGGGCCGTCGCGATGATGGTCAGAGACCCGCCCTGCTCCACGTTGCGTGCGGCACCGAAGAAGCGCTTGGGCCGCTGCAGCGCATTGGCGTCGACACCACCGGTCAGCACCTTGCCCGACGACGGAACGGTCGCGTTATAGGCCCGGCCCAGGCGCGTGACCGAGTCCAGCAGGATGACGACGTCACGTTTGTGCTCGACCAGACGCTTGGCCTTTTCGATCACCATCTCGGCGACGGCAACGTGGCGGCTGGCGGGCTCGTCGAAGGTGGAGGCCACGACCTCGCCCTTCACCGTGCGCTGCATGTCGGTGACTTCTTCCGGTCGTTCGTCGATCAAGAGGACGATCAGGAAGACCTCGGGGTGATTGCGCTCGATCGACTTGGCGATGTTCTGCAGCATGACTGTCTTGCCGACCCGCGGCGGGGCGACGATCAAGCAGCGCTGGCCCTTGCCCAGGGGAGCGACGATGTCGATGACCCGGCCCGAGCGATCCTTCAGGGTCGGATCCTGGATTTCCATGATCAGACGCTCGTCGGGATAGAGCGGCGTCAGGTTGTCGAACAGCACTTTGGTCGAGACCATTTCCGGGTCTGCGAAGTTGATGGTGTCGACCTTCAGCAGGGCGAAATAGCGCTCGCCTTCACGCGGGCCACGAACGGCTCCATGCACCGTGTCGCCGTTACGCAGGCCAAAGCGGCGGATCTGCGACGGCGAAACATAGACATCGTCCGGCCCCGGAAGATAATTCACGTCCGGGCTACGCAGGAAGCCGAAGCCGTCGGGCAGGATTTCCAGCACACCCGAGGCGATGATCTCCACCTCGTCATCGGCCAGGGTCTTCAGGATGGCGAACAGCAGGTCCTGCTTGCGCAGATTGCCGGCGTTCTCGATCTCCAGGCCTTCGGCGAAGGCGACCAGGTCGGCGGGCGTCTTGTCGTTCAGTTCCTGGAGCGTGATCCGGCCGTTGGGCACGCTGGATTCACCGCCCTCTTCATCCTCGTCCTCGGCCGCCTCCTGATCGACCATGGGCAGATCGGCAGCAGCGGGTGCGCCGTGCTCGACCTCGGTCGCAGCGTCGTCGACGGAGGTGTTGGCTTCGGTGGGAGTGTCGGTCTGGTCGGTCATGATAGGGCCATCAGCGTCATCGCCACCGGACAGGGTGTCGGGCGGGCGGGAAAATCTGGAAATGTCGGACCCGAGGGTCAGGGGAGCACGACGAGCTCCCGCGGTCGAACCGGCGGGCGTCGCAAAGAGAGAGAGGGACCGCCCCAAGCCGGAGGACGGTTCGCGGCCAGCGAAACCACGCCACGCCGCTCAGGTCAAGCGTCGCCGCGTTTCAGAACACCCACTGCGTCGTCACCGACAACACCATCACGATGGCCAGCAAAAAAGGAATCTCGTTCGTCATGCGCCAGAAGCGGCCGGTGCGGGTCGAGGTTCCGGCCTGAATGCGTTTGAACTGACCCGCCAGATAGCCGTGCCAGCCGCTGAGCAGGACCACGCCTAACAGCTTGGTCGCCATCCAAGGCTGCGCCAGGAAGCTCCAGCCCTGACCGAACTGAACGACATGAATCTCGATCATCCAGACGCCGAAGATCCACGACGCGATCATGGCCGGGTTGAGGATGATCTTGAGCAGGCGGCGCTGCCACGGACGCAGCAAGGCCCGCATCTCGGACCGCAGCAGCTCGGGCTTGTCTGACTGTTCGGCGTCATAGGCATAGAGGCGCGGCAGGAACAGCAGACCCGCCATCCAGGCGATCACAGCCAGGATATGCAGCCCACGGACGATCTCGAAGACGGAGGCGACGTCCATCACGCCGCCTTGCGCTGGCACTGATAGGGACAGGCCTTCCAGCGCCCCTGGCAGCCCGGCCCATGCGGGGCCACGCCCTGTCGTGGCAGGGCCTCGATCACGGCATCGGCCAGGGTGTCGATGAACAGGGCCGATACGCCCACCGCCGGCGTCCGCAGATAGGGCGAGACGCCCAGCTCGTGCGCCAGCTCGCCGTATTCAATGTCCAGTTCGACCAGGGTCTCGATATGTTCGGAGACAAAGGCGACGGGCACGACGATCGCCCCCACCCCATCCTGGGCGGCCTGTTTGATGGCATCCGGCGTCGCAGGGCCCAGCCATTTCATCGGTCCGACCCGGCTCTGATAGCACAGGGTCCAGGCATCCGGGGCCAGCCCTGCGGCGGCGGCGATGGCGGCACAGGTCGCCTCGACCTGTTCCTGATAGGGATCGCCCTTTTTCGTCACCAGCATTTCGGGGATGCCGTGCGCCGAGAACAGCACCCGCACGGCGGCGTCACCGGCCTCGGCCAGTTTCTGGCGTACAGCTTCGGCCTGGGCCTGGATCCAGCCGGTCCCTTGCGGATAGCAGCAGACGGTGCGGCTCTGGCCCGATCCCGCATAGACCTCGTACCAGCGCTTCAGAGAGGACTCAGTCGTCGTCGTCGAAAACTGCGGATAAAGCGGCAGCAGGACGATTTCGTCGGGAGCGAAGACGGCGACATCGGCCGCAGTCTGCTCAGTCAGAGGATGCCAATAGCGCATGGCGATGAAGGCCCGCACCTCATCACCCGGCAGACGGTCGGCCAGGACGACACGCAGCTCTTCGGCCTGACGCCGCGTCTCGGGCAGCAGGGGCGAACCGCCGCCCATCAGCGCATAGTTGGCCTGGGCGCTGGTTTCTCGCCGGCTGGAAATCAGCCGGGCCAATGGCGTGCGGAACAGTCCGGGCAATCCAATGATGGCCGGATCGTTGAACAGGTTGAAGAGGAACGGCTTGACCGAGGCCTGATCGTCCGGCCCGCCCAGGTTGAATAGGACAATGGCGATACGCCGTCCGGTGTGTGTTGGGCTGGCGTCCGTCATTGAGCCCCGATCCGGCGCAAAACCTGTTCGACGTGGGCGACCGGGACATCCGGCATGATTCCGTGACCCAGGTTGAATATCCACGGCCCTTCGCCCCAGGCGGCCATCAGCTGGTCGACGCGGCGATCCAGTGCCTCGCCTCCAGCCCTCAGCAACAGGGGATCAAGCGCGCCCTGAATAGGCTTGATGGTCTGAACCCGCTTGCCAATCTCCAGAGGGCAAGCCGTATCCAGCGCCACGGCCTGAACATTGACCTCGGCGGCGTAGCGTTCGGCGTGGGCGGCGGACCCGCGCGGGAAGCCGATCAGCGGCACGGTAACCCCAAGTTCGCGCACCCGCCGAACCAAAGACTGATGCGGGCGCAAAACCAGGCGCTCGAACAGATCGTCCGGCAGGCCCTCGGCCCAGCTCTCGAAGATCTTCAGAACCTGGGCCCCGGCATCGGCCTGCATCTTCAGATAGTGGGCCGTGGCCTCGACCACGACCTCCAGGGTACCGTCGACGCGGGCCGGGTCCTCGTAGGCATATCTACGCGCCGTCGCCCGCTCGCCCTTGCCGATCGTATTGTGATGGCCGTCCAGCATATAGGTCGCAACGGTCCAGGGCGCGCCCGCAAAACCGATCAGGGCCCGTTCCGGCTCCAGCTCGGCCCGGACCAGGGACAGGGTCTGACCGACCTGATGCAGATAGCGCCCTGCACCCTCGGCCTTTTCACGCATATGACCGACCGTCGGCATTTCGCCCAGCCGCGGTCCCTCACCGGTCTCGAACCAGACGTCCTGGCCGAGGGCCTGGGGGATCAAGAGGATGTCGGCAAAGACGATGGCCGCGTCAAAGCCCAGGCGCTTCATCGGCTGCAGCGTCGCCTCGGCCGCCATCTGCGGGTTCAGGCAGAAGGCGATGAAGTCGGGAGCCTGTGCCCGCAGAGCCCGGTATTCCGGCAGGTAGCGCCCGGCCTGACGCATGAACCAGACCGGAGGCCTATCGGTCGTTTCTCCCGCCAGGACGCGGAGCAACAGGGGCGTGTCAGGGTGCGTGGTCATCGGATTGGGGCTTAGCCTTCGGCCTCGTCCCGCTCAAGCCCGCCCATGTCGCACCCTTCTTCCTTCTCAATAAAAGAATCAAAGATTGAATTGAGGAGGAAGGTAGGGCCGGGGACAGCGGGGATAATCTTCAGCATCGCTGCCCTTCCGGAGCGTTTGTCCCAAGGATGTCATGTCCCGATGGCCGACGTGCGGACAGGCTGGGGGAAGCGGGGATAAGTTCTAACGAGACCTTAACGGGCGGGCTCCAGAGGCTATCTGGTCGTCGCCGCGTCTGGGGGCCGTTAAGACCTTGTTAATGAAGTCCACAATCCATCGGGGGACAGGACGAGACTTCTGGACAGAAGCGCTCCGATCGCCGGCAGAGGTCCACCCCCGTCCCCGCTCGCCGCAGGAAGTTGCGGGCGCTATAGGGATGGGACACCGGTCGCCCCGCTTTGGCGCCCCGGCTCGTCCACAGGAGTCCGCGTCATCTTGAGCGATCATCCCCATCTGCAGTCGCCAGCCTGTTTCAAAGGCGAGCAGGCATGAATGCGGCCCGCACCGCCGGCCGGTCGCGCCTGGCGACCTATTTCCATGTGCATCTGGTCTCGGATTCGACTGGCGAGACCCTGAACGCGATGGCCAAAGCGGTGGTGGCGCGGTTCGATGGCGTCATTCCGATCGAGCACATCTATGCCCTGGTGCGCTCGGACCGGCAGATGGAGCGCGTGCTGGCCGAGATCGCCTCGGCCCCCGGCGTGGTTCTCCACACCCTGGTGGACCGCGAGCTGCGTGATCAGCTGGAGGAAGGGTGCCGGTTGCTGGACATGCCCCAGATCGCCGCGCTGGATCCGCTGGTCGGGGCCCTGTCCCGCTATCTGGGTGCGGCCCTGTCGACGCGGGTCGGGGCGCAGCACGCGCTGGACACCGACTATTTCAACCGCATCTCGGCCCTGGATTTCGCCATGGCCCATGACGATGGTCAGGGCACGACGGAACAGCTGGAAGGCGCCGATGTGGTCCTGTGCGGAGTATCGCGCACGTCCAAGACCCCGACCTGCATCTATCTGGCGCACCGGGGCATCCGCGCGGCCAATGTGCCGCTGGTGCCCAATCAGGAGGATGGAGAGCGGTTGGTCGGGCTGAAGAATCCATTGGTCATAGGGCTGACCGTGTCGCCCGACCGGCTGGTGCAGATCCGGCGCAACCGGATCGACGGGCTGAATGCGTCCCACACCAGCGCCTATACGGATCAGGAGGCTGTACGTGACGAGACCGTCAAGGCGCGCCGGGCCTTCGAGCGTCGCGGCTGGCCCGTCATCGACGTGACCCGGCGGTCGGTCGAGGAAACGGCGGCAGCCATCATCAACGTCTTGAATGAGCGCCGCACCCAGCGCGCGGGAGCCAGCTGGTGATCCAGAACAGCGAACGCCTGATCCTGGCTTCCAAAAGCGCCGCCCGGCGCGCCATGCTGGAGGGGGCGGCGGTGCCCTTCACCGTCCACGTCGCGGATGTAGACGAGGACGCGATCAAGGCGCGGCTGGCCGATCACGACGCCGCCGACCTGGCCGTCGAGCTGGCGCGGGCCAAGGCCCTTGCGGTGTCGCGGCATCATGAGGACGCCTGGGTGCTAGGGGCGGACCAGACCCTGGCCTTCGACGGCGGTCTGGTCTCCAAGGCGAAGTCGCTGGAGGCGGCGCGGGCGCGGTTGATGCAGATGTGTGGCCGGTCGCATCAGTTGCATTCCGGCGCGGCCCTGGCTCGTAACGGCCAGATCGTATGGTCGGGCGCGGATACGGCGACCCTGACGATGCGCGAGTTTTCCGACGGCTTTCTGGAAAGTTATCTGCAGACGGAAGGCGAGGGCCTGCTGTCCTGCGTCGGCTCCTATCGGCTGGAGGGTATGGGGTCGCAGCTGTTCGAGCGAGTCGAGGGCGACTATTTCACCGTCTTGGGCCTGCCACTGTGGCCTGTGCTCGCGGAATTGAGGCGGGCCGGAGTCCTGGTCGCATGATCCCGGCCGGGGTCGCGGGCTGGCCCATCGCCCATTCGCTCAGTCCACTGATCCATTCGACCTGGATTGAGGGGGCCGGGCTGGAGGCGAGCTATGAGGCTTTCGGACCAGAGGACGAGGCGGCTTTCAGGTCTCTGGTCGTACAGGGTCGCGACGGTCGTCTGGCAGGTCTGAACGTCACAGCGCCCTACAAGGCCCTGGCCCTGAGTTTGGCCGACGAAGCCACCCCTACGGCCAAAGCCTGCGGGTCCGCCAACCTTCTGGTTTTTCGTGAGGGGCGTGCATTCGCCGACAGCACCGATGGGTTGGGCTTTATGCAGGCCCTGGCGGAACAGGCACCCGATCTCGATGTCGCCGGACGCCCCGTCGTCATTCTGGGGGCGGGCGGGGCGACACGGGCAGCAGCGGTGGCCCTGAAGTCGGCGGAGGCCGAGGTCGGGCTGTTGAACAGGACGCGGGCGAGAGCCGAGGCGCTGGCCGACGAACTGGGTGTGTCGGTGGTCGAGCCGGAAGCTCTGGAGAACGCCGTCCTGATCGTGAATGCCCTCTCGGTTCAGCCGGACCTGGATGTCGCCCGGTTCGCCGATGATGCGGTTCTGATGGACATGACGTACCGTCCGCTGACGACGCCATTCCTGGCGGCCGGTCGTGCGCGGAGCCTGCGCAAAGTCGACGGTCTGGCCATGCTGATCGGCCAGGCGCGGCCCTCGTTCGAGGCGATCTTTGGCGTGCCGGTGCCGCCGGTGGATATCCGTCGGGTGGTTCTGGACGCCTTGGGGGAGACGGCATGATCGTGCTCGGCCTGACCGGCTCCATCGGCATGGGGAAATCCACGACGGCCCGGATGTTCGCCGACGCAGGAGCGATCGTCTGGAACGCGGATGACGCTGTGCATGCGCTCTATGCCATAGGCGGGGCGGCGGTGGGGCCGGTCGGCGCGGCTTTCCCCGGCGTGGTCGTCGATGGGGCCATCGATCGTACCCGCCTGGCCGAGGCCCTGGGGCGGGACGATCAGGCGTTCAGGCGACTGGAGCAAATCGTGCATCCACTCGTGGCGAGGGGCCGGACCGACGATTTGGTGGAGGCGGAACGACGCGGGGTGAGACTGGCGGTTCTGGATATCCCCCTGCTGTTCGAGACAGGAGGCGACGCCGCCGTGGATGCCGTGGTTGTGGTGACTGCGGATGCGGACACCCAGGCTGCCCGTGTTCTGGCCCGTCCTGGCATGACCCGCGAGCGGTTCGACGCCATCCTGGAACGCCAGATGCCCGATGCGGAGAAGCGCCGCCAGGCCGATTTCATCGTCGATACCGGCCACGGGCTGGAGGCCGCGCGAGTTCAGGTCGCCGAAATCGTGGGGACGGTTCTGTCGCCGGGGTGGACACCGCCGCGCGGGACTCTTTCGCCCGCAGACGAAGCGCCCCATTAAGACGCCATGTCACGCGAAATCGTTCTCGATACGGAAACCACCGGCTTTGATCCGCGCACCGGCGATCGGCTGGTCGAGGTCGGCTGTATCGAAATCCAGGATCTGCTGCCGACAGGCCGGACGTTTCATCGCTTTGTGAATCCGGAGCGGCTGATCCCCGCCGGAGCGATCGCTGTTCACGGCATCACAGACGAACAGGTCAAGGATGCCCCCAAGTTCCGGGACATCGTGCGCGACCTGATGGATTTCATCGGCGATGCGCCGGTGATCGCCCACAACGCCGCCTTCGACCGCAGCTTCATCGATCACGAATGCGGCCTGTGCAGCCATCCCCTGCTGGACGCCGACCGCTGGATCGACACCCTGAAACTGGCCCAGAGCCGGTTTCCGGGCATGCCCAACTCGCTGGATGCCCTTTGCAAGCGCTACAAGATCAGCCTGGTCGACCGTACCCTGCACGGGGCCTTGATCGATGCGCGTCTGCTGGCCGAAGTCTATCTGGAACTGCGCGGCGGCAAGGAGCGCAGCCTGGACCTGTCGTCCGCCAAGGCCGTGGCCGCCGCCGTCGCCGCCGACCGGGCCCAGGGCTATGCACCGCGTCCGCGCCCGCTGGCTGCCCGCTCGACCGAGGACGAACGTGCGCTCCATATCGCCTTCCTCAAGACGACACTGAAGGACCACTCATTGTGGGCGGGATATGGAGTGGAGGTCGGGTCGAGGGATTAGGGACTAGGGATTAGGGAAGAGGGATGGAACAGGGCGCGGTTGCTGCTGCCTTTTCCGATCGTCCCTGATCCCTCGTCCCTCGAACCTCTTAAGCCTGGCCGCTATCGACCGGACCGCGCGCGATCTGCTGCTGGCGCGCGACATAGATGCCGGCGAAGTCGATCGGGTCCAGCATGAAGGGCGGGTAGAAGCCGCCGTCCGAGGTCGCGCCGGCGATGATCTCGCGAGCGAACGGGAACAGATAGCGCGGGCATTCGATCAGCAGCATCGGCTCGATGTCCTGCTCGGCCACGCCGGACAGGGCGAACAGGCCGCCATAGACCAGCTCGACCGCAAAGACGGTCATGGTGTCGGTGGTCGCCTTGACGGTCAGACGCAGCTCGACCTCGAACAGGCCGTCGGGGCGGCCCTGGGCATTCATCTCTACACCCAGGTCGATGGCGGGCTTGCCCTCGATACGCAGGCTGTCGGGAGCGCGCGGGTTCTCGAAGGACAGGTCCTTGGCGTACTGGGCGACGATGCGGAAACCGGGGCCGGTGGGCTGGCCTTCGGTGGGCGCACCGTTCTGGCTTTCGGTCGGCGTGTCAGTCGGGGCGGGCGTTACGTCGGTCATCGTGAGGCGCGATCTGTCTGAAAGGTGGGGCGACGCCGGCGGGCGTCCAAGAGGCGCGGCGACTAACACGGGGGGGCGAACACGGCAATCTGGAGCATGGGCGCGACGGTTTCCTGAAGCGCCAGGGTGCCGCACGGCGTGGCGTTCGCCTTGCGTCGCCCCATATCAGTCCCTAATCCTCATCAATCGTGCCGCCCGTCAGAGGGCGAAAGCCCAAGGAATACCTGTGCCGGCCCAGATCCAGATCGTCATCTACGCCGCCATCGCCGCCGTCGTCCTGTTCATGCTCTATAATGTGCTGGGCAAGAAGGTCGGTCGCCAGCCCGAGGAGGACGCCCGCGCCAAACCGCCGGTGCCGGCCGGAGTCGGTGCTGTGCCCGAGCCGGCGAATGCTGCTCGCCCGAACGTGCTGGATGCCGTGACCCTGGCGTCGATCGCGGGGTTGAAGGCGCGTGATCCGAACTTTGACCCGACCCGTTTTCTGGACGGCGCGCGTCAGGCGCATGAGACCATCGTGCGCGCCTATGCCGAGGGTGACCGCGAGACGCTGAAGCCCCTCCTGTCGCCGGTGGTGATGGAAAGCTTCGAGGCCGGGATCGCGGCACGCGAGGCGCGGGGCGAGCGCGAGACAGTCGAGTTCCTGCATCCCGCCCGTGCCGATCTGGAACTGGCCACGGTCAATGAGAACCGCGCCATCACCAAGGTCCGGTTCCTGGCCGAGCTACGCAACCGCATCAAATCCGCCGACGAGGCCGCCGAAGAGCAGGTCGAGGAGCGCCGCGTGGCCGAACTGTGGACCTTCGAGCGGACCCTGGGGGCCAGCGATCCGAACTGGGTTCTGGCCCGCACCGAATCCGCCTCGGCATGATGTTTGGTCGCCCCGCGCGCAAGTCGCGGGGTCAAATACGGGCAGGACTGGTCTTTATGGCCACGCTTGTTCTGGCCGCCTGCTCTAGCGGGCCGATGGTGCCGGTCACGTCCCAGCCCGTCTTTCCGCCGCCTGCCGGTCCGGTCTCGCCGCCACCGACGCCCGACGCGTCGCCCCCCGCCGACGGCCCGGCCAGTCTGGCGGGGTGGGCCTATGAGGATCATCTGGCGGCCTTCAACGCCTGGACCGACGGATGCAGCGTCGCCCGCGATGCCGCCGCTCGTGCACAGTGTGATCGGGCCATGCAGATCCGCCAGACATCGCGCCCGGTCACGCCGTCGATGGCGCGGGCCTTCTTCGAGACCGGCTTCGTCGTCGTACCAGCGCGGACTGACGACGGTGAGCCCGGCCTGCTGACCGCCTATTTCGCGCCGGAGTATCAGGCGCGGCGACGGCCCGATGCGACCTTCGACGCCCCCGTCCTGGCTCGTCCTGCCGGGTGGTCACGCGGCCAGACCCTGCCCGACCGCGCCGCCATCGAGGCCGCGCCGCAGGCGGTGTCGGGACAGGCCCCGCTGGCCTGGATGCGGGCCGAGGATTTGTTCTTCATGCAGATCCAGGGCTCGGGCTATCTGACGTTCGAGGATGGGTCCAAGGCGAGGGCCTCCTACGCCGCCGACAACGGCCGCACCTTCGTCGGCATCGCCCGCCCGATGGCCCAGCAGGGTCTGTTGCCCGCCAACGGAACCTCCGGCGAGGCGATCCGTGCCTGGCTGGCGGCGCATCGGGGACCTGAGGCGCGGCGCGTCATGGCCCTGAACCCCCGCTACATCTTCTTTGCCATGGCCGACGACGACGGCGGCGACCCGAATGGCGCAGCGGGTGTGCCTCTGCCCGCGCATCGGGCCATCGCCGTCGATCCGGCCCACTGGCGTTATGGCGACGTGGTCTGGATCAGCGCCGACGGCGGCAATCTGGCTGGAGCCCGCGCCAGCTATCAGGGACTGGTCATGGCGCTGGACACCGGCTCCGCCATCCGCGGCCCCGTCCGCGCCGACCTCTACATGGGCCGAGGCGAGGCGGCGGGCGAAGAGGCGGGGGCCGTACGCCATCCCCTCAGGATGTGGCGGCTGGTGCCTCGACCGTAGTCGTCTCGGCTGGCGTGATCAGCCAAGGTGCAGCGAGGAGACCGAATAGAAATCCTCCGAGATGAGCTTCCCAAGCCAATCCGCCAGCCTTTCCTTCAAGTCGAACGAGCAGGAACAAAGCTCCGAAAAGCACAAGGTTGCTGATGGCAAATTCTCGAATTCCGCCAAGCACGTTTCTGGAGCGGAGAGATTTGACGAAGCGTGTTTCGGTATCGCAACGGACCGCCAAGCCCCAGAGGCCACAGATAGCCCCGGAAGCGCCAACCATTGGTAAGCCATCCGAGGGATGCAGAAGGATATAGGCGAGTGCGCTCGCGCCAGCGGACCCGGCGAGCACCAGCCCATACCGCGCCCAACCAACCAGACTGAAGCCGAGAAACGGGCGCAGGTAGACGGTCAAGCCGATCAGCGCGCTACAGTTCATTAATAGATGCCAGGGGCTAGCGTGCGCAACCGCGTGCGTCAGCACTGTTATCCATCGACCATCGGATAATGCTTGTCGCGACAGGCCCCAAGCCAAGGGGCCGCCTGTTTGCCACTCGGCCAATCCGGCAATCACCAACAGCGCAATAAGGATAAAAGCCGGCAAGGCACCTTGCCGTATGTCGTCAGCCAAGGCTTTGAGCCAAGACAGACGGCCTAGTCGGTCACTTGAGACCTTCTGAAGAGTTGTCAGCTGCGGCTCACTCACCGCCGCTTCAGTCCGCCCAGCAGACCGCGCAGCAGTTCTCTCGTGATCGTGCTGCCGGCCGTCCGCAGCACAGATTTTGTCGCGGCCTCGATAGGCGTTTCGCGGGTGGAGCGGC
Source organism: Brevundimonas sp. (assembly GCF_041919755.1). Lineage (GTDB taxonomy): Bacteria > Pseudomonadota > Alphaproteobacteria > Caulobacterales > Caulobacteraceae > Brevundimonas. Next base: position 151,466 of record NZ_JAYRTD010000003.1, on the reverse strand, counting down.
GGGCGGGGGCGCGGGCTTGCGTTCGCGCGCGGGCAGCGTCGCGTTCGTACTGGGCCTGCTGGCGAGCCTGTTCCTTCAGACGGGCGGCCTCGGCCTTGTCGGCTTCCTTGGCGGCGGCTGCATCGGCCTTGGCCTGGGCTTCGGCCAGCTTGGCTTCGGCCAGCGACTTGTCGGCCTCACCCCGGCGGGCGGCCAGGACTTCCTCGGCGGATTCGCGGTCGATGGGGGTGTCATAGGCTCCACGCACGGGGCTGGCGGCCATGACCGCGGCGCGCTCGGCGTCGGTGGCAGGGCCCAGGCGGCTGTCGGGCGGGCGGATGGCGGTGCGGGCGACGATGCGGGGGGCGCCCCTTTCGTCCAGGGTCGAGACCAGGGCCTCGCCGACACCCAGACCCTGAATGGCCTCGGCGGTGTCGAAGGCGGCGTTGACGCGGAAACTCTGCGACGCGGCCTTCAGCCCCTTCTGCTCTGCAGGCGTATAGGCGCGCAGGGCATGCTGGATGCGGTTGCCCAGCTGGGCCAGGACGCTGTCAGGGATGTCGGCCGGGTTCTGGGTCACGAAATAGACGCCGACGCCCTTGGAGCGGATCAGGCGCACCACCTGCTCGACCTTCTGGCGCAGGGCGTCCGGCGCGTCAGTGAACAGCAGATGGGCCTCGTCGAAGAAGAAGACCAGGCGTGGCTTGTCCGGATCGCCCACCTCCGGCAGCTGTTCGAACAGCTCCGACAGCAGCCACAGCAGAAACGCCGCATACAGGCGCGGGCTGTTCATCAGGCGGGTGGCGTCCAGAACATTGACCTGGCCCCGGCCGTCCAGGCTGGTGCGCAGCATGTCCTCCAGCCTCAGCGCCGGTTCGCCGAAGAAGGCGGCCCCGCCCTCCTGTTCCAGCTGCAGGATCGCCCGCTGGATGGCGGCGATGGAGACGGGCGCGACATTGCCGACCTCGCGTCCGATGCGCTCGGCATTCTCTCCGACATGGGCCAGCATGGCGCGCAGGTCGTCGAGGTCGAGCAGCAGCAGCCCCTCCTTGTCCGCGACATGGAAGACCACCGACAGCACGCCCTCCTGCACCTCCGACAGGTTCAGCATGCGGGCCAGCATAACCGGGCCGATCTCGCTGACCGTCGTGCGGATCGGATGCCCCTTCTGGCCATACAGATCCCAGAAGACGACGGGGGCGGCCTTGGGCGTCAGCGTCAGCCCCATGCCGGCGGCGCGGGCCAGCAGCTTCTCATTGGGCGAGCCGGACATGCAGATGCCGGACAGGTCGCCCTTCACATCCGCGCAGAAGACGGGAACCCCGGCGTCGGAAAACCCCTGGGCCATGATCTGGAGCGTCACCGTCTTGCCCGTGCCGGTCGCGCCGGCCACCACGCCGTGCCGGTTGGCCCGGCCCAACAGCAGGGTCTGGGCAAGCTTGTCGTCGTCCAACGACTGGCCGAGGAAAAGGCTGGGGGCGGCTTCGGTCATGGGAACTCCGAACGGGGGTTGCGCACTTCATCGTCTACCGGCGGGCCACAAGGTTCAAGGCCGTTGACGACGTCTGTCCGGACCTTGACCATATGCCCATGAAACTGCCCATCACCTTTCCGACCTCGGCCGTGTCGCGCAATGCCCTGGTGGTCATCGCCGTGGTGGCCGTGGGGGCCGCGCTGTACTGGCTGAGGGGCATACTGACTCCTTTGGCCATGGCCATCTTCCTGATGATCATGATCGACGGGGTGAAGCGGTTCATCGACAAGCGCACCCCTCTATCCAGCCGCTGGGCGGGCATCGCAGCCCTGGCGCTGGTGACCGTCGGCTTCTTCATCTCCATCGCCATCATTGTCGATGGAGCGGCGGGGTTCTTCGGCCAGGCCAGTGGCGTCTCGGCCAGCATCGGCCCGCGTCTAGACCAGATCCTTCGGGACGTCTGGTCGCTGGCGGGCGCAAACGAGCCGCCGACCGCGACCGATCTGATCGCCCAGCTGGACGTACGATCCTATCTGACCCAGGCCGCCATCCAGGCGCAGGGTGTCGCCTCGGGAGCCTTCTTCGTTCTGGTTTACCTCGGCTTTCTGTTGGCCGCCCAGAAGGGATTTGGTCGCAAGATGGCTGGCCTGTTCCCAAAGCGCTCCGACCGGGCCGAGGCGCTGGAGGTGTTTAACCGTATCCGGGGGGGGGTCGAAGGTTATCTCTGGGTCCAGACGGTGACCGGCGCTCTGATCTGTCTGGTGGCCTGGATCCTGATGCGGGCCGTGGGCCTTCAGAACGCGGAGTTCTGGACGTTCGTCATCTTCGTCGTCGGCTTTATTCCGGTCCTGGGCGGGGCCGTTGCCGGTCTGGTGCCGCCGCTGTTCGCCCTGGTGCAGTTCCAGAGCTACTGGCCCGCGCTGATCCTGCTGGTCGGGCTACAAACGATATTGTTCGTGAGCGGAAATCTGATCCAGCCACGCATGCAGGGCGACAACCAGAACATCGACCCGATCGTGGTGCTGCTGGCGCTCGCCTTCTGGGGCCAGTTGTGGGGCGTGACCGGGATGTTCCTCTCCACGCCGCTCGCCGTCATGGCCATGGCGATCCTGGCCGAGTTCAAGGGCTCGCGCTGGATGGCCATCCTTTTGTCGGGCGACGGGGCTCCCTATGCCCATGAAGGCGAGGAAAAGTCCGTGGCTCGCACCCGGCGTCAGGCGGCGGTCAGCGAGGCCTGACCCCGCGTCAACCTGCCGCGCCTGATGGTCTTTTGCGGGCCAGTTCTGCCCTTGATTGGCCACAACCGCCGCCTATCTCCCACCTGTCGCCGCGGCCCACCCTCCCCCCGAAGCCGCGGCGTTAGAGATCGGTCCCTCCCCTCCCCCCTCCCGGGACCGGTCCGACAGACCGCCGGACTCACGTTCGGCGGTCTAGTCGTATCTGGGACCCCGCTCATGCTTTGTGCGACCGCTAAGACACACTGTGACGTCTGTCTGCGTCCCGCGGGAACGCCAGCAAAATCATTGCATTCAGTGCCTCGGAAGGGGGCTTCCCCGGCGTTCGCGCCCCAGATTTGGATGTGTTTGTAATGATCAAGACCCTGTTCATGGCCTCGACGGCCCTGCTGATGACCGGCGTTGCCGCGCCCGCCCTGGCCCAGTCCGCACCGGACTGGAGCGGACCCTATGTCGGCATCTACGGCGGATGGGCCGAAAACAAGAGCGAGGACGACCAGCGTCTGGTGTTTGACCGCGACTTCGACGGCCAGTTCGACGACACGGTCGTGCTGAACGGCACGACCAACGACGCCTTCAGCCCTGGCTATTGCGAAGGTCGCGCTAGGACACAGGCTGCTCCCGGTGGATGTAATGATCGGTCGGGAGGCGTTCAGGCCGGTCTGCTGGCGGGATACGACATGCAGTTCGGCAATTTTGTCGTGGGCGCTGTCGCCGACGTCAGCGCTTTGGACAGCCAGCGTAGCGTGACGGGGTTCAGCACCACCCCGGCCAACTACGTCTTTACCCAAGAAATCCAGGAAATGGCCGCTATTCGCGCCCGTCTTGGCTATGCAGCCGGCCCGGCTTTGATCTACGCCACGGGCGGTGCGGCCTATGCCAATGTGGAAAACCGCTTCTCGACGACCAACACGGCCAACAGCTTCGTCGAGCAATCGAACGACGACAACATGGACGGTTGGCAGGCAGGTGCCGGTCTGGAATGGCGCCTGGCCCCCAACCTGTCGGTGACTGGCGAGTATCTGTATACCTCGCTGGACGGTGACGGTCAGGTGGTTCGCGCCGGGAACAGCGGCACGACGCCGGGGACCAATCCGTTCATCCTGGCCCCGAACACGGTCGGCACGGATATCGGCACCAACTTCGATTCCTACGACACCCATGCCTTCCGCATCGGCATGAACGTCCGCTTCTAGGGTCTTCTCGACTCCCAGACATGACGACCGGGCGCCGGCTTCCGAAAGGAAGCCGGCGTTTCGGTTTTTGGGGTTCCGGTCGCCGCTGTCATGGCCTACGGACGGGCCGGTACAGGGTCGGCTTGCCGAAAGTGCGAACCGGCCTAGTGTGTGTTCACCACCGGCGATCCGGAGCGGATCGCGTCCTTACGAGATATGCCATGTCAGGCGAAACCGCAGCCGTGCTTCCTCAGGTTCTGACCCTGGAGGCGCTGGAGGCGAGCTTTGCGATCGCGGTGGGCGGCCCCCCTGGTCCGGCGGCCAAGTCGTTCCTGATCCAGGCGCATGAGGACTATGCGGCAGACGAAGCGCCTGAGCTGGGTGGCGAAGATCTCGCCGCCCTTCTTGCGCAGGCATGGACAGCAGCGGAAGGCCGCACGCACGGCGAGCCGGCTCGCATTACCCTATCACGGCTAAACGGGGTCGATGGGCGGCCGCTGGGATATGACGTCTTGATCGTCATTCAGGACGACCGACCCTTCCTGGTCGACAGCGTCATGGGCGAACTGGCCGAGGCGGGCGTCAGCGTCCGCTGCATGTTCCACCCGGTGACGGACGAGGACGGCGGGCGCGAATCCACCATCATCGTGGTTCTGGACCCTCTGCCGCAGGAGCGCCGCGACGCGCTGGGCGAGGCCATGGCCCAAACCCTGGCGGATGTGGCAGGTGCCGTGGACGACCATGCCGCCATGGCCGATCTGATGGGACGGGCCATCGCCCATCTGGAGGCAGGACCCAAGGGCGTCGACCCCGCCATTCTGGCCGAGAACATCGCCTTCCTGCGGTGGCTGCAGCAGGACCATTTCGTGTTCCTGGGGGCCCGCGACTACGACTATCCGCGGACGGCCGACGGTGGTTACGAGGCCGAGGCGCCGTTGTCTCAGTCAGGCGAAGGCCTGGGCGTCCTGGCCGATCCGGAGCGCACCGTCCTGCGCCGCGCCAACGAGCCCGCCGTCCTGACGCGTCAGATGAAGCGCCAGCTGGACCTGTCCGAGCCGGTCACCGTGGCCAAGGCCAATGCCCGGTCCCGCGTGCATCGCCGCGCCTATATGGACTATGTCGGGGTCAAGCGGTTCGGCCCGGACGGGCGTCCGTCGGGCGAGACCCGCTTTGTGGGTCTGTTCACAGCCGAAGCCTATGACCGCGCCGCCGCCGAGGTGCCCCTGATCCGCGCCAAGGTCGCCAATGCCCTGAAGCGCGGCGGCAAGATCGAGGGCAGCCACAGCCACAAGCGGCTGAAGAACATCCTCGAAAACTACCCGCGCGACGAGCTTTTCCAGATCGGCGAGGACGAGCTGCTGGACAGCGCCCTGGGCATCCTGCACCTCTACGACCGCCCGCGGATCAAGGCCTTCACGCGCAAGGACCCGTTCGACCGGTTCGTCTCCATCCTGGTCTTCATCCCGCGCGAGCGGTTCCACGCCTCGGTGCGTGAGCGGATCGGACGGCTGCTGGCCCAGGCCTGGGGCGGGCGCATTTCGGCCTGGTATCCGCAGTTGTCGGACCAGCCGCTGGTGCGCATCCATTACATCATCGGCATCACGCCCGGCGATCATCCCTGCCCTGACCCCGCCGAAATTGACGCCATGGTCCAGGAGGCGGGGCGCGGCTGGGTCGATCGTTTCGAGAGCGCCCTGCGCGAGGCGGGCGTGGACGACGTCTCCGTCGGCCCGACCAGCGCCCGCTGGGCCGAGGCCTACGGCGCCGGCTATCGCGACCGCTATACCGCCGCCGAGGCCGTGCTGGACTTCCAGCAGATCGACCGGCTGAGTGCGTCCGGCATCCCCGACGCCGATGGCGGCGACCACAGCGATGCAGTGGCCATTCGCGCCTTCCGTACGGCCGAGGACGGGCCGCTGAACTTCCGCTTCAAGATCTACCGCCGAGGGGCCGCCGCAGCCCTGTCGGACGTCCTGCCGATCCTGACGGACATGGGCCTGAAGACGCTGGAGGAGTGGGGCCATACCCTGCGTCCGGCTGGCGGAGAGGTCATCCACGTGGACGAATTCTTGATGGAAGACCCGCGCGGCGGCGATCTGAAGTTCGAGGATGTTTGTAAGCCCTTCGAGGATGCCTTCGCCGCCGTCTGGCGCGGTCAGACCGAAAGCGACGGCTTCAACCGGTTGGTGATCGAACTGGGCGTCGACTGGCGAGAGGCGGCCCTGATCCGCACCCTCGCCCGCTATCGCCAGCAGACAGGCATGGACCCCAGCCAGGCCGTGCAGGAAGAGGCCCTGCGCGACTATCCGGCCGTGGCGCGCAGCCTGCTGAAGCTGTTCGACACCAAGTTCAATCCGGCGGCGGGCGGCGACGCCGCATCGCGCGAGGCCGAGGTGAAGGCGGTCTTCGACCAGATCATCGACCAGCTTCAGGCGGTGAAGAGCCTGGACCACGACCGCGCCCTGCGTCGCCTGGCCCTGCTTGTCCAGGCGACCAAGCGCACCAACTATTTCGAGGTCGGTGAGGACGGGCGGCCCAAGCCTTATATCTCGATCAAGATCGCCTCGCGCGAGCTGGAAGATTCGCCCCTGCCCAAACCGTTCAGGGAAATCTTCGTCTGGGCCCCGTGGATCGAGGGCGTGCATCTGCGCTTCGGTCCCGTGGCGCGCGGGGGCCTGCGGTGGTCGGACCGCCGCGACGACTTCCGCACCGAGGTGCTGGGTCTGGTCAAGGCTCAGCAGGTCAAGAACGCCGTCATCGTGCCGGTCGGCTCCAAGGGCGGCTTCTTCCCCAAGAAGCTGGCTGACATCGTCCGCGCCGGGGGCGACCGCGACGCGCAACAGGCGGAGGCGATCCGCGCCTACAAGACCTTCCTGTCCGGACTCCTGGACATCACCGACAATATCGCCGCCGACGGTTCGGTCGTGCCGCCCAGGGATGTGGTGCGGTTCGAGGGCGACGATCCCTATTTGGTCGTGGCGGCCGACAAGGGCACGGCCACCTTCTCCGACATCGCTAATGGCGTCTCGGCGAACTACGGCTTCTGGCTGGACGACGCCTTCGCCTCGGGCGGGTCTGTCGGCTACGACCACAAGGTCATGGGTATCACCGCCCGCGGCGCATGGGAGGCGGTCAAGCGCCACTTCCGCGAGATGGGCAAAGACATCCAGACCGAACCCTTCACGGTGGCGGGCGTGGGCGACATGTCCGGCGACGTCTTCGGCAACGGCATGCTGCTGTCCAAAGCGATCAAGCTGGTCGCCGCCTTCGATCACCGCGACATCTTCATCGATCCGAACCCGGATCCGGCGACCAGCTGGGTCGAGCGGGAACGAATGTTCAAACTGCCGCGGTCGTCCTGGCAGGATTACGACAAGAGCCTGATCTCCAGGGGCGGCGGCGTGTTCCCGCGCTCGGCCAAGTCGATCGAACTGTCGCCCGAGATCAAGGCGCTGCTGGAGATCGATGCGGATGCCGTCGATCCGGCCACCCTGATGCAGGCCATTCTGAAGGCGCCGGTCGAGCTGCTCTATTTCGGCGGCATCGGTACATACGTGAAGGCCCCGAACGAAACCCACGCCCAGGCAGGAGACAAGGCCAATGACGCCATCCGCATCGACGGCGCCGAGGTGCGGGCCAAGGTCATCGGCGAGGGTGCGAACCTGGGCCTGACCCAGGCGGGCCGCATCGCCTATGCGCGTTTCGGTGCCGACGGAGCGGGCGGTCGCATCAACACCGACGCCATCGACAATTCTGCTGGCGTGGACAGCTCCGACCACGAGGTCAACATCAAGATCCTGACCGGGGCGGCCATCGCGTCCGGCGCGTTGAAAGCCGAGGATCGCAATGCGTTGCTGGCCTCCATGACCGACGAGGTGGGCCTGAAGGTGTTGGCCCACAACTACGACCAGACCTTGGCCGTTTCGCTACAGCAGGCCGAGGGCGCGGGTGCCTTGGATGCCCAGCAGCGGTTCATGCAGTGGCTGGAATCCAAGGGCAAACTGGATCGCAAGGTCGAGGGCCTGCCCGACGACCTGCGCCTGGCCGAGATGAAGACGACGGGTCAGGCCCTGACCCGGCCTGAACTGGCGGTGCTCACGGCCTATTCCAAGCTGGAACTGTTCGACGACATCGTGGCCTCCAAGGCTCCGGACGATGCCTTTTTCAAGAAGACCTTGGTCGACTATTTCCCGGCTCCGCTGGCGAAGTACGAGGCGGATATGCAGCGCCACCGGCTGCGGCGCGAGATCATCTCGACGGTGTTGTCCAACGAGATCGTCAACATGGCCGGGGCGACCTTCCCCGAACGGCTGCGCATTTCGGCCCAGTGCGACACCGGGGCCATGGTTCTGGCGTTCGAGGCCGCGCGTCAGGTGTTCCGCCTCGATGAAGCCTGGGCGCAGGTCTCGGCCCTGGACGGCAAGATCCCGGCCGAGGCCCAGACGGCGCTGTATGCTGAAATTTCCACCGTCCTGCGGCGCCAGACCTCCTGGTTGGCGCGCCGGGCCATGCAGCCGGGCGCGAGCGTCGACAGCCTGATTGCCGCCTATCGCCCCGCCGCTGACGCGCTGCGTGCCGCTGGCGGGTCAGTACTGTCGCGCTTCGAACAAGGCCGACTGGACAGCCGGGTCCAGGCCTTTGTGGCCCTGGGTGCCAGCGAGGCCATGGCGCGCGACTTCGCGATGCTGAGGCCACTGGTCGCCACCGCCGACATCGGCGATCTGGCGCGCGAGGCGGGCTGGCCGGAACCGGCCATGGCCATGCTGTATCACCAGGTCGGGGCCGCCTTCGACTTTGACCGTCTGCGGGCCGCAGCGGGCAATGTGCCGTCCATGGACCATTTCGACCGCCTGGCCGTGCGTCGCCTGATCGAGGACCTGATGGCCGAGCAGCTGGTCCTGACGCGCGCTGTGGCCAAGGCTTCGGGTGTGGGCGTGGGGGCCAGCGAGGCTTCCGCGGAAGCAGCCGTCGACGCCTGGATCGGCCCGCGCCTGAAGACGGTGGAAGGCGTCCGCGCCTCGGTCGACGAGATCGAGGCCTCGGGCACCGGCTGGAGCTTCGCCAAGCTGACGATCGCTAATTCGGTCCTCCGGGAAATTGCGAGCTCGGTTTAGGACTGTGATAGCGTCGCCGATCTGACGGGAGGCCATTTCGATGCCGCGCAAGTTTCTGGTGGTGGTGGACGACAGTCCCGAGTTCGAGGCGGCGCTGCGTTATGCCTCGCGACGGGCCCGCTCGACGGGGGGGCGGGTGGCCCTGCTGCGGGTCATTCCGCCGGCGGCGTCAGACGCGCACTGGGCGGGCGTGCGTGAGGAAATCGAGCGTCAGACGCGGGCGGAGGCCGAGACCTTGCTCAATGGCTGGGCCGAGCAGGCGCATCAGCGGTCGGGAGAAATGCCGGTCCTTCTGATCGAGCGCGGCGAACCCCAGGCCGCCATCCGCAAGGTCGTCGGCGAGGACAATGAGATCAAAATCCTGGTCCTGGCCTCGGGCGAAGGCTCTCGCGGTGCCGGGCCGCTGGTCACGGCTGTGCTGAAGCACGGTGCTGCGTTCACGGGCCGCAAGCTGCCGGTGACGATCGTCCCCGGCGAGCTGACCGAACGGGACATCGAAGATCTGGCTTGATGCCAAGAGAGCGCTAACGCGCGCGACGCGGTCGCTCGCTCCTAGCGCGCGTTGGCTTGTTGCTCCAAGGCCTTGAACACCGAGTGTGCCGGGCGCACTTAGCAGCCATGTTCATCCAGACCGAACCCACCCCGAACCCAAACGTCCTGAAGTTTCTGCCGGGGCGCGACGTCTCGGCCGAGCCGCACGAGTTCCTGACGTCGAATGAGGCATCGGTCTCGCCGCTGGCCGAGGCGCTGTTCGCGCTGGAGGGCGTGACCGGCGTCTTCTACGGACAGGACTACATCTCGGTGACACGCGAGCCGCAGGGTCTGGAGTGGACCCAGATGAAGGCCCCTATCCTGGCGGCCATCATGGATCACTTCGTCTCGGGTGCCCCCCTGATGCGCGGCGGCGATTTCGACAGTTCCAGCCCCGATGGCGACGACACCGAGGTCGTGGCCGAGATCAAGCAACTGCTCGACAGCCGCATTCGCCCCGCCGTAGCCCAGGACGGTGGCGACATCCTGTTCGACAGTTTCGACGAAGAGACGGGGGTACTGTCGCTGCGACTGCGGGGCGCTTGTTCGGGCTGTCCCTCATCCTCCGCCACCCTGAAGTCCGGCGTCGAGCAGATGATGAAGCATTACGTGCCCGAGGTGACGCGGGTCGAACAGGTTCTATGACGGCGAGATACCTCCCGTCTGGAGATCGTCCAGCATGAGGGTACTGGTCCTAGACACGGCATTGGGACTGTGCACCGCAGCGGTGTTCGAGACGGACGGCTCTGACGTGAAGGTGTTCGGCCTGCGCTCGGAAGGCATGACGCGCGGCCATTCCGAACGGATGGCGGGCATGGCGCGAGATGCCGTGGCCGAGGCGGGCGGGGGCTTTCAGGCGCTGGATCGGATCGGCGTCACCGTCGGTCCGGGGTCGTTCACGGGCCTGCGGGTCGGCTTGGCCTTTGCGCAGGGTCTGGGCGCGGCGCTCGGTATTCCTGTGGTGGGAGTGTCGTCACTCGACGCCCTGAAGGCCTCGGTCGAACAGGCGCAGACAGTGGTCGCCCTGATCGATGCGCGGCGCGGGCAGGTCTATGGTCGGGCGTGGAGAGCGGGTGTCGCGGTCGGCCCTGCAGAAGCCTGGGCGGTCGATGACGCGCGCGCCTTTGTCGCCGAGTTGGAAACGAGTGCGCCTCTAGCGGCGGACGATCGCGTCCATCTGGTCGGCTCCGGGGCTGCTCTTGTCGGCGAGGGCTCGGGCCATGTGATGATCCATCCGCTTGAGGGACCCGATCCTGCGGCTATGGCGCGGCTGACGGCGGCGGTCGATCCGCAGGCTCATCCGCCCCTTCCTCTCTATCTCCGCGCACCGGACGCGACACCGCCGACGCGCCTTCCCGGTCAGGCCAGGGTCGCCCGCTCGTGACGACTTCCATCGCGCCAGTTGTGCGAGGGCCCACGACCGCGGCGCGTCTGGCTGATCTGCATGCCCAGGCTTTCGAGTCGCCCTGGGATGCAAAGGCTTTCGACGATCTGCTGGATCAATCCGGCGTCTTTGCGCTGGAAGCCGCCGACGGCTTCATCCTGATGCGGGCCGTCGCCGATGAGGCGGAAATCCTGACCCTGGCCGTGCGCCCGGCGGCGCGGCAGGCGGGACTGGGCCTGCGTCTGGTCGAACAGGCGTCCGTCGATGCGATGAACCGGGGGGCCACACGCCTGTTTCTGGAGGTCGCAGAGGACAATGTCGCCGCGCGTGCGCTCTACGCCAGGGCAGGCTTCGCGGAGGCCGGTCGCCGGGCCGGATATTATGGGCGTCGGGGCGGGTCGCGCGTCGACGCCTTGGTGCTGACGAAGACACTGACGCAACCGCTTCCCTAGACGGCCCTGGCCCACTATCCTGCGTCTCCATGGACCGGATCGAGAAACTCTGCGCCGAGCGCGGCATGCGCATGACCGAACAGCGGCGCGTCATCGCGCGGGTGCTGTCGAACGCCGAGGATCATCCAGACGTCGAGGAACTATACCGTCGCGCCTCGGCGATCGACCCGCACATCTCCATCGCCACCGTCTATCGCACCGTGCGCCTGTTCGAAGAGGCGGGCGTGGTCGAGAAGCACGACTTCGGCGACGGTCGCAGCCGCTATGAAGAGGCTGGCGACGACCACCACGATCATCTGATCGACACCAAGACCGGCGAGGTGATCGAATTCTTCGACGCCGAAATCGAGCGTCTGAAATCCGAGATCGCCCAGCGGCTGGGCTTCGAACTGGTCGGCCACAAGCTGGAGCTTTATGGCAAGGCCATCGAAGGAGCCGAGCCGTCGGGGCGCGAGGGGCTGATCTTCACGCGTCACGCCGCCCGGGTCGATCCCGCCACAATCGACAGCTGAGCCACGCCCGCTTCAGCCACGCATGGCGTCCGGCGTCGTCTGCGACTAGATAGTCGCCCATGACCGATACCCTCGTCCCGCCTGCGGCCGATACGACGGACGCTGCGCCCAAGCGCCTGTTCATCAAGACCTATGGCTGCCAGATGAATGTCTATGACAGCGAGCGCATGGCCGATGTGCTGCGCCCGCTGGGCTATGCCACGACCGATACCGCCGAGGGCGCGGATTTCGTCATATTGAACACCTGCCACATCCGCGAGAAGGCGGCCGAGAAGGTCTATTCCGAGCTCGGCAAGCTGCGCGAGATGAAGGGCGACCGTGCCGCCTCCGGTCGCGGCATGACCATCGCCGTCGCGGGCTGTGTCGCCCAGGCCGAGGGCGAGGAGATCATGCGCCGTCAACCTGCTGTCGATCTGGTTGTTGGCCCCCAGGCCTATCATCAGCTGCCGGAACTGCTGACCCGGACGGCGCGGGCACGAGGCGAGCGGATCGGGGCCGACTTTGCGCCGAACGACAAGTTCGACGCCCTACCGACGGGGCGAGGCGGCACGGGCGTGACCGCCTTCCTGACGGTGCAGGAGGGGTGCGACAAGTTCTGCACCTTTTGCGTGGTGCCCTATACGCGCGGGGCCGAATGGTCGCGTCCGGTAGCGGCGGTCCTGGCCGAAGCGCGCGAACTGGCGGCTCGGGGCGTGCGCGAGGTCACCCTGCTGGGTCAGAACGTCAATGCCTATGATGGGGAGGGGATAGACGGCAAGCCGTCGAGCCTGGCGCGGCTGGTACATGCCCTGGCCGAGATACCCGGCCTGGACCGTATCCGCTATACGACCAGCCATCCCAATGACATGTCCGACGATCTGATCGCCGCACATGGCGAGCTGCCGCAGCTGATGCCCTATCTGCACCTGCCAGTGCAGTCGGGCTCGGACCGGCTGTTGCGGCTCATGAACCGCAAGCACGGGCGTCAGAAATATTTCGACCTGATCGACCGCATCCGCGAAGCGCGGCCTGACATCGCCCTGTCCGGCGACTTCATCGTCGGCTTTCCCGGCGAGACGGATCGCGATTTCGAGGACACGATGGATCTGGTCCGGCGCGTCCGCTACGCCAGCGCCTTCTCCTTCCTGTATTCGCCCCGTCCCGGAACGCCCGCCGCGACGATGGGAGCCCAGGTACCCGATGCCGTGGCCCGGCCGCGGCTTCATGCGCTTCAGGCATTATTGCTGGAACAGCAGGCGGCCTTCAACGCGGCGCAGGGTGGGCGCACCTTCGACGTCCTGTTCGAGAAGAAGGGTCGTCGGCGCAATCAGGCCATCGGCCGCTCGCCCTATCTGCAGTCGGTCCATGTCGAGGACGCGGATCATCTGATCGGCCAGATCGTTCCGGTTTTCATCGCCAGCGGCGAGCAGAACAGTCTGACCGGGCAGCTGCCCGGTGATTACAAAGGATATTGATGGCTCGGGAAACGGAGTTTCTGGCGCTGGATGATGCAGCTGTTCGTGCCGTGACGGGCCCCAACAGTCGCTATGTCGCCCTGATCGAGGATGCGTTCAAGGTGCTGGTCGAGGCTCCGGGCGGGGGCGTGTCGATCAACGGCGGGGCCCGGGATCGCGCCAATGCGAAACAGGTGATCCAGACCCTGGCGGAAAGGGCGGCCAAGGGGGCCACCGTGACCGAGGCTGACGTGCGCGCCGCCTTGGGCGAGGTGCGCGGCGGCGGGCGCTCGACCGGCGATTTGATGGCCCTGCCCATCGGCAAGCGCGGGGCCATCGTGCCCAAGACCAATGCCCAGGCGCGCTATCTGGAAACCCTGGCGCGGTGCGAGCTGTCGTTCGGCGTGGGTCCGGCGGGCACCGGCAAGACGTTTCTGGCGGCCGCCTACGGAGCCAATCTGTTGCGACGAGGTCAGGTGGACCGGCTGGTCATCACCCGTCCGGCGGTGGAGGCGGGCGAGAAGCTGGGCTTTCTGCCCGGCGACCTGAACGAGAAGGTCGATCCCTATCTGGCCCCAATCTGGGAGGCGCTGAACGATATTCTGGGGGCCGAGGACGTCCAGCGCAGACGCGACAAGGGCGAGATCGAGGCCGCGCCCATCGCCTTCATGCGCGGCCGCACGCTCAGCCATGCCTTCGTCATCGTCGACGAGGCCCAGAACACCTCGCGCCTGCAGATGAAGATGGTCCTGACCCGGCTGGGGGAGGGGGCCCGGATGGTTGTCACGGGCGACCCGTCGCAGGTCGATCTGCTGAACCCGCGTGACAGCGGTCTGGCTCATGCTCTGCGCATCTTGCGGGACGTAAAGGGCGTCGGCGTGCTGGAGTTCGAGGCCACCGACGTGGTGCGCCATGCCATGGTCGAGCGGATCGTGCGGGCCTATGACGCCGACGCTGCGGGCAAACGCCTGCCCGCCGACCTCGAAGACACCGGCCCTGCATGATCGAGGTCGAGATCGACGACGAGGCCTGGTCCAAGGCCGTGGCTGACGTTGTCGCCGTGGTCGAGCGCGCGGCATCCGTGGCATTGCGCGACACGGCCGGTGACGTGGTCGTCCTGCTGGCCGACGATGCTCATGTGCAGCACATCAATGGACAATTCCGTGACAAGGATCGGCCCACAAATGTCCTGTCCTTTCCGGCTCCGGACAGCGCCCGCCCGCATCTGGGCGATCTGATCCTCGCGTACGGCGTTTGCGCGGCCGAGGCGATGGAGCAGGGCAAGTCCCTCTCGGATCATCTCAGTCATCTGACCATCCACGGCGTTCTGCATCTGCTGGGCTACGACCACGAGATCGACGACGAGGCGGAGGCCATGGAGGCCGAAGAGCGTCGCCTGCTTGCCAGCCTGGGCATCGCCGACCCATACAGCGTCAATGAGCCAGACCGCGCCTGATACCGCACCGATGACGACACCGCCCGCCGCTGCTCGGTCGAGTGGCCGGGGTCTGCGCTGGGTGCGGATTGCCCTGGCCATGCTGGCCGGTGCCGGCGCAGCGCTGGCACATCCGCCGTTTGGCATCCTGCCCGGTCTGTTCGGATATGCCCTGCTGATGATCCTGTCCGAGCGATCGGCCACGACGCGCGGGGCCTTCTGGATGGGCTGGCTGGCGGGGTTCGCCTATTTCCTGATCAGTTGCTGGTGGGTGGCCGAGGCGTTTCTGGTCAATCCTGCCCAGGCCTGGATGGCACCGTTCGCGGCCTCGGCCCTGCCTGCGGGGCTGGGCCTGTTCTGGGGGACGGCGACGGCGTTGTATCGCCGGTTCGGCCCAAAGGGTCTGCAGCGGGTGCTGGTGTTCACGGCCCTGTTCTGCCTGTTGGAGTGGCTGCGCGGCCATGTGCTGACGGGATTTCCGTGGAACCCGGCGGGGGCCAGCTGGAAGGCGGGGTCGGCAGCGTCGCAGTTCGCGGCCATCGGCGGCGTCTATGGCCTCAGCGTACTGACGGTCGGGGCGGCTGCTGCCTTCGGTCCTCTGTTCAGTGCCGGACCGCGACGCGGACGGATCGTGACGGCGGCCCTGGGCACGCTGGTCATCGCAGCTCTGGTGGTGGGCGGCTCGATCCGGCTGTGGCAGGCGCGGCTGGAGCTGACCGACACCACGGTTCGCATCGTCCAGGCCAATGTGGCCCAGGCCTCCAAATGGACGCCGGAAGCCTACGAAGGAATCGTTCGGCGCTATGTCGATTTGACCGCCCAGCCCGGCGCCGTGACACCTGACCTTGTCATCTGGCCGGAGGGCTCGCTGCCTGCGTCCGGCAACGACGTCTTCGCTGCCGGGGCGTGGGAGGCTGCCTCCATCCAGAGCGCGCTCAAGCCTGGGCAAACGCTGTTGATGGGCCTGGGCATCGGCGAGCCCGATCCGTCGGTGCCGGAGGGCGGGCGCTATTACAACAGCCTGCTGGTCGTTCAGAATCTGGGCGGTCCTTCACCGGCGGTGTCGGCGGCCTATGACAAATACCGGCTGGTGCCGTTCGGCGAGTATCTGCCGGCCGGGCGGTTGATGGGCGCGCTGGGCGTGCGAGCCCTGACCCACATGCCGACGGATTTCAGCGCCGGTCCCCGTCCCGCCCCGATCGACATTCCGGGTGCCCCGCGCGCCCAGCCCCTGATCTGTTACGAGAGCCTTTATCCCGGCTTCACCACGGCGGGGTCGAACAGGCCGGACTGGATTCTGAACATCTCAAACGACGCCTGGTTCGGGGCGACATCGGGGCCGCTGCAGCACCTCAACCTCGCCAGCTATCGCGCGATCGAGACGGGTTTGCCGGTCGTGCGTTCCACGCCGACGGGCACCTCGGCCATGATCGATCCTTGGGGACGGGTGATCGATGGCAAGGCGTTGGGCAGTGGTGAAAGTGGCCTGATAGATGCTGTCCTGCCTCGTCCCACGACCATCACTGCCTATGGTCGTTTGGGCGATTTGACGTTCTGGCTCCTGATAGGAACCGGGTTCGTTGCCGCCATCTTCGGTCGTGCCCAAGACAGACGCAGGCAGGTCTGAAAGACGCGAACGGCAGCGCTATTCGCGTCGTAGGTGAAAACCGATGGTTTTTTTGCAATCCGGGTTGAGAATCTGCGTTCTCAACCGCAATTTCCATGGTGACAGACAGATTGGCTGAGCGCATTCAGGCGTGAGTCGGACGCAAGGATGCATCAGCGATGGCGAGAGGAACTGGAGAAGACGGACCCCATCCGGTGGACCGGCATGTCGGTCGCAGGGTCTGCGAGAAACGTCTGGCGCTCGGCTATAATCAAAGTGACTTGGGTCGCGCGCTTGGATTGACGTTCCAGCAAATCCAGAAATACGAAAAAGGGACCAACCGGGTCTCCGCGTCCAAGCTCTGGGACATCGCCCGCTTCTTCAAGGTCGATATCGGCTATTTCTTCGAAGGCCTGACCGGGTCACCGGCCACGGGCGTAGCGGAAGAGTCGGCGAGCTTCGAGCACGATCACCCCGCCACCCGTTATACCATTGAGATCGGACGCCTGGCCCCGCAGTTGTCGACGCGCCAGCAGAAACTTGCGCTGGACCTGATCCGGGACATGGCCGACCGACCGGAACCCGCCGAGAGCTGACGCGCCCGGCGGGTCAATCTGTAACCTAGTCTGACGATCCAGAGGCTCGGCGCTGTCCGAAGGTCGGGGCGCGCTCTTTCTGCTCGGCCCAGTAGCTGGCCCCATCACGCGGCTTGAACATCGTTTTGGGCACGCCGTCGCGCGAGACAACCGCGAAGGTGTTGGTGGACGCTTGATACAGCAGGACGTCGCCATTGGGCCGTTCGACACGCTCTGTGCCCGTCGGTGGATTGCGCGTGAATTGCTCGACCTTGGCCAGATAGGCTTCGGGCGTAGCCGCCCCGAAATCGGCTCCATTGGTCTGAAACAGACGCGCCGTCTTGGCATCCACCGTTTCACGCCGATTGGCAGTCAGGACCGGCTTTGGTTCCGCCGACGCGGTCGTTGCCTGGTCATCCGGGGCGGGACCACTGGTCATGACGGCTTGTGGGATATCGGCAGATCGATCGCGGGTTTCGACTGCGGAGTCGCCATTGCCACACGCCCCAAGAGCCATGATGGCTGTGAGTGCCAGTGCGCCAATCAATGTCTTTTCGGTGATACTCATGAAACCCTCCCGGTTGAACCCACCGCCACGAGGGTAATCACAGGTTCTGTGTTCTTGCAATGTTCTATTTTGCGCAACCGTCACTCGACGCTGTCGCCCAGCCTCGCTAGAGGGGAACCATGACTCAGCCCTCCCTGACTGGCCGCAAGGTCCTGCTGATCGTCGGCGGCGGCATCGCGGCCTACAAGGCGCTTGAGCTGGTGCGCCTGCTGAAGAAGGCCGGGGTCGAGGTCATGAGCGTCCTGACGTCCGCCGGGGCCGAGTTCGTCACGCCCATGTCGCTGGCGGCCCTGACCGGCCATCCTGTGCGCCAGGCGCTATTCATGCCCGAAGACGAGACGGCCATGGGCCATATCGAACTGTCGCGCTGGGCCGATCTGGTGGTGGTCGCGCCAGCGACGGCGGGCCTGATCGCCAAGGCGGCGAATGGTATGGCCGACGACCTGGCCTCGACCACACTGCTGGCGACGAACAAGAAGGTCCTGCTGGCCCCGGCCATGAATGTACGGATGTGGCTGCATCCCGCAGTTCAGGCCAATGTCGTGCGGCTGAAGGGCTTCGATGGCTTTCACGGCGTGACAGTCGTTGGGCCGGACGAGGGCGAGATGGCCTGTGGCGAGTTCGGGCCCGGGCGCATGGCCGAGCCGGCCGCGATCCTGTCTGCCATCGAAGGGTTGCTGGCGGGGCCGGACGGCAGGCCCCTGGTCGGTCGCACGGCGGTGGTGACGGCGGGGCCGACGTTCGAGCCGATCGATCCGGTGCGCGGTCTGACCAATCGCTCCAGCGGCAAACAGGGCTATGCGATCGCCGAGGCTCTCGCGGGTCTGGGCGCGACCGTGACGTTGGTATCGGGGCCGGTGGCTCTGGCTGCACCGGTCGGGGTGACGCGGGTCTGGGTCGAGACGGCGCAGGACATGAAGGCGGCGGTGGAGGCGAACCTGCCCGCCGATATCGCGGTGATGAGTGCCGCCGTGGCCGACTGGCGGGTGGATGGCGTGGCGTCGGGCAAGATCAAGAAGGCACCGGGCGGACCGCCGTCGCTGGCCCTGATCGAAAACCCGGACATTCTGGCGGGCGTGTCCGCTCCCGGCCCGAACAGGCCCAGACTGGTGGTGGGGTTTGCGGCGGAGACCACAGAGCTGGAGGCCAACGCCCGGGCGAAGCTGTCGCGCAAGGGCTGCGACTGGATCGTCGGTAATGACGTGTCCGACGATGTGTTCGGTGCCGACGGTAATGCCGTGACTCTGTTTACCTGTGATGCGGCACCCGACCGCTGGCCGCGCCAGAGCAAGGTCGAGGTGGCCCGCAAGCTGGCCGCCCGCATCGCCGATCATTTCAAGGCCTGAGAGACACCGCCCATGACGATCCTGCGTATCCAGCGCCTGCCGCATGCCGAAGGTCTGGCCCTCCCGGCTTACGAGACGACCGGTTCGGCGGGCATGGACTTGCGGGCGGCCGTGCCGGAGGACGCGCCGCTGACGTTGGAGCCGGGCGCCCGGACGCTGGTGCCGACGGGGCTGAAGATCGCGCTGGATCAGGGCTATGAGGCCCAGGTACGGCCCCGGTCGGGTCTGGCGTTGAAACACGGCCTGACCTGTCTGAACTCGCCCGGCACGATCGACAGCGACTATCGCGGAGAGGTCGGGGTCATCCTGATCAACCATGGCCAGGAGCCGTTCGTGATCCGCCGCGGCGAACGCATCGCCCAGCTGGTCATCGCCCGGCACGAACAGGCCGAGGTGGTCGAGGTCGAGACGCTGGATGACACGGTTCGCGGCACCGGCGGCTTTGGCTCCACGGGACGTTAGGGCCGATCTCTAGCCCGCTGCGGGGGTGACCTCGCGCCTCAGCACGCGCTCGCGCCAGGCGGTATAGAGACCGCTCCCGGCGATCAGAGACGCCCCGGCCAGGGTCGCCAGTGTGGGGGCGTCGCTGAGCAGGGCCCAGCCCAGCACCACGGCTCCAACCAGTTGCAGATAGTCCAGCGGCACGAGCGCGGACACCGGCGCGTGCCGCAGCGAGGTCGTCATCAGGATTTGCGCCAGCCCGCCAGCCAGACCACCTGCGGCGAGGATGGCCAGAACCGTCCATTCCAGGGTTCGGCCCTCGATCACGGTCAAAGCTCCGCCGACGATCAGGCAGGCCATGAAGAACCAGAAAACGATGGCGGTCGCCGTCTCGGTCTTGCCCAGCTGGCGCAGGGTGACGGTGACGGAGGCGGCGACGAAGGCTCCGCCCAGCGCAAACAGCACGCCGATCAGGGGCGGCGCGCCTACCGCACCGGGACGGACCATGAGCAATACGCCCAGAAAGCCGACGATGACGGCGGTCCAGCGATGCCGTCCCACCGTCTCCTTCAGCAACAGAATGGACAGGAGGGTCGCGAAGATCGGAGCCGTGAAGCCGATTGTCGTGGCATCCGCCAGCGGTAGCAGGCGCAGCCCCTGAAAGATCAGAAAGATGCCCGACACGCCGAGCGCCCCCCGCCAGACATGGACCGTGGGTCTGCGGGTCGAGATCGCAGCCAGACCGCCCCCGGTGCCGAACACCCACAGCAATACGATCGGCAGGCCGAAGAGCGATCGATAGAAGACCATCTCTCCGGCCGATAACGGCTGTAGGGACGCGGCCCATTTCATCAGGGCGTACATCAGGGAAAAGCTGAACGCTGCCGCGGCACGCAGCGCCATGCCGTAGCTGGTACCCTGGCGTGTCACGCGTCGCCGTCAGGCCTGACGGAAGCCGAGGACGTCCTGCATGTCATAGAGGCCGGGCGGGCGGCTGCGGACCCAGGCGGCGGCGGCGACGGCCCCCTTGGCGAACAGGCTGCGGTCGATGGCCGAATGGCTGAGGGTCAGGGTCTCGTCATCGGAGGCAAACAGGACGGTGTGTTCGCCGATCACCCCGCCGGCGCGCAAGGAGGCAAAGCCGATGCGGCCCGCCTCGCGCGGTTCGCCGACCCCGTCGTAGGGGGCACTACGTACCTCGGCCAGATCGACGTTGCGCCCGGACGCCGCCGCCTCGCCCAGCATCAAGGCGGTGCCCGAAGGCGCATCGACCTTCTTGCGGTGATGGGTTTCCAGGATCTCGATGTCCCAGTCGCGGGCATCCAGTCGCTGGGCCGCGTGCTCGACCAGACCGATCAGGATGTTGACGCCCAGGGAGAAGTTGCCGCTGCGGACGATGGCGATCCGTTCGGCGGCCTTGAGGATTTCCGCGTCCTGTTCTGGCGTCAGGCCGGTGGAGCCGATGACCAGGGCAGGACCGCCCCTGGCCGCGCAGGCCTGGGCCAGTTCGACCGAGGCGTCGGCGGTCGAGAAGTCGATGACCACGTCGCACAGGGACAGATCGGGCGTCTCGCCCCGGTCGAAGCGGGCGGCAACCACGACATCCTCGCGCGCGTCGAGCACGGCGGAGACGGCGCGACCCATGCGGCCCCGGGCTCCGGAAATACCGGCATGGAAGATGGCGCTCAAAAGACAGTCCCCCGCTGGTGGCCCGAATGGCGATCCGGGACCGGATGATTATGCATCGGAAACGCCGTGGCTCCAGCCCCGTGGGCGGCTACTGCGTCGTTTCCTTGCCGGTGTCACCCAGGATGTCGGCCCAGAAGCGCTTGGCCTTGCCGGTAAAGGAGGAGTTGCGGGGCGTCTGGGTCTCGCCCAGCGAGGCGGCCAGTTCTTCCAGCAGTTCCTTCTGACGCGCGGTCAGGTCGGTGGGTGTTTCGACGAACAGTTCGACCACCAGATCGCCGCGCTGACGACCGTTCAGGTGGGGCATGCCCTTGCCCTTGATGCGGACGGTCTTGCCGGTCTGGGATCCGGCGGGCACGTCCACATTGGCGCGGCAGCGACCGTCGCAGGCCTCCGACACCAGACACGGCGCGTCGACCTGGCCGCCCAGGGCGGCGGTGGTCATGGAGACGGGGACAGTGACCAGCAGGTCCAGATTGTCGCGCTCGAACAGTTCGTGCGGCGTCACCGACAGGAACACATACAGGTCGCCGCGCGGGCCGCCGCGCGTCCCGGCATCGCCCTCGCCCGACAGGCGAATGCGGGAACCGTCGTCGACGCCGGCGGGCACCTTCAGGTTTAGGGTGCGGTTCTTGCGAACTTGGCCGTGGCCATGACAGGTCGTGCAGGGATCGGCGATCTGGCCCGAGCCGCCGCAGGTGGGGCAGGTGCGCTCGACCTGGAAGAAGCCGTTGGCTTGGCGCACGCGACCCGCGCCGCCGCAGGTGCCGCAGGTGGTCGGCTGGGTGCCGGGCTTGGCCCCCGACCCGTCGCAGGTGTCGCATGTGGCGGTCGTCGGAACCCGGATCTCGACGTCAGCCCCCTTGTAGGCCTGCTCCAGCGTGATCTCGAGGTCGTAGCGCAGGTCCGAACCGCGGCGAGGCCCCTGCTGACGGCTACTGCTGCGACCGCCGAAAACGTCGCCGAAAGCATCGCCGAACACCTGGGAAAAGATGTCGTTGACGTCGTGGAAGCCCTGCTGCTGACCGCCGCCACCGCCATTGACGCCCGCATGACCGAACCGGTCATAGGCCGCCCGTTTCTGGGGATCGGACAGGACAGTATAGGCCTCGGAGATTTCCTTGAATCGCGCCATGGACTCCTCCGAGCCGCCGTTGCGGTCCGGGTGGTGCGTCATGGCCAGCTTGCGATAGGCCGACTTCAGGCCGGCGGCATCAATGGTCCGCTCGACCTCCAGGATTTCGTAATAGTCACGCGTCGCCATGCGGCGTTCGTCCTCTTACCCCTGCCTGTCCGACCGTCTCCTTCTGGAGATTCTGCTACCGGACTGGGCTGACCGGACTGACATGGGGGTCCGGCGAAATGATGCAAGTTTTATGGAAGACCCCGCCCGTCGATCGACGGACGGGGCCCTTCGGTTCAGGCGCGATCAGGCGCTTTTCTTGTCGTCGTCCGCGGTGCCTTCGGGGGCGACTTCCTCGAACTCGGCATCGACCACGCCGTCGTCAGCGGGAGCCGCGCCGTCGGTGCCTTCACCACCGGCCTGGGCCGCATACATGGCCTCGCCCAGCTTCATCGAGGCCTGGGCCAGGGTGTTGGTCGCGCTCCGGATGGCTTCCGGATCGGACCCGTCGCGGGCGGCCTTGAGGTCGGTCAGGGCGGTTTCGATGGCGGTCTTGTCGGCCCCCTCGATCTTGTCGCCGTGTTCGGCCATGGCCTTTTCGGTCGAGTGGATCAGGCTGTCGGCCGAATTCTGGGCCTCGACCAGTTCCTTGCGGGACTTGTCGGCCTCGGCATTGGCCTCGGCTTCCTTGACCATCTTGTCGATGTCGGCATCCGACAGGCCGCCATTGGCCTGGATGCGGATCGACTGCTCCTTGTTGGTCGCCTTGTCCTTGGCGGTGACGTGCACGATGCCGTTGGCGTCGATGTCGAAGGCGACCTCGATCTGGGGCATGCCGCGTGGTGCAGGCGGAATACCCATCAGGTCGAACTGACCCAGGATCTTGTTGTCGGCCGCCATCGGGCGCTCGCCCTGGAAGACCCGGATCGTCACGGCCGACTGATTGTCGTCGGCGGTCGAGAAGACCTGGCTCTTCTTGGTCGGGATGGTGGTGTTGCGCTCGATCAGGGGCGTGAACACACCGCCCAGGGTCTCGATGCCCAGGGTCAGCGGGGTCACGTCCAGCAGAAGCACGTCCTTGACGTCGCCTTGCAGAACGCCGGCCTGAACGGCGGCGCCCAGGGCCACGACCTCGTCAGGGTTCACACCCTTGTGCGGCTCCTTGCCGAAGAAGGCCTTCACGGCTTCCACGACCTTGGGCATGCGGGTCATGCCGCCGACCAGCACGACCTCGTCGATATCGGACGCCTTCAGGCCCGCATCGGCGAGGGCCTTCTTGCAAGGCTCGATCGTGCGCTGGATCAGGTCGTCGACCAGGGCTTCCAACTTGGCGCGGCTCAGCTTGATGTTCAGGTGCAAGGGGCCCGAGGCGTTCATCGTGATGAACGGCAGGTTGACCTCGTACTGGGCCGTCGAGGACAGTTCCTTCTTGGCCTTTTCGGCCTCTTCTTTCAGGCGTTGCAAAGCCAGCTTGTCCTGGCGCAGGTCGACGCCCTGCTCCTTTTTGAACTCGTCAGCCAGATAGTCGACCAGGCGCAGGTCGAAGTCCTCGCCGCCCAGGAAGGTGTCGCCGTTGGTCGACTTCACCTCGAAGACGCCGTCGCCGATCTCCAGGATCGAGACGTCGAAGGTACCGCCACCCAAGTCATAGACGGCGATCTTCTGGCCGTCGCTCTTGTCCAGGCCATAAGCGAGCGCGGCCGCGGTCGGCTCGTTGATGATGCGCAGGACTTCCAGCCCAGCGATCTTGCCGGCGTCCTTGGTAGCCTGACGCTGGGCGTCGTTGAAATAGGCGGGCACGGTAATGACGGCCTGGGTGACCTTTTCGCCCAGATAGGCCTCCGCGGCCTCCTTCATCTTGCCGAGGGTGAAGGCCGAAATCTGCTGGGGCGAATAGTCCTTGCCGTTGGCGCGCACCCAGGCGTCGCCGTTCGGGCCCTTGACGATCTCATAGGGGACCATGCCCTTGTCCTTCGCGACCACGGGGTCGTCGAAGTTGCGGCCGATCAGGCGCTTGATGGCGAAGAAGGTGTTGGCGGGGTTGGTCACGGCCTGGCGACGGGCGGGCTGACCCACCAGGGTCTCGCCGCTTTCCTGGATCGCGATGACGGAGGGCGTGGTGCGGTTGCCCTCGGCGTTTTCGATGACCTTGGGATTCTTGCCGTCCATGACGGCGACACACGAGTTGGTGGTGCCCAGGTCGATGCCGATGATCTTGGCCATATCTAGTCTTTCACTCCATTCAGCGGGCGATGCGGCGGCCTTTTCAAGCGAAGCGCCGCGCGTGACCGCCCCCGATTCAAGGGTCTTGGTCTGTTACAGGGTCCCGGATGGATAGCCCCACGAGATGCGGGGTTTTCCAGCGGTTGTCGCCGATATGGGAAACACCCCCCCGCCTGCAAGCCCTTGTGTGCGATTCAGCGGGTGTTGTGGCCGGGCGTGGTGATAGAGTTTCGGGGGTGAATGCTGTGCGGGAAATCCAGACGGGTCTCGAAGGTTTCCGGCTGTGGCCGGGCGCTCTGTCGGTGCAGGCGCAGGCCACGCTGCTGGCAGTGGTGCTGACGGCCGAGGCGGTGGCCCCGTTCTATCGGCCGGAAACGCCCGGCGGGCGGCCCTTCTCCGTCCAGATGACCAATCTGGGCACCTTGGGCTGGGTCTCCGATCGGGGCGGCTATCGCTATCAGGCGACGCATCCGGTGACGGGAAAGCCCTGGCCGCCGATCCCGTCGATGCTGCTGGACCTGTGGTCGGAACTGACCGGCTGGCCCGAGCCGCCCGACGCCTGTCTGGTCAATCTGTACAGGGAGCAGGCGAAGATGGGCCTGCATCAGGACAGGGACGAGGCGGACCTGACAGCGCCGGTGCTGTCGGTATCGCTGGGGGATACGGCGGTGTTCCGGATAGGGGCCGCCGGGGGCGGGCCGACGCGGTCGATGCGGTTGGCGTCCGGCGACGTTTGCGCCCTGACGGGCCCGGCACGACTGGCGCGGCACGGGATCGACCGGCTGATCGCGGGGTCGTCGACGCTGGTGCCGGGGGGCGGGCGCATCAACCTGACCCTGCGCCGCGCACGATGATGTCACGGCCTTCGTGAGTGGACGACTGGTCGGGCTTGGGTCAGTGTCCCGGCTTCGTCATCGACCAACCCGCCGGAGATCGCCCATGCCCACCCTGGTTCGGCCTGAAGGGCCTGAAGCCGACGACCTCATTTTCAGCCGCAGGACGCTGGGCGTGGGCGCGGTCGGCGGTCTGTTTTTCGCCGGCTATGCGCCTGCGGCCCTGGCCGCCCAGGCCGCGCCCGTTGTGACGGACAGCACAGGGCTGGTCAGCGCGGATGTGACCTATGCCGCGCCCGACGGCTTTCAGCTGCCGGCCTATGTCGCACGGCCCGAAGGCGACGGCCCCTATCCGGTGGTCATCGTGGTGTCGGAAATCTTCGGCGTGCACGAATACATCCGTGACGTCTGCCGTCGCCTGGCCAAGGCGGGTTATGCGGCGATCGCGCCCGCCTTCTTCGTTCGCGTGGAAGACCCGGCGCCCCTGTCGGACATGACCCGTATTCAGCAGATCGTGGCAGCGGCGGGATACGAGCAGGTCATGGGCGATCTGTCCGCCACCCTGGAATGGGCCAGCCTGCAAGCCTGGGCCAATACGGACAAGGTCGGCATCACCGGCTTCTGCTGGGGCGGCAAGGTCGTCTGGCAGGCGGCGGCGCGGTTCGCGGCGATCGACGCGGGCGTGGCCTGGTACGGCCGACTGGCCCCCGCCGCCAATGCCACGCCGGAACAGGTGGCGTCGGGCCAGCCCTGGCCGGTCGATCTGGCGGCGGATCTCAAGGCCCCGGTCCTGGGTCTGTACGGCGAGCAGGATCGCGGCATTCCCCTGGCCAGTGTGGAGGCCATGCGCGCGGCGCTGCAACGGGCTGGGCAGAGCGAGAGCCGGATCGACGTCTATGACGACGCCCCGCACGGCTTCCATGCCGACTATCGTGACAGTTATCGCGCGGCGGACGCCGCCGACGGCTGGGCCAAGCTGCTGGCGCTGTTCGGAACCAAGCTGAAGGGCTAGGCCTTGCCGTCGAAATGCCCGCCGTCGGCTGTGCCTTCGGCGGCATAGGCGGCATTGCCGGCCGCAGCACCTGAACCCTTGGCGGCAACCACGACCATGGCAGGGCGCACGGTACGGCCGAACAGGGCATAACCGGCCTGGAGCGTCTGCAGCACCTTGCCGCCGGGCACCGTATCGGACGGCTGTTCCATCATGGCCTGGTGCAGGTGGGGGTCGAAGACCTCGCCCGCCGCGGGGGCCACGCGCTTGAGGTTGTTGGCCTCGAAGGCCGACAACAGGGATTTCTGGGTCAGCTCCAGCCCGGTGACCAGACCGGCCTCGCCGGCGTCGGCGTTCTTGGGCGCGGCCATCAGGGCGCGTTCCAGATTGTCGGCCACGCCCAGAAGGTCGCGGGCGAACTTCTGGATGGCATAGGCGCGGGCGTCGTTGTTCTGGGTCTCGGCGCGGCGCTTGGTGTTCTCGGCATCGGCGACGGCGCGAAGCGCGCGGTCCTTCCACTCGTCACGCTCGGCGATCAGGGCGTCGATATTGGCCAGGGCCCGATCGTCCTCGGCGGCTGCAGCCTGCTGAGCCTCTGGGATGTCCACGGCTTCGAACTCGGGATCGTTGTCCCAGCCGCTTTCGGGATCCTGATGGGGGGTGTCGTTCAAGTGTCTTGTCCGTCCAGCATTCGGCCCAGCACCCGGGCGGTGTAGTCCACCAACGGGATGATGCGCGCATAGTTCAAACGTGCGGGCCCGATGACGCCGATGGCGCCCAGCACCCGCTGGCGGCCCGACATATAGGGCGCCGCGATCACGGCGGAACCCGAAAGTGAAAAGAGTCTGGTTTCGGCCCCGATGAAGATGCGCACGCCCTGGGCCGTCGACACCCCGTCCAGCAGGCCGATCAGTTGTTCCTTCTGCTCCAGATCGTCGAACAGGACGCGTACCCGCTCCAGATCCTCGACCGTTTCGCGATCCTGCAACAGGTTGGCGCGGCCGCGCACGATCAGGGCCCGCTCGCGTTCGGCCCCGCCGGACCAGGCGGCCAGACCGTCCTCGACCAGGCGAGCGGCGGCGGCATCCAGCTCGCGCCGGGCGGCGTCCAGCTCGGTGCGCATCTCGGTGCGCGCCTCGTGCAGGGGGCGGCCCTTCAGCCGGGCGTTGAGGAAGTTGGAGGCCTCCTGGAGAGTTGAGGGCGTGACCCCGGCCTTCAGCGGCATCAGCCGGTTCTCGACCGTGCCGTCGTCGCCGACCAGCACCGCCAGGGCCTGATCGTTACCCAGGGCCACGAACTCCACATGTTTGACGCCCGCATCGCGCACCGGACTGGCCACGATGCCCGCGCCACCGGCGAGCCCGGACAGCAGGGCCGAGGCTTCGTTCAGCGCCTCATCGAACCCGCGCCCACGGCCTGCGAGGCGCCCGTCGATCTCGCGCCGCTCCTCGGTGCCGATGTCGCCGATTTCCAGCAGGCCGTCGACGAACAGCCGCAGGCCCGCATGGGTGGGAATTCGTCCAGCCGAGGTATGGGGCGAGGCCAGCAGGCCCGCCAAGGTCAGGTCCTGCATGGTGTTGCGGATTGAGGCGGGCGACAGGGCGATGCCGGACAGGGACAGGGTCCGCGACCCCACGGGTTCTCCGGTCTCCAGATAGCCCTCGACGATGCGACGGAAAATGTCGCGGGCCCGGCTGTCGAGCACAGACAAAGAGGCGGAAGGAGAGCCGATGAAGGTCATGCTTGAAGCGCCTGTCTGGATTGCCAGTCCGCCTTCTCCAGCCGCATGACCAGACAATCGTCCTGATCGAACATGCGGCGACCGACCTCGACGAAGCCGAGGCGCCGGTAGAAGCGCTGGGCGGCGGTATTGCTGTTCAGGGGATCGATGACGATCGCGGTCACCCCGGCCTCGGCGAAGCAGCGGTCGATCATCATCGTCATCATCTGTGTGCCGATGCCGCGCCCCAACCATTTGGGCGGGCCGATCCAGATGTCGATGGCGCGCAGTCCAGGCTCGATCTCGCCCCAGTAATGACTGGGTTCAGTGTGTGGATCGCAGACGGCCATCACGCCGACGGGCCGCCCATCCACCTCGGCAATCAGATAAGTCAGTTCGTAGGCCGAGTTGGAGACCTCGTCGGCCCAGTCGCTGCCGAAGGCGACATCGGCATCCGGATCGTCGTTGGAACAGGCGATGACGTGAGGCTCGCGGTCCCAGGCGGTCAGGATCGGCACGTCATCGAGCGTCGCCGGGCGCAAGGTTACGTCGTGGCTGGCTGGGGGGGACACGGTCATGGTTTCAGGATAAGCAGCGCGCCTGTCGTCTCCAAGGACCCTCTCATGACCGTCTCGCTCCGCCCCTCCGGCCGCACCCCTGAACAGCTTCGTGCCGTGACGCTGGAGACCGGCGTCAACCGTTATGCGGAGGGTTCGTGCCTGGTCACCTTCGGCCACACCAAGGTTCTGGTCACTGCCTCGGTCGAGGACAAGGTGCCGGGCTGGATGCGCAATTCGGGCCAGGGCTGGGTGACGGCAGAGTACGGCATGTTGCCCCGCGCTACCCACACGCGCGGCCGTCGTGAGGCGGCTGCGGGCAAGCAATCGGGCCGGACCCAGGAAATCCAGCGTCTGATCGGGCGGTCGCTTCGCGCTGTCGTCGATCTGAAGGCACTGGGCGAGCGGCAGGTGGTGCTGGACTGCGACGTGGTCCAGGCTGACGGGGGCACGCGCACGGCGGCGATTACCGGGGCCTGGGTCGCCATGGCATCGGCTTTCGACTACCTGCGGGCCGAGGGCGTGCTGAAGACCGACCCGATTCTGGACCAAGTCGCAGCCATCAGCTGTGGCGTCTGCGGCGACCAGCCGGTGCTGGACCTCGATTATGAAGAGGATTCCAATGCCGAGGCTGACAGCAACTTCGTCCTGACCGGCTCGGGCACCATCGTCGAAATCCAGGCCACGGGCGAGAAGCGCGGCTTCAGCCGGGGCGAGTTCGATCGGCTGTTCCAGCTGGCCGAGGGCGGGTGCGCCGAGCTGTTTGCCTTGCAAAGACAGGCTCTGGGCCGCGTCTAACCAGTCGGCAGGTGCAGGGCGCGGGTTTCGTCGCGGGCTGAACCGTGCCTAAGGTGGCAGGTCGCCCGATCGCATGGAGCCTCATGATGCGTCTGCCTCTTCTCGCCGTTGCCTGCCTTTCGCTGGCGCTGTCTGCCTGCGGACAGAATGCCTCCACGCCGGACATCGACGAGGCCAAGGGCGGTGAAGAGGTCATCGCGGCCCCGAGCGCCGAAATGCCGGTCGATGCGCCGCCTCAGGAAGAGGTTTCTCCCTCCGAGGGCGCGACGCCGGGCGATCAGGCTGCGGCCGCGCCCGGTTCCTGTCTGGCCGAGGTCGGAGCCCAGGCTTCGGCCCGGCTGGTCGAGCGGTGCATTGCTGTCAGCCCGGCAACCCGTCCGCCCTGCAATGCCGGCAATCCCTGCACGATGATCCAGGGCGAGATCGACCGCGCCTGTGGCCAATACGGGCCGGGCGAAACCAAGCCGGCGGAATGCGCGGCCTGAGGCCAGCGGCGCAGGTTTAACGGTTCCTAGAGCCTGAGGTTGTAGCC
The DNA here is from genome assembly GCF_041919755.1 of Brevundimonas sp. Classification (GTDB taxonomy): domain Bacteria; phylum Pseudomonadota; class Alphaproteobacteria; order Caulobacterales; family Caulobacteraceae; genus Brevundimonas. Next base: position 121,743 of record NZ_JAYRTD010000003.1, on the reverse strand, counting down.
TTTTGGCATGACTTCGATCCCGACCCTCGGTCAGGAGGCTCCGGCTGACCTGCGCGCCCTGACCACTCTGCGGTTCTTCGCGGCCCTGTGGGTCGTGCTGTTCGCCGCCTGGCCGCATCTGGACGTGGCTTTCACGCCCAATGTCGTGGCCAAAGGCTATCTGGGCGTCGAGACCTTCTTCATCCTGTCCGGCTTCATCCTCAGCCATGTCTATCTGGAAGGAGCGGGAACGAAGCGCTTCTCCTACGGCGGCTTCCTGTGGGCGCGGCTGGCGAGGGTTTATCCGCTGCATCTGGCGACCCTGTTCGGCATGATCGCCCTGGGTCTTGGCGCGACCGTGGCCGGGATCGCGGTCAGCGACAGCCTGCTGGACTGGCGCTCGCTGTTCGCCCACCTGACCCTGACCCAGGCCTGGGGTCTGGCCCCGTCGGCGGCCTTCAACCATCCGTCCTGGTCGATCTCGGCGGAGTGGTTCGCCTATCTGAGTTTTCCCGCCTTCGCCTTCGTCGCCTGGCGATTGCGCGAGCGTCCGGTGCTGGCGACCGTTCTGGCAGCAGGTCTGGCCCTGGCCATCTATGCCGTCTTCCAGCCGCTGGCCGGGTTTTCCCTGACCCAGGCGACCTTCCTGTGGGGCGCGCTGCGGATCGTGCCGTGTTTCATGCTGGGGTGCGCGCTCTATCTGATCCATCGGCGCTGGATGCTGCCCTATGCGGGCTGGATCGCGGGGGCCTGCGCGGCGGGCATGGTGATCGCCGCCTCGTTGAACGCCTGGGACCCGATTATCGTGCTGTTCGCGGGCGGGCTGATCCTTGCGCTGGGCTCGGTCCAGAACGCCAGGGGCGGGCTGATGGCCTCGGCGGCCGGCGTCTATCTGGGCGAGATCAGCTATTCGATCTACATGGTCAACGCACCGGTCCTGCTGGTCGGGGTCAACCTGGCGGCCAAGGCGACGGGCGCAGAGGATCGACTTCACGTAATCGTGTGGCTGGGCGTTGTGGCCCTCATTCCGGTGGTGGCGGCGGGCACCTATTACCTGATCGAACGCCCGGCCCGCAAGGCTTTGCGCGGCATGGCGGATCGGCGTTCGGCGCGCGTAGCTGCGGCGAAGACACAGAAGAAAAATGCCGAAAGGGGTCTTCAACCTTCGGAGACGATCGGTTAGGTCTGGTTACAGTCAGTAACAATCCGGACTAAACCGCATGCTGAAACGCCTCTCGGCCGCCCTGGTTGCATTGACTCTTGGTGTTTCCGCCCTGGTCGCCGCACCCTCCGTTCAGGCCGATGCGCCCTATTGGCAGTGCGTGACTTTCGCCCGCATGTTCTCGGGCATCAACATCTACGGCGACGCCCTGACCTGGTGGGGTCAGGCTCAAGGCAAATATGCTACCGGCGAGCGCCCGCAGACCGGATCGGTCCTGGCCTTCCGCCCCAGCGGCCGCATGAGCCGGGGCCATGTCGCCGTTGTCTCCGAAATCGTTACCGATCGCGTGATCCGCGTTACCCACGCCAACTGGGGCGGCAGCCGCGGCCAGGTCGAGGAAAACGTCACCGTCGTGGACGTCTCGGCCAATGGCGACTGGACCGCCGTCAAGGTCTGGTACAATCCGATCAACGATCTGGGCACCTCGGTCTATCCGACCTATGGCTTCATCTACAAGGATGCGCCTGCCGAGGGACCGACCCCGTATCAGGCACCGTCGCGGAACGGCGTGATCATGGCATCCGCCTCGACCAACGGTCTGAATTGATCGGCTGACGCCGCCGGGCTAACCAGGCCCATGATCCATATCTATTGCTCCGACGGACGACGCTGCGAACCGGTGGAGGTAGCCAGCGAAGGCTGGACCCTGCCTGCCAACGCCGTCTGGATCGACCTGATCGACCCGACGCCGGAGGAGGATCGCATCGTCGAGCGGTTTCTGTCTCTGTCGGTACCGACCAAGGCTGAGATGGCCGAACTGGAGGCCTCCAGCCGCCTGTACCGCGAGAACGGGGCCACCTATGTCACCGCCGACATCATCCATCGCGGCGACGAGGACATACCGGCCGCCGACCCGGTGACCTTCGCCCTCACCGGCGGGCCGCTGGTGACCGTGCGCTATTTCGATCCCAAGCCGTTCCAGATGACGATCGAAAAGCTGCAGCGCGAGCCCTCGGCCTGCGATACGGGCGTCGACGTCTTCCTGAATCTGATGGAGGCGATCGTGGATCGCGCGTCGGACGTTCTGTCCAAGAACGGGGCGCGGGTGGAGGCGGTGGCCAATCACATCTTCACGGGCGGGCGCACGGTCGGCTTCGACCGGCTGATCGGCAAGCTGGGCCGGGCCCAGATCGCCAATGCCCGCATCGAACAAAGCCTGTCGGGCCTGGCCCGCATCTTCGCCTTCGCCGCGCTGGACCCCGGGATCGAGCAACATCCGGACTCGCGCGAGCACCTCCGTTCCCTGACGCGCGATGCGCAAAGCCTGATCGCGCACAATCAGTCGGTGGCCGCCTCGATCAATTTCCAGCTGTCGGCGGCGCTGGGGCTGATCAACATCGAACAGTCGTCGATCATCAAGATCTTCTCGGTGGCGGCCGTGGCCTTTATGCCGCCGACCCTGATCGCCTCGATCTATGGCATGAACTTCCAGCACATGCCCGAGCTGGCCCAGGGCTGGGGCTATCCGGCGGCGCTCATAGCCATGGTGGTGGCCGCCCTTCTCCCGCTGGCCTGGTTCAGGCACAAGGGCTGGCTCTAGGAGATATTCGCCATGCGTTCGCTCGTCGTTGCCGCTTTGTCCTGTCTTGCTGTCGCCGCCTGTTCACGCTCGGATGACGTGGAGATCAAGGCCGCCGGCGTCGCGACCCCGCCGCCGACACTGGCGGGCGTCGATCTCAGCCAGCCGGTCCGGGCCCTAGGCACCGAGCCGTTCTGGAGCCTGGAGCTGAACGGCACCGACATGATCTACACCAGCCCCGAGCCGGGCGAGCTGCGTGCCCCGCAACCGGCCGCGGTGGTCCAAGGCACGGTGGCGATGTTCGAGGCCGCGGCCACCGATGGACAGCCCATGAAGGTCACCCTGACCGCCACCGAATGCTCGGACGGCATGAGCGACCGGACCTATCCCCTGACCGCAATCGTCGAACTGGGCGAGCGGACCCTGACCGGCTGCGCGGCCTCGACGGCGGCGATCATGAGCGCGGGCGAAAGCGGTCCGGTCGACGCGCCGGCTCAGCCCGCCGGCTGATCGCGCAGGGTTCGGAGCGCCCCCAGCCGGGCGAAGGCCAGCGTCAGGGCCTTGCGCCGCGCCGGGGCCAGCGGCGTCACCGGGGCCTCGCGCACCACCGCCCCGCCAAAGCCGTCGGCGACGATCAGGCCGGGCGTGTCCGACAGCACCTCTTGCGGGAACTCGGGCGCAACGGCGAAGAAGAAGGCATCGCAGAAGGGGGCGTATTCCCCCCATTTCCGGTCGACGCGATAGTCCTCGATGCCTGACTTGACCTCGCAGATGACGATGTCGCCCCGCCGCCCGATGGCCATAACATCGGCGCGCCGCCCGTTGGGCAGGCCGACCTCCAGCAGCGGCGCATAACCCAGGTCGATCATCAACCGCGCCGCGCCGCGCGTGACGGCCAGGGTCGTCTGCGGGCGGCTGAAGACCAGGTCGATGGACAGAAGCTCGGACACCCGCCCTTATGTTCCGCCTTCGTTCTGGATTCAAGTCAGGCGGCTAGAGGATGAAGCGGCTCAGGTCCGCATCGCGGGCCAGGTCGCCGACCTTGTCGCGCACCTGGTCGCCGTCGAAGCTGACGGTCTGGCCCGCCAGGTCCGAGGCCTTAAAGCTGGTCTCTTCCAGCACCTTTTCCATCACGGTCTGAAGTCGCCGCGCCCCGATGTTCTCGATGGTGGTATTGGCCGCCACCGCCGCGTCAGCCATGGCCTCGACCGCGTCGGGGGTGAAGGTCAGAGTGACGTTCTCCGTCGCCAGCAGGGCCTGGTTCTGGCGGATCAGATTGGCCTCGGGCTCGGTCAGGATGCGCACGAAGTCGTCACGCGTCAGAGCCTTCAGCTCGACCCGGATCGGCAGCCGTCCCTGAAGCTCGGGCAGCAGATCGCTGGGCTTGGCGACGTGGAAGGCGCCTGAGGCGATGAACAGCACATGGTCCGACTTCACCGGGCCGTACTTGGTCGAGACCGTAGTCCCCTCGATCAGGGGCAGCAGGTCGCGCTGTACCCCTTCGCGCGAGACGTCGGCCCCGGACGCCCCCTGGCGAGCCGCGACCTTGTCGATTTCGTCCAGGAAGACGATGCCCTCGTTCTCGGCCAGCGACAGGGCTTCGCGGGTCAGGCTGTCCTGATCCAGCAGCTTGTCGCTCTCCTCGGTGATCAGGGGCTCCATGGCATCGCGAACCGCCAGCTTGACAGTTTTGGTGCGTTGCCCGCCCAGCTTGCCCAGCATTTCGGACAGGTTGATCATGCCGACATTTCCGCCGCCGGGCAGGTCCAGCCCCTGCATGGGCGAGGCGGTGTCGGCCAGCGACAGCTCAACTTCCTTCTCGTCCAGTTCGCCGGCCCGCAGCTTCTTGCGGAAGCTGTCGCGGGTGGCGGGCTGCGATCCCGGTCCGACCAAAGCGTCCAGGATGCGCTCCTCGGCGGCGGCCTCGGCCTTAGCCTTTACGCCGATGCGGCGGCTGTCGCGCACCATGATCAGCGCGGCCTCGACCAGGTCGCGCATGATCTGATCCACGTCGCGACCGACATAGCCGACCTCGGTGAATTTGGTCGCCTCCACCTTGATGAACGGCGCACCGGCCAGCTTGGCCAGACGCCGGGCAATCTCGGTCTTGCCCACGCCGGTCGGCCCGATCATCAGGATGTTCTTGGGCGTCACCTCGTCGCGCAGATCGTCGGGCACGCGCTTGCGGCGCCAGCGATTGCGCAAGGCCACGGCCACGGCGCGCTTGGCATCGTTCTGGCCGACGATGAATCGGTCCAGTTCAGAGACGATCTCGCGGGGGGAAAGGTCGGTCATCAGAGGCTTTCCACCGTCAGGTTTCCATTGGTGTAGACGCAGATTTCGGCGGCAATCTTCATTGCCTTGCGGGCGACCTGTTCGGCGTCGAGATCGGTCTCCTCGATCAGGGCGCGGGCGGCGGACAGGGCATAGTTGCCGCCGGAGCCGACGGCGGCGACGCCGTATTCCGGCTCCAGCACATCTCCCACGCCTGTGACCGTGAAGATCGAGGTCTTGTCCGCGACCAGCAGCATCGCCTCCAGACGGCGCAGATAGCGGTCCGTCCGCCAGTCCTTGGCCAGATCCACGCAGGCGCGGGCCAGTTGGTCCGGGTACTGCTCCAGCTTGGCCTCAAGTCGCTCGATCAGGGTGAAGGCGTCGGCGGTGGCCCCCGCGAACCCGGCCACGACCTTGCCGCCTGCCAAGACGCGTACCTTTCGGGCCGCACCCTTGACGATGGTCGGGCCCATCGAGACCTGGCCGTCACCGGCGATGACGGTGCGACCGTTCTTGCGGACTGCCAGGATGGTGGTGCCGTGCCAGCCGGGCGAGGGAGAGTCAGGTATCTGGTTCATCGCGCTCAGATGGCGACCGAAATGCGGCGTGCAAGGCAAAACCGAAACGATTTCAACGTCTCTTTGCTGCCATATTTGAACCACTGTAACGGGTTACATGAGCACGTAATTACCCCATAAATGCTGGAATTGAGAGAACGTCGTGCTTCATCGCGTAGTCTACGTGAGTGAGTCTGTCGGAGCCACGGCTGTGTCGACCCAGTCGCTGGCCGAGATTCTGGGGGCATCCGATCGCAATAATCGACGCGACCATCTGACCGGCTGCGTCCTGTTCCATGAGGGCCGTATCGTGCAGGCGATCGAAGGCGGTCGGGCCGACATCGACCGCCTGGTGCGTCGCCTGCTGGTCGATCCGCGCCACACCGGCATGCGGATCATCGTGGATACACCGATTTCCGAGCGGCTGATGCACGAGCCCATGGCCCTGTGCCGCGATCCCGCGACGATGATGCGCCGTACCGGCCTGACGACCCTCAGCCGACTGACCGCCGGGGATGTGCAGGCCATGCTGGAGTATCGCCTGGCCGCCTGATGGGGCGTGAGCTCCTCCAAACGCACGTGACCGATGGGGTCGATAGGGTTAGGCAGAGCGCGTGACCTTTTCCGACGACGAAATCGAACGCTATGCCCGGCATCTGATGCTGGCCGAGGTCGGCGGGCCGGGTCAGCAAAGGTTGAAGGCCGCGCGCGTAGCCTTGATCGGTCTGGGCGGGATCGGCGCTCCAGCCAGCCTGTATCTGGCGGCTGCAGGTGCCGGAACCTTGCGGTTGATCGACGACGACGCGGTCAGCCTGTCCAATCTGCAGCGGCAGATCCTGTTTCAAACCCCAGACCTGGATCGCCCTAAAGTCGAGGTCGGGGGCGAGCGTCTGACGGCTCTGAATCCGCATGTCCAGATCGAGTCCCGACCCGTCAGGCTGTCAGGCGAGAACGCTGCCAACCTTCTGGCCGATTGCGATGTCGTGATAGACGGTACGGACGACTTCGAGACCCGCTTCATCGTCAATGCCGCCTGTGTGGATGCAGGCCTGCCTCTGGTGTCCGCCGCCCTGGGCCGGTGGAGCGGACAGGTCAGCGTCTTCAGCGGCCAGCCCTGCTACCGGTGCCTTGTCCCGGAGATACCGCCAGACGCCGAAACCTGCGCCCGCGTCGGCGTGGTCGGGGCGCTGGCGGGTGTCATCGGAGCCATGGCGGCGATGGAGGCGATCAAGCTGATCACACAGGCGGGCGATCCGCTGACGGGGCGGTTGCTGATCTACGACGGGCTCATGGCGACGACCCGGGCGGTCGTGATCCCCGCCGACCCGCACTGTCCGACCTGCGCCGTCGGCTGATCAGGCGAAGGCTTGTTTGATCAAGGCGACGTAGCGGGACATCAGCGCCCTTTCCTGTGAGTCAGGCCAGTCTGCGTGACCATGCTTTTCGATCTCGATGAGTTCGACGGGCCTGCCTGCGCTGCGCAGGGCGTCCCTCATCCGACGGGACTGGATTACGGGCACGACACCGTCATCTTCGCCATGGACCAGCAACACCGGGCAGGCGATCTCTGACGCGCGGCGCCGCGGTGACGCCTGATTCAGACTGGCACCCGCCGTCTCGGGATCGCCGATCCGCTTCGTCCAGAAGTCGTAGATCTGCTTGCCTGGCGTATCGTCCTCGCGGTTCTCCCAGGCCAGCATGTCGGGCAGATCGGCCACGCCGCAGATGGCGATGCAGGCCTTGTAAAGCTCTGGTCGGCGCACCGCCCCCATAAGGGCGGCATAGCCGCCGTAGCTGGTGCCCATGATGGCCACACGACCTGCGTCCAGGCCTTTGGGCTCTATGACCTGGGCCACAGCATCCTCGACGTCCTCCTGCATGCGCTCGCCCCAGCGGGTCCATCCCTGACGGGCGAAGTCCAGACCATAGCCGCCGGACCCCCTGAAATTGGGACGCAGCACCCACCAGCCCTGGGCGGCCAGTATCTGGACCTGTGTGTCCCAGGCACGGGTATCGCGGATTTCCGGTCCGCCGTGCGGCAGGACGACCAGCGGTCCGGCCCGGCCCCCGGGCGGCGCGGTCAGATAGGCCTCGATCTCTGCCCCGTCGCGCGTGCGCACCGTCACGGTCTCTGTTACGCCCAGTCGGGCAATGTCCAACTGCATGGCCGCCCCGACATTCACGACGGCACGGGCCGTCTTGTCATAGAAGAACCAGGCACCCGGCTCGGTGGGACCCGTCACGTGCAGCATGAAGCGGTTTCGATCCGCGTCGATGTCGGTCAGATGGACATCGCAGTCATTGTCGAAAAAGCGGTTCAGACCGGCGTGCAGCGGCACCAGGGTCGGGTCGGTGAAGTCATATTCCAGACGCGCACTGTAATAGGCCGCCCCCATGTAGCGACCCGCCGTGTCCTTCAGTCCATACAGCACATCGCGACCGGGACGAGCGCTGATTGGTGGCCCGACCGCAAGACTGCCCAGATCCAGTTCGCGGATGCTTTCCGTATCCTCGCCCTCCGCGCGGGCCGAGACCAGGACCGTGCCGGGTCTGTCCGTTTCGCCTATCCAGGAGAAATCGGGCGCGTCCTGCACGCGTGACCGGCGCAACAGCTTCCACTCCGTTTCGCCTGGCATGCGCGCAAAGACGGTCTCCATCGTGCCGCGCGTATTGATGTCGTGCCGAAGGACCGGCACGCCACCCTGGGTGTTCCAGAAATAGGTTGTGGTGTTGCCACGCTCGATGATGCTGGCGCTGCCTGTATTGATGTTGACGCGATGCAGGGCCATCCGACCGTCGGCCTCCCAGGCGGTCATCAAAACATGGTCGGGGTCATTGGGCAGCATGTCGATGACGCGGCCCATGTCGAAGGTGCGACGCAGACGATTGCGCTGATCCTGAAACAACAGCACCACGTCGCCGCGATCCGCGCCGATCGAGATGACGCGGCGCGAGGTGAGCTCCACACCCGGCAGGCGCAAGTTCGAGCCGGCCTGTGATCTCGAGGCGGTCTTGGTCGTGATCGCTACGCGGATCAGAAGGCGATCGTCATTGCCCCACTGCATTGCCTCGGCGCGAACAGTACCCAGGTCCACCCGCTTGCTTTCGCCCTCGGGATCGTCGGCGGCAATCAGGTCGACGACACCGTGAGGCTCGTCTTCCGTGCCGATCTCCTGAAGCACAGCGATGCGCCGACCGGACGGCGACAGGGACGCGGATCGGGTGTGCGGGCCGGCGAAGAAGGCGTCGATCGGATAGGGCGTAGAGGCACTGGCGGCCTGGTCCGACAGAGCGCGCGCCGGCTGGACCAGCCCGGACAGAGACAGGGCCCCCGCTCCGCCCAGCAACATACGCCGCGACAGCGCGATCTGCGCCGCCTTGCTCAATCCAAGTGTCATGAATATCCCCCAGATACCGTTAGTCAGGGGTACTCACGTCGGTCATCCCGTCAAGACGTCCGGGATCAGAACATCGCAGGGATCACCCGGTCCGGCGGGCGGTGGCCGTTCTGGAAGGTCATGATGTTGGCGATGACGCGGTCGCCCATGTCCTGACGAGCTTCCAGGGTAGCGGAGCCCAGATGGGGCAGGAGCACAACATTGGCGTGGCCCAGCAGGCCCGGATGGATGGCAGGCTCGTTCTCATAGACGTCCAGCCCGACGCCGGCGATGCGCCGCCCTGCCACCGCCTCGGCCAGGGCGGCCTCGTCGATCAGTTCGCCGCGGGCGGTGTTGATCAGGATGGCATGGGGCTGAAGCCGGGCCAGCCGCTCGGCCGACAGCAGATGATGGGTGTCCTTCGTCGCCGGGCAGTTCAGGGAGATGATGTCCATCCGGGCCAGCATCTGATCCAGATCATCCCAATAGGTGGCGCCTAACTCCTCGGCGATCAGCGGGCTGACGGCCTTTCGGTTGTGATAGTGGACCTGAATGCCGAAGGCCTTCGCCCGGCGGGCCAGGGCCTGGCCGATGCGACCCATGCCCACGATGCCCAGCCGCTTGCCCCACAGCTTGCGCCCGCACATCCAGGTCGGGGTCCAGCCCTCGAACCTGCCGGCGGCGACGACCTGCGCGCCCTCGACGATGCGGCGGCTGGCGGCCAGGATCAGGCCCATGGCCAGGTCCGCAGTGTCCTCGGTCAGGACGCCGGGGGTGTTGGTGACGATCAGGCCCCGCCCGACGGCGGCGTCGATGTCGATATGGTCCACGCCCGCGCCGAAGTTGGCGATCATCTTGAGTTGCTCGCCTGCACTCGCGATCAGGCCGGCGTCGATGGTGTCGGTAATCGTCGGGACCAGCACGTCCGCCCGCTGGACGGCAGCCTCCAGCGTGGCGCGGTCCATGGGGCGGTCGGTCAGATTCAGTTCGGTATCGAACAGTTCGCGCATCCGCGTTTCGACCGCGTCCGGCAGGCGTCTGGTTAATACGACCTTAAGTTTGGGCGCGGACATTGGCAGCCTTCGATTCAACGAGCGTATCCGGTGTCTAGCAAAGCACGCTCCCGCTTCCAAAGACTGGCTGTCGTCACGGCGATCATGGGTGCCGCCGTCATGGCAGGCGCGGGCCAGGCCATGCCCGATGGTCGGCCCACGCCGTCTGGCCAGCCCGTGCCGCGGTGGCTGTCGCTGAAGTCGGACGAAGTGCGTGCCCGGTACGGTCCTGGTCTGGATTATCGTATACTGTGGGAATATCGCGCGCGCGGCCTGCCGGTGCAGGTGATCGCCGAGACGCGGGAGTGGCGCAAGATCTGCGACCCCGACGGTGCCGTCGCCTGGGTCCACCGCAGCGTGGTGTCCAGCCGCCGCAGCGTCCTGAACCGCTCGGACGCCGAGATCGGCATTCACGCCCGGCGAACCGACAGCTCGCCCCTGCGTGCCAGGCTGTCGCCCAACGCCTTGGTGTCAGTCAATGAATGCGAGGAGGGCTGGTGTCAGGTGCAGGCGGGGCGCAGGCGTGGCTGGGTACGTCAGTCCGCCGTCTTCGGCACCCAGGACCGCGCCCTGTGCAACGCGGCGCGCCCGGCCGGCACAGGGCGCGCCTCCTAAATCATTTGAGCGGGAGGGACGGGTCGTGTAACCCCACGGCAACACCGCACCGTCCGGAGCCCGCCGTCTTGAGCCTCTCGAAATATCCGTCGTCGTTCGATTACGAAGCCCTGCTGGCCTCGGGCCGGGGAGAGCTGTTCGGGCCGGGCAATGCCCAGCTGCCCGCACCGCCGATGTTGATGTTCGACCGGATCACCCAGATCAACGCCGACGGCGGCGCGCACGGCAAGGGCTATGTCGAGGCCGAGCTGGATATCCATCCAGACCTCTGGTTCTTCCAGTGCCACTTCATCGGCGACCCGGTCATGCCCGGCTGTCTGGGCCTGGATGCGATGTGGCAGCTCGTCGGCTTCTACCTCGGCTGGATCGGTGGGCCCGGCAAGGGTCGTGCCCTGGGTGTCGGCGAGGTCAAATTCACGGGCCAGGTTCAGCCTGACATCAAGAAGGTGGTCTACAAGATCGACCTGAAGCGGGTGATCAACCGCCGCCTGGTCATGGGTATCGCCGATGGCGTGCTGGAGGCCGACGGACAGGTGATCTACACCTGCAATGACATGCGCGTCGGCCTGTTTGGGGGCGGCGACACCGTGGACGCGGCGGCCGGCTAACCCCATTTGCGGACAGACCGCGGGCAACGCGGCGACTGAAAAAGATCTGAAGGAAACCACCATGCGTCGCGTCGTCGTCACCGGACTGGGCATCGTCTCCTCCATCGGCAAGGGCCAGGACGAGGTCGCGGCCTCCCTGCGCGAGGCGAAGTCGGGCATCAAGGCCGCGCCGGACCACATCCAGCACGGCTTTCGCAGCCAGGTCTGGGCCCCGCCGTCGTTGGGCGTCACGGCCGAGGACTGGGCTCCGCATGTGGATCGCCGCGCTGCCCGCTTCCTGGCCAACGGCACCGCGTGGGGTCACATCGCCTTCGAGGAGGCGCTGAAGGATTCCGGCCTGACCGCCGAAGAGATCAAGTCGGACCGCATCGGTCTGATCGTCGGCGAGGGTGGTCCCTCGACACAGGTCATCCTGCAGGCGGCGGCCACGACGGTGGAAAAGAACTCGCCCAAGCGCATCGGGCCCTTCGCCGTGCCCAAGGCCATGGCCTCGGGTCCGTCGGCCGTGCTGGCGACCTGGTTCCAGCTAAAGGGCATCAACTATTCGATCAGCTCGGCCTGCGCGACCAGCGCCCACTGCATCGGGGCGGCGGCGGAACAGATCGCCTGGGGCAAGCAGGACGTGGTCTTCGCCGGCGGCTGCGAGGATATCGACTGGTCCATGTCCAACATGTTCGACGCGATGGGGGCTATGTCGTCGAACTTCAACGACACGCCGTCTGTGGCGTCCCGCGCCTATGACAAGGACCGCGACGGCTTCGTCATCGCGGGCGGTGCCGGCATCGTCGTGCTGGAAGAGTATGAGCGGGCTGTGGCCCGCGGCGCGACCATCTATGCCGAGGTCACCGGATATGGTGCCAACTCCGACGGCTACGACATGGTCGCCCCCTCGGGCGAAGGGGCCGAGCGCTGCATGAAGATCGCGCTGGAGATGGCCGGCAATCCGAGGATCGACTATCTGAATCCACACGGCACCTCGACGCCGGTCGGCGACTCCAAGGAGATGGGAGCCGTCCGTAACGTGTTTGGCGACGACATGCCGATGATTTCCTCGACCAAGTCGCTGACGGGGCATTCGCTGGGCGCCGCAGGCGCTCAGGAAGCCATCTACTGTCTGCTGATGATGAAGCACGGCTTCGCCGCCGAAAGCGCCCACATCGAAAATCTCGACCCCGAGTTCGAGGGCATGCCGATCCTGCGTGAACGCCACGACGGCGAGCTGAAACACGTCATGTCCAACAGCTTCGGCTTCGGCGGCACGAACGGAACGCTGATCCTGTCGAAGGTGTGATCGGGAACCGATCTGTCATCGGCGCGTCCCTGAACCGCAGCGCTCGCCTTGAGCGCAAGGGGAAATTGCGCTGACCTTCGATCCCTACATCCTCTTCCTGCTGGGCCTCGGTCTGGTGATCCTGCTGGTCAGCTGGGCCCCGGTGGGGCTGAAGCAATTGCCGCTGACCCTGGCGATCCTGTGCGTGGGCGTGGGTGTGGTTGTCTTCTCCAGCGGGCTGCTGGCCTTCAACCCGGATCCGCGGACATGGGACACGGTGACGGAGAAGCTGACCGAGCTGGTCGTCATCATCAGCCTGATGGGCTGCGGGCTGAAGCTGGATCGCAAGCTGGGATGGAAGCGGTGGAACGTGACCTGGCGGTTGCTGGCCATCGCCATGCCGCTGACGATCGTGGCGGTGCTGCTGCTGGGCATCTGGGGGCTGGGACTGGCCTTGCCGGTGGCCTTGCTGCTGGGTGCGGCCCTGGCCCCGACCGATCCCGTACTGGCTTCCGACGTGCAGGTAGGCCCGCCCGGGTCCGGCGAGGAGGACGAGGTGCGGTTTGGCCTGACGTCAGAGGCGGGGTTGAACGACGCCTTGGCCTTTCCGTTCGTGCATCTGGCCATTCTGGCGTCGGTGGGCGGGCTGGCGACCAGCCAGGGTTTGATCGACTGGGGGCTGATCAAGGTGGGATGGAAGATCGCCGCGGGGCTGGGCATGGGCTGGCTGGTCGGGGCCGCTTTTGGCTGGCTGCTGTTCCGGGACTCCAGTCGACAGCTGTCGCATCTGGGTGATGGCCTGATCGCATTGGCCGCCACCTTCCTGGCCTATGCGGTGACCGAGCTGGCGCATGGCTACGGCTTTCTGGCGGTGTTTGTGGCGGCGGTGACCATCCGCAACTGGGAGCGGGACCACGACTTCCACGAAGAGATGCACGACCTGTCCGATCAGATCGAGCGTCTGCTGATGATGCTGCTGCTGGTGCTGTTCGGCGGAGCGTTGGCAAACGGCCTGCTGGCCAGCCTGACCTGGATCGATGTCGCCGTGGCCCTGGTCATCCTGCTGATCGTGCGGCCGGTGGCGGGCCTGCTGTCGCTGATCGGTGCCCCCCAGCCTTTCCGAGAGAAGCTGCTGCTGGCCTTTCTGGGCATACGCGGCGTCGGATCGATCTATTATGTCGCCTATGGCCTTAATCATGGCGCGTTCGGCGACAGCGAGCGGCTGTGGGCCCTGGTCGGCTTCATCGTTCTGGCGTCCATCATCGTCCACGGTGTGACGGCGACGCCGCTTCTGGATCGTCTGGCGAAGTGGCGGACCGCGAAAACGGCCTGAGCCTTTCGTCCGTGCGCGGCCCCTGCTAACGCTTCGGCTCGATTGCGAGGAGACAGATGATGGCCACCGAATCCGCCTGGACCATGCCGACCGGCGAACTGATGAAGGGCAAGAAGGGCCTGATCATGGGGGTGGCGAACGCCAACTCCATCGCCTGGGGCATCGCCTCGCAGCTGGCCGCGCAGGGTGCCGAGCTGGCCTTTACCTACCTCGGCGAGGGTCTGGAGCGCCGGGTGCGTCCGCTGGCCGAAAGCGTCGGGGCGAAACTGCTGATTCAGGCGGACGTCACCGACGACGCTTCCATGGACAAAGCCTTCGAGGAGCTGGAGCGCGAGTTCGGCACCATCGACTTCGTCGTCCACGCCATCGCCTTTGCCAACAAGGACGAGCTGAAGGGCAGCTTCGTCGACAACACCAGCCGCGACAGCTTCCTTCTGGCCATGAACATCTCGGCCTTCAGCTTCGTGGATGTGTCGCGCCGCGCGGCCAAACTGATGCCGAACGGTGGCAGCCTGGTCACCCTGACCTATCTGGGGTCGGAGCGGGCCATTCCGAACTACAACACCATGGGCGTGGCCAAGGCCGCGCTGGAGGCTGCGACCCGCTATATCGCGCGCGACCTGGGGCCCAAGGGCATTCGCGTCAATGCCATCAGTGCCGGTGCCATGCGCACTCTCTCGCTGGCGGGCATCTCGGGTGGTCGCGGCATGATCGCTCAAGGCCGCGCCATGTCGGCCATGAAGGAAGACACCTCCATGGAGGGCGTCGCCGGGGCCGCCCTGTGGCTGTGCTCGGACCTGGGCCTGTCCACTACGGGCGAAGTCGTCCACGTCGACGCGGGCTTCCACATGATGGGCATGGCGGCGGACGAAGAGGCTTAGAACCAGCCTCGACGTAGGCCGGTCAGTCCGGCTCGCGCTCGCCGATTTCCACCGGCCGCACGACCCTCAGCCAGCCGTCGGCGATGTGCAGGTCGGGGACGCAGTCTCGGGTGAAGGGCAGGTACCAGGTCTGGCCACCCTCGGCGGGCGCGATCTCCAGCATATCGTCGGCCCCGAAATTCTGGACGGATTTGACGGTGCCCAGGACGACGTCGTCCGGGTCGCGGGCCTGAAGGCCGACCAGATCGGTCAGATAGAATTCGTCTTCGTCGGGTTCGGGCAGCAGGTTGCGCGGCACATGCAGCTTCAGCCCGCGCAGGGCGTCGGCCTGTTCCTTGGTGGTGATCTCTTTGGCGCGTCCGACGACGGCGGATTTCTCGGGCCTAGCGCTGGTCAGGGTCAGGCCGACGCTGCCGTCGGCGCGCAGCAGGGGGCCATAGGCCAGCAGCGACATGGGGTCGGCGGTATAGGCGGTCACCCGCACCTCGCCCCGGACACCGAAGCCGCCGGCGACCTGGCCGACGAGGATGAGTTTCTGATCCGTCATGACGGGCTCCGACAGCAAAAGGGCGGCGCCATTCGACGCCGCCCTTGTCTCATATAGCAGGATCGAAGCGGATCAGGCTTCGGTCTTCTCTTCGGCGGCCGGCTCTTCAGCAGCCGGGGCTTCCTCGGCAGCGGCTTCGGCGGCAGGGGCCTCCTCGGCAGCAGGCTCTTCGGCCGGCGGGGCGTTCTTGGCGGCTTCAGCAGCGGCGGCGGCTTCTTCCTTGGCGCGGGCGGCGGCTTCGGCAGCCTCGACCTTGGCGGCGGCTTCAGCCTCGGCGCGGTCGGCTTCACGCTGGGCGCGTTCGGCGGCGCGTTCCTGGGCCTTCTTGCCGGGCTGGGCCTTGTTCGGGTTGTTGCCTTGCGTCCACTTGACCTTGTCGGCCAGGGCCTCGTCCTGGCTCAGGAAGCGGGCGACGCGGTCGGTGGGCTGTGCGCCCTTGCCCAGCCATTCGGCGATGCGGTCGGCCTTCAGCACGACGCGCTTCTGCTCGCCGTCACGCGGCAGCATGGGGTTGTAGGTGCCGACGCGCTCGATGAACTTGCCGTCGCGCGGCGAGTGGCTGTCGGCAACGACGATGTAGTAGTACGGGCGCTTCTTGGCACCGCCGCGGGCCAGACGAATCTTCAGCATTTTCAGTCTCTTTCTAGAAAATAAAAGTCAGTTCTTCTTGGTGGGTAGGCCAGGCAGGCCGGGCAGCCCCCCCGGGAGTTGTCCGCCGCCCAGACCCGCAAAGCGGTCCTGGAGAGCTTTCATCTGTTCGGCGTCGGTGTCGGGCAGCTTGCCGCCGCCCATGGCTTTCAGCCGGGCCATGTCGGCCCCGCCGGGCGCGCCGCCGCCCAGACCGCCCATCATGGCGGCCATCTGCTTCAGGCCCTTGCCGCCACCCTTGGACATGGACTTGACCATGTCGGCCATCTGGCGGTGCTGTTTCAGCAGGCGGTTGACGTCCTGCACCTCGACGCCCGCACCGGCGGCGATCCGCTTCTTGCGTGATGCATTCAGCAGGTCGGGCTTCTTGCGCTCGATCTTGGTCATCGAGGAGATGATGGCTTCCTGGCGGGCGATCATGCGATCGTCGATGTTCGCATCGGCCATTTGGGCCTTCATCTTGGCGACGCCGGGCAGCATGCCCATGATGCCCTGCAGACCCCCCATCCGCTTCATCTGCTGAAGCTGGGCGGCCAGGTCGTTCAGGTCGAACTGGCCCTTGGCCAGCTTGCGCGCCATGGCCTCGGCCTTGGAGGCGTCCAGATCCTGGGCCGCCTTCTCGACCAGGGCAACGATGTCCCCCTGACCCAGGATGCGACCGGCGACGCGGCGGGCGTCGAAGACTTCGAGCTGATCGACCTTCTCGCCCGCACCGATGTATTTGATCGGCAGCCCGGTGACGGCCCGCATCGACAGCATGGCTCCGCCGCGCCCGTCGCCATCGGCGCGGGTCAGAACGAGGCCCGTCAGGGGCAGGCGCTCATGGAAGGCGCGGGCCGTGCGAACGGCGTCCTGACCGGTCAGGCTGTCGGCGACCAGCAGGGTCTCCACCGGCTTGGCAATGGCGGCCACCTCGGCCACCTCGGCCATCAGGGCCTCGTCCAGGGTGATGCGGCCGGCAGTGTCGAGGATCAGGACGTCGAAGCCCTGAAGCTTGGCCGACTGCAGCGCCCGGCGCGTGATCTGGACAGGGCTTTCACCCGCCACGATCGGCAGGGTGGCGACCTCGATCTGCTTGCCCAGGGTGGCCAGCTGTTCCATCGCGGCCGGACGGCGCGTGTCCAGCGAGGCCATCATGACCTTCTTGCGATCAAACTTCGTCAATCGCAGAGCCAGCTTCGCCGAAGTCGTTGTCTTGCCCGACCCCTGCAGGCCGGACATCAGGATGACCGCGGGCGGGGCGGCATTCAGATTGATCGGCGTCGGCTCTTCGCCGCCCAGCATCTCGACCAGGCCGTCATAGACGATCTTGATCACCTGATCGGCCGGCTTGACCGAACGGATGACCTCCTCGCCGGTGGCGCGCTCGGTGGCGAAGGCGATGAAGTCCTTGACGACCGGCAGGGCGACGTCGGCCTCGAGCAGGGCCACGCGCACCTCGCGCATCGCCTCCGTCACGTCCTTTTCGGACAAGGCGCCGCGACCGGTGATCCGGTCGAAAACGCCTGACAATCGCTCGTTCAGAGCCTCGAACATTCATTACCTCTTTGGGCGCAGGCGAAACGGCTCCATACGACAACGGCCCCCGGCGACGATCACGTCGGCGGAGGGTTCTCGCCATCCTCGTCCTGAACCGTCAGGGGTCGTGATGGTGGAGACGCGAGGTTCACTTGCGTCGGAAGCGGCGGCTTATGAGGGAAAAGCGGCGGTTTGTCGACTCCTGGCCGCCGAGGCCCGCATCACACACTCGGTTTCAGCGTTACCCTTTGCTGTGGCCAGGTTGAAAACCGCTGATACGGTGGGGTTCCAGCCTCCCCGCTGAGAGATCCAGCCATGATGCAAGCCGCCGACGACAAACTGCGTGACGAGGTGCGCCTGCTGGGAGGCCTGCTTGGCGAGGTGATCCGCGACGAGGGCGGGCAGGAACTGTACGACCGGATCGAGGCCGTACGTCAGGCGTCCGTAGCCTATCACCGCGATGCGGCCTCGCAGGATGCATCCCGCCTTGAGGCCCTGCTGGCCGAGCTGTCGCTGGATCAGGCGGTCGGACTGGCGCACGGGTTCGCAGCCTTCTCCCTGCTGGCCAATGTCGCGGAAGATCGTGCGGGCAAGCGACGGGCGAAGGATCAGAGCGCGGCCGGCGCGCGGGCCGACACGCCAGAGGGGGCGCTGGAGCGACTGAAGGCGGCAGGGCGTTCGCAGGCCGACGCAAAGAGCCTGCTGGAAGCGGCGCTCATATCGCCGGTTCTGACCGCTCACCCGTCAGAGGTGCGGCGCAAGAGTGTGATCGACCGGATTGCGGCCGTATCGGACCTGCTGGATGCCTGCGATCGCGACGGCGACGCCTGTTCGCCCCAGATTCTGAACGGCCGGCTGCGACGCCAGGCCACCATCCTGTGGACCACCCGTCTGGTCCGCCAGACGGGTCTGGTGGTGCAGGACGAGATCGACACAGTGGTGTCGTTCCTGGAGCGCATCTTCCTACGGATTGCTCCGGCCCAGTTGGCCGACTGGCGGAGGCGGCTCGAGGCCCCGGAACTGGCCCCCTTCATACGCATCGGGGCCTGGGTCGGCGGCGATCGCGACGGCAATCCCAATGTCGATGCGGCAGCCCTCAAGGCAGCCTTTGCGACGGCGGCGCGGGCCGTACTGCGCTTCTATCTCCACGCG
The DNA here is from genome assembly GCF_041919755.1 of Brevundimonas sp. Taxonomy (GTDB): domain Bacteria; phylum Pseudomonadota; class Alphaproteobacteria; order Caulobacterales; family Caulobacteraceae; genus Brevundimonas. Next base: position 103,191 of record NZ_JAYRTD010000003.1, on the reverse strand, counting down.
GTGAATGCGCTGGGGGCCGAGTTGAGCCTGTCGGGATCGCTGGCGGCAGTATCCCCCGCACTGGCGGCGCTGGCGCAAGGCTCCGGAGATGTTTCGCCACACCGTGCCGACGAGCCGTATCGCCGGGCGCTGAGCCAGATCTATGCGCGGCTTTCGGCGACGCACGTCAGGCTGACCGGTCGCCCCGCGCCACGTCCCGCGCCCTTCGAGGCCGTGCCCTATGACGGGCCGCAGGTGCTCCGCGCCGATCTGGCGGTGCTGCACGACAGCCTGGTCGACAATCATGGAGCCGTCTTTGCCGACGACAGCCTGGCCGGGCTGATCGCTGCGGTCGATGTGTTCGGCTTCCACATGGCGACGCTGGATCTGCGTCAGAACTCGGACGTCCATGCGCGGGTGGTCGCGGACCTGCTGAAGGTCGCCGGGGTGTGCGGCGACTATGAAGCGCTCGACGAGGACGCGCGCCTCTCCCTGCTGGAGGCCGAACTGGCATCGACCCGGCCTCTATTCAATCCGTATGCGGAGTATCAGGCCGAGACGCTCAAGGAGCGCGCGATCCTGGTGGCGGCGGCCCAGGCGCTGACCGACTTCGGGCCACAGGCGATCCGCACCCATGTGGTGTCCAAGACCGATGCGGCGTCCGATCTTCTGGAGGTTTATCTGCTGCTGCGCGAGGTCGGGCTGTACCGACCGGGTGCGCCCGAGGCCTGCCCGATCCAGGCCGTGCCACTGTTCGAGACCATCGACGACCTGCGGGCCGCGCACCCGACGCTGATCCGGCTGTTGCAAGCCCCGTCGGCTCTTGCCGTCGCTCAGGCGCGCGGCGTGCAGGAAGTCATGATCGGCTATTCGGATTCCAACAAGGACGGCTCCTACCTGACCTCGACCTGGGAACTGCACGAGGCGTCACGCGCGCTGCTGGAAGTCACCGACAAGGCCGGGCTTCGACTTCAGCTGTTTCACGGGCGCGGGGGGGCCGTGGGTCGCGGCGGTGGATCCAGCTTCTCGGCCGTACTGGCCCAGCCGGAGGGCACGGTCGCCGGTCGCATCCGCGTGACGGAACAGGGCGAGGTCATCGCCAACAAATATGGCGAGCCAGAAGTGGCGCGGCGCAATCTGGATGCGCTTACGTGTGGCGTGCTGCTGGCGTCCCTGGCCCCGCCGCCGGATGCCGACCTGACACGGCGGCACGGACCGACGATGGCCCGGCTGTCCATGGCCTCCATGTCGGCCTATCGCGGCCTGGTCTATGAGACGGACGGCTTCGTCGACTATTTCCGGGCGGCCACGCCGATCGCCGAGATCGCGGACCTGAAGATCGGCTCGCGCCCCGCCTCGCGCAGCACGTCCACCGCCATCGAGGATCTGCGTGCCATTCCCTGGGTCTTCAGCTGGAGCCAGTCGCGGGTCATGCTGCCGGGCTGGTTCGGCTTCGGCTCGGCGGCGGCGGGCGAGGACATGGCCGAGCTTCAGGCCATGGCGCGCCACTGGCCCTTCTTTCGCACCCTGGTCCAGAACATGGAGATGGTGATGGCCAAGGCGGACATGACCATCGCCCGCCGCTATGCCTCGCTGGTGCCGGATCGGGCTCTGGCCGACCGCATCTATGGGGCGCTGCTGCAGGAGTGGGAGCGGACCCATGCCGCCGTTCTGGCCATCACCGATCAGGACCGTTTGCTGGGCGGCCAGCCGGAGCTGGACCGTCTGATCCGCCTGCGCATGCCCTATGTCGAGCCACTGAACCATGTGCAGATCGAACTGATCCGTAGGCGGAGGGCCGGGGACGACGACCCCCGCGTTCGCGAGGGCATACTGCTGGCCCTGAACGGCGTGGCCGCCGGATTACGCAACAGCGGCTGATCCATGGCTATGAAAATGGCCCGGCGGATCGCTCCACCGGGCCCATTCTTCTCTCGGCTTGACCAATCTAGTTGGTCGGGAAGCCTCGGACCTTCAGCAGCGCCGCCACGTCTGGGTCGCGTCCGCGGAAGGCGCGGTAGGCTTCGGCGCGGTCCGTGGTGTTGCCCGGGGCCAGCATGATCGACTTGAAGCGGCCGGCGATGTCCGGATTGAACACGTCGCCCGACTCCTCGAAATAGGCCCAGGTGTCGGCGTCCATCGTCTCGGACCACAGATAGCTGTAGTAGCCCGCCGAATAGGCGTCCGAGGTGAACAGGTGATTGAACTGCGGCAGGCGGTGCCGCATCACGATCTCCTTGGGCATGCCATAGCGTTCCAGCGAGGCCTTTTCGAAGGCGTCGATGTCAGTCGGCGGCGTGGCCTGCGTGTGCAGGTCCATGTCGACCAGGGCCGACGACAGATAGCTGACGGTCGCATAACCCTGGTTGAAGGTGGAGGCGGCCTGAACCTTGTCCACCAGCGCCTGGGGCATCGGTTGGCCCGTTTCGTTGTGCTTCAGGAAACCGTCCAGGATCGGGCGCGACAGCACCCAGTGCTCGTGCACCTGAGACGGATACTCCACGAAGTCGCGCGGCGTGTTGCCGTACGACGGATAGGTTACGTTCGAGCTGTAATAGTGCAGGGTGTGGCCGAATTCGTGGAACAAGGTCTCTGCGTCGTCCAGCGAGATCAGCACCGGCTGGCCCGGCTCGGCCTTGGTGAAGTTGTTGTTGTTCGAGCCGAGGATCGCCTTGGAGCCGTCCAGCGTCGAGAACGACCGGTAGGTGGTCATCCACGCGCCCGAACGCTTGCCCGGACGGGCATAGTCGTCGACGTAATACAGCCCGATCAGGCGACCGGTGGGCTTGTCGTACAGTTCATAGACCTCCACGTCGGGATGGAAGGTCGGCACCGTGCCTTTGGCCAGCGGGCGGAACTCGAAACCATACAGACGCTCGGCCATGGCGAAGGACCCGGCGCGGACGGCGTTCAGTTCGAAGTAGGGCTTCAGCTCGTTCTGATCGAGGTCGTACTTGGCTTTGCGGACCTTCTCGGCAAAGTAGAGGTAGTCCCAAGGCTCGATGTCGAAACCGGCCAGGGCCTTCATGTCGGCGACCTCTTCGGCCACGCGGGCCTTGGCCGGTGCCCAGACGCGGTTCATCAGCGACATGGCCGCAGCGGGTGTCTTGGCCATGGTGTCCTGCATACGCAGTTCGGCATGGTTGCGATAACCCAGCAGCTTGGCGCGTTGGTCACGCAGGGCCACGATCTCGGCGATGATCGCGTTGGTGTCGTTGGCCCCGCCGTTGTCGCCACGGTTGACGAACTTGCGCCAGACCTGCTCGCGCAGGGCCCGGTCATCGGCGAAGGTCAGGAAGGGATCGACGTCCGAGCGGGTGTTGACGATGACCCAGCCCTGCAGATTGCGCGATCGAGCGGCCGCAGCTGCGGCGGCCTTGTTCGAGGCGGGCAGGCCGGCGACGCCGGCTTCGTTCGGAATGACCGTCCAGGTGTTTTCGTCGGCGACGACGCGCTGGCCGAAGCGGGTGAAGGCGGTGGACAGGGCGGTGTTGATCCGGCCCAGCTCGGCCTTGCCGGCGGCGTCCAGATTGGCACCGGAGCGGATGAAGCTGTCGCGGCTGCGCTCGGCCAGGCGCTTCTGCTGGGCGCTCAGGCCCATGGCGTCGGCGTTGTCGGCGACCGTCTTGACCCGCTGGAACAGTGGTTCGTTGAAGTTGATCTCGTCGAAGAAGGCCGACAGCAGGGGCGACATTTCGGTGTCGACCGCGTCATAGGCCTCGCCGCCGATGTTGCCGGTCATCACGCTGTAGATGTTGACGATCCGGTCCAGCGGCGCGCCCCACAGCTCCATGGCGACCATGGTGTTGGCAAAGGTCGGCGGCTCGGGATTGTTGGCGACGGCAGCCACGTCGGCGCGGGCCAGGTCCATGGCCTCGATCATCGCCTCGCGCAGCTTGGGCGCGGTGACCTTGTCCCACGGCGGTACGCCATCATACGGGCCGGTCCAGGGCTGCAGCAGTTCGGCGCGCGGAGTCTGGGCTGGTAGGACAGCCCGGGCGATACGCGCTTCCTCTGCCAGGGAGGCCGCGCTGGGGGCATCGGCCCCGTTCATCGGCATGCCGTTGGAGGCGCAGGCCGACAGCGCCAGAAGGCTGCCTCCGGCGATGAGGAGTTGGCGTCTGTGCATGGAAGGCTCCGGTACTTCATGGGGTCTGACGCCTACATAAGCGCTTTGAGACGGCTGTGTCACATGACGCCGTCGAAATCTTGAACGTGGACGTCGAGCGGCCCCGACGGTAAAGCCGCGCCATGGCGATTGGCGTATTCGACTCCGGGGTTGGCGGACTGACGGTCCACCGCGAACTGACGCGGCGGTTCCCCGACCGCGACTTCGTCTATCTGGCCGACCAGGCGAATGCTCCTTACGGCGGGCGCGGCGGCGAGGAGATCGTCGATCTGACACGCGCGGGCTGCGAGCGACTCTTCGAGGCCGGGGCCAATGTCATCGTCCTGGCCTGCAATACCGCCAGCGCCATTGCCTTGCGACGTTTGCAACAGACCTGGGTGCCCAAGGCGCGGGCGCGGCATGGTCGCCCGATCAATGTGCTGGGCATCATCGTGCCCACCATCGAGGCGGCGACCGGCCTGCCCTGGACCTATGAGGGCGAGCGCGACCGGGCCGAGGGCGAGAAGAAGCAGGCGATCGAGATCACCGGCGTCTTCTCCACCGCCGCCACGGCCATGAGCCGGGTCTATGAGATCGAGATCGACAAGCGGCGCGAGGATCTGGCGGTCTTTTCCGAGCCCTGTCCCGGTCTGGCCGGTCTGATCGAACTGGGGGCACCGACCGAAGAGCTAAGGGTCGTCGTCAACGACCATGTCGACGCCCTGCGCCGCCGCATCGGTCGGCATCCTGACAAGGCCATCCTGGGCTGCACCCACTATGAGATCGTGGCCGACCTGTTCGCCGCCGCCCTGCCCGCCGGTACACCGATCATCCATCAGCCGCAGGCCGTGGCCGATGCCCTGGATCGCTATTTCGCGCGCCATCCGGAATACGGTCTGGGCGAGACGGGTCGCCGCGATTTTCTGACGACCGGCACGCCGGGCCCGCAGTCCGACCGCGTCAGCCAGTTCTGGGGTGCCCCGCTGAGCTTCGCCGCCGCCTAGTCAGCCGGCCAGCACCGTCTCCGACGCCACGATCCGGCTGGCGGCATGGACCACGGCCCCGATGCGCAGGGCGGCCTGGACTTGGGTGGCGGGCACGCCGTGCTTGCGCAGCACGCCTTCGTGGGCGTCGAGGCAACCGCCGCAGCCGTTGATGGCGCTGACCGCCGTGGCCCAGAGTTCAAAGTCCACCTTCTCGACGCCAGGATTGGCCAGGACGTTCATCCGCAGGCGCGCCGGGATGGTTGTGTACTCCTGATTCTTCATCAGGTGCAGGGCGCGATAGTAGACATTGTTCATGCCCATGATGGCGGCGGCGGACTTGGCCGCATTCATCGCCTCGGACGACAGGACGGTCGCCGCCTGCGCCTCGATCACCTTCACAACGGGAGCGACACCGATGGCGTGGGCCGAGGCGAGGAAACAGCCCCACTTCTGCTGTTCGTTCAGAACCGTCTCGGACGCGAGCGAGCCGAGGTTCAGGGAGATGTCCTTGGCATAGGCGGGGATCAGGTCGCGAAGAGCGTCGATCGACATGGTAGATCCTGAAAACTTGGTGCGGGATGGAAAACAGGCGGCGACCGGAGCCGCCGCCTGCTCGGTTCTAGAGGGCGCGGACGGCTCAGGCCGCCAGCACATCACCGCCGACAGGGCGGTTGCAGGCGCACAGCTCGTCGGTCTGAAGGGCATCGACGACGCGCAAGGTGTCGGCGGGCGCGCGGCCCACGTTCAGGTTTGTGACATAGACGTGCTGCACGACATTGTGCGGATCGACCACGAAGGTGGCGCGCAGGGCGACGCCCTCGGCCTCGTCCAGGATGCCCAAATCGCGGGCGAACTTGCCGCCGTTGTCGGCGAACTGCCAGATCGGCAGCTTGTTCAGGTCGGCGTGGTCGCGGCGCCAGGCCAGCTTGACGAACTCATTGTCGGTCGAGCCGCCCAGGACGACGGTGTCGCGGTCGTCGAAGTCGCGGGCCAGTGAAGCGAACTCGGCGATCTCGGTGGGGCAGACGAAGGTGAAGTCCTTGGGATAGAAGAAGATGACCTTCCACTTGCCCTCGAAGCTGCCCTGGGTGACCGTTTGGAAGGCGGACACGCCATTCTCTTCGTGGCTGTTGAAGCCCGGCTTGACGCCGGTGATCTTGAAATCCGGCAGTTTTTGACCGACGCCCAGCATGAGTGTGCTCCTGAAATGATGAGGGTAATGGGGGACGGCGGGAAGCGCCGTTTGCAGGTGCGAGATGGGCGTTGCGCTGCACAAAGTCAATCGTTCAGGCGGGCGCGGTTGATCGATAATATCTATGGACGTCATAGCCTGACCAAGTCTGACGTCTTTGACGAAGTGCTTTACGACCGCACCGTCAGAGGACAGTGTTCGGGCACATCCGGAGAAGTCTCATGCGCCGCCTGCTCACAACCCTGACCGTCGCCGCCGCCACCGTATCGACGGGGCTCCCGGCTGTCCCGGCCCAGGCCCAGACGCCGCCCGCGACCATCGGCGATCGCTACGTGCCCGCACCTTGGTGGATGCGCGATCCGGTCATCGCCTCGGTTGGCTATGTCCGCACCGAGGTCGCCGCCAATCGCGCCGGGTTCGGGGCCAGTTTCCAGTCGGTCGAGCGTACCGCCGCCGAGGCCTCGCGCAAGGCCGCCGATCAGGTTCGGGCCCTCAGCCAAGCCCTGGCGTCTTACGGGGTCGATGTCGTGCGGGTCGAGACCACCGTGTCCACCCGCCCTCTGTATGACCAGTACCGCGACGAGGCCGGGAACCTGCGCGACAATGTCCGCGCCGACCGGATCGAACGCTACGAAGCTCAGGCCAATGTCAGCGTGACCCTGCGCGACGTGCGGGTGCTTGAGCGGGTTTATGCCACGGTCGTGGCGTCCCAGCCGACGTCGATCAGTCCGGTCAACTTCAATCTCCAGCCTGACAATGCGACCAAGACCTGGTTGCAGGCCGAGGCGGTCAAGGATGCTGCCCGCCGCGCGCGTGAGGCGGCCTCCAACGCCGGGGCGACCCTGGGCGGGGTCCGTGTGATCGACCCGACGGGTCGCGCCTGCCAGACCGACGTGCTGGCGGGCTGGCCATCTTATGGTGCCGGTGCGTCGCAGGCGACGGATGTGGCCTATGCCGCCGTGGAGGCCGCCTACGTCCCGCCGCCACCTCCGCCAGCGTCTCCGGCTCCGCCTCCTATGCCTGGGGCTCCACCTACCGAAGCTCAGATCGAGGCAGCGCGTCTCGCTCTACAGCCGCCGCTGCGAGAGCTGACCGATCAGGCCTGCGTCGTCTACGCCCTCAACTGATGTCCATGACTGCAGGTTTTAGGGCCGATCCGGCCTTCGAGCCGGGGTCGGTAGCCGTCACGGACTGGCCCCTGTGTCAGGTGCGGCTGCAGAACGACGCGCGGTTTCCGTGGCTGATCCTGATTCCGCGCCGGATAGGTCTGACCGAACTGGATCAGCTGGAGCCGTCCGATCTGAACCTGCTTATGGCCGAGGTCCTGCGCGCGGGCGCTACTGTGCGCGCGCTGGGCAGAATGATCGACAGCCCGGTCGAGAAGTTGAACGTTGCGGCCTTGGGCAATGTGACGGCCCAGCTGCATGTCCATGTGGTCGGGCGTCGGTCGGACGATCCCGTGTGGCCCGACCCGGTCTGGGGGCGTGGGGTGGCAGAGCGATGGGCTCCCCAACGACTCGACAATCTGATCGAGGCTCTCCGCCGCGGCTGAGCGATCACTGATCACCCCGCGACGGTCTGGTGCGTTGACCCCCGGTCCCCTGCTGACTAAAGCCTGTTCACTGGCGTCCGCGCCTGAATTTTCACGGCTTTTTTGAGAACCGTTCGCATGTCAAGCTCCCCCCTGACGGGCGACCCCAGCAACGACCCTTCTGACGATCAGACCGGCCGCCTGGTGATCCAGCCCAATGGCCGGCCGCGTCCGCTGTCGCCGCACCTGCAGGTGTGGCGCTGGCACGTGACAATGACCGCCTCCATCCTGTTCCGCTTCACCATCGGGGCTGCCAGCGTCGGCGCGGTCTTCCTTGTGGCCTGGCTGGCGGCGGTGGCCTTCGGGCCGGAGGCTTTCGACGGCGCGGCCGCCTTCGCCGGTTCGCCGCTTGGTCTGATCGTTGGTTTCGGCCTGACGGTGGTGCTGTTCTCCCTGCTGCTGAACGGGGGGCGCCACCTGATCAACGACACGGGCAACGGCCTGCAGATCAAGCCCGCGGACCTTTTGTCCAACATCGCGGTCTGGGGTCCGGTGCCGCTGGCGGTGCTGTTCTGGGTCGTCCTGTTCTCCACCGGGAGGGTGTCGCTGTGAGCGGTCGCGCAACATACAGAAACGGCGTCAAGGTCTCCGAGCGCCACGGCGCAGGCGAATGGGCCACCGAGCGCGTGGCCCTGCTGCTGCTAATGCCGCTGGGCGTCTGGGTCGCGTCGAGCGGCTTCACCCTGGCGGGTGCTGACTACGACACCGTCATGGCCTGGTTCGCCAGTCCGCTGAACGCGGTCTTGGCCGCCGCGACCGCCGTGGTCTTCTTCGGCTTCGCCAGCCTGGCGTGGAAGGTCATCATCGAGGACTACATCCACAAACCCGGCACCAAGGCCTTGCTGATCGGCCTGCTGAACCTGATCTGTTTCGCGCTGGCCGCCGCCAGCGTCTTCTTCATCGTGCGGCTGGCGCTGGGTTCAGCGCCGCTGCCGGCCGGTTTCGGAGTCTGACCGCGTGACCGCATACGAATTCGTCGACCATGAATACGACGTCGTCGTCCTGGGGGCCGGGGGGTCCGGCCTGCGCGCCGCGTTGGGTGCCGCCCAGCAGGGCCTGAAGGTCGCCTGCGTGACCAAGGTCTTCCCGACCCGCTCGCACACCGTGGCGGCGCAAGGGGGCATCTCCGCTAGCCTCGGCAACATGGGCGAGGACAGCTGGCAATGGCACATGTACGACACCGTCAAGGGGTCGGACTGGCTGGGCGACCAGGACGCCATCGAATACCTGGTCCGCAATGCGCCCAAGGCCGTCTATGAGCTGGAGCACTGGGGTGTGCCGTTCAGCCGGACCGATGAAGGCAAGATCTATCAGCGCGCCTTTGGTGGCATGACCCGCAACTTCGGCGAAGGCCCGGTGCAGCGTACCTGCGCCGCCGCCGACCGCACCGGCCACGCCATCCTGCACACCCTCTATGGCCAGTCGGTCCGCCGCGAGGTCGAGTTCTTCGTCGAATATTTTGGCCTGGACCTGATCATGCAGGACGGGGCCTGCACCGGCCTGACCGCGCTCAAGCTGGACGACGGCACCCTGCACCGCTTCCGCGCCAAGCTGGTGATCCTGGCGACCGGCGGCTACGGCCGTGCCTATTTCAGCGCCACCAGCGCCCATACCTGCACCGGCGACGGCAATGCCATGGTGCTTCGCGCCGGCCTGCCGTTGCAGGACATGGAGTTTGTCCAGTTCCACCCCACCGGCATCTATGGCGCCGGCTGTTTGATCACAGAGGGCGCGCGCGGCGAGGGCGGATACCTGACCAACTCCGAGGGCGAGCGCTTCATGGAGCGCTATGCGCCAACCGTGAAGGACCTGGCTCCGCGCGACATGGTTTCGCGCTCCATGACCATCGAAATCCGTGAGGGGCGCGGCGTGGGTCCCAACAAGGACCACATCTTCCTGCACCTCGATCACCTCGATCCGAAGGTCCTGCACGAACGCCTGCCCGGCATTTCCGAGAGCGCCAAGATCTTCGCCGGTGTCGACGTCACCAAGGCCCCGATTCCGGTCCTGCCGACCGTCCACTACAATATGGGCGGCATCCCCACGAACTATCACGGCGAGGTCCTGACCAAGGTCGGCGATAATGCCGATACCGTCGTGCCCGGCCTGATGGCGGTGGGCGAGGCGGCCTGCGTGTCCGTGCACGGCGCGAACCGCCTGGGCTCCAACAGCCTGACCGACCTGGTTGTCTTCGGCCGCGCGGCCGGTCTGCGCGCCGGCGAGATCGTGGACAAGGCGGCTCGCGTGCCCGACGCCCCGGCCTCCACGACGGACGCCCATCTGGCCCGCCTGGATCGCTTCCGCCACGCCAATGGTTCGACCCCGACCGCCAAGCTGCGCATCGAGATGCAGCGCGCCATGCAGTCCGACGCCGCCGTCTTCCGCACCGGCAAGACGCTTGAGGAAGGCACCGCCAAGCTGCGCGCCATCCATGCGCAGGGGGCTGACATCAAGACCACCGATCGTGGCCTGATCTGGAACACGGACCTGGTCGAGACGCTGGAATACGACAATCTGATCGACCAGGCGCTGGTCACGATCGAAAGCGCGCTGAACCGCACGGAATCGCGCGGTGCCCATGCCCGCGAGGATTATCCGGACCGCGACGACGCCAACTGGATGAAGCACACCCTGTCCTGGAAGGTCCCGGGCGAGGCAGTGAAGATCGACTACCGTCCGGTCCACAACTACACGATGTCGGACGACATCGCCTACATCGAGCCCAAGACAAGGGTGTACTGAAGATGGTCCAGCTCGCTCTCCCCCGGGGGTCCAAACCCTCGTCCGGCAAGGTTCACAAGGCCCCGGCCGGGGCCAAGAACGTCAAGACCTACAAGGTCTATCGCTACGACCCCGAGGTCGATGCCGATCCGCGCTGGGACACGTTCGAAGTGTCGTCTGACGACCACGGCCCCATGCTTCTGGACGCCCTGATCCACATCAAGAACGAGATCGACCCGACCCTGGCCTTCCGCCGGTCGTGCCGCGAGGGCATCTGCGGCTCGTGCTCGATGAACATCGACGGGCGCAACACCCTGGCCTGCACCAAGGGCTGGGAGGAATGCTCGTCGCACAACATCTCCATCGCCCCCCTGCCGCACCAGCCGGTGGTCAAGGACCTGGTGACAGACCTGACCCTGTTCTACGCCCAGTACGACAGCATCCAGCCCTATCTCCAGTCCGACGAGCCGGACCCGGAGAAGGAGCGTATCCAGCTGCCCGAGGACCGCGCCAAGCTGGACGGCCTGTATGAATGCATCCTGTGCGCCTGCTGCTCGACCTCCTGCCCCAGCTACTGGTGGAACCAGACGGAATACCTGGGCCCGGCGGCGTTGCTTCAATCCTACCGCTGGATCGCCGACAGCCGCGACGACGCCACCGACAAGCGGCTGGATGACCTTGAGGACCCGTTCAAGCTCTACCGCTGTCACACCATCATGAACTGCGCCCAGGTCTGCCCCAAAGGCCTGAACCCCGCCAAGGCCATCGCCGAAACCAAGAAGCTGATGGTCGCCCCTGGCCGGAAGAAGCAGGCAGCCTGAGTTGGCCAAGATCACCTATATCGAACACGACGGCCGCGAGCATGTCGTGGAGGTCAAGACGGGCCTGTCGGTCATGGAAGGCGCGATCCGGAACAATGTACCCGGCATCGATGCCGACTGCGGCGGGGCCTGCGCCTGCGCGACCTGCCACGTCTATGTCGACGAGGCCTTTGCCGCCGAAACGGGACGACCGTCGGCGATGGAGGAGTCCATGCTGGACTTCGCCGAGAATGTTCAGCCCAACAGCCGTCTGTCCTGCCAGATCCGGGTCAGGGACGAGCTGGACGGCCTGATCGTGCGCCTGCCCGAGAACCAGCACTGACACAGCAGCCTGAGCGGCGGTTCGAGCCGCGCAGGCCATCGCACAGCCGCGCCCTGATCGTCGCGCCGGCCGTCGAGCTGGCCTGTCTGATCGTTGACCGATCTCCTCGTGGGATGAAGATCCGCATGGACCGCGCCCTGTCCCTGCCAGCACGTGTGATCATCGTCGATGTGGAGCAGGCCGCCGCTATCGAGGCCGAGGTTGTGTGGAGCAAGGGTACAGAGGTGGGGCTCAAGGAGGGTGCGCGCGCGTCGCTGCGCGGGCTGGTGCCCTCTCGATTGGCTGCGGCCCGGGCGGCGTGGATGAGGGCCGGGGGCCGCTAGCGGCTCAATGACCCTTGTGGCCGACAGGCTGGACGGTCCTGCTTACAGGGGTCGCGTCGCGCTCTACGACCGGTTCGTCCTCTGCGTTGGTATTGTGGGGGCTGAGGCCGGATTTGTGCGCGGTCTGCGACATCAGTGAGGCACGCCCGAAACTCTTGTCTTCGCCGATACGGTTCGCGGGCGGGGCCGTGTGTGTCGTGCCCGGTTTCCTGGTCGTCGCCATCATGCCCTCCCTTCCTGTTGAACCCGGACGGTCGGATCGGGCCTCGCCCGATCCGGTCAGCGAACGCGCGGTGAAGCGTTGTCTGCTCCGTCCGTATGGAAATCCCCTCGATCTCCAACGCCTGGATCAGCGCAAGCTACGGTCCCCCGACCCGGGCTCGCCATACAATCCTGAAGCGCATCTGGGCGATACACCCGTGGGCAGAGACCCGTTAGGACCATCGTCGCTGAATTTTGTATCAGCGTTCAGGGGCAGTGCCGGTGCGCATGACCTGTAGATTGGTCGCTACAAGCTGGCGGTACTCGCGGGGAGTCATGCCGTAGCGGGCCCGGAAGGAGCGACTGAGGTGGGCCGCATCGCTGAACCCCAGCCTGTGGGCGATGGTGCCGATCGTCTCATGCCGGTAGATGTCGGCAAGGGCGGCACGCGCATTGTCCAGCCGGCGTGTCAGAACGAAGGCCTGGACGCCGCCGTCTTTCTGAAAGGCTGCAAAGAGCCGCGCGCGCGATACGCCCAAGGCCTTGCACAGGGCGTCGACGCTGACATCCCCCTCCGCCAGCCGTCGCTCGATCTCTTCCGACGCGCGCAGGCGCAGGGATTCGTCGGCACTGATCAGGGGTGTCGTCGAGGGGCGGGCGGCTTTCAGGACGCTGGCGATAAGTTCCAGGGCGCTGCGACCCAGCGGCTCGGCCTGGGCCTGGGTCAGGGTCGGCATGGCCCTGTGGATCGCCGCTGCGAAATCGATCAGCAGGGCCGCCTGGTCGACCGTCAGGACCAGAGCCCGCAGGTCATGAAGCGGCGCAAACCAGGCCTCGGCCACAGGGCGCGGCATGACGAAGCTATAGGTGAAGCTGCCGGTCGACATGTGCAGGGACGGCAGGGACAGGTCGTGGAAGTGACCCATGCCTGACGTCTCGCAAAGGGCAGGCCGTCGATCTGACCCTGCGCCTCGCCGCGCACCATCAGATTCAGGATGATCGGGTCAAAGTCAGACTCGCGGATATCCTGGATGTGACGTTCCCACCGCATCGCCGTGATGGTGGCAACGGCAAAGATGATGGAGCCAAGCTGGGTCGTTTCCCAGGATGTGTCGAACGGCTCGGTCGGCTGGGTCCGATAAATTGGGCGTTGGCGCGGCCAGTCCCTGAGGTACCACCTCGCATAGCGTTCTTCTGGCGGAAACGCCTCTGTCGAATAGCGCAGGATCGGCAGCGGCTCCGACATTCCGGCTCCTTGGTCAAGACAACCGGAGCAATACGCTGTCCGACGAACTATGTTCCGAATGCGGCAGATCAGATTCCAGCGGGCATGGTCCCGGCGTTGATGGCGATGCGTCCGATCAGCCCCTTGACGATCAGGTCCAGCGCCGTGCCCTCGCGATAGTCTGCGGCGGCGACGAAGTTCACGCGGTCCTCGGAGATCAGGGAATAGACCTTCTTCTGATCGCGCTCGTTGGAACGGGGATCATAGACGGCGATCGAGAACCCGCCCTTGGTGTGCATCATCTTCATGGTCGGCACGTCGGTGTCGCCGTCGCCCAGGAAGATCATCCGGTCGAAAGGCACCCGGCGGTCCTCGTCAGGAATGAAGTGGTTGATGCGCTCGTTTTCCCAGTGATTGTTGACCCCCTTGTTGATGCGGAACAGGTACTGGGTCTTGGTCGTGTAGTTGACGCCCACGGCGGGCCAGGCAGCCTCGCCCTTTTCGTCATAGACATAGTGGGAGGCAAAGACGTGGGTCAGGGCGGGCCGGATCGGCGTGCCCTCGATCATCTCCTCCAGCCCCGCCGAGATGATGTAGTGTTCGATGTCCAGGCCGTATTGCGCCCCGAAGGCATTCATCCGGTCGAACCACGACAGGTCCTTCAGCCCCTCGAACAGCGCCACCTCGCGCCCCTGTTCGGCCAGGGTCTCGCGCGTGATCGGTGCGCCGTTGTCGCGGGCATGGCGCAGCATCAATTGCATGTACATCAGGATGCCGTCGGCATCGGCGGCCTGGGTCAGGGCCTCGGCCTCGGCCCAGAAGGCCCCGATGTCCATGCCGATGGACGGGATGAAGCTGACCTCCTGCATATTCCCGCGTGCGAGGGTGCCGTCGAAGTCGTAGATCAGGGCGGTCTTTAGGGGTTTGGCCATGGCGATGTCCTGCGTGTTCCGCCGCTGTATAGCAGACACACCGAAAATCTAGCCGAGGCGCAGTTCAGGCGCGACCGCAGCGGCGGTGGCTTCCAGCGGCAGGTGCAGGATGAAGGCGGCGCCTTTGCCGGGCTCACTCTCGACCTCGGCCCAGCCGCCGTGCAGTTCGACCAGGGCCTTGACCAGCGCCAGGCCGACGCCGGGTCCACCGCGCTCGCGCCGGACGAAGCGGTCGAAGACGTGGGCCTGCAGGTGATAGGGGATGCCGCGTCCTGTATCCTCGACCCGGATGCGGACCTCCGAAGTCGTCGCCTCGGCAGCCAGGGTGACGGAGCCGCCTTCCGACACCGCGCGCGTGGCATTGTCCAGCAGATGATCCAGGCACTGGGCGATGCGGCCGGCATCGGCACGGATGGGCTTCAGGCCAGCGGGGCAGTCGACAACGAGCTTGGCCCCGCGCCCCTCGATCCGTGCACGGACCTTCGACGCGGCGTCGTCCAGAAGATCACTGAGGCGGATGTCGCCGAGCGCCAGCTCCATCTCGCCTGCGTCGATCTGGCTCATGTCCAGAACGTCGTCGATGGATCGGGCCAGCTGGCTGGCGGCGATGCGGATGGCCCCGGCATGCTGGCGGCTGCGCTCGGGCAGATCGCCCAGGGTCTCCAGCAGTTCGGAATAGCCGACGATGGTCGTCAGCGGCGTGCGCAGTTCATAGGATACGCTGCCCACGAACTCGCGCTTCAGCGCCTGGCTTTCCTCCAGGGCAGCGGCCTTGGCGGCCAAGGCCTGTTCCAGATCGCGCCGCGCCGTCACGTCGGAAAAGGCGACCAGGGTCGCGCCATCGGGCAGGGGACGGGTCTGCCAGGCTGCGACGCGGCCATCGATGGTTCGACCCTCGCCGGAAATCGGCACGCGGCTCTCCGGATCGGGATCGGCGACGCGCGCCTTCAGCCCCAGCCACAGGGCCGGATCGGGCATGGTCTGCTGACATAGGGCGGCGAGGGCATCGAAGTCTCCGGCCGTTTCCAGCTGATCAGGACGCAGGGCCCAGAATCGCTCGAACGCCTCGTTGTGCAGGCGCAGCCGTCCGTCGGAGCCGAACACGGCCACGGCGTCGTTCAGCTTGTCCAGGGTGGCGGTCTGGACCTGCAGCTGGGCATTGAACCGGCTGCGCAGCTGAAGCTCGTCGGTGATGTCGGAGAACAGCAGCAGCACGCCGCCCAGCGGGTGCGGCTGGCGCACGATGCGCAGGGTGCGCCCGTCGGGCAGGGACCAGCTGTCGTCGGGTGCGGCCTCCGTTGCCCCGTAGAACTCCAGCTCATTGGCCTTCCACCCGGCGTAGTCGATAACCTCCGGCAGCTGTCGGCGCTGGCGCAGGGCGTCCAGCAGTTCGGCATGGGTGGGTCGCTCGTCCAGCCAGGCCGGATCGATATTGAACAGCTGCTGGAAGGCGGTGTTGTGGAAGGCCAGTCGCTTGCCGGGGCCAAAGATGGCCACGGCGTCGGCGAGGTGGTTCAGGGTCTCGTCATGGGCCTCGACATGGCGGCGCAGGGTATCGCGCGTCTCCTCCGCCTCGGTCATGTCGAGCGCAAAGGCCAGCACCGCGCCGGCTCCGCCCTGTACCGGCTCGGCCATGATGCGCCAGGCCCGCCTGCGACCATCACCGGTGGTCCAGCGAAAGCCTTCCTGATGCTGGCGAAGGCGACCCGCCTCGGCCACGATGGCGTCGGCCCCACGGTCGAAGCTCAGGCCCTGTTCCCGCGCCGCCTCGATCGTGTCGACCTTCAACTCCGCCAGCCACGCCTTATTAGCCCAGGCCAGGTTGCCCGACGCGTCGGTGATCCAGGTCGGGGCGGGATAGGCCTCGGCCAGCAGGCCCAGTCCACTCTCGGCCGCAGTGCCCATCAGGGCCAGTCGGGACAGGCGCAACCAGGCCGCCCCGGCGGAGGATCGGCCCTCGACCGTCCAGGCGGCAGTCGATCCTTCCAGCACCGTATCGAGGGCCTCGCCCCGCTCGATCAGGGCGTCGAGCCGCTCGGCCTCTAAGCGCCGCACGGCATCCAGCACCACAAGCGCCGGATCGGTGTCGGGGGCAGGTGGCTGCGACGCCAGTTCGCTGACGATGGTGCGCCAAGCCCCCTCCGACCCCAGGCGTCGCGTCTGCCCGTCGGGTGTCAGCGCCAAGCGCACATCCTCGAACGCGGCCAAGGCACCGTCACGGTCGGCCAGATCGACGCGAGCCGCCGCCAGATCGGCCTCTGCCTTCGCCGCACGCCTGGCTAGTTGCCCACGCAGCCGTGCGGCCCAGGCGCTGAGCGCCAGCGCGAGACCCGCAGCTCCCGCGGTCGCGACATAGGCGATGTCGGCGTCGTCCATCCCTGATCCGTCAAGCGGAGCCCCACGCCCCTCGATTCGGTAACCATAACCCGCGTCGCGCGATTTGCGAGCGGGCGACGGACATCCGATATGGAGACCATGACCGAGACTGCGCCTTTCACCTGGAACGATCAGGCCGCCCCCTCCCTGGACGACTTCGCCCGACTGGCCCGCGAAGCGTTCGACGCCCTGCCAGCGCCCTTCGGAGCCTTGGCCGGTGATGTCGTGATCCGCATCGACGACTTTGCCGATGAGGAAACACTGGCCAGCTTCGGCATGGAGGATCCGTTCGAACTGACGGGCCTGTATCATGGTGTCGATATCGGCCTGCGGGACGGCATGGGGGCCGCGCCGGAGCCATCGCGGATACTCCTCTATCGCCGCCCGATCCTGGACGAATGGTGCGAGCGCGGGGATGTCGGCCTGTCGGAGATCATCGCCCATGTCCTGATCCATGAGATCGGGCATCATTTCGGTCTGGACGACGACCGAATTCACGAGGTGGAGGCGGGCGACTGACCTCCGCCTTAAATCCTGCCCGATCTGTGCTATAAGGCCCGCCTCCCGCCCGTTCAGGATGTCGCCCTTTGAGCCTCTCGCTCGACCTTACGCGCACGATCGCCGCCACGCCCGTACCCGTCAATCTGGCGGGACTGACGCGTACGGGTCTGCGTCAGGCATTGGTCGATGCGGGCGTCTGTCCGCCCGAGAAGGCCAAGATGCGCGCGTCGCAGATCTGGGGCTGGATCCATCATCACGGCGTCACCGACTTCGCTTTGATGAGCAATGTCGCCAAGGATATGCAGGTCAAACTGGCCGAGACCTTCACCTTGGCCCGCCCCGAGATCGTCGAGCGGCAGGTGTCGAAGGACGGCACCCGCAAATACCTGATCAGGACCGCCCCGGGCATCGAGGTCGAGGCGGTCTATATTCCAGACGTGGGTCGCGCGGGCGCCTTGTGCGTCTCGTCACAGGTGGGTTGCACCCTGAACTGCACCTTCTGCCATACCGGGACACAGAAGCTGGTGCGCAATCTGACCGCCGCCGAGATCGTGGCCCAGGTGCAGGTCTGCCGTGACGATCTGGGAGAGTGGCCGTCGCCGATGGAGGACCGCCGCCTGTCCAACATCGTCTTCATGGGCATGGGCGAGCCGCTCTACAATCTGGACCATGTCGCCGACGCGATCGAGATCATCAGTGATCCCGAGGGCATCGCCCTGTCGCGACGCCGGATCACGGTTTCGACCAGTGGCGTGGTGCCGCAACTTGGCCCGCTGGGCGACCGTACCCAGGCCATGCTGGCCATCAGCCTGCACGCCACGAACGATGCTCTGCGCGACGTGCTGGTGCCGCTGAACAAGAAGTACGATCTGGAGGCCCTGATGGCGGGCATCCGGGCCTATCCGGGCCTGTCGAACGCGCGGCGCGTCACCTTCGAATACGTCATGCTCAAGGGCGTCAACGACAGCCCGGACGAGGCGCGCGCCCTAGTCAAGCTGATCGAGGGCATTCCGGCCAAGGTCAATCTGATCCCCTTCAATCCCTGGCCCGGAACCGATTATCAGTGTTCGGACTGGGGCACGATCGAACGGTTCGCCGCCATACTGAACAAAGCCGGTTTCGCCAGCCCGATCCGCACCCCGCGCGGTCGCGACATCCTGGCGGCGTGTGGTCAGTTGAAGTCGGAGAGCGAGAAGCTGCGGGCTTCGACGCTGCGGAAGACCGCAGCCTAGGAGTTTGGCCTTAGGGGTCAGGGTCAGTAAGGGCCAGTAAGAGCCTCCTTCCGCATCGTCCCTCATCCCTGAAACCTAAACCCTAGAACCTCCGCGCAACGATTCCTGAGAGAGTGTGTCTCGGCAGCGCTTGCAGAATGAGGCGAAAAGCGGGCAAGCGTCTGCAACCTCTGATCGACCGGACGCCATGGACGCCTCTACCCTCCCTCCCGTGCTGGACAGCGCCGAGTTCCAGGCGTTCGCCACCGGCTTTCCGACGATGATCGCGCATCTGGCGGTCACGCTGGGCCTGATGCTGGGTGGGGCGCTGGTCTATGTCTGGATGACGCCCTGGAGGGAGATCACCCTGATCCGTCAGGGCAATCCCGCCGCTGCCCTGGCCCTGGCCGGGGTGCTGGTCGGCCTGGCCATCCCACTGGCGGTCAGTCTGAACGTTTCCACCTCGATACGCGACATCCTGATCTGGGGCGTGGCGACGGTGGCCCTGCAATTGCTGGCCTTCCGCCTGGTCGACATGCTGCTGACCGGCTTGCCACAGCGCATCCGACAGGGCGAGATCGCCGCCGCCATCCTGCTGGTCGGGGCCAAGCTGTCGACCGCGCTGATCCTCGCGGCGGCCCTGACGGGCTGAGGCAGGACTATGTCGCGCCCCCCTGACTGGCTGATCTATCTGGGCGTCGCCGGGGCCTTGCTGCTGTTTTCCCTGAGCAAGCGTGAAAATGCCGATGCGCCTGTGCCGACGATGCCGGACGATACCGAAGGCCCCCTGCTGGGTCCGGTCACCCCTTTCGATCCGGAAGTGATCGTCAACGCGCCGGACATCCCCTTCCAGCCCTCGTCAGGCACGGCCTTTTCGGTGGCCCGTCAGGGCCGCTGGATCACGGCGCGACATGTGGTCGAGGGCTGTCGCCAGCCCGCCATCATGGTGGGCGGTAGCCGGGCCGTGGCGGCAGACGTGCGTCTGGCACCGCGGGCCGACATCGCGCTTCTGATCACCGACGGCGGCACATCCGCCATTCCGGTCAGTCCGGATCGCCACCTGCGTGCTGGTCAGCGGGGCTTTCATCCCGGCTATCCCCAGGCCCGTCCGGGCGAGGCGACATCGCGGCTGCTAGGCCGCGAGACATTGCGCGTGCGGGGGCGGGGCCAGCGTGACGAGCCGGTCCTGGCCTGGGCCGAGGTCGGACGCACCGACGGATTGGGCGGCACCCTGGCAGGCCTGTCGGGCGCGCCCGTTCTGGATCGGCAGGGGCGCGCAGTAGGCGTCACGATCGCCGAAAGCCCACGACGTGGCCGCATCTACACCACCTCGCCCGAGACCTTCGGCCCCGCCGTGAGAGGCATCCAGACCCCGACCGAGCGTCTGCGCGGACGGGCCATCACGACCGACAACTATGGTGCCGTCGCCGACGACCTGCGCCGTGATCTGAAGGTGGCGCAGGTCGTCTGTCTGTCGGCCTGACGCTATTTCAGCGCCGCTGTATCCAGGTTCAACTCCGTCAGCGGAATGACCTCGACGTTCGGGTGTTTGGCGCGCAGGGCGTCGATGAAGGTCGAGGCGTCGCCGACGATGACCAGGCTGGCGCGGTCGGTGGGCAGGTGTTCGGCGAATGCCGCCTGGACCTGTTCGGGCGTCAGCGCGCGCACGCGACCGGCGTAGGTCGCAAGCTCGCTCATCGGCAGGTCATAGAGCGCCAGATTGGCGACCAGAGAGCCCAGGCCATCGACGGTTTCCAGCGAACTGCCGAAGGCCCCGGTCAGAATGGCCTGACGGGTGGTCATCTCGCTGTCGGTCGGTTGGGTGGTGGCGAGCCGGGTCAGCTCGGCCAGGATCAGGTCGGAGACCTCGACGGCGGCATCGTTGCGGGTCTGGGCTGAGGCGGTGAACAACCCGTCCTCGCGCCGCACGCCCAGGGACGAGCGGGTGCCATAGCTGAGGCCGCGCTTGATGCGGATTTCCTGGTTCAGCCGCGAGGTGAAGCTTCCGCCCAGCAGGGTGTTGCCCAGGGTCAGGGGGAAATAGTCCTCGTCCGTTCGGGATATCCCACGAAGGGCGACGGTGACGGCGGCCTGACCGGCACCGGGCTGGTCTATGACGACGACCCGGGGGGGCAGGTGCGCGCCGATAGGCGCAGCCCGCGCATCGACCGGCCCGGTCTCACGCCAGTCGCCAAAGGCCGACTGCGCCAGGGCGCGGGCTTCCGCTTCGTTGATGTCGCCGGAGAAGACCAGAGTGGCCTCAGACGGGCGATAGCGGCGCTGATGGAAGGCGACGACATCTTCGCGGGTGATGGCGGGTATGGTGGTCAGGGTGCCGCTGCCAGGCGCGCCATAGGGAGCGTCACCATAGATGACGCGGGCGGCGGCTTGCGACGCCACGGGGCCGGGCGTCGCCAGGGCGACCCGCAGTCCGTCCAGCGTCTGGGACCGCTGTCGATCCAGTTCCTCGGCGGCGAAGGCGGGATTGCGCACCAGATCGGCCATCAGGGTGACGGTCTGGGGAAAGACGTTGGCCGGGGCATTGGCGTAGACATTGGTGAAGTCCGGGCCGGAACCCGCCCCGATACTGGCACCGAGCTGCTCGATCTCCGTGGCGATCTGGGGCGCGCTCAGGGTCGTGGTCCCCTGCGTCAACAGGGCGGCGGTCATGGCGGCGACCCCAGCCTGGCCCTCGGCCTCGTCACCGGACCCGGCGTCGAAGTTTAGCCGCGCGGAGACCAAGGGCAGGCCCTCCTTCTCGACGACCAGCACGCGCAGGCCGTTGTCCAGGCGGAAGTCGGCGACCGGCGGCGTGGCCGGCTCGACCGGTTCGCCCGGGGTCGGCATGGCGGCGCGCTGACCCTCGGGCAGCAGTTCGAAGATGCGGCCGACGGGGGCCAGGTCGGCGACCTTGATCGGGGCGGAGACATCCACGTCCTGCACCGTCGCGGGATTGGCCTCGTCGGCGATCAGATAGCGGATGGCGATGCTGCGCTGATCGGTCAGATAGCGCCGGGCCACACGCTGGATGTCGGCGGCGGTCACGGCCTGAAGGCTGGCGATCTCGCGGTCGGCGGAGGCGGCGTCACCGGTGTTGATCAGCGACCAGCCCAGGACATTGGCGCGATCCTCGACGGTTTCGCGCTCGCGCAGGGCCCCGGCGATCAGCTCGTTCTTGGCCTCGGCCAGTTCGGCGTCGGTGACAGGCGCGTCCCGCAGTTTCGCAGCCTCGGCCCGCAACGCGGCCAGACCCTCTTCCGGCGTCTTGCCCTCGGCCATGATGGCGAAGGCGGTCAGGGCCCCGGCCTGCTGGCTGGCATCCAGGCTGGAGCTGGTCTGGCTGGTGATCTGCTGATCGTAGACCAGCGAGCGATAAAGTCGGCTGGACTCGCCGGTAGACAGGATGCCGTCCAGCACCGTCAGGGCCGCGCGGTCCGGGTTGTCGTAACGCACCGTCGGCCAGGCCAGCACCACGGCGGGCAGCGGTACATTGGGGGCGTAATAGGTCACGTCGCGTGGGCCGGTCGGCTCGGGCTCGCGCACATCGTTCACCGGCAGAGGGCGGTCGGGATTGCTCAGACGTCCGAAATACTGGTCGATCCAGCCGTCCAGCTGGGCCTGATCGAAGTTTCCGGCCACGATCAGATAGGCATTGTCGGGCCGGTAGAAGGTGGAGTGAAACCGGCGCACATCCTCGATGGTCGCGGCGTCCAGATCTTCGATCGAACCGATGGTCGAGCGGCGATAGGGGTGCTCCTGATAGATGGTGGCGGGCACAAACAGGCTGAACAGGCGGCCATAGGGGCTGGCCAGGACGCCCTGACGATACTCCTCCTTGACCACGTCGCGCTCGCTTTCGAACACGCTTTCGTTGACCACAAGCGAGCCCAGGCGGTCAGCCTCGGCAAAGATCAGTCGCTCCAGATGATTGGCCGGAATGGTCTCGTGATAGGCGGTGACGTCATCGGAGGTGAAGGCGTTGTTGTTGCCCCCGACATCCTCGGTCAGGCGGTCGAAGGTCTCGTCGGGAAAGTTCTCGGTCGCCTTGAACATCAGGTGTTCGAACAGGTGGGCAAAGCCAGAGCGGCCTTCCGGATCATCCTTGGAGCCGACGCGGTACCAGACCTGGACCGTGACATTGGAGGTCGAGGTGTCGCGGGCGGTATAGACCTTCAGCCCATTGGGCAGGGTCCGTTCCTGAAAGCCCAGCGGTGGGACGGTCACGCCAGCGGGTGCCGGGGCGGCTGTGGCGGCACTTTGCGCCAGCGCAGGCGAGGCGGCGGGCAGGCCCAGCATCAGGGCGGCGGCGCAGGCGGTCAGGATCAGGCGGGACTTCATGGGGGTGGCTCCGAGCGCCCGGACGGCGGGCGAGGCGGACCCTATCAGGGCGCAAGTCCTGCGCACCTTACGGAGTTGTAATCTCAGTCCAGTTTGAAGGCGTCCGCCAGCAGTCGGGCCTCGGACGCCCGGCTGGAGCCCTTGCGCCAGGCGACCACAATCTCGCGGCGCGGGGCCTTGGCCGAGATCGGGCGCACGACCACGCCGGGCATGTCGGCCAGACCGGCACGCACTGCCATCTCGGGCAGGAAGCTGACGCCAAGGCCCGAGGACACCATCTGGACAAGGGTGTGCAGGCTGGTCGCGGCGAACACGTCGTCGCCCTTGGGCGGGTCTATGTCGAAGGCAGCCAGGGCCTGATCGCGCAGGCAGTGGCCGTCTTCCAGCAGGATCAGGTCTTCGGCCTTCAACGAGCCTGCCGGAATGGGGCCGGTACCCGCCAGCGCATGGCCAACCGGGGCGGCGGCCAGGATCTCGTCGTCGCCGATCCGGGCATGGTCGATGCCGGGGGCCGTATAGGGCAGGGCAATGACGGCGGCGTCCAACTGTCCTGCCTTCAGCGCCCCGATCAGCCGGGGCGTCAGATCCTCGCGGATGAACAGGCGCAGGGCCGGATAGGCTGTCTTCAGTCCAGCCAGTTTTGCGGGCAGAAGGAACGGTGCGACTGTCGGGATTACGCCCAGACGGAACCGGCCCGACAGCGGCTTGCCCGCATTCTTTGCCGCCTCGACCAGATCCTCGGTGCGCGCCAGCACATCCTCGGCCCGTCGTACGGCCTCGGCTCCGACGGCCGTCAGCTGGACATTGCCGCGTGTGCGCTCGACGACGGCGGCCCCTAGAATCTTCTCCAGCTCCTGAACGCCCGCCGAAAGCGCCGGCTGGCTGACGTGGGCAGCCTCTGCAGCCCGGCTGAACGAGGCGTGTTCAGCCAGAAGTTTCAGATACTGGAGCTGTCGCAGGGTGGGGAGCATGCGCGCGACATAGGCCGTCGCTATCGACATGGCAAAATCAATCGGAAGGGCTTGTCCCCTCTCGCCCGCAAGCGAGAGGGGACAATAATACCATCAGGCCGCAACCTTCTCGGCGTGCAGGGCGCGCTTGGGCAGGTCATAGCGGTCATTCTCCATGACCTGGACCCAGGCCTTGACGAAATCGCGCACGAACTTCTCGCCCGCGTCGGCCGACGCATAGACTTCGGCCAGGGCGCGCAGCTGGGAGTTGGAGCCGAACACCAGGTCCGTGCGCGTGGCGGTCCAGCGCTGCTCGCCCGTGTCGCGGTCCGTGCCGACGAAGGTCTCGTCGGAGTGGTCGTCGACCTGTTTCCAGGCCGTGCGCATGTCCAGCAGATTGACGAAGAAGTCGTTCGTCAGCTGGCCCGGGCGATCGGTCAGGACACCGTTCTTGGACTCTCCATGATTGGCCCCCAGGACCCGCAGCCCTCCGACCAGCACCAGCATCTGCGGCGCGGTCAGACCCAGAAGCTGGGCCCGGTCGATCAGTAGTTCCTCGGTCGGAACGTTGAACTGGACCTGAAGATAGTTGCGGAAGCCGTCGGCCTTGGGCTCCAGCACCTTGAAGCTGTCGGCATCGGTCTGCTCGGCCGAGGCATCGGTGCGGCCTGGCGTGAAGGGCACGGCGATGTCGTGACCGGCGGCCTTGATGGCCTGCTCGACCCCGACGGAGCCGCCCAGCACGATCAGGTCGGCGATAGAGACGTTCAGGCCGGACGACGCCTTGATGCCCTCATAGACTTGAAGAACCTTGGCCAGCTTGTGCGGCTCGTTGACGTCCCAGCTGCGCTGCGGTTCCAGACGGATGCGCGCTCCGTTGGCCCCGCCGCGGTGGTCGGACCCGCGCCAGGTGGCGGCAGACGCCCAGGCCGTGCGGACCAGATCGGCGATCGACAGGCCGGAGTTGGCGATATGCCCCTTCAGTGTCTCGACATCCGCCTCGGTCAGTTTCGGTCCGGTATGGGCGGGAATCGGGTCCTGCCAGATCAGATCTTCGGCCGGAACCTCGGGGCCCTGGTAGCGGATCTTCGGCCCCATATCGCGGTGGCACAGCTTGAACCAGGCGCGGGCGAACTGGTCGCCGAAATAGGCCGGGTCGGCGCGGAAGGCCTCCATGATCTTGCGGTATTCCGGGTCGACCTTGAACGCCATGTCGGCTGTGGTCATCATGGTCGGCACCTTCTTGCCCGGCGTGTGGGCGGCAGGAGCCAGGGTGTCTTCCGGATTGCCGACAGGCTGCCACTGCTTGGCCCCGGCAGGACTGCGGACCAGCTCGTATTCATGGTCCAGCAGCATGTCGAAATAGGTCATGTCCCAGGTGATCGGCGTGGGCGTCCATGCCCCCTCGATGCCCGAGGTGATGGTATGATCGCCCATGCCACTCTCGTGGCCGGAGACCCAGCCCAGGCCCTGCTGGGCGATGTCGGCGCCTTCGGGCGAGATACCGACCTTGGACGCATCGCCCGCACCATGCGCCTTGCCGAAGGTGTGACCCCCGGCGGTCAGGGCCGCCGTCTCGACGTCGTTCATGCCCATGCGGGCGAAGGTCTCTCGGATGTCGCGGGCCGATTGCAGGGCCTCGGGCACGCCACCCGGGCCTTCCGGATTCACATAGATCAGGCCCATCTGGATGGCGGCCAGCGGCTCTTCCAGCGCCATGTCCTTGTCGGGCTGGATGCGGGTTTCGGCACCCTCGCCCACCCAGTTCTCTTCCGTGCCCCAATAGACGTCCTTCTCCGGCTCCCAGACGTCAGCGCGGCCGCCGCCGAACCCGAAGACCGGCCCGCCCATGGATTCGATCGCGACATTGCCGGCCAAAATGAACAGGTCGGCCCAGCTCAGCTTGGCACCATACTTCTGCTTGATCGGCCACAGCAGGCGGCGCGCCTTGTCCAGATTGCCGTTATCCGGCCAGGAGTTCAGCGGCGCGAACCGCTGCTGGCCCGCACCTGCACCCCCGCGCCCGTCGCCGGTGCGGTAAGTACCGGCCGAGTGCCAGGCCATGCGGATGAAGAAGGGACCATAGTGGCCATAGTCCGCTGGCCACCAAGGCTGGCTGTCGGTCATCAGGGCATGAAGGTCACGCTTGACCGCGTCGTAATCCAGAGAGTTGAACGCCTCGGCATAGCTGAAGCCGTCGCCCATGGGGTCGCCGGTCTTGCCTTGCTGATGCAGGATATCGACCGCCAGATGATTGGGCCACCAGTCGCGGTTGGTGCGGCCAAGCAGGCTGCGGCGCGCCGCCTTTTCCTTCTTGGGGTCGCTCAGGGGTGAGGGTCCGCCAGCGTTTCCGTCCATCATTCAGCTCCCGTTAGTTTGATTGTTGCCTAGGAGCCTATGCCCACTCGCGTAACAGGCAAAATCAATAAGTTTTGAGTTCGGGATAAGCTGAGCCTTGCGTCACCCGCCGGAATCCTGGCGATGGTTGCAGGGTGCCCGTGTCGGGTCTAGACCGCCGCCCGTCAGCGGTGCAGTCGCCGCCTCACACTTCCTCCCGGAGATACTCATGGCTCGTGCGAAGATCGCCCTCATCGGCGCCGGAATGATCGGCGGAACCCTGGCTCACGTGGCCGCGCGCGAGGCGCTGGGCGACGTCATCCTGTTCGACATCGCCGAGGGCACGCCCCAGGGCAAGGCGCTGGACATCGCCGAGGCCACCGCCGTGATCGGCACTGATGTCGCTCTGAAGGGGGCCAATGACTATGCCGACATCGCCGGTGCCGACGTCTGCATCGTCACCGCCGGGGTGCCGCGCAAGCCGGGCATGAGCCGCGACGACCTGATCGGCATCAACCTGAAGGTCATGAAGGCCGTCGGCGAGGGCATCAAGCAGCACGCGCCGAACGCCTTCGTCATCTGCATCACCAACCCGCTGGACGCCATGGTGTGGGCCCTGCAGAAATTCTCCGGCCTGCCCAAGGAGAAGGTCATCGGCATGGCCGGTGTGCTGGACAGCGCCCGCTTCGCCTATTTCCTGGCCGAAAAGACGGGTGTGTCGATCCAGGACATCCACGCCTGGACCCTGGGCGGTCACGGCGACGACATGGTGCCGATGGTGCGCCACTCGACCGTCGGCGGCCTGCCTCTGCCCGACGCGGTCGCCGCCGGCATGCTCAGCCAGGGCGACCTGGACGCCATCGTGGACCGCACCCGCAAGGGCGGCGGCGAGATCGTGGCCCTGCTGAAGACCGGCTCGGCCTTCTATGCCCCAGCCGAAAGCGCCATCGCCATGGCCCGTTCCTACCTGCTGGACCAGAAGCGCGTCCTGCCCTGCGCCGTCTGGCTGTCGGGTGAATACGGCCTGTCGGACCTCTATGTCGGCGTGCCCGCCCTGATCGGTGCCGGCGGCGTCGAAAAGGTCATCGAGTTCAGCACCAACGACGACGAAAAGGCGATGTTCAAGAAGTCGGTCGAGTCGGTCCAGGGCCTGATCCAGGCCTGCAAGGATATCGATTCTTCATTGTCTTAGGGCGCTACAGCTGGGCTCGCGAAGCCTCGCTGTTTGAGTGCGAGATAGGATATTGCCCTCATGTAGTGAGCGTCCGCGACGCGAGCGATAGGGCAGTAACAATGAGGCTGCAGGCTCGCCCTGCAGCCTTTTTGCTGGCAACCGATGTTCACTTGGTAACCATCAGGCAAGGCTTTGCCAATCTCACCTTAAGCTTTGAGGTGCAGGGTTCATCAGTGATCCTGAATCGTGCGCCCTCTCCGATCGACAAGCTGGCGATCGCCGTCGTGCATCAGCCCGAGCGTGCGCAGCCTGCGCCCTCGGGTGCGCGCGAGGATGCCCTGCGGTTCCTGCTCCAGACCGCCGCCGATGCGAAGATCACCAAGGTCGCGACCCGCCCCGACGGAGACAGCGAGCGCTGGCTGGGTCAGGCCTGGCCGTTCCCCTCGCCGTTTCAGGTCACGGTGCGGACCGTGCCCATCGCCGAGGGCGTGGACCGGATCGAGGCGCGCGCCCGTCGCTCGCTGGAACGACTGGGTCTGCCGCGCGGCGATGCCCTGCTGATCTCCAGCGCCGCCGACCTGGCCGGGGCGGAGGGGCGCGCCCTGTGGGACCGCCTGTCGGCGCTCAAGGATCGCGGTTTGTTCAAGCGCATCGGCTTCTGCGCCGCGGTCGAGGATGGCCCGGTCCTGCTGGCCCGGCGGTTCCAGCCCGACATCGTGCAACTGCCCGTCAACATGCTGGACCAGCGCGCGCACCGGACCGGCGTGCTTGGTGAACTGGCCGGGCTGGGTGTCGACATCCATGCCTCATCGGTCTTCGCCGATGGCTTGCTGTTCATGAGCGGCGAGGCCCTGCCGCCCGAGATGGCGAGGCACAGCCACGCCCTGTCGCGCATCCGCCGCCGCCTCGCCGAAGCGCGGGTCGATCCCATGCAGGCCACCCTGGCCTATGCGCTTGGATTGCCGGAAGTATCCGCCGTCGTGGCCAGCGTGGCCTCGGCCGCCGAGCTGCGCGCCACGATCGCCGCCGCCCATGCGCCCGCGCCGGGCCTAGACTGGGAAGCCCTGCAACTGGAGCCGGCGACCATCGCCACCGGCCCCGCCGCCCGGATCAGTAGCGCAGCCTGATCCCGACGTAGCCGGAGCGCCCCGGCTCGCCATAACCCAACACCTGCTGATACCGCTCGTCCGCCAGGTTCTCGATCCGTGCGGCCAGGGTGACCGCCTCCGTCAGGGCATACGCCACGTTCAGATTGGCCGTGACGAAGCCTTCGCGGGTGGCCGTGGCGAATCCGCCCGAGTCGTCCTGATCGCCCTCGGCGCGCACGGTCAGAGCCCCCGACAGTCGCTCCCCGCTCCAGCCCAGAGTGGCTGAGGCCGCATGTTCCGGCACCCGCAGCAACCGGGCCCCGGTCGTGCGATCCTCGGCATCCGTCCAGGCATAGGCGAGCGTCAGGTTGAAACCGCCGCCCAGCAGGGCGCGTCCCTCCAGCTCGACCCCGTCCGACCGCGTCTCGGCCACGTTGATATAACGGCCGGCGACGTAGCTGATCTGGTTCTCGACATTGAGGCGATAGACGGTGGACCGGCCCTCGATACGGCCATCGGACGATGCCCATCCCACAGCCAGTTCGATACTGTCGGCCGTCTCCGGAACCAGTTCGGGATAGGGCAGGGGTGCAAAGCAGAAGTCGCACACCGCCTGGCTGACCGACGGAGCCTTGAAGCCGGTACCGTAGGCCCCAGAGACGATGAAGCCGCCGTCCAGCCTGTAGGCCGCCGAAATCCGGCCGGTCGTCTCCGAGCCGAAATCGTCCGTGTCGTCCCAGCGCAGGGCCCCGGACAGGTTCAGCCGCTCGGTCGCGTCATAGCGGGCGACGCCGAAGATCGAGGTGGTGCCCAGATCGTCTTCCAGCCCGCTGGAGAGTGTGCCGGATGTCTCCTCGCGCTCCACGCCAAACGCAAAGTTCAAAGCCTCTCCGGACCGGCCGTCCGCCTGCCAGCGATAGACCTGGCGATCGGCCTCGAAGCGCGAGGAGAAGTCGGAGACGGTGTCGCGCACAATGTCGGAGGCCGAGACGCTGAACTGGTGGTCCAGGCCCAGGGCGTTCAGGCGTATCCGGCCAAAGCCGGACCATTGCTCGCTCTCGGTGGTGTCCAGCGTGTCGGCCAGGGTGAAGTTCGGGCTTGGGAAGCCATCGATGTCGGCCCGGCTGTTCGACCAGCGCGCAGCACCGTCGATGTCGACCGTGTCGGTAAAGGCGTATCGTCCCTTGGCACCGACAGTGGTGTTCTCGAAGCCGTCGGTCTCCGGATTGCCGTCGGCTTCGTCCGCTGCGCTAATCCCGTCCGTGTCGAAGCGCGAAACCCAGGCCCCGAAGGCCCAGGTCTCATTGGCCACGCCCGCCGCCAGTCGCCCGCGCAGGGTGGCGAACGACCCGGCTTCCGCTTCGGCACGCAGACCGTCCACCTCCTGGGTCGTGAAGGCGATCACCCCGCCGATGGCGTCGGACCCCCACAGGGACGACTGCGGACCCGACAGTACCTCGATGCGATCGATGTCGCCCAGCTCGAAGCCGGAGAAGTCATAGGCCCCCGCGATCTCGGCCGGGTCGTTGACCGGCACGCCGTCGACCAGGACCAGCGTCTTGCCGGGCACGGCCCCGCGCATGCGGACCTGGGCCACGCCGCCAAAGGCGCCGCTGCGGACGACGGAAAGTCCTGGCACATCGGCGAGGATGTCGGCGGCAAAGATCGCGCCGCGCTGTTCGATGGTCGCGCGGTCGATGACGCGGGCCCCGGGTGTTTCGGATACAATGGCGGGGATGCGGGTGGCCGTGACGACCACCTCCTCGAGTTCAGGAATCTCCTGGGACCAGGCAGGCGCGGCCAGGCCGACCGCCACCAGGGCAGTCGAGAGGAAGAGATGACGCTTCATGTAAGCGGCTCCGTAGGTCCCGGCGTCGCGCGCGACGGGACGATGAAAGCGACCAACCCGCGCTGGACGTATCCAGCACGGCGCAGAGATCGGGTCGCTTCGACGGAACATCCCTGCAGGTATCAGCAGGGGGTAGGCCCCACGCCTCTGTCTGGTCCCGGACAGCGGACGAGCGACGGGGGCGGCCAGGTCTCCTGGCTTGCGGATCGACGGTCCATGTCCACACCTTCCCAGTTGTCCGAAGACGCCCAGTGGTGCCGGGATTGCGCCCGGATCGAACGACGGACCTCCCCGCCTACAGTTGCGGGCACAGCCGCGGTGTCTGACCGCGTTCCCTTAACCGCCTGTCGTTGCGTATTGCAGGCGTCATGGCCTGCCGCAAGAGTTCAGAAGACTTCGGCTTGCAGCTTTGCCGTCTGGGCCTCGGTGACCGTCGTCACGATCCGGCGGAACAGCAGGGCTGCAGCGATTCCGGCGAGACTGGCGATCACTCCCAGCACCGAAGAGGTCATCAGAGTGGAGGGATCGCTGCTGGAAAAGGCGAGGCGGGCACTGATGTTGCCGACGATACCCGAGATCAACCAGGCTGCCCACCACGGACCGAGCGGCAGATTTGTACCCGACCGGCGATTGGCGCGAGCCATTTCAGCCATGGCCTTGTAGGGCTTCCACAGATTGGCAAATGGAATGAAGAACCAGCCGACGGCCCAGGACGGCGGTGTTTCCAACTTGCGAAGGTTGGCCTGGGTGTTCGCATTGGCGCGATAGATCCAGCGTGCCGCGATGACGACAGTCGTGAGATAAAGCGCGATGTGCACGAACCCGATCAATCCCGTCAGGCTCCAAGCGTCCAGAGTGCGTTGGGACAGGGTATCGAGGTTGCTCAGTACGAAGATGTCGGCAACCGACCAGGCCGCCATGACGCCCTCGCCGATCGCCACGAACACCAGCCACTGCGCGGTGGTTGCGCCCAACATATTGATCGGACGAAAGCGATACGGTGCTGATGTCATGTGAACCCCCTGCCGACAGCAACCACATGTCTTGCTCACCACGCAAGACGCTTGAGGCGATCCACGCAATCCGTCACCCTGCGGTCCTCCCATGAACGCGCCGCTCGTCCATCCCCCGAAGACCGACCCCGTGCCCTCCGCAGAAGGCACCACGCCGGTGATGGCGCAGTTCCTGGCGGCCAAGGCCAGCCAGCCGGATGCCATCGTCTTCTTCCGCATGGGCGACTTCTACGAGCTGTTCTTCAAGGATGCGGAGATCGCCTCGGCGGCGCTCGGCATCACCCTGACCAAGCGGGGCAAGCATCAAGGCGAGGACATCCCCATGGCCGGGGTGCCGGTGCATGCGCTGGACGGCTATCTGGCGCGGCTGATCCGCCAGGGGTTCAAGGCCGCTATCTGCGAACAGATGGAGGCCCCGTCCGAGGCCAGGAAGCGCGGCTCCAAGGCCGTCGTCCACCGCGACATCGTGCGGGTGGTGACGCCGGGCACCCTGACCGAGGACAGCCTGCTGGACGCCCGCGGGGCCAATCGGCTGGCGGCTGTGGCGGTGCGGAAAGGCCGGGCTGCGGTGGCGGTGGTCGAGCTGTCGGCCGGCACCGTCGATGCCGTCGCCTGTACGCTGGACGATCTGGGCGCGACCCTGGCCTCGTTCCGGCCGTCCGAAGTGCTGGTGCCCGACCGCCTGTTTTCGGACGAGGCCACAAAGGATGCGCTGAATGGATCGGGCGGGGTGGTGCAGGCCCTGCCCCAGGCCCTGGCCGAGCCGGTAGGGGCACGGGTGCGGATCGAGCGGCTGTATGGCGTCGCCTCGCTCGATGGGTTCGGGGCCTTCGATGAGGCGGAGGTTTCGGCCCTGGGCCTAATCGCCGCCTATCTGGAGACGACGCAGGCGGGCCGGATCCCGGCCCTGACGCCGCCGCGTCGCTCGGGGGAGACGGGCTTTCTGGCCATCGACCCAGCCACCCGCCAGAGCCTGGAGATCGACCGGACCCAGCGCGGCGAGCGCGAGGGCTCGCTGCTGGCCTGCATCGACCGGACGGTAACGTCCGGCGGGGCGCGAGCCCTGGCCGAGCGGATCGCCCGGCCTTTGCGCGATCCCGTGGCCATCAACCACGGTCTGGATGCGGTCGAATGGCTGCTGGAGCGGCGCGATCTGCGGCGCGATCTGCGCGACACCCTGCGCGCCTCCGCCGATGTGGCGCGGGCGACCTCGCGGCTGGTGCTGGGGCGGGGCGGCCCGCGCGATCTGGCCGCCGTGCGCACGGCCCTGGCAACCGCCGAACGGATTGCAGGCGTGTTTCCGCCCGAACGCGATCCCCTGACCGGGGCACCCACCCGCATCGCCGCCTGTCTGGATCGGCTCAGCCTGTCGCCCGACCTGGCCCGGCTGCAGATCGACCTGTCGGAGGGCCTGGTCGCCGAGCCGCCGCATCTGGCCCGCGACGGCGGCTTCGTCGCTCCCGGCTATCGCCCCGAACTGGAGGCGGCCCGCACCCTGCGCGACGACAGCCGACGCGTCGTCGCCGATCTGGAGTCCCGGGCCGTGGCCGACAGCGGCGTGCCGTTCAAGATCCGGCACAATGCCGTGCTCGGCTATTTCCTGGAGACCAGCGCCAAGGCGGCCGAGCCGCTGCTGCGTCCCTCCGAGGCCAGCCCCTTCATCCATCGCCAGACCCTGGCCAATCAGGTGCGGTTCACCACCGTAGAACTGTCGGAACTGGACGCGAAGATCAGCCAGGCCGGCCACCGTGCCCTGGCCATCGAGGGCGAGACCTTCGAGGGCTGGCGGCGCACGGTCCAGGCGCTCGCCTTGCCGCTTCAGGACGTCGCCGAGGCCCTCGCCGAGCTGGACGCCCATGCCGCCCTGTCCGAGTGGGCGGAAGAGGTGGGGGCGGTCCGGCCCATGGTGGACGACACCACCTGTTTCGAAGTCACCGCCGGTCGCCACCCAGTGGTCGAGGCGGCAGTTAATAAGTCAGGAGAACCTTACACGCCCAACGACTGCCGACTGGATGGTTCAGGCAGTGCCTGCGCCCGTCTGAGCATCGTCACCGGGCCCAATATGGCGGGTAAATCGACTTTCCTGCGCCAGAATGCCCTGCTGGTCGTGCTGGCCCAGGCGGGGGCCTTCGTGCCCGCGCGCGCCATGCGGCTGGGCGTGGTCGATCGGCTGTTTAGCCGGGTCGGAGCGGGTGACGACCTGGCGCGGGGCCGCTCCACCTTCATGATGGAGATGGTCGAGACCGCCGCCATCCTGACCCAAGCGACGGAACGCAGCTTCGTGGTGCTGGACGAGATCGGGCGCGGCACCGCCACCTATGACGGCCTGGCCATCGCCTGGGCCGTGGCCGAGGCCCTGCACGACCGCAACCGTGCCCGGACGCTGTTCGCCACACATTATCACGAGTTGGCCGGGCTGGAGACGCGGCTGGCCCATGTCTGCAACCTGTCCATGAAGGCACGGGAGTGGAACGGTGAGCTGGTCTTCCTGCATGAGGCCGCGCCGGGTGCCGCCGACCGCTCCTACGGCGTGCAGGTCGCTCGGCTGGCCGGCGTACCCACCGCCGTCGTCAGCCGCGCGCGCGAGGTGCTGGACCGATTGGAAGGCGAGAAGGCTGCGGTCAGCAACCTGTCGGACCTGCCCCTGTTTGCGGTCGCCGAGCCGCCCGCCCCGCCGCCGCCCTCCGTTGTCGAGGACGCGCTGAAGGGGATCGAGCCGGACGAGTTGTCGCCGCGCGAGGCGCTGGAGGCCCTGTATCGGCTGAAGGGTCTGGCGGGGCGGTGACCGAGCCTCTCGACGTGCGCCTGGTCGAGGCGGCGACATCTTCGGATGGACCTGTCGGGGTCGCCGCCGTGCTGCGTGACACCTGGGAAGCGGCCCGCGCTCGCGCCGGACGTCGACTGGAGGCGGGTGGCGATGGCGTGGAGGTGGCCCGGCTGTATTGCGCCGCTGCCGACGACCTGTTGACGACGCTATGGCGCGTGACGACCGAGACGCTTTATCCGGCGCACAATCCGACGGCGGCCGAGCGCCTGAGCCTGATCGCTGTCGGCGGCTATGGACGCGGAGTGCTGGCTCCCTATTCGGACCTGGACCTGCTGTTCCTGCGACCTTGGAAGTCCAGCCCGCGCACCGAACAGGTTATCGAGTTCATGCTCCATGTCCTGTGGGATCTCGGACTGAAGGTGGGTCAGTCCGCGCGGTCGCTGGATGAATGCCTGGCGCTGGCCCGGACCGACATGACCATCCGCACAGCCCTGCTGGAAGCGCGCTATCTGGCCGGCGATGCGGCCCTTGCGGAGGAGTTTGAGCAGAAGTTCCGGGCCCTGGTCGAAAAGGCCGACCCTCGCGCCTTCATCGCGGCCAAGCTGGAGGAGCGCGACGTCCGCCACCAGAAGACCGGGGCCGTCCGCTATCGCGTCGAGCCGAACGTCAAGGACGGCAAGGGCGGCCTGCGCGATCTCAACACCCTGTTCTGGATCGCCCGCTCGCTGGCCCCCGAAAGCCCGCTGGGCGCACGCGTCCTCGACGACCTGCTGACGGCGCGCGAGCGACGCACCTTCGAGGAAGCTTTCGACTTCCTGTGGCGCACGCGCGCGCATCTGCACCGCGTCGCGGGCCGGGCCGAGGAGAAGCTGACCTTCGATCTCCAGCCTGAGGTGGCGCGGCGCATGGGCTGGCACGGACGGGGCGACGAGCCGGCGGTCGAACGGTTCATGCGCCGCTATTTCCTGGTCGCGCGCGACGTCGGGGCCCTGACCCGCGCCATGTCGGCCAAGCTGGAGGCCCGTCACCAGAAGCGGACGATGAGCCTGTCGCGGCTGATTCCCGGCCGCCGGCGAAAGCTGGGCGTCGAGGGTTTCATCGAGGATGCGGGGCGGCTGTCGGTTACGGGGGCGGAGGTTTTCGCTCAGGCTCCGGAGAAGCTGCTTTATCTGTTCCGGGTGGCCGACCAGCACGATCTGGATCTGCATCCCGATGCCTTTTCGGCGGTGACCCGGTCGCTGTCGCTGGTCACGCCATCTCTGCGACGCGACCCGGAGGCGACGCGGGCCTTTCTGGATATCCTGGCGCAGGGACAGAGGCCCTATCGCGTCCTGACCCTGATGAACGAGACGGGGCTGCTGGGCCGGTTCCTGCCCGAATGGGGGCGGATCGTCGGTCAGACCCAGTTCAACATGTACCACGCCTATACGGTCGACGAGCACACGCTGCAGGCCATCGGCATCATCAACGACATCTGGCGCGGCAAGCTGAAGGGTGACCATCCGACGGCGACCGAAATCGTGCACCGGATCGACGACTTCGAGGCCCTGATGCTGGCCATGCTGCTGCACGACGTGGGCAAGGGCGGCGACCGGGGCCAGCTGGAAGACGGAGCCATCGCCGCGCGCCGGGCCTGCGACCGCCTGGGCCTCGACCCGCGCCGGACCGAGTTCGTGGTCTGGTTGGTGCTGAACCATCTGGCGCTCAGCGACCATGCCCAGAAGCGCGATGTGTCCGATCCGGCGACCGTGCGCGCCTTTGCTGATCTGGTCGGCGATCCCGAGCGGCTGCGCACCCTGCTGGTGCTGACCGTGGCGGACATCCGCGCCGTCGGACCGGGCGTCTGGAATGGCTGGAAGGGCCAGCTGATCCGCGACCTTTATCAGCGCACGGAGGCGGTGTTCCGGGGCGAGGCGGTGACGAGGGCGGAGCCTCTGGCCGACTATCCCGAATTGGTGGCCGAGGCTCTGGAGAAGGGTGCATCGGCGCAAGCGCTGACGACGACCGATCCCGAAACCGCCAGTGCCGTGACGCGGGTGGCGGTGGCCGCGCGCGACCGGCCCGGCTTGTTCGTCGATCTGGCGCGGGCCTTGGCCGAGGCGGGGGCGGATGTCGTCGGGGCCCGGGTGGCCACCGCCGCGGACGGCATGGCGCTGGATGTGTTCGAGCTTCAGGACGGGGCCGGTGCCCCCTATGGCCAGGCCGAGCCGCGCCGTCTGACGCGGCTGATTGCTTCGCTGGAAGCGGCCGCAAGTGGCAAGGGCTGCGCCGCAAACCTGCCTCGTCCTGCGCCGAATCCCCGCCGGGCTGCCTTCGACGTGCGCCCCACCGTCATCATCGACCTGGACCAGACGCCAGGCGCGGCGGTGGTTGAGGTGTCGGGGGCCGACCGCCCCGGCCTGCTGGCCGCTCTGGCCCGCACCCTGGCCGACCACCGCCTGTCGATCCGCTCGGCCCATATCGCGGGTTTCGGCGAGCGGGCGGTCGACAGCTTCTACGTCACCGATGCCAAAGGTAGGACGCCAAAGCCCGGCAAGTCGCTGGACGCCCTGCGCCGTGATCTGGAGGTCGTGCTGGATCGACAGGCCGAGCCGGGTCCGCGCCAGTCCGCGCCTGTCCGCGCCAGTGTGCGCGACGTCTCCGATCTGGGGCTTGGACGCAGGGTAATCCCCGTATCGCGCCCGCCGGAAGCACGCTAAGCGGCTCATTCCTATACGCACGAGTTCTCGCATGAGCCTGGCCCGCAACACTCTGGTGCAAGCGACCCTGACCCTGGGCAGCCGCATCCTAGGCTTTGCGCGCGACCTGGCCCTGTCGGCCCGTTTCGGCCAAGGGCCGATGATGGACGCCTTCACCACGGCCCTGATGCTGCCGAACATGTTCCGGCGCCTGTTTGCCGAAGGAGCCTTCGCCCAGGCCTTCGTGCCGGTCTATGGCGGGGTGCGCGCCCGCGAGGGCGACGAGGCGGCGGCCGTGACGGCGTCGGAGGCCATGTCCTTCATGCTGGCGGTGGTCGCGGCCTTCTGCATTCTGCTGCAGGTCCTGATGCCGTGGATCATGCCCTGGCTGCTGTCCGCCTATCGGGGTGACGAGGTGGTGCTGCGCGTGGCCGTGACGGCGACCCAGTTGGCCATGCCCTATCTGGCCTGTATGACCGTGGCCTCCCTGCTGTCGGGCGTGCTGAACACCGCGGGCCGGTTCGCCCTGTCGGCGGCTGTGCCGATCTTTCTCAACCTGTGCACCCTGGCCCCGCTTCTGCTGGCCTATGTCCTTCCGGCCAGCCAGCCGACCGTCCTGCTGTGGGTGACGGCGGCGGTAACCGTGTCCGGCCTGATCCAGGCGGGCCTGCTGTGGTGGGGTGTCCGGCGGCTGGGCGTGACGTTGCGTTTGTCCTTGCCGCGCCTGACCCCCAATGTGAAGCGGGCTCTGGCCTTGGCCATTCCCGGCGCGCTGGCCGGCGGGGCCATGCAGATCAACGCCCTGGTCAGCCAGGTTCTGGCCGGTTCGGACGAAGGTGCGCGCTCGGTGATCTACAATGCGGATCGTCTGTATCAGCTGCCTCTGGGTCTGATCGGCGTCGCCATCGGCCTGGCCCTTGTGCCGCGCCTGACTCGGGCCTTTGTCGCGGGCGATCATGAGGGCGGACGCAAGACGCTGGATGACGGCATCACCCTGGCCATGGCCTTTACGCTGCCCGCCGCCGTGGCCCTGTTCGTCATTCCCTTCTTCATCATCGACGCCACCGTGACGCGCGGGGCTTTCACCAGTGCCGATGCAGCCCGCACGGCCGATGTCCTGCGTCAGTTCGCCTGGGGCGTGCCTGCCTTCGTATTGGCCAAGGTGCTGACCCCGCCCTTCTTCGCGCGCGAGGATACCCGTCGCCCCATGATCTATGCCGTCTCGGCCGTAATCTTCACCATCGTGGTCGGCTCGGGCCTGTTCTTCTGGCTGTCCAGCCAGGGAATCGACGGCGTTCTGGGCCTGGCCATCGCGACCAGCCTGTCAGCCTGGATCAATGTCGCCCTGCTGGGGGGGACCCTAGTGCGCGAGAACGCCTGGCGGCCGTCGCCTGCTTTTGTATCGCGGATCGTTCGGGTGCTGCTGGCCAGCGCCGTCATGGCCGCCGCCCTGATCGCCGCGGGCATTGGCTACGAGGTTCTGAGCCGAATATTCCTGGCCAAGGAAATCGCGGTCTTGGTCGTATGCGGTGCCGGAATGGCGCTGTATGCCGTCAGCCTTTTCGTCTTCCGCGCTGTCACGCTAGCGGAGTTGAAGGCGGTCTTGCGCCGCGAACCGGGCGCGCCCGTCTCCTCCAGTCTGGACTGACCCGTAGCGAGGCGATAAGCGCGAGCCGTGACGATGCACAGACACCCGATGATCGACGGACGATGGCGCGGCTGAACGACGCCTGAGCCTGATCACACCCAGTTTGCCGCCTTTTCGTACCCGGACCACCGTCATGACCGATACCGCCACCCCGACCGCGTCCCAGACCCCCCCGGCTTACCAGGGCCCCCGCCGCATCCTGTCCGGCATCCAGGCCTCCGGAGCCCTGCATCTGGGCAACTATCTGGGGGCTCTGAAGCGGTTCACCGAGCTTCAGGACCAGGGCGCGCCCTGTTTCCTGTTCGTGGCCGACATGCACGCGATCACCGTCTGGCAGGACCCCGCCAAACTGGCCGACCAGACGCGCGAGATCGCCGCCGCCTATCTGGCCAGCGGCCTCGATCCCGCCCGCTCGATCATCTTCCCGCAGTCGGCCGTGCGCGCTCACGCCGACCTGGCCTGGGTGTTCAACTGCGTCGCCCGTCTGGGCTGGCTGGACCGGATGACCCAGTTCAAGGAGAAGTCGGGCAAGCACAAGGAGCGATCCTCGGTCGGCCTATATACCTATCCCGTGCTCCAGGCCGCCGACATCCTGCTGTACAAGGCAACCGAAGTCCCGACCGGCGAGGACCAGAAACAGCATCTGGAACTGACCCGCGACATCGCTCAGAAGTTCAACAATGACTTTGGCGTGCCCGGCTTCTTCCCCCTGCCCGAGCCCCTGACCCAGGGGCCTGCGCCGCGGGTCATGAGCCTGCGCGACGGCTCGGCCAAGATGAGCAAGTCCGACCCCTCGGACCAGTCACGCATCAACCTGACCGACGACGCCGACACCATCGTGGCCAAGATCCGCAAGGCCCGCTCCGATGCCGACGTCCTGCCGGATACGCTGGAGGGGCTGAACGACCGGCCCGAGGCCAAGAACCTGGTGACGATCTATGCCGCCCTGGCCGACCTGACCCGCGAACAGGTGCTGTCCCAATACGCCGGTCAGGGCTTCGGAGCCTTCAAGCCCGCGCTGGCCGAGCTGGCCGTCGAGGCCATGGCCCCCGTCACCGCCGAAATGCGCCGCCTGATGGCTGATCCCGCCGAGATCGATCGCGTGCTGAAAGACGGAGCCGAACGCGCTTCGGCCATTGCCGATCCGGTGGTAGACGAGGTCAAGCGGATCGTGGGCTTCTGGCGGGGGTGAGGCCGCCGGTCGCTCAGGCGGCGGGCATCATCCGGCGGGCATCAGTCTCGGCATCGATGGACGCTGTCCCGATCGGTGTCGCCTGACCCGCTGTGGTCTCTGACGCGGGCCTCATGAAGGCGACGCTCAGCAGATAGCCGATGATGGCGCTACCGCCATAGCCGACAAGCGGCGTCGGATAGTTGCCCAGCATCGCCGCGATGACCACCAGCGACCACGTGGTCCCGAACATCAGCGCCGTCGTCCGGTCGCCCGCTCGCATAGCCTGAACCGCCGCCGGAGCGACCAGCAGCAGGGCCCCGATCGCCAGGCCCGCACCTATGAGCGGGTTCACCTCGAATGACGAAAACAGGATCTGGTCGACGAACGGTGAGACGCCGCCCCGATCCGGACGGACGACCGTGACCATGAAGCCGACGAATGCGCCCAGCACCAGCCATAGGTCGCAGCGCTCACGTCGCATCAGCGCCAGAATGATCAGCGATCCGACCAGGACACCGGCCATGGCGCGATCGGGCTGGGCCGCCGTGCCCGCGATCGCCAGCGCCAGACCCGCGGTCGTCCACGTGCTGCCGCGTCGGGCGTGCAGCATGATCAGCAAGGGCACGAAAAGCAGGCTGGGCTGCATGATCAAACCGGCGATGTTGATCCACCGAAACGCACCGTCGGCCTGCAGGCCGAAAAGCGCTGTTGCCAGCAGGCTCGCCCCCAGCAGCGGCGCGATCAGAGCGGTCCCCTCTGGCTTCAATCTCTTCGACTGAGACAACCACAGGCACAGACCGATTCCGATAAGAAGCGCGGCCAGATTGACGATGATCAGACGATCCGGTGCCCCGCCCAGCGTCATGTAGACGGCGCCCAGACCCACGGCGGCGATCGCACAGGTGATGCCGATGATCGGGTCACGCGACGCGGTGGCGAAGGATTGCGGGTTCATATTGGCGTCTCCTGGATGACCGCGCGGTTGCTGAGATCGGGGGTGAAGGACGGTGGCCGCCCTGTCACGGGCTGAAACCCACAAGGCGGTCCAGACGCAGCCCAACGCAAAGGCGACCGCGCGGGGCCACTCATCGATTGACGCGGTCTCGTGCACCATCGCCCTGGCCCAATCGCGTTGGCCGGGCGGCATGAGACGCAGGGCGAGGTGGGCGATACCTCCGGCAATGGACCGCCACCGTGAGGCCGTCACCGCGTCATTTCCGGAGATGGAGACTCTGTGACGTCCTGTCCCTCGGCCGCCAGGGCATGGGCCAGCTGCAGGCCGCTCTGGGTCAGTCGATAGACGTGTCGGGGTGGACGACCCGGCTCCTCCGATGCACGCCATTCCGCCTCCAGCAAGCCTTCGGCGTTCAAACGGATCAGCAGCGGATAGAGGGTTCCGGATTTCAGCCCGGTGACGCGTGACAGGTCGTAGCCATGACGCCAGGACCACGGGGACGCCAGCTCCTGAAAGAGGCGACGGGCAGCAGGAGACGGCGCGCGAGAACGAGGCATGAGCTAAATCTACATAGGTAGACTTATTCGTCAAGCGGCGTTGACGCGCTCCAGCCGTGCGACAAAGAAGCCATCCAGCCCGCCCTTTTCCGCCCACATGGACGGAAGGATGCGCAGCCAGCCTTCGGGGGTCAGGGCCTCTTCGGGCGCGCCGATCTCGGCCGGCACGGCAGGCGTGGTGCGGAAGGCCGGGTTGCGGCGCAGGAAGGCGATGATCTGGGTCTCGCCCTCCTCACGTTCCAGCGAACAGACGCAATAGACCAGACGCCCGCCCGGCTTGACCCGTTCGGCGGCGGCATCCAGCAGTCGGTGCTGGACGTCAGCCAGCTTGGCGACATCGGCGGGCTTGGTGGCCCGCAGGACCTCAGGGTTGCGGCGGAAGGTGCCGGTGGCGGTACAGGGCGCGTCCAGCAGAACGGCGTCGAAGGTGCGGTCGTCTTCCCAGTCCTCGGCGGGCACGGCGACGACTTCGGCCTTCAGATCCGTGCGGGCCAGGTTTTCATGAAGCCGCTTCAGTCGCTGGGCCGAACGATCCAGCGCCACGACGGAGGCTCCGCTGGCCGCGATCTGCAGCGTCTTGCCACCAGGCGCGGCACAGAAGTCGACGACCTGTTCACCCGTCTTGGGGGCCAGCAGGCGCACGGGCAAGGCGGCGGCGGCATCCTGCACCCACCAGACGCCGTCCTCGAAGCCGGGCCAGGTCGCCAGATCGCCGCGCCTTCCGGTGCGAACCGTGCCGCCTTGGAGGATTTCTCCCTCCAGCGCCTCGGCCACCGCTGCCGCGTCCAGATCGGGCTTCAGGCTGACGTCCGTCGCCGGTTCCTCGCGCGCGGCCAAGGCCAGGCCGGCCACGGTCGCCTCGCCATAGGCGGCGCGCCAGCGGGCGATCAGCCATTCGGGCAGGTTGGACTCTGCCGTGGTCAGGCCTGGCCCCTCGCGGTCGATCCCGCGCAGCACGGCATTGACCAGATTCTTGTAGGGCCGGGTCTTGGTGTCCCGCTCGGCCAGTTTGACCGCCGTAGACACGGCCGCGAAAGCCGGCGTCTCCAGCACCAGGGTCTGGGCCAGGGCGACGCGCAGGATGGTGCGCACCGCCAGCGGCGGGCTCTTCTGCAGCTTGCGATCCAGGATCTGGTCGATTTCGCCCAGGCGACGTAGGGCCGCCATGGCCACGGCGCGGGCAAAGGCGCGGTCGGGGGCGGGCAGGGAGGAGACCTGGCGGAAGGCCTGGGCCGCATCCATGCCGGCGCGGCCGTCGAGCGCAGCGTTCAGCAGGATGCCGGCGGCAACCCGCGCCTCCACACCGATGTCGGCGGCCTCATCACGCTCTTCCACGCGAGGCGTGCGGGAGCCGCGCGCCTTGTCGGCCATGCGACGGCCGCGGGCCGAAGAGTTCCGGCCCGTCGGGGCGTCCCGGCTCATACGGCCACCTGCGCGCCCAACTCAACCACGCGGCCGGGCGGAATGTGGAAGAAGTCGGTCGGATTGGCCGCATTTCGCGTCAGGAAGATGAACAGCTTGTCCTGCCACAAGGGCATGCCGCGCGTCGCCGTCGCGATGACCGAGCGCCGGCCCAGGAAGAAGCTGGTCGACATGATGTCGAACTTCAGCCCCTGCTTGCGGCACAGGCCCAGCGCCTTGGGCACATTCGGCTGTTCCATGAAGCCATAGGAGATGGTCAGCTTCTTGAAGTCGTCCGAGATGGGCTCCATCGCGATGCGCTGATCGTCGGGCACGCGCGGGCGTTCGACGGTGCGGACGGTCAGGATGATGTTCTTCTCGTGCAGCACCTTGTTGTGCTTGAGATTGTGCATCAGGGCGACGGGCGCCACGTCCGGGTCGCTGGTCAGGAAGATGGCCGTGCCCGGGGCGCGATGCGGCGGACGGGCTTTGAGCATCTCGATCAGATCAACCAGCGGCAGGCTGTCCTTGCGGGTCTTGGTGGTAAGAATCTGCGTCCCGCGCACCCAGGTCCACATCAGCAGCACCAGGGCCGCGCCCAGCACCAGCGGCATCCAGGCCCCGTCAGGAATCTTCAGCAGGTTCGACGTCAGGAAGACGGTGTCGATGAAGCCGAACGGGATCAGCGTCCCCGCCACGGCCCACAGCGGCCATTTCCACTTCTTGGTGATGACCGAATAGGCCATCAGGGTGTTGACCAGCATCGTCCCGGTGACGGCCACCCCGTAAGCCGCCGTCAGATTGTGCGAACTCTGGAAGGTGAACAGCAGCACCAGAACGCCCATCATCAGTAGGCTGTTGACCGCGGGCACGAAGATCTGGCCGGCCTGGGTCTCGGAGGTGTTGCGGATGTCGATGCGGGGCAGAAGGCCCAGCTGAACCGCCTGCTGTGTCACGGAGA
Source organism: Brevundimonas sp. (assembly GCF_041919755.1). Taxonomy (GTDB): domain Bacteria; phylum Pseudomonadota; class Alphaproteobacteria; order Caulobacterales; family Caulobacteraceae; genus Brevundimonas. The sequence continues at coordinate 59,812 of NZ_JAYRTD010000003.1, read as the reverse complement.
AGGCTCCGGTGATCACAGCCTGGGAGGCGATCACCGTCGCCGCCGTCGCCAGACCCAGCATGGGCCAGTAGATCATCTCCGGCACCATGCTCCAGAACGGGTTCTCCGACGCCTCGGGGTTGTCGAGGATCAGGGCCCCCTGACCCAGATAGTTCAGGGTCAGGCACGGCAGGACGAAGGCCAGCCAGCCTATGCGGATCGGGCTTTTGCCGAAATGGCCCATGTCCGCATACAGGGCCTCGGCACCGGTCACGGCCAGGAAGACGCTGCCCAGGATGATGAAGCCCAGGAACCCGTCGTTGATCAGCAGCTGCACCCCGTGATGCGGCGACAGGGCCCGCAGGATCGAGATGTCGTCGAAGATGTGAAACAGGCCCAACAGGCCCAGGCTCAGGAACCACACCGCCGTGATCGGACCGAAAAAGCGCGCCAGCTTGGCCGTGCCGCGCGACTGGATCAGGAACAGCGCGATCAGAATGCCGGCCGAGACCGGCACGATGAAGGGATCCAGCCGTCCGCCGATGCCCGGCGCATCCTTGACACCCTCGATGGCTGACAGGACCGAGATGGCGGGCGTGATGATGCCGTCGCCATAGAACAAGGCCGCGCCCACGACGCCCAGGATGAAGATGAAGGCGCTGCGCCGCCCGACCGCGTGCTGGGCCAGGGCCATCAGTGCCAGGGTGCCGCCCTCGCCCTTGTTGTCGGCCCGCATCAGGAAGAAGACGTATTTGAAGGTCACCACGATCATCAGCGCCCAGAAGGCCAGCGAGACGACGCCGATCACGGCCAGATCGCCCCCCACACCGCCCCGGGCATGGTCGATCGCCTCGCGCAGCGCATAGAGCGGGCTGGTGCCGATGTCGCCGAACACGACGCCGATGGCCCCGATGATCAGGCCCATCTTGCCGGCCTTGACGTGGCCGCCCTCGCCCGCCGCCGCAGGGTGCGGGTGGGCCGGTTGGGGATGAGCGGATGTGGGGGTGGCGGGTGCGTTGGCGTCTTTCGGCGCGCTGTCGTTACCCACGGGAAGAGGTCCCGGCCATGAGTATCCTCCGGGACGCCGCAGGATGCGGTTCCCCTTGCAAGAGCGGCGAGCCTTTAGGCGCTTTCCGACGACCGTTCAATCGTGCTGCACCTGCGAAGGGTCCGGCGATTTGTGAAAGCCGCCGCTCGTGACTATCTTGTGATCCACACCATGTCCGACAGTCAACGTTTCCCGGTCGCCGCCCACACCCTGGCCTATCTCGCTCACAAGGGCGCGTATGGGCCGGGCGAAGCCGCGCCCAGCGCCGTTCTGGCCGCCTCGGTGCCCACCAATCCGGTGGTGGTGCGCCGGGTGACCGCCCTCTTGGCCAAGGCCGGGCTGATTGCGACCCGTCCCGGTGCCTCGGGTGGGGCCTGGCTGCTGCACCGGCCCGAGGACATCTCGATGGATACGGTGCTGCGCGCCGTGAACGGCTGTGCCCATCTGGGCTCGCCTCCAGCCGGGGCCAAGGGCTGTCCGATCAGCGAACATATCCCGCGCCAGGTCGCCAAGGCCCTGACCGCCGCCGACGAGGCCGCAGGTCACGCCCTGTCCAAGATCACCATCGCCGACCTGCTGGCCGAGGACCCGCCGTCGCTGGCGGGGTATGCGCCGCACTCCTCCTGCCCCGTCGCGGCCTGACACCCTCATGAGCCTGCCCTCCGCACGCCGCCCCGTGGTCCTGATCACCGGGGCGTCCGCAGGCATCGGCGCGGCCCTGGCGCGGGTCTATGCCCAGAAGGGCTGGGACCTGATCCTGACGGCCCGCCGCCAGGGGCCACTGCAAGCTTTGGCCCAGGAACTGACCCGCCTGGGCGCGGCCTCGACCATCCTGGTGGAGGACCTGGCCGATGCCGAGGCTCCGCGCCGCCTGTTCGACGCGGTGGCCGAGCGTGGATTGATCATCGACGGCCTGATCAACAACGCCGGCTTTTCGCGCACCGCTGGCTTCCTGAACACCGATCAGGCCGATCACGCCGCCATGATCCGCGTCATGCTGACCGCGCCTGTCGCCCTGGCCCGCCTCTTTGCACCGGCGATGGTCGAGCGGGGGTATGGCCGTATCCTCAACGTCGCCTCCCTGGCCGGCCAGATGCCCGCGACCGGCGGCGACACCCTCTACGGGCCGATCAAGAGCTTCCTGATCAAGGCGTCGCAGGGCCTTTATCTGGAACTGGCCGGAACCGGCGTTCATGTCACCGCCCTGTGCCCCGGCTATACCCTGACAGAGTTCCATGACGTCAACGGTACACGGGCCGAGGTGTCGTCCGCCTATCCCGCCTGGCTGTGGCAGACGGCCGAGCATGTGGCCCGGGTCGGCTATGCCGCCTGCGAGGCCAATCGGCCCAAGGTCACGCCGGGCGTCATGAACAATGTCATGGCGGGGCTGGCCAAACATCTGCCGGACGCCCTGGCGCTGAAGATGGTCGGCGGGCACGCCAAACGGCTGAAGCGCTTCTGATTACCTTCCTATCGACAAGGCCGACAGGAAGGCACGGTTAGTGCCCACCATCCGGATACGGCGTGGTCACACCGGCGGCGAACATCCCCGGCAGAGCCTCGCCCAGACCCATCAGGATGAACTGGATCGCCAGCGCGCACAGGATCAGGCCCAGCACGCGCACGATGATGGCCAGGCCGACCTCGCCCAGCAGCCGGCTGATCGGCCCGGTCAGGCAGAAGCACAGGAAGGACACGCCCGCCGCCGCCGCGATGGCGATCAGGGAGGCGGCGGCCCCCGCCGGCCCGATCTTCTGGGCCTCGCCCGCCTGGATGATGATGGCCGAGATGGCCCCCGGCCCGATCATCAGCGGAATGGCGAAGGGCACGACCAGCCGCTGGAACCGGCGCTTGGCATAGCCGCGCACATCGGCCAGGTCGCTGGCCGCATCCTTGTCGACGAACGACGCCAGAAAATCGTCGCGCGCCATGTCCAGCCCGAGGAACAGCAGCAGGATGCCGCCCGCGATGCGGAACGCCGCCAGCGAAATGCCGAAGAACTGCAGCAGGCCCAGGCCGCTGAAGAAGAAGAAGCCCAGAAACACTGCCGCGAAAACGCAGATCAGGGCCGAGACCGAGACCCGTTGGCGCAGGCTCGCCCCCGCCGTCGCCGCCGCGAAGATTGGCAGATTGCCGATGGGGTCCAGAAGCGCGAACAGCGTCACGAACAGGTTGACGCCCAGATCGACCGCGTCCATGTGCTGGCCTCGCCCTTACTCGCTGATCCCCTCGCCGGTCTCCGACCGACGCGCGCGTTTGCGCTCGTCAGCCATAGCCGGTCAACCGGAGCCCGTCGATGACCTCTCGCCTTCTGACAGACGACAGACTGATCGTCGGCCTGGACCTGCCCTCCGTCGAAGCGGCGCGGGACATGGTCCGGACGCTGGGTGGGACCATCACAGCCTACAAGGTCGGCCTGACCCTGCTGGCCCGCCCGGGCGGCGTGGCGTTTGCCCACGATCTGCGCGGCCAGGGCAAGACGGTCTTTCAGGACTGGAAGCTGCACGACATCGGGGCCCAGGTCGAAGGCGCGGCCCGCGCCGTGGCCGAGGGTGGCTGCGATCTGCTGACCGTTCACGCCGAGCCGCAGGTTATGCGCGGTGCGGTCAAGGGACGTGACGCGGCAGGCTCATCGACGAAAATCCTCGCCGTCACCGTCATGACCAGCCTGTCGGACGCCGATTTGACCGAGATCGGTTATGGCTTCGACGCCACCGCCCTGGTCGAGCGGCGCGTGCGTCAGGCGCTGGATTGCGGCGTCGACGGCGTGGTATCCAGTCCGCTGGAGGCGGCGCGTGTGCGAGAGATCGCCATCGAGGCCGGACGTCGGGACTTCCTGATCGTTACCCCCGGCGTGCGTCCCGCCGGAGCCGACAAGGGCGACCAGCAGCGGGTGGCCACGCCGGCCGAGGCGCTGACGGCGGGCGCGACCCATCTGGTCGTGGCGCGGCCCATTGTGGGGGCGGACAATCCCCTGCTGGCGGCATCGGCCGTCGTGGAATCCATCGACGGCCTGATGCGCTGATCCGCGCATGAAAAAGGCCGGGATGCGCGCTGCACCCCGGTCTCTCTCTCTGATCGTCTGCCGTCCTAGCCGCGCTCGCCCGGCTCCTGACGATAGTCGTGGCGCACCGGAGGCGGCGGGGGCGGAGGCGGTGGCGGCGGAGCCACCTCGCCCTGCAGGCCGTAATACTGGTTCGGCGTCAGCGGGACCTCATACTCCTGGCGCTCGATATAGACGTCGGGCTGCCGGACCTCGACGTCCGACTGGCGAACGTAGACATCGGGCTGCTGGATGCGGACCTCACGCTCCATGTGGACGCGCGGGGCCTCCATATGGACCTCGGGCGGGGCCAGATGGACCTGCGGCTGGGGCACGTGCACCTCGGGTGCGGCCACATAGACGTCCGACGGCGCGACATGGACCTGCGAGGGTTCGACGTAGACCTGCGACGGCTCCACATAGACCTGGGCGGGCTGGACATAGACCGGCGGAGCCTGGACGTGGACGGGCGGTCCCTGAACATAGACCGGCGGCGATTGCACATAGACCGGCGGCTGTTCGATATAGACCGGCGCGGGCTGATAGTGGTGGCGATAGTCCGTGCGGTAGTCGTCGCGGTACTCGTCGCGATAACGCGGACGCTCGACATAGTGGCTGCTGCCGGAAGACCGCTCCTCATAGCGCTCTTCGTAGCGGCTCTCGCTGTAGCCATAGCGGCCGCCGCGCTGCTCATAGCCATAGCCGCCCGAGCAGGTGGTCGAACCGGGCTGCGGCCGACGGCCGAAGCCGCCCAGGACGTAGCCATAGGGGCCGGTGCGGCAGGTCGAACCGCGATAGGGCTCCTCGGCATAGACCGGCCCGCCGAAATAGCCGCCGTAGCCGCCCTCGGAATAGCCGCCGCCACCACCGATGCTTGTGCCGCCATAGTTGGTGCCGCCGCGCACGCTGCGGACATCATAGCTGCGGGCGTTCAGATAGCCGCGCGCGCTGCTGAAGCTGTTCGAATTGGCATTGGCGTTCGCGTTCGCATTGGCGTTCGCATTGATGTTGACGTTGTAGTTGAAGTTGCCGCCACGGTGTCCACCACCGTAGTGACCACCACCTCCGCCGGGGTGCCCACCGCCGCCGCAGCTGTTGCAGCCGCCTCCACCACCGGGATGGCCGCCGCCACCGCGCGGGCCTCCGGCCAGGACGGGCGTCGCCGCCATCAGCATCAGGACAGCGGCACCGGCCGCCACAGAAAGGTTTCGCATCGCACGGGCTCCAACTCAGGAGCCTGTCCTAGACACGTCCGACAGACGATTCTCGCGCTTGCACCGAGCGGGGGAAGGTCGCGTTATGGTTTCCCCCAGAGGCGTTGAATTTAACCTTTTCCGTTCAGAGACGGGTCAAAAGGGCCTCAGAAATCGATGGCCAGGCCCTTCTTCTCCCAGTCACCATAGCGGGTCGGTTCAGGCCCGGTCGGCCCCCCATGTTCGGGAGCCAGATCGCCACCGGCCTCTGCCGCGCGACGATCCGCCGCTTCCAGCAGGGCGCGTCGCGCGACCTCGCTCAAGGGCCGCTCCGGCGTCGCATGGGGCACGTCGGCATTGAAGGCGGGGGCCGGCTGGTCGTCGTTTGCGACGTCGTTCGGCGCGGCCGGGGTGGGGTGATCGGTCACAGCGCAGGCTCTTGAGACGGGGCGTTCATGGCCGCACCTTACAGGACTGCATTCGCAGTGCCCATGACGTAACCTTATGAACCATTTGAAGACCTTCATCCTGCTGGCCGTCCTGACCGCCCTGTTCGGCGCGATCGGCTACATGATCGGTGGCGCGACCGGCATGCTGATTGCCTTGCTGTTGGCTGGCGGCATGAACCTGATCAGCTACTGGAACGCCGACAAGATCGTTCTGAAGATGTATCGCGCCCAGCCGGTCGACGAGCAGCATCCCAATGCGGTGGTTCGCACCTATGTCGCCGATGTGGTCCAGATGGCGCGTGACGCGGGCCTGCCCCGGCCGATGATCGCCATCATTCCCAATGATCAGCCCAATGCCTTCGCCACCGGGCGCAATCCGGCGAACGCCGCCGTCTGCGCCACCACCGGCCTTCTGGACCGGCTGACCCGCGACGAGATCCGGGGCGTGATGGCGCACGAACTGGCCCATGTAAAAAACCGCGACACCCTGACCATGACGGTGACGGCGACCCTGGCGGGGGCCATCGCGGCCCTGGCCAATTTCGCCCTCTTCTTCGGCGGCGGGGACGACCGCGAACGCCCTGGCGGCATCATCGGCACCCTGGCCCTGATGATCCTGGCCCCCATGGCTGCGGGTCTTGTGCAGATGGCCATCAGCCGCTCGCGCGAATACGAGGCCGACCGCGTCGGGGCCGAGATCGCGGGCGACCCTTACGCCCTGGCCGATGCGCTGCAGAAGATCGAGAACCATGCTCGCGGCATCGTCAACCCGACCGCCGAGCGCAATCCCGCCTCAGGACAGCTGTTCATCATCAATCCGCTGGCGGGACGCGGAGCTGACAATCTGTTCTCGACCCACCCCGCGACCGGCAACCGCATCAGGGCGCTGATGGAACTGGCGGCGAAGGCCGGTCAGCGTCCGCGCCCGGTGGCCAGGGCCACGCCAGCGGAGTGGTCACCGGTTCGACCGGCCACGACCAGCGTGCCGACGACCTCCCAGGTTCGCCCACAGGCCCGCCCAGGCCCCTGGGGCTGACGCTCACAGGGTCAGGGTGCCGGTTCGCTCGACCTCGACCGGCCCCGTCATGAAGACGTGGTCCGAGGCCTCGTCCCAGTCGATCTGCAGCAGGCCGCCATCGACCTCGACCGCCGCGTGCCGTCCGGTCAGCCGCCGTCGCGCCGTCGCCACCAGGGCCGCACAGGCCCCCGTGCCGCAGGCCCTGGTCAGGCCCGCCCCCCGCTCCCAGACCCTCAGGCGGATGCGGTCCGGCGCGATCACATGGGCGAAGCCGACATTGACCCCTTCCGGGAACAGCGGGTGATGCTCGATCAGCGAGCCCGATCCGCGCACGAAGCCGTCGTTCGGTGCATGGTCCATGAAAAAGACCACATGCGGATTGCCCATCGATACCGCGCCCGGCGTATGCAGCACCGGATCGTCGATCGGCCCGATCTGAAGCTCGATGTTGCGGGTGTCCATCGCCTCGGCCAGCGGCACCTGGGTCCAGTCCAGCCGCGGCGGCCCCATGTCGACGCGGATCTGGTTTTCGCCCTCGGCCCGCCAAGCCGTCGTTGGCCCGCCGAGGGTATCGATGGTCACCCTGTCCTGACCCGTTGACTGCATCATCAGCCAGCCGACGCAGCGCAGGGCATTGCCGCAGGTCTCGACCTGTCCGCCGTCGGCGTTCCACACCCGCATGAAGACATCGGCCGTCTCGCTGGGCTCCAGCGCGATCAGCTGGTCGCAGCCTTCGCCGGTCTCCCTGTCAGCGATGGCGCGCACCTGCGCCTCCGTCGGGGCGAACGGCGTCTCCAGCGCATTGACGACGACGAAGTCGTTGCCGGCGCCGTTCATCTTCACGAAGGGGAGGGTGGCCATCAGTGCCATATAGGAGAAATCATGGCGTTCGTCAGCGACCGTGCCTAGGTTGCGGGCCATGACGACCGACGCCGCCCCGGACACGCCCGTACAGAAATCGGAGGGATGGCGCCTGCGGGCCCGTCTGCGCGCCCTCTATCACGGCTCGTCACAGACCGCGGTGCGGTTCCGGCTCGGCGTCCTGATCATCGATCTGATCATCGTCGGCTTCTTCATCGCTGCCCCGCTGCTGAAGGAAGGCGGGCTGGTCTTCTACGTCATCGACTATGTCATCGCCGCCATCCTGGCGCTGGATCTGGCGGCTCGGGCCCTGTGCTATTCGGACATCAAGGACTGGCTGAAGAAGCCGATCGTCTGGATGGATCTGTTCATCCTGGCGACCCTGCTGTTTCCCGCCTGGCTGTTCAACCTGGGCTTCCTGCGGGTGCTCAGGCTGTGGACCCTGGTCAATTCCGACTTCTTCTGGAGGACCATCGGACGGCGTTACGACGACACCCGCATCGAGGATCAGGTCAAGGCCCTGACCGCCCTGGTCACCTTCATCTTCGTGGCCACGGGCTTCGTCTACACCAGCTTCGTCGGCACCTATGAAGGCATCAGCGGCTATATCGACGCCCTGTATTTCACGGTCACCAGCCTGACGACGACCGGCTATGGCGACATCCTCCTGCCCGGCAACTGGGGGCGGATTGTCTCCATTGTCATCATGCTGACCGGGGTGACCCTGTTCGTGCGGCTTGGCCAGACCCTCTTGCGCCCGCACAAGGTGCGCTTCCCCTGCGACCGCTGCGGACTTCAGGTGCACGACCCCGACGCCGTCCACTGCAAGGCCTGCGGCAACCTGCTGTGCATCCCTGACGAAGGTCACTCCTGAACGGCTTCATGACAAAACCGTAACCTCGGCTGCCTGCGCCTTGCCGCGCTGGGGACCGTCGTTAAGGTGCCCCGCCGACTTATCGTGCCGACATATCGATCAGGGACCTGCCACATGATCCGCACCGCCGCGCTCGCCGCCCTTCTCGCTTCCACTGCTATTTCGAGCGCCGCCATGGCCCAGACTACTCCCGCACCCGCCGCACCGAGCGCGACCGCGAGCGGCGGCTTCGCCACCTCCGACGCGACCGACCCCTATCTGTGGCTGGAAGAGGTCGAGGGCGAGCGCGCCATGGAATGGGTCCGCGCCCAGAACGAGCGCTCGCTGGGCACGCTGCAGGACGACCCCCGCTATCAGACCCTGCACGATCAGGCGCTGGAGATCGTCCAGTCGCGCGACCGCATCCCGGCCCCGGGCTTCAACCACGACGGCACGATCGACAACTTCTGGCAGGACGCCACCCATGTGCGCGGCATCTGGCGCACCACGACGCTGGACAGCTACCAGACCGCCGAGCCGCAGTGGGAGACCGTCCTCGACATCGACGCCCTGGCCACGGCCGAGGGCAAGAACTGGGTCTACAAGGGCGCGACCTGCCTGCCGCCCGAAGAGACCCGCTGCCTGATCAGCCTGTCCGACGGCGGCAAGGATGCGGTGGTGGTGCGCGAGTTCGATCGGGCGACCCGCACCTTCGTGGACGGCGGCTTCAACCTGCCGGAATCCAAGGGCGGGGCCTCCTGGATCGATGCCGACACCCTTCTGGTCAGCCGTGACTTCGGGCCCGGCTCCCTGACCACCTCGGGCTATCCGATGATCGTCAAGGTGCTGAAGCGCGGCCAGACGATGGATCAGGCCACGACCGTCTTCACCGGCCAGCCGACGGACGTCTCCGTCTCGGGCTACGCCCTGCGCGATGCGGGTGGCGTTATCCAGGCGACCCTGATCAATCGCGGCGTCAGCTTCTATGAGGGCGAGACCCACCGCCTGAACGCCAACGGCACGACGACGAAGCTGGAACTGCCCGCCAAGTCCAGCATCAACGCCCTGGTCCAGGGCCAGCTGGTGGTCACCACCGATCAGGACTGGACCGCCCCCTCGGGTCAGGAGTTCAAGACCGGCGACGTCTTCGCCTGGGACCTGCAGCGCTGGCTGGCCGATCCGGCTACCCCGGCGCAACTGATCATCCGCCCGACCGAGCGCGAGGCCATCGAGGGCATCACCGCCACCCGCAACCGCCTGGTCGTGGCCCTGTACGAAAACGTGCGCGGCGGGGTCTATGTCTATGAGCCCAGCGCCACGGGCGAGTGGTCGCGCACCCGCATGGACCTGCCCCAGAACGTCTCGGTCGGTGTCGGCTCGGCCTCGGAACGCGACGACAAGATCTTCGTCAGCGTGACCGGCTATCTGAACCCCTCCAGCCTCTATCTGGCCGATGCGTCGACCGGCCAGGCGGTGGTCAGCAAGTCCCTGCCGGCCAAGTTCGACGCTACCGGCATGACGGTGGACCAGTTCGAGGCTCGCTCAGCCGACGGGACGATGATTCCCTATTTCGTCGTCCACAAGGGCGACATGGCCATGGATGGCTCCAACCCTACGGTCCTGTACGGCTACGGCGGCTTCCAGTCGTCGCTTCTGCCCGGCTATTCAGCCACGGTGGGCAAGCTGTGGCTGGAGCGGGGCGGGGTCTATGTCATCGCCAATACGCGCGGCGGCGGCGAGTTCGGCCCCCGCTGGCACCAGGCGGCCCTGCAGGAAAACCGCCAGCGCGCGCATGAGGATTTCCAGGCCGTCGCCCAGGACCTGATCAGCCGTAACATCACCTCACAGCCGCACCTGGGCATCATGGGCGGCTCGCAGGGCGGGCTCTTCATGGGGGCGATGCTGACCCAGCGCCCGGACCTGATCAACGCCGCCGTCATACAGGTGCCCCTTTTCGACATGCTGCGCTTCCACAAGCTGCTGGCCGGGGCCAGCTGGATCGCGGAATACGGCAACCCGGACATCCCGGCCGAACGCGCCTGGATCGAACAGTATTCGCCGTATCAGCGCCTCGCCGCCGGTCAGCCCTATCCGGAAGTCTTTATCCACACCTCGACCAAGGATGACCGCGTTCACCCCGGCCACGCCCGAAAGGCCGCGGCCCGTCTGGAGGAACTGGGCTATCCGGTCCTGTTCTATGAAAACGTCGACGGCGGCCACGGCGCGGCAGCCAACCTGCGCGAGACGGCCCGGCGTCTGGCGCTGGAATACACCTATCTGTCCCGCCGCCTGATGGACACGCCGGCCGAGGATTGAGACCCGTCTCCTCCCCGTGTGCGGGGAGGGGGACCGCGAAGCGGTGGAGGGGCCAACCCGTCCACCGGCCTTCCGGTCTGAGCCCCCTCCACCATCCTTCGGATGGTTCCCCTCCCCCGATGGGGGTGGAATAGATTAGCGGAGTAGAGTGCCATGATCAGACACCTCATGACCGGCGTGGCCTTCGCCGTGATCGCCAGCGTTGCCCACGCGCAAACGCCGCCCCGCCACATGCCCGCCGACCTCTCCCCCGCCGGGGTCCGCGCGGCTGACGAGCATCTGGCGCTGGAACAGGTGGATGGGGCCGAGGCCATGGCCTTCGTCCGCGCGTCGAACGAACGGGCGCTCGCCACCCTGACCGGCGATCCCCGCTATGAGCCTTTCCGCCAGCAGGCAGAGGCGATCCTGACCGCCACCGACCGCATTCCGGCCCCGTCCTTCCTCGGCGACGGCATCGGCAACTACTGGCAGGACGCGACCAATCCCAAGGGCATCTGGCGGCGCACGACCCTGGACGGCTACCGCTCGGCCGACACGCCGTGGGAAACCCTGATCGATCTCGATGCCCTGTCCCGCGCCGAGGGCAAGGACTGGGTGTGGAAGGGCTCCAACTGTCTGGCCCCGGACGAGACCCGCTGCCTGATCAGCCTGTCCGACGGCGGCAAGGACGCCGTCGTGGTGCGGGAGTTCGACACCACCACCAAGGCCTTCGTCGACGGCGGCTTCATCCTGCCCGAGGGCAAGCACCGCATCAGCTGGCTTGACCGGGACACGCTTCTGGTCGCCACCGATTTCGGTGACGGCACCCTGACCGAGTCAGGTTATCCTTACATCGTGAAGTCGCTGACGCGCGGCCAGACCCTGGCCCAAGCGACCGAAGTCTACCGCGGCGAACAGTCGGACGGGGGCTACGGCGTCAGCCCCGCCGTCTATCGCAACAAGGATGGTGCCGTCGAAGCGGTCCTGTTTAGCCGCCCGCTCGACACGTTCCGCTCCGAGACCTGGCAATGGGTCGATGGCCGGGCAGTAAGGCTGCGTGTCCCTAATCGCGTTAGTGTTTACGGCACAATGGGAGACCTGCTGATTTTCTCGCCGGATGAGGCTTGGTCCTTCGCAGGTGCTGATGCACAGGCCGGCAGCCTTCAGGCCTATTCGCTGTCGACGCTCCGCGAAGGCAGCAGAGTAAATTTCGATAACCAAGCAAGCGAGATTTTCACGCCCGGCCCTCGCCAGTCGATCAGTGCCGTAACTGTCTTTTCCGATCGTGTGGTGGTGGTCATCAACGACAACGTTCGAGGGCGGCTGTCGACCTTTGCCAATCTGGGCGAATGGGGTTGGAGCGAGCGTCAGGTGGAGGTACCCGACAACAGCGCCGTGTCATTGGGAGATGCCTCCAAGAGCCGAGACGAATTGTTTGTATCGTCGCAGAATTTCCTTACGCCTCAGACTCTGGGCCTACTCGAAGTCGATTATCTGGCCACGGCGCGTGAGCCTATGGTCGGACCGTCGCCCAACACGATCATCCCTCTGAAATCAGCTCCCGCCAAGTTCGACGCCTCGACCCACGTCACCGAACAGTTCGAGGCCACCTCCGCCGACGGCACCAAGATTCCTTATTTCGTCACCCGCCCGCGCGACCAGTCCGGTCCGGCCCCGACCATCCTGTTCGGTTACGGCGGCTTCCAGGCCAGCTTCCCGCCCGCCTACAAGCCCGAAATGGGCAAGCTGTGGCTCGAGAACGGCGGGGTCTTCGTTCAGGCCAATATCCGGGGCGGCGGCGAGTTCGGCCCGGCCTGGCACCAGGCGGCCCTGAACGAGAACCGCCAGCGTGCCTTTGACGACTTCGCCGCCGTCGCCCGCGATCTGGAAACGCGGGGCATCACCACAGCGCGCCGCCTGGGCATCTATGGCCGATCCAACGGCGGGGTCCTGACCTCGGTGACCCTGACCCAGCATCCGGAGCTGATCAATGCGGCGGTGATCGAAAGCCCGCTGGTCGACATGCTGCGCTATCACGAACTGCCCGCCGGCGCGTCCTGGATCGGCGAATACGGCGACCCGCGCATCCCGGAAGAAGCCGCCTGGATCGCCGCCTATTCCGGCTATCAGAACCTGCGCGAGGGGGCGAACTATCCGCGCGTCTACATCACCACCAACACGCGCGACGACCGCGTCCACCCCGGCCATGCCCGCAAGCTGGCCGCGCGTCTGGGCGACATGGGCTATGACCACCTGTATTTCGAAGATACCGCAGGGGGCCACTCCAACGACGCCGATCCCGTCGCCAACGCCCGCCGCTGGGCCCGCCACTACGTCTATCTGGCCCAACAGCTGATGGACTAACCGGGCCGCCGCTCCGTCCACGGATGGAGCGGCACGCTGGCAGATCAGGCCGCGACGGCGGTCTTGGCCTTTTTGGTCTTGGCGGGCTTGTCGGCCTTGGCCGGCTTCTCGCCCTTGCGGGCCAGCTTCTCGGCCTTCTTCTCCTCGCGGGCGGCCTTCTTGGCGGCGCGCGCCTCGGCCTTGGCCTTGTCGGGGGCGGCGTCCGCCTCTCCGGCCAGTTCGCTCAGCAGATCCAGGAAGCCGTCTCGCTTGCCCTTGGGCAGCAGGGCCAGGATGCGTTTGTCGGCGGCCTCGACCCGCGGGCGGGCGGCGTCTAGGGCCTCCTGCCCCTTGGGCGACAGGCGCACGGCCTTGGCGCGGGCGTCGATGCTGGACTTCTCGCGGTCCAGCAGGCCCTTGACCGTCATGCGCGACACGAGATCGGCCAGGGTCGAGCGATCGATGCCCGTGGCCCGCACCAGATCGGTCTGGGTCAGGCCTGACTTGTGCGACACCGCCTCCAGCACCGCGAACTGTCGCTGGGTCAGGCCGTCGGCCCCGGCCTCTTCGGCATAGATGTCCAGCGCCAGTTGCAGCGCACGATGCATCAGATGGCTGGGCGACGCCGAGAGGCCACCGCGTTTGGACTTGTTGCCGGACTTGACCATGAAACCGTATCCCCTGCGGTTGCCGGAAGGCTTAGCAGTCGCATTTTACGGTTTGACGACGGACGAAGATTCTCAGGGTGCCGTGTCCGGGCCTGCGGGAGCCATCGGGTCGACCGGCTTATCCGCCGATGTCAGATTGCCCATGATCAGCGGCAACTGCGACAGGCCGAATACGGAGGACACGATCCACAGCACGCCCCGGAAACTGACCCAGACATCCGCCGGGTCCAGATGACCCAGGCCGATACGCGGCGTGACCATCGCTACCAGCGCCTCGCTGCGCACCGCCTCGTTCACGATGGCTACGGCCAGGAAGTACAGGCCGTATCGCAGGGTCAGCGTCCGCCAGGCCCGGTCGTTGATCGGAATGACGGTGCCCAGCAGCGCCTTCAAAGGCTGCTTGTGCAGCAGATAGCCCCCCAGCAGCGCCACAGCCAGGCCGCCGTTCAGGGCCGTGATCTTGATCTTGACCCACAAGCCATCGCCGGTCAGCAGGGTCAGCAGGCCGAATACCAGCGCGAACCCGCCGACCAGCAGCGGCATCAGTGCCAGCCGTTTCTCGACCACCAGACCGACGACCACCGCTACGGCCGAACCCGCGACCAGGGCCCAGGTCGCATTGACCAGCGCTTCGTCTCCGCTCATCCCGCGCAGGCGCAGCACCAGAAAGGCCAGGCCGAAGGCCAGCAGGCCGCCGAAATCCACTGCCTGACGCAGGCCGGAGGTCTTCTCGCCCTGGGGCGGAGTCGGATCCAGTTCGGGCGCGTTGTCGGTCTCGGTCATGCGGGTCAATCTTCCAGTCCCACCAGCGACCTTGAAAAGGCCCGGGCGTCAAAGGGTTGCAGGTCGTCGACGCCCTCGCCGACGCCGATCAGCTTGATCGGCGCATCCGACGCCTGGGCCACGGGCACCAGAACCCCGCCCCGCGCCGTACCGTCCAGCTTGGTCATGACCACGCCGGAGACATAGGCCGTCCGCCCGAAGATCTTCTCCTGCTCCAGCGCATTGCGTCCGACTGTGGCGTCCAGCACCAGCAGCGTCTCGTGCGGGGCCTCAGGGTCGATCTTCTTGATGACCCGCACGATCTTCAGCAGTTCGTCCATCAGGGCGGACTTGTTCTGCAAACGCCCGGCGGTGTCGATCAGGACCACGTCGTAGCCCTCGGCCTTGGCTCGGCTGTAGGCGTCGAAGGCCAGCCCGGCGGGATCGGCTCCGTCGCGACGGCTCTCGAAAGTCGCGCCCGCCCGATCGGCCCAGACCTTCAGCTGCTCGCGCGCCGCGGCCCGGAAGGTGTCGCAGGCCACGATCATGACCTTGGCCCCTTGGCCGGTCAGGTCCGAGGCGATCTTGCCCAGGGTCGTCGTCTTGCCCGAGCCGTTGACCCCGACAAACAGGGTCACGAAAGGCCTGGCTCCGTTCAGCGGTTCGTAGCGGGCCTGATGGTTGATCAGTTCGGCGGCCACGGCCTCGGCCAGGGCCTCCTTGACCTCGCGCTCGTCGGCCCCCTTGCCGAAGCGCAACTCGCGGAACCGCTCGACGATCCGGTCGGTCGCGGCGGGGCCCAGGTCGCTCTCCAGCAGATGCTCTTCCAGCTGTTCCAGAGCGGTCTCGGACAGGGGCTCCTTCACGAAGGTGGCGACGACCTGGTCGGTCATCTGTCTGGAGGAGCGGCTCAACCCCTCGCTCAACCGCGAGAGCCAGCCCTTTTTCGGCGTATCGTTCATCCGTCGGGTTTAGCGGGGCGGGACGGGCGCGTCATCAGCTCAATCCGCACACGGCATCGACCCGCAAGTCCGAGGATGACGCTGTCAGGCCGGACCGTTACAGTGTCGGCGATCAGGATGCCGCCCTTGCCCCAAACTCACCCCTTCCATTCCGCACGCACACACGGCTTCGTCCGCGTCGCCGCCGCCACGCCGGTGGTGCACACCGCCGATCCCGTGTCCAATGCCGGGGAGCACGCCGCGCTGATCCGGCGGGCGGGCGAGCAGGGCGTGGACCTGATCGTCTTTCCCGAACTGAGCCTCAGCGGCTATGCCATCGACGACCTGCTGATGCAGGACGCTCTTCTGGCCGAGGTCGAACGTCAGATCGCCGTCCTGGCCGAGGCTGCGGATGCGGCCGGTCTGGTCGCCGTGATCGGAGCCCCGGTCCGCAGTGGCGACGCCCTGTTCAACTGTGCCGTCGTGCTGGGATCGGGCTCGGTGCTGGGCGTGGTTCCCAAGACCTATCTGCCCAACTATCGGGAATACTATGAGAAACGCTGGTTCGCGCCCGCCGCCAGCCGTGCCGAGGATACGGTCCTGCTGAACGGTGAGACGGTCGATTTCGCGCCCGGCCTGATCTTCGAGGCAGTCGATCGCCCCGGCTTCGTCTTCGCCGCCGAAATCTGCGAGGACTTCTGGGCCCCGCAGCCGCCCTCGACGCGGGCGGCACTGGCGGGGGCACGCATCCTGCTGAACCTGTCGGCTTCCAACATCGTGATCGGCAAGGCGGACGAACGCGCCGTGCTGTGTGCCAGCCAGTCGATGCGGGCCCAGTGTGGCTATGTCTTCACCGCCTCCGGCTGGGGCGAAAGCACCACCGATCTGGCCTGGGATGGTCAGGCGACGATCCATGAACTGGGCGCGAAACTGGCCGAGGGAGAGCGGTTCGCGCTGGAGAGCCATCTGACCATCGCCGACGTAGATGTGGAGCGGATCGGTCTGGACCGCCTGCGCAACGGCACCTTCGCCGACTGCGCGCGACTTGAGGGTGAACCCGCCACCATCGTGCCGTTCGAAGCGGGCGAGCGCGAGGGGGCGACCGATCTGATGCGGCCGCTGGACCGCTTCCCCTTTGTGCCGGACGATCCGGCGCGTCTGGATCAGGACTGTTTCGAGGCCTTCAACATCCAGGTCCAGGGCCTCATGCGCCGGTTGAAGGCGACCGGGTCGCAGAGCCTAGTCATCGGGGTGTCGGGCGGTCTGGATTCGACCCAGGCCCTGCTGGTCGCCTGCCGCGCCTTCGACCGCATGGGCCTGCCGCGCACGGGCATTCTGGGCTTCACCATGCCGGGGTTCGCGACCTCGGAGGGCACCAAGTCCAACGCCTGGGCGCTGATGAAAGCGCTGGGTATCACCGGTGCAGAGATCGACATTCGGCCCGCCGCCGAGCGGATGCTGAAGGACATCGGCCACCCCTATGCCGAGGGCCAGCCGGTTCACGACATCACCTTCGAAAATGTTCAGGCCGGTCTGCGTACCGATTATCTGTTCCGTCTGGCCAACCAGAACGGCGGTCTGGTGCTGGGGACCGGCGACCTGTCCGAGCTGGCTCTGGGCTGGGCCACCTATGGCGTCGGCGACCATATGAGCCACTACAACGTCAATGGCGGCGTGGCGAAGACCCTGATCCGGCACCTGATCCGCTGGGTCGCGGCACGCGAGCACGAGGGCGCAGCGGGCGAAGTCCTGCAGGCCATTCTGGACACCGAGATTTCGCCCGAGCTTGTGCCGGCCAGGGACGGCCAGATTCAGTCGACCGAGGCGACGGTCGGGCCGTATGCGCTGAACGATTTCTTCCTTTTCTACATCACCCGCTTCGGCCTGAAGCCGTCCAAGGTGGCGTATTTGGCGCATCAGGCGTGGAAGGATGCCGCGACGGGACTTTGGCCCGCGAACTCTCCGGACAACGAAAAGGTCGAATACGATCTGGCCACCATCAAGGCTTGGCTGCGCAAGTTCCTGGTCCGCTTCTTCCAGACCAGTCAGTTCAAGCGCTCGACCGTCCCGAACGGACCCAAGGTGGTCACGGGCGGCTCGCTATCGCCGCGCGGCGACTGGCGGGCCCCGTCCGATGCCACAGCACGGGTCTGGCTCGACGAACTGGACGCCAACGTCCCGGACTAGGTCAGGGCAGCTCGCTCAGGAAGGGGAACAGGGCCTCCTTGACCGCCGGCTCATCCAGCATGGGCGCATGTCCCACTCCAGGGACTTCGACATAGTCCATCTTGGGCGCGCGCTTGCGCATCTTGGCCGCGATCTCGGGGCTGAGCAGGTCTGAGGTTTCGCCGCGAACCAGCAGAACCTGGCGCCCGCGTGTCAGCCGCCCGAACATGGGCCACAGATTGGGAACCAGGGCCTTGGCTCCGGCGGCACGGATCGGCACGGCGATGTCGGGATCGTAGTCTGGCACCGGTGCCCCTTCGGTGCCGATGCGGAAAGTTCGGCGGGCGAAGGCGTCCCAGTCCGCGTCGGTGTAGTGCGGGAAGGCGATCTCGTTCAAACGTCTGGCATGAGCGGCGGCGTCGGCCCAGTCGTTGATGATAGTCGGCTGCCCGGCATAGCTGGCGATACGGGCCAGTCCCACGGGTGAGACTTCGGGCCCGATGTCATTCAGAATCGCCCCGGCCACGACCTTTGAGCGGATCGCCGCGATGGCCATGGTGATTAGCCCGCCCATGGAGGTGCCGATAAAGACCGCCCGTTCGATGCCCAGCGCCGACATCAGGGCCAGCACGTCCTGGGCATAGGTCGCGGGCTGATAGGTCATGGGATCTGTGGCGCGGTCGGATTGGCCGCGGCCCCGTACATCGACAGCCAGGACACGACGCCCGGCCAAGGCAATCTGAGGCGCGATGACCTCGAAGTCGGCCGCATTGCGCGTCAGTCCATGGATGGCGATGACCGGCAGCTTCGCCTGACCGGCCACGGCGGCATAGTCCCGGGCCGACAGATTCAGGCCGTCGGCGCTTTTCCAGCGGCGTTCGACGAAGTTGGCAGGCATGGCAGGCTCCGTGTGCTTCCGGCACAGTAATTCATGGTCGGGAGAAATCCCATGCGTCCGATCGGCTGCATGGGGATGTGCTCAGTCGCCCAGCAGGTCGGCGACGAACCGGTGCAGATCGCCACCGTCGAAGTGAAAGCCCGATACGCCGGCACGCCGGGCCGCCTCCATATCCGACGGCTGGTCGCCGATCATCAGCGAACGATCGGGGTCCAGCCCATGCTCGACCACGGCCCTCAGGATCATCCCGGGATTGGGCTTTCGGTCGGGATGATCGGGATGGATGAAGGACGCGACTGAACCTTCGGAATGATAGGGGCAGGCATAGACGGCATCGATGCGAGCATCGTCGTCGGCCAGGGTCTGGACCAGCAGGCCATTGAAGGCCTGCATCTGCTCCAGGCCGAACATACCGCGCGCTACGCCCGACTGATTGGTCACGATGACGCAGACGAAGCCCGCCGCGTTCAGCATGCGGACGGCCGCTGCGGCACCGGGCATCAGGCGCAAGTGATCGGCGCGGTGAGGATAGCCGACGTCCTCGATCAGCACGCCGTCACGATCGAGAAAGGCGGCGGGGCGGCCTGGGGTCATGTGCCGGGATTAGGCGAAGCCGGGTCGGACTGGCAAGCGGTCGCGCCCGCTTCGTTGCAAGCCGTCACCGGATGTGACCCTGCGCGATTTGGCGCGAGCGGACGCTTTTTGCTAGTGACCAGCCTCCCGACGCGCCGCAAGCTGGCGGCGTCACCTGCCCGACCCACTATGTCGCGCCTTCGGAGCCATTCCGCATGACCATCCCCTTCATCGACCTTCAGGCACAGCGCCTTCGCCTCGGCGGAAAGATCGAGGCCGCCATTCAGGAGGCGGTCGTCGGCGGGGCCTGGGTCATGGGGCCACAGGTTCGTCAGTTCGAGGCCGATCTGGCCGCGTTCGGACAGGCGAAACACGCCCTGGGCTGCGCAAACGGGACTGACGCCCTGATCCTGCCGCTGATCGCCTGGGGCATCCGCACGGGCGACGCCGTCTTCTGTCCCAGCTTCACCTTCACCGCGACGGCCGAGGTCGTGCCCTGGCTGGGGGCGACGCCGGTCTTCGTCGATGTGGATGCGAAGACCTTCAACATGGACCCGGCCCATCTTGAGTCCATGATCGAGGCGACGCTGAAGGAGGGGCGGCTGAAGCCCCGCGTCGTCGTCGCCGTCGATCTGTTCGGTCAGCCCGCCGACTATCCCGCCATCCGCGCGATCTGCGACAAGTACGGGCTGAAACTGATCTCGGACTCGGCCCAGGGGTTCGGCTGCACCCTGCACGGCGATCATCCAATCAAATGGGCAGATGTGACGACCACCAGCTTCTTTCCGGCCAAGCCGCTGGGCTGCTACGGCGACGGTGGGGCGGTGCTGACAGACGACGAGGACCTGGCCCAGGAGATGGATTCCCTGCGTGTCCACGGCAAGGTCGTGGCCAAGGACATGCAGGCGGGTGCCGCCGAGTTCGCCCACGACCCCAAATACCTGGCCATGCGCATCGGCATGAACAGCCGCCTCGACACCATCCAGGCCGCCGTCCTGATCGAGAAGCTGAAGGTCTTCAGCCAGGAGATCGAATGGCGCAACGCCGCCGCCGACCGTTACAATATCGGCTTGGCTCCGCACGTCGCCAGCGTGCCGCAGGTCATCGATGGCGGCGTCTCCATCTGGGCCCAGTACACGGTCGAGCATGAGAACCGCGATGGCCTGGCCGCGCATCTGAAGGATCAGGGCGTACCCACCGCTGTCTACTATCCCGTACCCATGCATCTGCAGCCGGCCTATGCGCGCTTCTCGGCGGGCGAGGGTAGTCTGCCGGTGACCGAGCGGCTGAAGGAGCGGGTCGTTAGCCTGCCCATGCACTCGGACCTCGACGCGCCGACGCAAGGCCGCATCATCGACGCCGTCGCGTCCTTCAAGGGTTGATCGCATGAACCAGAACCAGACCCCCCTGAAGGTTGGCGTCGCCGGCGTCGGCGTCATGGGCCGCAACCATGCCCGCGTGCTGGGCGACATCCGCGACTTCGATCTGACCCACATCTTCGACGCCGATGCGGTGACGGCTCAGGGCGTGGCCGAGCTGTATGGCGCGACGCCGGTGACCTCGGTCGAGGCCTTTGTCGAGGCCGGGCTGGAGGCGGCGGTGGTCTCGACCCCCAACCGAACCCATGCCGATCTGGGTGTGGCCCTGCTGGAGCGCGGGGTGCATGTGCTGGTCGAAAAGCCGATCGCCGCGACCGTGGCCGATGCCCAGCGGCTGATCGATGCGGCCAAGGCCAATAACCGCGTCCTGATGGTCGGTCAGGTCGAGCGGTTCAACCCGGCGGTCGATGCCGTCAAGCGTGCCATCGCCGACGAAAAGGTCATCTCCATCCAGATCACCCGCGTCGGTCCGTTCCCGCCACGCATGGGCGAGGTCGGGGTGGTCATCGATCTAGCCGTCCACGACATCGACATCATCCGCCATCTGACCGACAGTGAGATCGTCGAGATCCAGCCGCAGCTGGCCCGGACCAAGGCGGATCGCGAGGACACGGCCCTGCTGCAGTTCCGGCTGGAGAATGGTGTGATCGCCCACATCACGACTAACTGGGTCACACCCTACAAGACCCGCACTCTGCAGGTCGCCACCCAGAACAAGTTCGTCGTCGCCGACCTGATGACCCGCCAGGTCACCGAGTATTTCGGCCAGCAGCCCGACGGCAGCTATTCGACCCGCGGCGTCATGAGCTGGCCCAGCGAGCCGCTGAAGAAGGAACTTGAAGCCTTCGCCCACGCCATCCGTACCGGCGAGACGCCGGCGGTGACCGGCGAAGACGGCCTGCGGAACCTGGAAGTCGCCCTGCGGTGCCTCGGCGAGGTCTAAGGCCATGTCGCGGCCGAGCCGCCAGATCGGCCGCAGGCTTGGGTTGGCGGCGACGTTTTTGGTCGTCGGACCGATCGCGGGAGGGCTGACCTTCCCTTTGGTCGTCGTCATCGATCGCTTGATCTGGCCGGAGAAAACCGTCCGTTTCGCCTTGGCGGGCATGGTTCTGGTCGGTGTGGTCCTGACGATTCTACCGTCGCTGATCGCAGGCTTGGCCGGTGCCGTCACCTCGCGGGTGTGGAAGGGACAACAGGGCTGGTTGGCCCAAGCGGCGGCGATTGGTGCAGTCGTGACCATGCTGGAGGGTGTGCTGTTCGCGCTCTTCTCTGGGCCCAATGCCGCTGCTCTGTTCCAGACGACGCAGTCCGCGACACGCACGCTGATGCTGATCGTGATGTTTGGGCTCGTCGGCGCTGCCGCCGGTCTGGCGGGTGCGGCAGCGACCCAGGCGTGGCGTCCGAAGAGTCTGACCGGCCTCTATGCGGAAACCTTCGACTGATCGTCCGGGGGCGCGTGGCGTCAGGTCGCGGCAACGGGTGGGAGCGGACAGCGTTTGGCTGTGACCCGTCACCTCGCCGATCGGACACATCATGGCCTACCGCACATTGAACCCCTTCACCGAAACCGTCGTCAAGGCATACGATCCGCATACGGATGATCAGGTCGAGGCCGCTCTGGCCAAGGCGGATGACGTCTTCAAATCCGACTGGTGCCAAGGCGATATCGCGCCGCGTCTGAAAGTCCTGTCGCGTATGGCCGAGCTGCTGACGGAGCGCAGCGACGACTTCGCGGCCAAGATGGCCGAAGAGATGGGCAAGCCGGTCACCCAGGGCAGCCAGGAGATCGAGCTGTGCGCCGGCATCGCGCAATACTATGCCGAGAAGGCCCCCGAGCTTCTGAAGCCCCAGCCCTATGACAGCCAGTTGGGCGAGGCCTGGGTGCAGCATCATCCTGTCGGCGTGCTGCTGGCCGTCGAACCGTGGAATTTCCCGATCTATCAGCTGATCCGCGTGATCGCCCCGGCCATCGCGGTCGGCAATCCGGTGCTGTTCAAGCACGCAGGCATCGTGCCGGGCTGTGCGGAGATGTTCGAGGGGTTGGTCAAGGATGCCGGTGCGCCCGAAGGAATGGTGGCGACGCTCTTCATCTCCTCGGAGCAGGTGTCCGACCTGATCGGTGACGACCGCATCCAAGGGGTCGCCCTGACCGGGTCGGAGGGCGCAGGCTCCAAGGTCGCGGCGCGCGCGTCTGAGATGCTGAAGAAGTCCACCCTGGAACTGGGCGGCAGCGATGTATTCGTCGTGCTGGATGATGCCGATGTGGCCGCCGCCGCCAAGGCTGGAGCCGAAGCGCGCCTGGCCAACGCCGGCCAGGTCTGTACGGGTGCCAAGCGTTTCATCGTCCAAAAGGCGGTCGCCGACGCCTTCATCGCCGCCTTCACGGACGGTTTGAAATCCGCCGTCATGGGTGACCCGCAGGACGCTTCAACAACTCTCGGCCCGCTGTCGTCCGAAGACGCACTGGAGGGCCTGACGACACAGGTCGATGCCGCTGTCGAACATGGAGCTGAGCTGCTGCTTGGCGGCAAGCGCGCGGATCGCAAGGGCTTCTTCTATGAACCCACCATCCTGACCGGGATCACCTCTGACAACCCTGCCTTCCATCAGGAGTTCTTTGGACCCGTAGCCCAGCTCTATGTCGTCGATGACGACGATGCCGTCGTCGCCCTCGCCAACGATTCTCCCTACGGTCTGGGCGGCTCGATCTTTTCGGGCGACGCTGACCGCGCCCGCAAGCTGGCCTCGCGGATCGAGGCCGGCATGGTCTTCATCAACACTCCGACCACCTCCATGCCTGAGCTGCCGTTCGGCGGCGTCAAACGCTCCGGCTATGGTCGCGAGCTGGGCGACCTGGGGATCAAGGAGTTCGTGAACCGCAAGCTGGTCGTGGTCGCGGGCTGAGGCTCAACCGCCGACCATCTGCATGCCCAGCCACTCGGCGATCAGGGCGGGCTTGTCCCCGCCCTCGATCTCGACGGTGAGTTCGTGCTTGATCAGCCAGCGGCCACCGCCCTTGTCCTCGGCGGACAGCAGCTTGAACCGGCCGCGCACTCTCGAATTGACCGGCACCGGCGCAAGGAAGCGCAGCTTGTCGAAGCCGTAGTTGACGCCCATGACCACGCCCTCCAGCGGGGCGACGGCTTCATAGGACATGCCGGACGCCAGGCTGAGCGTCAGGAAGCCGTGGGCGATGGTGGTGCCGAATGGGGTCTGCTTGGCCAGTTCGGGATTCACATGGATGAACTGGTGATCGTTGGTGACCTCGGCGAAGGTGTCGATGCGGGCCTGGTCGATCTCGATCCAGCTGGAGACCCCGACCTCGGTGCCGATCAGGGATTGCAGTTCGCTGGGCTTGGGCATGGCGGTCCTCGTCTGGGTTTCGGGACCAGACTGACCGGGTTGCCCGGCGCGATCAATGGGCGACGAATCGGCCCTCGATAATGTCCGAGAACAGACCCGGATCGACATTGCCGCCGGATAGTACGAGGACCGTCGTCTTGCCCGCCGCCTCGACTTTGCCTGACAGCAGGGCGGCCAGCGATACGGCCCCGCCTGGCTCGACCACCTGTTTCAGGGCCCGGAAAGAATAGGCGACAGCCTCCGCGACTTCCGCATCCGATACGGTGACAACGCGGTCCAGGCGCCGGTTGATCGGAAAGGTCAGCTCGCCGGGCCGGTCGGTCATCAGGGCATCGCAGATCGAAGGATGCGCCACTGGCGCGTGCGTCATCCGCTCGCCGGTTGAGAGTGACAGCAGGGTATCGTTATAGGCTTCGGGCTCGACGCCGATCACGGGCGTCGCTGGCGAGAGAGCCGCCATCGACAGGTTGATCCCGGCGATCAGCCCGCCGCCCGACGCACCACACAGCAGTTGATCGATCCGCTCGACACCCTGCTCGCGGGCCTGTTCGACGATTTCCAGTCCCGTCGTGCCCTGTCCTTCGATGATGAAGGGGTCGTCGAAGGGGCGCACCAGGACGCTGTCCCTGGTGGCCGCGATCTCTTCGCCGATGGCCTCGCGGCTCTCGGAATAGCGATCGTACATCCGCACCTCGCCGCCGAAGGCGATGACACCTTCGACCTTCACCTTCGGGCTGTCGGCGGGCATGACGATGATGGCGTGAGTACCCATGCGGCGTGCGGCGGCGGCCACCGCCTGGGCATGATTACCCGAAGAATAGGCGACGACGCCGCGGGCCAGTTCGTCGGCGCTCAGGCGGCTGATCCGGTTCCACGCCCCGCGGAACTTGAAGGCCCCCGCCACCTGCAGGTTCTCGGCCTTCATCAATACGCGTCCGCCCAGCCGTTCGTTCAGGGCCGGACTTTCGATTAACGGGGTGCGGACCGCGTGGCCGGCGATCTGGCGGGCGGCGTCGCGGACGCCCTCGAAGGAGGCGGTGTGCATGGCCCCTCTTAACTCGGCGGGCGGGCTTTGCGTAACCCCGCGCTCAAGTAGCCCAAAGAGCGATAGCGCATTAAGACTGCCGTGATGAAAAGCCTGATCCTCGCCATCGACCAGGGCACGACTTCGTCGCGCGCCATCGCCTTCGAATCGGCCCCGGAAGGCGGACTCCAACCGGTGGCGGTCAGCCAGATCGAACTGCAGCAGCATTTTCCGAAGTCCGGATGGGTCGAGCATGACGCGGCCGAGATCTGGTCGGCCACGCTGCAGACCTGTCGTGAGGTAATCCGCAAGGCGGGCGGTGTCGGACGGTTTGCGGCCATCGGCATCACAAACCAGCGCGAGACGGCGGTGCTGTGGGACGCGCAAACTTCCGAGCCTCTGCATCGCGCCATCGTCTGGCAGGATCGGCGGACGACCGATGTGACCGCACATCTGGTTGCGGCGGGGCATGAGCCGGAGGTTCAGGCCGCGACGGGTCTGATTCTCGATCCTTATTTTTCAGCCTCCAAATTCGCCTGGCTCCTTGACGCTGTGCCGGGCGCGCGCGACGGGGCGGCTTTGGGCCAGGTGAAGCTGGGCACGATCGAAAGCTGGTTGATCTGGAAGCTGACGGTGGGCACCAGTCACGTCACCGACGCGACGAATGCCAGCCGTACCTCGCTGATGGACCTGAAATCCCGCCATTGGCGACCCGATCTGGCCGCATTGTTTGATGTTCCCCTTTCAGCCCTGCCCCAAATACGCGGCTGTGCCGATCATCTGGGGGACTCCGAGCCGTCACTGTTCGGATCTGCCTTGCCTATCCATGGCGCGGCGGGCGATCAGCAGGCTGCGCTGGTGGCGCACGGCGCGCTGAACCCCGGCGACGCCAAGATCACCTATGGGACCGGAGCCTTTCTGGTCGCCAATGTGGGATCGGAGCCGGTCGCCTCGACCAGCCGGCTGCTGGGCACGCTGGGTTACGACGCCAATGGCCAGATCGCCTATGCGCTGGAGGGGTCGATCTTCTCGGCAGGGTCGGCGATCCAGTGGCTGCGCGACGGGCTGAAAGTCATCTCCGAGTCGCGCCAGTCCGAGGCCATGGCGCAGAGCCTGCCCGACAATGGCGGCGTCTATCTGGTACCAGGCTTCACCGGACTGGGCGCGCCTTGGTGGGAACCTGAGGCGCGCGGCACCATCGTCGGCCTGACGCGGGATACTGGTCCAGCCCATATGGTACGGGCGGCGCTGGAAAGCCTGGCCTATCAGACGCGCGATCTGCTGGACGCCCTGGCCCGTGACGGTGCGCCCAGGCTGAAGGTACTGAAGGTTGACGGTGGTGTGACCGCCAATGCTTTTGCCATGCAGTTCGTGGCCGACATCTGCGACATCACGGTCGAGCGCCCGGCGTTTCAAGAGATGACGTCGCTGGGTGCGGCCAAGCTGGCGGCGCTCGGCGGGGGACTGATCGACGATCTGGACGACCACCCGGTCGAGGCTCCCGCGGTCTGGACGCCGCGCATGGGTGCGTCCACGCGCGAAGCATTGCTGAAGGGCTGGCGCGGAGCGGTGCGCGCGGCCATCATCGCCGCAAACCCGGATGACGCATGACCCAGACCGACGCTGCCACCACCCAAGATGACAACATCAACGTCGACGCCCAGGCGGCCTTTTCCGGCACGCGCGAGGTCGACCCGCGCTACCGGCTCGACGAACCGGCGCTCGAACGCTGGCTGACGCAGAATGTTGAAGGCTATGCAGGTCCGCTGACGGTCCGCCAGTTTAAGGGCGGCCAGTCCAATCCCACCTACGAACTCACCACGCCGGGTCACACCTATGTGTTGCGCCGCAAGCCGCCGGGCACGCTGCTGCCCTCGGCCCATGCTGTCGACCGTGAGTTCACGGTCATCTCGGCCTTGCACGCGCAGGGCTACCCCGTCGCACGCCCGTATACTCTGTGTCCGGACGATAGCGTGATCGGCTCAATGTTCTATGTCATGGACAAGGTCGAGGGTCGGGTGCTGTGGGACCTCAAACTGCCCGGCATGTCCCCCGCTGATCGGCGCAGCATTTATGACGCCCAGGTCGATGCCCTGGCCGCCCTGCATGCGTTCGATCCCGCCGCCATCGGACTGGGCGACTACGGCCGGCCCGGCAACTATTTCGAGCGGCAGGTCGGGCGCTGGACCAAACAGTATCGCGCGTCCGAGATCGAACCGAACGCGGCGATGGAGCGACTGATCGAATTTCTGCCTGCCACCCTGCCGCCGCAGGGGCCGACGCGGATCGTGCACGGCGACTTCCGCCTCGACAATCTGATCATGGCTCCGGACGCGCCTCGGGTGCGGGCCGTGCTGGATTGGGAGTTGTCCACCTTGGGTGATCCGATGGCGGACTTTTCCTACCTGCTGATCGCCTGGGTCATTCCGGCGACCCAGAAGAACGGCCTGGCCGGGATCGACATCGAAGCCTTGGGTATCCCGTCGGTGGCCGAAACAG
The DNA here is from genome assembly GCF_041919755.1 of Brevundimonas sp. GTDB lineage: Bacteria > Pseudomonadota > Alphaproteobacteria > Caulobacterales > Caulobacteraceae > Brevundimonas. The sequence continues at coordinate 32,457 of NZ_JAYRTD010000003.1, read as the reverse complement.
CAGAACGGTACGCCCGGCAGACGGGCGGCAAGATCCCCGCTAATCTGGACTGGCTGTTCGCCTACAACCTGTTCCGTCTGGCCGCCATCTGCCAAGGGATCGCGGGGCGGGTGAGGGACGGCACGGCTGCCTCGGCCCATGCTCGAACGATGGCCGCCCAGGTGCCGATGCTGGCCGACGGCGCGCTTGCCTTTGCGAAGAAGGCCGGGGCCTAGTTGCTGAGGATCTGAACCTTGGTCCAGACGTCGCCCCGGTTGACGATGTCGATCCTCAGGCGGGCCGCTGTCGCCGGCGACAGGGTGCAGCTGGGGTAGTGGTCGTCCAGACCGTCGGCGCAGAGAACCTGGCCCCGATCATTCCGCACCACCAGATCGATGTTGGTGTCCCCGTCGCCAATGGCTGCGACCCTGAGCAGCTGGGCCCCACGCGCATCGATATTGAAGCTCCAGCGTTCGCGCGAGTTCAGTCGCTTGACGGTCGAGATCGGCCCCACCCCGAAAGGTGAAGCCCTGACACCCAGCATGGGCGCGGGGGGTGCGGCGGGCATCGGCACAGCTGGAGCGGGGGGTGGTACCACAGCGGGCGGCGGTGGAGGTGGAGCCGCAGGAAGCGGTCCTGGTGCCGGCGGTGGCGCTGCGGCCTCTGCGCTGCTTGGGGGCTGACGCCGAATGCGCGACCCGGTCACCACAATGTCCTCCACATCGTTCTGGTTTTGGCCCAAGGCGGCTGCCTCCTGACGCAGGCCCTGAGGCGTCAGAACGGGCGTGAGACCTGCGTCCCCATCTGGTCCGGTCCGCATCGGCACGTCGTCCAACATTCGCGCAGCCGTCAGCAGACCTTCGGCGTCCCGAGTCTCGCGGGACCAGTCGACCAGATAGGCCACCATCAGGGCTCTCGAGACGCCCCGGGACTCCGGTGTCTCGTTTGCGCTTGCCGGAAGCTGAGTAGAGGCATGCGGCGCATAGGTGGCCTGGGCAGGCAAGGCGGTCGTTGCGGCCAGGACGATCATTGCCGAGAAATGCAGGGGTTTCATCGCGTCGCCTTTGCCGCTTCGGGCCCTCAGCCGTCGATTTTACAGGGTCTGCCAGGGCGCGCGACCTGCGCCACTGACCAAACCTGATGATTCCGTCGGGACAGCGTCAGCGCGGTGCCAGCACGGCACCGGCCAGAATACGGCGACTGCCCTTGGCCTGGATCAGCACGGCGACCGCCTCACCCTGAGCCATTTCATCAGGCAGGGGATAAAGGACCGGGCGACCGCTCCACTCCCCCAGGGTCTCCACCCCAACGACCACATTGGTGTGACGCAGGCGGCGGCCACGGTTCTCGCCCGACGATACCACAACGGTCTGTGCGCCGGGCATGTAGCGCACGGCTACGACCTCCGCCCCGCCTTCAGGAGATGTGCCGGATCCCACGCCAACTCGGTCGCCTGTTTCGCGAAACTCGATCTCGGGCGGATTGGCCGGACGCGTCGCCTCCTCGTCGATGGCCGCCTGAAGAGCGGGCGGTTGGGCCGGGGCCACCTGACGACGGCCGTTGATGACGATCTGGGGCGTGGAGACGTCGCGCACGCGCAAGGGACGGCGATAGGCTCTCTGCCGCTGGGCGAACTCTGGCCGCGCGAAGGTGTCCCGCCAGCCTAGATAGTCCCAGTAATCGACGGCATAGGTCAGGGCGATCACGCCAGGCTCATCGGCGACGGCTTCCAGCCGGGTGTTGGCCTCGGCGCAGACGCCGCAGCCCTGGGCGGTGAACAGTTCGACCACGACGGCATCGCTGGGACCGGGGACCTGATGGCGCACTTCGGGCACGCCTGTCGTTTGGGCGGTCGAGGTCGCCGCGACGAGGGCGAGCCCGAGGGCCGCCGCGGGTATGATCCAGCCCCGGTTACGCATGCGCGACCATAAACACGGCGCGCCCAGATGCGCCGCTCATTTTCGCGTGAAGTCAGACGCGGATATCGACCAGCGAGCCGGGGCGTAGGTCGCGCTGCATGGCGGAGCCGGTGCTGTCGGAGCGCGACGCTGTGGTGATTGAGGGCCGCACGGCGACCTCCGTCTTCGTCACCGGCGTTGGCGAAATTCCGGCCAGGGCGGCACGGAAAAAGTCGGACGAGCGCGCCGCCTGTGCCGCCGGCTGCGGGGCCGTCGGGAACAGGGTGGAGGGCAGGTCAGGCCGAATCGCGCTCATGCCGACAAGGTTAACGAAAACGGTGTGGAGAGGGTTAACGCCTTATTCTGCAGGGCGCGGTGTGGCGGTCGGCAGGGGCCTGGCCGGCGCCTGCATGGCCTCCACAAGCCGGTCGACCTCGGCATCGCTGACCAGCGGGCCGGAGAATTTCGCTACAACCTTCCCCATGGCATCGACGGCGAAGGTTTCGGGTGCACCGGTGATGCCCAGGTCCAGCCCGGCGCGACCCTCCCGGTCCACCAGCACGATCGAATAGGGGTCGCCCAGTTCGTCCAGAAAGGCGCGTGTGGCGACGGGATCGTCTTTCCAAGCCACGCCGACGACAGCCACACCCTGTTCACGCAAGGCAAGCAGCCGAGGGTGTTCCACGCGGCAGGGCGCGCACCAGCTGGCAAATACATTGACCAGCATAGGCTTGCCGACGCCGGCGGTCTTCAGATCGACCTGGCCTGGCCCCGCCTCTGTGCCGGTGAGGATGGGGAGAACCGTCTCTGGGATGGTCTGGCCGACGAGGGCGGCTGGGCGATATTCACTGCCCAGGGTCTGGCCCTGAGACAGCGACCTCGACGCCACATCGCCCAGTTTCAGCGCCGCGAACACGACCAGCCCCACCAGCAGTGCCAGCGGAATGAGGGCAAGCCAGCGGTTCATAACCTGTCGTCCTCCAGCCGCTTCAGAGCCGACTTCCAGCGGCGCGAGGCCATCAACGCCCGCATGGTCAAGGCGGTCAACACGACTGCGCTGATCGCCCAGCACGGCCAGACGTAGGCTCCGTAGGCTCCCATATCCAGATCAGGCATGATCGGCCTCCATGGCGCGGCGGGCGCTCAGCGACATCACCCGGCGGCGCACGATCTCGGTGCGGATCGAGGTGATCCAGTAGGCCAGGAAGAAGACTCCGAACGCCGCCATCATGATCAGCAGCGGCGTCAGCATCGCCGGGGCGACCGACGGCCCATCTTCCCTCAGCAGGCTGGCGGGCTGATGCAGGGTATTCCACCAGTCGACGGAGAACTTCACGATGGGCAGATTGATTAGACCGACCAGTCCCAGAACCGCAGCCGCTCGTGCCGCCTTGGCCTCGTCGTCGATCGACGCTCTCAGCGCCATATAGCCGATGTAGAACAGCAGCAGGACCAGCTCCGACATCAGCCGCGCATCGCCCCAGACCCAAAAGGCCCCCCACATCGGCTTGCCCCAAAGACTGCCGGTGATCAGGGCCAGGAAGGTATAGGCCGCTCCGGGCAGGGCGGCCGCCCGCGCCGCCGCATCGGCCAGCGGATGGCGGAAGACCAGGGCGAAGAAGCTGGAGATGCCCAGCGCCAGATAGATGCCCAGACCCACCGAGGCGGCGGGCACATGCACGAACATGATCCGCACCGTATCGCCCTGCTGGTAGTCCTCGGGTGCGACGAAACTCAGCCAGGTGCCGATGGCCAGCAGCACGGCTGCCCCGACCCACAGCATAGGCGTGAGCGGGCGCGTGAAGCGCAGGAACCGATCGGGATTGGCGAGGCCGAACATCCGCCTCCCTTTAAGGGGCTTGGCCGCGCCGCGCTATACGTCCCCCATCCCTGTGCTACAGCGTCGCGCCTGATGCGCGGAGACGACCATGACCGACGACGTGACCAAGGATGCCAACGGCAATATCCTGGCCGACGGCGACAGCGTGACCTTGATCAAGGACCTCAAGGTCAAGGGCTCGGGCGGGGTGACGCTGAAGCGCGGTCAGCTGGTCAAAAACATCCGCCTGACCAGCGATACGGACGAAATCGAGGCCAATGTGGAGAAGGTGCGCGGCCTGGTGTTGCGTACGGAGTTCGTGAAGAAGGCCTGATGCGCTGACGCTCGTGACACGTACCCTCGCGGCGTGAGCGCGATTATCCTTGAGCGTTCCGGATTGCCGCTGCGCCTGCGAACGGCGCAATGACGGCGGCGAACAGGACATAGGCTGTAAGCAAGGCCAGGGCCGGGACTGGGGACAGGCTGTTGGTCGCCCGCTCCAGGGCTCCGGCTCCAAAGACCACTGGCGGGATGAACAGCGGCAGGACGACGACGGCGATCAACAGGCCCCCGCGCTTTGACCCAAGCGCTAGGGCCGCGCCCAAGGCTCCGGTCAGGGCAAACCCTAGCCCGCCGATCAGGGCTGACAGTCCCACCAGCGGGGCGAGGGCCGGCGACAGGCCCAGGGTGATGGCGGCAACGGGTGCGGTCAGGGCCAGGGGCCAGCCGACGGCCAGCCACTGGGCCTTCGCCTTGGCCATGATCACGAGTTCCAGCGGGACGGGACCCAGCGCGATGAGGTCCAGCGCACCGTCCTCCAGGTCGCGCTCGAGCAGTCGCTCCAGCGACAGGATCGACGACAGGGCCAGGGCCAGCCAGGCCATGCTGCCCGCGACGGATCTCAGGCCCGCCGGATCGCCACCGGCCGCCAGCGGCACCAGGACGGTTAGACACAGAAAAAATCCGCAGGCTAAGAGAGGCCCGCCACCGCCGGACCAGACCAGTGCCAGTTCGCGACGGAACAGGATCGACAGTCCGCTCACCGGCCAGCTCCAATATCAAGCGTACGGGCCGGCACAGGCAGGGGGTCATGCACGGCGGCGATAACGGCTCCACCCCTGTCGACATGGGCCTGCATGAGTGTGCCGAACACGGCGCGCCAGCGGGAATCCAGCGGACTAAACGGCTCGTCCAGCAGCCATAGCGGTCGTGGTGCGGCGATCAGACGAGCCAGGGCCAGTCTGCGACGCTGGCCCGCGGACAACTGGCGAACCTCCAGATCCAGCAGGGGCGTCAGGGCCAAAAGGTCAGTGGCTGCGGCGACACCATCCGGGTCCGCCCCGGCGAACCGCGCCTGGAATGCCAGTTCATCACGCGCGCTGCGGGCCGTTTTCAGCCCGTCCATCGGTCCTTGCCAGTGGAGATGCCGTCGGCGAGCCTCGTGCACATCCATGCTCCCGAAGGCTATTTCACCTGCCTCGACGCGGATGAATCCTGCTATAGCGCGCAACAGGCTGGTTTTGCCCGCCCCGTTCGCCCCGGTCAGGGCCAGCACCTCTTTGGGCGCGACGGTAAAGGACAGGTTGCGGAACAGCACCCTCTCTCCGCGGGAGACGGTCAAGGCAGAGACAGAAATCATCTGCCACCCCTCCAGTTGCGAACACTTCTCAATGTCCCTGTGGCCAACGTGGATACATGGACGCAAGCGGCTGCCATCGCTATATCCAGCGTCGCCGCAGCAGGCGTTCGCCGCGCGCGCCGGGGACCTGTGTGCCCCTGCGTGGATCGCGCGAACGTGCAACCGGATTGTCGGGCGGCGTTGACCAGAGGAAACCTCTCCATGCCGTCGAACGACAGCCTCAAGACCCGTCAGGACCTTTCCGTCGGGCGCAAGAAATACGCCTATTACAGCCTTCCTGCCGCCGAGGAAGCCGGTCTGACCGGGATTTCCCGCCTGCCGCGCTCCATGAAGGTGCTTCTGGAGAACCTTCTGCGCAACGAAGACGGCGTTTCCGTCACCGAAAACGACCTGAGGGCCGTCGCTGCCTGGATCGACAACAAGGGTTCAGTCGAGCACGAGATCGCCTTCCGCCCTGCCCGCGTGCTGATGCAGGATTTCACCGGCGTGCCCGCCGTGGTCGATCTGGCCGCGATGCGCGATGCCATGTCGGCGCTCGGTGCCGATGCGTCTAAGATCAATCCGCTGGTGCCGGTCGACCTGGTCATTGACCACTCGGTGATGGTCGATCATTTCGGCACGGCCGGAGCGTTCAACCAGAACGTCGAGCGTGAGTATGAGCGCAATATCGAACGCTACAACTTCCTGCGCTGGGGCTCGTCTGCCTTCAACAACTTCCGCGTCGTGCCGCCGGGCACCGGCATCTGCCACCAGGTGAACCTGGAGAACCTGGCCCAGACCGTCTGGACGCTAGAAGAGGGCAAGAAGACCGTCGCCTACCCCGACACCGTCGTCGGCACCGACAGCCACACGACCATGATCAACGGCTTGGCCGTCCTGGGCTGGGGCGTCGGCGGCATCGAGGCCGAGGCCGCCATGCTGGGCCAGCCGATCCCCATGCTGATCCCCGAGGTGATCGGCTTCAAGCTCACCGGCGCGATGACCGAGGGCACGACGGCGACCGATCTGGTCCTGACCGTCACCCAGATGCTGCGCAAGAAGGGCGTGGTCGGCAAGTTCGTGGAATTCTTCGGACCGGCCGTAAGCGGCCTGACCATCGAAGATCAGGCGACCATCGCCAACATGGCCCCGGAGTATGGTGCCACCTGCGGCTTCTTCCCTGTGTCGCGCGCCACCATCGACTATCTGACCGCCACGGGCCGCGACAAGGCGCGCGTCGCCTTGGTCGAGGCCTATGCCAAGGCGCAAGGCCTCTGGATCGACGAAACCTCGGAAGACCCCGTCTTCACCGACGTTCTGGAACTGGACATCTCCACCGTCGTGCCGTCGCTGGCCGGGCCCAAGCGCCCGCAGGACAAGGTCGCCCTGGACGTCGCCGCGCCGTCGTTCGAGACGGCCCTGACCGACGTGTTTAGCCGTGCGGTCGACGCGCCCCGCTACGACGTCGAGGGTGAAAAGTTCACGGTCGGTGACGGCGACGTCGTCATCGCGGCCATCACGTCGTGCACCAACACCTCCAACCCGTCGGTCCTGATCGCCGCCGGTCTGGTGGCGCGCAAGGCCAACGCCCTGGGCCTGAAGGTCAAGCCCTGGGTCAAGACCTCGCTGGCTCCGGGATCGCAGGTCGTCACCGACTATCTGACCGACGCCGGCCTGCAGAAAGACCTGGACGCCCTGGGCTTCAATCTGGTCGGCTACGGCTGCACCACCTGCATCGGCAACTCCGGCCCGCTGGATCCGGCGATCTCCAAGACAATCAACGACAACGGCATCGTCGCGACCTCCGTCCTGTCGGGCAACCGCAACTTCGAGGGCCGGGTGAACCCCGACGTTCAGGCCAACTATCTGGCCTCGCCGCCGCTGGTCGTGGCCTATGCCATCGCCGGCTCGATGCGGATCGACATCACCAAGGAGCCGATCGGCCAGGACAAGAAGGGCAAGGACGTCTTCCTGAAGGACATCTGGCCGACCTCGGCCGAGATCGCCGCCATCCAGAAAAAGTCGGTCACCCCGGCCATGTTCGCCAAGCGCTACAAGGACGTGTTCAAGGGTGACAAGCACTGGCAGGCCATCAAGATCGAGGGCGGCCAGACCTATGAGTGGGAGGACAGCTCCACCTACGTCGCCAACCCCCCGTATTTCGAGGGCCTGTCGATGGAGCCGACGCCGGTCACCGACATCGTCGAAGGTCGCGTGCTGGCTATCTTCGGCGACAGCATCACCACCGACCACATCAGCCCCGCCGGTTCGATCAAGAAGACCTCGCCCGCCGGAGTCTATCTGACCAACCGTGGCGTCGATGCCCTGGACTTCAACAGCTACGGCGCGCGTCGGGGCCACCATGAAGTCATGATGCGCGGCACCTTCGCCAACATCCGCATCCGCAACAAGATCACGCCGGACATCGAGGGTGGCGTCACCAAACACTTCCCGTCGGGCGACACCATGTCGATCTACGACGCGGCCATGCGCTACCAGTCCGAGGGCCGTCCGCTGGTCGTCTTCGCGGGCAAGGAATACGGCACCGGCTCATCGCGTGACTGGGCCGCCAAGGGAACCCGCCTGCTGGGCGTTCGCGCCGTCCTGGCCGAAAGCTACGAGCGTATCCACCGCTCCAACCTGATCGGAATGGGCGTGGTGCCGCTGCAGTTCAAGGCTGACGGCTGGCAGAAGCTGGGTCTGACGGGCGAAGAGATCGTGACGATCCGCGGCCTGTCCGACGTCAACACCGGCCGCCTGCGTCCGCGCCAGGACATCTGGGTCGAGCTGTTCCGCCCCTCGGACGGCAAGATGGCCCGCTTCCCGGTCCGGTGCCGCATCGATAACCAGACCGAGCTGGACTACTTTAAGGCCGGCGGAGTGATGCCCTATGTACTGCGCAACCTGGCGGGCGGGGATCAGCCGACCCCGGCCAATGACGAAGGTGCAGTAATCGCCGCAGAATAGGCTTCGAGCGCTAGCGTTGATAATAAAGGGCCGGCGGAGCGTTCCGCCGGCCTTTTTCATTTTGGGGCGGTTCAGCCCTGGGTGGCGTTGTGCGGGCCCGGATTACGCGGATTGCGGCCGAAGGCCTCCTCGCAGACGGCCCGACCGAAGGCTTCCGACACCATCATCTGGCGATCGCCGAGAAGACCGCCGACGCGGCCCTGAGCGCTGGTCGAAACCCGGATCGGGAAACGGCCCAGAACCCGATTGTTGCGAGCCGGATCGACGAACTCCACGGTGCCGGACAGGTAGTGCTCGCCCTCTCCGTTCAGCAGGGTTTCCAGGCGGCCGGCGCGGTCCAATCCGTTGATGTGGACCCGAAGATCGACCGGCGAGGTGCCCCACATGCAGCGGCGGAGCTCTTCATGCACTTCTTCATTGAAGGTGTCGGCGAAGTCGTCCTCAGCTTCGAGCCAGTCAGACGACATGACGATTGAGCCGATCTGCGCGGTCTCCTGAAGCCCGATCGGCAACGCTAATGGAGGGCCACCTTCGATTACTGGGGCGCAGGCCGCAGTGGCGCTGAGCGCCGCAAGGGTCACGGCGGTGATGAGGGATTTCATATCGGTCTCCTGTGCGTGCTGAAGACTTAGTCGAACCCTGTTCATTGACGAGTGAATTCGGGGTAATCAGCGTCCGAAGACCTCAACCCCGATCTGACCTCCGGTCGTCAGCCAGGCCCTTTTCATGCCCTGGCTGTTGAACGGCGCGGCGATGTTGCCATCGCGTCCAGGGCAATCAGCCCGCCGTCGCCGCCCATGCCACCGATCTGATCGATGACGCCCTGCGTCGCCTCGGCAAGCGGCTGTCCGGCCCCGACGCGCCAGCCGACCTGGGCGGCGGCGGCGACGCGAATGAAATACTCGCCCTGTCCGGTGCAGGAGGTGGCGGACCGCTCGTCGGCCCAGGTCCCGGACGCCGGAAGGGGGGTGTCGCCGACCCGGCCCGGCATCTTGCCGAACACGCCCGCCGTCGAGGTCGCCGCCGCCAGTCGGCCCTGACTGTCCAGCACGCAGCAACCGACAGTGCCATGGCTCAGCGTGCCCGGCGGGTGATTGTCCTCGCCGTGACCGGCCTGAGTGAACCAGGCCGCCTCGTCCCCGATCGGCTCCAGCCCCTGGTCATGTGCAAACAGGGCCGCGCCTTCGCCGGCGAGCATGACGTGCGGGGTCCGGTCCATCACTGCTCGCGCCGCTAAGACCGGATTGCGGAACCCTTGCAGCGCGGCCACCGAACCCGCCTTGCGGGTCGCGCCGTCCATCAGGCTGGCATCCAGCTCATAGGCCCCGGCCAGATTGGGCGAGGCCCCGCGTCCGGCGACATAGAGCCCGGAGTCCTCCAGCATCACCACCGCCTCGACCGCCACGTCCGGCGCACTGGCCCCCGCCTCCAGCCGTGCCTTCATCGCCTCCACGACCTGGCGCATATGCACGACCTCGGCGTCATAGTTCCGCTCGCGCCGCGCGCCTGCGCCACCGTGAAGAATGAGGGCCGTCATGGGTCGTCTCCGGATCGCCTCTTTCAAACGGGCGTGCGGCTGATTAGCCTCTCGTCACGATGCGCGCCACGGGGGCGCGAGCCTTCATGCTGAAAGACCTATCGATGCGCGCAGTCCTGTCCAAGGCCCCCGGCGGCCCCGAAACCCTGGTCGTCGAAGAAGTCATGGATCCGCGTCCGATGAAGGGCGAGGTCGTCATCGATGTGAAGGCCGTGGGCATCAACTTCCCCGACACCCTGATCATCGAGGACAAGTATCAGTTCAAGCCGCAGCGGCCCTTCTCGCCCGGTGGCGAGGTGGCCGGTGTCGTCGAGGCTGTAGGCGAGGGCGTCACCTCGGTGCGCAAGGGCGACCGCGTCATCGCCGTGCCCGGCTGGGGCGGTCTGGTCGAGCGACTGGCGGTCCCGGCGACCAGCGTCATCAAGATCCCCGACGGCATGGACTTTTCCACCGCCGCCGCCCTGATCATGACCTATGGCACCAGCTATTATGCCTTGAAGGACCGGGCCCAGCTGAAGGCGGGCGAGAGCCTGCTGGTGCTGGGGGCGGCCGGGGGTGTCGGCATCGCCGCCGTCGAACTGGGCAAGGCCATGGGTGCCCGCGTCGTCGCCACCGCCTCCACCAACGACAAGGTCCAGTTTGCCCTAGAGGCCGGAGCGGACAACGGCCTGATCTATCCGTCGGGCAAGATGGATAAGGCGGCCCAGAAGGAGCTGTCGGGCGAGCTGAAGCTGGCCTCGGGTCGCGACGGGCCAGACGTGGTCTATGACGGGGTCGGCGGCGACTACTGCGAACCGGCCCTGCGATCCATGGACTGGAACGGGCGCTATCTAGTGGTCGGCTTCCCGGCGGGCATTCCGTCCCTGCCGCTGAACCTGACCCTGCTGAAGTCGGTAGCGGTGATCGGGGTGTTTTGGGGGGCCGCCGTGGCCCGTGACCCGGCCGGCCACGCCGCCAACATGACCGACCTGTTCAAATTCTGGAGCGAGGGCAAGATCAGGCCGCGCATCAGTCGCACCTATCCGTTGGAGCGCGCGCATGAGGCCATCCAGGCCCTGGGCGACCGCTCGGTCATGGGCAAGGTCGTGGTGACGGTCGACGCCTGATGTCTGAGTTGGCGCTGTCACCGTCGCTGGATGTCGCGGCCCTGAGTGCGGCCTTTAAGGTCCATAGGCGACTGCACATCCCGGATGTGTTGACGCCCGACAGCGCCGAGGCCCTGACGGCCGCGATGGAGGCCTACGATGGCTGGCGGGTCAGCGTCCATGCGGGCGGGGAGCGGTTCGAGATCCCCCTGACCGGCGGTCGCGCCGCCGAGCCGGGCAAGCAGAGCTGGATCGACCAGGCCGCGCTGAACGCCGCCGACGACAGCATGCAATATATCTTCGACACCCGGCGCATCACGGTCGAGGGTATCGGCGACGACGTTCAGGATGCCGTGGCGGCCGTGCCCGCCTTTTTTAACAGCTCGGCCTTTATCGCCTTCGTGCGCGGCGTGACCGGCGACGACCGCATCGACTTCGCCGATGCCCAGGCCACCCGCTATCGGCCCGGCCACGTCCTGACCGGCCACAACGACGATGCCGAGGGCAAGAACCGGCTCTATGCCTATGTGCTGAACCTAACCCGCGACTGGTGCATGGACTGGGGAGGGGCGCTGATCTTTCCAGGTGTCGACGGTCAGATCGAACAGGGCTTCGTGCCCCGCTTCAACGCCCTGAATATCTTCGCCGTGCCCATGGATCATGCCGTGACCCAGGTCGCCAGTTTCGCAGCGGCTAATCGCCTGTCGATCACAGGCTGGCTGCGCTCGAACTAGTCGCGCTTCAGCTGCTCCAGCGCCGCATCGGCCTGCTTCTTGTGCCGCGGCCGGATATTGGCCCCCAGCGTCGCGATCAGGGCGGCGATGACGGCCGCGTCGTCGGTGAAGCCGATACCGGCGAATATGTCAGGGATGGCATCCACCGGCAGGACGAAATAGGCCAGCCCACCCATGATCAGCCCCTTGGCCGCCAGCGGCGTCTCGGGATCGCGAGCCGCGAACCAGACGCTCAGGGCCTGCCCCGCAAAGGGAATGCGGGCTGCCGTACGCCGAATCTTGGGCCAGAAGCCCTTCTGGACCCGGACCTCGTTGGTCGCCAGCACGGAGGGCACCAAGGCGCGTTTGGGGTCCAGGGCCTCGTCGGGCGTCATCGGCTTGGTATTCGTGGTCATGGCGGCTAAAGCCCCGCAATCGTCATTCGTTCAATCCCATATAGGAACAGAGGCCATGAAACTCGACGGGTCAATCGCAGCGGTGGTCACGGGTGGGGCCTCGGGCCTCGGCGAAGGCACCGCTCGCGCCATCGCCTCCACGGGGGCTAAGGTCGCCCTGTTCGACATGAACGCCGAAAAGGGCGAGGCCATCGCCGCCGAGATCGGCGGCGTCTTCTGCCAGGTCGACGTCACCTCCGATGAAGAAGTGGCCGCCGCCTTCGCCAAGGCCCGCGCCGCCCACGGCCAGGAGCGTCTGACCGTCAACTGCGCCGGCATCGCCACGGGCCAGAAGACCGTCAGCCGCAAGCGCGACACAGGCGAGACACGCGCCCACGACATGGCCAGCTTCGAACGGACCGTCCGGATCAACCTGTTCGGCACCTTCCGCGTGCTGAGCCAGTCGGCGCTGGGCATGGTCGCCCTGGATCCCATGGAGGACGGTGAGCGCGGCCTGATCGTCAATACGGCCTCGGTGGCGGCCCAGGACGGCCAGATCGGCCAGGCAGCCTATTCGGCGTCCAAGGGCGGCGTCTATGCCATGACCCTGCCGGTGGCCCGCGACCTGGCCCAGGAGGGCATCCGCGTGAACACCATCCTGCCCGGTATCATGTGGACGCCGATGATGGCCGGCATGGACCAGAAGGTTCAGGACAGCCTGGCCGCCGCCATTCCCTTCCCCAGCCGTTTGGGCAGGCCGTCGGACTATGCATCGCTGGTGCTGGAACTGGCCCGCAACGTCTACATCAACGGCGAGTGTATCCGTCTGGACGGGGCTATACGCCTCGCGCCTCGTTAAGACGCGGGAAGGGCGCATCTTGGCGCACTAATGGTCGGGATGCGGTCCCTCTCTGCTTGAGCGCAGAATTTTGCGTTTGGGACTTGCGAGACGTGCGGCCCCTCCGCTATAGGCCCGCCTCCGACTGATTGCGGGCGTAGCTCAGTGGTAGAGCACAACCTTGCCAAGGTTGGGGTCGAGAGTTCGAATCTCTTCGCCCGCTCCAGTTGGAACTGAACAAAGACAAGGCCCTAGCGGAAACGCTGGGGCCTTTCTTTTTCTTCGCTGTGGCTCTGGTCATCAGATGGTCATCACCAAGCAGCGTTTCGAGCTGTTTTCCGGCGGTCGCCTCCAGTGCCGAAACACCGGAGGCGAGCCGTTGCGCGGCCTTAGTTGGTGGTTGAACGCATGGCGATGACGTCAAACAGCAGCTGGCCGAGGGGTCGGCCGTCGTCGAATGTTCGTCCTGCGATCACCCGGCGGGCGATGAGCATATGGTCGTCCTGCTCTTCATCGGTCTCCGCGTGGGCAGCGATCAGTGCAACCGCGATCTTCTGTTCCAGATCGGCCAGGGTCACGGCGGGAGCGGCCAGCACGGCAAACACCTTGTCGGCTCGCTCGTTGGTCAGCGCCTCCAGCGTCTCCTCTGGCTGGCCGGTGTCTGTTGCACGCGCCAAGGCGTCGCTCGCTGCCCGAAGGTCGGCTATCGCTGTGCTGAACGCTGACGCTGTGATATTGGTGGTGCTGGTCATGGGCTCGTTCCGTGGCTGTGGATCGGCCCCCTGTTCCTGTCCAAGGGTGGTGGGGGCCGGTCCGTCATCGGTTAACCGAAGCGATTAACCTAACACAACCGTATTAGCTTCAAGCGGATTGTCAACACGCTTGTATTAGCTTACGCTGTCGGAATGAAAAAGATCACACCCGAAGCAATCAGAGCCGGGCGAGCGCTCATGCAATGGTCACTGCGCGACCTCGCTGCTCACACCGGCCTATCACTGACGACGGTCCATCAGGCCGAGACTGGTAAGCGCGATCCTTGGGATGCCAGCGCCCAGGCAATCATCGCCGCCTTCGAGGCGAACGGTGTCGAGCTGCTGGGCGACGGTGCGCCCGGTGCCCGCATCCACCCGGCACCGCTGCCCTAACCCATAGCACCGCCCTCCGCAGGACACTGACAGCACACCGTTCTCGTCAATCGAAGGACGGTACCGCGCCCTGCGCGGCCAGTCAGATGCCATGATGGCCGGGCTGATCGAGCGGTTCGAAACGAAGACTGGATTCGACCAGGGGATGACGGCTTGGGATGCTGGGCGGAAGCGTAGTTTTCAGTTTGAGTTCCTGGGTGCCCTGCATGATCGCCGTGAGCGATCGATTGCCAACCTGGCGGCGGGCGACAAGGAAGATCAAACCTTCGCTCGCTGGATCAAGGCGCGTGGGTTCTCCGAGTCCGACTGGGCGAAGATCAGGTCGGCCCCCGTCTGGGAGCCCCAGCCCGGCGCGGCGTTCCTCCGGCCAATGGATGTTCCGGACGAAGCTCTCGCCCTTCGGCTGGCTGAAGCCATCGACATGGAAACTCGGCTCGCCGTGCCGCAAACGACGCTGTGGACTAGGGCAAAGCTGATCGGTGAGAACCGGCCGGGCACGATATGGGGCGAGCTGCGCAGGTCCTGGGCCCAGTTCCGATCCTTCAATCTGACGGCTTCGCACCTGTGGGGCGAGGAAGCAGTTCTGCGAGGCCAAGGTGCCGGCATGACACCCTTGGTCGGCACTGCCGCTTACATCGCCCCAATAGTGTTCGCCCTGACTATCGGCGGTGCCATGTCCATTCAGTTGCGGATGCTGGCGATGGGCAACGATCCCAAGCCGACAGACGATCATAGGTTCTGGATGGCGGCCCTTCTGCAAGGCGGCGGCATGGGCCTGCTGACAGATGCGATCTACGCAGCCGAAGCGCGGAACGGGAAGGCTTCTCAGGCAGACGCATTCGGGCCAGGCGGCCAGATGGTCGGGGACGCCTATGATGCCACGCTCGGCAATGTCGGCGAGGTTGCTGAGGGCATGCGCACCGGCGATGACATGGGGGAGGCAGTCGAGGGTGCGAACATCGGCCGAGACGCCAGCAAGGTCGTCAGGCGCTGGACGCCCGGCCAGAATATCTGGTGGGCGCGGGCCGCATGGAACCGCGCTGTGATGGATCAGCTGCAGCGCATTATCGACCCGGAAGCCGAAGAAGACTTCGAACGTCGGGCGAAACGGCTGCAGCGGGACGGCCAGAGCCAGTGGTGGCCCGAGGGCGAACCACTGCCCGAACGAGCGCCGGCGCTTGCCGAACCTGAGTGATCGGCACAGGGTGGCGGCCGGGAGGGACCGCCATGCTTATGACCATCATGGCCGCGCTTGCGATGCAGGCCGCGCCAGCCGAGGACACCAGCGATTTGCACGGTCGTTGCCTGTGGGACAACGCCCGCGACTTCGAGCCTTCTGGTGAGCCTGTGCCGGGGGTCGTGCAAGCCGCGTTGTCAGCATGCAGGGCGCTGGAGATCGAAGCTCGGCCCGGGACGCGCCTGGCGTCGCTCAGTCCTGAAGGCCAGCAGCGAGTTCTGGGAGCACTAGAGGCGCTCGTTCGTGAAGATCTAGAACTTTACGTGATGCGCATCCGCGCCTGTCGGAACACGACAGGCTGCGACGTGGATGCTGCGAAGGCGGCGCGCTGAGCCTTGACTGACGACATCCACCCTCGGCTCCAGAAGCACGCATCTGACTATGCAGCAGAGACGCTGACGGCCATCACCTCACCGCTCGACCTACTATTCCCAGGTTCGTCAAAGATAGTGGACTTCTTCATCGACCAGGCGCTGCCTCGCCGCGAAGAACGCTTTGCCCAGTTCATGACTGACCTATCGCGCCGTCTTCGTGCCTTGGAGGAGCGCCTAGGCGCGGGCGTATTCGGGGCGTGGGACGCTGAGAAGCAAGCACTGTTCGAAGAGGGCGCGCGTCTAGCGGTTAAAGCCACCAGCCAGGAGCGGATCGATCAGCTAGCAAAGATAGTCTCTGAGGGGCTGACAGAAGACGAACTGCGAGCGGCGAAGAGCCGCCACCTGCTAGACCTTGTAGGCCATCTGACTGACCTGGATGTGCTCGTGCTCACGTCACACACCAGACGCGGCTGGGAGCATGAATGGAGGGCGGCTAACGCGGACGCCCTTGGCATACGAGAGCCACGACTTTCAAGTGATGCTACGATCGAGGAACGGCTTGAAGACGACGCCAAACGACGCGAGCAGTCGGTTGAGCGCGCGGTACAAAGCCGGCGACTGATCAGTCTAGGGCTGATCGAACGGCCCGAGCAGCACTACATCGACACATCGAGAACTCTGTCAGGCCCTGGTGCCGTGATCAAAAAGACCGACTCCGAGAGACTCACGGACCTCGGCGAAGCCGTCCTCATCAAACTGGGGGTGATTGAAGGGCGGCTTCCCTGGATCAGAGACATCTGATCATGGCGGATTCTATCGACGCATTGCCGTTTCGGCTGACGACCAGCCAGGTCGTCGAACTCGCTGGCTACTCTGCCCGCACGCTGCATAGGCGTATCGCCAGTGGGAAGCTCGACCTGCAGCCATGCGACCGTGGTGTGGAGAACCTTTATGCCCGCCAAGATGTTGTTCGTGCGCTGCGGCTCGAGGTCCGAGAGCCAGAGCCGACCCCATTCCAGAAATCTCGTGTGCCGGTGGATGCTATTCGAGCGGCACAGGCGGCTAGTCGAAATAAACGCCGCTGAGCGGCCTTCCATCCCCTCGGGTGTCGTGACCCCGGAAACCGAAACGCACAGGCTCACGCGCGATTTGCACTGGGCTAGCGTCGATCAGGCAGCCTTTGCGACCGGCTGGACTATCGGAACCGCGTCTCCTGTCCAGATCATTTCCCAGACATCGCCTTGGGCAACCGACTGAACGGCATGGGGTGACAGAGCAGCGAAGCACGTCCCCCCCTTGTGACGGATCGAAGGGTACATGATCAGGTTCAAGCCGTGCGCACGCGCCGCATCCGCGACGGCATTGCCTACAGGGTAGCCAATCGCTGGATCGGGATGCAGACACTCGTGATCGTTGGCAGCAGTGAGATCAAGGAAGTCGCCAGCAAAGCTTGCGTGCATCTCAGCGTATTCGATGCGCGTCCTGAACTCGTTGATGTTTTCCAGTTCCTGGGTGATGTGGAACTTGATCTCTTCGAGGCAGGTCCGGACGTCGAGAGCAGCGTACCAAGCGCCGCGGGCGTCACCGTTGAAACGATTGAGCTGGTTCGGGCGCGGATACGCAAAGCTGGCATTGATAAATGCAGCATGCTGGACGCCATAGACGAACTCGTTCTTGTCAATGCCAACAGTGCCGCGCCATTGACCGTTGAGGCGGCCGCTAGTGGCTCCTTCCAACTCGTGAAGGGCATCCATCATTTCGGGAGGCACCAAGTCTTCCAGGACAGGAGGACGCAGACGAGCGCTACTCACGAGCCTGACGGTTCTCTCGAATGCCTTACGTACAATCGGGAGCCCGTCGATCATCACATGCCCCCTCGGAGTGCATCTACGTGGCGACGCACTTCAAGCATCCTCGGAATCCCTCCGTCTACCATAGCGGCCACTGGCGATAGCCCTCCGAAGATAGCCCCCTTATTGGCCATCTGCGGCCAACGGTCGGCGAGGTCGTCAGCAAACAAGAGTCGCAGACCCTTCAAGATACCCACCAATGCAGACACCCGCGTCAGCTGGTCCTGGTTCATTCTTGTGCCGGCTTCTCCACGGCGCATGCGCTCCCACGTGCTTGGCGAAACAGCCAGCAAGGCGGCGGCCTGAGGGGCGGACAGGCCCCATATAGTTACAAGCGAGCGGAAGGCCGTCAGAGCGACACTGCTCAAGCGGGCACGGTCGGCTTCGTCCGCAAAGGTTTGCGGACTGACTGGAGGCAGTCGCCGAAATGGCAGTGGCTGTGCGGTATGCATGGTCGTCCCTTACTCAAACTTCCGTCAAATGACAGGCGGTGTCAACGTCAAATGGTGATAAAGGTTCGTTACGTCAGAAACGGTCGTAGGTCGGTTTCTCGTCGTCGCGCGGCCGCAAGTTCCTTCAAAAGACGTGCTGCATCCTTCCTGACAGCGGCCATTTCATCGTCATCAGACAAGTCGCCACGTCGCGTCCCACTGCATGGCAGTGGGCGAGCAGCAGGCCACCCCTCTGGCCGCAGCCGCTTGGGAACTTCGAAAAGAATCCGGCATGTGCCGTCGGCCCGGGGGCGCAAGACGACATAGGGAAGGTTCCGCACTGGCTCCGGCACGCCCGGCTGCTCACGCCTCGGCTTATCCCTGATCCTGACGTCGGTTGCGCCGTTGCAGGGGCGGACGGTGACGCCGCGGCCCGCGAACGCCTTGCGAAGACGCAGTGCCGTGGCAGCCGACACCGGCTCGCCCGCCTCTGCCTTCAGCACAGTGGCCAGGGCGACACCGGCGGCGGCCGCACAGTCCCGCATGGACCATCCCAGCGCCCCTCGCATGGCCCTGAGGATAGGCGGCGTCAGCATGTGCCTCCCCCGTGCATCAACGCTGCGCGGACACGGCCGGTCTCGATAGTGATGGCGACGCGCTCCAATAGCGAAGCCGTCCAGTCCCGCACGAACAGCACGCTGGCCTGGTCCTCGGGCGTGGGCTCCAGCTCCGGCTTCACCGCATGCACGAGGTTGTCGATAGCAAGACGCAGCGTATCTGGCTCCAGCGACAGATTGGCCCCCAGTGCTGCCCCCATCGTGGTGATGACATAGTCCAAGATCAGGCGCGTTTCGGCTGCTGACTGGCGTTGCACCGCCTTGATGGCCTCTATCTCGTCGGCCAGGCTCAGTGTCTGAAATTGCTCCGGCTCCAGTGCGTCGTGCGCTTCCAGCTTGCGGTCAATGTCCTCGACGCCTGCCTTATCGCCAGCGACGAGCGCCAGTCCTCGCAGGATCATCAGTGTCGAGCGGTCGAACATCCGTTCAGGTGTGTCGGTGGTCATCATGGGCTCCGGACGTGGGTTCTGCCGTCAGTGCATTGGGGGTCGCGCGCGTGCGTGCGCGAGCTGATGCGGGTTCAGGCCTCATCGTCGTCCCCTCGCACGCGCGAACCGGGTGGCTGGAGGTCTGGACGATTGGCCAGCAGCGCCGCGATCTCAGCCTTGGTGAGCCGCTTCATTGGCGCACGCTTGATGTGTGACCACGGACCGGCGACCTGGGGCTTGTGTGGTGACGCCTGCTCTCTCGCCCGGCCTTTGTTCTGGACACGGCTCCACTGCATTCGGCCTGTCATGCGTTTCTCCTGATACCCGCGATCCGTGACGCGCTGGGTGGCTTGCCCAACTTCGCGCGCTCGAGGTCGATGGCCTTGATGACCCACGCCACCCAAGCGCCATCCTCATTCTTGATCTGGCGTCCGGTTCGCTGGGCGTGCTCGGCAAAGCCGAGCCAGAGCGCCTCGATAGTCGGGCCGCCGTTGCCATAGAGATTGTACTCGCGGAGCAACTCCGACGCCGTGCGGACCTGCTCTCCACTCGGCAGGTTCGCAAGGACCGACGGTCTGCCTCCAGAAACCTGAAGCGAAGCGCCTTCGCGTGGGGTGTTAAGCATGGCGTGTTCGGATTGGAGTGTTACCCCGCCAGATGCTGGCGGTAGTGAAGGCCGAAAGCTGGCGGTAGTGCGCTGAAATCTGGCGGTAGTGGACGGCTCACTACCGCTGACATCTGGCGCTAGTGGATTGTCTGTGCGGGGTGTGAGCCTGATCTCGTCGGCGAGACGTCGGCCCTGTTCGCCACGTGCCTTCCGCTGGATGAAGCCGGAAGCCTCCAGTCTGGCCAGAGCAGCGCGAACTGTGGACACGCCCTTCTCGGTGTGCCGAGCCAGCGTTTCCTGGCCGACTGTGCAGCTACCAGTCGTCCAGTCCGCGTACGTGGCCAAGGCGTTCAGCACTGCCTTTGCGGACGCGTCGCCGACCTCCTGGGTTCGGGCCCATTGGACATACCGCCATCCATTCTGCTTTGGCGGACTCACGCGTCACCGTTCAGCGGCTTGGCGGTCGGCGTCCATAAAGGCGCGAAGATCAGACAGGCGGTAAGCGATGGCGCGACCGTTGATCCGAGAGAATATCGGGCCTCGCCGACGGCTGCGCCATGTGCGCAAGGTCTGGGAGGAAAAGCCGGTAAATGCGGCCGCTTCTGCCGTGTTCATATAGCGATCTTCGGTCATGCGAGCTCCGTCCCGTCGGTCGCTCACACGCTCTCACCGCCGCCCTGTAGCAACAATGCACTCACCTCGACGCAGCGAGTTGGGGTCGCGATTTGCCCGGCAGGCCCACCTCGGATTGATTGGCGTTGCCGGTCGTGAAGCCGTGCGAGCATCCTCCTCCAACCAAAGGAGAAGACATGTCGAGTCCAGCCTTTCGCTACGATTGCGACCTGTGCGGGCAGCCGTTTCGATTCGGGCCCCACATCTACCGAGGCCGGCCTATTCCAAGCTGGGGCAAGGTGATGATTTGCAGCCCCTGCGAGGACAGCAACTGGGACGGCATCGTGCCCCAGTCGCATCCTCGCTTCATGGCGCTGCTAATTGAGCGGGGCGTGGCCGTCCAACTGAATGACGATGGGTGGCTTCCCATCCCGCCACGTGGTTCGCAGTGAGGCGTTTGAGCCCGTCGTTCCCTCACTGGGGCTGCGGGCTTTTCTGCTGAAGCGGCGGCCCGGCTTGCGCAAAGGGGGGCTATGCCGGACCGGGCCGCCTGACCGCGCTCGACGAACGGCCAATTAGATAGCACTACCTCTGTCCGTGCGGGTCAATGCGGCCTTACAGCCCGCGGTCGGTTCGGACCGCGTAAATTGCTATCAGGGCACTGACGGTCGCGAACGGTCGGCTTCACGGGTCTGGTCTGCCTTGGCCTGAGCGGCGTCCATCTGCGTCAAGACAACTTCGGCTTCTGTCGCGCGCCGCCCGGTTTCGTCGGGCCGGATAAAAGCGAACGCCAGAAGAGCCACGACCAAAAACGCGAGTGAGCCTACGATAATCCGTCCCATCCATGGGTTGGGGTAGTGGGGATCGTGCTTTTTGCTGGGCATTTGAATGCTCCTTTCGGAGCCAAACGCGCGGTGGTGACAAAAGCATCCCGACCTATTGAACTATCGGGTGGCCCGGCCTGTCTCCGGTTCGCCGGGACGAGTTTTCTGCTGGCATCGTCTTATGGAGAACGGATACGTCCGTTTCTGACGTCACAATCCCTTAGCTTGACTCATTCGCCTTTCCGGCGAACGTTGAGATGCGGGGGCAATCATGAAGCGAAGACTATTAGCGGCGTTGGGCGTCTGTCTGGCCTCAGCCAGTACGGCACATGCGCAGGACGCACAGACCTATCGCTATGACGGCAATGGTCGATTGATCGCCAGCACCCTGGCGCGGACCGGCGACGGAGTCATGACAGCCTACGCGCTTGATGCGGCCGACAACCGTCTGGGGATGTCAGGTGTCACCGTCAGTCCGCCTCCGACTGTAAACGCTCTCAGCTTTCCCTATACCCTGCTGCCATCGCAGAAGCTCACTTCCTTGAATGGCCTTTACAGCCTGAACTTCGAGACCAGCGGCAATCTTGTCGTGTCGGGAAGCGGCGGTCCTCTGTGGAACAGCTGCACCGGCCAAGGACGGGCCACTTACCTGCGCGTTCTCAACGACGGCAATCTGGTTTTGCACGGCACAGACTTCGCGCCGATCTGGAGCACCAACACGGGCGGGAATCCCGGTGCGGTCCTGACCCTGCGCAACGACGGTGTGGCCGAAATTAAGGACGCGGATGGCGTCAGCCTGTGGATCTCGGTGACCCCATGCGCCTGAGGCTCATTGAGACGATAAGGGCCGCGCTAATGGCCTGCACCCTCGGAGCGCTAGGTCTGGCCTGTGCTCCGAGCTCCGCCCTCGCACAAAGCCAGCCGATCCCCCCGGAGCACTACACCTTGGATCCGAGGGGCGTGGACTTGGTCAGCGGCACCTTCAACTACGGCGCTACCGAGGTGACAATCGGCCAACCTGGCGCGGGCGGGCTCAGTTATGGCCGGGTCTATACCAATGACGGGTGGCGAGACAGTCTGGTCGGGTCGATCTCGGCTGCCGGGTCCGAGATGATGATCAGCGTCGGGCCGGTGTCCGAGCCGTTCGTGCTCAGCGGGAGCCAGTGGGTTTCCAAATACGCCAACGGCTCGACACTGGTGTGGTCTGGATCGACTGGTACGCTTACAGACAGTGTCGGCAATCAGGCGACCTTCGACGCTGTTATCGGAGGTATGACCAATAGCTACAGCGCCAACTCAGGACTGGGCACGAGCTACACGACGCCCGACGGCGCAGTCGTCACCTACCACTGGAAGCAGAGCTGCGTAGAGACGCCGTGTCTGGACGGGTCGGTACGCCTGCAATCGGTGACCAGCAACTACGGCTATATGATCAAGTATGCTTACTGGTCCGATGATCCAGCAAACGCCAACTGGCTGAAGACCAAGTCGGTCACCGGGATCAATTTAGCCGTCGACTATTGCGACCCGATGGCCGACGCCTGCCCCACCTTCAGCCGGGTCTGGCCGAGCGTGGCCTATGACTCCAGCAGCGCATTGCCCCTGACGGCCACAGATCAGGCGGGGAACGCGACGACCTATAGCTACTCGGGTGGTGGCCTGGCATCAATCCGCTATCCGGGCGCGACCTCGGATGACGTGGTTGTCGCGTACAACCCCTCGCCCGACTTCCGCGTCAATGCTGTCACCGACGCCTCCGGCAGCTGGACGTACGGTTGGTCCGCCACTGGCGCGACCCAGACCACGACTGTCGAAGGGCCACTGGGCCAGGGGCTGACGGTCCAGACTGATTTGGCTCTCGGTCGCGCCACCTCGGTCACCGATGCGCTGTCGAACAGCTGGTCGTATCAGTACGATGCCGACCTGCGGCTGATACGGGTGACGCAGCCGGAGGGCGACTACACCACCTTCACCTATGACACGCGAGGTAATCCGACTGTCACCACGGCCATTCCCAAGCCCGCATCCCCTCTGTCGGCGGTCACCACCACGACCACCTATCCTACCACCTGCACCAATCCGGTGACCTGCAACCGGCCCAGTTCCACCACCGACCCGCGCGGCGGCGTCACCGACTATGTCTGGGATGCGAGCCATGGCGGCTTGCTGAGCATCACGGCCCCAGCGCCGGCGACAGGCGCGGATCGGCCCCAGACCCGCTATGCCTATGCCGCCCAAACGGCCTGGATCAAGAATAGCACCGGGGCCTTCGTGACCCAGCCGCCGGTCACCCTGCCGGTCGAGGTTTCGGCTTGCGCCACCGGCACCGCCTGCGACGCCACAGACCAGGAGGTGCTCAGCACCGTCGTCTATGGCACCTCAGGCGTGGCTAACAACCTGCTGCCAACCTCGGTCAGCCAGGGGTCAGGCACCGATCCCGCCATGCGGACGGTTCAGGCCACCTATACCCCCGACGGAGACCTCGCGACGATGGATGGGCCCCTGCCTGGCACCGATGACCGGGTCATGTACCGCTACGACACCTCGCGCCGCATGATCGGGGAGGTCGGGCCGGACCCTGACGGCACGGGCCCCCTGGCCAACCGGGCCCAACGGATGACCTACGACGCCCGTGGCCTGGTCACCCTGGCCGAGACGGGCACGACGACGGGCTATTCCGATCCCGCCTGGGCGGCCTTCAACCCCATATTGAAAAGCCAGACCGTCTATGACGACTTCGGTCGCCCGACCGAGGGGCGTCAGCTGTCTGCGGCCGGAGCCGCCTCGGGCGTACAGCAGGTCACCTATGACGCTGCCGGTCGCGCGTCCTGCGTGGCCACGCGAATGAACCCGGCCACCTTCGGCACCCTGCCGGCTTCGGCGTGTACCCTGGGCGCGACCGGCGGCTTCGGCCCTGATCGCATCTCGCGTATCCAGTACGATGCCTTGGGCCGTCCGTTTGCCACCACCTCGGCCTATGGCCTGCCGGAGGGCATCACCGAGACGGTCAGCTATACGCCCAACGGCTTTCCGGCCAGTCTGACGGACGGTCGGGGCAATGTGTCCATCATGGTCTATGACGGCCTGGATCGGCTGTCGCGGCTGCGCTATCCGAACGCCACGGGCGGCGGTACCTCGACGACGGACTATGAGGCCTGGACCTATGATGTAGCAGGCCTGCCTCAGACGGCACGGGACCGGTCGGGCACGATCCACAGCTATACCTGGGATGCGCTGGGCCGGCTGACTGACAGCAGTTCGCCGGGCACCACGGCGGGCTATGACAATCTGGGCCGCACGGTCTCGATCACCTCGACGCCGGTGTCCTCGCCCGCCTCCATCACCGTCAACACCGCTTATGATGCCCTGTCCCAGCCGATCAGCGAGAGTTCCAGCGGGATCGGGGCGATGACCTATCAATACGACCCCGCCGGTCGGATGACGCGGATCACCTGGGCGGATGCCTTCTACGTCGCCTATGACCATGACCTGACGGGGGCGGTGACGGCGGTGCGGGCCAATGGGGCGACGGCCGGGTCGGGCGTGCTGGCCACCTATGGCTACAGCGACCTGGGTCAGCTGACGGGGGTTACGCGCGGCAATGGGGCGGGCAGCGTCTATGGCTATGACGCCCATGCCCGACTGACATCGCTGGCCCACAACCCCGCCGGCACCGCCGCCGACCTGACGCTGGGCTTCGGCTACAATCCGGCGGGCCAGATCGCGACACGCACGGTCGGCAATCCGGCCTATGCCTATGCCTCGACCGGCGGTCAGGACAACGGCCGCAACGGCCTGAACCAGCTGACGGCGATCAACAGCGCTCCGGTCTCATACGATGCCGACGGCAATACCACGGGAATAACCACGGCGACCGGCACCAGCACCTATGCCTACGACCCCGCCAATCGCCTGACCGGCGCGACGGCGGCGGGTGGACCCGGAGCCTCCAGCTTCACTTTCGACCCGCTGAACCGGCTGGCCACCACCACGACCGGCACGGCCTCGACCCGGTTCCAGTATGCGGGCGTTCAGCTAGCCGCCGAATACGACGGCTCCGGCACCCTGACGCGCCGCCACATCCCGGGCCTGGGCCTGGACGGCGTGGTCGCCAGCTATATGGGCTCCGGCACCACGGCCCCCAGCTGGCTGATGGCCGACGAGCGCGGCTCGGTCATCGCCCTGACCGACGGTTCAGGCACCGCCACCGCCATCAACCGCTACGACGACTATGGAGTCCCAGCCCCCGGTAACGCGGGCCGGTTCCAGTACACCGGCCAGGCCTGGCTGGCCGAGGCCCAGGCCTACCACTACCGGGCACGGACCTACCTGCCGCAGACGGGGCGATTCCTGCAGACGGACCCGATCGGGTATCAGGCGGGGATGAACCTGTATGGGTATGTGGGTCAGGATCCAGTGAACTGGGTGGATCCGATGGGGCTTGAGCAAATCCGCCGGTGGTTCATTTGTAACGACCCCGCCGTGAATCCAGAGACGGGTCAAGTCGTAGGAGGGGTCAACGCTCCAGGCATCGGACAGTGCAGAAGATTTACCGTACGTTATACAAATGTTGGTGTTCCGACAGGGGGCATTTCAGGCTTTTCGGGTGACCGCCGGGACAGCATCTACTCTGGATTAGCCGGATGGGGCGAAGGCGGCGACTCTCGCAATACCGCCGAATATCGAGCCTGGAACGGAGCTTATCAGCAAGAGTCTGTTGAGAACAGTTGGATGTTGGGCCCTATCATCGCGCCTTATGCAGCTGTTGCGTTGCCAGGTGCCATTCCTGCGGCCTCTCGACTTTGCAACTGCTTCGAGGCTGGCACACCCGTATCGACAGCATCAGGTCGAATCGAAATCGAAAACATTCGCGTCGGCGACCTCGTACTTTCACGCAGCGAAGCCACAGGCGAAACAGCCTACAAACCCGTCGTTGCCCTCATCCCAGGGGCGGAGCGTCAAATCTGGGAGGTAACCGTCGAAACCGTCGACGCGACCGGAGCCATTCGTCGAGAAACCTTAGGAACCACCGACGAACACCCCTGGCGTTTGGTCGGTGGTACATGGACCGAGACGGCAGAGCTCGAACCCGGATCAGAAATCGTCACCGCCGATGGACGAAGCTCGGTTATCGTTTCGGTCGAGCGCACGGAGAGGATCGAGCGAACTTACAACTTCGAGGTTGAGGGTTTCCACACGTATTTTGTGGGTGAGAGCGGGCTGTGGGTGCATAACTCATGTGACAAAACGATCACTGGCCTGTTCAAGCAACTTCAGCTGCACTATCGGAAGCTGGACAACTTTAGGGCTAACCCTACCGTCCACCCCGCGATGAGAAATATGCCGCAAGAAGCTATCCGAGCACAGCAGGCGCGCCGGATCGAATTGTTGCAGGGTCAAATCCGAGGCTTTCAAAATGAGATTATCAAGCGAATGCTGAGGTGGTGATATGGCTGACTTTGAGAAAATCAAACTTCTGACCATTCAAGACCTAGTCCAAGGAGGCTTGGATTATCTAACCTGTCTAATATTCGACCAAGACATTTTCGCTAAACTAAAAAGCATGTTAGCGAAACTGATATCGGAAGATCGAGTTTGGCATCTGATAGTTGTCGGAGATCAATCCTCAAATATTGAAGACGAAATTGACGATCTTATTGTGTCCATAACATCGCGGCTGGTGATGACTAGTAGTGTGGAGATTTACGATTTTGAGGAACTATTTTCGCTAGCGACAATGACGTCGGGGGAGAGCGTGCAGCCTAGCATTGCTTACGTTTATGACGATGCTCAGCCAAGACTTCGGAAAATCGCGAATAGTCTGGCTCTGGAAGCCCGCAGCCTTACCTAACTGTCGTCCTGTGATCCTGATGAACCGTTCACTCGCCAGGGCCCTGCGCTGTCGGCATGCTTGATCAAAGCAGCGAGGAGCGCACGGATTGAATGGCTGGATGAGTTTGGCACAAGCAAAACTGCCAGCGAAAGAATATGCGCTGCCGGAAATACGCTGGTGATGAGGCATGCTTGGTCCGGGTCTTCACTGAAAGTGACGCGCCCCAAGTCATGCAACTAGATCCGGCTCTAGGCCATCGATCGCTGCCTCGATCCATCGCCTCCACGCTGCTCGCCAATCCAGACAGCGCCGATCTTTCAACATGGCGTGCGTGAAGAACCGATGGCGTTCCTCGCCAATGTCTGCGTCGGAGTTTTCACTGGCCACGATCAGCCGAGCCTCCTTCATTGCCAGAGCATCTGGGAAGCCATCAGGGATCACCGAACCCTCGGAAAGCCATGTTGCGCCAGACTTCTGGCGCTGACTTTCTTCAATGGGTTTACTCAGTGGGTTATGGCTCAACGGCTGTTGGGGGTTTTGGCAATGGCCATTGGGGGTTTCCGCCACAGCCATTGGGGGTTTTGCTGCGAGATCGCCCAAACCCGCAACCGCCATTGGGGGTTCTTTCGCTTTGTGCACCCTGTACCAAGCTGCGAGCGGTTGACTGCCGTCTGAACCAATCAGGTAGTAGCGGTTGTGATGCGTCCGGCCCCAGGCACCGGTAGGCGCAACAACCCGAAGGCGGCCAGCGGCGACCAACTGCTTGATAGCGCCACTCACGCCAGTCTCGGTCGCTCCCAACTGACGCGCCATGTCTGCGATGCTGGGATAAGCATAGCCGTGTTTTCGGCTCAGATGCGCTGCCACCAAGACGCCTACCCTGGCCGCGAAGTGCTTCACGTCGGGGTGCAAAAGAGTCGCCTCGACCCAGGCCATGCGTTTTGCCGTGAAGTCGAAGTCTCGATCTCGCTCATCGTGTACAGCGCCCATCAATGCGCCTGACGTTGTTGGAAGCGCGTCATGATGGTGGACCTGCTAGAGCACTGGTCGCGCCCGCCTTTGCTTGGCCGGTCACGGATCAGTCCTCGCCTCACCAATGGCGATTGATTTGTAAGCCCGCACGACCTCAGCCGCCTCTAAGTCCAGCGCCTGTTCGGCGGGGTCCAGCATCCGCAGGGCCCGCGCCATCACTCGCGGGGATAGACCTGCCCTGCTGGCGTCGGCAATGGCTTCACGAACAGCGGCGGTCGCCTCTGCTTCGGCAAGCTTCGCCCGCACAATCAGGTGGGTCTGGATCGCGATCAGCATGTCGCCATCGCAACGGGCGATCTGTGGGAGGATGCCCTTGCCGGACAGGGGGACGTGGCGCGGCTTCAGCGGTAAGGATGCCACGACCCACCGCCGAGCCTGATCGAAAGGATAGCCTTGCGGAAAGCCAGCGCCAGGGCATGCAGGCGGGTCACGCTGCTTGCTCGGCAGACGTCGAAGTGGCGGACCTTGCCGCTCGCCAGGCATTAACCTCGGTGCGCGGATAGCGAACCGTCCGATGCCCATAGCGCTCAAACTTGGGGCCTCCGCCCCTGATGCGCAGCTTTGCCAGGTACGAGACGGATAGATGAAGTTCGGCAGCGAGTTGCCGGGGGGTCAGGGTTTCGTCCTGGGACGACATGGCTGGGCTCCATTCGGGTCAGTTCCTCCCGAATGTGGGCCATTCGCCCCCTACTAGTCAGCTATCTGAAGGGTCGAAAAGCTGGACCGCCGTGCCGCCCTCCATTTTTTTTGCGCGGGGCAGAACTCGGTTAGAAGCGACCAGGGCTCGTAACACTTTCAACGTGGCCGCTACGCCCGACACAGTGACTTCCGCACGCTGGCGTGCCTTCACATAGGCGATGGCGATCTCAGAGGCGAAGATCGTCGGGTCTTTCTGCCTGCGCTCGTTCGCGAAATCGGCCAGGTCAGCATACCGGTCTGCAGCGTCTCCGGCTCGCTGGAGGTTCGCAGTTGAAAGAGCCTGATCACGTTCAGCGACATGCGCCCGCGCCTGATATTCGGCAGGCATTGCACCAGACGACATGCCGACGGTGAAAGCGATCCTGGCTGTCTCAAGCACTTCGTGACCATTGGGCAGACCAGCGACCGCTTGGGCCAACTGGAGGCGTCCCCTCAGGCCGGTGTCGTCAGGCAGGATTTCGGACATGTCGGCCAGGATCGATGCCATGAACCTATCACGCTCGGCGTCGTCATTGCTGCGGAGCGGCCCACCGATCTGCGGCAATGCCTCGCCTTCAGGCCACGATAGCAGCGAAGAGCTGAGCATAAGCGCGACGAAGCTTCCGCGACGTCGATACTCTGCATAGGCCTGCCGCGACAGGAGGTCAGGATCGGCGCTCACGCCACTTCCTCAACGTCCTGCGTTTCGGCAGGCTTCGGCTTGCGATAGCGGTCGGCAACCGTCTGCGCGGCTGCTGCGCCTGCATCGGCGCGAAGGTGTGCGTAGCGCTCTGTGGTCGATGCCCTGGCGTGACCGAGCATGCGCGAGAGGGTGTACAGCCCCGTGCCGTCAGCAACGATCTGCGAGGCGAACGTGTGCCGCAGCACATGAAAGCTGGCGTCGCTGACGCCCGCAGCCTTCAGGACTCTGTCCCATGCGGCCTTGGGCGGTGCCATCGGCTGGTCCCTGTAGATGGCCGGGCGTTTTTCGCCGTCCTTGTTTCCAGCTTTGGCGGGTGCCGCGAGGGCAGGAAACACATGGGTGAACCCGTCGCGCGTGGCTTTCAGGCGAGTGAGAATGTCGAGGGCGGCCGCTGATAGGTGAAGCGTCTTGGCCCGGGCTCGCCCACCGGACTTGTGCCTTGATGGGGCAAGCAGAAGCATGCTGCGCCGGAAATCGATCTCGGCCCACCGAAGGCCAAGGATTTCGCCGCGGCGGGCACCGGTCAGCATGAGCAGCCTGAAATAGGCCACTTGGCGGTCTGTGAGTTTGCCAATGTCCGACAGCGTGTCGATCGCTGCCCAGATGCTGGCACCCTCCTCGTCGCTGAGATACCGCTCGCGTTGACCGTCAGGAATCTTCTCGACGTTATCAGCTGGGTTGGCAGGGATCAGTTGCTGCGTGCGGGCCCAGGCCAGCATAGCTGCCACCGACCGCATCGCTCTGGCTGCCGCTCCGGGTCCGCCACGCACGTGCGTCACACCACGCAGTTTGCCGGACTTTTCACGCTTCGCCGTCGCGCCGGCCGCAACCTTCGACTGCCACTCGGCAAGATGTGCGGACGTCAGGTCGCGGGCGACACGTTGCCCGAGCAGGGGCTTGAGGTGGTGCGAGAAGTTGTAGGTATCGACCGCCCAGGACGTCGCCCGCTTGTTGGGCTTGTGCGCCGGGCCTTGGAGCAGATAGGCATCCGCCAGCTCCGCGACGGTCAACGCCAATCGGGCCTCCTGCCTGGTCGCCAGCGGATCGACCCCGCCTCCCGCCTCATGAAGGATCGTCTTCGCCCGCTCTCGAGCTTCCTCAACGGTCCAAGGGCTCCCGTGACGGCCGATGCTGATCTGCCGCTGTGTGGTGGAGCCTCGCGCCCGATAGCGCAGCTCATAGGCCTTCCTGCCGCTGGGCCGAACTCGCAGCCTGAAACCCGCCACCTCAGTGTCCCAGACGATCACATCGCCAGCAGCGTCCGGCAGCGTGGCATCGACCACCCGTTTGGTCAACTTCTTGCGGTCGGCGGTGCTCATGGCTCCCTCTGGTCATCAGATGGTCATCACGGAGAGTCCGTGTATCGGGTAAATCGGGGTCGAATGGCCTAAACGTGTCACCCCCATGGTCCCGCAGCGCGGGCCTTATGGGCTAGTATGGACACGATAAGGCCAGAATGGCGCGAGCGCCAGCGTAACCTTGCCAAGGTTGGGGTCGAGAGTTCGAATCTCTTCGCCCGCTCCAGTCGAAACGCACAAGGCCTGTCGGAAACGGCGGGCCTTTGTCGTATCTGGCGTTCAGACAACGAAAAGGCCGCCCCGCGAGAGAGCGGCCTCTCAGTATCATTCCGACGTCAGTAACTAGGTGATGCCCAGCGCCCGCTTGATCTCGCGCCAGTCGACGATCTTGTAGTTCTGCTGGCCGCGATGGGGGGCGTCGGCGTGGTCGTGGAAG
This sequence comes from Brevundimonas sp., assembly GCF_041919755.1. Lineage (GTDB taxonomy): Bacteria > Pseudomonadota > Alphaproteobacteria > Caulobacterales > Caulobacteraceae > Brevundimonas. The sequence goes on along the minus strand of NZ_JAYRTD010000003.1, from coordinate 1,563 downwards.
GCCAGCGCGCCCTGCGGCCACGGACCGATCGGGCCGCTCCAGGCGTCCAGACCATCCGTGAAGGTCACGGCGTCCACAGCCTGCCCGCTGGTGGTGGCGACACCGTCGACGATGGTGAACCGCCCGACGTAGGCATAGGCCGTCTGAGCTCCTGTTCCGGTGACACGCCACACCGGATAGGTGCTGTCGCCCTGGCTGGAGGCGATCAGATATTTGTTCGCGCCGTCGCGCATGATGGTCAGGCCCTCGACGTCGTCGGTCAGGCGGATGCGGTCGATGGGATGGATCTCGGTCGGCGCGTTGGAGCCGGCCGGGTCGAAGTCGAAACGCCAGATGCCGACATCCTCTTCGCCGACGTACAGCAGGTCGGCGGCGTCATCCACGACGCAGCCCTCGGTCTGGCTGCCCAACTGCATCGACTTTTCGACCACGCCGACGGGGCCGTTCGGTCCGGCGGTGACGCGAATCTGCTGGATCAGGCCGGCCTTGTTGTTGGGCACGAGATAATAGGCGTCGCCTCGCTGGCCCATGCAGAAGCCGTACGGCTCGCCCATATTAGTCGGTATGAAGCCCCAGCGCCGGACTTCCAGGGTCGCCGGATCCATCAGCCAGGTCATGATGCCGAACCGGTCGCGCTCGGCCGCGGCGATCAGCACCATCGCCTTGCCGTCGACCATGAAGCCGGAGCGGACATCGACATTGTTCATCGGGCCGTCCGGGAAGAACTGACGCACGGTGCCGTCCAGATTGTGGACATACAGGCCGTCGGACTTGTCGGTCCCGAACATCACCGCCCGCGACGGATCTCGCGGATCGGCCCAGAAGGCGGGATCGTCTGCATCCACGGTCGGGTCAGTGGTGACCACGGTCTCGACCGCCGCGACGACGGGCTTGGCCGGATCGCCCGCCGCCAGAACGCCCTGGGGGATTTCCCGCTCGGCCGTGGCGCAGGCGGCCAGCAGGGCGGCGGACGCGACCAGTGTGGTCAGGGTGCGGATCGACATGGCGGCCTCTCGATAGCAGGGGATTCCAGCGTGACCGCGCAGACCACGCACGCGCGCGCCGGGTCAAGCAAGGCCCTGTGACGGTTATGGAACAGCGATATGACAACCGCTCCGTATCGGGAACAGTCGTCACGCTTGCTTCCGAAAACCGGCATGGCGGGTTCGCAAAATCGTCTTAGAGGCGTCGTCGGCACCGCTTAGCTGCGATTTCCGAACACCGGGGCCCCATGGCCGCCGGTCTTTCGGGGATGCCATCAATGAAATTCGCGCTTCTGCTGGGGGCCGCCCTGGCTCCGCTCGCCTTCGCCGGTTCGGCGCTGGCCCAGTCTGGTCCTGCCGTCGATCCGCAGTACGGTCCGGTCACGGCCCTCGACGAGGTGATCGTCACGGGCGAGCCGGTCATGCGCAACCGCACCGACGATGTGGTGCCGATGACGTGCCCCTGAGTTTTCATCCAGCGGCGACCAGAGTCCTTGGGTTAGTTACGCCTCGCAGCGTGGGGTGAGCAACAGGCCGGGCCGCGCAGCTTTCATCCTGCGCAGCGGGTCGGCCTGTTGCG
>NZ_JAYRTD010000002.1:0-434233 GCF_041919755.1 Brevundimonas sp. | reverse complement strand
GACCAATCCATGGTGTCTTTCAAAAAGACCGCAGATGTCAGTGTCGTTAGACAGTTCCAAAGAACCGTCGCTAGGACACCGCCGCCTGCGTTTCTCTTTCCAGATCAACGATTTCAAAGACCCGACCACAAAAACCGGCCCCACTGTTTAACGCCGGTGAGCGGCGGAGGCGGCGATGTAGTCGCCTCGGTATTCCGTGTCAAGCGGCCCCTTAGAAGAAGAGCCGATCTCCACAAGCTCACCCCGAAGGATGACGGAGGCGGCCATATAAAGGCTTTATCCTCCGAAACAACCGGGCTTTTCAGCCATTCTGCAGATCGGAAATCCAGAACTTCCGGGCCGCACAAAACCGTCAGGAGAAGCCCGAGAGGCTCGCCTCTTTTCGTTTCCGACGATTCGATCGAAGGCGCGGAACCTAACCGAAGACCCTTCAGGAAGCAAGAACGATTGGTTCTTTTTTCCCGGTGGAGCGGAAGGACTGTCGTCCCCGCCGCCCCGGCGTCCGGCCCGTTTCCGAGCGAGGCGGCGATATACGCAGCGCCCGTTTTGTCCGCAACCGGAATCCGCACCTTTTATGAAGTTTCTCGCAGAGTCCCGGTCGGTCAGAAACGCGGCATCGCCTTCAGCCAGCGCCTATATAGGTTCGCAGGGATTCCGCCTCATGCGTGGCCTCCGCGATCTGGCACTTCACCACATCGCCGATGGAGATCACGCCGGCCAGCCGCCCCTCCCTCAGCACGGGCAGATGCCGGATTCGCCGGTCGGTCATCCGCTCCATCAGAATCGCCACCGTCTCAGCCGGGGCCGCAAACACGACATCCGGACTCATATAGGTAGAGACCGGGCGCCCCAGGGCCGCGACGCCATCCCCAGCGACCGCGCGAACCACGTCGCGTTCGGACAGCACACCGACCACCTTGTCCTCATCGCAGATGATCAGAGCACCTACGCGCCGCCGGTCCAGCTCGGCACAGGCATCGGACAGGCGCAGATCCGGACGGATGACAAAGACAGCCTCGCCCTTGTCCTTGAGAATCTCGGCGACCAGCATCGGCTTTCCCTCCCCGGGTCTAGCGCACGGTCGCGGACGGACCGCATCAGCCGTGAGGTTCGCTCACATTGCCCCAAGAATCAAACCGGTCCGATTTCGGCGCAAACCAGGCGAACCACGGTCCGACGAGCAACGCCCCCACCACATACCCTATGGCATGAGCCTCCCAGGCGATCTGCACGCCCTCCATCCCCGGCGCAAAACCGATCAGGCCCGTGGCCGCATTCACCGCCATCAGAATCGCCGAAGTCTTGAGAAATCGCCTGTTGGTCAGCGCGACGGGACCCCTGCCCCGGCGACCCAGCAACCGCAGCGCCGCCCCCATCAGACCGAACACCGCCCCGGAGGCTCCCAGCACCGGAACAGAACTGTCCAGATACAGCAGGCCATAGCCCACCGTCGCGGCGATCCCACACATTATATAGAGCAGCAGAAAAACCATCGCTCCGCGCAGGCCGGGAAACAGCCGCGCGACAGCCGGCGCAAAGGCCAGGGCCGCCAGCGCATTCATGATGACATGGCCCCAGCCGGTGTGGACGAACATCGAGGTCAGGACCCCGGGCCACCAGTCGCCCCCCACCAGTGACGAAGATCGAAAAGCTAGCGACAGCCCGCCATCCGGCAACATTGTCTGCAGCGCGTACAGCGCCGGCATCGACGCGACCAGCAGCACCGCCACCAGCGGTGCATTGAAGATCGGCGGTTCGGAGCGATCGGTCAGGACATGTCTCCACTGGGCTCAGGCCGCTGAATCACAACGATGTTCACCATGGCAAGCGGTTCTTAATAACCATGCTCCAGAGTGGCACACAGGGTCTTGTGCGACCCGCGTCGTTTTGGCCCGAGGATCGCCCATGTCCGTCCGTTTCGTCCTGCCCCTCGCGGCGATCGCCTTGCTGGCGGTACCGGCTGTGGCCGCCGCCCAGTCCGCCGGGTCAACCGGCATGGCCAACTATCAATCCGGCTACGGCGGCTCGCGCTACACCACCAGCCAGGCTCAAACCGGCTCGACGCGGGATGCCAACGGCAACCGCCTGATCGTCGACGGCCTGATCCAGTCCGGGGCCAGCGCCTATTCCAGCCAGTCCGGCGGCGTCGCCTCGGCCTATGCCGGTGCGGGCCAGGGTGCCGGCGGCACGGCCATCGGCGGCTCCACCGCCATCGGCAACAATCTGAATGTCGTGGTTCAGGGCAACAATAACGTCGTCATCGTCAACTCGCGTCAGGTCAACAACGGCAACGTCAATGCCGGGACCAGCCTGAACGGCACACTGAGGCTTCCATGAGCGTAGGCTCCATCTCGCGCCGCGTGCGCATCGCCGGCGTCGCCTGCGCGACCGCGGCCCTGCTCGGTGGCTGTATCTCGGCCACGGCCGATTCCAGCGGGCGCTATGCGACGCCGATCGGCAATGCGCCGGTGACAGCCAACCCGACCCCCTATTCGGCGGCGCTCTACTGCATGGCCGACTATGCCCGCCGCTATAACCTGCCCTCGCCACGCATGGCCGTGGGCCGGATCAGCGACTACACCGGCACGGTCTCGGCCGACGGCGGACGCCAGATCACTGGCGGGGCCTCCCTGATGGCGATGAGCGCCCTGGCCAAGTCCGGTGCACACATCGTCGAACGCTACGACACCTCCGTCTCCGAGATGGAGCTGCGCTATGCCAATAACCGCCTGATCGGCGACCAGGCCGCGGACACGGGCGACACTGAATATCGCCGCATCATTGCGGGTCAGGTCCCCGGCTCCGACTTCTTCGTTGTCGGCGGCATCACCGAGGTCAACTACAACATCCGCTCTGGCGGCTTCGACATGGGGGCCGGTCAGGTCGAGACCTCGACGCCCCTGTCCACCGCCTTCAGCGGCAAGTCCTATGTCATGAACGTCGCCATCGACCTCCGTCTGGTTCAGACCCAGACGATGGAGGTCGTCGATGTCGTCTCCTATCAGAAGCAGATCATCGGCCGCGAAATCTCGGCCGGCGTCTTCGACTTCCTGAACGGCAACGTCTTCGACATCTCGGCGGGCGAAGGCGGGCTGGAGCCTGTTCAGCTGGCGGTGCGGGCCCTGATCGAGCGCGCCACCGTCGAATTCATGGCCAATCTGTACGGCGCTCCGGGACCGGAGGTCTGCCTGTCGGCGGGCCCTGACCCCCTGGGCGGCACGGTCGGCCCGACCGGCGGCTATTATCCCGCCTACCCCAACACGGACACGAACAATGGCGCAACACGAGCGGATCCGTCTCGCTGGCACGATGCTCGCGACGGCGATGTTCGCCGCAGTCGCTACTGACGCCTGCGCGCAAACGCCACCGCCGCCCACCGGCGAGGATGACAGCGTCGTCCTGAACAATCAGCTGCAACTGGGCGATGTCATCGCGGGCCAGACGCTGAACGTGGTCAATGCCCAGGAGCAGGTCACGGTCACCACCGTGACCCAGGGCAATACGATCAGCGGCGCGGTTTATAACGGCACCGTCACGGTCAGCTCGACCCAGGACATGCGCGGCGACTCGGTCGCCCGCACCGATATCAATGCTTCGGGCGACACCTATGGCGTAATCAATGCCACGACCCAGGCCGCCGGAAACTATCTGGCTGCCAGCGGCTATGGTGCCGACGTGACGCTGGACGCGACCCAGTCGAACACCGGCGGTCTGGTCAGCGCGACCACCGAAGTCGGGCCCGCAGGCTCGGCTCGCCTGCTCGGCGGGGCCAACATCAATGCCACCGCCATCTCCAACACCGTGGCCGCCTATGGCGAAGGGGCTTTCATCGACGGCTCCGTCGATCAGTCGTCCTCGGCCACCGTCCGCTCGTTCGGCCGAATCCAGACCCAATACATCCCCGCCACCGCAGGCGTGACCAGCCAGGCCATCGCCAATGCGGTCGAGGTGAACTCCGGCCAGACGTCGGGCCAGAACCTGACCATCGGCCAGCGCTCGACCGGCGACTTCATCGAGGCCGAGGCCAGCTCCAACGCCGGCAACGCCTGGGACCTGGCCGCACGCGCCCGCGCCAGCGCCAACCAGGCCAATCTGTACAATCAGGGCGGCAGCGTCGTCGTCGCCTCGGATCAGCAGAATGGCAGTTTCGTCCGCTCGTCGGCTTTGACCACCGCCTTCGACTATGGCGCGGCCACCGCTTCGTCGCGGGCGGCCGGCAACGATCTGTCGGTCGGCAACAACGACATCTATCTGGAACTCGATAACACCCAGCTGAACACCGGCGGCGTCGATTCCACCGCCACCTTCAGCGGCACCAATGGCTATGACGTCTATGTCGGGGCCGACGCCGTCGGGAACAATGTCACCGGCTACGGCTGCTCGACCTGCAATGGCTATATGGAAGTCCGCAACAGCCAGACGAACGAAGGCAATGTGTCCGCCGCGGCCAATACGACCGTCGCCGGCTCGGGCCGCGCCGTCATCACCGGAGCCAACGCCACCGGCAACTCGGCGACCTTCTACGTCTCGCGTCCCGGAAATTAACATTCGGTAACTTGCGTCAAGTCTCCTTGTCACCGAAAGGTGTCTAGGGACTTTGACACCTTCTCGCCATAGTCCCTGACCCTTGACCGGCGCGGCCCGCGGGCCCCTTGCGCCAATGGAAAGAGACTGTTGATGCGTTCCCCTCGCCGCCTGCTTCTGCTGGTCGCCGCCTCGGCCAGCGTCCTGATCACCGCCGCACCGGCCCTGGCTCAGGCCCAGGCCCCGACCGATCCCTTCGCCCAGGCCACCAGCGATATCCCCGCCGACAGCAACGTCCGCTTCGGCACCCTGCCCAACGGCATGCAATATGCCCTTCTGCGCAACGCCACGCCGCCCGGTCAGGCCAGCTTCCGCCTGCGCATCGATGCAGGCTCTTTGATGGAGAATGAGAACCAGCTGGGTCTGGCTCACTTCATGGAGCACATGGCCTTCAACGGCACGACCAACATCCCCGAGAATGACCTGCTGCGCATCCTCGAGCGTCTGGGCCTGGCCTTCGGGGCCGACACCAATGCCTACACCGGCTTCGACGAGACGGTGTATCTGCTAGAGCTGCCCCGCACGAATGACGAGACCGTAGACACATCGCTGCGCATCATGCGCGAGCAGGTCTCCGAGGCCCTCATGGCCGCCGAGGCCGTCGACGCCGAGCGAGGCGTGATCGAAGGCGAAGAGCGCCTGCGTAACACACCCGCTTTGCGCTCCATCAAGGCCCAGATCGCCCTGCTGGCCCCGGGTCAGCGTCTGGCCAACCGCCTGCCCATCGGCGACCTGAACATCATCCGCACGGCACCACGCGAACGCTTCGTCGAATTCTACAACGGCTACTATCGCCCGGAGCGCGCCACGTTCGTGGCGGTCGGCGACTTCGACGTCGATGTGATGGAAGCCAAGGTCCGCGCCGAATTCAGCGAATGGCAGGGCAAGGGCCCGGCCGCCCCAGAGCCCGATCTGGGCACTGTCGCGCCACGCGAGCCAGAAACCAAGATTCTGTTGGAACCGGGCGTCCAGTCCTCTATCCAGATTAACTGGACCCGCGCGCCCGATCGCAACCCCGACACCGTCGCAGAGCGCCGTCAGGACCTGCTGCGCGGCCTGGGCCTTGCCGTCTTGAACCGTCGTCTGGGCGAACTGGCCCGTGCCGACAATCCGCCCTTCATCGGCGCCAGCGCCAGCGAAGGCGACTTCGCCGACAGCGTCGGCATTGCCTCTGTGTCTGCACAGTTCAATCCGGGCGAGTGGAAACGCGCACTGGATACCATCGAGCAGGAGCAGCGTCGTCTGGTCCAGTACGGCATCTCCGAGGCAGAGCTTCAGCGCGAGATCACGGCCAATCGCACGGCGCTGGAAAACGCCGTGGCCGGTGCAGCGACCCGTCGCACGCCTGCGCTCGCCGGAGCTCTGGCTGGCTCCGTCAACGCCCGTAGCGTCTTCTCGTCGCCGCAGACCAATCTTGATCTGTTCAACGCCGCGACCCAAGGTCTGACGGCAGCCCAGGTCAGCGAAGCCGTCAAACCCGTTTTCGAAGGTGGCGGCCCTCTGGCCCTTGTCGTCACGCCCGTAGAGATCGAAGGCGGTGAAGCCGCTGTTACTGCGGCGCTGGAGGCCTCGCGTCTGGTGCCGGTCACCGCTCCAGCGGTCCAGGCCGAGCTGGAATGGCCCTACGCCGAGTTCGGCACCCCAGGCACGGTCGCAAACCGCACCGAGATCGCCTCGGTCGGGGCCACGGTGGTCACCTTCGCCAATGGCGTGCGCCTGACGGTCAAGCCAACCGAATTCCGCGACGAGCAGATTCTGGTCAGCGTCCGCACCGGCATCGGCGAGTTGGGCCTGCCTGTCGATCGGATCGAACCCCAAGCGCTTTCGCCGCTGGTCTTCCCTGCGGGAGGCGTCGGCAAACTGACGGCAGACGAAATGAGCCGCGTCCTCAACGGCCGCATCTACTCCGCTGGCTATGCACTGGATGGCGATGCCTATGTCCTGACGGGTGCCACCCGCCCGCAGGACCTTCAGCTTCAGACCCAGGTGCTGGCGGCCTATCTGACCGATCCGGGCCTGCGTCCGGCCCCGTTCCAGCAGATCAAGGCCTTCTTCCCCCAGATCATCGCTCAGCAGATGGCGACCCCGGGTGGTGCCTTCGGCCTGCAATCGGGCGTCCTTCTGGCCAGTGGCGACAAGCGCGAAGCCGTGCCTACCGCTGAAGACATCGCAGGCTGGACCAACGATCAGATGGCCGCCGAGGTTCGCGAGGGACTGTCAACCGGCCCGATCGATGTCGTCATGGTCGGTGACGTCACGGTCGAAGATGCCATTGCCAGTGTCGCCTCGACCTTTGGCGCCCTGCCCGCCCGCGGTCCGGATCTCGCCCCGGCACCTGGTGCAGACCAGCGTCGCTTCCCCGCCGGCACACCCGAGCCGGTCCGCCTGACCCACAACGGGCCGGCTGAACAGGCGCTGGCCTATATCGCTTGGCCGACCGTCGATGCCGTCGACGATCGCACTGATGCCCGCCAGGCCAGCATCCTGGCCGAGGTGCTGAAGCTGCGTGTGCTGGACGAAATCCGCGAGCGCCAGGCCCTGGCCTATTCGCCAGGCGTGGGCGCGAGTTCGTCTGACGTCTTTGCGGGCTATGGCTCGATCTCGATCCGCGCGGAAATCGGCGCAGACAAGGCCGACGCCTATTGGACCGCCATCAACGACATCGTCGCCAAGCTCCGCGACGAACCTGTCACCGAGGACGAGCTGAATCGCGCCCGCCTTCCCGTGATCGAGTCCCTGCGTCGTAGCCAGGCCAGTAACGAATACTGGCTGGGTCAGCTGGCCAAGGTAGGCGAGAAGCCCGCATCGGTCGAACAGACGCTGAGCCACATCTCGGATCTGGAGGCCATCACCCCGGCCGATATCCAGCGCCTGGCCCAACAGTATCTGAAGTCCGATACGGCTTGGCGCGCCCTCGTGGTGTCCGCCAATCCGGCGACAGCAGCGGCGGCACCCGCCGCTCAGTAAGGCCCGGCCCATCTCAGATGGAAAAAAGGCCCCGGTGGATCGCTCCGCCGGGGCCAGTTCGTTTCTCAGGATCGTCGACGAAGCCGACGCTGTATCTCTAGGCCGGTACGGCTGACCCGCACCTGAACGGGGCATTCACGCCCGTCAGAAGACCCGACCGCCGACGCCGCCATCCAGGGTCATGGTCGCGCCGGACACCATGGCGGCGGCCTCTTCGACCCATTCCTCACGATAGTCGGTATAGGTTTCCTCGCGGAACATGGTGAGGATCTTCACCCCGGCCCCGTAGCGACGCAGCAGCGAACGCTCGTTGCAGTCCCGCTCCTGCTTCTGGGTCCGGCACTCGACGGTGCCGCCGTTGCCGAACCACAGAGCTTGTCCGCGCTCGCAGCGCATCGTCTCGCCGTGGTTGAAGTCGATCTCGCCGGTGTAGTCCGCGATCGTCGCCTGCAAATAGGTGCCGGCCAGGCAGCGATACAGCTCGCCCTCATAGTCCAGACCCACGTCGCGGCCCGGACGGACCTGCGAGGCGGGATGCGGCACATTGCGGGCGTCGATGCAGAAGGCCTGGATGACGACGCGCTTTTCGACGCGGCGACGCGCCTCAAAAGCCACGCGCTCCATGCGGCGGGCCATGCCGCCCTCGACGTTCAAGCCGTTGATCGTGGTCGGATAGGGCTGGTCGACCGTGACATAGGCCGAACCACCGCCGCCCCCGCCGTAGAAGCCGCCACCGGAGCGCGCCCCGATGAAGCCCCGCCCGGCGTTCGAATTGGCATTGGAGTTGGCGTTGGCATTGCCGTTCGCATTGCCGTTGACGTTCACATTGACATTCACGCCAAAGTTCCCGCCGCCAAAGGGCGGCGAAGGCGGCTGGCCACAGCACGATGGCGGCGGCGGCGGAGGGGGCGGCGGGGGCGGCGGCTCGCAGCACGGGGGCGGCGGAGGCTCGCAGCCCGAACCGCATTGGGCCGCAGCCTTGTCGGCAAAGGCCGTCAGAGCGACGAAGCCCACCAGGGCCGGCAGCCATGTCTTGATCCGCACCCGCATGGGCCGACCCTCCAGAAATTTCGCACGCGCGTCGCAAGGGGTGCGGCGCTCCAGCCGACATCAAGACAGCAAAAGCCTTTCATTTCCGTTGCCTTCGCCCGGCCCGGACCCGGCGCGGGTTTTGCGACGCGGCAGCCGGAGGCCGTTTCGATGTTTCATGCCGACACACATCTGCTGATCGATCACTGGACCCGCCTGTCGCGCCGCCCCGGCGTCGTGGCCGACGTCCCGGATCGCAACAGCTTTCACCCGGACGCCTTCGGCCTTCGCCTGCCCCGCCTCTTCATGGCCGAGATCGCCGCCGATGGCTGCACACTGCGGACGACCGGCAGCTGGATCGAGTCCTTCCACGGCGCGACCTTGACCCGACAACCCCTGACGACCCTCTGGCGCGACAGTTCGCATGCGATGGTCACCGCCGCCGTGGCCCAGTGTGTTCGCGAGGCACGCCTGGTCGTCATCAAGGCCGCCATCGGTCTGTCCGGCGACCTGATCGAGGTGACTCTAGCCCCCCTGCGTAGCGCATCGGGCCAGATCGACCGCGTGGTCGGCCTCTATACGCCGCTATCGACCCTGGCGTTCGGCGAAGGAGACAGCCGCCTGCTGACGGGTCGCGTCTGCATCGGCGTGGGCCATTCAGGGCGCGCACCGCTCAGCCTGGCCGCCGTCGACGGGCGCCGCATCGCCTGATTGTCGGCTCTTGCCGGGTCTGACCGCCTGACGCATGACTGAGCCGGGGGCCCTATGGCCGCGCTTGTCGAGACCTTGGCGTGACGACCACCGAAATCTTCCTGATCGCCCTGCTGATCATCTTCACGGTTCCCTGGCTGATCTGGCGGCTGTTCCGGACCGACCACTATGCGCCGCTGGTCGTGGTGCAGATCATCACAGGGATCCTGCTCGGCCCCGGCGTGCTCGGGGCAGTCTTCCCCGACTACTACGCCTTCGTCTTTTCCGGTCCGGTCGTCAGCGCGCTGAACGGCATCGCATGGTGGGCGGTCATGATCTTCGTCTGGATCGCCGGGATCGAACTGGACCTGAAACAGGCCTGGGCCAAACGGGCCGAGACAGGCACCACCGCCGCTCTGGCTCTGATCGTGCCCCTGGCCTTCGGCAGCCTAGCCGCCATGCTTCTGCTCACCACGTCGGGCTGGGCGGGGCCGCAGGGTCAGCCGTGGCAGGTGATTCTCGGCATCGGCATGGCCTGTGCCGTGACCGCCCTGCCCATCCTGGTCCTGCTGATGGAAAAGCTGGACATCCTGCGCCGACCGCTGGGCCAGCGGGTCCTGCGCTATGCCAGTCTGGACGATATCGCCATTTGGGGCGTGCTGGCGCTGATCCTGCTGGACTGGGAACGACTGGGTCGCCAAGGCGTCTTCCTGATCGCCTTCACCGCTGCGATCTGGTCGGTCCGCAAGCTGATGCGACGCGTTCCAGAGACAGACCGCTGGTACATCGGCCTGATCTGGCTGGCGGCCTGCGGTCTGGCAGCCGACTGGGCCGGCCTGCACTTCATGGTCGGGGCCTTCCTGTCCGGGGCGGTTCTTGACAGCGACTGGTTCGACCGCAAGCGGATGGATCAGTTCCGGGATCACATCCTGCTGGCTGTCATGCCGGTCTTCTTCCTGTCCACGGGTCTGAAGACGGAATGGGGTGTCGGCGGCCTGATGGTCTTCGGCGCAGCCGCCCTGCTGCTGGTCGCATCTGTCGCGGGCAAGCTGCTGGGCGTTCACATCGCCGGGCGAGTGCTGAAATGGGAGAAGGGCGAGGCCTCGATCATCGGCTGGCTGCTCCAGACCAAGGCCCTGATCATGATCATCTTCGCCAACATCCTGCTGGACAAGCAGATCATCACCAACACGACCTTCACCGCTTTGCTGCTGATGGCGGTCGCCTCGACCATGCTGACGACGCCCTTCGTCAAACCGGCCCTCGCCAAGCTGAAAGGACTGGCGAGCAAGTCAGTCTGACACCTCCGTCAGGTCGGTCTGATAGCGTTTCCAGTTCTGGACATAGTGTTGGGCTGACGCCTTCAGCGCCTCGATCTGGCCCGGCTCCAGTTCGCGCACCACCTTGGCCGGCTGGCCCATGACCAGGCTGTTGTCCGGTATGACCTTGCCCTCTGTGATCAAGGCATTGGCTCCGATCAGGCAGTTCTTCCCGATCTTTGCCCGCCCCAGCACTACGGCCCCGATGCCGATCAGGGTGTTGTCGCCGATCTCGCAGCTGTGCAGCATCACCATATGCCCGACCGTCACGCCGTCGCCGATGGTCAGGGGCTCACCGGGGTCGGAATGCAGCACGCTGCCGTCCTGAATGTTTGTGTCGCGCCCGATCGTGATCGGATCATTGTCCCCGCGCACCACCGCCCCGAACCAGATACTGGCGCCCGGCTCAAGAATCACGTCTCCTGCTACAGTCGCATTCGGCGCTATCCAGTATTCGCCCTTGGGCGGAAGCTGCGGTTTCTTGTCCGCCAACGCATAAACCGTCATGAAATCATCACCTTATTCTTTGCCGATTGGGCGCTTTAACAGGTCGTAAACCACGCTAGCATCATAGTGTTGCTGCGATTCGAGGTCTCCATTTCGGCCCCGGATCCGAAGCCGGATCAAGCCCGGTCCGGTCAGAGCCCAAGGAGGACGCGCGTGACGCGTTCCGGTCGGCGGTTCTCTCCGCTGTCAGTCCCACCCTCTCGCAGAGGGCGTGTCTGTGACCCCGGCGGCGCATGCGTTTCCGTCTTCGACTTCCTCCCCACTGTCACCCCGGGCGATGCTTTTGCGGCATCGCCTTTTTTCATGCCTGAAGGAATGAGGCGTCCATGACCAAGCGTGCAGCCATCAAGCGCCAGACCCGCGACACCGGCCGTGAACACGGTGTCCTGGATACTCGCCAGTTCATGGACGATGCCAAGGTGCGGCGTCTGCCCACACACGCCGGCTGGTCGCCCCTGCCCTCCAACGACGACCGCGACCAAGCCTACCTGAAGACGCTCAAGCCAAAGTCGGATGGCCAGGCCGAACTGATGACGGCCATCGACCGCCACAATCTGGTCCTGGCGCTGGGTCCGGCAGGCACGGGCAAGACCTATCTGGCCGTGGCCAAAGCCGTCGAGGCGCTGGAGGCCGGCAAGATCGGCCGCATCGTCCTCAGCCGACCAGCCGTCGAGGCCGGGGAATCCATCGGCTTTCTGCCTGGAGACATGGAGGACAAGCTGGCCCCCTATCTGCGCCCGCTCTACGACGCCCTGTCCGATCGCCTGTCGATGAAGCGGGTCAAGGCCCTGATGGGCGAGGGCCTGATCGAGATCGCCCCCATCGGCTACATGCGCGGCCGCACGCTGAACAACGCCTTCATCGTCGTCGACGAGGCCCAGAACTGCACCTACGTCCAGCTCAAGATGCTGCTGACCCGCCTGGGCTGGCATTCGACCATGGTGGTCACCGGCGATCCGCAGCAGTCGGACCTCCTGCCCGGCATCTCCGGCCTGGCCGATGTGGCCGAGCGTCTGACAGCCGTGCCGGACATCGCCGTGGTCAAGCTGGCCGAGCGCGACATCGTCCGGCACCCGCTGGTCGCCTCGATGATCGGGGTGTTGTAACCCACGACTAGACCAGATCGGTCACCTTCGGCCCGCTCGCGACCGAGGCTTCCGCGGCCTCGGCGCGGGCGATCCGTTTGGGGTCGGGCGCGGCCCCCATCCGATCGATCAGCTTGAACACGAACGGATGCAGCGAAATCGACAGCAGGGCCGCGGCCAGGATCAGGTCATGCGTGCCTTGCTGCATCGCGCCCAGGCTGACGCCCAGCGCCGCCAGGATGAAGCTGAACTCCCCGATCTGGGCCAACGATGCGCCCACGGTCAGGCTGGTCTTGCGATCCAGCTTGAACGCCGTGGTGATGGCCAGGGCCGCCAGCGTCTTGCCGACGATGACGATGCCCAGCACACCCAGCACCGCCCATGGCCGCTCGATCAGGATCATCGGGTCAAACAACATCCCCACCGAGACGAAGAACAGCACCGCAAAGGCATCGCGCAGCGGCAGCGACCGCTCCGCCGCATTGTGGCCCAGCGGCGTCCCGTTCAGCACCAGCCCGGCCAGGAAGGCCCCCAGCGCGAACGAGTGGAACAGCTGATAGGCGATCCAGGCGATCCCAAGCGCGATAGCCAGTACACCCAGGGTGAACAACTCGCGCGATTTGGTATGGGCGATCCGAACCAGCAGCCACGGCAGGGCCCGCCCGCCGACGATCAGCATGAAGGCCACGAAGGCGGCGACCTTCAGCAGGGTCCAGCCGACGTTCAGCGCCAGGGCTCCAGCGGCGACCTCCTGTCCGGGCGGCAGGATGATCATGGGCAGCATGACCAGGGCCAGCACGATCACCAGGTCCTCGACGATCAGCCAGCCAACGGCGATCCGTCCGATCTCGCCCTTGTTCTGCCGCCGCTCTTCCAGCGCCCGCATCAGCACGACCGTGGAAGCGACGGACAGGGCAAAGCCCATCAACAGTGCCTCGACATCCGTCATGCCCAGCACGAACCGGCCCAGCAGCCAGCCCAGGCCAATCGCCGAGCCGATCTGCACCAGCGCACCAGGCACCGCCACCTTGCGCACCTGCATCAGGTCCTTGGGCGAGAAATGCAGGCCGACGCCGAACATCAGCAGGATCACACCGATCTCGGCCAATTGGGGGGCCAGTTCGGGATCGGCCACGAAGCCGACGGTGTGCGGCCCGACCGCTATCCCCGCGACCAGATAGCCCACCAGCGGAGACAGCTTGAGCCGGTTCGCCAACATGCCGAACACGAATGCCAGCACAAAGCCGCCGACCAGGGTGAGAATCAGGCTGTCGGCATGCGGCATCGGCGCTCCTTCGGTGCGGGCGTGAATTTTTCTCGTTAAGTTTAAGCGTCACATTTGGGGCCGCGTTCCGTGATCGGCAACCCTTGCGCGCTCCGAAACGGCGTCGAGAGGCCATATTCCAGCGACTGCGACCGCATTTGCCTCTTCGCGGGCCGCGACCGGGCTGCTAACCGATGCGCTTCACAATTCAGCGGCCCGAATGAAAATCCCACGTATCGCCTATGCCGCCTTCGGCCTGGCCCTCTTCATCGTCATCGTCGACCAGCTGACCAAGGCCTGGGTCATTTCCGGTATCGATCTGCGCGAGGTGGGACAGGTGCTCGTGCTCCCGCCCATCTTCAATCTGACCTGGGTGGAGAACCGCGGTGTCAGCTTCGGCCTGTTCGGCGACGGCTCGGCGCGCTGGTATCTCAGCGCTTTTGCCATCGTGATCTCGATTGCATTGGCCTGGTGGGCGTTGAGGGCGGACCGACGCCTGCTGATCACCGCTATCGGCCTCATCATGGGCGGAGCGATTGGCAATGTGATCGATCGCATTCGCTTCGGCTTCGTGGTCGATTTCCTCGACTTTTCGGGCACCGGCTTTTTCCCCTGGGTCTTCAACATCGCTGACAGCGCCATTTCCATCGGCATCGTCCTGCTGATCTGGGACAGTCTGCGGGCGGAGAAGGCGGCCAAGGTTGGCGGCGCCGCCGAAAAGTCGTAATCAACCGCTTCATCAAGGTCCGATACGCGCGCTCGTTTTGCTGCGCTGTGCCCGACCGACATCGAGAGTGACCATGCGCCTTCGTACCCTGAGCATCCTGACCGTGGCCGCGTCCACCCTCGCCCTTGGCGCTTGCGGGACGATTTCGCGCAGCGTCGGCCTGGCCAAGGTCACGCCGGACGAGTTCCTGACGGTATCGACAGCCCCGCTGACCGTTCCGCCTGAATACGGTCTGACGCCGCCCGCTCCCGGTCAACCGCGCCCGCAAGAACTGGCTCCCGAATCCGCAGCCCGTCAAATCCTGCTGGGTCAGCGGCAGGCCGTGACCCGCTCACCCGGCGAACAAATCCTGGTGGCTCAGGCCGGTGGCGACCGCGCCGATCCCCTCGCCCGTTACGTCGTCGACGACGAGTTCGGCGACTTGGCGCACAAGGAGGAAGGCTGGGCCGACCGCATCATGTTCTGGCGCCGCGAAGACCCGGCCAGCCAGGCCGCGACGACCACGCAGACCGCAGATGGCGCTGTCGTGATCGATCCGCAGACTGAATACGCCCGTTATCAGGCCCTGGTCGGCAACTCCGGCATCAGCATCGCGCCGCGTCGCGACGGCGGTTTCAAACTGCCGGGCCTGTAAACACGCTTCGAGCGGCAAAGGATTTAGGCCCGGACGTCGCCGTCCGGGCCTTTTTCATTCAGCCTTTGGTCGCTCCGGCTCTAAGGCCCCGCTCGGCCAGGGCGACGATCGCCACACCACCCATGGTCAGGGCGGCACCGGTCAGGATCTGCGCCGTCAGCACATCGCCCATGAAGCCCCAGCCGATAAGAATTGAGACGACCGGCGTGGCCAGCAGATAGGGCGTCACTCGCCCCGCCTCGCGCTTCTGCACCAGCCAGAACACCAGCGTCGTCGCCAGTACCGATGACACCAGCCCGGCCCAGATCACGCTAGCCCAAACCATCGCATCGGCTTGCTGCACAGCCTGCCAGTGCCCCGTCTCGAAGACGGCTGACGCAAAGGCCAGCGACGGCAGGGCGACCAGTGCCAGCAGTCCCTGCATCTTCAGCGGCGGAATGGAGGTCGTGCGGCGCGCGATCACCGTTGTCAGGGCCCAGGCGCAGCTGGCGGCCATCGCGACCAGGATCGCCTTCCAGTCCTCGATTGCGTGGGGATCCAGCGTCATCCAGGCCACGCCAGCGAACGCCACCCCCATGCCGATCAGTGCGAATTTCGACAGCCGCTCGCCCAGCAGCAGGAATGCGAACAGGGCCGTAAACGGCACCCACAGCTGCGCTGCGACCGATACCGGGCTGACGTCCTGGGCCAGCCAGAAGGCCAGATAGATCAGGCCATAATGGATCGGACCACCCACACCCACGATGATCAGCAGGCTCTTCCAGTTCGGAAACGGCGGTCGCACGAAGGGGATCAGACAGGCCGCCGCCAACCCGAACCGCATCGCCCCCATCAGCAGCGGCGGCAAGGTTTCTGTCCCCAGCTTGGCCGCCGCATTGTTCACCCCCCAGATCACGACCACCGCAACGATGGCGGCGACCTCGATCAAGGTCAGCGGACTTTTGGACTTGTCGGGCGTGGTCATGATCATGCCATAGCGCGGTCAGTCCCGCGCCAGACATCACATCGGGTTAGATCATGTGACGCCTGCGGACCCTCAGAACGGAATGTCGTCGTTCAGGTCGTAGCTTTCGCGCGGACCGCTGGGCTTGTTGGCCCCACCGGTCGAGAAGCCGGAAGAGTAGTCGTCGTCGCCACGCGAACCGCCGCCGCCGTAACCCCCGCCCGAGCCGCCACCGTCACGGCCGCCCAGCATGGTCAGCTCACCGCGGAACTTCTGCAGCACGATCTCGGTCGTGTATTTCTCCACGCCCGCCTGCTCGTATTTGCGGGTCTGCAACGAGCCCTCGATGTAAACGGTCGAGCCCTTCTTCAGATAGTTCTCGGCCACCTTGACGATGTTCTCGTTGAAGATGACCACGCGGTGCCACTCGGTCTTCTCCTTGCGCTCGCCGGTCGACTTGTCGCGCCAGGTTTCGGACGTGGCCAGCGACAGATTGGCGACGCGCTCGCCGGAGTTGAGGGTGCGGATCTCCGGGTCCTTGCCCAGATTGCCGACCAGAATGACCTTGTTGACGCTGCCCGCCATGACCGTAGTTCCTTGTTGTTCTGCTAAACCGCAATCAGCGACTGCGCCTGTATGTTCTTTTTTTGTTCACGCCGTCAAGGCGCGGGTGCCGGCGCTGCCGGGCGCTGCTCGATCGTGCCGGGCACGGCCAGTCGACCATCCCCCGTCCGCGCCATCATGAAGTAGCGCGATCCGTTCAAAGACTGCGCCCGACGCACCCCGGTCTGATCCAGGAACAGGAAACTGCCCTGATAGGCCCCGACCAGCTCGGTCCGGTTGCCCCCCAGGTTCAGGAACCGCGTCCGGACCTCTTCCAGACGCGCGGCGCAGAATTCGATCTGCGGCTGGTTGTCCGCCACCCTGTTGAAGACCGGCTCGGCCCCCTCCTCGTCGCCCAGATCGACGACATAGCAGACGCCGCGGTCGAACGGGGCCTTGATGTCCTTTTCACAGGCGGCCAGTCCGAAGGCCCCCATGCCCAGGACGACGGCGGTCATGAATGCGGGCTTCATCAGCGCAACTCCGGAAACTGGCAACTACGGTCCTGCTCGACCAGGGTGCTGAAACGGCTGTTGTCGGCGGACTGTTCGACACGACCTGCCACCAGCCGCACGGTCGTGTCGCCCCAGCGTCCATACTGGGCGTCGCCAGGGCGTACGCAGGTTCCCGAATACAGCGCCTGCACACAGGCCTCCAGGCTCATATTGTTGGACAGTGAGCGCCAGTCCGAGCCGGTGTGGCGCAGGCAGGCGCTGCCGACACGCGTCGGTGGCCCGGCCGGCCGGGTCGATTCCGGCATGTCCTCGGGATAGGGCGCGATCTCGACGACCGGAATATCCTCGACCGGCGGCGGCCCTGCGGGTGGCACGAAGGCGGCGGCCTGTCCGCTCTGATCGATGCCTACGTCCATAGCCTCGGTCGCCAGGCCATTCTGACGGGCGCAATCGGCGAGGGTCGCCATGCCGACGAACTGTCCGTTCACGAAACACCGGAGTTCCCGCTCGGTATCCAGACCCGGCGCATCGGCGATGTCGATGGTCAGACCGCCCTGGGCCGCCGGGGGCGGCGTTGCGGGCTCGTCGCGCCCGCCGTTCAACAACAGGGCGGCAACGACCGCCGCTATGATGGCTATGCCGGCACCGATCGCGATCAGTATGCGGTTGTCCTTGGGCATTCGGCACTCGCGTGAGACAGGCCCCCAATAACCCTGCCCGACCCCGATGCGTCAACGCCGTTCGCAGACTATCCCGGTTATCCGGTCAATCGGGCCAGCGCCGCCTGGTAGTTGGCCAGTTGCGCCGTCAGATAGGCCGGGGCCTGTCCCGCCGGCTTGTTCGCCGTCGCCGTAGCCGGGTCCAGCGCGCGATAGGCGTCCCGCACAGCCTTCATCGCGGCCTGAAGTTTTTCGCCCGATGCCTTGATCGCCTCGGCACTGCCCAGGTTCATGCCGCCGGTCAGGTTCAGCCCGAAGGTGCGAATGACGTCCTCGCCCGTCGTCGCACCGATATAGCCCTGCGACAGGCCCAGACCCGCCAGGGCATCGCGCCCGGTCTCGCCCGCGGTCAGCATCGCACCCGTGGCCCCATCGCGTGCCGTGATCGTCAGCCGCTGCAAGCCTGCGAACAGAGCCGTCGGCGTGTCGCCTGCCTGCGCCTTTGCAGTTTCGGCCGTGACCGTCACCTTCAGCTTGCGATTGGACGCCTGCTCGATCTTCCGGGCCAACGACTGCAGGGTGTCACGCGCCTCGATGGTCACCGCCACCTGCCGCCCGCCGTCCGCACCGGACACATAGAAGCGGTCTCCTACCCTCAGCGAGGTCGCATCGATCAGGGTCTTCGATGTGCCCTGATCGATCTCGCCCTGCGGCAGGCCCAGCCGATCCAGAATGCTGGCACCGTCCCTGGCCACCGCCAGGGTCAGGGGGGCAGCCTGTCCACCACTGCCCTCCCAATCCCGCCGCCACTCCTCGGCACCGGTCTGTGCATCGAGCCGGACCAGATAGGCCTTGGTCGGATCGGTCGCCTTGGCCCCCTCGGGTCTGTCGGCCACGCCGGTGACCCAGACCTTGCCGTCGACGACCTTCACATCCGCCGCCGTGTCGTTCGCCGCTGTGCCCAAATAGGTCAGCCGGTCCTGCCCCGACGCGGCCAGATCGCCTTGCAGCACGGCGACAAAGGCATCCGTGCCCCCGTGATGGGCCTGATTGACGGTTTCGATATCCAGCGCCGCATTGCGCGTCGTGCCCGTCAGGATCACCTGGCCGTTGGAGACCGAAATGCCCGCGATCTCCCCACTGGCGGCGCCCAGATCACGCGACGACACCAGCGTCGGCCTGCCCGCCGCATCCAGGCTGAAGTGGCGCACGACTATCTTGCCGTTCTCGACACCTGCCGAATACAGGTTCGACCCGTCCACCGCGATGGCGTCCACGCCGTCTGTCCCGCTGGTCCCGAACTGCTGCACGCCCGCGGCATTGGCCACGACCGGTGCATAGATGTGGGCCTGGCTTTCGCTGAAAGCCTGGACATAGCCGTCCCAGCCGCCCTGGGCGACGCCGCCGGTCATGGCGCTCTGGGCGCGCCCGGCCACATAGACCATGCCGTCGGCCCCGAAACTAACGGCCGTCGCCTCATCGGCGGCCCGCGCCCCGCGTCGCTGGGTCCAGACCTCGCTGCCCTCGGCGTTGAAGACCGTGACGAAACTGTCGGCCACACCGGCCACATCGCCGCTCTTGCCCGGCTCCAGCGTGCCCGTCACCGAACCCGCCACGGCCACGCGCCCGTCGGCATCGACCGCGATGGCATAGCCGCTGGCCGTCGAGGCCGCGCCCAGGGTCTGTGTCAGAACCACACGCCCGGCCGAATCGAGCTTCATCAGGGCCACATCCTTCTGACCCTTGATCGGCTGATTGCCGGGCCCGGCCTCCAGATCGGCCACAAGCCACAGCGACCCGTCCGGTCCCGTGGCACTGGCCCGCACCGTCTCGACACCCGCCGGCAAGGCCGTCTGACCCGCTCGTCCGGGTACCCAGTGAGTTTCACCCGGACGCGCCACAGCATCCGGTGCCGTGCCACCTGTGTCGGTCTGGAACTTCAGCACCTGCTGCCCGCCCGTCGTCCCGCTGGCCTGCACGACATAGACCGCATCGGCCCGCTCGCCGGCGGAGAAGCTGATGGTTTCGCCCGCACTTCCGCGAACGACCAGCGCGAACTGGTCGGGGCCTGGCGGCAGAGTCACAGGCTTGCCACCTACCGTCACCGTCTTGGGAGCCACGGGAACCAGCTCCCGCCCAATTCGGGTCTCGACGCCCGCCGCCTGCAGCTTGCCGTTGATGTGGTTCAGCACCGCCGTCAGGGTCCGAGGGGTTGATCCCATCTCGGCCAGATCGATCGACACGGTTTGATCGTTGTTGGCGCGCTTGACGCCGATGCTGAACGTTACATCGCCGGCAAAGGCCGGGCTGAGAGAGTCGGGTGAGCCTTCGTGGATTGGCCCCGTCACAGAGATGGCGCTGTCGCGGGGCACCGCCGCCGTCGTCTTGCTGGTCGCGCCCGCCGTGCCTTGGGCCAGACGGATCGCCTCGAAATCAGCGGATGTCAGCCAGGAACTGATCTCGCCCAGTCCGGACTGAAACCGTTTGTCCAGCTGGCTCATCTCCAGCGTGCTCACACCCTTGGTGCTGGCGCGATTGGTCAGGGCGGTCAGCGTCTCCAGCCCCTGATATAGGGCGAACAGCTTGCGGTAATCGGCGGATGCGGACTTCACATCCAGCCCGGCCGCGCCCTCGTTGATCAACTTGCGCCCGCCCAGCGCCGAGCGGACCAGATCGCTGGCCTTGGGCGGTTCGATCGAGGATGACCAGGGCGGGGTCGGTTGCTTCTTCGTCGCCGCAGTCAGCGCAGCCGTGGTCGCGGAAGTATACGTCGTCTCCGACGTGCCCCCGAACAGGCCCAGAAGATAGCTGTTGTTGATCACAGACCGGCTCTCCGACCGTCAGTGTGAGGCTTCGCCGGTAATGCCGGCTTAACAACCCACAGGAATCGCGTGCGCGCCACTGGCGACCGGGAACCCGACTCGGCTAACAGGGGTTTTCGATCTCGCGCCGTCCTGCGCCTCTCGCGAAGGAGTCCTGCGTTTTGAGTAAGCTCTTCGAACCCCTGCTGTCGCTTCTGTCTCTGTACGGTTTGTATGTGCAGCCCGCTCGCGCGCGTCGCGCTGCAGTTCACATCAGCCATGCGGCTCCGCGTCGCCTGAACTAGGCGACAGACGTTACTGGAACAGCGACAGGATGATCTGCGGGGCCTGGTTGGCGATCGACAGGGACTGCGCGCCAAGCTGCTGCTGGACCTGCAAGGCCTGAAGCCGGGCGCTTTCCTTGGCCAGATCGGCGTCAACCAGATTGCCGATACCGGCCTCCAGCGTATCCGTCAGCTTGCCGACGAAGGTCCTGTGCGCCTCAATCTGCTTGGCCTGCGCCCCCATCGAGCCCAGGGCCGAGTTCAACTGCGCGATCGAATCGTCCAGCTTGGTCAGGGCATTGGTCGCGCCGGTCAGCGTCGTCAGGCTGTCCGACAGCGAAAGCTCGATGATCGCGCCGCCCAGCGTCAGATTGGCACCGGATAGGGTGATGAAGGAGGTCGCCTCGGCATTGGCCAGGAACTTCACGCCGTTGGTCAGCGAGCCGTTGAGCAGATTGCCGCCGTCGAAGGTCGCATTCTCCACTGCGGATGAAATGGCCCGCAGCAGCGCCTTGAAGTCGTCGTCCAGCAGTTTGCGCGACTGGGTCTTCAGCGAATCGTCCTTGGCCAGAACGATCTTTTCCTTGAGCTGATTCAGCAGGTCGGAGATCGATTCACCGGCCGCCAGACCCACATCGGCCAGTGACATTGCGCGGTCCAGGCTGGATTTTACGGCGCTCAGCGCCCCGACGTCGGCCCGCTGCTGCTGGGCGATGGCCCAGATGGCGGCATTGTCCTTGGCTCCCTCGACCTTCAGGCCGGTCGAGATCCGGCTTTGCACCTGACCCAATCGCTCGTTCGTGCGCGACAGGTTCTGCAGCGCTATGGCGGCGGAAGCATTGGTGTGGACGCTATTCGTCATCCGACTCGACCCTTCGAAGTTTGGATCAAGCTAGGGCGCAACCGTGCACACATGGTTAACGCACTTTAGCCCCGCAGAGAGCTGCGTGGCGCAAGGCTATTCGGAAGGTTGTGGCTCAGGCGGTCGTGTCGATAACCGAACCGGCTCCGTAACTCTCAGACTGCATCATCTTGACGACCTGTTCCCGGGGAAACTGGCGGATGACTTCGCCGGTTTCGCGGTCCATGGTCTTGTAGATGAACGATCCGTTCTGGGGGCCTTCCTCAATCACCAGGCGATAGCGTGCGGCCTTGGCGACATCCTGAGCGGACTTGGAGCCGTTGAAATCACCGCTGGCGCTCGATCCTCCCGCGACGGGCAGGACGGCGGAGGCGGTAACGGCGGCTATGGCGGCATTGTTGCTCATGTCTCCTTCCGTCGACGGTCGGTCGGCGGCTTCCTGCAAGGGAACTGGTTATCGGGAGTACTGGAAAAAAGGGTGGTCGGGCGGGACCGGCGGCCCCGCCCTTCCGGTCGTTCTGGTCTTAGCGGAACAGGCCCAGCAGGATCGAGCTGGACGAGTTGGCGATCGACAGAGCCTGCACACCCAGCTGTTGCTTGGTTTGCAGCGACTGCAGGCGGGCGCTTTCCTTGGCCAGGTCGGCATCCACCAGGTTGCCCACACCGGCATCCAGCGAGTCCTGGAGCTTGCCGACGAAGGTCAGGTGGTTTTCGAACGCCTTCGAACCCGTGCCCAGCTTGGACAGGGCGGTCGAGACGTTGCGGATCGACGTGTCGACCGTCGTGATCATGGCGGCGGCAGCCGTCGCCGAAGACACGACACCGGCAGCAGCGACCGTCACGATGGTGCCGCCCAGCGACAGGTTCTGTTGGGCGACGTTGATGGTCGACGTGCCCTTGGCGTTGGCCAGAGCCTTGAAGCCGGCCGTACCCGCGTTGATCAGGTTCGTGC
Organism: Brevundimonas sp.; assembly: GCF_041919755.1. Taxonomy (GTDB): domain Bacteria; phylum Pseudomonadota; class Alphaproteobacteria; order Caulobacterales; family Caulobacteraceae; genus Brevundimonas. The sequence continues at coordinate 411,868 of NZ_JAYRTD010000002.1, read as the reverse complement.
CGTCGAAGCTGGCATTAGCCACAACAGTGGTGATCCGGTCACGCAAGCTGATGAAGTCTTCGTTCAGCGAAGCGCGGGCCGAAGTGCCCAGGCTCGTATCCGAAGCAGACAGAGCCAAAGACTTCATCTGCGTCAGCAGGTCGGAGATGCTTTCGCCAGCCGACAGTGCGACATCGACGGTCGATTGACCGCGTTGCAGAGAAGACTTCACCGCATTCAGCGACGACGATTCGGCGCGCTGGCTTTGGGCGATCGCCCAGATGGCACCGTTGTCCTTGGCCGAATTGATGGCCTTGCCGGTGTTGATGCGGTTTTGGGTGGTTGCCAACTCGGCGTTGGTCTTTTGCAGGTTCTGCAGAGCGATCTGAGCACCGACGTTCGTGTTGACGCTGTTCAGCGACATGACGATATTCCTTGTTTCAAGGTGTCCGACGCCATTTTGGCAGCCGGGAACATTTTGTTCGAAACCCTCTCAGCAAGGACGGGACCACCGGATTATCGATCGTGCCAGATCGACCGGCGTTGATTTCATTGCGGTACTTCTTGTTTACCACGTCCCGAACCCGGCAGAATGTGCCGGGCGTCGGCAGGTTTTGCCGGGTCACCCTGCACATTATGCCGTTTGACCTCTACCGCCAGCCATCCTGCAGCGCCCTTTCGGCCAGCAAGGTCTCCACCGCCAGACGGCGCGCCGCCTCGCATGCCACCAGTTGGCCCCCACGCGTCACATAGGCCGCATCCAGATCCGCGCGGGTCGGTCGATCAGGCAGCACCGCCAGCTGACACGGACGGACCGCCTCATCCGGCAAGGTCAGGCGTGGCGGCATCACAGACGGCGGACGCGAGGCGGCACAGTTCGCGGTCATGATCGCGCAGCCGATCGGCACGATCAGCCTCCAGCGGGATTTCAGCGTCATCGGCCTGTTCCGTCCTTTCCAGCGTGCGGGCCGTCGTCGTGGCGACCGCGGTCAATGTTTGATGATGGCGCGCGACCCGCCGCGCCTGCGTCTGGCCGCCCTCGACCTCCAGCCGCCGCGCCGCCAGATCGCGGTCCAGCGTCTCCACCCGATGTTTGGCCGCCTCCAGCCGTCGTCCCGCCAGATCGAACGGGTCCCAGCGCAGGCCAAGGCCACGCGCCAGCACCACGGTCAGAACCAGAAGGACGGTCAACGACAGCCCCCATCCCCAGGGCGTCAGCCTGCGCAGAAGGCTCGGCACCCTCACGGGAACACCTTGCGGTCCAGCTCGAAATGCGGGCCGTCGCGCAGGCTGGGCCAATCGCCGCCCCAGACGATGGGCGTACGCTGCCGGACAGCCGCCGCCTTGAAAGCCGCCGCGATGCGCGGATACAGCGGCCAGTCCCAGCGCACCTGACCGTCCACCAGCGCCGCCACATCGACCGCATGACCGGTCAGGTGCCGCGACCGCTTCGTCCGGCTGGCCCCCGCCCGGATCAGTGCCGCCTGACGTTCCGGCGTGCGCAGACCCTCCGTCACCATAAAGTCCACCGGCGACAGGGTGATCGCCTCGCGCACCAGGGCCACCAGCCGCGGATGCACCCCCTCCAGCCGCGTCAGGGACCGCTTGGACAGACCGAACCCCATCACCGCCCCCCGTCGTTCACACGCGGCGGCAGCGATCGCAGCGCCACGATCAGCTGCTGGGCCGTCGGTGCCACCAGATACAGCACCAGCGTCAACGCCAGCAGCGCCATAAGGCCTTCCGCCAATCTGGGCGCGGCCTCTGGCGGCACCACCGCGATCACCCGGTCCAGAATCATCCATGACGCGACTGTCCCTGCATAGACATACAGCCTGCGCCACAGCCACTGGCCCTCGGCCAGGGGTCGGGCGGCATCGTCAGGCCCGGGCACGCTCATCGCGCGTCCTCCGGGTCGAACAGGCCCAGCGCGCTGCGCCAGCCGGGTTCATCCCCGGCGTTCAGGTCCAGGTCGTGCAGGTCTTCATCGCTCAGCCGACGCGGCATGTCCCAGGCCTCGGCATCGAGCAGGCGTGTGTCCTCGTGTGTATTGTTGTGGATCATGGTGCGGCTCATCCGTTGGCGATCAGCCAGACCAGGCCGGAACCGCCGGCCCCGCCCTGACCGCCCGCCGTCACACCCGCGCCGCCGCCTCCGCCACCGCCGCCCGGGCCGCCAGCGCCTCCGGCCCAGCCTGCACCGCTGGTCGCCGCACCACCGCCGCCGCCGCCGCCGCCGGCCCATTGCAGAAGGACGTCGACCGGACTGCCGCCTGCGGCCCCGGCTGCGCCCGAGCCGCCCGCCCCGCCCGCACAGGTCGCGGTACACAGGCCGCCATCGCCGCCCGGCCCGCCCGCGCGCGCGACAGTGCTGGCATTCAGCCCGCCCCCGCCGCCGCCACCGCCCGGCGCATCGGTGCGGCCCAGACTGCCGCCCGCCTCGGCGGTGACCGTGATGCTGGAGGATCCGCCCGGATTGGTGCTGGTCGCGCCGAGACCTGCGGCACCGGCGGGCCCGCTGGCGGCCGTGCCGACGCCGCCGCCCGCGCCGCCGATGGCTTTCACCAGCGCCTGCGATCCGCGATAGATGATGCTGCCACTGCCGCCTGCGCCATTGCCGGTCGTGCCACCCGCCCCGCCGCCACCGACCACGACGTCCAGACCCGCCGCGACCCGCGCCGCCGACCAGGTGGCGAAGCTGACGCCGCCTCCACCGCCGCCGCCGCCGCCGAAGCGCGCGCCCGAGGCCCCGAATGCCCCCGCTCCGCCCCCGCCGCCCCCGGCCACCACGATGGCCTCGATGCTGCGGGCCCAGCTCGGCACCACATAGGCGCCGCTGGCATTGAAGACGGTGATCACCCGCCGGCCCACGCCCTTGGGCAGGCTGACCTGACCCGTCGCCCGGTCCACGCTCAGCGCCTCGTGCCAGGTCGTCCCGTCCGCGCTGACCTTCAGCGTCAGGTCGTCGCCGCCGATCAGTCCCAGTTCGGCCCGTCCGGAAAACCCGCTCTGGAACAGCAGCGACAGCACATCGCCCGCTGTATGTTTGTTGAACGTCAGCCTCAGGTCCCCATCGCCCCCCGCCCCGCTCTCCAGCGCCGTCCACAGCGCCTTGTTGACCCGCGCCGCAAACGGATTGGTCGCATCCGCCGTCGTGTTCAGCCCCAGTCGGCTCAGCCCCTGCAAGGCTCCCAGCCGCGCGCCCAGCGCGACCCAGTCGCCACCCGACCGCACGATCAGCTCGCCCGCATCCTGGACCAGGGCGATCAGACCGTCCTGCACTGGCACCTCGACCCAGCCGCCCATGTCGGCCCGGACCAGCGTGCCTACGGGCCGCGCCGCCCAGTCCGCCCCCGTTCGTCCGGTCGGCAACACATACAGCGCGCCTTCTTCCGGCGTGCCCGGCTGTGCCACGGTCGTCCGGCTGACGATCAGGGTCTGGACCAGGGCATCCAGCCGCGTCAGCGCCTCGTTCAGGGTGACATGCTTCTGCATCTGCCCGGCCGCCAGATACGGCAGCTCCAGTCGGGCGGTTCGGTCGGCGCTCATGCGAAAATCTCCGGGGAAATGTCGGAGATCAGTCTGCGTCCATATCGTCCTATGGCGGGCTCAGGACGCTGGTCGCGCCCGATAGGGCTTCCAGATCAGTAAGTTGGCGAATCTGTTCGTGCGGACAATCGCCGAACTCTCAGCAGATGGACGCTGCGTCAGGCCGCCCGCCGCATCCCGGCCCGCACCTCGTCGGGCCGCAGGGTCAGCACCCGCACGCCGTCCCTGGTCACCGCCACCGTATGCTCGAACTGGGCTGACAGCTTCCCGTCGGCGGTGACCACGGTCCAGCCGTCGTCCAGCGTGTCGACCATCCGCCTGCCCTGGTTCAGCATCGGCTCGATGGTGAAGGTCATGCCTTCCTTCAGCACCAGCCCCGTTCCCGGCTTGCCGAAATGCAGCACCTGCGGGGCCTCGTGCATCTCGCGCCCGATGCCGTGGCCACAGTATTCGCGCACGATGGAATAGCCCGCCCGCCGCGCATGCCGCTCGATCGCATGGCCGATGTCGCCCAGACGCGCACCGGGCTTCACCGCCAGTATGCCCCGCCACATCGCCTCATAGGTCGTCTGGACCAGCCGCCTGGCCGCAGGCGACACCGCCCCGATCAGATAGGTCTTGCTGGAATCGGCGATGAAGCCGTCCTTCTCCAGCGTGATGTCCAGGTTGACGATGTCCCCGTCCCTCAGCACCTCGTCCGCCGATGGCACGCCATGACAGACCACGGCATTGATCGAGCTGTTCAGCACGAAGCCATAGTCATACTGGCCCTTGCTGGCCGGCCGCGCCTTCAGCTCATCAACGATGAAGGCCTCGACCCGGTCGTTGATCTCCAGCGTGCTCATTCCCACAAGCGGAAGGCTGTCCAGATGGGTGAAGACCCGCGCCAGCAACCGCCCGGCCTCGGCCATCAGCTCCACTTCCGCCGGCGTCTTGGTCACGCCGCGACCGGCTCCGAGGCCAGAGACTGGGCAGGTGCATCCACCCCCGCCGCCTTCAGCTCACGCGCCACCAGATCCTGATAGCTGACGCCGGGATTCATCTCGCAGAGCATGCCGATCCGGATCCAGAACGCCGCCTGCCCATTGATCGACCGGTACGACACCCGACTGGCCCGCCGCAACTGTTCGTGCAGTTCATCCTCAATGTTGACGATGCCCATGGGTTGATCCTGATATATATACGTTTCGCGTGCGATATGTATCATTCTCTCGCAGCGGCGCAATCTCGCGTTCAGATCGGCACGAACCGCACGCCTAATCCAATCGGCAGCCGTCCCCGATCAAAGATGCGTTCGCACAGGGGATCACCTCCAGCAGGGTGCCAGCATCATCGAACCTCGCCACTATTCCTTCCGATGGGCGGCATCTTACTTCAAAGAACAGCCCCCTCTCTCCTCTCCCCATAGCGCGGACATCGGAAACGTCGCAGGTTGCAAGCTCCGTTCGCTGTAGACGCGATGCAAATGCGGTTTGGTCGTCGCCACGCGACGTCAGGCTGCACTCTCCCCCCGAAGCCCTGACGGTAAGGCAATCAGTCACCAGCCATTCGGTTGCCAAGGGCTCGATCCAGTAGCCCTCGGGACCTGTGCAGTTGATCTCATAAATAAAAGCGCCGCTTGTACCCTGCCCGACCAGTCGTCCCTCCTGAACCTCGCAGGCGATGCCTGCAGAGGACGCCATCCGGACATAGTGACGGCGCGTGTTCCTGTTGGCCGGAAGCTGGCAAGTCGTGGATCCCCTTGTCCGGGCGTTCGCTTCAAGGGCTAGGCAGCTGATAGAGCGATACGGCGGTCCGATAACGATAAGGCCCGGGTCGTCCGAGGCGCAGGCCACCTCGTAATGCGTAGCACCGTTTGAATCCCGGCCAAGGACGACGCCATTCGTGACTCGGCAGTCCAAACCTGCGCGATCGACGGCTGCCTGTGCGGAGGCGACGGCGCTGGCATCGCGGGTTATGCGACCGCGCGTCGTGGTGCCAAGTTCACGTGGACTTTGCGCGATGGCTGGCACGGTACCAACCATCAGACAAACACATAGCAGAAGTGTTATACGCATGCCGCATACCCATCATGGTCTTCTCGAACGACAGATCATCTACTGCAATCCTTAGTCGTGCAAATACACCACCCGCTTCAACTGCGGATCGCGGGCCACGACCTCCATATGCCGCTCATGCTCGCCTGAGGCCTTGGCATCCGCCTCGCGCGCCTCGACCCAGTGGGTCTGTTCCATCTCGGCCTGCAGGGCCTTGGCGGCCAGCAGGTGGCCCTGGAAGAAGAAGTCGACCGCATCGCCCAGGATCGGCACCTCGCCCGTCGCCGTGTCGACACCCAGATAGCCGGCCATCTTCAGCAGGGTCATCGGCGACGCCTTGGCCCGGATGGCCTGGGTCAGCAGCCATCCCCCCGCCCCCACCGTATAGACGGTGCCGACGATCGGGATCCAGGTCAGCAGGCCGTCCAGCCCGATGCCGAAAGGCCCGAGGCCCACCGCCCGGTCCGACAGCTTCTTGATACCCTCGACATTGGCCCAGATCTTCTCGATATCGCCGATGGTCCGCCTGGCCATTCATTCGTCTCCTGCCGCCCCATCTCCTGCCGCAAAGCTTCCAACGCCCGATGACGTCACCCGTTCAACCGGACCGGCCCGCTCGCCCGCCCTTCGCACGGGGCGGCCTGGCCTGGCGCATCGCCGAAGTCCTGATCGGCCTCGGCCTGTTCGCCCCGCTGACCCTGGCCGTGGCGGCCCTGTCCGGCTCGGGCCACCGCTGGATCGACATCCTGGCCCAATTCACCGCCCCGGCCCTGACGGCCACGGTCCTGCTGACCACCCTCGTCGCCGTCGCCCGCCTGTGGCGCGTCACCGCCTTTGGCCTGATCGTCGCCATCACCCTTCTGGTCGCCGTCTGGCCCCAGTGGTTTCCGGCCCAGCCCCCGGTTCGACCCGGCGCACCCGAACTGACCCTCTATTCCGCCAACGTCCACTATCTGAACACCGACATCGACCGGATGCGTCGCTCTATCGATCAGGCCGATCCCGACATCATCATTTTGGTCGAACTCAGCCTCCAGACCGCCGACGGCATCGAGGCCCTGCTGGGCGACTATCCGCATCGCGTCGACGCCACCCTTCCGGCCCAAGTGCGCGGGCCGTCGCGCTCCATCATCGCCTCGCGCTATCCCCTGACGCAGGTGCCGACCTTCCCCGACCTGCTGCACGATGTCGCCGCGGTGGCCGACACCCCGCTGGGGCGCATCAACATTGTCGGCGTCCACCTGACCCGCCCCTGGCCCTATGAGTTCCAGCATGGCCAGGTCATCCAGACCGAGAACCTGGCTGCGCTCCGCCGCACCACCACCGGCCCCATAATCGTCGCCGGCGATTTCAACAGCGTCTCGTCCGCCCGCATCGGCCGTCAGGTCCGCGACGAGGTCGGCCTTCATCCCGCCCCCGGCATACTCGGCACCTGGCCCACGGCCCTGCCCCCGGTCTTCGGCATGACCATCGACCAGGTCTACCGCTCGCCCGACCTGACCTTCACCAGCCGCCGCCTGGGCCTGCCCAACGGCTCGGATCACGCCCCGGTCGTGACAACCTTCACCCTGGCGGAGTGATCAGCGCCCTCAGCCGCGCCTCATGCCCTTCGGTCGGAAAATCATCCGCGACCCAGCCGTCCTCGAACGCCTTGAGGACCCGCCCCGTCTCCGGCCCCGGCTCCAGACCCAGTTGCGCCAGCTCCCGTCCTCCGACCGGTAGACGCGGCACGGTCCAGCCGTCCGCCAGCGCCAGCAGCCGCTGGGCGCTGGCTTCAGAGCCATCCGCCGCTTCGGCCCAGCGCCGCACCACCGCATCCTTGAACCCCGGCCGCCCCTGGCGGTACAGCGCCGCCCGCGCCGCCTGATCCGTCATCTCCAGATCGACCACCGCCCACGCCCGCGCCGCCGCCGTCAGCCGGTCGCGAACCGCATTGGACAGCCGCAGCCGCACCGCCACCGCCTTCACCACGTCCTGATCGGGCGGCAGCAGGGCCATCAGCCGCATCTCAGCCTCCGGCGACCGCTCCACCATCGCCTCGAACGTCGCCAGATCGCTGGCCTCGGGCAGCACCTGCGCCAGCACACCGGCCTCGCGCATCGCCGCCACCGCCCGGCGCGGGTCCGGCGCGGCCAGCAGCTTCAGCATCTCCTTGGACACCCGCTCGGCCGACAGCCGCGTCATCCCTTCGGCCAGGGCCGCGCACGCCGCCATCGCCTCTGCGTCCGGCTCGCCTCGCCCATACCAGGCGTAGAAACGGAAGAATCTCAGGATCCGCAGGTAATCCTCGGCGATGCGCGTCCGGGCCTCGCCGACAAAGACGATCCGCCCCTCCGCCGCGTCCGACACCCCATGACCCGTCGGGTCGAACACCTCTCCGGACGCATCGGCATACAGCGCATTAAGCCGGAAATCGCGCCGCGCGGCGTCCTCGGCCCAGTCGTCGGTGAAGGCCACGGTGGCATTGCGCCCGTCGGTGGAGACATCCTGCCTCAGGGTGGTGATCTCATAGGGTTTGCGCCCCGACACCGCCGTCACCGTCCCGTGCGCCATGCCGGTCGGCACGGCCTTCAGACCCGCTGCCTCGATCGCCGCCTTGGTTTCCTCGGGTTTCAGCGTCGTGGCGATATCCACATCGTCGATGGCCTGCCCCATCAGGGCATTGCGCACGCAGCCGCCCACGAACCGCGCACAGCCCGGTCCGCCCGCCGCCTCCAGCGCCGCGATCACCGCCCGCGTCGCCGGATCGCTCAGCCAGTCCTGTCCGGTCAGCCGCACGCTCACGCCGCCTCCTCGCCATACAGCCGCATCCTCAGCGCCCGCACGATCCCCGCCGTCACGCCCCAGATGTAGCGTTCCCCGAACGGCACGGCCCAGTACCACCGCCTCGGCCCCGTTTCCGGATCATAATAGTCGCGCCGGTGATTGGCCCCGTCGATCAGGAAATCCCACGGCACCTCGAACACCTCGGCCACCTCATCCGGCGACGGCGTGGTCTCGGGCGCATGGCTCAGCCAGCCGATCACCGGGGTGACCAGAAACCCCGTCCCCGTCTCATAGGCATCGCCCAGCCCCAGTATCTCGACCGCATCGGGGTCCAGCGCCACCTCTTCCCACGCCTCGCGCAGTGCCGCCTGAACCGCCGTCTCGCCGGGGTCCAGCCGCCCGCCCGGAAAGGCGATCTGCCCGGTATGGCTGGCCAGGGTATCGGCCCGCCGCGTCATCAGCACCGTCGCCCCACCTTCATGTGCGATGATGGGGATCAAGATGGCCGCTGCCCGCAAGGTGCGCTCTTCGCGCTCTGCATCCGGGTTCAGGTCGAAGTCGGACCGCGCGGGCCCATTCTCGATCGACCAGCTTTCGACCGACAGCAACCGAGCCCTCAGCTGCGCCTTTAGCGCCACCAGACTCATTCGGGGCTCACTGGGCCAAGAGCAAAGGCCTGCCCCTGCGCCCGCACGACCCACTGCCCGTCCTCGACCTCGGCCGCCTCGACCAGTTCGTAGAAGACCGACCGCGCGATCCGCGCCCACAGATCGGCCCGCACATGTACGCGCGGCGCGGGTTCGCCCGTCTCCGGATCGGTCTCGACGACGATTGCGTGCTCCGGGCCCGCCTCGACCTCATCGCCGACATCGGTGGTGAAGGTCAGATGGTCGTCCCCGATCTCCACCGACACGGCCCGGAACGGCAGATCCTCGACCGTGATCGACAGCTTCTCGCCCGGCGTGACCAGCACATAGCCATCCGCATCCTTGCGCAGGATGGTCGAGAACAGCCGCACCAGCTCGGGCCGCCCAATGGGCGATCCCTCGTGCATCCAGATGCCGTCGCGCTGGATGACGATGTCGATGTCGCCACAATGATCGGGATGCCACAGATGCACCGGCGGAATGCCCCGCCCCGGTGCCTGCTTCGCCGCCGCCGCCACAGCGGCCAGTCCGGTCGAATTGTCGGATGAGGTCGGCATGCAACCGATCTAGGCCCGATCCCCCTGCGCCGAAAGCCCTGCGACCGTATCTGACGCATCCGCATGCCAGTCTCGCGACGATGCGCCCGCCATTATCGAAGTCAGAAACGTCGCCAGGTGGACTGAGTGGACTCAGTGGACTCTGTTTTCAGGCGGCCCGCACGATCCCGGAAACGTCCGCCGGTCCCCACCACAGCAAGCGTCGCCCATCGACCGGCCCGGGCATGACGACGTCCTCGACCTTCCGGAACCCGAACCTTTCAAAGTACGGTACGTCTCCAACCAGCAATATGCCCGCCGCATCCCCGGCCTCGGCAAAGGCCAGGCACGCCTGCACCAGTTCGGCCCCCAGCCCCCCGCCCCGGTTGCCCGCCTCCACCGCGATCGGCCCCAGGAACAGCGCCCTAGCGTCTCCTATGGTGATGGCCCACAGCCTGACCGAGCCTATGACAGCGCCGTTCTCGCGCGCCACAAAACCCGCCGCCACTGACGCTCGCTCCCGCAGCCGTTCCGCCGTCTTGGCGAACCGGCCCGGCCCGAAGGCGGCCAGCACCAAGGCCTCGACCGCTGCGGCGTCCGCAGGGGCTTCGGTCTCGATACGAACAGGGGCTGACGGCGTGTCGAACATGGGCGTGGTGCCTAAAGCCCCGCAGCCCCCCGCGCAATGGCCAATCAGCCGGCCTTGCTGAAATCCGGAGCCCGCTTCTGGCTGAAGGCCATGAAGGCCTCCATCGCCTCGGGGCTCTTCATCTGGCTGCCGAAGGCCTCGCCCTCGCGCTGCATCAGGGCCCACAGGTGTTCGGCGTCCCGCATCAGCCGCTTGGTCTTGCGCAGCGAGTTGGGGGCGCGCGCCGCCAGCTTCCCGGCCAGCTCCAAGGCCGTCGCCTCGACCTGCTCGCTCGCCACCGCCCGGTTGGCCAGACCCCAGGCCACCGCCGTGCGCCCGTCGACCGGCTCGCCCAGGGCAAAGATCTCAAACGCCCTCTGGTGCCCCAGCACCTGCGGCAGCAGCAGCGACGACGCCGCCTCCGGAGCCAGCGCCAGATTGATGAACGGTGCCGACAGCAGCGCATCCTCCGCCACCACCACCATGTCGCAATGCAGCAGAAGGGTCAGCCCGATCCCCACGGCCCGCCCCCGCACCGCCGCCACCGCCGGCTTGTCCAGATCAGCCAGCGCCTTCAGGAACTGGAACACCGGCATGTCCAGCGGCTCGCCGCTCTGCGAGCCTATGGCGATGAAGTCGGCGATATCGTTGCCTGCCGAAAAGCTGTCGCCCTCGGCCCGGAACAGCAGAACCCGCACCGCATCATCGCTCTGCGCCCGCTGCGTCGCCTCGGCCAGGGACCCATACATCGCCTGGGTGATGGCGTTCTTCTTCTCGGGCCGCGCGAAGGTAACGCTCAGGATGCCGTCGCTCAGGTCGGTGCGTATATGGTCGGTCATGGCTCAGGCCTCCTCAAGGTGGGTAGCGGTCCACCAGTCCACGCCATCGGCGTCCCGGGTCCGCTCAGCACGACCCTGACGGGCCAGATAGTTCAGATGCGCGATCGCCTCACCCGTGGCCATGCCGCGCACGCCGTCGCCGACGGGACGTGCAAACAGGCTGCCAAAAACATCGACGGCCCGCTTGGGCTCCTTCAGCGACCGTTCCAGCCGCCTCAGCGACGTCTCATGGCCCCGGATGAGGGCGTCCAGCCGCGTATGAACCCCATAAAAGGGCTCCCCATGCGACGGCAGGATCAGCGCGCCCTCCGGCAGCACCGTCTTCATCCGCTTCAGAGACGCCAGCCAGTCACCCAGCGGATCGGCCTCGGGCTCCGTCGGCCAGACGGATACATTGGACGATATGCGCGGCAGTATCTGATCCCCGCCCAGCACCACGTCATCGCTCTCGCGCCACAGACAGGCATGCTCCGGGCTGTGCCCCTCGCCCACCACCACGCGCCAGTCGTGACCGCCTATGTTGATCCGGTCGCCTTCGCTGATCCGCACATAGCCAGCAGGCATCGGCGATACCGCCATGCCGAACCGCCCAAATTCGCGCCGATAGGTCTCGATCTGGGCCTCACCCCAACCGGCCGCCCTGTAGAAGGTCTCGCCCGCTTTCGGTGCCGCCTTGCCCGTGTCCGACACCAGCATGCGTGCCGTCACATACTCCAGCCGCGTCATCAGCAGCGGCGCATCGAAACGCTCGCACAGCCATCCCGCCAGGCCGATATGGTCCGGATGCATATGCGTGCAGATCACCCGCGTAACCGGACGTCCGCCCAGCGGCCTAGTGAGGATCTGGTCCCACAGCCCGCGCGTCTCCTCGATCGCCAGCCCGGTATCGACGATCGCCCAGCCTTCGCCGTCGTCGATCGCAAACACATTGATGTGGTTCAGCGCGATCGGCATCGGCAGCCGCATCCATAGCACGCCGGGTGCCACGGCCATGGCATCACCAGGTAGCGGCAAATCGGCGAACGAATAGGTCAGGCCGCGCTCGTCACGCCTCTCGGCTTTTGATACCGCTGCGAGTGCACCGTCCTCCAAGTCCGTCTCCTTTGAAGACCCATCTCTAGACCCAAACCAGGGCGGAAAGCCAGACTCAGTCGACTTGACCCCAGCGTCATTCCGACTGACTTTGGAGGAAGCGTGTTTTTCACCCCCCGGAGCCTGACTGTGTCTTTTTCTCGATTGTTCACAACGATCCTTTGTGGCCTGACACTGGGCTTCAGCACTGTGCAAGTCGCCAGCGCCCAATCACCGGGCGGCAGTTCGCTACCTGAAGCCGGCGGGCGTGCAGCACCAGGCAATCCATCTGATCCCATCAATGCGCGCGGGACACGCGATACCTCGGCAACTCGTCTTCGCGGTGCTCGACGCGAGCGTGCCGCGCCTGCTGCGCCTACCGCCGAGCAAGTAGTGGCTGGCGCTCAAGCCCTCGCCACGGCATCGGGTCTGGCTTGCCAGGTCACCCAAGCGACCCTGCTTGGGCAGGATCAGCAACGCCAGCAGATTTACGAAGCTGCCTGTGCGACTGGCCCCGGCTACATCATAGTTGGCTCAACGCCGCCTTTGGCTGTCGATTGCCTTGAGCTTGCCGGCACCGCCGCAACAGCGCGCGCTCGCAATCCGGAGGCCAACGTTGGCCAGCAATGTGCGCTGCCAGCCAACAACAACGGCCTCGAGGTCATCGGCGGCTGGGCCCGCGAAGCGGGAGTGACCTGCAATGTCGATCAGGCGCTAGCAATCGGCAAAAGCGCGGGCGGTTCCATGATCTATGAGATCGGTTGCGCTGACGCGGACGGCTACTGGCTGGAAAAGACATCCGCGGGGTGGGACTTGCAGGAATGCATCCAGGTCCAATCCTCACAGGGCGTCTGCAACTTCACCACCGCCGCAGAACAGGCCGCCGGCTTCCGTACCAAACTGGCCGGAACCGACGCTGCTGCATGCGATGTTCAGACGGTTCGTCTCATGGGACACAACGCCAACGGTCGCTTCTATGAAGCCAAATGCGGTGCAGGCGACGGCTACATCGCCCGTGTCAATGCCGAGGGCGTCACCCAGCAGGTCTACCCCTGCGCCACAGCCCAGAACATCGGCGGTGGCTGCCGCCTCACGACGGCCTCGCCTGCGGCCGCAGCGCCTGCGACGACCCAGTAAGACAACAAGCCTGTTGGTTACAAATGCCCCTCGGAGACCACTCCGGGGGGGTGTTTTCTTATGCGGCTTCACAGAACGCCCCGATGCGACGTAATCAGGGCGGATGCGCATCGCCACCTGGAACGTCAACTCCGTCAACGCCCGGCTGCCGACCGTGCTTGCCTGGCTAGAGGCCGCATCGCCAGACGTGGTCTGCATGCAGGAGATCAAATGCCTGGACGAGAAGTTCCCGCGCGAGGCCTTTGAGTCGCTCGGCTACAATGTCGAGGTCCACGGCCAGAAGAGCTACAACGGCGTGGCCCTGCTCTCCAAATACCCGGTGTCCGATGTGCGGCGCGGCCTTCCCGGCAGCGACACCTCGGGCGTCGAGGCGGAGTTCGAGCAGGCCCGCTATATCGAGGCCGTGATCGAGGCCCCGCGTCCCGTTCGCGTCGGAGGACTCTACCTACCCAACGGCAATCCCATCGGCACCGAGAAGTTCGCCTACAAGCTCTCCTGGATGGACCGCCTCCATGCCCACGCTGGTGCCCTGCTGGCCCAGGAAGAGGCCTTCGTCCTGTGCGGGGACTACAACGTCATCCCGACGCCGGACGATGCCAAGACGCCGTCGGCCTGGGTCAACGACGCCCTTTACCAGCCCCAGAGCCGCGCCGCCTTCCGCGCCTTGAAACATCTCGGCCTGTCCGAGGCCGGCGAACTGGGCAAACAGCCGCCCGGCACCTTTACCTTCTGGGACTATCAGGCCGGGGCATGGCAGCGGGACAACGGCATCCGCATCGACTTCCACCTGCTGTCGCCCCAGGCCGCCGATCGCTTCAGGGGCGTCGAAACCCACCGTGACGCCCGCGACATGGACAAGCCCAGCGACCACGTCCCCGTCGTCGTCGAACTGGAGGACTGAGGATGGCCGAGGCGCTGCGTCTGGTGCTTCTGGTGGCGCTGGCGGCGGCGGCCCTTACGACCGGTGCGCTCGTCCTCGCCTGGTGGATGGAGCCGATGCGCCGGATGAAGCGGGCACTGCTCAAGTCTCTGGCGGCAGCGCCCGAGGCCGAGGCCTATTCTCCGGCCGAGGGCCGCGCCGCGGGTCTGGATTTCGACGGAGCCCAGGTCAGCGTCCTGTGGAATCGCGGCGGCTCGGGCCTCGTCTATGACTTCCACGAAATCGAGGGCGGCGAGATCATCGTCGACGGGCACGTTGTGGCGCGCGTACGGCGTGGCGAGGCCCGCAAATCGCTCGACATCCTGGCCCCTGATGCCGAACAGGTCACCCTGCGCCTGCTGTTCGCCGACGCCCGCCACCCTGAGTTCGAGCTGGCCTTATGGGACGCGACCCTGCCGGTCCAGACCAGCTCTCCGGGCGAGGCTCTGCGCCTGGGCCGTCGCTGGCTGTCGCATCTGGAAGCCTTGCTGAAAGGCTAGGCTGCCCGCGATGCCATCACCTTGCGCAGCTGTCGCCCGACGGCCAGCGGACGCCCGTCCTGGGCCCAGGCTGTGGCATCCTCCACCGTCCAGCCGGCATGGCTGTCGCGCGACACGAATTCGAAATAGGTCCAGCCGTCCGGGGCGGCATCCTCCGGCACCGGGCCGAAGAAATCGTAACGCAGGTCTGCCGTGGCCGAGACGGCCGGCGGCGGCGGCAACATGGTCCAGTAGACCGGGAAGGTCGCATCCAGCAGAAAGGCCAGCCGCGCCTCGTCCAGCGGTCGGCCGTCCACGGTCCGCATCCAGACGCGCATCCGGTCGGTGCTGTTCTTGCCAAACAGCTGGATGCCGCCGACGAACCGATGCTCCACATGACGCAGGAAATGCGGTGCGAACCCGTCGCCCATCGGCGTCAGCTGTTGATCCTCCAGCGGTGGCGGCACGATGGCGGCGGCACGCACCTCCGGCCCGTCGCCTGCACTGCCAAAGGTCACCTGGGCGCTCATCGCCAGCCGATCCCCCTGCCCGGCCCGCACAGAGGTGTAGACCGCCGACCGACCGCCCCTCAGCTTCTCGCTGTTCAGGGTCAAGGGCTCGAACCGCGCGCCGATCAGGAACTGTATCGACACGGTCCGCAATGGCTGAGCGATCTCCAGCGCCTGTCGCGGAGCCCTCACCGCCAGGGCGCTCATCAAGCCGCCGAACGGCGCGCCCTTCTCACCTGGCCAACTCCGCGGTGCGTTGGAGAAACCGGTGGTCAGATCGGCCACCAGACCGCCTTCGCCGTCGTTCGTCAGGGTCAGGGCCTGATCCAGGGTCTGTTCGGTCATGGGCGTTTCAAAAAGACGGGCGGACGACACAAGGTCTTCCGCCCGAAGGTCGAGGGGATCAGGACGCCTCGCGCAGGTGATGCGACTCGTCCATAGCCAAAAGAAACTTACCTCGTCCGTTCCGAATGACAACCCTCTTGCAAATCCCCTGACGCAGGGTCACTTTCGTCCGTATGGGACGCACCGCCGATTATTCACGCCAGAGCTGTTCGATCGCCGCGACACTGGAGGTCATCGGCGACCCCTGGACCCTGCTGGTCATCCGCGACGCCTTCAACGGCATCAGCCGCTTTGAACAATGGCAGGACCGCTTGGGCGTCGCGCGCAACGTATTGGCCGCTCGGCTGAAATCGCTGGTACAGCACGGCGTGCTGGAGCCGCGTCTCTATTCCGAACGTCCGCCCCGCAACGAATATGTCCTGACCGCCAAGGGCAAGGATCTGTACGGGGTCCTGGTCACCCTGCATGGTTGGGGAAACAAGCACGTGTACGGCAGCACCGACGCCGGCTTTGCCATGATCCACAAGACCTGCGGCCACGACCTGACCCCGCGCATCGCCTGTGGCCACTGCAACGAAATCGTCAAGCCACGCGATCTCCTTCTGACTCGTACCGCGGACTGTCCGACCGTCGGCGACCTGCTGCCGCGTCAGAACGCGAGTGAGGACGCAGGCTAGACCGTCTTGCCTGCCCGGGCCCGATGGCCCATGTCGCTCCATCATCGCCCCTGCGGCGCACCAGCCATGGATAGTGTCCTGATGTCCGATCCCGTCGTCATCGTCTCCTTCGCCCGCACGCCCATGGGCGGTTTCCAGGGGGCCTTTGCCAATACCAAGGCCACGGACCTGGGGGCCGCAGCGGTCAAGGCCGCCGTCGAACGCGCTGGTGTCTCGCTTGAAAAGATCGAGCAGATCTACATGGGCTGCGTCCTGCCCGCCGGTCTTGGTCAGGCCCCGGCACGCCAGGCCGCCCTCGGTGCCGGTCTGGGCCAGCATGTAGAGGCGACCACGGTCAACAAGATGTGCGGCTCGGGCCTGCAGGCCGTCATGATGGCTTCGGACAGCCTGACCGCAGGCAGCGCCGACATCATCGTGGCCGGCGGCATGGAATCGATGACCGGCGCGCCGTATCTGATGAACAAGCACCGCGGTGGTGCCCGCATCGGCCACGACGTCATCGTGGACAGCATGATGATGGACGGGCTGGAGGACGCCTATTCTCCCGGCAAGCCGATGGGCTCCTTCGCCGAGGACACCGCCAGAAGCTATCAGTTCACGCGCGAGGCCCAGGACGCCTACGCGGTTGAAAGTCTGACCCGCGCCCGCGCCGCCATCGCGTCCGGTGCCTTCAAGGCCGAGATCACGCCCGTAGACGTGGCCACCCGCAAGGGCACCGAGACGATCAGCGAGGACGAACAGCCCGGCAAGGCCATGCCGGAGAAGATCCCTGGCCTGAAACCCGCCTTTGCCAAGGACGGCACCATCACCGCCGCCTCCTCCGCCTCCATCTCTGACGGCGCTGCAGCGCTGGTCATGACGCGCGAGAGCGTAGCCAAGGCTTTGGACCTGCCTATCGTCGCCCGGATCGTCAGCCATTCGGCCCACGCCCATGAGCCCGGTCTGTTCACCACCGCCCCCGTTCCGGCCATCCAGAAGGCACTGAAGAAGGCGGGCTGGTCGGTCGAGGACGTGGATCTTTGGGAGGTCAACGAGGCCTTCGCCGTCGTGCCCATGATCGCCATGCAGGAACTGGGCATCGACCACGCCCGGCTCAACGTTAACGGCGGCGCGACCGCCCTCGGGCACCCCATCGGCGCGTCGGGCGCGCGCGTGCTGGCGACCCTGCTAGGCGCGCTTCAGGCGCGCGACGGCAAGCGCGGCGTGGCGTCGCTGTGCATCGGTGGCGGCGAAGCCGTGGCCCTGGCCGTCGAGCTGGTCTGACTGCGGCGGGGCATGTCGCTCGCCATCAGCCGCGCCAGCGCGGGGCCTCCGGTGGTCAGGACGATCATCTGCGACTCCCGCAATTGCGAACCATTAGCAAGTTCGCGCAGAAGGCTGGGTCGTGGCAAGCCCTCATTGGGAAGCGGGAGATCACGCATGCGTGTCGATGGAAAACTGGACTACCTCGAACTCCCCGCCGACAGCACCGGCACGATCAAGGCCTTCTACGGTGCGGCCTTCGGCTGGACGTTCCAGGATTATGGCCCGACCTATGCGGCTTTTAGCGAAGGTCTGGACGGCGGCTTCGATGCTGACGAAGCCACGTTGAAAGCGCCCCTGCCCGTCCTTTACGCCGCCGATCTGGAGGCGGCCTTGGCTCGCGTGACGGCGGCGGGCGGGACCATCGTCAAGCCGATCTTCGACTTCCCCGGCGGACAGCGCTTTCACTTCCGCGATCCGGCCGGCAACGAACTGGCCATCTGGTCCGAGCCGAAGGCGACGTGACCACGGCGACCATCACCAAATCCTGTGGCGACTGCGGCCTGTGCTGCAAGCTGATGGGGGTGACAGCCCTGGCCAAGCCCGCGGGCAGATGGTGCCGTCATTTCAGCAAGACTAGCGGCTGCGCCATCTATGCCGACCGCCCGGATGATTGCCGCGTCTTCAACTGCCTGTGGCTGCTGACCGATGCGCTCGACGAAGCGTGGAAACCCTCCGTCGCAGGCTTCGTCCTGCACAGCGAGCAAGGCGGTGCGCGCCTGATCGTCGAGTCCGACCCCGCACGCCCGCACGACTGGCGGCGCGAGCCCTATCAGTCGGTCCTGCGTCGCTGGGCCGAGGCTCCCGGCCAAGAAGTGCTGGTGTTCGCCGGGCTGCGCGGTGTCAGGCTGGGCCCGATCGACGTCTCCGTCAGACGGGCAGCGGCCTAGCGCACGTCTACCGTTTGGGCGATCCGCTCGGCCAGGGCCTGATCGGCTCCCTCCAGCGACATGATCCACACATGGATTTCCTTAGGCGCGGTCTCGCGCTGGAACAGGTGTTCCATGGCATGGCGGGTACCACCCTGGTTGGCCACGACGGTGGCCCGCCCGCCGACCTCGGCCATTTCGCCGGAATAGATCGGGAACTGTGAAGACGGCCCGGCATAGATCATGGCGAAGGACTTATCGCCCCGCTTGACCGTGTAGATCTTGAAGTTCGGCCCGGGCCGCCCCGTCTCGATCCGGAAACCGGGCGGCAGCTCGATGGTGAACGGCAGGGCGGCGATGGCCGCCGCATCGAGCACCGTCGCGGCCGGAGCCGGAGCCGGCGCGCTCGCCTCTGCCGTTGCAGGTGCCGCTGGCGGTACGGCTGCCGATGAAGGCGTCGCGGCGGGCGGCCGGACAGCGTTCGATGCCGCAGCGGGAGCCGGCGTCACGATCGGCGGCGGAGGCGGTGCCCCCTCGGCCCTCGGCGCGGCAGTCACGGTCTGCGCTGGCGCGCCGTTCAGACTGCGCGTGATATCCGATGACGCCGCTGGACGCGCCGTGGCGGGTGCCGGTGTCTGGGTTGCCGCCTGGGCGTGGACCAAGGCCGGAGAAGCAGCGACGATGAGGGCGGCGAAAGCGATACTTTTCATCCTGCCTATGTCGCCCGTCAGCCCATGAACGGCAAGGCCCTCAGCGCATAGGCGACCACGGCCGTGACCCCTGCGGCCAAGACCGACAGGCCGACGAACCAGGCCAGCCGCTTCCACAGGGGTCCGGGCGGCTCGTTCGGTTCCGGCGGGGGGACGGGATCAATGATGATAGCCGGCATCCTCGTCGATCTTGCCGCGGAACACCCAATAGACCCAGGCGGTATACGCCAGAATGGCGGGCACGATCGTCAGCGTCCCGACCAGCATCAGACCCAGCGCATTGTCCGGACCGGCGGCCTGCCGGAAGTCCACGGCATAGGGCACGATATAGGGCATGAAGCTGGCCGCCAGCCCCATGTAGCCTGACAGAAACACCAGGATCGTCCCGACGAAGGGCCGCACATGCGACGACCGGCGCGCCGATCCCACCAGCAGGATCAGACCCGCCAGGCCCAGCAAGGGCACCGGCAACAGCGGCCCCAGAACGCTCCAGTCCACGCCGAAGCCCTGCGTCAGATCAAACCCCCAGCGCAGGGCGATACGCGGATGCACGAACAGGGTGGCCAGACTGACCGCCGCCAGAAGACCGGCCGTGCAGGCCGCGCTGATCAGCGTCCAGCGCCTGGCGTCGCCATGCAGATTGTCCTTGGTCTTCAGCATCAGCCAGGTCGCACCCAAGAGCGCATAACCGGCCACGATCCCGGCCGAGACCAGCAGCGTATAGGGGGTGAACCAGTCGAACGGCCCGCCGGCGAACTGTTCGTTCTCCACGGTGACGCCCTGGATGAAGCCGCCCAGAATCAGCCCTTGCGCCGCCGCCGTCAGGATCGAGCCGCCCGCGAACATCTGGGTCCAGAATTTGCGACCGCGCTTTCTGGCCCGGAACCGGAACTCGAAAGCCACGCCGCGCAGGATCAGGCCCGCCAGCATCAGCAGCACCGGCAGATACAGCGCCGGCATCAGGATGGAATAGGCCAGCGGAAACGCCGCCAGCAGCCCCCCGCCCCCCAGCACCAGCCAGGTTTCGTTCCCGTCCCACACGGGCGCGATGGTATTCATCATCACATCCCGCTCGCCCGGCGACCGGGCGAAGGGAAACAGGATGCCGACCCCCAGGTCGAACCCGTCCAGCATGACGTACAAAAGCACGGCAGTGGCGATCACCCCGGCCCAGATCAGTGGCAGGTCCATCAGTCCTCGTCTCCCGGAATCCCACCCTCTGCATCGGCGGGTGCCCTGGCCAAGGGCGACCCCGGGGCCCGGTCCTGACGCGGATCGGGCTCGGCCAGCGCCGCCTTGGGGCCCTCGGCCATCAGCCGCAGGATGAACAGGGCGCCGGCTGTGAACACCAGGGCATAGACCAGCACATAGACCGTCAGGCTGGTCGCCACCTCGGCGGCCGTGACGGGCGAGACGGCGTCGCGCGTCTTCAACACGCCATAGACGACCCAGGGCTGGCGTCCGACCTCCGTGACCATCCAGCCGGCCAGCACTGCAATGAACCCGCTCGGCCCCATGGCCACGCAGAACTTCAGGAACCACCGGCTCTCGAACAGCCGCTTGCGCCAGATCAGAATGGCTCCGACCCCGCCCAGGGCGATCATCAGCAGGCCCAGGCCCACCATGATGCGAAAGCCGAAGAACGGAATGAAGGGCGGCGGCTGATCCTCGCGCGGCCAGGCATCCAAACCCTGTATGACCTCATCCTTGGGCACATTCTGGATCATGTTGCCGATGCCCGGGATCGAGACCTCGAAATGGTTTTTCTGCGCCTCGCGGTCCGGAATGCCGAACAGGTGCAGCGGCTGGTTGGAACGTGTTTCCCAATAGCCCTCGATGGCCGCGGTCTTGGACGGCTGATACTTGTGCGCCACTTCACCCGACCAGTGGCCGACGACCAGTTGCAACGGCGCGACCACGGCCACCAGACCGATGGCCATGACCAAGGCGATCCGGCTTTCGGTCCAGGTCGTGCTGCCGCGCTTTTCCTTCAGAATCCGCCAGGCCGAGGCTGCGCCCACGACCAGCGCCGTGGTCATGAAAGCCGCCAGCAGCATGTGCACCAGCCGCGACGGAAAGCTGGGGTTGAACACCACCTGCCAGAAGTCCGTAGCCTGAAACCGGCCGTCCGCCATGATCTCGAAGCCTTGCGGCGTCTGCATCCAGCTGTTGGCCGACAAAATCCAGAAGGCGGAGATGGTCGTCCCGATCGCCACCAGCACGGTCGCTGTAAAGTGCAGCCTGGGTCCGACCTTCTTCCAGCCGAACAGCATGACGCCCAGGAAGGACGCCTCCAGGAAGAAGGCCGTCAGCACCTCGAACGCCAGCAGAGGCCCGATCACTCCGCCGGTCAGGCGGATGAACTCCGACCAGTTGGTACCGAACTGATAGCTCAGCACCACGCCCGACACCACGCCCATGCCAAAGCTGAGAGCGAAGATCTTCACCCAGAACAGATACAGGGTCTTGAAAGCCTCGCGCTTGGTCCAGAGCCACAGCCCTTCCAGCACCGCCAGGAAGGCCGCCAGCCCGATCGTGAAGGCGGGAAACAGGATGTGGAACGCGATGGTGAAGGCGAACTGCATCCGCGACAGCAGAAGCGCGTCGAATTCCACGGCAATCGCCTTTCGAATAACCCTACGACAAGTGCGGCTTTAAACCTGTCGAGCCGCAAAGTCCATGAGCGTTCGGTCGCGCGGCGGAAGGTCGCAAAGCTTGGCTGTTAATTATCAGGCGGCGGGCAATTCGATCCAGAAGGTCGCGCCCTCACCCGGCTGCGACACCACGCCGATACTGCCGCCCTGCAGCTCGACCAGCCGCTTGGCCAGAGCCAGGCCGATGCCATGCCCCTCGATGGTCGACCGGTCGAGGCCCAGGCGATTGAAGGGCTCGAACAGCTGAGCCTGTTTTTCCGGCGACAAGCCCGGTCCCTGATCGATCACCTCGATCCGAACCGCGTCGTGCACCCGGCTGGCGCGGAAGGTGACGATGCCACCGCTGGCTCCATACTTCACGGCATTGCTGGCCAGGTTGGTGACCACCTGATTGAGCCGCTGCGAATCCGCCAGGGCCACTAGGCCGTCGCCCTCGGTGACGACTTCCAGTTTCAAGGCACCCGCTTCGGGCCGCAGCGCGGTCGCACGGCGCACATCCTCCAGCACGCCGGGCACATCGGTGGGTCGCAGCTCCACGCTGACCTCACCGGATTCTGCGCGGGCCACGTCCAGCAGGTCGTGGGCCAGACTTTCCACCTGCCGTGCCGTCTTCACCAGCATGGCGGCCATCTCGGTCTGGGTCTCGTTGACCGGTCCCAGCTGCCCGCCCTGCCACAGGTCGCCGATGCCGATGATGCCCCCCACCGGGCTCTTGATCTCGTGCGCCACATTGGCGAGCAGGCGCGACTTGGCGGCCGAGGCCTTCTCGGCCCGCACCTGCCCCAGTTTTGCACGGTCCGACAGACGGTCCCGCTCTTCCAGCAAGGCGGCGACCAGCATGACCGGCAGATACCCCAGCATGACCAGCAACTGCCCCATCAGGGCCTGGTCTGCGCGGCTGAAGTCACCAGTAAAGGGGCCATGACCGGTCATGCTGCCGCCGACCGCCAGAATGGTCACAATCAACAGCGCCGCCGTCACGCCCAGCATGCGCAGCCGCACGGCGATCAGCAGCAGGATCGGCAGGATCAGGAACGACAGCTGGACATCCAGATGCACGAACACGACCCAGCCCCCGACTGTCAGCAGGGCCATCAGCACTGCGGCCTCCAGCGCAACGGCCGGCGCACGCAGTCGGGCCAGCTCCCGCTTCGTCAGCGACAGGCCGAAGCTGCCGATGATGGCGATGCTCAGCGCATGGCCGAACCACCAGGTCTGGGCGCTCAGCAAGGGGTTGGTGCCATCCATCCAGTACAGCATGGCACTGGCAAACATGGCCGAAGGGATTGGCGCGATGAGGGCCGCACCCAGCAGGAAGCGCGTGGCTCCCGTGACAGTCGCCAGATTCAATGTCGGCGCGAAGCGACGTGCCATCAGCACAGCCACGACGATGTCCAGCATATTGGCCAGGGTGAACATCAGCGTGTGCAGCGTATCGTTGCCCACCAGGAAGTTCCCGGCGGCCAGACCCACGGCGATCATGGCCCCGAAGCTGTAATCGTACATCCGGCCCGATGACGTCCTGAGCCAGACGACTACGGCCAGACCGGCGGCACCCCACAGCGGCGCGACAAGTCCGACAGAACGGGCGAAACTTATGGAAATGACGACCATCACGGTCACGGCCAAGGCCGTAAAGACCGGGGTCAGGGCCTGCCTCCGCCGACGCAGGTTCGCCGCCTGACGCGCCTTGGCCGTCGCCGCCGCCGGTCCGGGCACATCGACGGGCAGGCTGTCGGTCGAAGAGAGCGCGCGGCTCTGGGGCATGAACGCGGGTCCGGCAAGCGACTAAGAACTGCCTTGCTTACCGCGCACCCCCTAACATCCCCTGAAGGTCAGGCTTCGGCGAGCAGCGCCGCATTGAAATCGCGCACGGCCTCCGCCGCACCGTCGGCGTGGTCCCATACCGCCCCGCTGACCGCGACAAAGTCCGCACCCGCTCGCGCCAGCGCTCCTGCCGTCTCAATGGTGATGCCACCTATGGCGACGCATGGTACCTCCACCGTCTCCTGCCAGATCGTCAGGATTTCGGGATCGGGGCGGTGCGTCGTCGCCTTAGTCGTCGTGGGATAGAAGGCCCCGAAGGCGACGTAGTCGGCCCCCGCCTCAGCCGCATCCATGGCTAGTTCGCGGCTGTCGTGGCATGTGACGCCGATCATCGCATCAGGGCCCATGATGCGCCGGGCCTCGGCCAGCGGCATGTCGGACTGTCCCAGATGCACACCGTCGCAGCCCGACCGCTTCGCCAGGTCGGGCCGGTCGTTCAGCATTACCGCAACCCCGCGCGCCTGCGCCACGGGCCGGACCGCCTCCACCGCCGCCAGCACACCGGCGTCGTCCAGATCCTTCAGCCTGATCTGCAGCGCTGCGACGTCTCCGGCGTCCAAGGCCTCGGTCAGTGTCGCAACAAACGCCGCCATGTCCGGGATCGCCGGCGGCGTGATCAGATACAGCCGACAGGGCGGGCGTTCGAGGATCAGGGATTGCTTGGCCATGCCCGGCAAGTGCGTCGCCCTCCGGTCCGCGTCAAGCCGCCACTCCTGCGAACGCCTTGCATTCGCCTTAACGAGCCTGCTATAGCGAACCATTCGCATTACCAGCCGGATCGAGCCTGCCGTGTACGTCTGCAACTGCAATGGTCTTCGCAAGCGTGACGTGGCCCTCGCCATCGAGGCGGGTGCGTGCCGGCCGCGCGACATCTTCACCCGTAACCAGTGCCAGGCCCAGTGCGCCAAATGCGTCTGCGAGATGCGCGAGATGATCCAGGAAACCCGTCAGGCCTTCGCTATGGCGGCAGAATAGCCGACGCGATGCGGCTTCGCTTTGCGCGGAAAAATCATTCGCAATATCAATGTACTGATAAGTGATCGCAAAAGATCACAGCCTTCTTTCCTGTGATACAAAACGGGCCAGGACGGGGTGTGTCCGGGGCCGTCGGTCCCTCACCCGCCATTGAAAGAGACCAGGCCATGAAGGGCGATCCCGCGATCATCCGCACCCTCAATGCGGTGCTGACCAATGAACTCACTGCGGTGAACCAGTATTTCCTGCATGCCCGCATGTTCGAAAGCTGGGGCCTGAAACACCTCGGCAACATCATCTACGAGGAATCGATCGGCGAGATGAAGCATGCCGACATGCTCATCAAACGCATCCTCTTCCTGGACGGCCTGCCCAATCTGCAGGACCTGCACAAGCTGAAGATCGGCGAGGAAGCGGTCGAATGCCTGGGGGCCGACCTCCAGCTGGAGATTGACAGCCGCGCCACGACCGCCGCCGCCGTCGCACAGTGCGAGGCCGCCGGCGACTTTGTCAGCCGCGACCTTCTGATGCGGATCCTTAGCGACACTGAAGAGCACATCGACTTCCTGGAAAACCAGCACCACCTGATCCGCCAGCTGGGCGTACAGAACTATTTGCAGTCCGCCATGACCGAGATTAGCCCCGACAAATCCGCCACCGGCAACTGATCGGCGGAACCGCCAAGCCGTCCCGCCCATTGTTCGCGCGAGAACATTGGAGAGGCCAAACATGACCGACATCGGCGATTTCGTGGAAGACGCACGCGACGCGGCGCTCGATCTCGTCAATGCGGACAAGGACGATATGGGCCATGTCCTGCTGGGCGTCGCGGTCACCGCCGGGTTTGCTCTGGCGGCGACCTTCCTGGCCAACAAGGCACTTCAGCCACGCCTGTCGGCCGCCGATATCCGCAGCGGTGCCCGGCCCGTCACTGAGCGTCCACGCGGCGCGATGAGCATGATCGTTCCGGCGGTGTTTTCCGCCACCAGCCTGTCCGCCGTCCGCGTCTGGAATGGCCCCAAGAGCCGACATCGGGCCGGCACCCTGGCCCTGTGGGCCGCGACCCAGGTGGTCAACGCCATCTGGCTGGCGGCACGTCCGGCGGGTCGAGGTTTCCAGATCGCTGCAGCCATGGCCTCGGCCGGCATGGCCGCCGCCTTCGCGCATGAGGCCCGCAAGCTGGATCCGGCGGCCGGAAAGCTGGCCTCCCCCATTGGCGGCGCGACCCGGCTAATGAACAAGGTCGAGGACAAGCTTTCAGACGACCCTCGCACCGTCCACTGACGGACAGCGCCTTGCCGTAACGCCCGGCATCCTTTACGGACTGCGCCCGCTCGTGCGCGCCACAAGGGCTGCGCCAAACCTTTCGAGACACCGATGAAGATCAACGGCAACACCATCAAGCCCGGCATGGTTCTGCAGCACAACGGCGGCCTGTGGGTCGTGACCAAGGCCAGCCACGTTAAGCCCGGCAAGGGCGGTGCCTTCGCCAACGTCGAGGCCAAGAACCTGGAAACCGGCAACAAGCTGAACGAGCGGTTCCGCTCCGAAGACAAGGTCGAGCGCGTCACGCTGGAGCAGAAGGACTATTCCTATCTGTTCGACAACGGCGACAGCCTGGTGTTCATGAACGACGAGAATTACGAGCAGATCGAACTGCAGAAGGACTGGGTCGGCGAAGAGCGAATCCCCTATCTGCAGGAAGGCATGAAGGTCGTCATCGAGAGCCATGAGGACCGGCCCATCGGTCTGGAACTGCCCGATCAGGTCACCCTGGAAGTGGCCGAGACCGAGCCGACGGTGAAGGGACAGACGGCGTCCTCGTCCTACAAGCCCGCCATCGCCTCGAACGGCGTGCGCATTATGATCCCGCCCTATATGTCGGCGGGCGAGCGGATCGTCGTAGACACGACGACCGGCGAATACGTCCGCCGCGCGGACTGACACAACTGACCCTGCGGCTCCATCCGGAGCCGTTGAACTTCTCCGCATCTCCGGGCCCCATCTCAGTCAAGAATGGGCCTTTTCAGGACATGCGGACCAGGAGATCTCGACCATGGCCCTCGCCTCCGCCCTGCTTCAAGTGATGATGGACGCCGTTCGCAAGACGGCACGCCCCATGCTGCGCGACTTCGGTGAGGTCGCCCAGTTGCAGGTCTCTCGCAAGGGGCCCGGCGACTTCGTCACCGCCGCCGACATCAAGGCGGAAGACACGCTTTATGAGCTGCTGATGAAGGCCCGCCCCGGCTATGGCTTTCTGGGCGAGGAACGGGGTCTGATCGAGGGGACGGACAAGTCCCACACCTGGATCGTCGATCCGATCGACGGCACCACCAACTTCATGCACGCCATGCCTCACTTCGCCATCACCGTGGGGCTGGAGCGGCGCAGCCCCGACGGCGCGACCGAGATCGTGGCCGGCGTCACCTACAATCCGGTGATGAACGAGCTGTTCTGGGCCGAAAGGGGCAAGGGCTGCTATCTGAACGACCAGCGTATCCGCGTGGCGGCCCGCAAGGATCTGTCCGAAAGCCTGATCGCGACGGGCCTGCCCTTCATCGGCAAGACCGGCCATGCCCAGTCGATCAAGGACATCCACGCGGTCGGCCAGCGCGTCGCGGGCATCCGCCGCCTGGGCAGCGCTGCGCTGGACTTCGCCTGGGTCGCCGCAGGCCGATACGACGCCTACTATGAGCGCAATCTGAAGCCCTGGGACGTGGCGGCGGGCATCCTGTTCGTCACCGAGGCCGGCGGCATCGTCACCACCATCGACGGCGAAGGCCGGCCGGAGACTGGGGCCCAGATCCTGGCCACCAACACCGACCTGCATCCGCAGCTGCAGAAGGTGCTGCGGGGCTAGCGTCACCCGTCTGCCTGCAGCCCGCGCGTCTGCAGGGTCACGGCGATGCGGCGGTTGGCGATCAGGGCGGCGAGTCCGGTCAGGACCGTGGCGATCGGTACGATCAGCAGGCCGAGGCCCAGCGTATTACTCAAATCACTGGCGGCTGCCGCGTCACTGACTGCGCCGACGATCACGGGGCCAAGCGCCGGTCCTACCAGGCCGGAGCCGATCAGCATCAGGCTGGTGGCCATGGCCTGTTTGCCGGGGCCCGCGACCAGATGCGCTGCGCCGAACGCCCAGGGCAGCAGCAGGGCAAACGAGAACATGGTCGGCACGAACAGGGCGATCGACATCCAGCCGGTCGGCGCGAAGAGGGCTGCTGTGGTCGAGACGGCCGAGATCAGGAACAGCCAGCCCGGCAAGCCGATGATGCGGCCCCGACCCGAGCGAACCGCCCGGTCGAAACCTCGCCCGCCCAGCAAGGCCCCGATCACACCCAGCCCGCCCTGCAGCAGGCCGAAGGACAGGCCGACCTCGCCCGCCGTGAAGCCGTGCGTGCGGATCAGGAACGGGGACGCGAAGACATAGAAGGGCACGGAGGCGAAACCAATCATGACCGCCGCCACGAACAGCCAGCGAAAGCCTGGTGCCGAAAGCAGACGCAGGGACCCGCGGACGAAGGGCGTACGATTGGCTGCCGTGTCAGGCCGGGGCGGCGTCGGACGGATGACCAGCAAGGCCATCATGAAGGCCAGGCCGCCCAGTGCGCCCGCCCCCACCAAGGCTGTGCGCCAGCCCACGGTGTCGGCCATGGCTCCGCCGGTGGCAAAGCCGACCATGGTGCCAAGCGGAATGCCCATGGAAAACAGGCCGAGCGCCAGGCCGCGCCGCTCGGGCCGCACCTGCCGCGAGATCAGGGCATGCCCCGCCGGCATGCCGCCCGCCTCGCCGAAGGCGACGCCGAAGCGGGTCAGTGCCAGGACGACGAAGCTGGCGGCCAGCCCACCAAGCGCGGTCATGACGCTCCAGACCAGCAGACAGCCCAGCAGCACCAGCCGGGGCGAGCCGCGATCGGCCATTCGCGCCAGCGGAAGCGACAGCAGGGTGTAGCAGACCGCAAAGGCCGCGCCGGTCAGCAGGCCAAGCTCGGTATCACTGAGCCCCAGGTCAGTCTTGATCGCCTCGGCCAGGATGAAGGGCAGGATACGGTCGATCTGGCTGATGGCGCTGATCGACAGCAGGGCCGCCAGCAGGGCCCAGAGCCGCCACCCGCTGGCATAGGCGGGGGCGTGGTTGTCGACGGCGGTCATCGGCCGGCCTCGAAACGCACGCCCGTGAGGGCCTCGGATATTTCCCACAGGCGGCGGCAGGCAGCCTCGTCCAGCGCCGGTTCCGGAATGCGGGCCTCGGCCGGAAAGCCGCTCAGCTCGGCCCGGCCGTCGGGGCCATAGTAGACCCCGCCCTGCGCCTGCGGGGCGGTCGCGGCGAACAGGCTGGGCAAAGCCCCTTGCGGCACAGGCTGAAACAGGAACCACAGCATGCCGCGCATCATGCGTCGCACACCGCTGGCACCGCCCGGCGTGTTGTAGAGCAGGCCCGTGCGGGAAATACCGGGATGGACCGGGATACTGGTCAGTCCCCAGCCCTCGGCCTGGCTGCGTCGCTGCAGCTCCAGCCCGAACATCAGGCACGCAAGCTTGGACTGTGAATAGGCGGCCATGGGTCGATAGGCGGTCTGTTGCAGGTCGGCGAAATCGATCTCGCCGCCCCGCGCCGCGATGCTGGACAGTGTCACCACCCGCGCCTGCTCCGCGTTGATCAACAGCGGCAGCAGCAGGCCGGTCAGGGCGAAATGGGCCAGATGGTTGGTGCCGAACTGAAGTTCGAAGCCGTCGGCCGTCTCCATCCGGCGCGGCGGCGTCATGACGCCTGCATTGTTGACCAGCAGGTCAAGCACGTCTGTCTGGGCCCGCAGTCGCGCGGCCAGGGCGGAGACCGAAGCCATACTGCTCAGGTCCACCGGCTCAAAGCGCAGCGCCGCGTTCGGTATCTCCGCCTTGATCCGGGCGATGGCCTCGGCCCCCGTCTCTGGATTGCGGCTGGCGACAATCACCTGGGCTCCGGCGCGGGCCAGTTCGCGGACCGTCTCGAAACCCAGGCCGGCCGATCCGGTCACGAGGGCGGTCTTGCCGGTTTGGGGCGGGATGTCTGCGGCGGTCCATCGGGTCATGGCGGGGCTCCGGGTCTGGGGTGTCGAAGCCATCAGGGTGAGCGATGCATCGGAAAAGCGAATGTCGGATGCACCGCCTTACTTGCCTAAAACTCCAGACCGCCTTGTGGGGTGACCCTCAAGGGCGTAGCCCTTGTCGCCATGGAATGGAGGTTTCGATGACCAGCCGACTGACCGACGCCATCGCCGGGATTCTGGACAGGCACGGGATCGAGAACGGCGGGTTCGAAACTCCGGTGCCCGGCTTGCGGCTGATCCGGACCTATGGCTGCGTGCCGCCCCGGCACATGACCTATCGCCCGTCATTATGCCTGATCGCCCAGGCGGCCAAGCGGGTCATGGTCGGCGACAGCACCCTGACCTACGGTCACATGCAGTCGCTAGTGATCACGGTGGAGGTGCCTGTGCTCAGCGAGATCATCGAGGCCACGCCGGACAAGCCCTTCATCGGCGCGACCCTGGCGCTCGATCCCGACATCATCCTCGATGTGGTCACACGCATGGACAAGGCGGCGCGACCCGGCGGCCCGGCAGGTCTGGGCCTGGTGGTCGAGCAGGTGGATGAGCGGATCGCCACCGCCATGATCCGGCTGATCGAACTGGTCGATCAACCCGAAGCGATCGAGATTCTTTATCCAGGCGTAATGCGTGAGATTGCCTATTGGCTGATGACCGGCCGGGCCGCGGCCAATGTCGCGCGCATGGTCCTGCCCGAAGGGCCGCCGCAGCGTATCGCTGTCGCTATCCATCATCTTCGTGACCATTTCGATCAACCGCTCAGCGTCGGTGACTTGGCCAGGCTGGCAGGCATGAGCCCCTCTGCCTTTCACCAGCATTTCAAGGCCCTAACCTCCATGTCTCCGCTTCAGTACCAGAAGCATCTGCGCCTGCTGGATGCCCGCCGGCGCATGCTGACCGAGGGCGAACGCGCGGGCGCGGCCGCCTTCTCGGTCGGTTATGAAAGCGTCTCCCAGTTCAGCCGCGAATATGCCCGCATGTTCGGCGATCCCCCGCATCGCGAAACGAAGCGAGCCAGATTGAGTTTGACCGGGTCCACGACCCTGGCCGGGGCCGTCTAGGAGGCTTGGTCGGGCGCTAGATCAACGTCTGCTGGTTCGACCGCGCCGGTGCGGCGAGCGGCTGGCCCCCGCGCCGTACCACCTCGGTCTCGGCACTGAAGCGTACATCGATGTCGCGGTCGCGGGCCAGGGTGGCGAGCGCGGCGTCGGAGAGGGCGGACCACGGCCTGCCACGATCGGGACCGGCGGGAACGCGCGGCAGCAGACCGGGCTGGCGGCTCCATTCGATCAGCTGCGACAGCGGCACGGTATTGAGCATGTCGCGCAGATGGTGTGCGGTCACATAGGCATCGGGCAGAGCCCGGTGGGCAGGCAGGCCCCGCTCGTGGACCAGGCCCTCGGGCCTACGCTGATAGCGCAGCATCTGGTTGGAGAACCTCAGTAGTTCCGGCCAGAGCCGCAGGGCGCATTTCCAGGTACAGATCCAGTTCGCGCCCCCACTGAGGCGGGGCGTGCAGTAGCGCTGTTCGAAGGCGGCCCGGTGCGCTGCGAGCGCCACGACGGGGGTGTCGGGCCGCAGCACGGATGGGGCGACGTCCTTCCAGAAGGGCGCATCCGCGACCCATTCGTCGAGAATGTGATGGACGGCCATGGTGTCCGGCGAGATCGGGCGTCCCGGATTGACGAAACGGGCCCCTCTGGAGGTCTCGCTGACCGACCACAGGCCTCCGGCGTCCTGCACGACGTCCTGCCAGCCGATCTCGCAGACATCGCCCGCGCCATTGCCGGCGGTTTCAAGGTCGATGACGCGAACGCACAAGGGCCGGGCGGGGTCGTCCGTCACGATTTGGAGCGCGCGCCCTTCTTGCCGAGGATCGCCTGGGCCTTCGACGACTTGCGCGGATTGCTCTCGCCGTCCTTCGCCGCCGCGGCATTGGCGCGCCTGGCTGTGTGACTACCCTTGCCCTTGGTCTCTGACATTGTCGTTCTCCGCGTGGATCAATGATGTCACAGCGAAACCACGGGGCTGATTGTTCCCTGCGGGATCGGCTCGCCACGCTCCAGCCAGGTGGGTGGCATAGTCCGCTTGCAGCTCCTGAGATGATGCCGCGTCAGGCCCATTGCCGCCCGCCCGGACAAGAGCGATGTTGAGCCATGAAACCTTGGGCTCTTTGCGCCGCGTTGGCTACCGGTTGCGCAGGGCAGCCCGCCGTCAACGCTCTGGAACTCCGACAGGCAGCGACGCGCATCGAGCAAGGTTGTGGCGTCCCGGTCGGGTCTCTTCTTCATCTGACACGCGGCGGCGATATTCTTGTGCAGCCATCGGCATCGGCTATCCCAAGCTACCCCGCGTACGTCTGCGTGATGACCGGCTTTGAAGATGAAAAGCTCGCTGAACGAGGAGTGCGCATCATCTTGGTGGGAGAGGACGCCCCCGACTAGCAATGTCTGCTTCCGACCCGTTGCGGACATTTCATGCACGTGGCACCAATCTAAAATCGCACGGACGAAGCCACGACGGCAGCCTCCCATTTCTCGCCCTCGGACAATGAAGCATGAAAAGACCAAGCTTTATCGACGACATTCAGGATGTACGATTAAACTGGCGAGATGCTGATTACAGGGCAGGATTTATAAGGGGTTTTGCTTCAACATTTATCCCTCGATTTTTTGTGAGCTTCTTTGTGGGGTTTCTGGTCATGACAGCAATACTTATCGCGACCTAGCAGAAACCCTCCTTACTGAGGACGAGGTTGCAGAACTGGAAGTCAGTGGCTGCTTCCGACCCATAGCAGACCTTCAGCTTGTTCGCTCGTGGCGACGCGTTGCGCCTCCCCTCACCCGATCAGCGTCCGCGCCGCCGCCCTCGCCTCGTCGGTGATCACCGCCCCCGACAGCATGCGCGCGATCTCTTCCTGACGGGCCACTTCGTCCAGCGCATCGACGGTGGTCGTGGTCAGGCCGGCGGTGTCGGACTTGCGGACCTTCCAGTGGGCGTGGCCGCGGGCGGCGACCTGGGGGCTGTGGGTGACGACCAGGACCTGGGCGCCGGTGGAGAGGCGTTGCAGGCGTTCGCCGACGGCCTGGGCCACGGCACCGCCGACGCCTTGATCGACCTCGTCGAAGATCATGACCGGCTGGCGCTGGTCCTCGCGTCCGGCCAGGGCCGCCTTCATGGCCAGGGCGAAGCGGGCCAGTTCGCCGCCCGAGGCGATGGCGTCCAGGGGGCCGAAATCGGTTCCGGCATTGGTGGCGATCTCGAACCGCGTCGTCTCGACGCCCAGCGGGCCGCGCCGCCCGTCGGCCACCGGCTCGAACGCCACGCGGAAGCGGGCGCGGTCCAGTTTCAGCGGGCCCAGTTCCTGCATCACCGCCGCCGTCAGCCGCTGGGCCGCCGCCTCTCGTGCCGAGGTCAGGAAGGTCGCGGCCAGGTCATAGTGTTCGCGCGCGGCGCTGGCCTGGCGCTCGGCCGCGACGATGGCGTCGGCACCGTCCTCGATCAGGCGCAGCTGCTCGCGAAAGCGCACCCGCAGCACGGGCAGGTTCTCGACCGAAGTGTTCAGCTTTCGCGCGGCGGCGCGCAGGGCGAACAGCCGCTCCTCGGCCTTGTCGAGCCGCCCTGGCTCGAAGTCGAAGGCATTGGCGGCGGCGTCGACGGTGGCGATGGCCTCGGTCGCCTCCACCAGGGTGCGGTCGATCGCCTCGGCCGCCGCGCCCAGTTGCACGATGACCGGATGATCGGCGGCGGCCCCCGCCTGCCCCGCCCGCTGGCGCGCATGTTCGACCGCGCGCAGGGCCGAGGCCAGCTTTTGCGACAGCTTGTCCCCGCCCAGAAGGGTGCGGGCGTCGGCCAGATCGGCCAGGGCCTTTTCCGCCGCCCCCAGGATGGCGCGCTCGCCCGCCAGTTCGGTCTCTTCCTCGGCGCGGGGATCCAGCGCATCCAGATCGGCCAGGGCCAGGGTCAGTTCCTCGGCGCGCGAGGCGGCGTCGGCGGCGGCGGCCTTCAGCTCCGCGACGGCGCGATCGGCGGCCTTTAAGGTTTCGGAGGCGGCGGCCACGGCGCTCAACTGAGGCTGGACCCCGCCATAGGTGTCCAAGAGGGCGCGGTGGGTCTTCCAGTCCAGAAGGCCGACGGTCTCGTGCTGGCCATGCACCTCGACGAGGGCCTGGCCGATCTCGCGCAGGGCCGTGACCCCGGCGGGCTGATCATTGACGAAGGCGCGGCTGCGGCCATCGGCGGTAACGACGCGGCGCAGGATCAGGTCCTCGCCCGACGCCACCTCGAACCCCCGCTCGGCCAGCAGGTCGATCAGTGCGGGATCGTCGGGCGCGGTGAAGACCGCCGTAGCCGTGGCCTGTTTCGCGCCATGACGGACCAGACCCGCATCGCCGCGCGCACCCAGCGCCAGTCCCAGGGCATCCAGAATGATCGACTTGCCCGCCCCCGTCTCGCCGGTCAGCACGGTCAGCCCGTCCCGAACCTCCAGGTCGAGCACGTCCACCAGCACGATGTCGCGGATGGAAAGGGCGGTCAGCATGAGGGCACGCGATTCGGCATGGGCACCAGTCTAGACCGGAACGGGGCAAGAACAGGCGATCCTTGACGCGAGACCGCATTCCGAGCCCTCTGGCTCAGCCCGGAATGATCCGGCGCAGCCAGCTTTCGCGCTGACCCGTCGGGGCGGTCTCGGGCCGCGCGCCTTCTTCGGTCAGCAGGGCATAGGCCTCGGCGTACCAGGGGCTGCCCGGATAGTTGAAGCCCAGGACCGCGCCATTGCGCATGGCCTCGTCCTTCAGACCCAGGGTCAGATTGACCTCGACCAGGCGATACAGGGCCTCGGGCGTATGCGAGGTGCGCTGGAAGGCTTCGTTGTCGATCACAGCCTTGTAGCGGTTCAGGGCCGCGAGCGGCTGGCCCGCGCGCTGATAATAGCGGCCGATGGACATTTCCTTGCCCGCCAGCTGGTCGTTGACCATGTCGATCTTGACCGTGGCGTCGATGGCATAGCTGGTGCCCGGATAGCGGCGGGCCACGTCGCGCAGGCCCTGCAGGGCTCCCTCGGCGTAGCCCTGGTCACGACCGACGTCGGTGATCCGTTCGAAGTTGCACAGCGCCTTCATGTAATAGGCATAGGCCGCGCCCGAGTTGCCGGGAAACAGCTGGATGAAGCGATCCGCCGCAGCTTGGGCCTCCGGGTAGTTGTTGTTCTGATAGTAGGCGTAGATCTGCATCAGGATCGCGCGACGCGACCACTCCGAATACGGGTGCTGACGCTCCACTTCCTGGAAATAGTCGACGGCGTCGGCCCAGCGCTTGCTCTCCAGCCGCTGATAGCCGGTGTTGTACAGCGCCTCCACCGGACGTTCTTCATAGACCAGACGCGGGCGGCGCTGACCGGAACAGCCGGCCACCACGGTCGAGCCGATCACCAGAGCCAGGATCAGGCCGGTACGAAACTTGGGAGCAGGCAAGGACGACCTCAATCACTTTGGCCCGGAGGCCGTGCGGCCCGGCGGGCCTTCGACTGGACGGCACGGGTCACGACCCGCGACATCCGAAAACAGGACGCGATCTCTACACCAGGCCACAACCTATCGCCAATGCACGATGCACATGGCGTTTGGCCTTGTCGCCGGGCTGTCCCCTGATAAGAAGCGCGCCAGCGCGACCACCCCAATCTCAGCCCGCCGATGACGGCGAAAGGATGACCGGACATGAAGCTGCTGGCAGGCAATTCGAACCGGACCCTGGCCCAGGCCATCGCGGACCATCTGGACATGCCCCTGACCCGGGCCCAGGTGAAGCGATTCGCCGACAACGAGGTCTTTGCCGTCATCGAGGAGAATGTCCGCGGCGAGGATGTCTTCATCATCCAGTCGACCAGCTATCCGGCCAACGACAATCTGATGGAGCTGCTGATCATGACCGATGCGCTGGTGCGCGCTTCGGCCAGGCGGATCACGGCCGTCATGCCCTATTTCGGCTATGCACGTCAGGACCGGAAGACCGGGGGGCGCACCCCCATCTCGGCCAAACTGGTGGCCAATCTGATCACGCGCGCCGGGGCCGACCGCGTGCTGACCATGGATCTGCATGCAGGTCAGATTCAGGGCTTCTTCGACATTCCGACCGACAATCTGGTGGCCACGCCGGTCCTGACCGACGACATCCGCCGCCATTATGCCAATCCCGAAGAACTGATGATCGTCTCGCCCGACGTCGGCGGCGTCGTCCGCGCCCGTGCCCTGGCCAGCCGACTGAACGCCGACCTGGCCATCGTGGACAAGCGCAGGCCCAAGGCTGGCGAGAGCGAGGTCATGAACATCATCGGCGACGTCGAGGGCCGCCGCTGCATCCTGTTCGACGACATTGTCGATTCGGGCGGCACCCTGGTGAACGCGGCCAAGGCCCTGATCGATCAGGGCGCGACCGAGGTGTCGGCCTATATCAGCCACGGCGTCCTGTCGGGCCCGGCGGTCCAGCGGATCACCGACGGCCCCTTGAAGACCCTGGTCATCACCGACTCGATCGAACAGCCTGACGAAGTTTTGAACTGCGCCAAAATCCGCGCCGTTTCGGCTGCACCATTGATCGGAGAGGCTATCCGCCGGATTGCCAACGAAGAATCGGTCTCGAAACTTTTTGATTAACCATCGGAAAACACTTCGGCCCGCGTTATAAGGACTTCACACAGTATCGGCGCTGTTCGCGCCGCGCGTCCACGTGGGGATGTCTGAATGTTTCGGGTTACACTGCGCAGGGGTCTGACGATCTCCGCCCTCGCCGCCGCCGCTCTCATCGCCAGCTGCTCGACGCCGGAACCGGCCCCGCCACCCGCGCCGCCACCGCCTCCGCCCGTCCCCGCCGTCAGCCTGAACGAAGGCGTGGCCCAGGCCGCCTCCATCTACGTCACCTTCATGCGCGACGTCGGCTCGATCCAGGCGGGCTTCCAGGATGCCGAGTCCATCCAGGCCGCCATCCGCAAGGGTGCCTCCTATGAACCGGCCCAGCTGTCGCGGGGCATGATCGCCTATGGTTCGATCCTGGCGCTGCAGTCACCGGAGTTCGTGCAGGGTGTCCGCACCTATGCCGCCGACCCGACGACGCGCCAAACCGTCATTAACAGCATCCTGGCCGACCCGGCCTATGCCGCCACCCTGCCCGGCGCGGACGCCGCCGCGGGCCTGATCGTCGATACCATCGGGCGCGATTCCGCCGCCATGATGGTGATCGCCAATGCGGTGGAAGAGGACGCCTACACGATCCAGGGCCGCAACGACCCGCGCCGCCGCTGGGCTACGGTCCACATCCAGAATCGCGAAGTCCGGCTGGAAGGGGCCAAGGCTCTGTCCGCCGTTCAGATGCTGCCCTCGGCCGAGGAATCCGCCCGCCTGTTCGCGGCCGCGAACTCCGGCACCGGCCTGTCGGTCAGCCCGACCCGCTCCGGCCCGCCCTATACGCCCGCCGTCGTCCGCTCGCTGGCCCTGGCCGCCCTGGCCGCTCTGGGGGCCGGTGGCGAAGACGCCCGCGCCAGCACCGAGGCCCTGACGGTCGACCAGAACAGCGAGTTCTGCCTCAACATGTCCAAGCTGATGCTGTTCCAGTGCCTGGCGGCCTCGCGCCCCAGCTATGAGGACATCTTCTGCGTCGGTCGCCACGTCGCCCGCGATCTGGCCACCTGCACGGCCCAGACCCTGAACCCCGTCGGCATCACCGTGCCCGCCAGCAGCGTGGCGGACACAGCGGCCGGCCCCGTCCAGACCCCGATCGCAGCGGAAGCGGCGGCCGCGTCCACCTCGGCCACGGCGGCGCTGAACAGCGGTCGATAAGCCCTGCGGGTCAGGGGGCGGAAAGTCCGCGCCGCTACTGTTGCGTCTCCGGACGCTTGCGTGTAATGACCCGCGCTCTTGAATTCAGGGTCTACCGACCCCGGCGCGCGGCCGAGAAACAGCCACGCGCCGCTTTTCGTTGTTGAGGCGAGGCGATGGCCGACATCATTCTGAACGTAGACGTCCGTGAAGGCGTCGGCACCGGTGGCGCCCGCGCCGCGCGTCGCGCCGGCCTGGTCCCCGGCGTGCTGTACGGTGGCGACAAGGCCCCCGTCGCTATCTCGGTGAACGAGCGTGACTTCCGCAAGTCGCTCTACACCGGCAAGCTGCTGGGCCATCTCGTCAAGCTGAAGTACGGCAAGGAGACCCAGTCGGTCATCGCCCGCGAGGTCCAGTTCGACCCGGTAACCGACCGTCCCCTGCACTTCGACCTGATGCGTGTCGACGAGAAGCAGACCATCACGATCGAAGTCCCCGTCCACTTCATCAACGAAGACCAGTGCGGTGCCTTCCGTCAGGGCGGCTCGCTGGAAGTCGTCCGTCACTCGGTCGAGGTCAAGGTTCGCGCCGACCACATCCCCGAAGACCTGATCGTCGACCTGGCCGGTCACAAGCTGGGTGACACCATCCGCTGGTCCGACCTGAAGAACACCGGCGACGTCGAGCCGACCATCACTGACCGCGACTTCGTGATCGCCTCCATCAAGACCTCTTCGGCCGCCAAGGCCGCCGACGAGATCGAGGAAGCCATCGCCGAGGAGCAGGCCGAGGCCGAAGCCGCCGCCGTCGAGGCCGGCGAAGTGCCCGCCACCGAACAGGGCGACGAAGAGAACCCCGAAGACAAGACCGAAGACTGAACCCTTCGAGACGACAGTTGCGGCAACGGCCCATTCCGGTGACGGAGTGGGCCGTTTCCTTATCCGGAGCGCGCCATGATCATCATCGCCGGCCTGGGTAACCCCGGCCCGAAATACGAGAAGAACCGCCACAACATCGGCTTCATGGCCGTGGACGAGATCGCGCGGCGCTGGCGCTTCGGACCCGAGCGCGCCAAGTTCCAGTCGGTGGTGCGCGACGGGGAGGTCGAGGGCACCAAGGTTCTGCTGATGAAACCCCAGACCTTCATGAACGAGAGCGGTCGTGCGGTCGGCGAGGCCGCGCGCTTCTACAAGATCAAGCCGTCCGACGTGATCGTCTTCCACGACGAGATCGACCTGGCCCCCGGCCGCTTCCGCATGAAGACCGGCGGCGGCGCGGCCGGTCAGAACGGCATCCGCTCCCTGATCAGCCACCTGGGTGCCGACTTTCGGCGCGGGCGCATGGGCGTGGGCCATCCGGGTGAGAGCCATCTGGTCATGCCCCATGTGCTGGGCGACTTTCACAAGGCCGAAATGGCCTGGCTCGATCCCATGCTGACGGCGATCGCCGACGCTCTGCCCTTTGCCGTGGCCGGTGAGGACGAACGCTTTCAGGGCGAGGTCATGCGCCTGGCCCCCGCCCCCAAGTTCAGCCCACGCCAGGCGGCGGAAAAGGCCGCTCGGGGTGAAAGCTAGTCGTCGTACTCGATGGTATAGGTCAGGGTGGTCGTGCCGCCCGCCGGTATCCGCAGACGCCAGGCCGGAAAGCCACCTTCGTTGATCACATGGCGGGCGCTGGAGCGGACGATGCGAAAGCCCTGATAGGCGGCCTCGCCCGGCCTGACCTCCACCTCGATCAACTCAGGCTTGTCGTTGCGGATCGTCACAGTCAAAGGGACGCGCTTGAGGCCTCGGGATCGCACCGCTTCGCCTGTTTCCTGCTCGAGAGTGACATCCATCGCCTCTCCGAAATACAGGTCCACAGGCAGGCCGACGCCCTTGTCCTCGAACCTGGCCTGTCCGGTGAACAGGGTCTGGCCGGCCTGGCTTTCGAACAGGCTGACGCCGCCGCCCGGTAGCGGCAGGCCGAGGCCGGTCGCCGCTTCGTTGCGGAGACGCAGCATAAGCACGGGCTGTTTCGGCTCTTCACCATTGTCTTCCAGGACATCGACTGCGTAGGTACGAGTGAAGCCGACGTCGGCTTGCTCGAGAAACTGCACCTGTTTGGTCTGTCGCGCATTGACGTCCGTCGGTTCGGGCAAGGTGTAGATCTTGTAGTCGCCCAGTTCGCCGAGCCGCACGATCCGGCTGCCCGTGACGACGATCTCGTCGACATCCGAGTTCGATAGGACCGGCGCGTTGGCGAGATACTCAACGACCTTTGATCTGCTGCCCGTGACAAGAATGTCATTCGGCTCCCCGATACCTTGTGTCGTCGTGTCCAATGGCCAGCATCCTGGCGCGCGGGCGACGACCGCCGGCTCCACCGGCACGGTGTCCTCGTCGCGGTTCAGATTGCCGGCCACGACCTGCACCGGGGCGTCAGCGAAACCCGTGCCGCCAAAGTTGGCCAGCGTGATCCATCCCCTCAGCGACAAGGACTGGCCGTCAGGATTCAACCGCGCAACATAATCCGCCGACCACTGGAGGCCTGTTGCCAGATAGGCCAGTGTCACCGTATGCCGCCCCGCTGTCTGGGCCCGGGTGCGGATCGACAGCACCGGCTGGTCGCTCAGCCCCTCGGGCACCCGGTCGAACAGTATGCGTTCGGTCAGGCCGGAGCAGCTCAGCGCCTCCAGCCGGCCGTCGATCTCCAGCACCGTGCCGTTCGGGCCCGAGCGGACGATGGCGGCCTTTTCCACCTGTTCGCCGGTCGCCGGATTGGTTCGCACCACCCGCACCATCTCGCCGACCGACCGCTGCAGCAGCGAACCGGGGCTAAGCAGGTCGAAGTCGGTGTTGCGCTCGATCACCTGCGCGGGCAGGCCGTCCAGCGTCGCGGTCTGGGGCACAATACCGGTGGCCACGCCGCGCAACCGGATCACCGCCTCGCCTGCCGGAAGATCGATGGTGCGCGTTTCGACGATCAGGGCCAGGCCTTCGCGCGCCAGGTCGGGGTCACCCTCGGACGATCGTTCCAGCAGCCAGGAGGTGTCGACCGGCCGGTCGCGATAGATCACCACCGCGGTTCGCTCGGCACGCGGCGAGACGACCTCCACCTGGGCCCAGGCCGACCCGGCCAGTGCGGCCCAGGTCGAAACCAGAGCGACGGCTATCGACAGGGGCCGCACGACGTTCAGCCGCCGGTGACGACAGTGGCAGTCAGCACGGTCTCGCCGTTGGCCGGTACCGGAACACTCCAGACGATGGCGTTGGCATCCTGCACCACGCCCTCGATGGACTGGCCCTGCAGTTGGGTGTCGCGGCCCAGACCATGCTGGCGCACCTCGACGACCACGGCCTCCGGGCGGGCGTTGCGGACCGTGTATTCCATCTCGAAGCGCGTCCTCCACCGATAGTAGGCGGGCTTGGAGGCTGCCTCGCTGGAGACCACACGCGGCTGTACGGTGACGTCGAACGCCTGGCCGGTGGTGATGACGATGTCGGACCAGGCGGGCGTGTGGGCCACGCGATCTTCGCCGATGAAACGTGCCTCGCCCGCCTCGTCATTGACATAGACCCGGGCCACCCCAGCCGGCAGCTGGGTCGCGACGCCCGAGGCGCGGTCATTGGCGAAGATCACCGCCACCTCGGCGGCACGCGCTTCTGCTTCGGTGGTGAAGCTGTCGGCTTCATACAGATATCGCTTCGATGCCGGCACATTGGCCACATCGATCAGGCCGACCTGTTTGGTCTGATTGTTGGCCACAGTGACCGGCTCGGGCAGCGGATAGATGTAGACGTCCGCAAGACCCTGCGCCCCGCCCTGCTCGGTCCCATTCCCCCGGGTTCCCGGTCGCACCGGCTGGGGATAGCCGCGGCCATAGGCGTTATTGCTGCTGTCGTTGAGCAGGCTGACGTCGCCCGCCACGACGCGCGTATCGGCATTGGTGAAGGTGACACCCGACTGGTTGGTCAGGGTGATCCAGCCGGTCAGGTCCAGTCGCCCGGCGCGTTCGTCGAACCGGGCCACATAGTCCGCCTTCCACTGCAGACCCGTGGTCAGATAGGTCAGGGTCACATCGCGCTGTCCCGCACCCTCAGCATCGAGAGTGACGCTCAGCGTCGGGCGTGGTCGCAGGTTCGCAGGAACCTCGTCGAAGATGACCCGGGTCGGCACCCCATCGTCGCGCAGCACCTCGATACGGCCATCAACCTCAAGCACGACGCCCTGATTGGCAGCCAGAACCCTGGCCCGCTGCGTCTCCTGGGCCCCGCTGCCCGGATTTGTGCGTACGATGCCGATCTCGTCGCCGACCGCCGCCTGCATCAGCTTGTCGGGCGTCAGCAGGTCATAGTCGAAGTTCTGTTCCACCACCGACAGGTCACGCCCCGACAGGCCGACCGTTTCGGGCCGTATGCTGGCCGACACACCCGGGAACTCCCTGCGGGTACGCCCTGCGGGCAGCGTCAACTCGCGCACATCCTCCACCAGGGCGACATTCTGATTGTAGATGGTCAGGGACACACGGTTCGGGCCCTGCGATCCGTCCTGCGCCTGCTGGGCCACCGCTGGCATCGCCAGCAGGCTCAGCGCCGTGCCTGTCATGAAAACCCAACGGATCATGCGAACCTCCCTCGTTGAGAGACCGTTTCATGCGGTCGGCAGACTGTCGACCCCACCGAACCTGACAGCGGCCCTTCGCCACGGTATGCAAATGGCCACGGCACCGCTAAAGCCCCGTCCGTGAACCGTTCCCGCGTCGAAACCTGGTCGATCGCCCGATCGCTGGCCTTCCTGGCCGCGGTCTTTGCGATCACGCTCGGCACCCTGTTGCCGTTCGGGGCCATGGCAGCGGCAACGCCGGGTCAGCCCATCGTCATCTGCTCGGCCGAAGGGCCCATGACCATCCAGGTCGGCGGCGACATGGACGGCCCCGGCGGCAAGACCCATCCGGCCAAATGCGCCGCCTGCGTCATGCCCCTGCCGGCGGTGCTGCCCGAAC
The DNA here is from genome assembly GCF_041919755.1 of Brevundimonas sp. Taxonomy (GTDB): domain Bacteria; phylum Pseudomonadota; class Alphaproteobacteria; order Caulobacterales; family Caulobacteraceae; genus Brevundimonas. The sequence continues at coordinate 369,530 of NZ_JAYRTD010000002.1, read as the reverse complement.
CGCCGATACCGGAGCCCTCGCCCCCGCTGCGGCTCACTGAGACTGTCGTCTACGCCCCGGCCTCCGGCAGCCCGCCGCCCCCCGCGCGCGCGCCGCCGCGCCCGCCTTCGACCGCCCCACCCCTCGCCTGAATCAGACCCGCTGACGCCACCGCGTCAGACCCCGCGCCGCCGCCCGGCCGCGCGGTTTTTCTCTGTATTCAGGACCTACCGATGTCTCTCAAGACCACCGCTGCGCCCTGCGCGCTGCTGCTCGCCGCCTTTGCCGCCCCCGCATTTGCCCAGGAAGCCCCGACCGAACTCGATAGCGTCATCGTCACGGGCCAGCGCAACCCGGATGATCCCGCCGTCGTCGCGGAAGCCCGCGATCGTCTGTCCCGCACGCCGGGGGCCGTCGCTGTTGTCGCCTCGGAAAGCTATGAAGATCGCTACGCTCTTGGATTCGCCGACACCCTCCGTTCCGTCCCGGGAGTCTTTGCCCAGCGCCGCTGGGGCGAAGAGGTCCGTCTGTCGATCCGAGGATCCGGTATCGGCCAGAGCCTGCATCTGAGGGGCGTTTTGCTGGCACAGGATGGCGTGCCCTTCAGTCAGCCAGACGGGTTTGGCGACTTTCAGGAATTGGACCCATTGGTGGCCCGATACTTCGAAGTCTACAAAGGCGGCAACGCTCTGCGTTTCGGTGGTGCCGCATTGGGCGGAGCCATCAACGTCCTCACGCCGACAGGCCGCAATGCGCCGTTCTCGAATCTGCTGCGCCTGGAGGGCGGCTCCTTCGAAACCCGACGTGCCCACGGTGCCATCGCGCGCGAGTTCGGGCCGTGGGACATCTATGCCGCTGCGACCTGGTCAGGCAGCGATGGATTTCTTGACCATCAGGATTCAGACAGCAAGCGATTGACGCTTAACGTCGGACGTCAGTTTGGCGAAGACCGCGAGTTGCGTCTGATCGTCCAGGCCAACGATCTGGACCTGGACATCTCCGGCACCCAGACGCTGGACAAGGCGCTGAACAATCCTCGCGATCCTGACCTCTTCGTCAGAAACCTGGACTTTGGCCGAGACATCAAATCCGTGCGTGTGACGGCGCAGACTCGCTGGCGACTGACCGATGAGCTCGTGTTCGAAGCCGGTGCCTATGCTGTCGACAAACAGCTGTTCCACCCGGTTCCGGTCGTGCTGGACAACGACTATCAGTTTTGGGGCGGCTTTGCACGTCTGGACTGGGCTGGGCAGTTGGGCGGGCTGCGGGCCGATGCGTTTGCCGGTGCCTATTTCCGTACGGGCGACAACGACAGTGCGGTCTTCGTCAACACGGGCGGCGACCCCGGTTTTCAGATCGGCAGCACGCTTCAGAATGCGACGGGGATGGATGTCTTCGCCGAGGGGCGGTTGTTCGTGACCGACCAGTTGGCCCTGATCGCGGGCGGCACCTGGGGCCGGGCCGAGCGGGACGTCGAAAACCGTCTGGCCCCCGCCAACAGTGCCCAGCGAGATTACGACTGGTTTGCCCCGCGGGTCGGCCTGCTTTGGGAACAACCCGATGGATCGCAAATCTATGCGAACCTGACCAAGTCTGTGGAGGCCCCGACGTTCTTGGAGCTCGTTCAGACGCCAGTGCCCCAGTTTGTCGATTTGGAGCAGCAGGAAGCCTGGACCGCGGAGATCGGTGCGCGAGGCCAGCGCGGCGCGTTTCGCTACGACATCGCCTTGTATCGCTCACATCTGGAAGGCGAACTGCTGAACTATATCGTCATTCCCAACAATCCGGCCCTCAGCTTCAACGCCGAGGATACGGTTCACCAGGGAGTTGAAGCCGGGCTCGACTGGCGATTGATCGACAATGGCCGCGAACGCCTGACGCTGCGCCAGACCTACACCTGGTCGGATTTCTTCTTCGATGACGACGCCACCTATGGCGATGGCCGATTGCCCATTATCCCCGAGCATGCCTATCGCGCGGAGTTGAAATACGAGCATCCTGCTGGCTGGTTCGTCGCGCCGTCGGTGGAATGGGTGCCTCAGGACATCTTTGTCGATTATGCCAACCAGCTGAAGTATCCCGGTTACACAACGCTGTCGGTCAATGCGGGCGTGGATCTTCCGGGTGGCGTCTCGCTGTTTGCAGACCTTCGCAACCTGACCGACGAAAAATACGTGTCCAATGCCAATGCGATTACTGATGCCCGCACGGCAGCGGCCAATGTCTTCACACCGGGCGAAGGTCGATCCGCCTACGTCGGCGTTCGTTACAGCTTCTGATGAGACAGGGGGCGGCCAGCGATGCGCCGCCCCCGCTTTCGAAAGAAATCGCCATGAGCGACCCTGAAAATTCTTCTTCAAACACGGCCCTGTCAGGCAGTTACCGCGCGGTCTGGCGCTGGCATTTCTATGCCGGATTTCTGGTCCTGCCGTTCCTGATGCTGATGGCCCTGACCGGGGGGCTTTATCTGTTCAAGACCGAGATCGACGATGCCGTCTATCGGCCGATGGCCACGGTTGAGGCGCGGGGCACCCCCGCGTCTCCGGACCGCTGGGTCGCCGCCGCCCGCGTCGGCACAGGCGGCGAGGTGACCAATGTGCTGGTGCCCGACAGGCCGGATCGCGCCGTCCAGATGGTCGTGCGCCTGCCAGACGACAGCCGCCGCATCGCCTTCGTCGACCCCTACAGCGCAGAGCTGAAGGGCGTCACGGCCTATGTCGGCCTGACCGAGACCATCAAGCGGATCCACAGCCTGGAACAGTTCGGGCCGGTCATGAACCTGGTGGTCGAGATCGTGGCGGGCTGGGCCATCATCCTGTTCGCCACGGGCCTGTTCCTGTGGTGGCCACGCAAACGGAACGTGGCCGTGACCACGCTGAAGGCCACCGATCCGAAGCGGCGGCCGTTCTGGCGCGACCTGCACGCCCTGACGGGTCTCTATGCGGGGGGCATCATCCTGTTCCTGGCGGTGACCGGCATGCCGTGGTCGTCCGTCTGGGGCGGTCAGGTGCTCAAGGCCATGAACGAGGCGGGTCTGGGGCGGCCGAAGGCTCCGTCCGCCGCCTCGTCCTGGACCCATGCCGAGCATGACGACAAGCCCAAGGGGGCGGGCTGGGCGCTGGAGCATTCCGGCGTCACCACCGACCACCAGATGGCCCCGCCGCGCCTGTCGCTGGTGATCGACCGCGCCGAGGCCATGCGACTGCCGCGACCCTATACGGTCTCCATCCCGGCCTCGGCGGACCGGGCCTATGCCGTGGCGCGCCAGAACGAGCGGGTCCAGGACAGCCGCACCCTCTATGTCGACGGCACGACCGGCGCACTGAGAGCCGACATCCGCTACGAACAGTATGGCTGGGGGGCCAGGGCCTTCGAATGGGGCATCTTCACCCATCAGGGCACCCAGTACGGTCAGATCAATCGCATCGTCATGCTGCTGGGTTGTATCGCGGTCTGGGCGCTGGCGATCAGCGGCCTGATGATGTGGTGGAAGCGGCGTCCCGCCAGGCGCGGCCTGTCGCTGGGGGCCCCGCCCGCCCCCACCGGCCTGCGGGCCCGTGCCGCAGTTCTCGGCATCGTCATTCCCTTGAGTATTTTCTATCCACTCACCGGGCTCAGTCTTCTGGCTGCACTGGCCATCGATCGCCTCGTCTCGCGGTTGGTGCGGCCCCGTCCGGTCGCGTCCTGAAAGGACACTCATAATGAAGTACATCCTGATCGCCGCCGCCTCGGCCACCCTCGCCGCCTGTTCGGCCCAGCCTGAAAACGCGACCCTGGCTGTGGTCGAAGCCACCGACGCCGTTTGCCGCCCGACGCCCAACGGCCGGGACATCACCGGCTGCTATGTCACCCTGACCGCCAGCCAGGCCGACCGGCTGGTCACCGTCGCCTCGCCGTCGGCCGGCACCGCCGAAATCCACGAGATGAAGACCGAAGGCGGCATCATGAAGATGGCGGAACTGCCCAACGGCCTGGCCCTGCCTGCAGGCGAGGCGGTCAGTCTGAAGCCGGGCGGCAACCACATCATGCTGATGCAGGTGAAGAGCCCGCTGGCGGCGGGCGACACCGTCTCCCTGACGCTGACGTTCGAGAAGGCGTCTCCGCTGGGCGTACGCGCCGCGGTCGGCCAGCCCGCGCCCGCCGGAGGGCACACCGGCCACTGACACCGCAATCACGCGCGAGCCTGACAAACGGGATCGAACCGTCTAAAGGCTCGCGCTCATTGCAAACCATCGGAACGTCATGGCCCTGAAAGTCGCGATCGTCGGCCTGCCCAACGTCGGCAAGTCCACCCTATTCAATGCCCTGACGAAGACGGCGGCTGCCCAGGCCGCCAACTATCCGTTCTGCACGATCGAGCCGAATACGGGCGACGTCGCTGTGCCCGAGCCGCGCCTGAACGTTCTGGCGGAAATCGCGGGGTCCAAGGAAATCATCCCGTCGCGGATCACCTTCGTGGACATCGCCGGCCTGGTGCGCGGCGCGTCCAAGGGCGAAGGTCTGGGCAACCAGTTTCTGGCCAATATCCGCGACTGCGACGCCGTGGCCTTCGTCGCCCGCTGCTTCGTCGATGACGACATCACCCATGTCGAGAACCGCATCGATCCGGTGTCCGACCTGGACATCATCGAGACCGAACTGATGCTGGCCGATCTGGAAAGCCTGGAGCGTCGCCGCGTCCAGATGGAAAAGCGCGCCAAGGGTGGCGACAAGGAAAGCCAGCAGAGCCTGAAACTGGTCGATTTGGCCCTGTCGAAACTGAATGCCGGCAAGCCCGCGCGGACCGCTTTGCCCGAAGTGTCCAAGGAAGACCGCAAGGCCTGGGACATGCTGCAACTGCTGACGGCGCTTCCCGCCCTGTATGTCGCCAATGTGGACGAAGGCTCGGCCGACAAGGGCAATGAGCTGTCCGAGCGCGTTGCCGAGCGGGCCAGGGCTGACGGCGCCAATACTGTGGTCATCTCCGCCAAGATCGATTCCGAACTCGCCGTCCTGGACGAGGCCGAGCAGCTGGAGTTCCTGGAAAGCCTGGGACTGGCCGAGCCGGGCCTGAACCGCCTGATCCGCGAGGCCTATGCCCTGCTGGGCCTGCAGTCCTATTTCACGGTGGGGCCCAAGGAGGCCCGCGCCTGGACCATCCCTGTCGGGGCCACGGCACCCCAGGCCGCGGGCGTCATCCATACCGACTTCGAGAAGGGCTTCATCCGCGCCGAAACGATCGCCTACGAAGACTTCGTCGCCCTGCGCGGCGAGGCCAGGGCCCGCGAAGCCGGCAAGCTGCGGGCCGAGGGCAAGTCCTATGTTGTCAAGGACGGCGACGTGATGAACTTCCTGTTCAACTGACGCCGTTCTTCGAAGAGGTGCCGTTTACCGAGATCGACAACTTCCTGATCACAATTCGCCGGTAACGCTTGCATCTGTCGCGCGTATTTGCGACCCGTTCGTGCAGTGTCGAGAACAGGGGGCGCCCGAATGACTCAGAACACCAATCCGTGGGCGACCCAGGTCGATCCTCTGGCCCAGGACATCGCGGCCGTGCTCAAACGCATGGGCGGCTCAGCGCACCAGCGCGATGTGGTTCAGTGCGTCGCGGCCATCAAACGCCAGCGTGGCGAAACGGTTGCCCAGGATCTGGCCAACAAGATCGTCGAAGTGTTCGAGCGTTACCGCGACCTGTTCTTCCGCCCCTATGGCGAAGGCTCCATGCGCTGGGCCCTGCAACCCGGCGTCGCCTGACTTTCTGATCCTGCCGACCACGACAAAGGCCCGCGATCGAAATCGCGGGCCTCGTCAATTCCAGCCTGAGTTGGCTTAGAAGCGGCGGATGTAGCTGACGCCGTAGGTATCGACCTCGCCGCCGTCATCGCGGAAGTCGCGACGGGTCCAGTCGCCGCGGACGCCGTTCTGGCCGTCGAAGAAGTAGTTGGCACCGGCCCCATAGTTGACGCTCTCGCCGTCATTGGTGGCGCTGACGCCCGGGATTTCGGCCTTGATCTTGGTCGTGCCATAGCCGACGCGACCGAACAGTTCGAAGTTGTCGTTGATGGGCAGGGTGCCGACGCCATAGATGGCGGCATCGTACTCGTGCTTCAGCTTGCCCTCGACGCCGGCGACGGTGAAGTCGTCGTCGCGGACGCCGAACGAGGCCTCGCCCTCGGCACCGATGTAGCGGTTGAACTTGGCTCCGATCCGGCCAGTGACGCCCCCCAGGTCACCGTCGCTGCCGTCCAGTTGCGTGTAGCCGATCGAGCCCTGCCATTGCGGGTTCGGAATGCTCTGCGCCATGGCGGGCGCGGCGATCACAGTAAGAGCAGCGGTGGCGAGAAGAATGTTACGCATTGTTTCTTGTATCCTCTAGATGTGGTCACCGATCGGCGACCAGCCCCATCCAGCGAAGACACAAATGGGCGACCGAAAGCGGCGTTCCAGAGGCGGACGAATACATAACGACGACTGTGTGTCGCAAAACACAGACCGCGTTACTTCAACCATGACACTTTCGTGGCAGATGCTTCAGCCCGTCAGCGATCCTTTTCGCGCTCCGTCCCGGCCCGCGCATGCAGCGCCGCCTGGGCCGCCGCCAACCGGGCGATGGGCACACGATAGGGCGAGCAACTGACATAGTTCAGGCCCACCTCTTCACAAAAGGCGATCGACGACGGGTCGCCGCCGTGTTCGCCACAGATGCCCATCTTGATGTCCGGGCGTGCGGCCCCGCCCCGCTCGGCAGCGATGCGGATCAGATCACCGACCCCGTCCTGGTCCAGGCGCACGAAGGGATCGGTCTCGAAGATGCCCTTGTCCATATAGGCCTGAAGGAAACGGCCGGAATCATCTCTGGAGATGCCGAACGTCGTCTGGGTCAGGTCGTTGGTGCCGAAGCTGAAGAACTCCGCATGCTCAGCCAGGTCTCCGGCGCGCAGGGCCGCACGCGGCAGCTCGATCATGGTTCCGACCAGATAGGCGATGGACTGGCCGGTCTCGGCGAAGACCGCCTGGGCCGTACGGTCCGTGAGCTCGCGCAGGTACTTCATCTCCAGGCCCAGGCCGACCAGCGGGTGCATGATCTCCGGCAGGGGGGCCTGGCCGGACGTGGCCTGCACCTCCAGCGCCGCCTCGATGATGGCCCGGACCTGCATCTCGTAGATCTCGGGATAGGCGACGCCCAGGCGGCAACCGCGGTGGCCCAGCATGGGGTTGGTCTCGTGCAGCTCCTTCGCGCGGCGCTTCAGCTTGGCGGCGTCCAGGCCGGAACTGGCGGCCAGGGCGTCGATGTCTGCCTCAGTGTGCGGAATGAACTCATGCAGCGGCGGATCGAGCAGGCGCACCGTCACCGGCAGGCCCGCCATGATGGTGAACAGCTCGACGAAGTCCGACTTCTGGAACGGCGCGATCTTGGCCAGGGCCGCGCGGCGACCCTTCTCGTCATCGGCCAGGATCATCTCGCGCACGGCGGCGATGCGGGTGTCGTCAAAGAACATGTGCTCGGTGCGGCACAGGCCGATGCCCTCGGCTCCAAACCCGCGCGCGGTTCGGGCATCCAGCGGCGTCTCGGCATTGGCGCGGACCTTCAGGCGACGCACGCCGTCGGCCCAGCCCATCAGGGTCTGGAAGTCGCCGGTCAGCTCCGGCTCGATCATCGCGACAGCCCCCTCCAGGACCTCGCCCTTGGAGCCGTCGATGGTGATGATTTCGCCCGCCTTGAAGGTCCGGCCGTGAGCGGTGAAGGTCCCGGCCTTCTCGTCGATCGACAGCGCGTTGATGCCGCAGACGCACGGGCGCCCCATGCCGCGAGCGACGACCGCCGCATGGCTGGTCATGCCGCCCCGGGCCGTGACGATGCCGCGCGCGGCGTGCATGCCGTGGATGTCCTCAGGGCTGGTTTCCTCACGCACCAGGATGACGGCGTCGCCCAGCTGGGCCAGGCGCTCGGCCTCATCGGCGTCGAAGACGATCTTGCCGGTCGCGGCACCGGGAGAGGCCGGCAGGCCCGAGGCCAACACATTGCGGGCTGCGTTCGGATCCAGCGTGGGATGCAGCAGCTGGTCCAGGGCGGCGGGCTCGACGCGGCTGACCGCCTCTTCCTCGGAGATCACCCCCTCGGCGGCCAGATCGACCGCGATCTTTAGCGCCGACTTGGCCGTGCGCTTGCCGTTGCGGGTCTGCAGCATCCACAGACGGCCCTGTTCGACCGTGAACTCGATGTCCTGCATATCGCGGTAGTGGCTTTCCAGCCGCCCGACCACGTCCACGAACTGGCCGAAGACCTCGGGCATGGCCTCTTCCATCGACGGGGCCGTCTCGCCCATCTCCTCGCGGCCCGCCTTTGTCAGGGACTGGGGCGTGCGGATGCCCGCCACCACGTCCTCACCCTGGGCGTTGATCAGGAACTCGCCGTACAGGCGTGCCTCGCCGGTCGAAGGATTGCGGGTAAAGGCCACGCCCGTGGCCGAGGTCTGGCCCATGTTTCCGAAGACCATCGACTGGATGTTGACGGCCGTACCCCAGCTTTCGGGAATGTCGTGCATGCGGCGATAGAATTTCGCCCGGTCGTTCATCCAGCTGTCGAAGACGGCGCCGATCGCGCCCCAAAGCTGGTCGTGCGGATCCTGCGGGAAGGGGCGGCCCAGGTGACGCTCGACCACGTCCTTGTAGTCGGCCACGACCTTTTCCCAGTCCTGGGCACGCAGGTCGGTGTCGATGGTGACGCCCAGCCGATCCTTGTGATGGTCCAGCACCTCTTCGAAATCGTCGTGGTCGAGGCCCAGCACCACATTGGAATACATGGTGATGAAGCGGCGATAGCTGTCGAGCGCAAAGCGCCGGTCGCCGGACAGGGCGGCCAGTCCCTCCACCGTCTCGTCGTTCAGGCCCAGGTTCAGGACGGTGTCCATCATGCCGGGCATGGAGGCGCGGGCCCCCGAGCGGACCGAGACCAGCAAGGGGTTGGTCGCATCGCCGAACGTCTTGCCGACGATGCCCTCGACCGTCTTCAGGCCGGCGGCGACCTGTTCTGTCAGCTCGACGGGATAGGCCTGGCCATTGGAAAAGTAATGGACGCAGGCCTCGGTCGTGACGGTGAAGCCGGGCGGCACGGGCAGACCCAGGGACGACATCTCGGCCAGATTGGCCCCCTTGCCGCCCAGAAGGTTCTTCATCGACGCATCGCCGTCGGCAGATCCGCCACCGAAGCCGTACACCCATTGAGTCATCAGTCAGTCCCTGAAGCCGTGGTCGCGCAGGATGGACTCAGCCATCAGCGTCCGTGCCGCCCCGATTACCGCGCACCGCCCGCGAAGGCGAGGGCCGGACTGTAACAAAGCGTGAGAAGAGGTTTCGGTGCCGCCGCGAGCTGGTCAAATGCCCAGCGACAAGGCAGATCGGGACATGCGCCAGCCCGACCTGATCATCTTCGACTATGACGGCGTGGTCGCCGACAGTGAGTTGCTGAACAGCACCGCCCTGGCCGAGGTGCTGACAGCAATCGGTCTGCCCACCACCACCGACGACGCCATCGCGCGCTATATGGGGCGACGCTGGCTGGATTTCCTACCCTTAATCGAGGCGGAGTTGGGACGAGCCTGCCCTAACGAGGTCGTCGTGGACTGGACGCGGCTCTGCCATGAGCGGGCCTCGACCCGGCTGAGCCCGGTCAACGGGTTGATGACGTTTATGGAAGGACGCCAGCAGGCGCGCTGCATCGCCTCGTCCAGCCCGCCGGACTGGATCGCCCTGGGGCTGGCCCGTTTCGGGCTGGCCGACCGGATGGGTCCGATATTCAGCGCCGCTGTGCATGTTTCTCGCGGCAAGCCGCATCCGGACATCTTCCTGCATGCGGCCGAGGCGATGAGAGCTCGCACAGAGAGGACCGTGGTGATCGAGGACAGTCCCTCGGGCGTGCAGGCCGGCGTGGCGGCGGGAATGCATGTGATCGGTCTGTGCGCCGGGGGCCATGTGCGGGACGGTCATGCCGAAGCGCTGACAAAGGCTGGCGCGCATCGGATCGCCTGGTCCTATGACGATGTGGCTGTTCTGATCGACTAAAACGCGGGGCAGTTACGCCGCCTTAACCGTAAGGATTCACCATCAAGGCTCTGATTATCCGGGGCCGCGTTTCCATGTCCGAACTGAAGACCGACATCGTCCATCGTGGGGACTGTATCGAGGTGTTGCGGTCGCTGCCCACGGCGTCGGTCGACATGGTGTTCGCCGACCCGCCCTATAATCTGCAGCTGGGCGGAGACCTGCTGAGGCCCGACAACAGCGTGGTCGATGCGGTCGATGACGACTGGGACAAGTTCGACAGTTTCGCCGCCTATGACGCCTTCACACGCGACTGGCTGAAGGAATGCCGCCGGGTGCTAAAGCCCGAGGGGTCGATATGGGTGATCGGCAGCTATCACAACGTCTTCCGCCTGGGCACGGCGATCCAGGACCTGGGGTTCTGGGTGCTGAACGACATTATCTGGCGCAAGTCCAACCCGATGCCGAACTTCAAGGGCACGCGCTTCACCAATGCGCACGAGACGCTGATCTGGGCCGCGCGCAGCCGCGAGCAGAAGCGCTACACCTTCAACTATGATGCGCTGAAGGCCTTCAACGAGGACACCCAGATGCGGTCCGACTGGACCCTGGCGCTGTGCACGGGCGAGGAGCGGATCAAGGATGCCGACGGCAAGAAGGCTCATCCGACCCAGAAGCCCGAGGGGCTGCTGCACCGCGTGCTGCTGGCGGCGACCCGTCCGGGTGATGTGGTGCTGGATCCCTTCTTCGGAACCGGAACGACCGGCGCGGCGGCCAGGCGGCTGGGGCGGCATTTCATCGGCATCGAGCGCGACGCCACCTATGCCGACCTGGCCGAAAAGCGGATCGCCGCCGTCATTCCGGCAAGCCCTGAGGACCTGATCGTCACCGGATCCAAGCGCAACGAGCCCAAGGTGCCGTTCGGGGCGCTGGTCGAGGCAGGCCTGCTTCAACCGGGCGACCGGCTGTATTGCCCCAAGGGCGACCGCGAGGCGCGGGTGCGGGCCGACGGTTCGCTGGTGGCCGGCGACCTGTCGGGCTCGATCCACAAGTTGGGGGCCCTCTTCGAAAACGCCCCGGCCTGCAACGGCTGGACCTACTGGCGTTTCAAGACGGATCAGGGGCTCCGGTCGATCGACACCTTGAGGGCCGAGGTCCGCGCCGGAATGCAATGACGGATTCCCGACATAGGGATACGGCTAAGTTGCCGGGATAAAACAATAAAATGCGACGTTCGCGGAACTTCACACCCGCCTGATGGTTTGGCAGACCGGTGTCCCGGTGATGGACGCCCGGAGCCCCCTTGCCATGAAGATCGCCCAGGTTACGCCCCTCTATGAAGCCGTGCCGCCAAGACTGTATGGCGGGACCGAACGGGTGGTGGCGCACCTGACCGACGCCCTGGTCGATCTGGGCCACGACGTCACCCTGTTCGCCAGTGCCGATGCCGAGACGCGCGCGCGTCTGGTGCCCGTCCGCGATCAGGCGATCCGTCTGGACCCCGCCCCGCTGAAGTCCGACCTGGCCTCGCATCTGGTCATGCTGCACGAGGTGTTGAAGCGCGCGGACGAGTTCGACGTTATCCACTTCCACACCGACATGATCCAGTTCCCGATGTTCGAGGCGGTGGCGGATAAGACCCTGACCACCCTGCACGGGCGGCTGGACATGAAGGATATCGGCGGCGTCTACGAACGCTGGTCGCAGTTCGGCCTGGTGTCGATTTCCGACGACCAGCGGCGTCCCCTGCCCTTCGCCAACTGGAAGGCGACGGTGCATCACGGCATGCCCGGTGACATCTATCAGGCGTCCTCGCAGTCGCAGGGCTATCTGGCCTTCCTGGGCCGCATTTCGCCCGAAAAGCGCCCCGACCGCGCCATCCAGATCGCCACCGCCCTGAACAAGCCGCTGAAGATGGCGGCCAAGGTCGATGCGGCGGACAAGGTCTATTGGGAAACGGTCATCAAGCCGATGGTCGAAGGCAATCCCCTGATCGAGTTCGTCGGCGAAATCGGCGACCATCAGAAGTCGGCCTTCCTGGGCGGGGCCGAGGCCTTGCTGTTCCCCATCGACTGGCCCGAGCCCTTCGGCCTAGTGATGATCGAGGCGATGGCGTGCGGCACACCGGTCGTCGCCTTCCGTTGCGGTTCGACCACCGAGGTCATCGAGGACGGTGAGACGGGCTTCCTGGTCGACACGCTGGAGCAGGCCGTGGCGGCCGCGGGCCGGGCGCAACTGCTGGACAGGGACGCGATCCGGGCGCGCTTCGACCTGCGGTTCTCGTCGACGGCGATGGCGCGGCGGTATCTGGATGTCTATGGCGACCTGCTGGCGCGTCGACCCTATGCGCCGATGTCGATGAGGGATTCGATCATGGCGGTGCATCCCCTGATCGAGCCGCGCAGCTTTGTGGCTAATCAGGCCTGAGCGGACGGATCAATTCCGCACCGGGGCCATTTTCCTCGCGCATTCCGGCCTATGATGGCCCGGACCCGAGACGACACGCGAGAAAGCCTTCATGGACGACGCCTATTCGACCCAACTGGCCGCCGCAGACAGTGGCACCGGCGAGGCCGACAGCCTTGAGCGGCTGATGGCGCTGAAGGATGCCGACACCTTCCTTGTGGCCGACGGCTGGGGCGACATGGCGGGCGGGGCCGACGGCCTGTTCGATCACGATACCCGCCTTCTTTCGCGGCTGGTCATGACAGTCGGCGGGGCGCGGCCGTCGCGGCTGAGTTCGGGCGTCAGTCAGGACAATGTCTTCTTCACCTGCCATTCGACCAACCGGCCGCTGCCCCCGATGGGCGGCCGCTCGGCTCCGGCGGGCGTGCTGCATATTGAGCGACGGCGCTTCGTCTGGGACCGGCGGCTGTTCGAGCGGGTACGGGTCTCCAATCATGGCATGGAGGATGTGCTCCTGCCGCTGACCTATGAGTTCGGGGCCGATTTCGCGGACATCTTTCAGGTGCGCGGCACGCCCCGGCTGAAGACCGGCAAACTGTCGCCGCCGACGCACGACGGGCGGCGCGTGACCTTCCGCTATCGCGGTCTGGACGACGTCGAGCGGATGAGCTGCCTGGCCTTCTCCGAGCCACCCGCGCGGTTGAGCGGCGGACGCGCCGAGTTCATGTTCAGCCTGCCCAAGGGCCGGGTTCAGGACCTCTATATCGAATGCGGCCCGGATGCCTGCGAGGCGCCCGACGAAGTGCGCTTCCGGCTAAGCGCGGTGCAGGCCCGGCTGGCGATGCGCAGGCGGCGCAGGCGCGGCGCGTCCGTTCGAGGACCGCGTAGCCCGCGCTTCAACGACTGGCTGGACCAGTCCAGAGCGGACGTAGCGCTGCTGACCACCGACCTGCCGACCGGACCCTACCCTTACGCCGGCGTGCCGTGGTTTTCGACGCCGTTCGGGCGCGACGGCATCATCACGGCCTGGCAGATGCTGTGGCTGGACCCGTCGCTGGCCAAGGGCGTCCTGACCTATCTGGCCAGCCGTCAGGCGACGGAAACCTCCGCGTTTCAGGACTCGGCGCCCGGCAAGATCATGCATGAGACGCGCGGCGGCGAGATGAGCGCCCTGGGTGAGGTGCCGTTCGGCCTCTATTACGGCGGGGTCGACACCACCTGCCTGTTCGTCGCCCTGGCCGGAGCCTATGCGAAGCGGACCGGTGATTTCGAGACGATCCGCGCCCTGTGGCCCCATCTGATCGCGGCCACCGGCTGGATGACCAAGGAAGGCGACGTACGCGGCGACGGCCTGATCAGCTATCAGCGCGGGGCCGACACCGGCCTGTCCAACCAGGGCTGGAAGGACTCGGAGGATTCCATCTTCCACACCGACGGGCGGTTCCCCAAGGGGCCGATCGCCCTGCTGGAGGTCCAGGGCTATGCCTTCGCCGCCTGGCAGGCGATGGCCGAACTGGCCCAGGCCCTGGGTGAGCCGGACCCGCAGCAATGGTCCAACCGGGCCGAGCGGGTCCGCAACATGGTCGAAGAGAAGTTCTGGATGGAGGATCAGGGCTTCTATGCCATCGCTCTGGACGGCGACGGCGAGGCTGTGCGGTCCATCGGCTCCAACGCCGGGCATCTGCTGTTTACCGGCCTGCCCTCGCGCGAGCGGGCGCTGAAAGTGGCCCGGCGCATGTTGGGGGCGGACTTCCGGTCCGGCTGGGGCGTGCGGACCCTGGCGCGGGGACAGGCGCGGTTCAATCCGCTGAGCTATCACAACGGCTCGGTCTGGCCGCACGACACGGCGATGGCGGCGGCGGGCATGGCCCGATATGGCGAGCGACGGGCGGTGGCCCTGCTCCTCAGCGAAATCTACGAGGCCGCCGCCAGCTTCAACCTGCGCCTGCCCGAGCTGTTCTGCGGATTCGAGCGCACGGCGGGCGAGGCCCCCATCGCCTATCCCGTCGCCTGCCTGCCCCAGGCCTGGGCCGCCGGTTCAGTCTTTCTGATGCTGCAGTCGGCGCTGGGCGTGCGGATCGATGCGGTGGCGGGATCGGTCGAGATTGACAACCCCGTCCTGCCCGTGGGGATCGAGCGACTGAACGTCACGGACCTGAAGGTGGGCGACGCCACCGTGGACCTGTCGTTCCAGCAGGTGGGTCTGCACACGGTGGTGGTGCCCCGGCACAAGGCGGGTCAGTTGGCGGTGCGCACGATCTCCTGACCGGCCTCAAATCTAAGCGTCTGGCTCACGTTCAGGCTTGTGCACGATCGAGACCAGAACGATGGAGATGATCATCAGCAGGAACCAGCTGCCCAGCTTCTCCAGCCCCACCATTTCCCATCCCGCCTCCTGCCCCGGATAGGCCCAGGCGCGACCGAAGGTGGCCAGGTTCTCGGCGAACCAGATGAACAGGGCGACCAGGAAATAGCCCAGCAGAAGCGGCATGCCCCGCCGCGCCCGATCCGCTGTGAAGTAGAACCAGCCGGGCCCAAACAGCAGGGCCGTCGCGACAAACAGGGCGATCCGCACGTCCGGCAGCCAGTGATGGGAAAAGAAGTTGACGTAGATCGCCGCCGCCAGCAGCCAGGTTGTCCACATCGGCGGATAGCGCCGCACCCGGATGTGAAAGATGCGCTGGACCCGCGCGATATAGCTGCCGACCGCCGCATACATGAAGCCCGAGAACAGCGGCACCATCCCGATGCGCAGGACGCTGTCCTCCGGATAGACCCAGGAGCCGTGATACGTCTTGAACAGTTCCATGATCGTGCCGGCGATGTGGAACAGGAAGATGACCCGCGCCTCCTCCCAGCTTTCCAGTTTGAAGATGAGCATGCCCGCCTGGATGGCCAGCGCCCCGACGACCAGAAAATCATAGCGGCTGACTGCGGCTTCATCCGGCCACAGCAGAAAGGTGCCGACGATCATGACCAGCATCAGCCCGCCGAACAGACAGGCCCACGCCTGTTTGAAGCCAAACATCAGGAACTCGAAGCCATAGCGGCTCCAGGCGGCGCGGTCGGCCTGCGCCTTGACCCGCTCCAGCCAGTGGCGACCCCAGGTTTCCAGCGGAAGGCGGCGCGATGTGGTCATCAGCCGAAGCTAAGCCGATGACCGGATGCTCCGATAGCCGGGCGGGCAAAAAACATGGGCAGTTCGCCCGGTCTAGGCCAAGATGCGTGAGGAGCGAGCCATCGGGCACCGCAACAGCGCAGCCGGAAAGACCATGTCACGTCGTGAAGACCCAGACCCCGCCGCCCTGCCTCGCCTGGCCTTCGGTCTTGGCTACGCCGGTCTGATGCCGCAGATCGCTGCCCTGGGTCTGATCTTGGCCGGCGGGCCGGAGTGGCGGTTCATGGCGTTTAGCGCGGCCTTTGCCTATGCCGCGCTGATCTACAGCTTTCTGGGCGGAGTGTGGTGGGGGCTATCCGCGCGCTCGCCCGCTGATGCACCCCGCTGGATATGGATTGTCAGCGTGCTGCCGTCCTTGATCGCCTTGGCCTGCGCGTGGCCTTGGGCGGTCGGAGGCGACTGGCCGGGGCCGTCGCTCGTGGTTCTCGGGATTGCGATCATGTCGAGCATTCTCGTCGATCTCGCTCTTTCCCGCGCAGGGATGACACCCGCACGTTGGCTGTCGCTCAGGTTGCCGCTTTCCCTGGGGCTGGGTGGGCTGACTTTGGCCGCTGGCTTTGCAACCACCTTGGCTGGCTGACGCGCGTTGGTTGCTATCCCCGCCCGCGGTATGTGGGCACGCCCTGGTCGGGCAGCCACAGGCCATCGGGCGCGGGTCCGGTCTGCCAGAACACGTCGATCGGGATGCCGCCACGCGGGTACCAGTAGCCGCCGATGCGCAGCCATTTCGGCTGCAACAGGTCGGCCAGCCGCTTGCCGATGGCGACGGTGCAGTCCTCGTGGAAGGCCCCGTGGTTGCGGAAGCTGGTCAGGTAGAGCTTCAGGCTCTTCGACTCGACCAGCCAGTCGCCGGGCGCATAGTCGATGACGATATGGGCAAAGTCCGGCTGGGACGTAACCGGACACAGACTGGTGAACTCCGGTGCCGTAAACCGCGCCAGATAGAGCGTGTCCGGATGCGGATTGGGCACCCGCTCCAGCACCGCAGTCTCAGGGCTGGCCGGGGCGGCGATCATCTGGCCGAGTTGCGACAAGGAGGAGGTGTCTGTAGTCATGGCCCGTCCTACCGCCTTCGTGTCCGCCCGTCACGCCTGCAGTCATCGGCAATACGTCCGCGATTGACGCAAGCATGCGTTAGAAATCTCCTTGCCGACGTCGAGGATGGCACAAGTGGACTGAGTGGACCGAGTGGACTCTCTTTTTCGCATTTGCCTTCCCCCGCGACAGCCCGCTATCCGTCGTCAAAGACAACCGAGGGGAAACGTCATGGCCATTCCGGCGTCGCTGCAAAAGGGTCTGAAGCTGCCGGTGATCGCGGCGCCCATGTTCCTGGTTTCCGGGCCGGATCTGGTGGTCGAGACCTGCAATGCCGGGGCGATCGGCACCTTTCCCTCGCTGAACCAGCGCACAACCGAGGGCTATCGGGAGTGGCTGCAGGACATCAAGAGCCGGCTGAAGCCTGACGCCGCCGCCTTCGGCGTCAACCACATCGTGCATCCGACCAATCCGCGCCTGATGGCCGACATGATGGTGTCGGTCGAGGAGAAGGTGCCGCTGATCATCACCTCGCTGGGGGCCGTGCGCGACGTGGTCGAGGCGGTGCACGGCTATGGCGGGGTAGTGTTCCATGACATCGCCAATGTGCGTCATGCGCGAAAGGCCGCCGAGGCCGGGGTCGATGGCCTCATTCTGGTGGCCAATGGCGCGGGCGGGCATGCCGGGGTGGTCAATCCGTTCGCCCTGATCAACGAGGTGCGCGAGTTCTTTGACGGCACGATCCTGCTGTCCGGCTGTCTGTCGACGGGTCAGGACGTGGCGGGCGCGCTGATGCTGGGGGCTGACTTCGCCTATATGGGCACCCGCTTCATCTCCACGACCGAGTCCTCTGCCCAGGCCGAGTACAAGCAGATGGTGATCGACAGCGGCGCGACCGACATCACCTATACACCTGCGGTCTCGGGCATTCCGGCCAACTTCATGACCAAATCGCTGCTGGACAACGGCATCGATCCCAAGACCCTGCCCGAGCACAAGCTGGACATGGGCGAGGAGGCCCGTGCCTGGAAGACCGTCTGGTCGGCGGGCCAAGGCTCCGGCTCGGTTCATGACGTCGTTCCAGCGGGGGAGCTGGTCGCTCGCCTAACGTCGGAATTCCATCAGGCCACGGCACAATTCGCCAAGGCGACCGCTTTCATCTAGGAACCCGACGCCTCTTATCGCGTCTGGTGCCTCATGATCCGTTCCGTCTTCGCCGCTGCCCTCCTGACAGCCGTCGCCGTCCCTGCCCTGGCTCAGGAGGCCGCGCCGGACGACATCCTCGCCAATACCGGTTCGAATCCCTGGAGCTTCGCTTTCGGCGCGGCGACAGACAACCGATCCAAGGAAGCCTCCAAGTCGGACGGCAATCCCTTCGTCTGGGGCGAGGCTGTCTGGGAGAGCGCCGACGGCTTCTTCTACGCGGGCCCGGCTTTCGAGACGATCGACAGCTCGACCGGCTCCAACCTGGAAACCGAGGTCGGTGTCGGCATCCGGCCTCAGTTTGCCGGCTTCGACCTGGATCTGAATGCCACCCACAAATGGCAGATCGACGCCGATCCGGATGCTGACGATGACGCCTGGGAGTTCACCGCCGATGTATCGCGCTCCATCGGTCCGGCGGGTGCTCGCGTGCGCCTGCAGCATTCGCCGGACGGCACGGGCTCGACCGAGGCCTGGACCTGGTATGAGGCGCGCCTCAGCTGGGATTTCACCGACAAACTGTCCGGATCGACCGCCATCGGTCGACGCGAACAGGACAACAACATCGACTACACCGGCTGGAACGCAGGCTTTACCTATGCCCTGACCCGCAACCTCGAGGCAGACCTGCGCTGGCACGCGACCGACGCCGATGTGCCGGGTGAACAGTACAAGGACGGCCTGGTCTTCGGCATCTCCGCCGCCTTCTGATCTCGCTTTCTGGCACGGCGGGCCTATATTGGGGGATGAGCAATCTGCGCCCCACCACACTCGAACGTGCCTATACCCTAGCCCGCAGCGGCAGCTGCCGCACCGTCAGCGAGATCAAACAGGCCCTGTCGGCCGAAGGATACGAGCGTATCCAGGACTCGCTTTACGGCCCGACCCTGACCTCGGCCCTGCGCAAGCTGTGCCAGGAAAACTACATCGCGACACCGCAGGACGAGACCCCGGACGAAGCCCCGGCTTGATTTCACGGGGCCGACCCGTCATGATCGTAGCCGTCGATCTTACTGCGTAACGCCACCCTCTGCTTTCGCACCGAGGTCCAGCCGCTCCCATACAGACCCGACAGGCCTTCAGGGATGTTCCCTGCGGCCAACGCCAGAAGGAGGTCTATTATGGCTACCGGCACCGTGAAATGGTTCAACTCCACCAAGGGCTACGGCTTCATCCAGCCCGACGACGGCGGCAAGGACGTGTTCGTGCACATCTCGGCCGTCGAACAGGCCGGTCTGCGTGGTCTCGATGAGAACCAGAAAATTTCCTACGAAATCGAGCGCGACAAGCGTTCGGGCAAGGAATCGGCTGGTCAACTCAAGACCGAGGGCTGAACCCTTCGCGTTGATCTGATCGACGCGCGATTTCGAGCGGCGGCGAGGGCAAAGGCCTTCGCCGCCGTTTCGTAGGTGGCCTGAAACACCAATCTGTCGATCAGGTTCCATCCTGTGGCCAGTGGTCGCGATCTGCCGGTTTGTTGCATCTCGATGGTACGCTGGCGCGTCTCTTCACTCGCAGCCGCAACGACGGCTGGTTCAGGAGAGACTTCGATGACCTTCAAGATCACCCGTACCGCCCTCATCGCCGCCTTCGCCGCAGGATCGCTGGCTACGGCCGCACATGCCTCCGGCGATATCGTCAGCGCCTCGTCCGTTGCTCAGGACCCCGTCACCGTCGGCGGCGCGCCCATGTATGCCAACAAGACGATTGTCGAAAACGCCGCCAATTCCGCCGATCACACCACCTTGGTCGCCGCCGTGACGGCAGCAGGTCTGGCCGAGACCCTGTCGGGACCGGGTCCGTTCACGGTGTTCGCCCCTACCAATGCCGCCTTCGCCAAACTGCCGGCAGGCACGGTGGACACCCTGGTTCTGCCGGAAAACCGTGAGACCCTGACCAAGATCCTGACCTATCATGTCGTGCCCGGTCGACTGGCAGCGGCTGACGTTCTTGCCGCCATTCAAGCCGGTGGAGGCAGTGCAGCCCTGACGACCGTCTCGGGCGATACACTGACTGCCTCCTTGCGCGGCGATCAGGTCATCCTGACCGACGAAAAGGGTGGCGTGGCGACCGTGACCCAGGCCGACGTGTTCCAGTCGAATGGCGTGATCCACGTCACTGACACCGTCTCGATGCCCAACTGACGCGTTGTGCGAGGGGCTGCAAAGCCCCTCGCCTTC
The DNA here is from genome assembly GCF_041919755.1 of Brevundimonas sp. Classification (GTDB taxonomy): domain Bacteria; phylum Pseudomonadota; class Alphaproteobacteria; order Caulobacterales; family Caulobacteraceae; genus Brevundimonas. The sequence continues at coordinate 349,526 of NZ_JAYRTD010000002.1, read as the reverse complement.
AGCCGAGCGCCTGATCCAGATCGGCGATCAGGTCCTCAACCTCTTCCACACCAACCGACAGGCGGATCAGATTGTCGGTGACCCCGCCGGCCTCTCGCACCTCCCTAGGCACAGAGGCATGGGTCATGATGGCCGGGTGATTGACCAGGCTTTCGACGCCGCCCAGCGACTCGGCCAAGGTGAAGACCTGCACCCGCTCCAGCACCTGGCGCGTCCGCGCCAGGTCGCCGTCGAGGATCACCGTCACCATGCCGCCGAACCGCCCGTTCATCTGACGCGCGGCCAGCTCGTGCTGAGGATGGGTGATCAGGCCGGGATAGATGACCTGGGCCACGCCAGATTTGCGATCTTCCAGCCAGCGGGCGACGGCCAGAGCATTGTCGTTGTGGGCCTTCATGCGCAGACCCAAAGTCTTGAGCCCACGATTGGCCAGAAAGGCGTCAAACGGCCCCATCACGCCGCCGATGGAGTTCTGCAGGAACTTGATCTCTTTCGCCAACTCCGCATTCGCCGTGACCAGCGCCCCGCCGATGATGTCCGAGTGGCCGTTCAGATACTTGGTCGCCGAATGCATGACGACGTCGGCCCCGAGAGCCAGCGGCTGCTGGCTGAAAGGCGTGGCGAAGGTGTTGTCGACGACCAGCAGAATGTCCCGCGACTTGGCGATCGCCGACAGGGCGGCGATATCGGCCAGCTTCATCATCGGATTGGTGGGGGTCTCGACCCACAGCATCTTGGTCTTCGGCGTGATGGCGGCCTCGACGGCGTCCAGGTCGCTCAGATCGACATAGGCAAAATCCAGTCCCATCGAACGGCGGCGAACACGCTCGAACAGACGCCATGACCCGCCGTACAAATCGTCGCCCGTGACGACGTGCGACCCGGCATCCAGCAGTTCCAGTGCCGTCGAGGTCGCCGCCATTCCGCTGGCAAAGCCGAAGCCGTGGGTTCCGCCTTCCAGGTCGGCCAGGCACGCCTCGAAGGCTTCGCGCGTCGGGTTCTTGCCCCGCGCATACTCATAACCCTTGTTCACGCCCGGGCTTTCCTGGGCGTAGGTCGAGGTGGCGTAGATCGGGGTCATGACCGCGCCTGTGGTCGGGTCCGGACGCTGACCGGCGTGGATGGCGCGGGTGGAGAAGCCCTGGGCGTTCTTGAGCGTAGTCACTGGATATCCTCGTTTTCGTCTGGACTGGAGACATCCTGCTCCAAGAAGGTGCGCGTCCGGCTCATGACTGAGCACCAGGTCGGCAAGTCATACTGATGACCGTCGAAGTCCAGAGCCTGAACCTCGACCTCGACCCCTCGCTGCCGTAGGCCGTCGGCCATGGCCAGGCTGGCGCGTACCGGAACGGCTTCATCGCTCCGGGCATGCAGCACCAGAGCCGCGACGTCACGGCCCTCGAACGAGACGTCCGCCGAGCCGCCCCCCGCTGCCAGGATCATGCGCCGAACGGGACTGTCCGGAACCGCCGCCGCGCTGACGGCCACCCCGGCACCGCGCGAATATCCCCAAAGCGCCACACGGCCGCGATCCACGCCGGGGCGCGTCTGAAGCTCGCTGAGTGCATCAAGCGCCACCTGTCGCCACGCCCGTGCCGTGACAGTGCGGCGCGTGGGGTCCGGTGCGGCCGCGTCGAAATAGGCCGGCAGAAGGACGTGATAGCCCCGCGACGCCAGCTGGATGGCGTGCGCGTCGAACAGGATGGAGTTCATTTCGAACCCTGTACCGCCGTGCAGCAAGACCATGCCCAGACCATTGGGCGTGCCGCGCGGCGCATACAGATAGGCACGGATCGCACGCCCCCGGCTGTTGAAAGTGATCGACTGACGCGAGGCCAGGACCTGCACATCGTCCGCACAGCCGGGGATGCCGACCTGTGGCGGGATCTGGCTCGGCTGCGCATGGCCGGGCGATGCGCCTGCAGACGCCACCGCCAGGACCGCCGCGATCGGCGCCGCCCGCACGACTACCGGTTCAGGCTGAGGTGATTGATCAGGTCGACCCGCGCGATCAGGCCGACGAACTGCTCGCCGTCCAGAACCAGCGCTACTCGATCGCGGTCAAACAGGGGGATTAGCGCTTCAAGCGGCTCGCCCACCTGCACCGTGTCCAGATCGCGTGTCATGACTTCGCCGACCGGCTTGGCGAAACGGGCCTGGCGGGTAATCTCGTCGGTATTCATGACTTGGACGATGTCGCTCTCGTCCAGAATGCCGATCAGGCGGCCGTCCTGAATGATCGGCAGTTGCGAGACGTCGGCCCCGCGCATCCGCTTGAAGGCTGTATCAAGGGTGTCGTTCGGCCCGGCCACGACAACATCGCCTTTCGCGTACTTGCGCGTGATCAGGTCCGACAGGTCGCCATTTAGCTCGCGTTCGCCCAACCCCTGATCTGCCAGCCAGGCATCGTTATAGACCTTGGACAGATACTTCGCCCCGGTATCGCAGACGAAGGTCACGACGCGTTTGGGCTCGGTCTGTTCGCGGCACCAGCGCAGGGCGGCGGCGATCAGTGTGCCGGATGACGATCCGGCCAGGATGCCTTCCTTCAGCAGCAGCTCGCGCACTGTCGCGATCGCCTCTGCGTCCGGGATGGAATAGGCCTTGTCAATCAGGCTCATGTCGGCCGTGTCGGGCACGAAATTCTGGCCGATACCCTCAACAGTATAGCTGCCGTCCGGTCCGGGCACGCCATCGTTGACGATGCCGGCCAGGACCGAGCCGACCGGGTCGGCCAGGATGATCTGGGCATTGGAGCCCTGGCTTTTCAGATACTGGGCCACGCCGGTGATCGTGCCGCCCGAGCCTATGCCGGCGACATAGGCGTCGATGTCGTGCCCCATCTGCTCCCAGATTTCCGGACCGGTCGTGCGGACATGGGCTTCGGAGTTGGCCTTGTTGGCGAACTGGTTGACGAAAAAGCCGCCCGGGATCTGCTGGGCCAGACGCTCCGCCATGTCCGTATAATATTCCGGGTGGCCATGATCGACGTCGGACCGCGTCAGCCGCACATCGGCCCCCATGGCGCGCAGATGCTGGATTTTTTCCTTGGACATCTTGTCCGGAATGACCAGAAGCACCTTATAGCCCTTGGCCTGCCCGACCAAGGTCAGCGCCAGACCCGTGTTGCCGGCCGTTGCCTCGACGATAGTGCCACCGGGCTTCAGATAGCCCTCCCGCTCCGCCGCATCGATCATCGACAGGGCAATACGGTCCTTGATCGAACCGCCGGGGTTCTGGGCCTCCAGCTTCAGGAACAGGCGGCAGGGGCCGGTGTCGATCTTGGTCACCTCCACCATCGGCGTCTTGCCGATCAGGTCCAGCAAGGAACCGGTCGGGCCGGACAGGACGGGCGTAGGGGCCAAAGACATTCAAAACTCCGAGGGACGTTCGCGCCGGAAGCTAGGCGCGCCCCCTCTTCACCACAACACGCCGCGCAAGATTTTGACCTCTCGAAGAGCGCCAAAGCGCGGTATCAAGGATTCCAAATGACAAAATCATTCAGCCGGCCCCCTGCCGGCCTCCCCGATCCGGACACCCTGCTGGCATTCCTGCGCGAAGCGGGCACGGCCGAGAAAACCGATATCGCCCGACACTTCGGCCTGAAGGGCCATGAGCGGCGCATGCTGCGCGAGATGATCCGCGAGCTGGAAGCCGCCGGCAGACTGGGCAAGCGCGGCCGCAAGGGCTTTGCCGAAGTCGGGGCCCTGCCCCCGGTCGGTGTGGCCGACGTCAGTGAGCGCGACAGTGACGGCGATCTGTATGTGCGGCTGGTCGAAGCGTCGGAGGATGCCCCCCACGCCGTCCTGGTGCCGGACAAGACGGGCAAGACGGGTCCCGCCGTTGGGCTGGGCGCGCGCGTCCTGGCCAAGTTCGAACGCGGGCCCGATGGCTGGGAAGCCCGGATCATCAAGGTGCTGGACACCGACACCAACCGCGTCCTGGGCGTCATCCGCAAATCGAACCGCGAGGTGCGGGTCGAGCCGGTCGACCGCCGATCCAAGGACGTGCTGTTCGTGCCGCCCGCCCAGGCCGGGAGCCTGAAGGATGGCGATCTGGTCTTCGCCTCCATTGAGAAAGGCGACCATCGCTATGGGCCCAAGCGCGGCAAGATTCTGGAGATCATCGGCCGCGAGGACGATCCCCGCGCCGCCTCCCTGATCGCCATCGCCGCCAACAAAGTGCCGATGGGCTTCTCCGAGGCGGTGGAGAAGGAGGCCGAGGATCAGGAACTGCCGTCGCTGAAGGGACGCGAGGATCTGCGCGACCTGCCGCTGATCACCATCGACCCGGCCGATGCGCGCGACCACGACGATGCCGTCTATGCGATGCGGGACGACGATCCGAAGAACCCCGACGGCTGGGTGGTGTGGGTCGCCATCGCCGACGTGGCCGCCTACGTCCGCCCCGGCACCAATCTGGACCGCGAGGCGCGCGACAAGGGCAACTCCACCTACTTTCCGGACCGCGTCGAGCCCATGCTGCCCGAACGGCTGTCGAACGGCCTGTGCAGCTTGAAGGAGGGCGAAAACCGCGCCTGCATGGCCGTGAGGATGATCTTCGACAAGGATGGGCGTAAGACCGGGCACAGGTTCGTGCGCGGCCTGATGCGCAGCCACGCCAAACTGTCCTACGAGCAGGCGCAAGGCGCCATCGACGGCCAACCTGACGACACGACCGGTCCCATCATGGACGCGATCCTGACACCGCTGTGGGCCGCCTATCACACCATGCTGAAGGGTCGTCTGAAACGCAGCCCGCTGGCCATCGAGAGCCCGGAGCGGCGCATCCGCATGACGCCGGACGGCCAGATCGCCTCCATCGAGCCGCGCGTCAGTCTGGAGGCTCACAGGCTGATCGAGGAGATGATGATCCAGGCCAATGTCTGTGCCGCCCAGACGCTGGAGCAGAAGCGCACGCCTCTGATCTATCGGGTCCACGAGACGCCCAGCCAGGAGAAGACTTTCAACCTGGCCGACTTCCTGCAGACCATCGGCAAGCCGTGGGACAAGGGACAAGCCCCGACCACGAAGCGACTGAACGCCCTGCTGGACGAGACCCGCGACGGGCCCCATGCCGAGGTCGTCAATGAAGTGGTCCTGCGGTCTCAGATGCAGGCTATCTATTCGCCCGACAACATCGGCCACTTCGGTCTGAACCTGGACAAGTATGCCCACTTCACCTCGCCGATCCGGCGCTACTCCGACCTGATCGTGCATCGGGGCCTGATCCGGGCGCTGAACCTGGGCAAGGACGGACTGACCGATCGCGAGATCGCCGAACTACCCGCCATCGCAGAACAGGTGACCCAGACCGAGCGGCGGTCGATGGCTGCCGAACGCGCCGCCATGGACCGCTACATGGCCGCCTTCCTGTCCGAGCGGGTCGGCGCAACCTTCACCGGACGGATCACCGGCGTGACGCGGTTCGGCCTGTTCATCCGTCTGGACGAAACGGGGGCCGACGGACTGGTGCCCGTATCGTCGCTGGGTGGCGAATATTTTCATCACGACGACAAGGCCCATGCCCTGGTCGGCGAACACAGCGGCCAGCGCTGGACACTGGGCCGCAATGTGGAGGTCAAGCTGCAGGAGGCCACGCCGATCACCGGTGGTCTGATGTTCGAAATGCTGTCCGACCCAGCTCCACGCGATCCCAGTGCGCCCGCTCCCCGGCTGGGCGTCCGGGCGCGCAGCCCGGGCGGCAACGGCTTTCCCAAGCGCGGTGCCAACCGACCCGGCGGACCAAAGCCACCCAAGGGCGGCCGCGGCGGCAAACCCTCCGGTGGTCTGAAAGGCGTGCGCAAGGGCAAGCGGAAATAGGCTAAGGGCGCTTTCGACTCATCATGCGATCCAGCACCAGCAGGACGGTCGTCCAGCACGCGAAAAGCAGTGTGATCTGCCCTACGACCAGGGCGATTTCGGTCGCGGTGCTCTTCGTGGGGTCAAGGAAAGGATAGGCATACTCCCCAGTGAGCGCTCCACGCGCGAGAGCGTAGGAGAAGTAGCCCAGAGGCCATGCTAGCCAGGCTGCCGCAAGGCGCCATCGCAACTCCCCCTTGGGAACGAACACAATCCAGAACAGCAATCCGCCCAGAGGTGTCACGCCGTGCAGCAGGATGTCCTCCACGGTCGATTGGCCCGGGATAAGCCTGCCGCCGATAAGCCAGAACCCGACGCCTACCGTCGCAATGGCTGCAATAGCCCAGCCAACGATGTGCGGGCGCGACAGGGTTGGCACCTGCAGCGCCACGCCCGTCATGACAACGGCGAGCAGCAGGTTGGATAGGTCCGTCAGGAAGCCCGCATTGATCCACAGCGCCTCAAGAACGTTGCCGTCCTGTCTTGCGGTCTCGGCAGCCAGGTAAATCCCGAGACCGATCCATGCGCTTAAGGCCAGCACACCAGCCGCGAGCCGCGCCGAGCTCGATAATCTCGTCATCGCCTTTCCCCAATCAACGGTATCCAATCGGCTTTCATCAAGCTTGGCAACTGGGCGGATCAAGACTGGGTCTGTCTTCTTTTCGGCAGCGCCTCGTGGCACGAAAGGTTTATGTCAACGGCTCAACCCTTCGATGCGCGACAAGACCTGGATGACGCGCCGCGCACTGGCGAACGCCAGCGCCCCAAAGATGCGGCGACCCTAATCCTTACCCGGGGCACATCCGGATCGACCGAGGTCCTGCTGGGGCGTCGCGCGCCGGGGCATGTGTTCATGGCGTCGAAATGGGTGTTTCCCGGCGGGCGTATCGAGCGGGCAGACTTCACCGCAGCATCGGCCACCGATCTGCCGCATCAGGACGCCGCCCGCCTGGCCCACGAAGGCAACGCGCGCCGCGCCCGCGCCCTGGCCCTGGCGGCGGTGCGGGAGACGTTCGAGGAGACGGGTCTGATGCTGGCAGAGCCTGCACCGGCAGCTTCCGTCGCCGGGCCATGGCGGGAGTTTCGCGCGGTCGGGGCCCTGCCCGATCTGGCGGCCCTGTCCTATGTCGCACGCGCGATCACGCCGCCGGGACGGACACGGCGGTTCGATGCCCGCTTCTTCATGGCGGATGCCGACGCTTTGCTGCATCCCGAGCCGACGGCCGGGTCGGGCGAACTGGACGAGATCGCTTGGCTACCTTTGGCAGAAGCCCGAGCCCTGGACCTGCCCGCGATCACCCGCTTTGTTCTTGGCGAGGTGGCAGAACGGCTGATCCAGCCCGGACGTCCCCTGCCCTTCGTGCGGATGGTTCGCGGCACCCACCATGTCGAGCATCAGGATTAAGCGCGTGGCCGATACGCCGATCACTCTGCGCCTGACCATCGCCGATCCAGTCGCGGGCCTGCACTACAGCCTGCAGGACAACAAGAATGCGCCAGTCGATGGGGTGATCGCAGGCGAAGGCCCCCTCTCCTTCGATGTGCCCGTCCGGTTGTCAGACGACGGACGGATGCTGGGGCCGTTCGTACGCACCGAGGGGCCGACGCGGCGGTTCGTCTACATCGCTATCGGCGGACAGGCAGGTGGCGAAGGGCTGGTTTTCAACCGCAGGGCCAAGATCGATGTGCACGACATTCCGAGTGACCTGCTGGCCCTGGCGAGGCAGGGCCAGGTCCTGGAGGCGGTGCTGCCCGGACGCGGCAGGGATGGTACCCCAACCTGCGCAACGGTGCGATCCGTCGAAGGCTGGCGTCAGGTCTGAACAGGTTGGTGCCGATAGACGCCGCCTGAGCCTCGGCGTAAGCCTGTTGCCATGACGCCGATGAACATCGTGGGTTACGGGGTCTATGCCCCGCGCGAGCGACGCCCTTCCGAAGCGCTGGATATCGTGTTCGGGCAACCCGCCGGCTGGACGCAGGACCAATTCGGGATCGCGGCGCGTGGCGTGGCAGCGGCTGACGAAACCACGTCAATGATGGGCACCGAAGCCGCCCGACGTGCCCTGGCCGATGCGGGCTGGGGCGAGGGCGAGTTCGACGTGCTGATTGGGGCCTGCGCGGTCATGGAGCAGCCTATTCCAGGCACCTCCATTCTGATCCAGCAGGCGCTCGGTCTGGGCAAGTCCGGCATCTGGGCCTTCGATGTGAACCAGACCTGCCTGTCCTTCGTGACGGCGCTGGACATCGCCGCCATGGGGTTCGCCACCGGCCGGTTCCGCCGCGCCCTGATCGTGGCCAGCGACATCGCCTCGGCCGGGCTGGACTGGGACACACCCGCGTCGGCGGCCATCTTCGGGGACGGCGCGGCGGCGATCTGCGTCGAGGCGACGGACGATCAGTCCGGCCCTTCCCTGCTGGCGCGCGCCTTCGAAACCTATGGAGAGGGCAAGGACCTGGCCACGCTCAGGTCCGGCGGCACCCGCATCCGTATCGATCACGGGCTGGAAGCCCTGAGCGATGGAGCCAAGTTCCACATGGACGCCTTCGGCATCTTCAAGGCCGCCGCGCGCTCCCTGCCCCACCTGATCGACCAAGTGCTGGGCGAAGCCGGGCTGACGCGCGAAACCGTCGATCTGGTCATCTGCCATCAGGCCAGCGCCCCGGGTGTCGAGCATGTGCGGCGGTTGATGGGCGGCGATCCCGCGCGGGTCGTCGACATCTTCGCCACCCACGGCAACCAGATCGCGGCCTCCCTGCCGACCGCTCTGGTCGAGGCCAAGCATCACGACCTGATCAAGCCTGGCGGCACCATTCTGATGCTGGGTACAGCCGCGGGGATCAGCGCGGCGGCCATGGTCCTGCGAACGTGAGACGGGCACTCGTCACCGGTGCGACGGGCGGGCTGGGCATCGCGCTGGTGCGCAACCTGCTGGACGCGGGCTATGCAGTCAGGGCGACCGGCCGCCAGCCTGCGGCCCTGGAGCGACTGGTGGATATGGGGGCCGAAACGGTCGCGGCTGATCTGCTGGACACCGATCTGGCTGCCCTTTGTGTCGAGCGCGACGTCGTCTTCCACGTGGCCGGCCTGTCCAGTCCCTGGGGCCCGGATCAGGCGTTCGACCTGGCCAATGTCGAGGCGACACGGCGGCTGCTTGCGGCGGCGCAGGTCGCAGGCGTCGGCAGTTTCGTCTTCGTCTCCTCGCCGTCCGTCTACGCCCGGTGGCGCGACCAGACCGGGCTGACCGAGGCCACGCCTTGGCCGGATCGGTCGCTGAATGCCTATGCCCGCACCAAGGGCGAAGGAGAGAAGCTCGTTCTGGCCGCCGACCGACCAGCTTTCCGCACCGTCGCCGTCCGCCCGCGCGCCCTGATCGGACCGGACGATACGGTTCTGCTGCCGCGCATCCTGCGGCTGGTGCGCAAGGGGCGTTTCCCGCTGTTTCGCAGGGGCGAGGCCCTAGTCGAACTGACCGACGTCCGCGATGGTGCTCGCGCCCTGATGCTGGCGGACCGGCACAGGGAGGTGGCGGGCGGTCAGGCGATAAACATCTCCGGCAGACAAGCCCTGCCCATCGCGACGCTGGTGAAGCGACTGGGCGACAGGCTGGATGTGCCGGTCCGGATCGTGCCCCTGCCGCTCTGGCTGGGACAGGCCGTGTCTGTCGTCTCCGACGCCGTCTGCCGCATCCTGCCGGGCCGTCCAGAGCCGATCCTGACGCCCTATACCCTGTCGACCCTGGCCTGGTCCCAAACGTTCGATCTGACCAAGGCGCGCAACTTGCTGGGCTATGAGCCGGAGTATGATGCGGTCGAGACGGCCCTGGCCATCGCGCCGGATATAGCCTCGCGGTGAAAGCCTGTCGCGTCCACATCCTGAGGGCCGGAGCGTGTCGGCACCCGGAGGCCATGACCCGCGAAGGCGCATCCTGGCGCAGTGTGGAGTTTCCGGCCCTGGTTGCCCTGATCCTGCACCCAGATGCCGGGCCGATCCTGTTCGACACCGGCTATGACCCCGCCTTCTTTTCGGCGACCCAGCCCTTTCCCGAGCGGTTCTATCGCTGGACGACGCCTGTCGATTTCCGACCGGAGGAAGCGGTCGCCGAACAGCTTCCTCGTTTCGGCGTCAGGCCCGAAGACGTCACCGCCATCGTCATTTCCCACTTCCACGGCGACCACGTCGCTGGACTGCATCGCTTCCCTAAGGCCGCCGTCCACTGCGCCCGGGCGGGAGCGGAACTTCTGGTGCGGGGCAACCGGCTGTCCCGTGTTCGCAAGGGTGTGCTCAGGGCCCTAGTCCCTGCCGATCTGGCCGACCGCGCCGTCTGGTTCGAGGACAGACCCCGCATCGCCCTTTCCGCTGATCTGGACCCTTTCGAGACGGGGGCGGACCTGCTGGGCGACGGCTCGCTGATCGCGGTTCCCCTGCCCGGTCACTGTCCCGGCCACTGGGGCCTGCTGGTGCGACAGGACGACGGTCGGATGCGGTTCCTGATCGGAGATGCGGCCTGGTCCAGCGGGGCTGTACGGGACGATGCGCCGCCGCCCAGATTGACCACCGGCCTGCTGGGCGACACCGAGGCCTGTCGCCGGACGCTGCACGACCTGCATCGGTTGTGGCATCGCAATCCCGACATCGCTGTCACCCCCTCGCACTGCAGCGAGGTCGCCCACGAGAGCGGTGGCCATGGATCAGCCTGACCGCAAGGCCATCGCCGCCGCCTGGCTGGACGCACGTTGGTCGGCGCTGACCCTGCGCCAACGCCGCGACGTGGAAGCCCGCCAGGCGCGGCTGTGGCGGCGCATGCAGCCCGTCGTCGCCGCAACGCCAGCCATCGCCCATCTGGCGGGTCAGCCGCTGAACCGGTTTCCGATCATGAGGCCACGAGACCTAAGGGCCAGATTCGCCGACTGGAATACGCTCGGGCTGACGCACGATCAGGCCGAGGCAGCGGCCCGTGACGCCGAGGCAGGGGGCGAAGTCGAGGTCGCCCCGGGTGTGGTAGCGGGATTTTCCACCGGCTCATCGGGGACGCCGGGCCTGTTCCTGAACAGCGGCACCGAGCGTGCCGCCTATCTCGGCCATCTGTTGGCGCGGCTGCTCCCGATGAGCGATCTGTTCAGGCCGCTGCGCATCGCCCTGTGCTTGCGGGCCGACAATCGGCTGTATCAGGATGTGGGCCGGACTGGCCGTATCCGCTTTCTGTTTGTAGGTCTGGGCGACGATCCGACCGCGCGGTTCGATCGCCTGAACGCCTTTCGCCCCGAAATCCTGATCGCCCCGCCCCATGTGTTGGCGGATCTGGCTCGGCGGACGCAGTCCCATGATCAGCCCTGGTCGCTGCGACGCCTGTTCTATGGAGCGGAGCCCATGGGCAAGGCCGAACGCGCCTGGATCGGGTCGGTGCTCGGGACCAGACCGGACCCGCTCTATCAGGCCACCGAGGGCTTTATTGCCGCGCCCTGTCGTCACGGCACACTGCACCTGAACGAGGATGTGCTGATCGTCGAGCGCGAGCCCGTGCCGGGCACGGACCGCTTCGTGCCTGTCGTGACCGATCTGCGCCGCACCAGCCAGCCCATGATCCGGGTTCGGCTGGGCGACCTGCTGCAGCCGATGGAGGGGCGCTGCGCCTGCGGGTCGGCGTTGACGGCCATCCATCCGGTCGAGGGCCGACTGGAAGATCTTTGGCGCTGGCCCGGCGTCACACTTCCACCGCGTGTCGTCGAGACTGCGGTCAGCATGGCGGTCGCGCCGGACATCGACTGGCGAGCCACGGCAAGTCGCGAAGGTGTATTGGTCGAAGCCGAGGGTGCGCAAATCGACACGGCAGCCGAAGCGCTCTCCCGACTGCTCACTGCGCACAACATCGACCGACCCGTCACTCCCCTGCCCCAAGCGCCTGTTCACGGCATCAAGCGCCGCCGCGTCCGGTGGTCCGATGCCTGAGCGGATTCTTGTCACCGGGGCTCGCGCCCCCGCCGCCCTCGACATCGCCCGCAGCCTCAAGGCCGCAGGGTTCGAGGTGCACATGGCCGACTGCGTGCCAGCCCGGATGGCGCGGTGGTCGAGTGCGGCGACAGCGGTCCATCGTCATGCCTCGCCGGTGCACCGACCTGCCAAGTTCGCCCAGGACATCCGCAGGCTCATCGACCGGATCGACCCGATCGCCGTCATCCCGACCTGCGAGGAGGTGTTCCACCTCGCGGCTGTCGCCAAGACCGACGGCTGGTCCGAAAAGCTGATCGCCCCGCCGTTCGAGACCCTGGCCACCCTGCATCACAAGGGCCGGTTCGCCGTGCTGTGCGATGAACTGGGTCTGCCCGTGCCAGACACGAACGTCGTCACCGATAGCGTCGGCCTGATGCGCGAGGCCTTGGGCGCAGATGTTGTCGTCAAACCCGCCTGGTCCCGATTTGGTAGCCAAGCCCTGATAAAGCCCGACGCGGCGGCGCTGGAGAGACTGCGACCCTCGCCGGAAGCCCCTTGGGTCGTGCAGTCTCGGGTGGAGGGCGAAGAAGTCAGCTTCTACGCCATCGCTCATGACGGCATACTGACAGCTTTCTCGGCCTATCGATCCGACTGGCGCACGCACGGCGGTGCAGCATACGTCTTCATACCGCTGGCCGAGCCGGTGTTCGAAAGACTGCGCGCAATGGCCCAGACCCTCGCCCGTTTTGTCCGCAAGGGCCAGTTCGCCTGCGACGCGATCGTCGATGAAGCGTGTCGGCCATGGTTGATCGAATGCAATCCGCGGGCGACCAGCGGGGTGCATTTGTTCGGGCGAAGCGCCGCATTAGGTCGGGCGCTGCTGGGCCGCGACATCGCTCGGCCAAGCCCCGGCCGCTGGCGCAACGGTATCATGCTCGACACCTTCGGGCTTGGCGACGCCCTGCGCGCGAAGCGGCTCACGGCGTGGCGCGACGAGCGTCGCCTTTCACACGATATCCTCTCGGCACCGCGCGACCCTCTACCCCCGCTCGGTGCCCTGCTGGATGCCGCCGGGTTCGGCCTGCGGGCTTTGGCATCAGGACACGGCCTTGCCGAGGCCATGACCGCCGATATCGAGTGGAACGGACAGCCGCTGACGCCTGCGCTATGGGAGAGGCCATGATACCTCTTCCCGCGAGCCTGAAATCCAGCTGGCAGATGGCGGCCCTGTCGCGCGAGGTGACGGCGAAGCCTCTGGCCCGGACCGTGTCGGGGGTGCCGCTGGTCCTGTTCAGAACCGCCGGAGGAGTCAGTGTCCTGATCGACCGCTGCCCCCATCGCAACTATCCGCTGTCGGAGGGGCGGCTGGTCGAGGGGGCGTTGCAATGCCCCTATCACGGCTGGCGGTTCGCGGGCGACGGAGCCTGCGTCGAGGTGCCGGGATGCGCTCTGACCGACGGTGAGTCGCAGCGGCTGGCGGCCACGCCGGTGGTGGTCATGGAGCAACATGGCGCGGTGCTGGTTCGGCTGGATGGCGACGCCACCGCGCCCCTGCCCGACCTGACCGACTGGGGTGCGGAGGGACACGATCACTTCTGGTGGTCGCAGGGGGTGTGGCGCGGACGGGCGCTGGATGCCCTGGAAAATGTGCTGGACCCCTTCCACACCAACTTCATCCACGACGGCATCATCCGGCGCAGCACGCGGCGGGTGCCGGTCAGGCTCAGCGTCGCCTCGGGCGAGGACTGGATCGAGTCCATCATTGAACAGCCCCAGCCGGACCTGGGCTGGATGTCGCGCCTGCTGGAGCCACCGCGCGATCGCAGCCGCACCCGCCTTCACGGCCCCACGACCGTCCAGGCGCGCTGGGAGGGTCCCAAGGGCCTGACTCTTTGCGTCACCGTCTTCTTTACCCCGGTCACCGAGACCAGCCTGATGCCCTTCGCCTGTTTCACGACGCCCAAGGGGCGCGGGCCAGGCTGGTTGAAGGAGCGGGCCATCCGCCTGTTTCTCGATCCCGTCGTGCGTCAGGACCGGCATGCCCTGGCCCGGCAACTGGACAATATCGAGCGGTTCGGCGCGCCGCGTTTCCAGCAAGGCCCCGGCGACCTGCTGGGCGCGCGCGTCGCACGATTGTTCAACGGCGAGCGGATCGAGCCCGGTTATGAGGGGCCGTTCGACCACCAGCTCTGAAATGTCACCGGTCTGTCATTAAGCAGTTGATTGCACACGGCCTCTCGACAGGCTCGTTTTCGCTTGGCAACGTGAACGGGCATGGGGCGTGTTGCGGGCATACAGCCAGCTGTCAAAGCTGACCCGGGCCCCGCCGCCACAGGCCAGGGGTTCGACGCCGCGCATCAGACGGTGGCCAACGACCGCTCGCTGCAGTTCAGCATGGAGCCGCGCGAAATACCGCCGCCCCCCGACCCGCCGCCCGACTGGCTGCGTGGCCTCTTCGAGTTTCTGGATGCTCTGGGTCCGCTGTTTCAAATCATCTTCTGGATCCTGATCGGCCTGGTCGTGGCCGGGATCGGCTGGTTCATCGTCCGCGAGCTGACGCGTATCCGCGCACCCGAGAAGCGCGGCAAGACCACCAAGCCCGTGCCGGAGCCCTGGCGACCCGAAGCGGCTGTCGCCCTGGCCCTTCTGTCCGACGCGGATGCTCTGGCTGCGCAGGGCCAGTATGCCGAGGCCGTGCACCTGCTGCTCCTCCGCAGCATCAACGACATCGAAGGTCGTCTGCCCAATGCGGTGCGCCCGGCCCTGACCTCGCGCGACATCGCCCGACTGGAGCGGTTGCCGGATGCGGCGCGTCCGACCTTCCTGAAGATCGCGCGGGCGGTGGAGACCAGTCTGTTCGGCGGCGGTGCCATCGACCGAGCGACATGGGACGACTGCCGCGCCGCCTATGAGGCCTTCGCCTTTCCGGAGACCTGGGCCCGATGACCGACGCTGTCGCCAGTTCAGCTGAGGCCGGTGCCGTGAACGAGGCGGGGGCCAGCCACAGCCCGTTCCGACCCGTCGTCGTCATCGCTTTGATACTGGCGGCGGTCTTTGCTCTGTCCGCCATGGCGGCGCTGGACGCCTTCTCACCCGAACTGAGCAGCGGCAATGACGGGCGGGAGCATGCCCTGTCGAAATCCGCCGTGGGTTATGCCGGGGTTGTCAGGCTGATGCGCGAAACGGGACGTCCCGTGCTGCTGAGCCGCGGGGCCTTGGGAGCCATCAGCGATGAGAACCTGCTGGTCCTGACCCCAGCCGTCGGTCAGGAAACCGACATGCTGGACGAGTTGCGCTGGTCCTCCCAGGCGACACTGCTGATCCTGCCGAAATGGCAAACGATTGGGCAACCGTTCAGGAAGGGCTGGGTCGAGCAGATGGGTCAGCTGACAGCCGGAGAGGCGCTGTCGGTTCTGCCCGACGACTTGCGGCCCGATCTGGCCATGGCATCGCGCTCGTCCAACCAGCCCGTAGTCTTGCTGGGTCCCGATGACGAGCCGATCGGCCCGCCCGTGACGATCCAGGGCCTGCGTACGCTCTCCGGTCCTGGCTGGTCGCCGCTGGTGACCGTGAGAGGCGGCGGCGCGGTCGTGCTGATGCATGACGATACCGGGGTCATGGTCGTGTCCGATCCCGACCTGCTGAACACGCTCGGCATGGACAAGCCTGCCAAGGCGCAGACGGCTCTAGGCCTCATCGACGCCGTCGCCATTCCCGATCAGGCGGTGGTCTTCGACCTGACCCTGCATGGCTTCGGGCGGCCGCGCAGTATTCTGCGCCTGTTGCTGGAGCCGCCGTTGCTGGGCTTCACCCTGTGTCTGCTGTTCGCCGCGGGGCTGGTCTTCTGGCAGGCGGCCAACCGGTTCGCGCCGCATCGCAAGGGCGATCGCGCCGTGGCCCTGGGCAAGAAAGCGCTGGCCGACAATACCGCCGCCCTGGTGCGACTGGCCCGGCGCGAACGCAGCATGGCCCGCCCCTATGCCGATCTGGTGCGCCGGCAGGCGGCCAAGGCGGTGGCGGCGCCGCCCAACCTGTCGCGCGATGGCCTGACACAGTTGCTGGATCGGCTGGCCCGGCGTCAGGGCGTGCAGACGGATTTCGAGACCCTGTCCACCGAGGCGGATCAGGCTCGCAACGCCGGGGACCTGATGGTTGTCGTGCGCAAACTGTTGAACTGGAAATCGGAGATGACCCGTGGACGTGGCTGAAGTCGGGGCGATCGCCGCCCGTATCCGCAGCGAGGTCGCCAAGGCTGTGATCGGCCAGACCGACACCGTCGACCTGATGCTGACCGCCCTGTTCAGCGGGGGGCACATCCTGCTGGAAGGACCGCCTGGCACGGCCAAGACCCTGCTGGCCCAGAGCTTCGCGCGTACCCTGTCGCTGGAGTTCGGGCGCATCCAGTTCACGCCGGACCTGATGCCGGGCGACATCCTGGGGTCCAATCTGTTCAACTTCCAGACCTCGACCTTCAGCCTGACGCGCGGGCCGGTCTTCTGCGACCTGCTGCTGGCCGACGAGATCAACCGTACCCCGCCCAAGACCCAGGCGGCGCTTCTGGAAGCCATGCAGGAGCGCTCGGTCACCATCGATGGTGAGACCCATGCGCTGAGCGACCGTTTCACCGTGATCGCCACCCAGAACCCGATCGAACAGCAGGGCGTCTATCCCCTGCCCGAGGCGCAGCTGGACCGGTTTCTTTTCAAACAGACGCTGGACTATCTGTCGCGCGAGGACGAGCTGAAGGTGGTCAAGGCCCACGGCTCGCAGGCCGGCATGCCTGACCCGGAAGGGCTGGGCGTCACCCCCATCGCTGATCAGGCCACCGTCGCGGCGGCCGTCGAGACCGTGTCGCGCGTGCGGCTCAGCGACGAGATCGCAGCCTATGTCGTCGATCTGATCCGATCGACGCGCGAGAATGCCGACCTGCAGACGGGGGCGTCGCCGCGGGCGGGTTCCATGCTGGCGGTGGCGGCGCGGGCGCGGGCAGTTCTGGACGGACGCGACTATGTCATCCCGGACGACGTCAAGGGTCTGGCCCTGCCGGCCCTGCGGCACAAGGTGGTGCTGTCCGCCGCCGCCGAGATCGAGGGCCGTCGCGTCGATCAGGTGGTCGCCAATCTGATCGATCAGGTCCCCGCCCCGCGATGATCTATCCGACCCGGCTCAGCATCCTGGCGGCCCTGGCGGGAGCGCCCATCGCGCTGCTGCTCGGCCTGGTGCAGCCGGGCCTGTGGCTGGTCGCGCCGGCTTGGCTGATGGGTCTGGGCCTGCTGATGCTGATCGATGCTCTGTTCGCAGCGGCCCCGCGCAGTGTCGGCATTGCCTTCGAGCCACCGGGATATCTGGCCGTCGCCGCGCCCGCGACCGCTCTGCTGCGCGCGGATTTCAGCCGGGGCGGCACGCGCAGACGTCTCGAGATCGCGCTGGATGCCGAGGCACGCACGGGTCTGGACAGCGCCATAGGGCGGACCGACCCGGCCCGGCGCGATGCCGTCCTGTTCGACATGACACCCGTGCGGCGCGGACTGGCCGTCTTCACCCAGGCGACCCTGCGCTGGCAGGGACCGCTGGGCCTGATCTGGCGACAGACGCGGCGGCCGCTGAACGAGGCCGTGCCCATCGGGGCCGACGTGCGACGCATAGAGGACGAGGCCGTGCGCTTCGTCTCGCGCGACGCCCTGCACGGGGCCAAGGCCCAGATCGACATCGGCGAAGGGGCCGAATTCCACGCCCTGCGCGACTTCCACTCCGGCATGGACCGGCGCACCATCGACTGGAAACAGTCGGCCCGGCACCATCACCTGCTGGCCAAGGAGTTCCGGGTCGAGCGCAATCACCAGATCATCATGGCCCTGGACTGCGGGCGGGTGATGAGCGAGCCGGTCGGCGGCGCGCCGCGCATCGACCGGGCCATCCACGGAGCCCTGATTCTGGCCTATGCCTGCCTGCGCGAGGGCGACCGGGCGGGACTGTTCGCCTTTGCCGAGCGGCCGAAGCTGACCACCGGCGCGGTCGCCAGCGTCGCCTCCTTCCCCCTGCTGGTACGCCAGGCCGCGACCATCGACTATGGGACCGCCGAGACCAACTATGCCTTGGGTCTGACCACCCTGTCGGCCAGTCTGAAGCGCCGGTCGATGGTCGTGGTCTTCACCGAATTCGCCGACATCACCGCTGCCGAACTGATGATCGAGACGGTGTCGCGCCTGATCAAACGGCATCTCGTCCTCTTCGTCGTGATGCGTGATGAGGAGCTGGAAACCCTGGTCTCGACCGTCCCCGAAACGCCGGAGGACGTGGCCCGCGCCGTCGTCGCCGCCAGCCTGCTGCAGGAGCGCGATCTCGTGCTGGCCCGTCTGCGTCGCCTGGGCGCCCATATCGTCGAGGCCGAGGCGCAGCACGTCGGCCCGGCCATCCTGAACGCCTATCTGGACCTCAAACGGCGAGACCTGCTGTGAGCGAGCTTCTACTCAAGAGCCAGCGGTTCCGCACCGAGCGCGAGCGCGACTGGCGACAGCTTGAAGCGCTCGTCACCAAGGCCGAGAAGCGCTCGGCCAGCGCCCTGAGCAATGCCGAAATCCTGGCCATGCCGGTGCTGTACCGTTCGACCCTGTCGGCCCTGTCGGTGGCGCGCGAGACCTCGCTTGACCAAGGGTTGATCGGCTACCTCGAGAACCTGTCGGCGCGGGCCTATTTCTTCGTCTACGGGGCGCGGTCGACACCGCTGGAGCAGCTGACGGCCTTCTTCTCGCGCGACTGGCCCAAAGGCGTTCAGTCGATCTGGCTGGAGACCTTGGTGGCCCTGTTCGTGACGGCGCTGGGGGCAGTGGTCGCCTATGTGCTGGTCGGGGCCGACAGCGACTGGTTCTTCACCTTCGTCGACCCTGGCCTGGCCCAGGGCCGCGATCCGACGGCGACGCAGGCGGCATTGCGCGCCACGCTTTATGACGGCGCGGATGCGGACGGTCTGTCGTTCTTTGCCACCTATCTGTTTACCCACAATGCCGAGGTCGCACTGCTGGCATTTGCGCTCGGCTTTGCCTTCGGGGTGCCGACCATCGTGGTCCTGCTCAGCAACGGAGCCATGCTGGGCGCCATGATCCACGTCTTCGTATCCAAGGGGCTGGGCTATGAGTTCGGGGGCTGGCTGCTGATCCACGGCGTGACCGAACTGTTCGCTATCGTATTGGCGGGGGCGGCAGGCCTGCGCATCGGCTGGGCCGTCGCCTTTCCCGGGCGTCAGAGCCGGCTGGAAGCCATGTCCGGGGCCGGCAAGGCGGCGGGTGCGGTCATGATGGGAGTGGTCATCATGCTGATGCTGGCGGGCGTGCTGGAAGGCTTCGGTCGCCAACTGATCACCAGCGACACCGTGCGCTATGCCATCGCGGCCGGCACCGCGATCCTGTGGGGCCTCTATTTCTACGCACCCCGCCCTGATCGGCTTCTGGCGGGGATCGGCCGATGACGATGGCCGCGCCCACGCCCGCCGAGCGCAAGCGGATGCGCGTTCTGGTCACGCCCGAAGGGGTGCCGCTGAACTTGGAACTGGCCACGGTGGGCCAGCGCTTCGGGGCGCTGGCGCTGGACCTGCTGATCATCGTCGGCAGCGTCGTCGCCGTCACCATCGCCCTGGCCATCGTGTTCGCACAGACGCGGGGCGGTTCTGCCGAGATCATCGGCATCGTCTGGCTGCTGGGCATGTTCCTGCTGCGCAATGCCTATTTCCTGGGCTTCGAAATGTCGGCCCGGGCGGCGACGCCGGGCAAGCGTGTCATGGGTCTGCGGGTCGCGGCGCGAAACGGCGGACGGCTGACGTTCGAGGCGATCTTCACCCGCAACGCGCTGCGAGAACTCGAGCTCTTCCTGCCGCTCAGCCTGATGATCGCCGGACCCATTATGGCACTGCAGAGCGACATGGGCGGGTGGATCTATCTGCTGGCCACGATCTGGTGCCTGGTCTTCGTGCTGCTGCCCTTCTTCAACGCCGACAAGCTGCGGGCCGGAGACATGGTGGCTGGAACCTGGGTGCTGCGCGCACCCCGCCAGAAGCTGATGCGCGACATGGCCGATGCGGGGGCCCGGCATCAGGCGGACCACAGCTTCACGCCGGCCCAGCTGGATGCCTATGGCGTCAAGGAGTTGCACGTTCTGGAAGAGGTGCTGCGCACCGGCGATCGAACCACCATTCGGGCCGTTGCCGACCGGATCGCGCGCAAGATCGTCTATGACCGGCGCGACGCCACCGACATCGAGTTTCTGCGCGCCTATTACCACGCGGTGCGCGGCCGAATGGAGCAGGAGCTGCTGATGGGTCGCCGTAGGAAGGACAAGTTCGACCGTTCCGTCTGACATTATCGCGGGACGGAATATGCGTGTGAAAGCACGCCTGATCGGTTTTCTGCACGATTATTGCTTTTGGGGATTGTGCAGCGCAGTGCGTCATGCCTACTGTGTGACACAACAGGGTTGTCACCGTGTCTCACACCATCCGCATCGCTGACCGCAAGAGCACCGCCAAGGCGGTAGCGCTGTCGCATGCGCATGAGGCCCAGACGGCCCTGACAACCCTTATTCTCGCTGTATCGATCGTCCTGCTCTTCGGAGCGGTGTGGATGCACGCAACCTGACTTAAGCCAAACTCAGGATCGCCCGCAGCCACCCGCTCCCGAAAGGAAGCGGGTTTTTTGTTGCGCGCGGTCCGGACACCTCCGGAATCAGCCCCGCTCATGACGCAAGATTTTACCTCAGACAGCCGACCCCCGAACGCGAGAAGTCGCGCGGTCACGGCGGGTCCCAGCCGGGCCGCAGCCCGCAGCTATCTGCGCGCGGCGGGAATGCAGGATGCCGACTTCGACAAGCCGATGATCGCCATCGTCAACACCTGGTCGTCGGTCACGCCCTGCAACATGCATCTGGACCGGCTGGCCAAGGATGTGCGCGCAGGCATCATCGCGGCGGGCGGCTATCCGGTCGACTTCAACACCATCGTCGTGACCGACGGCATCTCGATGGGCACCCCCGGCATGAAAGCGTCGCTGATCTCCAGAGAGGTCATCGCCGACAGTATCGAACTGGCCGTCGAAGGCCATCAACTGGACGGCGTCGTCTGCATCGTTGGCTGCGACAAGACCATTCCGGCCGCAGCCATGGCCCTGGCGCGGATGGATATCCCAGGCCTGGTCTATTACGGCGGCACCATCCTGCCGGGCCGGATGGGCGGCACCGACATCTCGATCCAGCAGGTGTTCGAGGCCATCGGAGCCCATGGCGCAGGCACGATCGACGACGATCAGCTGAAGACGGTTGAGACCGCGGCCTGTCCCGGCGCGGGGGCTTGCGGGGGTCAGTTCACCGCCAACACCATGGCCATGGCCCTGTCGGTCATGGGCCTGTCGCCCATGGGGGCCAATGATGTGCCCGCCGTCGATCCGGCCAAGGGTGCTGAGGGGATGCGTTGCGGCCGCCTGATCGTCGAGCGCGTCTTCGCCGGAGACACAGCGCGCAAATATATCACCCGCGCCAGCTTGAAGAATGCCGCCATCGCGGTCTCGGCTTCGGGCGGATCGACCAATGCGGTCATGCACCTGACCGCCATCGCCGCCGAGGCGGGGATCGATTTCGGCATTGAAGATTGCCACCAGGCCTGCGCTGAGGCCCCGGTCATCTGCGACCTGAAGCCGGGCGGTCGCTTCCTGGCCTCGCACCTGTACGCGGCGGGCGGCACGCGCCTGGTCACCCAGCGGATGGCCACCGCCGGCAAGATCGTGAACACCCCCACCGTCAGCGGCCGCAGTCTGTTCGCCGAAGCGGCCGAGGCCGAGGAAGCGCCCGGCCAGCAGGTCGTCACGACCTTCAGCGCCCCGGTCATGACGCGCGGCAGCTATGCCGTCATCTATGGCGACATCGCCCCCGAAGGTGCGGTCATCAAGCTGACCGGCCACAAGGTCGACCGGTTCGAAGGTCCCGCCTGCGTCTTCAACAGCGAGGAAGACGCCTTCAATGCGGTCCAAGACGGTGCGGTCGGCGAGGGCGACGTCATCGTCATCCGCTACGAAGGCCCGCGCGGCGGTCCCGGCATGCGCGAGATGCTGCAGGTCACGGCGGCGCTGAAGGGTCGGGGCATCCACGACGTCGCCCTGATCACCGACGGACGCTTTTCCGGGGCCAGCTACGGCTTCGTGGCCGGCCATGTGTCGCCCGAAGCGGCTGTCGGTGGCCCCATCGCCCTGATCCGCGATGGCGACCGTATCGCCATCGACGTCAGCAATCGCCGGATCGACATCGACGCCGATCTGGTGGCGCGCCGGGCGGACTTCGCGCACCCGCCGCTGCGCCCGGCGCGCGGTGTCTTCGCCAAGTACCGCGCCTCCGTGGCCTCCGCCGCCCAGGGTGCCGTCACCGTTCCCAACCCTCCGCCCGCGCAAGTCCGGGCCGACATCAAGACGCATGAGGACGCCTGACATGGCCATCACGATCTACACAGATGACGACATTCGCCCCGGGGCCATCGCAGGCCAGCGCATCGCCATCATCGGCTATGGCTCGCAGGGTCGCGCCCATGCCCTGAACCTGAGGGACAGCGACCACGATGTCGTCGCGGGCGTCCGTCATGGCGGCAAGGGCTGGAGGAACGCCACCGCTGACGGCATTCCCACCGCCGAACCCGCCGAGGCTGTCCGGGGCGCGGACATCATCGCCATCCTGACGCCCGACATGGCCCAGGCCGAGGTCTATCGCGAGGTCATCGAGCCCAACGCCAAACAGGGCGCGGCCATCCTGTTCGCCCACGGCTTTTCGATCATCTATGGCCGGATCACGCCGCGCGAGGACATGGACGTCATCCTGGTCGCGCCCAAGGGGCCGGGCGATCTGGTCCGCCGCGAATATCAGCGCGGACGCGGCGTCCCCAGCCTGTTCGCCATCGAAAAGGACGCGACCGGCAAGGCCCGTGATCGCGCCATGGGCTACGCAAAAGGCAATGGCGGCGCGACCGGCGGCCTGCTGGAAACCACCTTCCGCGAGGAGACCGAGACCGATCTGTTCGGCGAACAGGCGGTCCTGTGCGGCGGTGCCAAGGAACTGGTCATGAGCGGGTTCAACACCCTGGTCGAGGCCGGCTACCAGCCCGAGATCGCCTATTTCGAATGCATGCACGAGCTGAAGCTGATCGTGGACCTGTTCTACGAAGGCGGCATCACCAAGATGAACGAGTTCATCTCCGAGACGGCCAAATGGGGTTCGGTCAAGTCCGGCCCGCGCGTCATCACCGACGAGACCCGCGCCCGCATGAAGACGGTGCTGGACGAGATTCAGTCGGGTCAGTTCGCCCGCGAATGGATCGCCGAAAACGACGCCGGCAAGCCCCGCTACGACGCCTGGGTCAAGGCCGATGGCGAGCAAGCCATCGAGATCACTGGGGCCAAGCTGCGCGAGCGGATGGCCTGGCTGCACATGCCCAAATCCGAGGCGGCCTGAGACCATGACCGCTGCTGCCGCCATGACCGTCGCCCCCGACGCCGCCGCCCCGCGCAGCGGTGCCCGCCTGCTGATCTCCACCCTGGAGCGGCTGGGGGTGGAGGTCGTGTTCGGCTATCCGGGCGGCGCGATCATGCCGGTCTATGACGCCCTGACCGGTTCATCCCTGCGCCACATCCTGGTGCGGCACGAACAGGCCGCCGCCTTTGCCGCCGATGCCTATGCGCGGCGCAGCGGACGGGTCGGGGTCTGTCTGGCGACCTCCGGCCCCGGTGCGACCAATCTGATCACCGGCATCGCCAATGCCATGATGGATTCCATCCCGGTCGTCTGCATCACCGGCAATGTGCCCCAGGGCGTCATGGGCACCGATGCGTTTCAGGAGATCGACATCCTGGGCGTCACCCTGCCGATCGTGAAACACTCCATCCTGGTGCGCGACCCTGCCGATGTGCCCGCCGCCATCGAAGAGGCCTTCCAAATCGCCGCCTCGGGCCGCCCCGGTCCCGTTCTGGTCGATCTGCCCAAGGATGTGCAGGTCGGGACGACGACCCAGGACTTCGGCTTCCCATATCCCAATACGGTCGCCACGACGGATCACGACGCCATCGCCCGCGCCGCCGAGGCGATCCGTCAGGCCGAACGGCCGCTGATCTACGTCGGCGGCGGGGTCAAGATCGGGCGGGCCGTCGAGGAGCTGCGCGCCTTTGCCGAGGCTACGGGCATTCCGTCCGTCTCGACACTGAACGCCCTGGGCACCATCCCGACCGATGCACCCGGAGCCCTGGGCATGCTGGGCATGCACGGCACGCGCGGAGCCAATGAGGCGGTGCAGGAAGCCGATCTGCTGATCGTCTTCGGCGCACGGTTCGACGATCGCGCCACCGGCAAGCTGGCCGAGTTCGCGCCGCATGCGCGCGTCGTTCACTTCGACATCGACGCTTCCGAGATCGGCAAGCTGCGCCGGACCGAGGTCGCCGTCGCGGGTGAACTGCCCGCCGGGATCGCCGCCCTGACGGACCATCTGGCGACGACCCCGCTAAAGATCGACCCGTGGATGATGCGCTGCACGGCGCGGGCCGCGCGCACGGCCTTCCGCTACGATGCGCCGGGCGACGGCGTCTATGCCCCTGCCCTGCTGAAGGCCATTTCCGAGGCGGCCGGTGACGACTTCGTCGCCGCCTGCGACGTCGGCCAGCATCAGATGTGGGCCGCCCAACACTGTCGCTTTGCCAGGCCCGAGGCGCATCTGACGTCGGGCGGTCTGGGGGCCATGGGCTTCGGCCTGCCCGCAGGTATCGGAGCCAAGCTGGCCGATCCGGACGCGACCGTCGTCGTGCTCGCCGGCGACGGCGGCTTCATGATGAACATCCAGGAGCTGGCCACGCTGCGCCGCTACGGCATCCCGGTGAAAGTCCTGCTGCTGGACAACAGCTCGCTGGGCCTGGTCCGCCAGTGGCAGGAGCTGTTCTTCGAGCAGAACTATTCCGAGGTCGACCTGTCCGACAATCCGGACTTCGTGAAGGTCGCCGAAGCCTTTGGCGTCGAGGCTTTCCGAATTAGCCGGCGCGAGGAGGTTCAGGCCGGGATCGCCCGCCTGCTGGCCGCCGACGGCCCCTGCCTCGCGCATGTGATCATCGACCCCCGGGAGAATGTGTGGCCGCTGGTCCCGCCCGGAAAGAACAACGCCGAAATGATGGAAGGCGCCTGACATGACCGCTGATACCCTGCACCTGCATATCGACCGCGCCGACGGCTCGCTCCAGCGCCTGATCGGCCTGGTGGAGCGTCGCGGCTTTCACATCGACGGCTTGTCGCTGAGCGAGGACGGATCGGGGCGCCGGGTCGAGATGGCCGTGCGCGGCCGCGACGCTGCCCGCTGCACCCAGACCCTGGGTCGTCAGATCGACAAACTGTTTGGCGTCACCCGCATGCCCGTTCCCTCTCATTCAGCAGCCTTCGTACCAGAGAGGGTCGTATGAGCCGGATCGCCAAAGCCGTCGCCGCCGATCCGAACCGGGTCATCGTCTTCGACACCACGCTGCGAGACGGGGAACAGGCCCCCGGCTTTTCCATGTCGCCCGACGACAAGGTGCGCATGGCCCATATGCTGGCGGACCTGCGCGTCGATGTCATCGAGGCCGGCTTCGCCGCCGCCTCGCCCGGCGACGAAGAAGGCGTGCGCCGCGTCGTCGGCGAGGTCGGGCGTGATGCGGAAGGGCCGGTCTTCTGCTCACTGGCGCGCGCCAGTGAGGCCGACATCGATGCCGCCTGGCGAGGGCTGCGCGCGACGGAGGAGCGCCGCGTGCACATCTTCCTGGGCTCGAGCCCGATCCACCGCGCCGCCAAGCTGAAGATGACGACGGAGCAGGTTCTGGAGACCGCCGATCGGGCCGTCCGCTATGCCCGCACCCGCTTCGACGACGTGGAGTTCAGCCCTGAGGACGCGATCCGCACCGAGCCGGAGTTCCTGGCGGAAATCTGCGAAGTCGCTGCGGCCGCCGGGGCAACGACCCTGAACATCCCCGACACTGTCGGCTATGCGACGCCGACCGAAATCGGCGACCTGTTCCGCACCCTGATCGCCAGGGTCCGGGTGAGGTTCCCGCAGGTCGTCTTCTCGGCCCACTGCCATGACGACCTGGGCCTGGCCGTCGCCAACACCCTGTCCGCCGTCGAAGCAGGCGCGCGTCAGGTCGAGGGGGCGATCAACGGCATCGGCGAGCGGGCCGGCAATGCCTCGGTCGAGGAGATCATCATGGCCATCCGCACCCGCGCGGACCGCTATGGCCTGCACACCACCGCCGACAGCACCCAGCTGGTTCGGGCCAGCCGGATGCTGAGCGAGATCACCCACACCCCGACGCCACGCAACAAGGCCATCGTCGGCATGAACGCCTTCGCTCACGAGGCCGGCATCCACCAGCACGGCATGATGGCCGACGCCCGCACCTATGAGATCATGCGGCCCCAGGACGTCGGGTTTGACGGCACTAGCTTCGTGCTGGGCAAGCATTCTGGCCGCCATGCCGTGGCCAAGCGGGCAGCGGCCCTGGGCCATTCGGTCGAGGGGCAGCACCTGCTGGATGCCTTCGCCGGCTTCAAGCATCGCGCGGACCAGATCGGCGAGATCGACGACCGCGAACTGCTGGCCATCATCGAGGCGACCCGCCCGTTCGCCAATGGGGAGCGCACCCATGTCGCGGCCTAGCACCCTGTTCGACAAGGTCTGGGACCGGCACGTCGTCGCCGCCGAGACCGAGGACACCCCGGCGGTCCTGTATGTCGATCTGCATCTGGTCCACGAAGTTACCAGCCCCCAGGCCTTTGCCGAGATCGAGAGCCGGGGTCTGAAAGTGCGCCGCCCGGACCGGACCTTTGCGACCCTGGACCATTCGACCCCGACCCTGCCTGCGGGCCCAGATGGCGAGCGGCCGTATGATACGCCGGCGTCCAAGGCCCAGGTCCAGACACTGGAGGCCAACTGTGCGCGACATGGCGTATCGCTGGCCGGATGGGACAGCGCCGATCGCGGCGTCGTCCATGTCATGGGGCCGGAGCTGGGCCTGACCCAGCCGGGGATGACGGTCGTCTGTGGCGACAGCCATACGGCGACCCATGGCGCTTTCGGCACCCTGGCGTTCGGCATCGGGACGTCCGAGGTCGGCCATGTGCTGGCGACCCAGTGCCTGTTGCAGCGCAAGGCCAAGGCCATGCGGGTGACGGTCCACGGGCGGCTGCAGCCGGGCGTGTCGGGCAAGGACGTGGCCCTGGCCATCATCGCGCGTCTGGGTTTTGGCGGGGGTACAGGCTTCGTCATCGAATATGCGGGCGAGGCCATCCGTTCGCTGGACATGGAAGGCCGCATGACCGTCTGCAACATGTCCATCGAGGCGGGCGCGCGGGCCGGGATGATCGCGCCGGACGCCACCACCGTGGCCTGGCTGCAGGGTCGTAAACATGTGCCGCAGGGCGAGGCCTTCGGGCGGGCCGCAGCCGACTGGCTGACGTTGAAGTCGGATGTCGATGCGGTGTTCGATGCAGAGGTCCGGATCGACGGAAGCGCGATCCGGCCCATGGCGACCTGGGGCACGACGCCCGATGCGGGTTCGCCCATCGGCGAGGTCGTGCCCGTGCCGCACGACGCCTCGGGCGAGAAGGCCCTGGCCTATATGGGCTTCGCGGCCGGAGCGGCGACGACTGCCTATCCGGTCGATGTGGTCTTTATCGGCAGTTGTACCAACGGCCGTCTGCCCGATCTCCGCGCCGCCGCCGATGTACTACGTGGGCGCAAGGTCAAGCCGGGTCTGCGGGTTCTGGTCGTGCCGGGATCGGAGGCTGTGCGGCGCGAGGCGGAGGCGGAAGGGCTGGACCGGGTCTTCATCGACGCCGGGGCCGAATGGCGCATTCCGGGCTGCTCCATGTGCCTGGCCATGAACGGCGACAGGGTGGCACCGGGCCAGCTGGCCGTGTCCACCTCCAACCGCAACTTCGAAGGCCGCCAGGGGCCGGGGGCCCGCACCATCCTGGCCAGCCCGGCAACGGCGGCGGCGACGGCCATCATGGGCGTGCTGACCGACCCTCGCGTGTTCATGAAGGAGGGTGCCTCCCTCAAGCAGGCGAGCGCCGCGCGCGAGACGATAGGGGTCGAAAATGCCTGAGCCTCTGAAAACCCTGACGTCCAAGGCCGTGGTCCTGTCGCAGTCGAATATCGACACCGACCAGATCATTCCCGGACGGTTTCTCAGCACCACAACCCGCGAGGGTCTGGGGGCCCAGGCCTTCTATGACTGGCGCTACGAGGCCGATGGCACACCAAAGCCCGAGGCCGTGCTGAACCGCATCGATCCGACCGAGCATCGCATCCTTCTGGCGGGCCGGAACTTCGCCTGTGGCTCGTCGCGCGAGCATGCGCCCTGGGCCCTGTTGGACTACGGCTTTCGGGCCGTGGTCTCGACCGAGATCGCCGACATCTTCACCTCCAATGCCCTGAAGAACGGCCTGCTGCCCATCGTCGTGGACCAGGCGACCTGGGACGATCTGGCCGCCCATGCAGAGCAGCCGATCACCATCGACCTCGACGCCTCCACGATCCGGCGCGGCCATGCACAGCCTGTTACCTTCGAGGTGGAAAGGTTCGCCCGACGCTGCCTGCTGAACGGGGTCGACACCCTGGGCTGGCTGCAATCCCAACTGCCCGCCATCGAAGCCTTTGAACACCGAACGGAAACCGTCTTATGACCCACGCCAAATCCTTCGATATCGTCGTGCTGCCCGGAGACGGCGTGGGCCCGGAAGTCACGGCCGCCGCCACCGATGTGCTGCGGGTCATCGGCGACTTCTATGGTCACAGCTTCCGCTTTCATGAGCATCTGATCGGCGGCGCGGCCATCGACGCCACGGGCGATCCTCTGCCGCCAGAAACCGTCGAGGCCTGCAAGGCGTCCGACGCCGTCCTGCTGGGCGCGGTCGGCGGGCCGCAATGGGATGGCGGCCAGCGTCGGCCCGAAGAGGGCCTGCTGGGTCTGCGCAAGGCCCTGGGTCTGTTCGCCAACCTGCGGCCCTTGCAGGTCTCGCCCGTGCTTGCCTATCGCTCGCCGCTGAAAAAGGAGATCGTCGAGGGCGTGGACCTGATCGTGTTCCGCGAACTGACCGGCGGCATCTATTTCGGGGAGAAGACCCGCACCGCCGATCGCGCCACGGACCTGTGCGAATATACGGTGCCCGAGATCGAGCGCGTCGCCCGCGCCGCCTTCCAGACCGCCCAGCAGCGGCGCGGCAAAGTTACCTCGGTCGACAAAGCCAATGTCATGGAAACCAGCCGTCTGTGGCGCGAGGTCGTGACCCGCATCCATGCCGAGGAGTTTCCGCGTGTCGAGCTGGAACATGCCCTGGTCGATTCCATGGCCATGCATCTGATCCGCAAGCCGCGCGAATACGACGTCATCCTGACCGAGAACATGTTCGGGGACATCCTGTCGGACGAGATTTCGGTGCTGGGCGGGTCGATCGGCCTGTTGCCGTCGGCGTCACTGGGATCGGGGGGGCCAGGCATGTTCGAGCCGATCCATGGCTCGGCACCGGACATCGCCGGTCAGGACAAGGCCAATCCGGTCGGGACCATCCTGTCGGCCGCCCTGCTGCTGCGCCATAGCCTGGGGCTGGACGACGAGGCCAGCTCAATCGAGGCCGCCGTCGCCGCCGTCGTCTCGGCCGGTGCCGTCACCGCCGACCTGGGCGGGACGCTAGGCACGCGCGCGGCGGGCGAGGCGGTGATCGACGGCATCCGCGCCATCCACTGGGCCGCCGCCCATCGCGTCCAGATGCACTGGGCGTGAGCTTGAGGCTTGACGGATGGGCCGTTTGTCCGTCAGCCTGCCTTTGAACCTGACGAGTGATCGCTGTGATCCAGACTGTCGCCCTTTCCGTTTCGCCGATGACCGCACCTCGCGGCGGCGCGGACGTGCGCGGCATTTCGACCGGTATGACCATGACCACCACGCCCACGGCGGGGACAGGTTAGCGCGCACCGGATTTCAGGAACGCACAAACCCAACCCCGCCCGGACCCCCGGGCGGGGTTTTTCATGTCCCCCTCCCCTATTCACCGCCTCATCCGAAAGACCCCGCCATGTCAGACCTCGCCGTGCTCGAAAGACCCAAGCCCGAAAGCCTGCCCGGTGCCGCCACATCGCCCCAGATCGTCGTCATGAAGTTCGGCAGCTCGGTGCTCGTCTCGCCCGCCGATGCGCCCAAGGTCGCCTCCGACATCTACGCCGAGGTCCGCAGAGGTAGGCGCGTGGTCGCGGTGGTCTCGGCCTTTGCCGGAGAGACGGACCGTCTTCTGGCCGAAGCCCGTGCCTTGGGTCTGGTGCACGACAACTCCATTCTGCCGTCCTATGTCGTGCAGGGCGAGGAGCGATCCGCCGCCCTGGTGGCCCTGGCCTGCGACCGCGTAGGCTTGGGAGCCCAGACCCTGACCGTGCGCGAACTCGGTCTGGTGGCGCAAGGTGACAGCGAACACGCCCGGCCGATCCGTTTCGATCCCGCCCCCCTGCGACGCGCGCTGGAGCAGCACGAGGTCGTCGTCGTGCCGGGCTATGGGGCCCTGTCGCCCGAGGGCAAGGTCGTCCTGCTGGGTCGCGGAGGCTCGGACCTGTCGGCCCTGTTTCTGGCCGCCGAGCTGGGCCTGTCCAGCGTGCAACTGGTGAAAGATGTCGACGGACTCTACGACCGCGATCCCAACACCAACATCGACGCGCGCCGGTACGACTATGCCGGCTGGGCCGAGGCCAAGGCGCTGGGCGGCGGTCTGGTGCAGCCGGACGCCCTCGACCTGGCCCAGGCGCGCAACCTCAACGTCGAGGTTCGCAATTATCTGGACGGCCATCGCACGGTCATCGGGGCGCGCAGCGTTCCGCCTCGCGTTGCGCTGCCGCACCGCCCCCTGCGCGTCGCCGTCGCGGGCTGTGGCGTCGTGGGGGGTGGCACCCTGGCCCGGCTGCTGGAGGATCCGCGCATCGATGTCGTCGGTGTGCTGGTGCGCAACCCGGCCAAGCCGCGCGACGTGCCCGGAGCCTCGCCGCGCCAGATCCGCCCGCTGTTGGTCTCCGAACCCGCCGCCTTGATGGCGCGAGATCCCGATATCGTGCTGGAAGCCCTGTCGGAGGCGGACGCGGGCCACGCCGTGATCCGCGCCGCTCTGGAGCGCGGCATCGACGTCGCCAGCGCCAACAAACAGGCCGTCAGCCGCGATCCCGCCAGCCTCCTGGCCCTGGCTGAGCAGAATGGCGCGCGGCTGCTGTGGTCCGCCTCCATCGGCGGTGGCGTACCCATGGTGGAGACTCTGAGAGCCGCCCGCACCAAGGCACCGATCGCCGCCTTCGAGGCAATTCTGAACGGCACCGTCAACTTCATGCTGGAACGCATCGGTGACGGCGCGTCGTTCGACGCAGCCCTGTCCGAGGCCCGTGCGGCTGGCTTTGCCGAAGAGGATCCTTCGGCCGACCTGGAAGGACTGGACGCCGCGGCCAAGGTCCGTCTTCTCGCTTTCGAAGCCTTTGGACGCATGCCGGATCAGGAGGACATTCCCCGTGACGTCCTGAGCGCCGACCGGTCCGCCGCGGCCGGTGCACGTCAGCTCTGTCGCTGTCGGCTGGAAGAGGGCAAGCTGATCGCCGAGGTGCGGCTGGTCGCCGGTCCGATGGACGCGCTGTTCGCCACGCTGAAGGGAGAGGGCAACGCTTTGAAGGTTATTCGCAAGGACGGATCGGTCGTGCGCTGCAAGGGACGCGGGGCCGGACGATGGGCTACGGCCGAAAGCCTGCTGGCCGATCTGTCGGAGCTGGCAGGCCATCGCGCCGGTGAGCGCATCACCGGACACGCCTGACCCATGGCGGTGTTCACGCCCGTCGAGCCGGCAGACGCCGAGCCCTTCATTCGACGCTTCGGCGCGGGCAGGCTTCGCGAGCTGACGCCGATCGCCGAGGGAATCCAGAATACCAATTATCGCGTCGAGACCGATGAGGGGCGTTTTGTCCTGACCCTTTTCGAGGCCCGGACGCAGGTGGCGACCCTGCCCTTCTGCCTGGACCTGACCGATCATCTGGCGACCAGGGGTTTGCCCACGGCGCGCACATTGCGGGATGCGGACGGTAGGAACCTTGGCGAGCTGAACGACCGTCCCGCCGCCCTTCTGCAATGGCTGGAAGGGGGCTGGCAACGCGACCCTTCACTTGCGGACCACACCTGCGCGGGTGCGATGCTGGCCCGCCTCCACCTCGCGACGAATGCTTTCAACGCTGAGCGACCTAATCCCGTCGGACCGGCAGCGCGGCGGACACTGTTCGACGCCTGCGCGCTGCGAGCCACGGGCGCTGACCGCGCCATTCTCGACCGCTGCGCGCCCTGGGTCGAGGCCGACCCGGGCCGCGACCTGCCTCGGAGACCGATCCATGCCGACTATTTCCCGGACAACGTCCTGTTCAAGGGCGACGCCATCAGCGGAGTGATCGACTTCTACTACGCCTGCACCGACGCGCCGGCCTATGACCTGGCCATCGCCCTGTCGGCCTGGGGGTTCGATGCGGAGGGCGCGGCCCTGCCTGCGGCGCTTGAGGCCTTTCAGGCGGGATATGAGAGCCTGCGTCCGCTCGACGCCGCCGAGCGCGCGGCCCTGCCCGCCTTGGGTGCCGTCGCCGCGACGCGCTTCACCCTGACCCGGCTTTACGACCAAGTGTACCACGACCCGTCGGCGCTGGTAGCGCCCAAGGATCCCGCTCCCTTTGTGCGACGACTGGACTGGTGGACGCGGATGCCAGCCGCGGCCTAGATCCCCGAGCCTTCGCCTTCAACCGATGGCGGGGTCAGCAGCAGGAAAGCCCGGATCCAGGCGGTCATGATCGCCCGGTCGTTCGGCTGCTTCAGGGTCTCCAGCGCCTGGACCACTAGTGCTTCGGAAATAAGATGCCCGCGCCGGGTCTCGATCAGGGCGGCGGTGTACTCGGGCTGAAACTCCGGGTGACACTGGAAGCTGACGGCGTCGTCCCAGGCCAGGCCAGCAAAGGGGGTAAAGTCCGAGGTGGCGATGATGCGGGCATCCGGCGGTGGGGCGACCACCTGATCCTGATGCGAGACTGGGATCGCGACCGATGCGGCCCGCGGATGCATCCAGTCTTCAGTCGCCGTGACCTGATAACGATGCAGGCCGATGCCCCAGCCCTTGTCCGACTTCTCGACCCGACCGCCGAAAGCCTGGGCCATGATCTGGTGCCCGAAACAGATGCCGACCAGGCGGGTCTGTCCCCTGGCCGCTCTCAGCCAGTCGGTCAGCGGCGGTATCCAGGGTAGGTCGTCATAGACCCCCGCCGCCGAGCCGGTGACGATCGCGCCGGCGAAGGCCGACGGATCTTCTGGCAAATGCCCGGCCTGCACGTCGAACCGAGTCGTGGCCACGCCCTCACCCAGCAGGGCCCGGAAGCGGGCCGCATAGTCGTCGAAATCGTCCTTCAGCGCTTCTGGCGGGTGGCCGGTTTCGAGAATGGCGATACGGGTCATGGCGGCTCCGGCTGGCCCATCGATATGGGCGATCGCACAAGACGCGCCAAGCCCGATGCGCTAAGCCCCGCTTATGTCCGAGTCCGACCCCGTCGTTCTGATCAACGTCTATCGCTGCCAGCCGGACAAGCTGGACGCCCTGATGGAGCACCTGACCTCTCTCGTGCGGGCCCAGCGCGATCTTGAAGGCTATATCTCCGCGACCCTGCATCGCGGCCTGGGCGGCAAGGTCGCGGCGGTGCATTCGCTGTGGCGCTCTCGCGAAGACTGGAAGGCCATGTCGCGCCACCCCTCCATCGTCATCCGCATGGAACCCATCATGGCCATCGCGACCTTCGAGCCGCACCTCTACGAGCCCGGCGAAGTGATCGACTAAATCCGATCAGTCAGGCATCCAGATTTCGGCCCTCGCTCCCGTCTCGCCCAGGGTATCGACGACCCAGCCGCAGATTTCGCTAGCGGCCGCCTCGGCCCCGCCGGGCGGGTTGAGCACCACCATGGCACAGCCGTTCATCTTCATGGGATTGGTCAGGGGCCGCAGGCGCGCCTCGGCCACCAGCACGCGCCGCGCCCCGCCCTGATCCAGCCGACGCAGGAAGCCGTCGAAGGTCTCCAGGTCCTTGAGCGGGGTCCAGATCGCCACCGTCGCCCGCGCGTCGGCCCGCACGATGGCAGCTCCCGTATCTGCCGCCCGGTGATAGTCGTCGGGCTTCTCGAACGGCGGATCGATAAGGACCAGCGGGCCGGGCGTGCGCTTCGCCTCCGCCACCACCTGATCGAAACCGTCGCCACCGCGGGCCTCGGTCGCCCCGAACGGCGCGAGCGCCTCGGTCAGCATCTCCAGAACCGGCGGGTTCAGCTCATAGCCGATATAGCGGTCCTGCGGTCCCAGATGCCGCGCCATCAGCAGGGGCGAGCCGGGATAGAAGGTCACGCCGCCGTCCGGATTCATCGCGGCGACCTCGGCGGCCAGGGCCTCGATCAGCGGCGGACGCCCCTCGGTCGCCATCAGGCGCGCGATGCCGGCCTCGGCCTCGCGTGACCGCGCCGCATCGCCGGTCAGGTCATACAGGCCCGCGCCCGCATGGGTGTCCATGACCGTGACCGGCCCCGACGCCTGGCGCCGTTCCAGCAGCCACAGCACCAGGGCGTGCTTGACCAGATCCGCGAAATTCCCGGCGTGAAAGCTGTGGCGATAGTTCATCCGCCCTCGTCCGCCGCGCCGCACCTGACGTCAAGAGGAACCGGCGAGCCTGAGCGGACGTTGGCCGTATCCGACAGGGACACCACCATGCCATCTGCCAAGACCGAGCTGACCGAAAAACAGCGCACCCCGCCCGCCGCCGTCGCCAGGGAGGCCGACAAGGGGCTGAAGCTGCGCGAGGAACATGGACGCGGCGGCACCGACGTGGGCCGCAGGCGCGCCAACCAGCTGAAGAACCGCGAGGCCGTCAGCGTCCGCGACATCAAGTCGATGTACAGCTATTTCGCCCGGCACAACGTCGACAAGCGGGGCAAGAACTGGGCCGACAAGGACAAGCCCTCGGCCGGCTATATCGCCTGGCTGCTGTGGGGCGGCGATGCGGGTCGCAAATGGGTCGATGGCCTGCATGACCGCCTGGACAAGGCCGACTGATGGCCGACGGTTCGACAGGCTTCGTCGCGGCGGTCGAGGTTCCCAAGGGCCTGACCTGGTGCAGCGACGACCATGCGGGCCTGACCCGCGTCCGCTCGGGAAAGGGGTTCTCCTACCGCGACAAGGCCGGCAAGGTCATCAGGGATAAGGCGGTGCTGGACCGCATCCGCATGCTGGCCATCCCGCCGGCCTGGACCGACGTCTGGATCTGCCCCCAGGCGACCGGTCACATCCAGGCGACGGGCCGCGACGCCAAGGGTCGCAAGCAGTACCGCTATCACAACGACTGGAGCAGCCACGCCTCCCAGACCAAGTTCGAACGCCTGCCCGCCTTCGCCCGCGCCCTGCCCCGGCTGCGCGAGCGGGTCGAGACGGATCTGAACAGGCGCGGCGTGTCGCGCGCCAAGGTGCTGGCCACGGCGGTGCGCCTGCTGGAAATCACCCTGATCCGCGTCGGCAATGCCCAATATGCCAAGGCCAACCGCTCCTACGGCCTGACCACGCTGAACAAGCGCCATCTGGAGGTGGACGGCACCCGACTGACATTCGCCTTCAAGGGCAAGAGCGGGGTCGAGCATGCGGTGCGGGTTCAGGATCGGCGACTGGCGACTGTGGTCCGCTCTCTGCGCGAACTGCCTGGCCAGCAGCTGTTCAAATATCGAGATGCCGACGGCAACCTGTGTCCCATCACCTCGGACGATGTGAACGCCTATATTCGCGAGGCCATGGGCGAGGACTTCTCCGCCAAGGACTTCCGCACCTGGGCCGGGACCGTCTCGGCCGCACGGGCCCTGCGCGACACGGAAGCCCCGACCTCGCCCACCGACGCCAAACGCAAGATCACGGTATGCGTGAAGGCGGTCGCGGGTCTGCTCGGCAACACCCCGACCGTCTGCCGCAGCTCCTATGTGCATCCGCAGGTGTTCGAACTGTTCGAAGCGGGCAAGCTGATGGACGTCCTGCCCGGGTCGGAGACCAAGGGGTTCGAGCCCGCACTGATGAAGCTGCTGAAGGCCTAGGCCGTCGTCCAGTAACGGCGACTGTCCACGCTGGCGGGTCGGTCCGCCGCCGCGTCGAGGGCCAGGATCATGGCGCGGAACTCATTGGCCTCATCGTCGCCGCGCAGCAGACGCAGCGACTTGATGATCCGTGTGATCCGCAGATGGTTGTGATCGTGCGGGACCAGCCAGTGCGTATTGTGGCTGTAGAAGGCGCTCATCCGGTCCGTCGCGGCGGCCAGGGCGACCTGGCACATGCCACAGGCCTGCACCTCCTCGACGTCCACCGCGCTCAGCACCGGCGCGCGGCGGTTGGCCCCGGACGGCTCGGCCAGCGGGAACAGCCACTGAATGAAGTCGTGCGTCCGTTCGATCGTCCGGTCGTCCATGGCCACCACATCGAAGACCGTGCGAGCGGCCCCATCGGTGCCCGCCCCCTTCAGAAAATCGACGATGGCGGCCATGCCTGTCGCGGACGGCGGGGCGTCAGGCCCTGGACCAGTCCAGGACCACCTTGCCCGACTGACCGGCCTTCATGACCTCGAAGCCCTTTTCGAAATCCTGGAACGGCATCTGGTGGGTGATCAGCGGCTGCAGATCCAGACCGGCCTTCAGCAGGCCCAGCATCTTGCGCCAGGTGGTGAACATCTCGCGGCCGTATACACCCTTGATGGTCAGGGCCTTCAGGATGATCGCGCCCCAGTCCGTCTCCATCGGCTTGGACGGAATGCCGAGGAGCGCCAGCCCGCCGCCCATGATCAGGGTGTCGACGCACTGTTTGAAGGCGATGGGCGAACCCGACATCTCCAGCGCGACGTCAAAGCCGACCTTAAGGCCCAGCTCATGCATGACGTCGTGCAGGTCTTCCTTGGTCGTGTTGACCGTCCGCACGCCCGGCGCGACCTTCTGGGCCAGTTCCAGGCGGAAGTCGTTGATGTCGGTCAGGACGACGGTCCGCGCCCCGGCGTGGCGCGCGACGGCGGCGGCCATCATGCCGATGGGCCCGGCCCCCGTGACCAGAACATCCTCGCCCAGCAGGTCGAACTGCTGTGCCGTATGCACGGCATTGCCGAAGGGGTCGAGGATCGAGCCGATCTCGTAAGGAACGTCGTCGGGCAGTTCGATCACGTTGAAGGCCGGGGCCACGACATATTCGGCGAAACAACCCTGACGGTTGACGCCGATGCCACGGGTGTCGGGATCCAGGTGGAAATGTCCGGCGCGGGCGGCTTCCGAATTCAGGTCGATCACGTGGCCCTCGGCCGAGACGCGCTGACCGACCTTCAGCCGACGATCAACATCCTTGCCGATCGCCACGATCTCGCCGGCGAACTCATGGCCGGTGATCATCGGGACCGGCACATTCTTCTGGGACCACTCGTCCCAGTTCCAGATGTGGATGTCGGTGCCACAGACAGCGGTCTTGTGGACCTTGATCAGCACGTCCTCATCGCCCGCAGCGGGGATCAGGGCCTCGATCAGCTCCAGCCCGACTTCAGGGCGGGTCTTGGCCAGGGCCTTCATTGTGTCGGTCATGCGTCTCGCTCCCATCGGTTCCGGCGCGCGGCCGGTCGTTTGCGGATGGCATAGCGCACTGCGGCC
The DNA here is from genome assembly GCF_041919755.1 of Brevundimonas sp. Taxonomy (GTDB): domain Bacteria; phylum Pseudomonadota; class Alphaproteobacteria; order Caulobacterales; family Caulobacteraceae; genus Brevundimonas. The sequence goes on along the minus strand of NZ_JAYRTD010000002.1, from coordinate 311,970 downwards.
AGACCTCAAGCGTGACCTTGGGGTGAGCCGATGAACCGACACCGTCCCGAGGGATTTATCCCCCATGCACAGACTCTCCACGCGCCGCCTCATGCTCTTCCCCAGCGCCGTGTGTGCCGCACTGCTGCTGGCGGCCTGTGGAAGCGACACGGAGACTGCGCCCACGGAGCCGGAAGGACCGGCTGCTGAAGGCCCTGCGCTCGCCATTCCCGCGGCCCCGGACGAACCGTACGGCGGCGAATCCACGCCGCCGACGCCTGAGCCCTTGGCGATCACCCTGCCGCTGACCCCAGGAGTTTACGTGATGTCCGGCGAAAGCTGCGCGCGACCCTCGAATGCGGGTTTCCGTGTCTTCGACGGTCGGGGCATTAGCGGCTCCGCTACGCGCAACTGTCGGGCCACGGTGCGTGCGTCGTCGGGCGACGTCCATCAGGTAGATCAATCCTGCATCGACACCTATAGCGGCCAGCGGACGACGACGGTGCAGACGCTGACTATCCCTGACGCGCGCAGTTTCACCCAGACCGAGGACGGCGAAGCCGCAAGCTTCCGCCTATGTCCGGCCGGTGAGACACCGGGCTATCTGAAGGATCTCGTCAGCCCTTGATCACGCCCAGTTCCCGACCCGCCTGGATGAATGCCGCAACGACCTGATCGATCTGTTCGAAGGTATGCGCCGCCGACATCTGGGTACGGATGCGGGCCTGGCCACGCGGCACCACCGGGAACGAGAAGCCAATCACATAGACGCCCAGTTCCAGCAGACGGGCCGCCATGTCCTGGGCCAGCTTGGCGTCGCCCAGCATGACCGGGATGATCGGATGCTCGCCCGGTTGCAGCGTGAAACCGGCTTCCGTCATCGCGGCGCGATAGCGGGCGGCATTGGCCGTCAGTTGCTTACGCAGGGCGTCGCCCTCTTCGCCTGCGGCTATGCGGATGGCCTCCAGCGAGGACCCGCAGACGGCGGGGCTGAGGGCATTGGAAAACAGATAGGGCCGCGCCCGCTGTTTCAGCAGGGCCACGACGTTCGACTTGGCGCAGATAAAGCCGCCCATGGCCCCACCCAAGGCCTTACCGAAGGTGCCGGTGAGGAAGTCGACCTCGACCCCGTGATAGGCATAGGAGCCGCGACCCTGCGGACCCAGGAAGCCCGTGGCGTGGCAGTCGTCGACCATGATCAGGGCGTCATACGTGTCGGCCAGCGCCCGGATGTCCTTCAACTTCGCGATATAGCCGTCCATCGAGAAGGCGCCGTCGGTGGCGATGATGATGTTTCGCGCGCCGTCGGCCCGGGCCTGTTTGAGCTGGACCTCCAGATCGTCCATGTCGGAGGTGGCGAAGCGATAGCGTTTGGCCTTGCACAGCCGCACACCGTCGATGATCGAGGCGTGGTTCAGCGCGTCCGAGACGATCGCATCCTCGGCCCCGAACAGCGGCTCGAAGATGCCGCCATTGGCATCGAAGGCGGCGGCGAACAGGATGGTGTCCTCAAAGCCGAGGTAGTCGGCGATGGCCCGCTCCAGCTCCTTATGGATTTCCAGGGTGCCGCAGATGAAGCGGACCGAGGCCGTTCCCGCCCCCCATTTTTCCTGGGCCTTGATACCGGCCTGGGTGACGCGCTCGTCGCCGGCCAGACCCAGATAGTTGTTGGCGCAGAAGTTCAGGACATCGCGTCCCCCGACCTTGATCACCGGCCCCTGGCGTGAGGCGATGACGCGCTCGGGCTTGGTCAGCCCCTGCGCTTCGATATCGGCAAGCTCTGCGGAAACGCGGTCGTAAAAGGCGGCATTGGTCGTGTTGCTCATGCCGCTGTCGCTAGACGTTTTCGCGCGCGGTTTAAACCCTGCGGCTGTCCGCCCAGCGGATCAGGGCGGCGCGCGGCCAGGCGACGATCCAGGAGCGGGCGGTGTATTCGCCCTTTTCGATCAGGGCGGCGCGGGTCGGCGAACTGGTCGCGGCCCGCTGGGTGTGAATGTCACCCGGTCCCTGGTGCAGCAGAAAGGCCCCGTGCTTCAGCGGATTGACCCGCAGATAGGCCAGCCGCGGGCTGATCTGCTCCAGCGGCGGGTCGTAGAACCAGGACGAGCCCAGCATACCCGCCATCTGCGGTCGGCGCTTGCAGATTTCGGCGGCCGTCGCCCAGGCGCGATCCCAGCCCGCCTCGTTGAAGTCGGACAGTTCGCGGCTTTCGGTATGGACCTCCAGCCAAGGCTTCCAGCTCTGGGCGGCGACGTACGAAGGGATAACCGACCAGCCCCAGCCCTCGCGGGCGTGACGCAGCACCTGCCCCGGGCCCAGGGGCGAGGACAGGTCGATCATCTGGGTGCGCGCGCCCGGTACCGACAGCACAAGCGAAATCCGCACATCCTTGGCCCAGAAGTCGCGGTCATACGGATCGGCGGCAGCAGTCAGGAAATCGGCCAGTCTGCCGATCCATTCCGGATAGAGCTCCAGCGACGCCTCCGGCAGGTCGGCGGCGGCGATCCGGCCCGGCATCTCCAGCGCCCAGTGTGCGATCAGAGCGCGGCGGTGGTCGTCGGTCAGGGCAGGACCAAAGGCGGCGGCCAGCGCCTCCTCCGCCCGATGCCCCGGCTGGTCGAAATCCCAATGCGGCGCGCTGTCGGTCGCGGCCTCTGCGGTGCCGGGCGCGACGGTGGCGATCCGGGCGCGATCCTCGGCCGCGACTTTGTTCAGCACGGCCTCGAAGGCGGCGATCCAGGCGGGGCTCAGGCTGTTCATGCCTGGACCCTAGCGCACGCGGGTTTGCCGACGGTTAAGGGACAGCCAGCGTCGTCGGCATGATCCACCAATCGGGCTGCTCGCTCGCCAGTTGGCGGGCCGCGGCCTCCGCCGCTTCGCGCGTATCGAACAGGGCGAAGACCGTGGCCCCCGATCCCGACATCCGCGTCAACCGGGCTTCCGGCAGGGCAGCCACGGCCTGCAGCGCCGCACCGATCACGGGCTGAAGCGTGATGGCCGGAGCCTCCAGATCGTTTCGCTGCTCGGCCAGCCAGTCGATCACACCAGTGGCGCTCCAGTCTCCGGGCGGCGCGGGTCGTGACTCCAGCGGACGCGGTGCCGCGTCGTAGGTGCGATAGACCGCGCCCGTCGGCGAGGGCACGCCGGGATTGACCAACAGGGCAGGCAGCGGCGGCAGCTTCGGCTCGAACGTCAGCACCTCGCCCCGGCCCTCGGCCCAGGCCGAGCGCGCATGCAGACACATCGGTCCGTCGGCACCGACGACCTTGGCGATGTCGCCCAGGGCCGCATCGTCGATGTCCAGCCCCAGCAGGTCGCGCGCCAGCTTCAGCGCCGCCCCCGCATCCGACGAACCGCCACCCAGCCCGGCCGCGATCGGCAGGCGCTTGTCCAGATGAACCTGCACCGGCGGCTCGCCCGTGCCTGTCGCCTCGCCCAAGGCCCGGAGCGCGCGCAGGATCAGGTTGTCGGGATCAACGGTCAGGGCTGATCCGAACGGGCCCCCAACCGTCAACGACAGTCGGTCCGCAGGCGCGACCGAGATGCCGTCGCCGACATCGGCAAAGGCGACCAGGCTGGTCAGCGGGTGATAGCCCTCTCCGTCTACCGGCCCGACGTGCAGGAACAGGTTGATCTTGGCGGGCGCGATCGCCGTCACCGGCGTCACAACGTCAGCTGCCACCGACGACGACCGTCTGCGCAGGCGTGGAAGCGGGGCCGGTGGTCGGGTTCGCGGCTGACAGACCCTCGACCAGCTTGCGCTCGACTTCGGCCCGGCGTTCGGCATCGGGGTCCAGCGTCAAAACGCGCGTCCATTGCCATTGGGCCTCGCGCTGGCGGCCGACCTGCCAATAGGCGTCGCCCAGATGATCGTTGATCTCGGCGTTGCCGGGCTCTTTCTCGACCGCTTCCTGCAGGGTCGCGACCGCGGTCTCGTACTGGCCCTGGCGATACTGGGCCCAACCGAGCGAGTCCTGGATGTTGCCGTCCTCGGGTGCCGCGGCATGGGCGCGGGCCAACAGGGCCGCCCCTTCGTCTACCCGGCGGCCGGTATCAACCCACATATAGCCGAGGAAGTTCAGGATGGTGGCATTGTCGGGCGCGCCTTCGAGCGCGGCCAGAAGCTCGGTCTCCGCCTCATCGTGGCGGCCCAGACGTTCCAGCGCCGCCCCGCGCTGAAAACGAACGATGGGATGCTGGTCCGCCGTATTGATTGCCGGCCGGTTCAGGACGCCCAGCGCCTCTTCCGTAAAGCCCATGCCCAGCAACTGGCCCGACAGCGCCAGCGCCATTCGCGGCTGGCTTGGCGCGGCGGCATCGGCCCGGCGGAAGGCGGCCAGGGCTTCCTCCGGCATTTCGTCGCGCACGAAGCTCTCGCCGATCCCGTATTGCGCCTCGGCATAGATCAGCGGATCGGCGGGCGTCACCGCTGCAAAGGCCTCACGGGCCGGCAGTTCGCGTTCGGCCTTGGCCAGTGCCTCGCCCAGTTCATAAGCGGTCAGATTGTCCGGGCGCAGGCTTTGCGCCAGCCTCAGATAGATGATGGCCAGCTCGCTCGCCTCCGCCTGCCTGGCCCCGCCCGCGATGAAGTTCAGGGCGTCGGCCGCCAGATCGTTCAGACTGGCCAGCTCCGGTGCCCGGCCTCGCCCCGACGCGCGGGCATGGGCCGCCACGATGGCGGGGTCGGCCGGTCCGGCGGCCAGGGCCGCGTCATAGACGACGACGGCCTCGGCCTTGCGGCGGCGACGCTCCAGAAAGCCGCCATAGGCCTCGGCCGCGAACCGCGTGCCGACCGGCGTTTCCGATAGCGCCTTGTACTCCACTTCCGCCGCATCGAACTGGCGACGACGTTCCAGCAACTGCGCGCGATTCAGCCGCAGGATGAAGGCCGACGGATCCTGAGGTGCGACCACGACAGGGGCCAGGGCCGTCAGCCAGTCGCCCGCCCCCGCCGCGACGATCGGCGTCAGGAAGCGCACGCCCACACCGAAGAAGTCGGTGAATCCGCCCTGCTGGATGATGGCCTGCGCCCGTCTTGCATCGCCGCGCTGCAGCGACTGGACCACATCGGTGAACCGACCGGCCTCGGCCAGTTGCGGGGTCTGGCTGACCAGCGGGGTCAGGCGGGCCACCTCGTCCAGATCGCCCGCGAACAGGCCTTCGCGAAAGGCCTCATCAGCCAGGACAGGCTGCTCAGGGACGAGGGACTGCGCCTGGGCCAGCAGGGCCGCGCCGGTTGTGCGGTCGCCCCGGAAACTGGCCAGGCGACCCGTCAGATACAGCCCATAGGCCGACTGTCCGTCCGCCGTCGTTGGCACCGGCGACCATTCCGCGGGAATGGCGGGAGCGGTCGGGGTGTCGTCCCTGTCGATGGGTGGAGCCTCGACCACGATGGCGGGCGGCAGGACGGCGGGCTGGCCTTGCGTCGGCACTCCGGCACCGGGCGCCTCGGTCACCGGCGCGTCCTGGGCCACGACGGATGACGCCATCGTCAAGGCCACCAGGGCGCAACCGGTCGAGAGCAGGCGAAGAGAAGTCGAGATCATGGCCCGACCCTTCCCGGCTTATGCGGCAATGGCAAGGCCTCGAACCCTGCCCGTGTCACATATTCGGATAGTTCGGCCCGCCGCCGCCCTCCGGCGTCGTCCAGACGATGTTCTGGGAGGGGTCCTTGATGTCGCAGGTTTTGCAGTGGACGCAGTTCTGGGCGTTGATGACGAAGCGGGGATCGGCCTTGGCCGCCTCGTCGCCATAGACGACCTCGTAGACGCCCGCCGGGCAGTACAGCCGTGCAGGCTCGCCGTATTTGGGCAGGTTCACCCGGATCGGCACCGACGGGTCCAGCAGCTTCAGATGCGCGGGCTGTTCCTCGGCATGGTTGGTGTTGGAGATGAAGACACTCGACAGCTTGTCGAACGACAGCCTTCCGTCCGGCTTGGGATATGCGATCGGCTTGTGCTTCGAAGCCAGTTCGGTCGAGGCGGCGTCGGTCTTCTTGTGCTTCATCGTCCAGGGCATGTTCAGGCCGAAGGACGACAGCCACATCTCGGCCACGCCGAAGGCACCGCCCAGGGTGGTGCCGAACTTCGTCAGATAAGGCTTGGCGTTCCGGACCGCCTTCAGCTCCTTGTGGACCCAGCTCTTCTCATAGGCGGCCTGATACTCGACCAGGTGATCGCCCGCGCGCCCGGCCTGCACGGCGTCATAGGCGGCGTCCGCGGCCATCATGCCGGACTTCATCGCATTGTGGCTGCCCTTGATGCGCGGCACGTTCACGAAACCGGCGGAACAGCCGATCAGGGCACCGCCCGGGAATGACAATTTGGGCACCGACTGGAAGCCGCCCTCTGTGATCGCCCGCGCGCCGTAGGATATGCGGGTGCCGCCCTCCAGATGCTCGGCGATGGCCGGGTGATGCTTGAATCGCTGGAACTCGTCGAACGGCGACAGAAACGGGTTCTTGTAGTTCAGGTGCACCACATAGCCGATGGCCACGTAGCGGTCGCCGAAATGGTACATGAAGCTGCCGCCGCCGGTGAACTCGTCCAGCGGCCAGCCGGTGGTGTGCTGGGCCAGGCCCGGCTGGTGCTTCTCGGCCGGCACCTGCCACAGCTCTTTCAGGCCAATGCCGAACTTCTGGGGCTCGGCGGTGTCGCACAGGTTGTGGCGGGCCATGATGGTCTTAGCCAGAGAGCCGCGCACGCCCTCGGCGATGAAGACATATTTGCCATGCAGTTCGATGCCCGGCTGGAAGTCGTCGGTCGGTTTGCCCTCGCGATCGATGCCGAAGACGCCCGCGACGACGCCCTTCACCCGGCCCGACGGCTCGTCCCAGACCACGTGGCTGGCGGCCATGCCGGGATAGACCTCGACACCCAGGGCTTCGGCCTGCTCGCCCAGCCAGCGCGACACATTGCCCAGCGAAGCGATGTAGCAGCCGTCATTGTGCATCATCGGAGGCAACAGCATCATCGGCAGCGACGCCTGACCTGCCGGGCCCAGCACCATGAAGCGGTCCTCGGTGACCGGCGTCTCCAGCGGCGCGCCGCGTGCCTTCCAGTCGGGGAACAGTTCGTTCAGCGCCTTCGGGTCAATGACCGCGCCCGACAGGATGTGGCCGCCGATCTCGGCCGACTTCTCCAGAACGGCGACGGTGATTTCCTTGCCGTCCTTTTCCGCCCGCTGCTTCAGGCGGATAGCGGCGGACAGCCCGGCGGGGCCACCGCCGACGATGACAACGTCATACTCCATGACCTCGCGCTCGACGCCGGCCAGGGCCTCGTTGGCGGGCAGTTTGTCGATGATCGCGTCTTGCCAAGCGTTGGTGGCACCGCCTTCGATCACGTCTTCGGCCATGGGATTTCCTCGCGGTCGGTATGGTCTTGTCGTTTTCCGCTTATCGGAAGGTGACGCAAGGGTGGTCAAGGACTATCGCTAGGACCGAGCCCATGACACCCGCCGCCCTGGACATTGCCGCCACCGAAAGTCTGCTCGCCTTCTGGCGCGATGCAGGCGTGGACGCCTGCTATGAGGATGCGCCGGTCGACCGCACCCATGTGGAACTGCCGCCTGCCCGCAAGGCGGTGCTGAAGGCTACCGCGGCCGTCGTGGCCGCCCCCGACAGTGCCGAATGCGCCCAGCAGGCCCGGGCCCTGGCCGCCGAGGCCATGACGCTGGACGCCCTGGTCGCGGTCGCCGCCAGTTTCGACGGCTGTGGCCTGAAACGTCAGGGGGCCCGCCAGGCCGTGGTCGGTTCCGGGCCGAATGACGCCGACCTGCTTGTCATCGGCAATGCGCCGGGCGAGGCGGAGGACAGCTCGGGCGAGGTCTTCGCCGGGCGGGCGGGCCGGATGTTCGACCGCATGCTGATCGAATCGGGACTGGCCGAGCGGACGTGGAAGATGAACAGCGTCTTCTGGCGGCCGCCCGGCGACCGCGCCCCGGCACCGGAAGAGCAGGCCGCCTGCCTGCCGTTCCTAGAGCGGGCACTGGAAATCCTGAAGCCGCGCGCCGTTCTGCTGCTGGGGGCGGCCCCGGCCAAGGCCGTGCTGGGGGCAGGCGGCAATGTCATGGGTCTGCGCGGCACCTGGCAGGGCTGGCGGCTGCACGAGGGGGCAGTATCGGCTCCCACCCTGGTCACTCTGAGCCCGGCCTTTTTGCTGAAACAGCCCCAGGCCAAGGCACTGGCCTGGGCCGACATGCTGGCGCTGGCGGCGCGTCTGGACACAGCGGAGTGAACCGCTCGCCCGTCAGGCGACTCAAATCCGCCCGATTCTCGTAACAAGTTGACATCAGGCGTGAGGGCGAGTGTCCTCAGGCCCGACGACCGAACGAATAGCGTGCGCCCACCCCGGATCGAGACGGGTCGGGGATGCCGCTCCCAGGGGGGCCGCCTGTGCCAGTATCTTTGCGACGCGCTTTTCTTGCGCCGACGTTCGCCATTGCGCTTTTAGGCCTGACGGGGCTAGCGCATGCCCATGCCACCGGAGTGCCCTATGCCGCCGCCATTACCGTGTCGGTCGAGGGCGAGGGCGAAACCCGCCGTCCCTCCGCGCTCAGCGCCGCCGACCGCCTCAGCTACACAACCGCCTTCGATGCCCTGCGCCGCGGCGACATCAATCTGGCTCGCGCCTCGGCGCGCCAGGCCCAGGACCGCGTCCTGCTGGGCCAGGTCGAGTTCGAAAGCCTGTTCCACCGCGACCACGTGGCCACCTATGACGAGCTGGCGGCCTGGCTGGAAAGCTATTCGGACCTTTCGATGGCGGACCGGGTCTATAATCTGGCGATGCAGCGTCGCCCGGACGGTGCGCCCGAGCCGCGTCGCCCGGCCAGCGCGATGCGCACCTGGACCAGCCTGATCGCCGCTGGCGGCAACCGCGAGGCCGATCCCGCCCGCGCCGCCCGCGTCGCCCTGAACCGCGACGACCTGCAAGGGGCGGTGTCGCTGGGCAATCAGATCGGCGACTGGTGGACGGTCGGCCTGGCCCAGTATCGGCTGGGCGACTATGGCCCCGCCATCGAGGCGTTCGAGCGCGTCTATGACGACCCGACCGAGGATGCCTGGGTCCGCGCCGGGGCCGCCTTTTGGGCCGCCAAGTCGGCGGGCATGGCCGGTCGCCAGAACCGCATCCAGCCCAATCTGCGCAGAGCCGCCCAGTGGCCCGCCACCTTCTATGGCCAGATCGCCCTGCGCCAGTTGGGCGAGGAACCGGCCATCGAAAACATGGGCCCGGTCCCCTACTCCGCCGTCGCCAATGTGCGTCAGACTTCTTGGGCCGGGGACGACACCTCCGACATCGACAATGCCGAGATGGAGGCCTTCCTGCGGGAGGACGCCCAGGCGCGGCGCACCCTGGCCTGGCTGGAGGTCGGGCGGGGCTCCGAGGCGCGCGAGGAATTGCGCACCGGCCTGCGCGGCGCGATCACCGAGCGGGGCCGCAGGCTGTGGGGTGCCCTGGGCCGGATGATGGGTCCGCGTCTGGGTGGCCGCGACGACGAGGCCCGCCGCATCAATGCCGACCGTTTCCCCCAGCCGGTGATCGAACCCGCCGGTGGCTTCACCATCGAACGCTCGCTGGTCTATGCGATCGCGCGCAAGGAAACCGACTTCAACCCCCGCGCCAGATCAGCCGTCGGAGCCTACGGCCTGATGCAGGTCATGCCGGCGACGGCGGCGGAACTGTCGGGCGACCGGGGCCTGATCAGCAGCCCGGACCGCCTGTTCGACCCCAATCTAAATGCCCAGCTGGGTCAGGCCTATGTGAACAAGGTGCTGGCCATGCCGGCGATCAACGGCGACCTGCTGCGCGCCACGGCCTCCTACAATGCCGGGCCCGGGCCGATGGTGGCGGCGGTCCGCAAGCTGGGGCCCAATGCCGATCCCCTGCTGCTGATCGAGACGATCGACGTGCCCCAGGCCCGTGAATATGTCGAAAAGGTCGTGGCCGCCTACTGGATCTATCAGCGGATGAACGGGCGGCCGCTAAACACTCTGGATGCCGTGGCCTCGGGCGCGTCCCTGGTGCCGCTCAGCCTGGACTATGTGGCCCCGCCACCGATGCCGGCCCAGCCGGTCGACTATGCCCAGGCCCAGGTGCCTGCGGGCAGCCAGTAAGCCGGTTCTAGATCACGCTCGCCAGCAGAAGCGCCGGCAGGCAGCAGGCCACCACGATCAGCAGCCCATAGACCATCAGGCTGGGGCGACGGGCGGCGGGCTGAGGCACGGGGACGGTCATGATGACACCTGAACGCGGAAGCGTTGCGAAGGTGCCAGCCTAGCGTGACCCTCTTAAGGCGGGGTTTGTCGGTGGGGTTAATGCTTAGCTTGGGGCCAATGGTAGATTGGGAAGGCGAATGGGCATGGCTGCCGCCAAAGTTGTATTTGCGGCTAAGACTCACGACTCCTATCGCCCCATCGCGGACGTTACCGAAAAGCCGCTTTCAGTCCCAAGGTTTCGAGGAAAAGGCCTGAATGACCTCCGCCGATCGTCTGCGCAGTTCGGCCCAGACGGGATCATGATCGATCAGATCGGAAATGTTGGAGCGGTCATACTGGTCCAGAAAACTGCCTGCACCGTCCAACGTAGCGGTAAGGGCTGCAACAGCGTCCCGTTGGCGAGAAGTCGTAGGCAAATGCTTGGCATTCATCATCTCGCAGAAGCGATCGGCGTCGATGAGTAACTCCTCAGGGAGGAGATACTCATCCTCGCTGGCGTGAACGATCCATCGCTCCTGCGCATCCTTCGACGCAAGGTCTTCCAGTAGGGCGAGGGGCGGCTCAGACATGATGGGAGCGTAGTCTAGGTCCTCACAAGGTCAACGTCCGCTTTCCCCCATCTCAGACATAAACCGATCCCGCTTGCTGGCGTGGCCGCCGCTATCATCCCACCTCCGCCGCGCCCATCCGGCTCCATTCCAGAAAGTCCGGCTGAGCCAGCAGGGTCTCGCAGTACTCGGCCGCCGTCCCGTCATCCCCATGCGCCGCCAGGTCGATCTGGTAGTGCCGAAACCGCGTCGCCACCGGGGTGAAGAAGGCGTCGGGGATGGACCATTCGCCGAACAGGTATGGCCCGCCCTGGCCGAAGCGGGCGCGCATGGTGCGGAAGATCTCGACCAGGCGGCGCACGTCGGCGGCGACCGCTTCGCTGGTCGGGGTCGGGGCCCGGTCGGGGCCGACCATGGTGTGGATCACGCCCGCCGCGTCCGGCCCCATGCCGCATTCGCTGCGCAGGGCCATGAAGGATGAATGCATCTCGCACGCCACCGACCGCGCCAGCCAGCGGGCGTGGGCGTCCGCGGGCCATAGCTTGGCGTCCGGATACCGCTCGGCGCACCAGACGCTGATGGCCATGGAATCCCAGATCGTCTCGCCATCCACGACCAGCAACGGCACCTTGCCCGACGGCGACACCCGGTCCAGTTCCTCGCGATAGCCGGGGCCATACAGCGGCACCTCGCGCAGCGTGAACTCGGCCCCACACCGCTTCAGCACCAGCCAGGGCCGCAGCGACCAGGTGGAGAAGGCGATGTTTCCGACAATCAGTTCCATGGTTCGCTCCTCGATTCCTTGACAGGCTTGCTGCCGACAGCCTTTAGACGCCCCCATGATCACGCGCTATTCCCGCCCCGCCGCCGTCGCCATCTGGTCGCAGGAGACCAAATACCGGATCTGGTTCGAGATCGAGGCGCATGCGGCGACCAAGATGGCCCAGCTGGGCACCATCCCAGCCAGCGCGGCAGAGGCCATCTGGGCCAAGGGCAAGGACGTCACCTTCGACGCCGACCGCATCGACGAGATCGAGCGCACCACAAAGCATGACGTCATCGCCTTCCTGACCCATGTGGCCGAGATCGTGGGCGAAGAGGCCCGCTTCCTGCACCAGGGCATGACCTCGTCCGACGTGCTGGACACCTGTTTCGCTGTGCAGCTGGCGCGATCGTCGGACCTGCTGATCGAGGGCGTCGAGCGGGTTCTGGCCGCGCTGGAGACACGGGCCAAGGAGCACAAGTTCACGCCCTGCGTCGGTCGCAGCCACGGCATCCATGCCGAGCCGGTGACCTTCGGACTGAAACTGGCCGGCTATCACGCCGAGTTCCAGCGGGCCAAACGCCGCCTGCTGACGGCGAAAGAAGAGATCGCCACCTGCGCCATCTCCGGCGCGGTCGGCACCTTTGCCAATGTCGATCCGGCGGTGGAGCAATATGTGGCCGATCAGATGGGTCTGGCGGTGGAGCCCGTCTCGACCCAGGTCATCCCGCGCGATCGCCATGCCGCCTTCTTTGCGGCCCTGGGCGTCGTGGCCAGCTCGGTCGAGCGGCTGGCCATCGAGATCCGCCATCTGCAGCGCACCGAGGTCCTGGAGGCCGAGGAGTTCTTCGACAAGGGCCAGAAGGGCTCGTCGGCCATGCCGCACAAGCGCAACCCCATCCTGACCGAGAACCTGACCGGCCTGGCCCGTCTGGTCCGTTCGGCCGTGACGCCCGCGATGGAGAACGTCGCCCTTTGGCACGAGCGGGACATCAGCCACTCCTCGGTCGAGCGCGGTATCGGGCCGGACGCGACCATCCACCTGGACTTCGCCCTGCACCGCCTGGCCAGTGTGGTCGAGCGGCTGAACGTCTATCCCGAGAACATGCAGAAGAACCTCGACCTGCTGGGCGGGCTGGTTCACTCCCAGCGCGTCATGCTGGCCCTGACCCAGGCGGGTGTCAGCCGCGAGGACGCCTATGCCGCCGTACAGGAGAACGCCATGAAGGTCTGGCGCGGCGAGGGCCGGTTCCTGGACTTCCTGAAGGCCGACGCCCGCGTGACCCTGCCGACAGAACAGCTGGAGGCCCTGTTCGACGTCGGCTACCACACCAAACACGTCGACACCGTCTTCAATCGGGTCTTCGGCGCGGGCTGATGGGCAGTCCGCCGATTCGCCTCAATCCGAACCTGGATGTCGCGGCGGCGGCCGAAGCCTATCGCCGCGACGGCTGGGTGCAGGTCGCAGATGTGTTCGAGGCCGAGACGGCGGAGTATCTGGCAAAGATGTTGGAGACCGGCATCGACTGGGATCTGGCCTTTCAGGGCGACGATGGCCGGCCCGCTGTCCTGACCCGCCAGCAGGTCGTGGCCCAGGGTGATGCCGCGCTTCAACAGCAGCTGCGCGGAATGATGACGCGCGCGGGTACGGGATACGGCTTTCTGTACCTGACCTATCCCCTGATCACGGCCTATCTGACCCGGCGCGATCCGGGCCATCCGGTGCACGCCATCACAGAGTTTCTGAACGACGCCTTCGTGCAGTTGGGCATCGCGATCACAAAACGGGCCGGCATCGTCAAGGCGGACGGCCAGCTGACCCGCTACCGGCCCGGCGACTTCATCGGCCTGCACAACGATGTGGGGTCCGAGGCCAGCGACCGGCTGGTGGCCTATACACTGGGCCTGACCCGCCACTGGCGGGCCGACTGGGGCGGGCAGTTGCTGTTCCACGATGCGGCGGGTGATGTGATCCGGGGCCACGCCCCGCGCTGGAACACCCTGACGCTTTTTTCGGTGCCGCAGTATCATTCGGTCGCGCCGGTCGCGGCATATGCGCAAGCGCCGCGCCTGTCCGTCGTCGGCTGGTTGAGAAATGCCGGGCGCTGAGGCGTCCGCTCGCAAGCGCGCCTTCGATCCCGTCGTCGATGCGAACACCCGCCTGCTCATCCTGGGCAGCCTGCCGGGCGAAGCATCGCTGAAGGCCGGTCAGTATTACGCGCATCCACAGAATGGCTTCTGGCGGTTGATCGGCGGCATCATCGAGCAGCCGGATCTGGCGACCCAGCCTTACGCAGACCGGCTCGCCATCCTGAAAGCGCATGGCGTCGGCCTGTGGGACGTGATCGCCGAGGCCGAGCGGATCGGCAGTCTGGACATCGCAATCCGACTGCCGCGCCATGCCGATCTGAAGGGCCTGATCGCGGCCCTGCCCCGGCTCGAAGCCATCGCCTTCAATGGCGGCAAGGCGGCCCGCGAGGGCGCGCGGGTGCTGGGACCGGAGACCGGAAGCCCCATCCGACTGACCCTGCCATCGTCCAGCCCGGCCATGGCACGTCCTCTGGCGTGGAAGACGGAACGCTGGGCCATTCTCAGCCCCTTCGTCCGCCCGCCGGACGCCGCACGCGATCACATGTCGCACCCGAAAACGTGATCGATCGCGCATCCTTTTGATCGCTCGTTCGTCTCTCTGCCCGACGCCGTCATTCGAGCGGCGGATCAGGAGAGAACGCCGATGAATACCCGTATGATCGCCATGACCGTCGCCTCGGTTGCCGTAATGGGCCTGGCCGCCTGCAACAATGCCGAAACCACCGAGCCCGCCACCGACGCCATGTCGGCCGAAGGCGCGATGGCGCCCGCCACAGACGCTGCTGCACCCGCCGCCGCCACCGGCACCATCGTTGCCACCGCCCAGGGCAACAGCGACTTCAGCACCCTGGTCAGCGCTGTCCAGTCCGCCGAACTGGTCGACACCCTGAACGGTGCCGGCCCCTTCACCGTGTTCGCCCCGACCAACGCCGCTTTCGAGAAGGTTCCGGCCGCCACGCGTGAGACCCTGATGTCGCCGGCAGGCAAGGCCGATCTGACCAAGATCCTGACCTATCACGTCGTTCCCGGTAACGTGACGGCCGCTGCTCTGACGGAGCAGATCACGGCCGGTGGCGGTTCCGCCACCCTGACCACCGTTGAAGGCGGCACCCTGACGGCCCGCGCCGGTGCTGACGGCTCCGTCACCCTGACCGACGAGAAGGGCGGCACCGCCCGCGTCGTCCAGACGGATGTGGCCGCGACCAACGGTGTGATCCACGCCATCGATACGGTCGTGATGCCGAACTAAGTCCTCCCCGGACAGCAGAAAGGGCCGCCCCGGAAACGGAGCGGCCCTTTTTCATGTCTGCGATGTCGGCCTATTCGCCGCTGCGGATCTGCTCACGGGCGACAGACGACAGTTCGTCCATCTTGCGACGCACTTCGCCCTCGGTGACGGCGATGCCCGACCCTTCCAGGTCCTGGGCGATTTTGCGGAAGACGTCCTCCTCGCCCGGCTGGTCGAAGTCGGCCTTGACCACGGCACTGGCATATTGCTCGGCGCTGTCGGCGCTCAGGCCCATCTTTTCGGCGGCCCACAGACCCAACAGCTTGTTGCGACGGGCGACGGCCTTGAACTCCTGTTCGGCGTCCAGAGCATATTTGGCCTCAAAGCCTTTTTCGCGGTCGTCGAAGGTCGTCATGGGGGTCGTCAGGCTCCGGCAGGCGATCCTCAGAACTCGGACCGCATTCGAGGTGGTCTATAGCCGCCCCGCTTGCGAACGCAACCGGAACCGGTTTCACCGCAGCGGAAGCCGGCGAGGCGTGTCGTCGCGGACCCGTTTGTGTCGGGACCGGGGTTCCGCTAAAGGTGCGCGCGACAAATCCCCGCCCGCCGATTCCGGATCGCGCCGCTCAGACGATGGTTCTGGCCGCGCGATTTTCGTTTTGAGGCAGGCCCCGACGGACCCGGTGAATGAACGTCAAGCGCAAGAAGATCTACGAGGGCAAGGCCAAGATCCTTTACGAAGGACCCGAGCCCGGCACGCTGATCCAGTATTTCAAGGACGACGCCACCGCCTTCAACGGCGAGAAGAAGGCCCAGCTGGAGGGCAAGGGCGTCATCAACAACCGCATCAGCGAGTTCGTGATGAGCCGCCTGAACGGCATCGGCGTCACCAACCACTTCATCAAGCGACTGAACCTGCGCGAGCAGCTGATCCGCGAGGTCGAGATCATTCCGCTGGAGGTCGTCTGCCGCAACGTCGTGGCCGGCTCGATGAGCAAGCGGCTGGGCATCGACGAGGGAACGCCCCTGCCCCGCTCGATCATTGAATTCTATCTCAAGAAGGACGAGCTCAACGACCCGATGGTCACCGAAGAGCACATCACCGCCTTCAACTGGGCCTCGACGCAGGAACTGGACGACATCCTGGCCATGACGGTGCGGGTCAACGACTATCTGTCGGGCATGTTCGGGGCCGTCGGCATCACCCTGGTGGACTTCAAGATCGAGTTCGGCCGCATCTGGGAGAACGACTTCGCGCGCGTCATCCTGGCCGACGAGATCAGCCCCGACAGCTGCCGCCTGTGGGACACCACCACCGGTGAAAAACTGGACAAGGACCGCTTCCGCCGCGACCTGGGCGGCGTGATCGAAAGCTATACCGAGGTGGCGCGCCGCCTGGGGATCATGAAAGACATGCCGACCGTGATTCAGGGGGGACTGCACTGATGGCCAAGATCAAGGCTCACATCTTCCTCAAGCCCGGCGTGCTGGATGTTCAGGGCAAGGCCGTCGAAGGGGCCCTGCACGGCCTGGGCTGGACCGGCGTCTCTGGCGCCCGCGTCGGCAAGCTGATCGAGTTCGACCTGGACGGCGTCGAGGACCCCGCCGCCGAGGCGAAAAAGATGTGCGAGCAGTTGCTCGCCAACACCGTCATCGAAAGCTACCGCATCGAGGTGGCGTGAAGCGCGGCCTGAAACTGCTGGTCGCGCTCTTCGTCCTGGCCGGATGCCTGATCTTCGCAGGTGCTCTGGCGGGGGGGCTGATGGACGACCGCGCCTTTACTCAGGCGGCAAAAGACGCGGCACACTGAGGGCGTTGGTGCGTTAGGGTCGTTCCGAACACTTTCGCGAGGCCCTCATGACCTTCACCCTGACTTCGAAAGACATCACCGACGGCGGCGTCCTGCCCGACGCCCAGGTGCAGGCCAGGGGCAATACCTCGCCGCATCTGGCCTGGTCCGGTGCGCCAGAGGGCACCAAGTCCTATGCCGTCACCGTCTATGATCCGGACGCCCCGACCGGCTCGGGCTTCTGGCACTGGACGGTGGCCAACATCCCGGCGGATGTGACCGAGCTGGACACCGGTGCGGGTTCGCCGGGCGGTCGTTTGCCGATGCGTGCAATCCAGGGGCGCACCGACTTCGGTCAGGCCGGATTCGGCGGGGCCGCCCCGCCTCCCGGCCACGGCCCGCACCGCTACATCTTTACTGTCTTCGCAGTGGACACAGACTCGCTGGATGTGACTGCCGATGACTCCGGAGCCGTCTTCGGCTTCAACCTGCATTTCCACACCCTAGCCAAGGCGTCGATCACGGCGACCTACGAGAACAAGGGCTGACACCTGACAGGGGCTACGAAGCCTGCTAAACGCCCGCGCCATGAGCGCAGCCGTCATCGTCTTCCCCGGGTCCAACTGTGATCGCGACTGCAAGGTCGCAATCGAACGCTCCACGGGCGAGCGGGTCGAGATGGTCTGGCATCAGGACACGGAACTGCCCAAGGGGCTGGATCTGATCGTGCTGCCAGGCGGCTTTTCTTACGGTGACTATCTGCGCTGTGGGGCTATGGCGGCGCAATCGCCGGTGATGCAGGCGGTGAAGAAGGCGGCGGACGATGGTGTCGCTGTTCTGGGCATCTGCAACGGCTTTCAGATCCTGTGCGAGGCTGGGATGCTGCCGGGCGCCCTGCTGCGTAACAGCGGCCTGAAGTACGTCTGCAAGCCGATAAGCCTGACCGTGGCCAATGGCCAGACGCGCTTCACCGCGAGGTATCAGGGTCAGCGCGAGGTCGTCATGACCCAGGGCAACGGCGACGGGAACTACTTCGCCGAGCCGGAAACTCTGGCCCGCATCGAGGGCGAGGGCCAGGTTGTTTTCCGTTATGTCGACAACCCCAACGGCTCGATGGCCGATATCGCCGGCCTGCAGAACGCGCGGGGCAATGTGCTGGGCATGATGCCCCACCCGGACCGCGCCTTCGAGGAAGAGTTGGGTTCCGCCGATGGCGCGACCCTGTTCCGCAGCATCATGGATGCGGCTTAGGCCGGATCAGTCCGTAGCGCCGTCGGCATTGCTGCCGGCCGGACCGCGCACGCTGTCATAATCTTTGTCATCGGCCTCGGTGACCGCGTCCTCATCGTCGCGCGATTGCACGTCGCCGGGATCGCGCTGGGCCGCCAGTTCGCGCGCACCAACGCCCAGTCCCTGTTCACGGCCACGGGTGGCGGAGACTTCGTCGGTTTCGAATACGGGTTTCTCGTCGGCCATGGTGGTTCTCCTGTTCGGTGACCTAACCGTTCGCAATGGCCGGGGTTCCGACGCCCAATGAACCTTTGCCGTGCCCGAGCGTATTGGCGGCACGTCGATACGCCGCCGGAGCCCGCGCATGTCCATCCTTCGCCCCAGTTCGTCCCAGATGACGCGCCGCCTGATCGTGCTGGCGACGGTCATCTTCGCCATCGCCATCTCCCAGATCCAGATGTTCATGGGCTGGGGCCAGACGGCGGCCGAGTTTGCGGCGGACAGCGATACGACCCTGAAGGTCGCGGGCTATGCCTTCGCCATCTGGGGCGTGATCTATGCCGGGCTGCTGGTCTATGCGATCCGTCAGGCCCTGCCCAATACGGGCGAAAGCGAGATGATCAATCGTTTCGGCTGGCCCTCGATCCTGGCGTTTCTGGGCATCGGCTGGTGGATCGTCGCGGCGGCCTTCGACTGGGAAGTGGCCACCATCGTGTTGATCTTCGGCGCGCTAATCGTGCTGCTGATCCCCATGCTGACGGGCGCGCCCGCCATCCGCGCCCTCTCGCGGGCCGACCGCGATCGCTGGATGACCGTCTGGCCGCTCAGCCTTCTGGCCGGCTGGCTGACGGTGGCGGCGCCCGTCAATCTGATCACCGTGGCGACAGGCAATGGCGACCTGCCAACGATGCTGTCGCCGACGGTCTGGGCCATCCTGGCCATCGCCATCGTCGTGGCCGTGGCCCTGCTGGTGACGTGGCGCATACGAACCGTGGCCTATTCGCTGCCCATCGCCTGGGGCCTGCTTGGTGCCTTCGTGGCCGAGCAGGAACGCAACATGCCGCTGGCCATGATCGCCCTGGCGGCGGGCGTCGTGGTGCTGATCGGGGCGGTGCTGCTGGCCTTCCGGCTGAAGTCTGGCGTCGAGCGGGCCGTTTAGCCTAACGCGGCTGACAGCGAGGGCGACACCCGCTATGACGCCCGCCCATGAGCGCACCTGAAAAGACCCCCGCCCCGTCGATGGCCGATCTGGCCGCCGAATACGGCCTGGCCCCGAATGAGTATCAGGTCGTGCTCGACAGGCTGGGGCGCGAACCTAACCAGGTCGAACTGGGCGTGTTCTCGGTCATGTGGTCCGAGCACTGCTCCTACAAATCCTCGAAGACGCACCTGGGCAAATTCCCGACCACCGGTGAACGCGTCATCTGCGGCCCGGGCGAGAATGCGGGTGTCATCGACATCGACGACGGCGACGCCTGCATCTTCAAGATGGAGAGCCACAACCACCCCAGTTTCATCGAGCCCTATCAGGGCGCGGCGACGGGCGTGGGCGGCATCATGCGCGACGTCTTCACCATGGGCGCGCGTCCCGTGGCCCTGCTGAACGCTTTGCGCTTCGGCGATCCGTCGCATGAGAAGACCAAGCGGCTGGTCAAGGGGGTCGTCAGCGGCATCGGTGGCTACGGCAACTGCGTCGGCGTGCCGACCGTGGCGGGCGAGACCAACTTCCACAGCGGCTACAACGGCAACATCCTCGTCAATGCCATGTGCGTCGGCCTCGCCAAGGCGGATGCCCTGTTCTATTCGGCCGCGCCTGCGCCGGGTCTGTCAGTGGTCTATTTCGGCTCCAAAACCGGCCGGGACGGCATCCACGGGGCGACCATGTCCTCGGCCGAGTTCGACGACGAGTCGGATTCGAAACGCCCGACGGTCCAGGTCGGCGATCCCTTTGCCGAGAAGCTGCTGATCGAGGCGACGCTGGAACTGATGGCCTCGGGTGCTGTCGCAGCGATCCAAGACATGGGTGCCGCTGGCCTGACCTCGTCCTCAGTCGAAATGGCGGGCAAGGGCGGCGTCGGCATCGAACTGAACATGGATGCGGTCCCCCAACGCGAAGAAGGCATGACCGCCTATGAGATGATGCTGTCGGAAAGCCAGGAGCGGATGCTGGCCGTTCTGAAGCCAGGTCGCGAGGACGACGGCTATCGCATCTTCAAAAAATGGGGCCTGGATGCCGCCGTCATCGGCCAGACCACCGATACGGGCCGTCTGGTCCTGAAACATCATGGCGAGACGGTCTGTGACGTGCCCCTGGCTCCGCTGTTCGACGATGCGCCACTCTATGACCGTCCCTGGGTTCAGCCGGACCTGCAGCCGCGCCTGACGCCGGCCCAAGTCCCTGCGCCTGACAGCTGGGTCGATGCGGTGCTGTCGGTCGTGACGTGCCCGGACATGGCCTCCAAGCGCTGGATCTGGGAGCAGTACGACCGCCACGTCATGGCCGACACCCTGCACGATTCCGCCACAGCGGCCGATGCGGGCGTGGTGCGCGTGCATGGCACGGACAAGGGTCTGGCCGTCACATCCGACTGCACGCCGCGCTATGTCCAGGCCGATCCCTATGAAGGCGGCAAACAGGCCGTTGCCGAGGCCTGGCGCAACCTGACGGCCGTGGGTGCCCGGCCCATTGCCATCACCGACAATCTGAACTTCGGCAATCCGCAGCGGCCGGAAATCATGGGCCAGATCGTCCGTGCCATCGACGGTATGGCCGAGGCCTGCCGCGTGCTCGACTTCCCGGTCGTGAGCGGGAACGTGTCGCTCTATAACGAGACCAATGGCGTGGCCATTCCGCCGACCCCGACGGTCGGGGCCGTGGGTCTGCTGACCAACTACGACATCGTCACCGGCTTCGGCACCATGGCCGAAGGCGATGTGCTGGTGCTGATCGGCGAGACGCATGGAGAGCTGGGCTCGTCGATCTATCTGCGCGAGGTGCTGGGTCGCGAAGACGGCGCGCCGCCGCCGGTCGATCTGGCGCTGGAACGCAAGACCGGCGACTTCGTGCGCGGCCTGATCGAGGCCGGAGACCTGACCTGTGTCCACGACCTGTCGGACGGCGGTCTGATCGGCGCGGCGGCGGACATTGCCCTGGCCAGCGACTGCGGCGTGGAGCTGGACGCTTCCAGCCACGACCACGCCCACTTCCTGCTGTTTGGCGAGGACCAGGCCCGCTATCTGGTCGCCGTTACCGACCCGGTCGCCCTGATCGCCGGGGCCCAGGAAGCCGGATTGCACGCCTCCGTCGTCGGCCGCGCGCGCGGCACCGACTTCGCCTCCACCGGCAAGGGCGGCGACCTGTTCCGCCTGCCGCTGGCGCATCTTCGTGAAATGCACGAAGGCTGGATGCCGAACTGGATTGAGGGTTGATCATGCGCCTCCACACCATCTCCGCCCTGTCCATGGCCGCCTTGGCCCTAGCGGCCTGCGAGGGCGGCGGCGACCCGGTCCAGCAGGCCCTGCGCGACGCCTCCTCGGAGCGTCAGGCGGCGACCGTCGTCGATGGCGAAGTGTCCGGTCCCGCCCCGGTCGATCATGCGGCCATGGGCCACGGCTCTGCTGCGACACCCGGCAACCAGGCCTTCGCCGCTTCGGAAACCGAGATGCACCGTCTAATGGCCGAGGCGTCGGGCGAGACGGTAGATGAAGCCTATATCGCCAAGATGATCGCCCACCACGAAGGGGCCGTCGACATGGCCCAGGTGGCCCTGCGCGAAAGCCAGGATCCCGAGATCCGTCGCATGGCCCTGGCCGTGATCGACGCCCAGACGCGCGAGATCGCGGAAATGAAGGCGTGGCGTCCCGCCGAGTGACGACCGTCACATTTCCGGGCTAGGAGCAGACCTTCAGCCTGGAGTGCTCCGATGCGTTCGATCGATTCCCTGTCCCGCCGTGGCCTTTTGCTCGGCCTCGGTGCCGGCGGCGCCCTGGCCAGTGGCGGTGCCCTGGCCCAGGAAAACACCCGCCGCATGGCCGGGCCGGTATTCGCCGAATATCCCTTCCAGCTGGGCGTCGCCTCGGGCGATCCGTTGCCGGACGGGTTCGTGATCTGGACCCGCCTGGCCCCCCGCCCGCTGGAGATCGGCCACGGCATGCCCAGCCAGCCCATGCTGGTGAACTGGGAGGTCGCCTCCGACCGCGGCTTCAACACCGTGGTCCGCAGCGGCGAGGCGGTGGCCCGCCCCGAACTGGCACATTCTGTCCATGTCGAGGTCGGGGGGCTGGAGCCCGGTCGCGACTATTTCTATCGCTTCTCGGCCGGGCGCGAACGCTCGCCCTCGGGCCGGGCGAAGACGTCCCCGGCGACGGGTGCCCAAGTTGCCCAGGCCCGCTTCGGCATCGTCGGCTGTCAGGCCTATGAGCAGGGCTTCTATACCGCCCATCGCAAGATCGCCGACGAGAACCTGGATTTCGTCTTCTGCTACGGCGACTACATCTACGAGGGGCGCGGCAACCGCACCTACACCGGCTCTGGCGGCACCATGGACAATCCGCGCCAGCATCTGGGCGGGGAGATCTATTCGCTGGACGACTACCGACGCCGCTACGCCCAGTACAAGATGGACAGCGACCTGCAGGCCAGCCACGCCGCCACCTCGTGGTTCTGCACCTGGGACGACCACGAGATCGACAACAACTGGACAGACGCTCTGGATCAGGACGGCACCCCGCCTGAAGTGTTCCTGCTGCGCCGTCAGGCGGCAGCCCAGGCCTATTACGAAAACATGCCTCTAAGGCGTTCGTCCTTCCCGACGGGCGCGACGATCCAGCTTTACCGCCACGCAACCTGGGGCAATCTGCTGGATCTGAATTTCCTCGACACCCGCCAGTTCAGGACCGCCATTCCCTGCGACGGCACCTGGGCCTCGACCTGCGACGCGGTGCGCGACCCGGCGGCCCAGGTCATGGGCGAGGCGCAGGAGCAGTGGCTGTATCGCAACCTGGACCGCACCCGGGCGCACTGGAAGGTCCTGGCTCAGCAGGTCATGGTCATGGATCTGGACCGCAAGGAAGGGCCCGAGACCGGCTACAACCTGGACACCTGGGCTGGCTATGCCATCCCGCGTCAGCGGCTGCTGGATCGCCTGCGCGAGCGTCGCATCGGAAACACCGTCATCCTGACCGGCGACGAGCATCAGAACTACGCCGGTGAGCTGTACCGCGACAGCCGCAATCCGGAGGGGGCTCCCATCGCCTCGGAGTTCGTCACCACCTCGATCAGTTCTTCCGGCGACGGCCAGGACCAGCGCGCCGACGGCCGCCGCTATTTGGCCGACAACCCCTTCCTGAAGTTCAACAACGCCCAGCGCGGCTATGTCGTCTGCGACATCACCCCGGAGCGCTGGCAGACCGAGTTCAAGGTGCTGGACAAGGTGTCGGACAAGACCGGCACCCTGACCACGCGCGCCAAGTTCGCGGTGGCCAGCGGCGATGCACGGGTTGTGGCGGCCTGACGCTTACGCGACGAGCGGCACGGCCTGGCTCAATCGACCACCGACCCGGATCGGCTCGATGCGCGTCGCCAGGCCAGTCTTGTCGTCGGTCTCGACATAGACGCCGCAGATGGTCGCCGGGCCGTGTGCCGGCGTATAGCGGCCACCGGAGATGCGGGTCGTGAAGCGCCGCAGGGGCTCTTCCTTCTCGTTGCCGATGACGCTGTCATAGTCGCAGCAACCGCCGGCGTCGGTCTGATAGGCCGTGCCACCGGGCAGGATCTGGGCATCAGCGGTGGGCACATGGGTGTGGGTACCGACCACCAGGCTGGCGCGGCCATCGCAGAAGTGACCCATGGCCATCTTTTCGCTGGTCGCCTCGCAATGCATGTCCACGATGATGGCGTCGGCGGCCATGCCCAGCGGACAGGCGGCCAGTTCCTTTTCGACCGCGCTGAACGGGCAGTCCATCGGGTCCATGTGGATGCGGCCCAGCACATTCATGACCAGGACCGTCTTGCCGGAGTGGGTCTCGAACAGATTGGCCCCGGCTCCCGGTGCATCCATCAGCCTGGGATAGTTGGCCGGACGGATCAGGCGCGGCTCACGCACGATATAGGTCAGGGCCTCGCGCTGGTCCCAGCTGTGGTTGCCGAGCGTCAGGCAGTCGGCCCCGGCCATGAACAGCTCGCGCGCCGTGTTTTCGGTGATGCCGAAACCGCCCGCCGCGTTCTCGGCATTGACCACCACGAAGTCGAGTTTCAGGTCGCGCTTCAACCCCGGCAGATGATCGCTCAGACCATCCCGCCCGGACTTGCCGACCACATCACCAAAGAACGCCAGACGCATTGAGCTCAAACCTTTCGCGCCGGGGTATAGCCGACCTCGGTCAGAACGCCATGCAGCCGAATGTCATGCGGCTCCAGCTCCAGCATGCCGACCTGTTGTCCGGCATAGGCCAGACCTATGCGGATCGCGTCGGGCAGCGCGGCAAACGTCCGGTCATAGTGGCCGCCGCCCTGCCCCAACCGACCGCCCCAGGTGTCGAAAGCCAGAAGCGGTGTCAGGATCAGATCAGGCACCACGGTCTCAGCCAGCGGAAACGGCGCGGGCACGCCTGCAGCGTCAAGGTCCAGCGGATCGCCGGGCGACCAGCGGCGGAAGATCATGGGCGCGTCCATCGCGATCACTACGGGCAGGCACAGGACTCGACCTTCGGCGCCCAGCACCCGCGCAATCGGCTCCGCCCCCAACTCCGATCCTATCGCGCAGTACAAGGCAATCGTGTCGGCTGGCGGCAACTGCATGACATGGTGCGACACGCGATCCGCAGCCGTGGCGTCCAGCCCCGCCAACCGCTTGCGCTCGGCCCGCATCGCCGATCGAAGCTCGCGCTTGTCTGTCATGGTAGGACACTCAACCGCGCGGATCACGCGCAGGAGCCGTAACGCGGAGATCATCCGCGCTCAAGCAGCTAGGCTCCGCGAGCCGCGACGTTAGCGCACAAACACGCGCTCAAGCAGCGGGCGACCGCGTCGCGAGCGTTAGCGCACTAAAAAGAAGAAGGGTGGCGGCGCCGTAAGAGCCGTGAAGGACGGTTTAAATCCTCTCGAGCCTGGGTAGCCAGGTGGGCTCCGTGTGCTCAACCCCACGAGGTCAAACAGGGACAGATCCCTTCGAGTGAATTAAGGCCGCGAGGATATGTTGCCTTCGACGAGAGCCACAGCATGACCCGCCGTGAAGCAAGATAGTCCCTCGCGCCGTCTTTCGCCAGAGGGCGTCGAAGCGTCTTCAGTTCGTCGCGCCGGAGCATTATCGATGGCGCAACACGGAGATGCGTCATGAGCCTGCTGAACGCCCTGATGGGCAATGCCAATACCGTCGACCCCAGGAGCATCGCGGGCGAGATGGCCAATATCCTGATCCCCGGCGAGCGGATCGAACATGCCTACAAACTGGTGCGCGACCTGATCGTCTTCACCGACAAGCGGCTGCTCTTCGTCGACAAACAGGGGATGACCGGCAAGAAGACGACCTTCCAGTCCCTGCCCTATTCGAAGATCACCCATTTCAGCGTCGAAACGGCGGGTACGCTGGATATGGAGGCCGAAATGAAGATCGGCGTCTCGGGCGGCGCATTGTTCGGCAAAACCTTCGGGCGCGGCGTCGACATCACCGAGGTGCAGCGTGTGCTGGCGACCTACGTACTAGTCTGATCGGCCTCAAAGCCCCTGAACAATCTTTTCCAGCCGCGCGGCGACGGCGTTCAGGGCTTCGGCCACACCGTCATGGCTGGGCGCACCCGGCACCTCGACCACCGGCAGGCCCTGGCGAGCCTCGTGCAGTTCGTCGGCCAGCATCAGCCCAGCCATGAGGAACAGGCGGATGTCGCCGACATGACCGACCTCGCCCGCCACCTGACGCACATGGGTATCGAAAAGGCTGGCCAGCATCTGGACCCGCTGTTCCTGACCATCGGCGCAACCGACGGCGTAGGGGCGGCCATTGACCTCTACGGTGACGGTCGCCATCAGCGCCCCTCCCATTCGGCCAGGGCCTCGTCGGCCAGCACGTCGCGGATCGCCTCGGCGGCGCGGTCCAGAACCTCCGCCGCGTCACGACCAGCGGCCTCCAGTTCATAGATGCGGGCGCGGTCGGTTTCGCTGGACGGCGTGGGCGCAAACAGGTCGTCGTCGGGCACACGGCTGGTACCCGCCGCGCGACCCTTCAGGTCCATCAGACGGCGCTCCAGCAGTGCCAAAGCGCGATCGACACGGTCTTTTGCGGCCGAGGCAGCATCCATTCGGGTCATATCCTCCAGAATCCGTATAGAACCCGCCCGCGCGCCGGGGTAAAGCGGCGCGCCTCCCTTTTTCCGCCTTCCGACGAAAGGTCCCGCCGTGACCGACGCCAAGATCACATCCAAAAACGTTCCCGAAAAGCCGTCCCTGAACAAGATGGCCGACGCCATCCGGGTGCTGTCGATGGATGCGGTGGAAAAGGCCAAGAGCGGCCACCCCGGCATGCCAATGGGCATGGCCGACGTCGCGACCGTGCTGTTCTCGAAGTTTCTGAAGTTCGATGCCTCGCGTCCCGACTGGGCCGACCGCGACCGCTTCATCCTGTCGGCGGGCCACGGCTCGATGCTGATCTACTCGCTGCTGCACCTGACCGGCTACAAGGCCGCGACGCGCGAGGAGCTGTCCAACTTCCGCCAGTGGGGATCCAAGACCGCCGGCCACCCCGAGTTCGGCCACATGCCGGGCGTCGAGGTCACAACCGGTCCCTTGGGCCAAGGGCTGGCCACCTCCGTCGGCTTCGCCATGGCCGAGCGGCATCTGGCGGCCAAGTATGGCGACGATCTGGTCGATCACCGCACCTGGGTCATCGCGGGTGACGGCTGCCTGATGGAGGGGGTATCCCAGGAGGCCATCGCCCTGGCCGGTCGCTATCGGCTGAACAGGCTGACGGTGCTGTGGGACGACAACGAGATCACCATCGACGGCAAGGTGTCCCTGTCGGACACCACCGACCAGAAAGCGCGCTTCAAGGCGGCGGGCTGGGCGGTCAAGGCGATCGACGGCCACGACACCAAGGCCATCAAGTCCGCCCTGCAATGGGCGACGCGTCAGGACAAGCCTACCCTGATCGCCTGCAAGACCCAGATCGGTCGCGGCGCCGCCACCATGGCCGGCAGCCACAAGACCCACGGCGCGGCTCTGGGTGCCGCCGAGATCGCGGCCACGCGGCTCGGCCTGGCTTGGGAGCACGAGCCGTTCGACCTGCCCGAAGCCGTCGACAAGGCCTGGAAGAAGGTCGGCCGTCGCGGGGCCAAGGAGCGCAAGGCCTGGGAGTCTCGCCTGGCCGCATCGTCACAAGCTGCGGACTTCACCCGCGCCATGGAGGGTGACCTGCCCGCCGGGGCCTTCGACAAGCTTCAGGCGAAGATCGCCGAACTGGTCGAGACCAAGCCGGCTCAAGCCACGCGCCAGTCGTCGGGTGCTGCGCTGGATGAATTATTCGCCGCCATCCCCGAACTTATCGGCGGCTCGGCTGACCTGACCGGCTCCAACAACACCTTTGTCAAGGACACGCCAATCTTCGACGCGCCGTCCTATGAAGGGCGCTACGTCAACTGGGGCATCCGCGAGTTCGGCATGGCTGCGGCCATGAACGGCCTGGCCCTGCACGGCGGAGTCATCCCTTACGGCGGCACCTTCATGGTGTTTTCGGACTACAGCCGCCCGGCCATCCGCCTGGGTGCCCTCATGGGCGTGCGGGCGATCCACGTCCTGACCCATGACAGCATCGGCCTGGGCGAGGACGGCCCGACGCACCAGCCGGTCGAACATCTGGCCGCCCTGCGCGCTATCCCCAACCTGCTCGTCTTCCGCCCCGCCGATACGGTCGAGGCCATGGAGTGCTGGCAGATCGCGCTGCAGACCAAGGACCGGCCATCGGCCTTGGCCCTGTCGCGCCAGAAGACACCTGCGGTCCGCACCGTCGCGGCGTCCGAGAACCTGTCAGCCAGGGGGGCTTATGAGCTGCGGGCCGCCAATGGCGAGGCCAGGGTCACCCTGTTCGCCACCGGCACCGAGGTTCCGCTGGCTCTGGCCGCCGCCGACCGGCTGGAGGCCAACAACACCCCGACGCGCGTCGTCTCCGTCCCCTGTTTCGGACTGTTCGAGCAACAGGACGCCGCCTACCAGGCCTCGATCATCGGTCGCGGCACGGTGCGCGTCGCCGTCGAGGCCGCGATCAAACAGGGCTGGGAACGGTTCATCGGCGAGGACGGTGCCTTCGTCGGCATGACCGGCTTCGGAGCATCGGCCCCTGCGGAAGTCCTGTACGACAAGTTCGGCATCACCACCGAGGCCGTGGTCGCCGCAGCCAAGGCGCGCCTCTAGATGTCCCGCATCGGGGCGATCAGCCTGCTCGTCCACGACTATGACGAGGCGATCGCCTTCTATGTCGGCAAGCTGGGGTTCGAGCTCAGCGAAGACAGCGACATGGGCGGCGGCAAACGCTGGGTGCGCGTGACTCCGAAAGGGGGCGAGACCTCGTTGCTGCTCGTCCGCGCCACGACCGACGCCCAGACGGCGCAGGTCGGCAATCAGGCGGGCGGCCGGGTCTGGCTGTTCCTGGAGACCGACGACCTGATGCGCGACCATGCCGCCTGGCTGGCGGCGGGTGTCGCCTTCCGCGAGACCCCGCGTCACGAACCCTATGGCAAGGTGGTGGTCTTCGAAGACCTTTACGGCAATGCCTGGGACCTGATCGAACCTGCGACCGGAGACTGACCCATGAAACTCGGCACCCCCCTGTCCGACACCGCCGTCCGCGTCATGCTCCTGGGCGCTGGCGAACTGGGCAAGGAGGTCGCGATCGAGCTTCAGCGGCTGGGGGTCGAGGTGATCGCCGTCGATCGCTATCCCAACGCTCCGGCCATGCAGGTCGCGCACCGCAGCCACGTCATTCCCATGACGGATCCGCAGGTCCTGAACGGCGTCATCCTGGCCGAGGCCCCGCACTTCATCGTGCCCGAGATCGAGGCCATCGCCACCGACGTTCTGGCCCAGATCGAGGCGGCAGGTCTGGCCACCGTCATCCCGACGGCGCGCGCGACCCAGCTGACCATGAACCGCGAGGGGATCCGCCGGCTGGCTGCCGAGGAGCTGGGCCTGCCGACCAGCCCTTATGCCTTCCCCACCTCCGCCGCCGAACTGGCCGAGGCCGCCCACCGGATCGGGCTGCCGGTCTTCGTCAAGCCGGTGATGTCGTCCTCCGGCAAGGGCCAGTCGATGATCGAGGCCTTGGAGGACGCCGGCAACGCCTGGGCTTATGCCCAGTCGGGCGGCCGGGTCGAGACCGCCACCGTCATCGTCGAGGGCCGCATCGACTTCGACTATGAGATCACCCTGCTGACCGTACGGTCACGGGCCGCCGACGGCAGCATCCGTACCGACTTCTGCGCCCCCATCGGGCATCGCCAGGAGAAAGGCGACTATGTCGAAAGCTGGCAGCCGCAGGCCATGACCCCCGCCGCCCTCGCCTCGGCCCAGGATATCGCGAGCAAGATCACCGATGCCCTAGGCGGCCTCGGCGTCTTCGGGGTGGAGCTGTTCGTCAAGGGCGACCAGGTCTGGTTCTCGGAGGTCTCGCCCCGCCCGCACGACACGGGTCTGGTGACCCTGGCCACCCAGGTCCAGTCCGAGTTCGCCCTGCACGCCCGCGCCATCCTGGGCCTGCCCGTCGATGTCACCCTGCGCGAGCCGGGGGCCAGCGCGGTCATCTATGGCGGCATGGACGCCCCAGGTATCGCCTTCGAGGGTGTGGCCGAGGCCCTGTCCGTCCCCACCGCCGACCTGCGCCTTTTCGGCAAGCCTGAAAGCTATGAGCGGCGCCGCATGGGCGTGGCGACGGCGCGCGGCGAGACGGTCGAACAGGCCCGCGAGCGCGCGCGTGAAGCTTCAGGAAAGGTCAGACCCGTCCGAGACTGACCCGGCAACCGCCTGTGGCGACGCATTTGCCGCGGCCTGAGCGATAGCCGCCTGGATCGCCGCCATCCCCGCTTCCAGCGTCGGATCGCGTCCCGCACGCCGCGCCGCCCAGTCGTCTGGCACTTCGATGTCCGGGGTGACGCCCACGCCTTCCAGATTGCGCCCTTCCGGCGTGGTCATCACGATCGTGCCGACGCGTAGCAGGCCTCCATCCGGCAGTTCGATGGGTCGCGTTCCGGTCACCGCCCCGCGCGATCGCAGGCCGACGATGGTCGCCCTGCCCTTTTCCTGCGCCACGCCGGACAGCAGTTCCGCCGCACTGCCCGTGCCCGGTCCGATCAGCATGACCACTGGCCCCAGATAGGGCTGCGACGCCGCCTGGATGTTGTAGCGCGTGTCGATGAAGCGCCCCTTGACCACGGTGTAATCCTGCCGCTCCGCGAACAGCCAGCCCATCACCTGTCCGGCGATGGTCAGTATCCCTCCACCGTTGGTGCGCAGGTCGATGATCAGCCCCGCCGGCGGATTGTCGGCGAAGGTCTCCATCTCGTCGTAGAACTGGTTGTACCGGGTCGCGTCGAAGTCGTCGAAGCGGATGTAGGCGATGTTTCCATCCTTGCGCTCGGCCACGAACCGGGGCCGCACCGGCATGGTCACGCCTGGAAGATCCACGCTGTGGCGCTCACCCGCATCGTCCAGAAACACCAGGGTGTCGGTGCGCCCCACCACCGGCGGCACGGCCAGCAGGACGGACAGCCCGCTTACGGTCTCAATCCGCCAGCCCGGCGTGACCCCCGCCGCCTCAGCCGCCGATCCCGGCACGACCGTGGCCACGAACCGGTCGTCGCCGCGCGGCGTGACGGTAAAGCCATAGCCTGTCGTCTGGCCGGTTCGTTGAAGCTCATAATAGCGTTCCCGCTCCAGCGGGCTGAGGGTGACGGTATGGTCGTCGTCCAGCAGGTCCAGCAGTTCGGTCAGCTCGACATGCAGGCCGTCCGATGTGGGCTGGGCCACCGCCTCTGCCCGTCGCGCCTGGGCCTCCGCCACAAACGGCACCCCGCCGAAGTCCGGCTTGTAGAAAAGCTTCTCGGTGTATCGGACCACTGCGTCATAGACCTTGGCGTTCAGCGCCGCCCGCTCCGCAGAGCGATCCGCCGGCTGGGCGATCCCTTGCGGCTCGTACGTCCGCGCATAGGGAATGGAGGCACAGGCCCCCAGCGACAGCGCCGCCAGGACAACGAGGAGCGGGCGCGCGACAGACGACACAGTGAGCATGTCTGGCACGCTACAGGGCGCCAGCCTCAAGTGTCGAGATAGCCCGGTTATCCCTTCCGCCCGCTGCGCCGGATCAACCTGTGCCGTAACAGTCGCTGGCAGTGTGTGAAGTCACAACTGGCCCCGCAGGGGTTGAAACCGGACGCTCAGGGTTCCATTGAAGCCGCCGATCACGAATTCTTTCAAAGGAAGCCCGCCCATGACCGTTCGCGTCGCCATCAACGGCTTTGGCCGCATCGGCCGTCTCGTCCTGCGCTCGATCGTCGAGCATGGCCGTCGCGATATCGAGGTGGTGGCGATCAACGACCTGGGGCCCGTGGCCACCAATGCCCACCTGCTGAAATACGACAGCGTGCACGGCCGTTTCCCCGGCGCCATTACCTCGGGCGAGGACTGGATCGACGTGGGCCTGGGCAAGATCAAGGTGACGGCCGAGCGCGATCCGGCCAACCTGCCGCACAAAGACCTGAACGTTGACATCGCCTTCGAATGCACGGGTATCTTCACCGCCCGTGACAAGGCCGAGGCGCATTTGAAGGCGGGGGCCAAGCGCGTCCTGATCTCGGCTCCCGGCGACAATGCCGACAAGACCATCGTCTACAAGGTCAACCACGACACCCTGACCGCCGACGACATCGTCGTGTCGAACGGCTCGTGCACCACCAACGCCCTGGCCCCCGTCGCCAAGGTGCTGAACGACCTGTTCGGCATCGAGCGCGGCTATATGACCACGATCCACAGCTATACCGGCGACCAGCCGACGCTGGATACGATGCACAAGGATCTGTATCGCGCCCGCGCCGCCGCCCTGTCGATGATCCCGACCTCGACCGGTGCCGCCAAGGCCCTGGGCCTGGTCCTGCCGGAACTGAAGGGCAAGCTGGACGGCTCGTCCATCCGCGTCCCGACCCCGAACGTTTCGGTCGTGGACCTGAAGGTCGTCGCCGGCCGCGAGGTCACGGTGGAAGAGATCAACTCAGCACTTCAGGCCGCCGCCGACGGTCCGATGAAGGGCGTCCTGTTCACCACCGACGAGGCCCTGGTCTCCAGCGACCTGAACCACATCGCCGCCTCCTCGACCGCCGCCCTGCCTCAGACCCAGGTCGTCGACGGCAAGCTGGCGCGCGTGCTGAGCTGGTACGACAACGAATGGGGCTTCGCCACACGGATGGCAGACACGGCGCTGGTGATGGCGAGGTTCATCTAACTTCTGCTCCCTCTCCCAGCGGGAGAGGGCTTGAGCGCACGGCGGCATCGCCGTCGTCCTTGTGCGAAAGGGTGAGGGGTTACGGTGCCATGCTCACCTACCACCTGAACCCCTCATCCGACGGGGCTCCGCCCCGCCACCTTCTCCCCTCGGGAGAAGGCAGACAGGAGCGAACCATGACCTTCCGTACCCTCGACGACGCCCCCTCCCTCGCCGGCAAGGCCGCCCTTGTCCGCGTGGATTTCAACGTCCCGATGGAGGACGGCAAGGTCACCGACGACACCCGCCTGCGTGTTGCCCTGCCGACGATCCAGAAGCTGCGCGATGCGGGAGCCAAGGTCGCCCTGCTGGCCCACTTCGACCGGCCCAAGGGCAAGGTCGTGCCGTCCATGAGCCTGCAGCCCGTGGTCGATGATCTGGAAGCCCTGATCGGTGCCCCCGTCCGCTTCGCCGACGACTGCGTGGGCGACGAAGCCAAGGCCGCCATCGCCGACCTGGATGCGGGCGGCGTGATCCTGCTGGAAAACGTCCGCTTCCATGCGGGTGAGGAGACCAACGATCCGGCCTTCGCCCAGCAACTGGCCGACCTTGGCGACCTCTACGTCAACGACGCCTTCTCCGCCGCCCACCGTGCCCATGCCTCGACCGAAGGCCTGGCCCGGCTGCTGCCCGCCTATGCCGGCGAGTCCATGCGCCGCGAGCTGGAGGCGCTCGATGCGGCGCTGGGCAATCCCACCAAACCCGTCATCGGCATCGTCGGCGGGGCCAAGGTCTCCACCAAGTTGGACCTGCTCAAGAACCTGGTCGGACAGCTGGACAAGCTGGCCATCGGCGGCGGCATGGCCAACACCTTCCTCTATGCCCAGGGCTTCGACATCGGCGGTTCGCTGGCCGAAAAGGACATGGAAGCCACCGCCCGCGAGATCATGCAGGAGGCGGCGGATCGTGGCTGCGAGCTGCTGCTTCCCATCGACCTGATCGTGGCTACCGAGGTGAAGCCGGGTGCCGACTACCGCACCGTCAAGGCCGGCGAGACCCTGTCCGCTGACGACAAGATCCTGGACGCCGGTCCCGCCTCCGTCGCCCGACTGAACGCCGCCATCGACGGCTGCAAGACACTGATCTGGAACGGTCCGCTGGGCGTGTTCGAGGTGCCCCCGTTCGACACCGCCACCGTCGCGGTCGCGCGCCACGTGGCGGCCCGCGCCAAGGCCGGATCGCTGGTCGCCGTCGGCGGCGGCGGCGACACCGTCTCGGCCCTGAACCATGCGGGTGTCAGCGACGACATGACCTTCGTCTCCACCGCCGGCGGGGCCTTCTTGGAATGGATGGAGGGCAAGCCCCTACCAGGCGTCCTGGCGCTCAGAGGCTGAGGCCGATCCTGTAACATTGCGTGACTTCGCCGCGCGACGCGGCTAAACCAGCGTCAAAATCAAAAAGGGCTTCAGGAGACACCCATGGCGCGCATCACGCTGCGACAACTGCTCGATCACGCGGCAGAGGAAGGCTACGGCCTGCCCGCCTACAACATCAACAACATGGAACAGGGCCTGGCCATCATGGAGGCGGCCGAGGCGGTCAACGCCCCGGTCATCATTCAGGCCAGCCGCGGCGCGCGGAACTATGCCAATGACATCGTCCTCGCCAAACTGATCGACGCCCTGGCCGAGCTGTATCCGCACATTCCGGTCTGCATGCACCAGGATCACGGCAACGGCCCCGCGACCTGCGCCACCGCTATCCAGTACGGCTTCACCTCTGTGATGATGGACGGCTCGCTGGAAGAGGACGCCAAGACCCCCGCCTCCTACGAATACAACGTCGACGTCACACGCCGCGTGGTCCAGATGGCCCACTCCTGCGGTGTCTCGGTCGAGGGCGAGCTGGGCGTTCTGGGTTCGCTGGAAACCGGCATGGGCGAGGCCGAGGACGGCCATGGCTTCGAGGGCAAGCTGGATCATTCCCAGTTGCTGACCGATCCGGACCAGGCCGTCGACTTCGTGCGCGAGACCCAGGTCGACGCCCTGGCCATCGCCATGGGTACCAGCCACGGAGCCTACAAGTTCACGCGCCAGCCGGACGGCGACGTCCTGGCCATGAATGTGATCGAGGAAATCCACCGCCGCCTGCCTGACACCCACCTGGTGATGCATGGCTCGTCCAGCGTGCCGCAGGACCTGCAGGACATTATCAACCAGTACGGCGGCCAGATGCCCCAGACCTGGGGCGTGCCGGTCGAGGAGATCCAGCGCGGCATCAAGCACGGCGTGCGCAAGATCAACATCGACACTGACAACCGCATGGCCATGACCGGCGCGATCCGGAAAATCCTGGCCGAGAAGCCGGGCGAGTTCGACCCGCGCGCCTATCTGAAGCCCGCCAAGGAGGCGATGCGCAAACTCTGCCAGGAGCGTTTCGTCCAGTTCGGCTGCGAGGGTCAGGCGTCCAAGATCAAGCCGCTGTCCACCGCCCAGATGGCCCAGCGCTACGCCAGGGGCGAACTGAACCCACATTTCGGCTCGGCCAAGTCCAAGGCCGCCTGATCGCCTGAATGCGTGCGGCGGCCTACCAGCCGCCGTATCGGCTTCCGATCGAAAAACGCAGCCGGTCTGCCTCGACGCGGGCATAACGCAAGGCATCCTCGGCCTCTCGCGCCCGTCGTCTTGCATCCCTGATCTCGCCGCGCACTTCCTCGATCCGGTCGCGGATGCGCTGGCGCTGCTCGTCGGTCAGACCTTCTTCGTCCAGTTCCCGGCGTTTCGCCTCCAGCTTGTCCTCGCGGTCATCGATGCGTGAAATGGCCGAGCTCAGGTCGCTCTCCGCCGACGACACCGCCTGCTCCACGGCATAGACCCGCCGCCCGTCCTCGAACGCCGGAATGAACTCTTCCTCGGCATAAGCCGGGCAGACTCCGGCATAGCTGCGGCCCTGTCGTCCCGCCTGAAAGCCGCCACTGGGCGTGCAGTAACTGCGCAGGCCATCCTCGCGCGCCGACATATAGACCTCGGTTTCCGGCACCACGCCATACTTCGCACAGGCCTCGGCATGATCGGCCAGCCGCGTTTGCGCCAACCCCTCCAGTCCGTCCTTGTAGCCTCGCTCGCCCCACGCTCCGGCCAGGCACTGGTCCTCGCTCATTGTAGCGCAACTGCTCAGAGCCAGCGCGGCCGCACCAGCCATCGCGCTGAGAACCATAGTCCTGATTACCATCGTCATCTTCGAGACCCCCGAGACTGCAATCATGCCGCACAGCCTGGCGGTCTCCAAGAGCGTCATTGGCTCCGTCAGGTCGCGTCATGCTAGACCGTTTGAACGCCTGCGGGCGATGGAGTCCTGCGTGTCCGAAGAACCTCTAATGGCCGATGATGTTCTGGATGACGCCGAACCGGATGCCGCTGCGCAACCCGTTCTGGAGGCCCGGATCGATCTGAAGGGCGTGCGTCTCGACAAGGCATTAGCCGTCACCTTCCCCACCCTGTCACGCGCCCGGCTCCAGACGCTGTTGGCGGAGGGGGCGGTCACTTGTGACGGCCAGGTCGTGTCCAATGGCTCGGCCAAGGCCCTGCCCGGTCTCTATGCCGTCACGCCTCCTCCGATCGTCTCAGCCACGCCCCTGCCGCAGGCGATATCGCTGACCGTCCTGTTCGAGGACGCCGACCTGATCGTGATCGACAAGCCCGCGGGCATGGCGGCCCATCCGGCCCCTGGCACCCCGGACGGCACTCTGGTCAATGCCCTGCTGGCCCATTGCGGCGACAGCCTGTCGGGCATTGGCGGCGTGGCCCGCCCCGGCATCGTCCACCGGCTGGACAAGGACACCTCCGGCGTCATGGTCGCCGCCAAGACCGATCGCGCCCACGTCGGCCTCTCTGCCCTGTTCGCCACCCACGATATCGAGCGGACCTACATCGCCCTGACCCGCGGCATGCCGATGCCGCGCGAGGGAAGGATTCAAACCCTGATTGGTCGCTCTCATGGTGACCGGAAAAAAATGGCTGTTCTAAAGTCAGGCGGCCGCGAAGCCATCACAGACTACGCCGTTGAAAAAATCTTCGGAGAGCAACTCGTTTTGCGCGGAAAAGGCCTACGTCAGACCGGGCCGTTCTTGGCCGCCCGCGTGGCCTGCGCGCTGCATACCGGTCGCACTCATCAAATCCGCGTCCACATGGCCTCCAAGGGCTGCCCCATCCTCGGCGACGCCACCTATGGCTCCGGCAGTCCCGCCACACCGGTACGCGCCGCCATCGCCGCTTCCGGCCTGACCCGCCAGGCCCTGCACGCCGCCGTTCTGGGCTTTGTGCATCCGGTTACCGGCGAAGCCCTGCGCTTCGAAACTGCCCCTCCCGCCGACATGCTGGCGCTGGAAGCGCAGCTCTCTGCACTCTGACCCATAGTCCGTCTTGATAAAGGACGGACATCCTGCTATACAGCACCTCGTTCGATGCCGTGGCATCGGGGCAACGGTCACGCTTTTGTGTGACGATCCGCCACTGACAAATGCGGAAACCCGACACTACTTCATCGGTTGAGGGGTGAGGCGATGGTGCACATTGGGTGGCCGTCTCCGTAGAGCCCGCTCGTTTTACGGTCGGAGGGACCATATGGCTGTCGCCAGATCACTAACGGTAATGTCGCCCGAACAGGGGCTGTCGCGTTACCTCACCGAAATCCGCAAGTTTCCGATGCTGGCCAAGGACGAAGAGTTCATGCTGGCCAAGCGCTGGGAAGAGCATCAGGACCCCGAGGCCGCGCACCGACTGGTCACCTCGCACCTGCGCCTTGTGGCCAAGATTGCCATGGGGTATCGCGGCTACGGCCTGCCGATCGGCGAGGTGATCTCCGAGGGCAACGTCGGCCTGATGCAGGCCGTCAAGAAGTTCGATCCCGATAAGGGTTTCCGCCTGGCCACCTACGCCATGTGGTGGATCCGCGCCTCGATCCAGGAATACATCCTGCGCAGCTGGTCGCTCGTGAAGATGGGCACCACGGCGGCGCAGAAGAAGCTGTTCTTCAACCTGCGCAAGGCCAAGAGCCAGATCTCGGCCTTCGAGGAAGGCGACCTGCATCCCGAACACCTGTCGGCCATTGCCACCAAGCTGGGCGTGTCTGAGCAGGACGTCACCGACATGAACCGTCGCCTCGGCGGCGACTCCTCACTTAACGCGCCGATCCGCTCGGACGGCGAAAGCGAGTGGCAGGACTGGCTGGCCGACGACACCCAGGTTTCGCAAGAGACCGCGCTGGCCGAGAGCGAGGAGAAGTCCTTGCGCATGGGCCTGCTTGAGGAAGCCATGCAAGAGCTGACGGACCGCGAGAAACACATCCTCACGGAGCGTCGCCTCAAGGACGATCCGGTCACTCTGGAAGAACTGGCAGGTCAATATGGCGTGTCGCGCGAACGCGTGCGTCAGATCGAGGTCCGCGCGTTCGAAAAGCTGCAGAAGGCCATGCGCGCCGCGGCCGAAGACCGCAATCTGGTCGACGCCTGAGCCGATCAGAAGCTTACAAGACAAAAAGGCCGGCTGATCCGTAAGCCAGCCTTTCTGCTGGGCTCCAGATGGACCAGGGCCAGCAGCCCACCGATCGGGGCCGCCAGCGTCGCCTTGGTCGGCGGACCTGACGCCAGACTGACTTCCAGCGCGCCGACGGCCAGCTGCAGCGGTTGGTCAGCCGTCTTCATGGCCACCTCTTTCAACGTTGCAGCCTGCTGTTTCACCGCGCGCGTGGCCTGCATCGGGTCGCTGTCGAACTGGTTCAGAGCTGCGGCCAGAATACGCATCGCCTGATCCTTGGCCTCGGCCAAGGCCGCAGGTCCTCGCGCTGCCGCATCGCTCTTGCGCTTGCCCGGCCCCTTGTATTCGCCAGAGTTAAAGCGCCTGCGATCCGGCCCGACATAGGCGATGCCTTCGACCCAACCACGCGGCTTGACCGCGACATTTTCGATCCGCTTGTACAGATCGGCGCTGGCAAACGGCTTGCGCAGGAACTCGTGCACACCGGCATCGCGGGCCCCGATGATCGTCTGCGCCGTCGCCTCGCCCGTGATCATGATAATCGGCGACTGCCGGCACGCCATGTGCGAGCGGCGAATAGCCTTGGTCAGCGCCTCGCCGTTCAGCCCATCGCCGCTGCGCTCGGTGAAGATCAGGCCCGGCTCCAGGGCCTCGGCCATGCGCATGGCGGAACCATTTTCGGCCTCAACCACGACTTCTCGTGCGCCCAGGCCCTTCATGATGTCCATCAGCATGCGGGCCGCATGACCGTTGGGATCGACGATCAGCACCCGTTTGATGACGGGTTCCAGCTTGGCCAGAAATCGACGATCGACAGCGAACACGAACAGAGTCTCCCACGCGGGCTGAAAGCCTAGCCTCCGCCGGTTAAGACCCGTTGAAGATCACCCTTGGAACGGATCGCGCATCATGATGGTGTCGTCCCGCTCCGGGCTGGTCGACAGCAGGGCGACCGGCGCCCCGATCAGTTCCTCGATGCGACGCACATATTTGATCGCATTGGCGTTAAGATCCTTGAAACTCCGCGCCCCCGCCGTCGTGTCGCTCCAGCCTTCCAGTTCTTCGAAAACAGGCTCGGCCGCTGCCTGCGCCCTCAGACTGCTCGGCAGATAGTCCAGCACCTCGCCATCGATCCGGTAACCGACGCAGATCTTCAGCGTCTCCAGCCCGTCCAGCACATCAAGCTTAGTGAGTGCGATCCCGTCGATGCCGTTGATCGCCACCGACTGGCGCACCAGCACCGCATCAAACCAGCCGCACCGCCGCGCCCGCCCGGTGTTGACCCCGACTTCGCGCCCGACGGTGGCCAGATGCTCGCCCACCGCATCGTTCAGCTCGCAGGCGAACGGCCCCTCGCCGACGCGCGTCGTATAGGCCTTCACGATCCCCAGCACATAGCCGACCCCGCGAGGCCCTATACCCGATCCGGCCGCCGCCTGCCCCGCCACCGTGTTCGATGAGGTGACATAGGGATAGGTGCCGTGGTCCACGTCCAGGAACGCGCCCTGCGCCCCTTCGAACAGCACCCGCTGGCCGTCGCGCTTGGCCTGATCCAGAACCCGCCAGGCCGGCTTCACGAACGGCAGGATCTTTGGCGCGATCTCCAGCAGCTGGCTCAACAGCGCCTCCGGATCGATCGGCTCCAGCCCCAGGCCCGCCCGCAGCGGATCGTGATGCGACCGCAACCGCTCGATCTTGACCTTCAGGTCGTCTTCATTGGCCAGGTCGCACACGCGGATGGCCCGGCGTCCGACCTTGTCCTCATAGGCCGGGCCGATGCCCCGTCCCGTTGTGCCGATCTTGGCTCCCGGCGCGCTCGCCGCCGCCTCGCGCGCGACGTCCAGCGCCGGATGAATCGGCAGGATCAGGCAGGCATTGTCGGCAATCGTCAGGATATCCGGCGTGATCGCCACGCCCTGGGCCGTGATCTTGTCGATCTCGCCGACCAGGTGCCAAGGGTCGACCACCACGCCATTGCCGATGATCGACGGCTTTCCCTGCACCACGCCGCTGGGCAGCAGGGCCAGCTTATAGACCTTGCCGTCCACGACCAGCGTATGGCCCGCATTGTGACCGCCCTGGAACCGCACGACCATATCGGCTCGGTTGGACAGCCAGTCCACGATCTTGCCCTTGCCCTCGTCGCCCCACTGGGCCCCGACCACTGCGACATTTGCCAAGAGAGTTCTCCGCCGACCGACAACCCGGAACGCGGGCGCAGCCTATAGCGGGGGAATCGAGGGATGTCGTCCCGTGCGCGGATTATTCCGCCAGCGCCGCCTCGAACGCCCAGTCCAGCCACGGCGTCAGGGCCTCGACATCCGCCGTCTCGACCGTGCACCCGCACCAGATGCGAAGGCCCGCAGGCGCGTTGCGATGGCTCTCAACATCGAAGGCAGCGCCTTCGGCCTCCAGCAGCGCCTTGATCCGCAGCACCAGCGCATGCCGCTCCGACGCTTCCATCGCCACGACGCGCTCGTCCACGATCTTCAGACATACCGACGTCGTCGATCGCGTCGCAGGATTTTCCGCCAGATAGTCGACCCAGGCCGTCTTGTGTACCCACGCATCCAGCGCCGCCGCATTCGCCTCGGTCCGCGCGATCAGCGTCTTCAGCCCGCCAATCGACAGCCCCCATTCCACCGCATCGATCCAGTCTTCCAGTGTCCAGACCGAGAAGGTGTTGATCATCGACCCCGACGCCAGCGTCCGGTCGAAGCCTTTGCTGTCCCGCAACCTCAGCACCTTGGGTACGGCCCGCGGTGGCGCATAGCGATCCAGACGCTCCACCGCTCTGGGGGACATCGCCGCCACCCCCAGCCCGGCCTCACCGCCCAGCGCCTTCTGAAAACTGAAGGTCACCACATCCAGCTTGCTCCAGGGCAGAGCCATCGCGAACGCCGCCGACGTCGCGTCACAGATCACCAGACCCTCGCGGTCGTCCGCGATCCAGTCCGAATTCGGGGCCTTCACCCCTGCCGTCGTCCCGTTCCACGGAAAGACCAGATCCTTGGCCGGATCGATCCCCGACACATCCGGCCACTGCCCCCATGGAGCCTCGATCACCTCGGGCTCCAGCTTCAGGTGATCGCGGATATCGGTCGCCCAGACCTGACCGAAGTTCTCGAACGCCAGAACCTGCACCGGGCGCTCGCCCAGCATGGACCACAGCGCCGCCTCGACCGCGCCCGTGTCCGATCCCGGCAGATAGACCAGCACCCAGTCGTCCGGCACCTGCAACAACTCGCGCGTCAGCGTCAGTCCATGCGCGAACCGCGCCACAACCTCCGGCGCGCGGATGCCCCGTCCCAGCAGATCATGGTTCAATGCCTGGCTGGACCAGCCCGGCCGTTTGGCCGTCGGCCCTGCGGAAAACCACGGCCTTTCCGGTTTCACATTCGGCTTGCCGGACATCAATCGCGCCACGGCTTGTACGGACCCTTGTCCCGCATCCCCTGCGCCAGATTGGTCAGGGCCGGATCCTCAGTCTCGGGCAGCATGATCATCAGCCGGGCCAGCAGATCGCCGCGCCGGCCGTCTGCAAACGCCCCCCGCCCCTTCAGCCGCAACACCTTGCCTGAGTTGGACCCCTTGGGAATGGTCATGCTGACCGTCCCCTCTGGCGTCCGCACCGGAATTTTGCCGCCCAGCACTGCGTCATACAGCGTCACAGGCAGGTCCATGGTCAGGTCCGCGCCCTCGCGTGTGAACACGGGATGCTTGGCGATCTTCAGCTCGATCAGGGCATCGCCCGCGACGCCGCCTCGACCCGGCGCACCCTGGCCCTTTAGCCGGATCGTCTGTCCATCCGACGCGCCCTTGGGGATGGCCACATCCAGCGTGCGTCCATCCGAGAACTGGATGCGCCGGGTATTGCCGCTGATCGCGTCCTCCAGACTGATTTCCAGCGTGGCTCGCACATCCTGGCCCCGGGGCGCATAGCCGCTGCCGGCCCCGCCGCGCCCGCGACCGGCCCCCCCGCCAAACATGCCGCCAAAGATCTCGTCCAGATCGATATTCTCGAACCCGGCCTGCGCCCCGCCGCCCTGGCCGAAGGGATTGCCGCCCCCGCGGCCGCCCGCGCCGCCGAACCCACCGCCCCGGAACTGCTCGCGGCCGTCGGCATCGATCTCGCCCCGGTCGTACTTAGCGCGCTTCTCGGCGTCTCCGACCAGGTCAAAGGCTGCCGTGATACGCTTGAACCGCTCGTCCGCCGCCTTGTTGCCGGGGTTCTTGTCCGGATGCAGTTCCTTGGCCAGCTTGCGGAACGCCTTCTTGATCTCATCGGCGCTCGCCGTCCGGGAAACACCCAGTTCCTTGTAGGGATCACCCGCCACGCGCTCACTGCTCCATCAGATCGACCGTCCCCTGTCAGTTAGGCCATTCCTGTTGCAGCGCAAAGGGACGGGCACCGAATCTAGCGCAACGGCGTACGCGCCTCGTCGCCCCAGCCATAACCTTCGCCCCATTGAGACACAGTCAGCGTGGCATCCGCACCGACCCCGCCCGGAAAGTCCGTGGCCAGATCGCTTGCCGCATAGGTCCAGCCCTCGCCCTTCACGACGACCTCGCGCCTCACAGTTTCAGCCTGCAGCACTCGCACCCGAAACCGCAGCGGATCGGGCCCCGCCGCCTCGCCGTCCCAGCGATCACCATCGATCCGCGAGCGCGTTTGCCAGCGGACCTGCCGTCCTCCAGCATCCGGCAGCGCCGCCAGATGCACCGGCCGCCACGGCCGCTCATGCAGGCCGGTCAGCGTCTGCGTCACCTCGCTGACACCCGCGCCCCCCGCCGGTCCTCCCAGCGGCCCGGCCCGCCAGATGATCGGCAGGCCCCGCTCTCCCCGCGGCAAGGCGATCCGCGCCAGAGCGTCGTCCAGCACCACACAGACGGAACCCACCAGCGCGCCGGCCTGCATCGGGCCCTCGGTCCCCTGCTGCCCCCGCAACAGCCCCGTCAGCCTCCAGACGCCATCTCCCACCGGCGTCGCCGCGCGATGCTGCACGATCTCCCAGCCCGCCTCCGTTTCGACTGCCACGGCGTTGCTTCCGGCCAGGACCGCGCCAGCGGACCGGCTCTCCGGGTCTCGCCCCTCCAGACGCACGACCACGTCATTAACCGTGTCCCAGCGCCACGGCTGCCCTGGTGCCAGGGCCTCGACCAGCACGCCTACCGTCGCCGACGACCGCACCTCGCCCCGCGGCGTCAGCGCGTCTGCGCTCATACCCGCAAACACCTGCAT
Organism: Brevundimonas sp.; assembly: GCF_041919755.1. Taxonomy (GTDB): domain Bacteria; phylum Pseudomonadota; class Alphaproteobacteria; order Caulobacterales; family Caulobacteraceae; genus Brevundimonas. The sequence continues at coordinate 268,897 of NZ_JAYRTD010000002.1, read as the reverse complement.
CGGTTGCCAGGGGTCTGCCGCCACCACGGCCAGCGCCCGTCCGTCATCCTCTGCACCCGGCAAAGGCGGTAGCTCCAGCACCCTCAGAAACGGTGCCCCGACCACCGAACCCGGCTCGCCCGGCATCGGCGTTGCATCGTCCTCGCCCGCCGCTACATCGACGACAGGCTCCAGCACCACCGAAGGTGTCTCGTCCTGATCCAGGCGCACGACGCGCCAGACCCCGGCCAGCCCCTCGACCTCGACCCGGTCACCCGGCTCCAACGTCAGCATTTGCAGTGGCCCCAGCGCGACCGTCAGCGATCGCCCCTCCGCGCTGGCCAGCACCCGCTCCGCCGCCGCACGTGCCGTTGCCCCACTGCATACCGCCGGTAGATCCAGATCGACACCGCCGGCCTCACCGCCGGAGCGCACAACCACCGCCCCGGTCTGATAGTCCGCATTGCCGTCGATGAACCGCACCCGCGCCACTCCCGGTCGTGCCTCCAGCCGCCGATCCGCCCGCACACTGACCCCTTCATCCGGCAAAGCCATCGCCTCTTCCGCCAGCGTCAGATCGACCGCGCCTTCACCCAACACCGCGACCTTCCCGCCCCGCTCCGCCGCGACCAGCCCCAGCCCGGCCAGCAACGGTTCCAGCGCATCGCGTGTCCGCATCGGCCGATCGATCACATAGCCCTGCACCTCGCACGCCACTGGCGCGATGTCGAACGCATCTTCGCTCAGCCCACCCCGCTTCAGGATCGCCGCGATCAGGTCCCGCGTCTCCCCCGACAGCCGTCCGTTCAGCCAGTGCCCCGTCCGCCACGCTCCTGCGTCGACCCAGACATCCGACCGCCCCGGAAACGCCGGATAAGGCCGCGCATCCCAGCACCAGGCATCCGCCCCCTCCAGCATCCGCCCCGAATAAAGGCTCGCCGCCGAATTATTCTCAGGGTCCGCATAATGCGCCAGCACCGCCTCCAGCGCCCGGCGCTGCATCCGGTCGTCCCGCGCCCCGTTCGATCCCGGCGGCAGGGCCGTCTCCGAACTCTTGGGGTCCTGAAACAGGTTCGGCGCATTCGCCCCGCGATCCACCGCCGCACAGCCGAACTCCGTCAGGCGGATGGGTTTCATCCCCGGCACCCAGGCCGTCGGCGTCGGACTGCGTACGCCGCCGGGCCGATCATGATGCGCGTTCGACCACCAGCCCTTCAGGTCCTTGGGCCGAAAGACCCAATCCTCTCCATGCGCCGTGTCGGCAATCGGCGTCCGCACCTGTGCCGCCCGATCCGTGTCCGAGGCATAGTACCAGTCGAACCCCTCTCCGCCCGCCACCTGCGCGGCCAGATAGTCGGCGTCGTCTGGACCTCCCCAGGTCGCCGCGTCCACCCCGCCGTCGTCTTCGCGCCAGTCGCCCAGCGGCGGATACCAGTCGATGCCGACGTAATCGATGCTGACATCGGCCCACAGCGGATCAAGATGAAACCGCACCTCCCCACCCGTCTGCCGCCCGAAATACTCCGACCAATCCGCCGCATAGCTGATCGCCACATCCGGGCCCACGATCGACCGGCACTCCGCCGCCAGCGTCCTGAACTGCGCCACCGCCGGAAAGCCGCCGCCCGCATCCCGTGTCCAGGTCAGCCCTCGCATCTCCGACCCGATCAGCAGCCCGTCGGCCCCCGTCTCTGCCACCAGCCCCGCATAGTGCAGTGCCATCTGACGCAGGCCCCAGCCGCCCGCCGTCCCGAACACCGCTGCCACATCCGCCGCCGCATTCGCTCCGTCACGCCCGCTCACCCGCCCGCGCCACGGATAACCTTCGCAGTCCATGAAGACGAAGGGGTACAGCGTCACCTCCAGCCCGCGCGCCTTCAGCGCCACCACCGCCTGCCGCACGCTCTCGTCCGACGGCGTCCCGCCGTAAGCAGGACTGCTGGAACCGGGTGCACGGCTGATCAAATGCGCGCTCCCGCGATCCAGCCCCGCCACCGACCATCCCGTCGGCACCGTCGTCTTGTCCCGCTGCTCCACCCCCGGCTTCACGACACAGTGGCTGGCGCGCACATCCGTCCCGAACCACCCCACCACCAGGCTGACCCGCTTCAGGTTCGGCACCTGCGCCATCAGCTGGTCGATCGATACCAGCAGGTCCGCCCGCCCCTCGCCATTGTGCAGGTTCTCCGGCGTCGACCGCGTCAGGCCGTCGCGCCGCATCACCACATCGGTCGCCAGCACGAACTCTCCCGCACCCGGGATCAGGCACACCCCCTCCAGCCGGTCCTCCAGCCGGGGTTCCGGCCCCCGTGCGCGCCGAAACACCTCGAAACTCAGCTGCGGCACCCGATTGCCGAACGGCCCCAGCGCCAGATCCTCGAACACCACATAGGCACAGCCGCGATATGCGGGGGCGTCTCCCTCCACCGCCTCGATCAGCGGGTCCGGCATCTGCTCCGCCTCGCCCCGATGGACCCGCATCGTCACGCCCGACATATCCATCGGCTGGCCGTCGGCCCAGACGCGCCCGACCCCGTCGATCTCACCCTCGCACAGCGCCACCGCAAAGCTCAGCGCATAGTCGTATTCGACCGTCCGCGGTCCGCCCTTGCCCGCCGAGCGCGTCGTGCGCCCCTCCTGGAACCGCGCGGCCCAGATTACCTGACCGGTCACCCGTGCCCGCCCGAAGACGCAGGCCATCGGCGCGCCCTCCGCCGTTCCCTGCACCCTCAGGGTTTCGAGCCTCGGCCCCTTCTGCCGCGCCGGCTCCAGGCTGGCGATCGCTCGCTGGTCGATGGCCCGCCCCAGGGTCGAGCCGATGAAGGCCCCGATTGGTCCCCCGACCGACTGCCCCACGCTGGTCAGGATCACCTGCGCCATTCAGCCCGCTCCGTGATTGTCATAGGCCGCCTCCGGCCAGGTGAACGCCGCCGCCAGCCGCTCTCGCCACCAGCGCCCCAGCCAGCTCTCGACCACCGCCCGTCCCCAATAGGCGTGGATGAACCGCGGCTCCGCCCCATCCACCGCACTCAGAATCCCGCAGTGCTTCACCGCACACCCCGGGGCCATCCGGAACAGCAGCACATCCCCCGGCCTGGCCCGCGCAACCGGTATCTCCACCAGCCACCGCCGCGCCGCCTCCAGCAGCGTCTCCTCGCCCCCGACCTCGGCCCAGTCCGCCCGGTACGCCGGCACCGCTGCCGGCTCGCGGCCCATCACCTCGCGCCAGACCCCCCGCACCAACCCCAGACAATCCGCCCCGATCTCCTTCACGCTCGCCTGGTGCCGATACGGCGTCCCCAGCCAGGCGCGCGCAGCCTCCACGATCTCTTGGCCCCTCACCGCCGGCTCCCCCCATCGTTGCGCCCGCCCTCCACCGGCACCGCCGTCAGGAAATCGTCGCCCGGCACATCCGGAAAGCCCTGAAAGTTCACCCCATTGCCGAACACGCCCACGCAGGTCGCGAACCGCTTGTCGCAACCCCGGCCCGGAAAGGCCGATACATCGACCCGGCATCGCCCGTCGCCCAGCACTGCATCGCACTCGCGCCCATAGGTTCGTCCCACCACCCGCTCCAGCGCCGCTGTCGGCCCGGCCAACTCGGCCACAAACCCTCCCCCTTCGCGGCGGATCGACGCCAGCGTCCCGACCCACAGCCGTACCCTCAGATCCGGCCGGGCCCAGTCCACGCGCCACAGCTCCACAGCCGCCCGGTCGAACAGTCCCGCCTCCACGTCCGCGTCGCTGATCGCGTCATCGTCCAGCCCGCCCGCCACCGAGGCCGCGCCCGCCCCCAGCCCAACCGCGCTCTCTGCCGCCCCGGCGGTCCAGCCGCTGTCCGCCCGGCACATCACCCCATCAACCTCCAGATCGCGGTCATGATCCGTGAACCCCAGCCTGACGCCATTGGCCCGCGTCAGCACCCAGGCGTGACACAGCCCCGCCGCCCCGCTCTCGATGCGGTCGGCCAATTCACTCGGTATGTGTCTCATGGGCTTGCCCTCAAACCCGCACTTCAATCAGCGGCACCGCCGCCATCCGCCCGGCCTCGAAACTCTCCAGCGTGACCTCGATCCGGTCCGCATCAAACCGCACCGGCACGTCGAACTCGAACCCCGCCGTCACAGCCGCCCCGACCGCCGGCGCAACCGCCAGCGTCACCTCGCCCGTCGCCGCGTCGACCGTGAACTCGCCGGCATCCAGCTCCACACCCGCCACCGCCACCCGCACCGTCCCCGCCACCGGCTTGCGCACCCGCCGCTCCAGCGCGCCCTCGCCCTCGCCGTAGCGTTTGATCAGATCGAACCGTGTCCGCACCCCGTCCCCAGTCCCAAGCGCCTGATCTCCGGCCTCAACTACCGCCCCCGGCGCGCACGACTTGAAGTCCGCAAAGTCCCGGAACCGGAAACCGTACAATCGCCCCCGCCGCGCCTCGAAGAACCCTGTCAGCGCCGCCATGTCGTCCAGTGATCTCAGGTTCGCCCCGATCAGATACCGCCTGCGCCCCTGCGCCCACGGCGTCGAACGCCGCTCATGGCCCGACGCCAATGTCACGACCTCGGTGCGCCGCTCCACCCCGCCCGTCGACCCGAAGGCCAGACGCGCCGGCAGCCTTACGTCATGAAAACTCATGGAAGTATCCGTCTGTGGTTGTCGCCTGCCCGCGTTTCCGCCAAAGCTGTCGCGACAGACCGTAAGGTCGGCCGGGGGGCATCTGTGCGGGGCGAGATTCTTCAGTTTGACGAGGCCTCGGGCGAAGGCCTGATCAGCGGCGAAGACGGCCAGCGCTATCGCCTGTCTTTCCGTGACCTGCTTCGCCCCACCCCGCTGTTCGCGGGCCAGTCGGTCGACTTCCTGCCCCGCGACGGCATCGCAACGGACGTGGTCGTGCTGCAATCGACGCCGTCGTCCTTGGCCTACACTTCATCGCGCGCGGACCGCCAGGGGCGGGCCGATCTCAGTCCGTGGGGCTATTTCACCAAATGTCTGCGCCTCTATGTCGATGGAAATGGCCGGGCGCGTCGTTCGGAATACTGGTGGTTCACCCTGTTCTACTGGATCTTCCTGCTGATCCCTCTGGTCCCCGCCACTGTCCTGCTGGGCATCGGTGACAACACCTACAATGACGATATGATCGCCTTCGGGGGCCTGTTCATCATCCTGACCGGTATCGTCTGGTTGGGTCTCTTCCTGCCCAACGTCTGCGTCATGATCCGCCGCTTCCACGATGTCGGCCTGACCGGCTGGCTCGTCCTCTTGGGCGTCATTCCCTACATCGGCGGCCTGATCACCTTCATCATCACCCTGTTGCCGTCCCAGAATTACCGGAACGTCCACGGGCCTGTCCCCGGCGGCCACAGCCGCGAAACCGCCGAAATCTTCGGCTGACTTTTTACAAGAAGGACCACACTCATGCGCGGCGAAGTCATCAGCGTTGACAGTTTCTCGGGCGATGGCCTGATCACCGACGAAGACGGTGGTCGCTACACCTTTGCCGCTTCCAGCACCCGTGCCGCCCTGCGCATCGGGGACAAGGTCGACTTCGTCGGCACCGACGGCGTCGCCACCGACATCATCGCCCTGTCCAGCCAGCCTTCAGCGGCAGCCGCCGGTGGTCTGGGTTACGCCCAGCCGCGGACCGGCACCGGGGCCTACGACTTCGCCTGGGCCATGTTCCAGTTCGAGGGCCGCCTGCGCCGCTCCCACTTCTGGATCAGCTGGGGCATCCTGTTCGTCGCCGGTTTCGTGCTGGGCCTCATCCCGATCATCGGCAGCATCATCGGCATCGCCCTGATCTATCCGCAGATTGCGGTGCAGGTGAAACGCCTGCACGACATGGGCCGCTCCGGCTGGTGGGTCGTCGCTCCCTTTGTCGCCAATATCGCCCTGCTGGTCGTCTTCTTCATCACGATGTTCGGCAACTTTGCCATGAACGCTCAGGCGCTTGAGAATGAAGACCCCGCAGCCATGATGGCAATGTTCGGCTCCATGGGCGGCATCGTGCTACTGTTCTTCGTGATCAACCTGGGCTGGCTGCTCTGGATCGGCATCGTCGACAGCAAGCCCGGCCGCAACAAATACGGCCCCAATCCCAAGAACCCGGTCGACGACACCGCCAACACCTTCGCCTGACCCACGCTCATACGGCGAGCCGCCGCGCGGCTCGCGATAGCGCACCAAGAATGCGCTCAGGCCGGCTCCCGACGCGCGGGAGCCGAAAGCGCCAACGTCAAAGCCGTCGCGCCCCCAGCGCGACGGCCCTGGCCAGCATCTGGGCGATCTGCGCCTCGGACCTCAACAGCCCCTGCGCTCCGCCATCGACCTGCACATTGACGGTCACGCCACCACCCCTTGCTGGCTCGATCGTCCCCGCACCCGCAGGTCGAAATACCTCCGGGCCCCGCTCCCCGACCAGATAGGCCCCGCCGCCCAGGACTGTGCCGCCATCGGCGCGAGCGCCACCGAACACCGCCCCGACCGCCTGGGCGATGGCCTCGCCCAGTCCGCCGCCGCGCCCACCACCCGCTGCCGCATTCACCGCCGCCAGTACAGACCTGGCCAGCTCGGCCAGGGTGATCTCCCCGTCCGCCGCAGCCCGCGCCAGCGACCGCGTCAGACTATCCCCCGCCCGCCCGAACGCGTCCTCGATGGAGGCCGCCGCCCGCTCCGCCGGCTCCCTCAGCGCCTCCAGCGCCGCCTGCGCCTCCGCCGCCTTGCGCGGCACCGCGTCCAGGCCATCGGGTTCGAACACGTCACTCATCCGGCCACCGCTCCGCCATCTGTTCCAATACCCCACGCCCCATCGGCGACACCGCCTCCGGCCGCGCCGTCAGCATGCGCCACTCCTTCAGCGACAGCCGCCAGAACGCTTGCGGCCCCACGCCAAACCCCGCCGCCATCCGCATCATCTCCGGCCACGGCGTCTGATCCTCCCCCCTCGGGGGAGGGGGACCATCCGAAGGATGGGGGAGGGGGCTGCCAGCCATCGCACTCATGCCACCGCCGCAAACGCCCGCGCCACGGCCTCCGCCGCCTCGCGCGGATCGACCGCCGCATCGGCTAGCCCCTCGGCCAGATTCCGCTCACCCCCGCCGCGCAACAGCGCCGCCAGCACCACCAGCAGATCCCCCGCCGACAGCGCCCGCATCCGCTCGGCCAGCGCCGCCAGCCCACTCACCTGCAAACCCGTCTCGATCTCCGCCAGCGCCCCCAGCGTCAGGCACAGTCGGCGCACCTCGCCCGCCAGCACCACCGACACCTCGCCGCGCACGCCGTTTACCGCGCTCACAGGCTGGAGAACCCGATCTCGCCCGCGCTGGCCAGGCTGATCGCGAACGTCGCCTCACCCTCGTGCTCGCCCGCATACTCCAGCGCCGAGACCAGGAACGGCCCCTCCAGCTGGCCGAAATCCGGCACGATCAGCCGCCATCGCTTCGCCTCCTGCGCAAAGAAGGCCTCGCGGATCAGGGCGTCGGAGGCCGCATCGCGGAATATCCCCTGCCCCGCCACCGCCGCCGACTTGACCCCGGCCCCGCCCAGCAGCTCGCGCCACCGCCCGGCGCTGTCGCCATCGGTAGCATCCACCGTGCGCGCATTCAGACTGATGGTTCTCGCCCTCAACCCCGCCACCGTGGTGAACACCCCCGGTGCCCCCTCGATCTTCAGCAATATGTCCTTGCCGCGTTGTGCGCTCATGGTTCCACCTCCTCCGTCACGGCCCGCACCCGCAGCACCGCATAGGTCCTCGCCCCATCCGCCGCCGGAAACACATCCGCGAACACGACGCCCAGGCTGACCGCCCGCACCCCGTCCGCCTCGACCCGCGCATCCGTCAGCCTGAACCGCACCGCCGCCAGTACCGCCTTGGCCTCCTCGGTCCCGCGAAAGCGCGACACGACCGTCAGCGTCAGCCGATGCTCCACGCCCCCGCCATCCGCCCCCACCGGCCGGCTCTCGCACCGTCCGATCAGCAGATGCGGCAACTCCGCTTCATGCGGCACCGCATCCCAGATCCTCGCCGGATCCCCCAGCAGCGCCCGCACCGCGACATCCTCCGACAGATGCGCGATCAGCGCCTTTTGCAGCGCCAGCTCATGTGCGCTCATCGGCTGCGCTCCAGCATCAGGATCGCCCGGCCACCCACCGTCTCGGTCGCCTGGATGCGCCAGTCGGCTCCGCCGAACCTCAGCACCCGCCCGGCGATCAGCCGCGGGTCCGACCGCGTCTCTGCCGTGACCACCTCGACCACGCGCACCCCGCCCGGCTCGCTCTTCTCGCGCCGCCGCCTTGCCCCCAGCTTCAGCCACGCCGACCTCACCGGCTCATAGCTGACCGCCACCCCGCCATACGGCGTGCGGGATTCCACAGCCTCGAACAGTCCGGCCAAAATCTTCATATCCGCACCACCCGATACGGTGCGATCCAGGCTTCGACCGGCGCGACCGCTATCTCCACCTCGCCCCGCTCATAGGCGCGCAGCGCCAGCATCAGGATCGCCAGCCGCAACGGCGCCGGGCTGGTCGAGGTCAGGCTCAGCCCCACCTCCCCCTCCACCCGCGCCCGCGCCGCCTCGATCAATGTGCCGATCAGCCCGTCCTCCGCCTCGTGCTCGACGCGCAGGAACAGCTTCGCCTCCGTCAGGCTGACGGGTGCTGTCATGGGGAATCTCCGGTGTCTGGGGGTGTCAGCGCTCCCTCTCCCAGCGGGAGAGGGCTTGAGCACACGACCGCTTGCGGTCGTTCTTGTGCGAAAGGGTGAGGGGTTACGGTTTGCAAACGGCCACCACCGGTCGCCCTCACCCGACCGCGCCAACACGACGGCTATCGCCGCCGTGCGCGATCTCCCTCTCCCCTCGGGAGAGGGTTTGGTTCACCTACGTCGCGCTGAACTTCAGCACCTTGATCGCGTCGAAGTTCTGCACCCCGCCGCCGACCCGCTTGGTCGTGTAGAACAGCACATAGGGCTTGGCCGAATAGGGATCGCGCAACACCCGCACCCCCGCCCGATCCACGATCAGATACCCCCGCTGGAAGTCGCCGAACGCGATCGACAGACTGTTCGCCGCGATATCCGGCATCGTCTCGATCTCGGTCACCGCATAGCCCAGCAGCGACGCCGTTTCCCCGACCCGCGACGGCGGCGTCCAGATGTAGTTGCCGTCCACATCCTTGAACTTGCGCACCGTCGAGACCGTGCGCCGGTTCATCACGAACCGCCCGTTCGGCCGATACTGGGCCTTGGGCGCATAGATCAGGTCAATCAGCTTGTCGGTCGGATTGCTCGACGCCGTCGTCGCCGTAAAGGCACCCGCCGCGCCGGAAGCCACATAGCCGATCTGGCCCCAGGTCTGGCTCGCATCGGCCACGGTCGTATAGCTCAGGAAGCCCTTGGGCTTGTTGATCCCGTCACCGTTGACGAAGGCCTGGGTTTCCTGCGCCGCGAACGCATCCTCGACCTCTGCGGCCAGCCATTCGTCCAGGTCGATCATGGCGTCGTCCAGCAGGGACTGAGTCGCCGCCGGACTGGCGTACAGATCGGCCGACGGGAACTCCAGCAGGGCCAGCGTCGCCGGGTCCGTCTCGGGCCGGCCCGCCGTCTCGGCCACCCATCCGGCCACCACGCCGGCCGTCGACACCGGCTTTCTGAACACGCCCGAGCCCACGGTACGCACCGTCGAAATCTCGCGCATCGGCGAGCCCGCCATCAAGCGCCGCTCGATCGCCCGCTCCGTCTCCGGCGGCACCACATACCCCGCCGAGTTCGACGCCGACGACAACCCCGCCTTCAGCTCCAGCCCGAACGCCTGCCCCGTCTTCAGATACCCGTCGAAGGCGGCCTTCGCCTCCAATCCTCCCCCACCGGGGGAGGGGGACCGCGAAGCGGTGGAGGGGGCCATCCCCAGCTCCGGCCTGCGCGCCTCGCTCACAACTCGATCCAGCCGCGCCTGGGCCGCGCCCACTGCCGCATCGATCCGCGCCACCTTCTCCTCCAGCAGCACATCGGCCGACGCCTTCTTCTCGATCTCGTCCAGCCGGGCATCGTTCGCCCCTTTGAACGCCTCGAACGCCGCCATCATTTCGTGCAGCACGGCGCGAGCCTCGGGCGTGCCCGAGACGGTCTTGGTCTCTTTCATGGTCTCTCCGGTTTTCAGGAACCGCGGTTTGCGGTTAGGGTCCGGGCATGGATACGCTTGCCCGGAAAATCATCGACGCGATCCAAAACTCGCTGGTCGGCGATCTTGTGATGAAGCTGATCTGGCCGTTCGGCTACTTGTGGGTGACACTCACTGAAGAGATCGCATTTCCGGATGGCGGCAGCCCATTGCTTGGACCTTATGCAGTCCTGTTATTGGCAAGTATTTTTCTCATCTGGATACTCGGCACGATCGCCAAGACAGCTAATCATCGACCGACGGTCAGCCATCTCAGCGACAGGGTCACCCGTCCACCTGAGAACGGCTTTGAGACGTGGTCTCAGCCACCCGCGAACGGGCTTCACCCTCCTGAGTTGATGCGCCGAATCGTCGAGACGATTGGCGGAACCAGATATCTAAAGGATCAACAATTCGGCTGGCTTTCGCTGGCGTTCGTGATTGCCGCGATTTTGCTGGCGGCCAGCATAGGCCTGTTTCCGGCATTCTGGGCCAATGCACACCCACTGTTCTCATCGGCCACCATGCGGCTCTTCACAGTTCAGGCCTGCCTTCTCGTTCTGCTCGTGTTCCAGATTCGTCAGTGGGCTACAGAACAGAAACTTCGTCTCGCCGCTCAGGACCAGCCGTCCGTCTCCACCGCAATGTCGCCAGTCTGATGCGGCCAGGACACGAGGGACCTCTCATGCGCATCGCCATCCTCGTCTTCGCCTTGGCTATCACAGCCACCAGCGCCTCAGCCCAGACCCCGCCGCCTGCCCCCGCGCCAGCCTCCGCTTCCAACCCCGCCTACGCTCCCGATGTCGCCTCGATGGACGCCATTGTCGCCGCCCTCTACGCCAGCATTTCGGGCGACGCTGGCGTGGCCCGCGACTGGGACCGGTTCCGCCACCTGTTCCATCCCTCCGCCCGGCTGATGCCCACCGGTACGGACGCCCAAGGTCAAAGCAACCTGCGCCCCCTGACGCCTCAGGACTATGTCGATCGCGCCGGGCCCAGCCTGGTCCGCGACGGCTTTCATGAGCAGGAGATCGCGCGCCGCACTGACCGCTACGGCCGCATCGCCCACCTGTTCTCCACCTATGAGGCCCGGCGCGCCGCGACCGACGCCCGACCCTTCATGCGCGGCATCAATTCCATCCAGTTGTTCGACGACGGCACGCGCTGGTGGATCGTCAGCGTCTACTGGCAGGCCGAGACCCCCGACCTGCCCCTGCCCGCCGACTATCTGCCGGAAACGGAGTGAGCGATGGCCACCCCCCGCGCCGCCACCGTCAACATTCCCCTGACGCGTCTCGAACGGGCCGTCATGGCCGCCCTGGCGCATGACCTGCGGCACACCATCCCGGACCTCGCCGCCCAGTTTGCGGCGGCCAAAACCAGCCAGCGTCGCAACATGGCCTTCGGCGCCTATACCGGCCTGACGCTGGACCGCCCGCGCCCCGCCACCACGGCCGACGGTCCCTTCGGCACGGTCCACGTCATGATCGACGGATTACAGGACGCCGTCGCCTTCCAGGTCTTGATGCGCCACGGCACCGTGGCCGCGCTTCAGGCCGACAGCTATGGCCAGGACACACGCGCCATCAACTTCGACACCGTAGGCTTTGAACAGGTCTTCACCCTGGACGCCCAGGGCCGCTCCATCCCGTTCGAGCCCCGCCCCTCCAGCGACGAAGATCGTCCGATCCGCCGTAGCGCACCCCCGGCTCCGCGTCACACCCAGCGCCCTAATCAACAGGCGACGCCGATGCGGCCGGCCCCGCAGCCGGCACCTCGGCCCCAAACCGACAAGCCTCAACCCGCGCCGCCGGAACGCGACCGCGCCTTCACCTTTGGTCCGAACGGGGCGGTCTCCACCCCGCCGCCTATCCCGCCCGGCACCGGCTTCGGCAGCCGCAACGCCGACCTGCCCGACATCGCCAGTCTGGACGACAAGACCCTGCGCATCGGCCTTTGGGCCGCCATCGCCGTCGTCGCCTTCGTGATCGTCACCGTCTTCCAGATCGGCTGGATCTTCGTGCTGGTCCCCGGCGTCTGGCTGGCCCAGATGATCCGCCGCCCCGCCGTCCTGTCCGCCATCCGCAAGGCGCTCGTCGCCTGGCAGGCCTCGGCCCGCACGGCCGCCGCGTCGAGCGACTGAACGCGTCAGCTGCGATCAGCGGGGGGTCAGCATGCCCCGCCGCCCTGCGGCGATGAACGCTCCGACCAGCATGGACGCCGCCGCCACGGCGATGACCAGCAGCGGATCCATGGCCGACAGCCATCCCAGATGCACCGCCACGCCCCAGATCAGCAGGATCGGCAAAAGCAGCGACATGGCAAACGCCGAGCTTTCCCACGACAGCTGACGCCACAGTTCGTCGTACAGTCTCCACTGCTGGACCCCGATCACCCCGATCGTCAGCAACGACAGCCCGACCGCCGCGAGCACCACAACGTCCGGCACGGCCCCACCCGGTCCCGATCCGACCAGCGCCAGCAGCATGACGCCCAGCGCGATGGCCGACACCGAACTGCCCACCAGCATCTTGCGCATCTCGACCAGTTCCTCCCGGTCCGCGACGTTCAGCACCCTGGCACCCATGCCCGGCATCAGGGCCCCGCCCAGGGTGAACAGGCCGGTCACCAGATAGACGATGCCAACACCGCCGACCGCCACCTGCTCGACCCTCCAGCCCGGCTCGAACCCCAGCCACAGAAAGGCGGCCATGGCCCCTCCCCCGCCCAGCGCCCCCAGAACGAAGGCCAGCAACGTCTTGCGGATCTTGGCTTGATCAAGGGTGGTCACAGCGTCTCCTCCGGTGTCCAGTCGTCGATGAACAGGCTCGGCACGGGCACCTCGAACAGCACCGCCATGCGCAGGGCCAACGGCAGGCTGGGGTCGTACTTGTCCGTCTCGACCGCATTGATCGTCTGACGCGAGACACCCAGGCGGCGGGCCAGCTCACCCTGGCTCCACCCCTTCGCCTCCCGCATCTCCCGCACCAGATTGCGCACGCGATCCTCAACCTGCCTGTAAAGAGCTCTTTACAGGCAGGAGCCAAGGTGTCAAGAGCTCTTTACAGCCTCTACACGACTGTTTGCGACCCCAGCACACCGAACCGCGCGCCCGGCAGCATCGGAAACGTCACCAGCGACACCTCCCACAGCTCCACCGCGACCAGCACCCGCAACCGACCGTCTCGTCGCGCCTTGTGACTGCAAAAACCGATCGACAGCCCGTCCAGCGCCCCGGCCCGGCTCAGCGCGGCCGCGAAGCGCGCCTCGGCGGACCAGTCCATGACCCGCCCCTCGACATACAGTCCGCGCTCGTCCTCCTCGATCCGGTCCCAGACCCCGACCACCGACCGCGCCTCATGCTGATGCAGCATCCGCACGCCCTGCACGCCAGTCTTCGCCAGACTGTCCGCGAACGCGCCCCTGACCACCACATCCCCGTTCAGGTCGGCCACGTTCCACAACGAGGCATAGCCGCGAATGCGCAGCCCCTCCTCGGCGATCACTTCCATCGACGTCCCTCAAGCCGGTTCTCGATCCGCTCCACCGCCGCCCGCGTCGCCGTGCTCTGTTCCTCCAGCCGCGCCAGCCGCTCGGCGACCAGCCGCTGCTCCCCAACCCGTTCCTCCAGCGTTGCGATCCGCGCCGCCGCCCCTCCGGCCCAGACCAGTCCCCCGATGGTCTGCAACACCAGCGCGATCAGCAGGGCTGTGGGCACACGCCGGATTTGATGCTCACTCATTCACCCACTCCCGCCATCTGCCGCCGCTCTGCATCCGTCAGGAAATCCGCCGCCGACAGCCGCGCCCACAGCGCGTCCCGCTCGGGCTGCAGTGCAGGCACGCCTTCCATATCCGGCTCGATCCTGACACCTGCGAACCGTCCACCCAGCCACCCCGTCAGCGCTCCGGCCGTCTTCCGCACCAGCGGCACCACCGTCCCGCGCCAGAAGGCGGCATTGGCCTCGCGATAGTTGGCATAGGTCGCATCGCCCGGAATCCCCAGCAGCTGCGGCGGCACCTCGAACGCCAGGGCGATCTCGCGCGCCGCCGCATGCTTGCCGGCGATGAAGTCCATGTCCGCCGGCGTCCAGCTCATGGGCTTCCAATCCAGCCCGCCCTCCAGGATCATCGGCCGTCCGGCATTGGCCGTGCCCGCATGGCTTTCGCCCACCTGCGCCCGCAGGGCCTCGAACTGCTCGCCGGTCAGCCGCTCGCCATCCTTGGCCCCGTAAACCAGCGCCCCTGATGGCCGCGCCGCATTGTCCAGCAGCGCCTTGTTCCAGGCCCCGCTGGCATTGTGCACATCGATCGCGAACGCCGCCGCCTCCAGCGGCGAAAACCCGTAGTGATCGTCCGTCGGGTGAAACAGTTTCAGGTGCATCACCGGCATCCAGCCATCCGCCTGACGCCCAATCCGCACCGACCGCCCGTCCACGGAATACTCATATCCCTCCGGCCAGCCCGCCCGACCCGGCACCACCTTCATCCGGTCCGGCCTCAAAGCCCACAGTTCATCCGGCGCACCGTCCTCGTCCGCCTCCCCCGTCGCTTCCACATAGGCATTGCCCGCCGTCTGCAACGCGCCATACAGCCCCTCAAGCCACTCCGCCCCCGACTGCTCCGGGTTCGGCCTGGCCAGCAACCGCGCCAGCGGGTGATCGGTCGTCCGCACCCCGTCCGCGAACACCGCCAGCGGCACCGATGCGCCCGCCTCCGCGATCATCCGCACACAGCGATAAGCCACGGCATTCTTGCCGAACCCCTCGCTTGCCAGATGCGCGTAATCCCGCGGCGTCCACCGCGCCCGACCGCCATTCGAGAACGCGATCAGCGGCCCGCTCCGGCTCTCCTTGGTTTCGGGCACGGACATGCGCCGCCGACCCGCCAGGGGCCGTCGCCAGTCGAACATCATGAACTCCTTGGTCTCTCACCGCCCTTTGACGGGCAGCCGGAAAATCAGATCACAGCCACCGCACGCTCGGTCCCGCCTTGGGGGCCGGCATCAACTGCGTCACGCCCCAGACCAGGGCGTCGGCCCGGTCCGGGCTGTGGCGATGCCCCGTCGATCCCTCGCTGGTCGAGCCCAACGCCATCAGCTCTTCCTCCAGCGCCGGAAACGCACCGCAGTGGACGACCCGCCCCTGTTCATACAGCGCCGCCACCGGCTCGGCCCGCGCGACCTTGCCCCGGCTGGCATGCACCAGCCTGATCGGCACCGGGCAATCGGCATGAGCCAGAACACCCCTCACCATCTCGCCCCCCTGATTGCTCTCGGCGACGACGGCGTCCGCGCCAAATGTCCGCACCGCCTCCACCACCACCCGGGCCCAGCCCTGTGGGCTGTGGCCGCGCACAGAGCGATCGGCCAGCACATAGGCGACCCGGTCCTTGCGCCCGACCACCACGATCCCGCAGGCATCGCCGCCCGCCGTCACCGGCGGATCGACCGCCACCACGATCCGGTCCAGTTTCGCGGGCCTTGAACCCCGCGCACGCACCAGATCCTCGGCCCGGAACAGCGCGCCTTCGCTCTCGACGATCAGCCCCTCGATCTCCTGCGCCTCCAGCCGCGTCCCGGCGTACAACGCTTTCAGATGCGTCAGAAACCGCGGGGACAGATTGGCCGCGTTGGCCGCCGTCGGTGCCCGATCCATCATCACCCCCTCCTGCGCCAGCAACCGCCTCAGCGCCGGCATCGGCCGCGGTGTCGTCGTCACCACCAGTCGGGGATCGTCGCCCAGTCGCAGGCCCATCCTCAGCGTATCCAGCACCGCCTCCGGTTTGCGCCAGGCACAGAATTCATCGGCCCAGGCATGATGGAACTGCGGTCCGCGCAGACTGTCGGGATCCTCGGCCGAAAACGCATAGGCCACGCTTCCGCTCTCGGGCCAGACCAGCCGCTTGCGGCCCCCTTCCCATCGCGGGCGGTTCTTCGGCCCCGCGACGGCCTTCAATCCCGACGGCCCTTCCACCATCACCTCGCGCACATCGTGCAGGGTCGCGCCCACCAGGGCGAACCGCAGGTTTTCGGTCTGGGCCAGCCAGCTGATCCAGTTGGCCCCGGCAAACGTCTTGCCCGACCCTCGTCCGCCCATCAGCACCCATGTCCGCCAGTCCGCTTGAGGCCACGCCTGATGATCGTTCAGGTCAAACCGGGTCTGGCTCAGCTCGTGCAGCTGGTCCGCGCTCAGCTGGGCGATGGCCATTCTTGCGCTCGAAGGCGTCATGAACGCGAGCGATCCGGGCCTCCAGTTCGCCTCTGAGACGCTGCAGGGTCTCGGGGCTGTCGTCTCGCTCATCTTCGGCCATGTCTTCCTCTGCTGCCTTGTCCAGTTTTAGCCCGCTGGCCTTCAGCGCGCGGCTCAGCTTTGCGGCGCGGATCATCTCGTCGGGCAGACACATCATCGCCACCAGGGGCATGGCCTTGGCCATCATGGAGATGGCGCGGATCTGGTGCCCCACGGCGATGCCGTCCTTGGGGTCCAGCGTCTTGTTCGTGATGGCGTCCAGCGCCCTGTCGCACGCGGCCATCAGCCGTTCCCGGCCCGCATCGACCCATGCGGCCGCGGCCGCCACCCTGTCCTGATTTCCCGTCATGCCCAGACTCTACCGGACCAGCGTCCTCAGCCAGGCAGATCGCCTCTACTTTCCGTCAGGCGACTGATCGCAGACGCCTTTCGGCCGCCAATCCGACGAACGATCCACGAACTCTAGGCAGCAGCGCCCGCGAGGCGACCCGGCCCGCCACGGTCCACCGCTCGTCGCTCCAGCCGCGCCGACATCACCCGGATCAACTCCGCCAGCTGGATCGGCTTGCCACAGTGGTCATCCATGCCGGCCTCGCGGCAGCGCTCCACCTGTTCGGGCTGCACATTGGCCGTCAGGGCGATGATCGGCGTCCGTGCCACCGGCCCGTCCAGCGCCCGGATCGCCCGCGTCGCATCCAGCCCGTCCAGAACCGGCATGTGCACATCCATCAGGATCAGGTCATAGCCGCCCAGACGCGCCGCCTCGACCGCCTCGACCCCGTCGGCCACGGCATGGACCTCGACGCCCATACTGCCCAGGATGGCGGTGACCAGCTCACGATTCGCCGGCGCATCGTCGGCGACCAGGATCTTCAATCCCGACGACGGATTGTCGATGACCGGGGTTTGCACCCGCCGCTCCGCCCGCCGCTCTCCGGCCACCAGAGGCACCTCGAACCAGAAGGTCGAGCCCTCGTTCGTGCAGCTGTCGGCACCGATCTCCCCGCCCATCATCTCGATCAGGCGACGACTGATCGACAGTCCCAGACCCGTGCCGCCATAGACCCGCGTGGTTGAGTTATCGGCCTGTGTGAACCGCTCGAACATCGAGGCGATCTTGTCCTGCGACACGCCGATGCCGGTATCCGTTACCGCCACCCGCAACCGCTCGCCCGTCCAGCCGACTTGCACGCTCACACTGCCCTTGGCCGTGAACTTCACCGCATTGGCCAGGAAGTTCAGCGTCACCTGACGCAGCCGCCCCTCATCCCCGATCATGGTCTCCGGCATGGCCGGATCGACGACAACTTCAAGCGCCAGGCCCTTGGCCTCGCACTGGGCTTCCACGATCGATGCTGCACTCCGCGCCATCGCCTCGGCCGAGAACGCCAGCGGTTCCAGTGTCACCGCCCCGGCTTCCAGTTTGGAGTAATCCAGAATGTCGTTGATGACGCCCAGCAGGGCATCGCTGGCCGTCGCGATCCGGTCGACATAGCGCCGCTCGGTCTCCGGCAAAGCCTCGCTGCTCAACAGCAGGCCCGAAAAGCCCACCACACTGGTCAGCGGCGTCCGCAGCTCGTGGCTCATATTGGCCAGGAACTCGGACTTGGCCCGCGCGCCCTCCTCGGCCCGGTCACGCGCGGCGATCAGCGCATCTTCCAGGGCCTTGGTGTCGCTGATGTCGCGGACCACATCGTGGAACTCGATCGGCCGACCCTGATCGTCGCGGATCAGCTTCGGATGAGCCTCCAGCCATACCAACACGCCGCCCTTTGACAGCCCGCGATAGGGGATACGCGGAGACGGCGCATCGGGTGCGGCTTCCACATAGTCTGCAAAAGCCTTCATCACCGGCGCGACATCGTCCGGATGCATAACCCTGGCGCAAGGTTCTCCGACCAACTCTTCCGCCGAGTAGCCCAGCACACCCTCGATCGACGGCGACACATATCGGAAGCGGCCATCTATGCCGTAGGTCGCGATGATGTCGGTGGCATTGTCGGCCAGCAGCCGATACCGCGCCTCGCTGGCCTTGATCGTCTCATGGGCCCGGACCGCCTCGGTCACATCCTGGAACACGCCAAACAGCGATACCGTCTGCCCATGCGGGTCGACCTGGGGCCGGCACTGGGACACCACGATCCGCTCCTGGCCGTCTGCCCTGATCAGTCGCAGGCGGAACTCGTCGGGCTGGCCACTGGCGATGGCCTTGGCACACCACTCCCTGACGGCCTCACGATCATCCGGATGATAACAGGCCACGGCGTCGTCGAGCGCCGGATCAAATGTCTCCGGATCGAGGCCATGAATGCGGTACACCTGCGGCGACCAGCGCACATGTCCCGTGGCCACATCCAGCCGCCAGCTGCCGATGCCCGCCATGTCCTCGGCCAGTTTCAGCGTCTCGACCAGCTCCTGCTGCGCCCGTTCGGCCCGCACCGTTTCGGTCACGTCCTGCGCCACCCCAAACAAGGCAACGATCCGCCCGTGCTCGTCGCGCTCCACCCGGGCCGTGGAACGACTGACGCGCTCCTCGCCGTCCACGATCAGCCTCAACCGGGTGTCATAGCCCTCGCCTGTCGTCATCGCCCGCTGGATCAGACGCTGTCCTTCATCGCGATCGGCCGGGTGATACAGCGGCTCCATCGCAGCCAGGCTGGGTACAAAACTGCCGGGCTCTGTTCCGTGGATGCGGTAGACCTGGTCGGACCACTCCAGACCCTTGTCGATCAGGTCATATCGCCAGTGCCCCAGCCCCGCGAGGGCCTCCGACATTTCCAGCATCGCCGTCTGTTCGGCGGCCTTGCGGAGCGTACAGGCCGTGTCCAGCTCATGGCCGACCAGGCCGGCCAACTTGCGCAGTATGTCGATCTGTTGCGGCGTGGGTGCGGGGTGCGGCTCAGGGCTCATGACGCCGATCGCCCCGACCGGCTCACCCGCCGCATTCACGACCGTGACGCCGACATAGGATCGCAGGAATGGCTCGCCCGTGACCATGGGATGGTTTCGGACACGCTCATCCGCCAGACCGTCCTCGACGATGAACAGGCCTTCGGGGCCCATGCTCATCAACAGGTCCGTGATCGTCTGATGGCGCGGCAGCCTCAGATCCTTCTCACCCACGTTGACGCGAAACAGGGTCTGGTCGCCATCGACGACCGACACCATCGCATAGGGCATGCCGAAGATCGCGCTGGCCAGGCCTGTCAATCGATCGAGCGGTCGATCAAGGTTCAGCGGCTCGGCTGTCTGTCTACGGAGCGTGGCACGCGAACTTGGCATGTTCGCATCCTGACACCGAAACGACGAAGTATTGGTTAGCGCCGCGACGCTACGCCACGCTCCTCATTCCATTCCATCGCCTCATAGGCCAGGGCGTCCTCCGGCTCGTCCAGCTCCAGCTCGCTGATCGTCTGGTTCCGCACCGAAACGCCTGCCGCATGCACCGTCTCGCGACTGCCCGAGACCAGGTGATGCCAGTCCGCCAGCCCCCGCCCCTCGTGGATGCGCCGGTATCCGCAAGACCTGGGCATCCACTTCAGCGCCCCGACATTGCCGGGTGTCAGCTGGATACAGTCCGGCACCTGCGCCTTGCGGTTCGCATAGTCGGTGCAGGTGCAGCTGCCGGAATCGAACAGCTTGCAGTGGACCTTGGTCGGAAACACCTCGCCGGTGTCTTCGTCCTCGAACCTAATCAGGCAGCACAGCCCGCAACCGTCGCACAGGCTCTCCCACTCGGCGGGCGTCATCTCGGCCAGGGTCTTGGTCTGCCAGAAGGGCGTCATACGCGCCGCTATAGGCTCTGGGTCAGGTCCGCACCAAGGCTTTCTTGACCCGGTCTACCAGAGTGTCCGGCAGGAACGGTTTGACCACATAACCGATACAGCCCCGCTCACGCGCGGCGGCCACCGTCGACATTTCCCTGTCCGCGGTCATCATGACGACCGGCACCTTCACATACAGCCGCCGCATATGGTCCAGCAGGTCCAGGCCGCTCATGTTAGGCATGTGGATGTCCAGCAGCACGAGGTCGAACCGCACCCGCTTCAGCAGGTCCAGCGCCGCCGCGCCAGACGCGACGGGTGCAACGGAGTAGCCCGCACCGGTCAGAATCCGATCCGCCACATCGCGGATCATGGCGTCATCCTCGACGATCAGTATCGAACCAGGCATGCCGCCCTCTCCTCACTCAACTCAAGCGACACGACGATGATCCGGCTCATCTGGTGGTCTGTCGGCGACATACGAACCTAAAGCGGCACCGTATGCAGGGCGCGATCCTGATCGGCGAAAAAGTCTTCGCCACAGGCTTCGGTCGGGATTTCGAACCAGAAGGTCGATCCCTGCCCCGGCGAACTCTGTACCCCCACCGATCCGTCCATCGCCTCGATCAGGCGTCTTGAAATCGCAAGGCCCAGTCCGGTTCCACCATACTGTCGCGTAGTCGATGTGTCGGCCTGGCTGAAGCGCTGGAACAACCGGGCGCTCTGCTCGCTGGTCAGGCCGATGCCGGTGTCCTTGACCTCCACCCGCAGCCGCCCGGCGTCGAAGCGCATATCCAGCCGAATGCTGCCGGCTTCGGTGAACTTCACGGCATTCGACAGGAAGTTCAGCAGGATCCGCTTCAGCCTGCCTTCGTCGGCCATAACGCTTTGCGGAACGGCATCATCGACGCAGATCTGGATATTCAGACCCTTGGTGTCAGCCTGCGGCGTCACGATCGCCGCAGCATCAATCGCCAGTTCGCGCGGCTGCATGGGCGCAGGCTCCAGGACGACGCCGCCGGCCTCAAGCCTCGAATAGTCCAGAATGTCATTGATGACCGCCAGCAGCGCCTGGCTGGACATGGCGATTCTGTCCGCGAACAGCCGCTCCGTTTCTCCCAGCGCCTCGGTCTGCTGCAGCAGGCCCGAATAGCCGATCACGCTGGTCAGCGGTGTCCTCAGCTCATGGCTCATATTGGCCAGGAACTCCGACTTGGCTTCGGCTGCCGCTTCCGCCGCCTCCTTGGCGCGGGTAAGAGCATCTTCCAGCGCCTTGGCCGCGCTGACGTCGCGAACCGTATCCTGGATTTCGACCGGTTCTCCTTGCGCATTCCACACCGCAGTCGGATGGGCTTCCAGCCAGATCCAGTCTCCAGTCTTGCTCAGACCGCGATACCGTATGTGCGGCGAGGGGGCACCGGGACCAGCCGCAAGATAGGCCCGGTAGGCCAGCCTCAGCGCCTCCTGGTCGTCTGGATGAATGATATCCCACGTTTTGGTGCCCACCAGTTCCTGCGGCATCCACCCCAGCACGCCCTGCAGCGCAGGCGACAGATAGGTGAAGGTGCCATCCAGCTCGAAGATGGCGATGATGTCGCTGGTGTGCTCGGCCAGGGCACGGAACCTCTGCTCGCTGGCCGCAACCTCGAGGTGCCTGCGCTCGCTGTCTGTGACGTCCTGAAAGATGCCGAACAAGGCCGTGATCTGCCCCGCCTCATTCCTCTGCACCTGACCCTGTGTACGGACCCTGCGTTCGTCGCCATCCGAGCGGATCAGCCTTAGCGTCAGAGGCTTCGCCTCCCCGGACTCCAGGGCACGCGCCACCCAGTCCCGGATCAGGGACCGGTCATCCGGGTGATAAAAGTCCACCGCATCGGCATAGGCCGGATCGAAACTTCCCGGCTCCACGCCGTGGATGCGATAGACCTGCTCGGACCAGGTCACGCGCGGACCGTCCGCCACATCCAGCCGCCAGCTGCCCAGCTCGGCGACGCTCTCGGCCAGGCTCAGCACGGCGATCCGCGCCTCGTCCTCACGCCGCTCGCGCGCCCGTTCGGCCAGGACCGATGCGACCGGCAAGGTCGTGAACACCAATACGGCCAGGAAAAGCTGCTGGACCATTGCGCGCTGATCCAGCCCACCATCCACCAGCGCCAGCGGTCCCGTTCCGGCGACCACCGCAGCCAGCGATGCTGCCGCCGAGACAAGCAGCGCGACCGATGCCGAACCCGGTCCGCAACGGAATGCGATCAGGATCAGGACCGGCGGCACCAGGAACAGCAACGGAAACCGGGTCTGGAGAAAGACAACCGCCAGCGTCGCCGCAAGCGTTGCGGCCATCAGGGCGCGCCGTCCCGTCGTGGCCTGGCTTTCGCGCCAGCTCGCGCGTGACGTCGCCAGCAGCAGCGGCGGCGTAATCATCAGAATGCCCAGGGCATCAGCGACGAACCACCGGCCGATATTGGTCACCAGGGGTTCGGCATGCCAGATCGCCAGCGTCGCCGCCGCGATGATGGACGACGCCAGAGGGGCCACGCCTCCTGCCAGCCAGCCGAAGCGGAACAGTGTCTTCGGTCGGCCCAGATCGATCGGGCGGCCTGATCGCGTCATCAGCAGCGTGGCCAGGGCGATCTCGGCCCCGTTGGCCAGGGCCAGTCCGGCAGCGATCGCAGGGCTGTCACCCATGACCTGGTTGATCAGAAAGCCCCCGATCACAGCGCCACAGATCAGACCGGCCCTGTCGGAGCGCGGCCGCATCAGGACCAGAGCCAGCAAGGCACCATTGGCAGGCCAGATCGATGCGACCCGCCCCGCCTCGCGGGCGAATGTCAGGCTGAAAAAGGCCAGGCTGGCAAAGAGGGCCGCCCCGATCAGCAGGGTGGCAACAACCCTTGCCGAGCGCCCGATCGGGGCTGGATGAAATGCGGCACTCACCAATCGCGCGTCCTGTGGAACCCTACGGTGCGACGGTCTGACGAAAGACTGGTTAACATCGCCACACACCCGCTTGCGACCATCCGTCGGACCGACGTTCGCCAGAGGCTTCCAAGGCTCGGGTCGCCACGCTAGGAAGTCTGACGAGGGTGTTTCGGGGGACTTGCGTGATCATCGGTATTGACCTGGGCACGACCAACTGTGCGGTCGGCATCTGGCGCGACGGCAAGGCGGAACTGATCCCCAACAGTCTGGGTCACGTCCTGACACCCTCGGCGGTCAGCATCGACGACAAGACCGGCGAGGTCATCGTCGGCCTGGCCGCGCGCGAACGGCAGTCGACCCATCCCGACCTGACGACGACGGCTTTCAAGCGCTACATGGGCTCGTCCCGCGTCACCAAACTGGGCCAGAAGAGCTTCACCGCCGAGGAGTTGTCCTCCCTGGTCCTGGCCCGCTTGAAGGCCGATGCCGAGGCGCATCTGGGCGAGCCGGTGACCGAGGCGGTCATCACCGTCCCGGCCTATTTCAACGACAAGCAGCGCAAGGCCACCCGCCGCGCCGGCGAACTCGCGGGCCTGAAGGTCGAGCGACTGCTGAACGAACCCACGGCCGCCGCCCTGGCCTATGGTATTCATGAACTGGGCAATGAGAGCCGCTTTCTGGTCTTCGACCTGGGCGGCGGCACCTTCGACGTCTCCGTGCTGGAAATCTTCGAGGGCGTCATCGAGGTCCGGGCCTCGACCGGCGATAACCGCCTGGGGGGCGAGGACTTCAACGAGGTCCTGATCGAGGAGTTCAAGCGCGTCGTCGGCAAGGCGGTGTCCGACAAGGATCGCACCGACTCCACGCTGCGCGAACGCATCCGGGTCGCGGCCGAGCGCGCCCGCCGGGCCCTGACGGAGAATGCCTCGGCCACCATGTCCGTGGTCTGGAAGGACCAGACCCTCAGCCACAAGATCGACACCGAGGATTTCGAGACCCTGTGCCAGGGTCTGCTGACCCGGCTGCGCGATCCGGTCCTGCGGTCCCTGCGCGACGCGGGCCTGCGGGCCGACCAGCTGAACGAGATCATTCTGGTCGGCGGCTCCACCCGCATGCCGGTGGTGCGCAAGGCCATCACTCGTATGTTCGGTCGCTTTCCCGCCAATGCCGTCAATCCGGACGAGGCCGTAGCCATCGGTGCCGCCGTGCAGGCCGGGCTCAAAGCTCGCGACGTGGCGCTGAAGGAGGTCGTCATGACCGACGTCAGCCCCTACAGCCTGGGTGTCGGGGCCGGAGAATACACGCCTGACGGTCGCTATATCGGAGTCACCTTATCCCCGATCATCGAGCGCAACACCATCATCCCGGCCAGCCGGGTGCAGTATTACTCAAACTCGGCCGCCAATCAGCGGGTGGTCGAGATCCCGGTCTACCAGGGCGAATCCCGCAATCTGGCCGACAACATCCTGCTGGGCCAGCTGAAGGTGCCGATCCCGCCTGGCCCGGCCAACAGCATCCAGATCGAGATCCGTTTCACCTACGACATCAACGGTCTGCTCGAGGTCGATGTCCACATTCCCAAGACCGGCGAACGGCGAGAACTGGTCGTCGCCGACGAGGCGGTGATGGCCGACGCCGAGTTCGAGGCTCGCCGCGCCGCCCTGGCCAAGCTGAAGCAGCACCCGCGCGACGCCGACGCCAACAAGGCCGTCATGGCCCGGGCCGAGCGCTGCTATGAGGATTCCCTGGGCGAGGACCGGGCCTTCATCAACGGTCACATCGGCCACTTCCAGGCGGTTCTGGACGGTCAGGATCCCCGTGCCATCGAACACGCCCGCACCGAACTGACCCAGATCCTCGACCGCTTCGAGGGCGAGACGTGGCTGTAGGCGGCTCCATCTGGACGACCCTCGGCATCGCGCCGACCAACGAGGTCGATGATATCCGGCGAGCCTATGCGCGGCGGCTGAAACAGGTCCATCCCGAGGACGATCCGGAGGGGTTTCAGGCGCTGCGGGCGGCCTATGAGCAGGCATCCAACATGGCCCGGCGGGGCTGGGCTGCCCCGGTCGTCGGGCCATCGGAACCCGCCGACGACGACGAGTATAACGATGATGACGGCTTCATGGAGCATGGCGGTCACGTCTGGTCGGCCCGGCCCGAGAACCGCCAGTGGTCAGAGGACGCTCCCGGCGGCGACTGGTCCGCACCGCAGGAGCGGGCGTGGGAACAGCCGGAAGCGGTCGCACCCGATCCCATGGCCCATCTGGCCGACGACATCCGTCAGGAACTGGAAGGCGAGCAGGCACGGGGTCGGGCCCATGCCGCGCTGTGCGATGCTCTTGTCGATCAGGTGCAGTCTCCGACCGCCACCTTCGACGATCGCATGAGTGCGCTCATGGCCGTGTTCCGCTCGCCCGCCATGGCCGCGCTCGACGTCCACAGCCGCACGGAACACTGGCTGGCCCATCTGATCGCGGGCGGCCCGCCTTCGGTCGAGATCCTGATCGAGCCGGCCGTTCAGTTCTTCGGCTGGAACGACGCCCGCATCGGCGTCGATCTCAGCCATGCGCAGCCCGTCTTGATGCGGCTGCGGGCCATCCATGCGGCGCGTCACATCGTGCGTCCCGGCAATCCCGGTCACGCGGCCTTCGAAACCCTTCGCGCCAGACAGACGCCCCTGCGCCGGCTCAGCGACCTGTTCAAGCCGGGCCTGGATCGCGAGGTCCGACGGCTTCTGGAACGGATCGACTACGAAATCCCGGCCCTCGCGAACCAGCTGTCACAGCCGGCCGCCGAACGCTGGCGCAGGCGCCTGGAGCGCCCCGGCCTGACCAATCTGGTCCGCCTCGTTCTGCTGATCATTGCACCGCCGGTTCTGGGTGGCTTCACCATTCTGTCGGGCGAATTCGGCGTGCCCAACTGGTTTCTTTTCGGTGCCGCCTGGCTGATGTGGGCCTGTATCGCCGGCCTGATCGGCCTCGCCTGGGTCTGGGGCATAGGCTGGCCCTCGCGTCGCTGGGTCATGGGCTATCCGTGGGAGCAGCCCCTGTGGAAGCGGATGGGCTGGGCCCCGGCTGCCCTTCTGCTGCCCCCGATCGGTGCCGCGCTGCCGGCCCATCCTCTGGCTGCGCTGGGTCTGTTGACCGTCGGTCTTGGCCTGGCGGCCTGGGCCCGCATCACGGTCAGCCACATGGCGCAGTCGGGCGAAACCATCAACATCTGGAGCCTGGGCGGGCTGTCACCGGTCATGGCCCTGTGCGCCTTCCAGCTGGACGTGCGCTGGCCGGGTGCCGGCATGCTGCTGACCGGCGCCATCGCCGGCGGCCTGCCTCTGGCGCTGGGCGTAAAGGCCTTTCCCGACGAATGGTCCCAGATGCCGGATCAGCGACGACGTCTGGTCAGCCTGGGCCTGGGCCTTGCGGCAGTTGGCGCGACCGGGGCCATCGCCACAGCCCCTTTGTCTGGCCAGTTCATGATCGGGCTCACGGCGGTAGTCATCGTCGCCCTGGCCGACCGCGCCCTGTCCTGGGGCCGCGACAGCCGGTCCCTCTACGGACGTCGCCTCTGGGTCGCCTTTGGATGGCTCGGCGCGTTCGCCTTCTTCTGGCTGGTCCCCAGTGGTGAGTATGAGGATCAGCTGGCCGTGGCGCTGGGCCTTTGGCTCTGTTCGGCCGCCCTGCTCACCGCGCTCGATCCCTTCCTGCCTGCGGGTCGCGCCCGGCAACCTAAAAAGAAGAAGGCCGGGCAGTTCGCCTGACGAAATGCACCTGATCTCCGGGTCCTGACGCGGCGCTTGCGCCCGCCGGCGGGCTTTCGCTGGCGAAAGCGCCCCGCCCTGTCTATACCGCCCGCCTCATGGCCGCCCGTCCCCCTCTCGTCGCCCTCAAGTCCGTCCGTCTGCAGGACGGTCAGCGCCCCCTGTTCGAGGGCGTCGATCTGGCCGTGGAGCCACGCAGCCGTGCCGCCCTGGTCGGTCGCAACGGGGCCGGCAAGTCGACCCTGATGAAGATGGTCATGGGCCTGATCGAAGCCGATGAGGGCGACCGCTCCGTCCAGGCGGGCGTCCGCTTCGCCTATGTGCCGCAAGAGCCTGACATTCAGGGTGACACCCTGCTGGACTACGCGTCCTCCGACGGGGCCGAGCGTTGGACGGCCGAGAGCTGGCTGACCACCTTCGGCCTGAACCCAGAGAAATCCACTCAGGGCCTGTCGGGCGGCGAAACCCGCCGCGCCGCCCTGGCCAAGGCCTTTGCCGAAGAGCCCGACCTGCTGCTGCTGGACGAGCCGACCAACCACCTGGACATCCTGGCCATCGAACTGCTGGAGGAGGAGCTGATCTCCGCCCGGTTCGCCATCCTGGTGGTCAGCCACGACCGCGCCTTCCTGAACCGCGTCACCAATGTCGTGCACTGGCTGGAGGGCCGCCGCGTCCGCACCCTGAACAAGGGCTTTGCCGCCTTCGACGAATGGTCCACCAAGGTCCAGGAGGAAGAGGCCCAGTCCCTTCAGCGCCTGACCAAGACCATCGAGCGCGAGACCGAAACCTTCTACCGCTCCATTACCGCCCGCCGCACCCGCAACGAGGGCCGAGCCCGCTCGCTGGAGCTCTTGCGCGCCGACCGCGCCGAGCGGATGAAGGACGCACCGCGCGAGCTGAACCTGGGCGTCGATTCCGGCACCACCTCCGGCAAGCTGGTGGCCGAGCTGAAGGGGGTCTCCAAGACCTTCGGCGACCGTCCGGTCATCAAGCCCTTCACCACCCGCGTCATCCGCGGCGACCGCCTGGCCATCGTCGGACCCAATGGCGCGGGCAAGACCACCCTGGTCAAGATCCTGCTGGGCGAACTCGCTCCGGATACCGGCACCGTGCGGCTGGGTGCCAATCTGGAGCCGGTCTATCTGGATCAGTCGCGCGAGGGGCTGAAGTCGGACATGACCCTGTGGGATGCCCTGACCCCGCTGGGCGGAGACTCCATCCTGGTGCGCGGCCATTCCAAGCATGTCGCCGCCTATGCCAAGGACTTCCTGTTCCAGGAGGGCCAGCTGCGCCAGCCGATCTCGACCCTGTCGGGCGGCGAACGTAATCGGCTGCTCTTGGCTCGCGCCCTGGCCAAGCCCGCCAACATGCTGGTCCTCGACGAGCCGACCAACGATCTGGACATGGACACGCTCGACAAGCTGGAAGAGCTGCTCGAGAGCTATGACGGCACCCTCCTGCTGGTCAGCCACGACCGCGACTTCGTCGACCGCCTGGCCACCTCGACCATCGCCATGAACGGCCGCGGCGACATCGTCGAAACTCCCGGCGGCTGGACCGACTTCATCCGCCAGAACCCCGGCTTCCTGAAGCCCGGTGCCAATCCCCGCCCTCAGGACAAGGCCGCCGCGGAACGCGCCGCCGCCTCCCCCGCTCCGGCCAGCCTCGCCGCTGCCCCGGCAAAGAAACCCGGCAAGTTGTCGTTCAAGGATGCTCACCGCCTCAAGGAGCTTGAGGGCCTGCTGGTCTCTCTCCCCCAAGATATCGAACGCCACGACGCCACCCTGGCCGATCCCGACCTCTACACCCGCGATCGCAAGGCCTTCGACCGCGCCACCGCCAATGCCGACCGCGCCCGCGCCCTGCTGGCCGCCGCCGAGGAGGAGTGGCTGGAACTGGAGGCGAAGAAAGAAGCGCTGGCGGGCTGACCGGTCGCATGGCGGTCCCGGCGGCAAGGACTAGGTTCACACCATGACCCTGACCCGCCACACCCTGCCCCTCAGCCCTGCCGAACTGAAGGCGGCACGACGCGTCAATGCCGTCATGGCCGTGACCCCGCGGCTGAAGATCAGCGGCTGGCGGCTGGCCGTCGGCACACGACTGAATGCGCTGGCCAGCCAGGCCTCGGGGCGGCTCTCGGCCGCGCGACTGGGCCGCAAGGGCATCGCCGTCTCCAGCCTGACCCTTCAGACCCCGGATGGACCTGTAGCCCTGCGGATTCTGGAACCCGCCGAACGGCCACGCGGAATCGTGGTGGACCTGCACGGCGGCGGCTGGGTGGTCGGCAGTGCAGCCCTGAACGACCGGCTGACGGCCCATTTCGTCCATGCCGGCTTTGTCGTGGTCTCGGTCGATTATCGCCTGCTGACCCAGGGGCTGGAGGACAGCCTGGCCGACGCCGTCGCCGATTGTACCCAGGCTATCCGCTGGGCCCGCAGCGAGGGGCAAGCACGCTTCGGGTCCGAGACGGTGCTGGTGATCGGCGAATCCGCCGGGGCGCATCTGGGGGCTCTGGCCATGCTCAAGCTGCGCGATGAAGGGGAACGGGACCTGCCGCCCTGCGCCTTTGTCCAGGGCGTGTTCGACCTGTCGGGAACGCCCAGCGTGCGGGCCGCGACCCCGCGGACGCTGCTTTTTGACGGCCCCAACCTGCAGCGCGACCTCGCCCGCCTGGCCCCCGACCGCGACGAGGCGGGCCTGCGCTCGCCCGACCTTTCGCCGCTCTATGCCGACCTGAACGGCATGCCTGCCGCCCTGTTCGTCATGGGCGAGGAAGATCCGCTCAAGGACGACAGCCGCCTGATGGCCGAGGCGTGGTCCGGACATGCTCCCACCACCCTGCTGGACGTGCCGACCGCGCCGCACGGCTTCCAGCATTTCGCCTCGACCACAGCCCGTGCCGCCCAGAGCTTCATCCTGCGCTGGCTGGATGCCCGGATGCAAAGCGAACCGGTTTCTGTGGACAACGCAAACCGCTGATCCGTCAGCGGGAATTCCGTCCGTCCACGGATATGCACAGGGTTACCCACCGGGGCCGGGGCGGTTCCGCACAGCCAGCCGAATTCGGGCGCTTGCCGTCTAACGGATTTGGCGCGAACGTCAACAGGCCGAGGGACACGGCGGCGCGGAAAACCGGGGAGACCCGGTATTCAAGCGGACCGGCCCGGCTCTCTGACCCAGGCGACCGGACCTCTTCGGAGGCGAGGACACGAAGGGCAGGATCAAGGCTCCTGAACGACGACGGCTTCGGCCGAGACGTTCACGGAGAACCGGATCGGGATCGACGGACGACGGGCGGCTTCGGCCAACCGGAATGCCAGAGACCAGGAGCGCGACAGGATACAGCCGACCTTCCTCAGGGCTTGCTCTGACGAAGCCGAAGCCAGGGTCCGAAACCTCAACGGCCAAGTCCAACCCGGACTTGGCGAGGGGACGAAGCAAACCGGTCCGCCGGGGAGCCTCGTCCCCTCGCTCAATTCTGGGCCCTATGGTCGCGACGCGGTCGCTCACGACTTGAGGGCAAGGGTGTGGCTACCGCTCGCCGCGCGGCGGCTCGCTGCTTGAGCCACCATTGTCCTCTCCCTCCCCTTCTGGGGAGGGTGGTCCCGCAGGGACCGGGTGGGGACGGTTAAGGCGACACATCCGCATCTCCCTTCCCTTACCCGCACCGCCGCCCTAAACCCGAGCCATGGCCTCCAGCGGCGACTCCTTCCTCAGCCCCCACCGTCGCGCCCTGCTGATCGGCGCGGGTGCAGCGGCGATCACGGCCACCGTCACCGCCTGCGACCGCACTCAGGCCCCAATCGACGAGGACGGTCGGGTCCGCTTGCGCTTCGCCACCGATGGCCCAGCCCAGGCGACGCACGGCGGCTTCTATCAGGCACTGGCATCGGGGGCCTACGAGAAGCGCGGTCTGACGGTTCAGATCATTCAGGGCGAGCCCGGCGGTGACGTGCCCCAGCGGCTGGCCAACACCTCGGTCGAGCTGGGTCTGGCGTCATCCAGCTTCCTGCCCATGAATCTGGTCGCCCAGGGTGCGCCGGTAAAAGCGGTCGCGGCCTTCTTCCAGAAAGACCCCCAGGTGCTGATCGCCCGGCCCGAACCGGCGGTCGAGGGCATCGCCGGACTGGTCGGTCGGCCGCTCTATTTGTCCGACAACGCGCGGGACACCGTCTGGCTGTGGCTGCGGGCCACCTATGGCTTTACCGACGATCAGTTGCAGCGGCTGGAGGGCGGCGATCTGGCCCCCTTCCTGGCCGACCGTGAGGCCGTTCTGCAAGGCGAGCTGACCCGCGACGTCGCAGCCGTGCAGAGCGCCGCCCGGTTCGAGCCGCGCGTGCTGATGCTGGCCGACGAGGGCTACCCGTCCTACGGCGCGATGGTCCTGTCGACCGACGCCTTCGCCCGCGACAATGCCGAGGCGCTGCGGGGCTTCATCGCCGCCTCGGTTGAGGGCTGGCGCGACTATATCCAGGGCGACGGCCGCGCCGCCGACACCCTGATCCGCCAGACCAACCCCGACATGACCCAAGCCGATCTGGATCAGGCCCGCGCGGCTCTGCGAAGCAACAGCGTGGTCAGCGGCGGCGACGCGGCCCTGTATGGTTTGGGGGCCATGACGCCCGAGCGATGGCAGGCGTTTTTTGAGGTGATGTCCCAGGCGGGTCTCTATCCCGGGGACGTGGATTGGCGCCGCGCCTTCACGACCGACTATCTGCCGGGGCGTGGATAACCCCGGCTTGCGGAACCGTTTACATAACAACGTACATTAGGAGCGAGTTAAGGGGCCTCCGGTAAAGGTCGAGGTTGAGCGATCCCTCGCGCGGAGCCTGTTCCCTTGCGCCGACCCGACCTGACCAACCCTTTGACTGCGACCGTCAGCGCACTGACCTTGGCCGGAACGCTCTGTCTGGCCGGTCAGGCCATGGCCCAGGACGCTGCTGCCCCGCGCTATATGAACTGGAACGGTCGTGGACCGGCCGTCATGCCGCAGGGTGTTCAGACGGCCTCGAACGAGACGACCACCCCGCGCCGCGCCAATACCCCCATCCCACACGGCGGCTTCGCGCGCGCCGCACCCCCTGCCGCCGCCCAGGCTGCCCCCGCCCGCCGAACCCTGACCCCTGCCAGCGCCTGGATCACGCCCGGCGCGTCCTACGGC
Source organism: Brevundimonas sp. (assembly GCF_041919755.1). GTDB lineage: Bacteria > Pseudomonadota > Alphaproteobacteria > Caulobacterales > Caulobacteraceae > Brevundimonas. The sequence continues at coordinate 236,914 of NZ_JAYRTD010000002.1, read as the reverse complement.
ATGGCCAGTGCCGTGGCTCCCTCCCGAGCCGCTGCATCGGCGGCAGTCGAGACGCGCGAGGTGGTGCCCACGCCCGCCCCCACCCCGACACGCATCCCGGTCGAGGCGCCCGTCGACCTGCCGCCGCCGCCGCGCGCACCCACCTACTCCCCCAATGTGGCCCCCCAGCCGCAGGCCCAGTTCCAGGCCCAGCGCCAGGACGATCGTCAGTTCCTGCCGGAATACCTCGCCGGTCAGGGCGGGGCCCAGCCCGCGCCGTCACAGGCCGTCTATGCCGACAGCCCGCGTCCGGCTTCGACCGCTGCCCCAACCTATGCCGAGCCGCAACCGGCCCCATCCGAGGCGGCCGACCCAATGGCCCCGCGCCGCGACGCCCCGATCTTCCGTCTGCAACGTCCGGCACCCGTCGCGCCTGCCCCGATCCCCGGCCCCTCGGCGGAGGCGGCCCCGTCCGCGCCGCAGGGCGACGCCGCACCCGCGCCACGCCAGATGGCCGCCGTCACCGCCAACCCATCCGATCACCCGGAAATGCAGCCCTCGCGCCGCTATTCCGTCCATCGCCAGAACGGCCAGCAGCCCGACGCCGTCGCCCTGCCCCAGCCGACCTATGTGGATGCCCTGGCCGTGACCCTGACCGACATGCCTGCGGGCCGCGACCTGGCCGAACCGGCCCCCGGTCCGAACCTCTACCGTGACAATCAGGGCCGCGTCCGCGCCGCGCCCGCCGCCTCCGACGGGGACCATCAGTGACGACCACCGCGGCCCCCTCTCGCCTGCCCCAGCTGATCGACCTCGCCCAGGACAAGTCCAGCGAGAACCGCCGCGCCCTGCTGCGCGAGCTGACCGACCACTTCTTCGGCACCACGCCCCGCACCGACACCGAAGACGCGCTGTACGGCCAGATCCTGACCCAGCTGGCCAGCGACATGGAAACCGCCGTCCGTGCCGAGTTGGCCGCCCGGTTCGCCAATGCCCTGGACGCCCCGCACGGCCTGGTGCGCAATCTGGCCCACGATGTGTCCGAGGTTGCGGGCGTCGTCCTGGCCAAGTCCAAGGTGCTGACAGACAGCGATCTGGTCGAGGTCGTCAACCGCCGCACCCAGGCCCATATGCGGGCCGTCTCGCAGCGCGAAACGGTGTCCGAGGTCGTCTCCGACGCCATCATCGACAAGGGCGACGACATTACCCTGGGCACCCTGCTGCGCAACGACGGGGCCCGCCTGTCGCGCCAGGGGTCCGAGGCGGTAGTCGAGCGGGCCAAGGCCAACCCCGATCTGCATGAGGCGACGGTCCAGCGCGCCAGCCTGGAACCCGACCTGCTGAACGAGATGTATTTCGTGGTCGAGGCGCGTCTGCGTCAGCAAATCCTGGAAAAGAACGCCCGCCTGGACCCCGCCCTGCTGGAAAGCGCCCTGTCCGCCGGGCGTGCTCGCGTCGCGGCCGAGGACGGCATCCTGCCCGCCGACTATTCCGAGAGCCTGGCCTATGTCGAGGAACTGCGCGCCGCCGGCCAGCTGACGCCCCAGATGCTGGCGCGCTTCCTGCGCTCCGGCTCCAAGACATCGTTCCTGATCGCGCTGGCCCAGCTGGCGGACATCGACTTCCACACGGCCAGCAAGATCGTCGAACGGCGCGAGCTGGATGCCCTGGCCGTCGTCTGCAAGGGCGCGGACCTGGATCGGGCCCTGTTCCTGACCTATGCCGTGGTCCTGCTGAACGACGACGGCGACGCCATGGGCAAGGCCCAGTCCTATGCCCGGATGTATGGCGAACTGACCAGGGAAGCCGCCATGCGCACCCTGCGCTTCTGGCGCATGCGCCGGACGGCCCAGGCGGCGTAAGGGGCGCTCCTAACGGCTCAAGACCGCTCCCAGAATACCGATCATACCAACCAGGACGCCACTGAACCCGGCCGAAATCTGAACCGCGATCATCAGGACCAGGCCCTTTCCGATGCCGCCGAGGCGTGTCCGGAACCATCGTCCCGGCCCCATGCGCACGAAGGCGATAACGCCCAGCGCCATGATCACCAACGATACGATGAAAGCCACGGGGCTGGTGCCATAGCCCCACCACGCCAAAGGCATCATCGGCACGGTCCAGGCGCATAGCCAGCCGAAGGCTGCCCGAAAGCCCCTGCGCCAGCCCAGGTTGTCCTTGTCCCACCACCGCAGCAGAGGCGTGGCGGCCAAGGCGAAGAACAGGGACGCCAAGGGGACCATCACCAGGGTCATCCAGCCGTCGGCATCGGCAATGAAGGCATCCCGCGACTTGCCGGATTGTTCAATCGCGGGGCCCAGCACCTCGGGCGGATAGCCTTCCAGCAGGTAACCGGCCCCGCCCTGTAGGAACAGGATCAGCATCAGTATGGCGTTCAGCGCCAGATACAGCCGCAAGGGCCGGGCATAGAGACCCCCACCCTCGGCCCCGCCTTCCATCCACGCCTTCAGCACTGTCGCCGGACGCAGCAGCAGGTCCCTGACCGTCACCAGCTCGCGCCCGCCCATGCCCAGCACGTCTTCGGCCAGATCGCTGCCGGGTTTACTTGTCTCGGTCATGATCGTCCCCCTGCCGCCAGTGATAGCCTGATTGGCGACGAAGCCAACCCGGTTCGTGTCTCCACCCTCGCCGGGCGGAGAAGGCAAGCCAAAGGCCGGATCAGCGCGACGTCGGCCGGGTCCTGGTCAACCACCGGGTCGCAGCCTGCAGAACAGCCTCTTCATTCCCCCTCACCTGTTGATCGGGCACCACCCCGACCTCCTCGGCGACAGCTCCACCGGGCGTGCGAAAATCAGCGAAAGCCAGGCGAAGGACATAGCCGTCAGGCATGGGGAACATGCGCGAGGCCAGCATGGCACCCGCCGTCGTCGATCCAAACAGGCGTGCGCGGCGGGTTTCTTTCATGATCGCCGCCATGGCCTCGGAAGCACTGCCTGTGCGAAAGCGCCCTGCGTTGTGCCGGCCAATGCCAGGCATCCCATGATGGCAGCGATCATGTTTCGCATCGAAATCTCCCCCGAGAGCCCGAATGATCCACATAACGCCGTCATGGCGCAAGATCGCAAACTTGGTGCGCGCGCGTCGGGCCCAGACGCCAGAACGCCCGCCACCGTGGCCGGTGACGGGCGTCTCGATCTCAGTCAGTCAGCCGCTAACTACTTCTTGGCGCGGGTGGCGCGGGCGGGTTTGCGGCCGCCCTGGCCCAGGCCCATCTGCTTGGCCAGGTCCGAACGGGCCTTGGCATAGTTGGGGGCGACCATGGGGTAGTCCTTGGGCAGGTTCCACTTGGCGCGGTATTCTTCGGGGCTGATGTTGTACTTGGTGCGCAGGTGGCGCTTCAGCGACTTGAACTTGCGGCCGTCTTCCAGGCAGATCAGATAGTCGGGCGTGATCGACTTTCGCACCGAGACGGCGGGTTCCTTGACCTCGGGCTCGACTTCGACGACGCCGGTCGAGATCTGCGACAGGGCGGCGTGGATGCTGGAAATCAGTCCGGGCACTTCCGCCACCTGGACGTTGTTGTTGCCGACATAGGCCGACACGATGTCCGCCGTCATTTCCAGAAGTTGTGCGTTTTCTTCCATGGTCTTTGGCCCCAGATGTTGTCGTCAGATATTCTGACAGAATCGACAGATCAAAACGATCGTCGTTGCCGCCGCTATTAGGTTTCTTTGCCGCATCACGCAATGCTGTAATGAGAGGGCTGCGTACCGGCACCCAAAGCACAGCGTTCAGTCTTGCTGACCGCTCGACTGATCAGCGACCGAAGTTGTCGGCCAGGGCCATCATGGCGGCGCGTTCGGACGGCGAGTATTCGTTCTGCATCTCGTCCTCACCGTCTCGGATGGCCCGCAAGAGAGCCGGCGTCAGCGCCGATGACAGGGACCAGTTCCAGTAACGCAGCACCGTCTGGGCCCGATCGACGGCCAGCATGTCATAGGTGACCTGAACCCGTTCCCAGGCCGGAGCGACGTCGCCGTTCGCCGTCACTTCCGGACGCTTCATCGATCGCCACAGCCCTGCCAGATCGCCCTTCGTCAGCCCTGTCGCCTTGCACAGAATGGCCAGAGGCTCACCTCCGACATCGCCCAGGATCTTGGCCCCGGTCAGAGGCTTGACGCCCGAAAGATAGGAAATCTCGGCGGCGATCTCTCGGTTCAGCCCGATTTCGGCGGCGGCGGCGACGGCCTGTTCCAGCCCACCATAGGGACTGCGTTCGATGGCCGCGCGGTTGCGCTGGCGACGCTCGATGAACTGCAGGGCCTTGCGCGAGACGGGGTCTTGCCAGCCCTCGTCGGCGGCGATGGCGAAGATGTCTTCGGACACCTCCTGCATGACCTCGCGCGAGACAGCGAACCTTTGCAGGATGGTGCGGCGATCCTCCGGCCCGCACCACCAGAACATCACATAGGCCGCCGAGGGTCGCAGCTCCGGCCGTCGCAGCAGGTGTTCGCACAGATCGACATTATGCCGGCTCAGGCTGACGACACCCTCGATGGCGGCCTGACCCAACTTGGCGTTCCGGTTCTTCAGCACCGCCGCGATGACGTCGGCCTCGCCAAAGCTCATGACCGTCTCGGTCACGACCTCGCTGATCCCGCGCCGCTCGGCCATGATCAGCCGGTGCTCGCGATCCGTGTCGCGCGCGCAGGCGGCCAGATCGGCATCGGTCAGGGAGGCGCAGTGTTCGATCAGCAGACCCGCGATATCCGGCTCGTCCCTCAGCAGCATCCGCGCCAGGGCGTTGGGAATTTCCGACAGCACGGCCAGACGCTGAGCCACACGCCGCCGATCTTCCGAGGTCGCCAGGCTGAGCATCTCGACCAGCAGATCGCCGACCACCGCCCGCTCGAACGCATTGATCCGGCTGGCCGGCAGCGACACGACATCGGCCAGCCGCTTCAGCAACGCGTGGCGCGCGCGGAACTGCGCCTGCGCATTCGGCTCGTCGTCGGAAATGTGGGCCGGTTCGGACATGAAGCCCGAGTCTAGGCCGGACGCGGTTAACCGGGAATGGATGCCTCGGCGGCGCATTGCCGATCGTAGAACGGCAAGAGTTCCGACCAGCGGATATCCAGACGCAGTTCGGCCCGCGCCGTCTCGACGGCCTCTGCGCTCTCGACGCTGCTACGGTCGAAAACGCCATCGCGGCAGGGACGGTGGGTGCCGTAAATCTGCAGACCGGTGCGCGCCATGCTGACGCGGTCGGCCATGGCGGTATAGTTGAACGCGCTCAGTTCGCCACGCTGGTAGGCGGCCCGGACGTCCGGCAGCCAGCGCTCGCGCAGGGCCGTGCCGCCGTCCTCGTCAGGCGCATGCTGAACGATCAGCCAGACAGCCTCCTGAAATTGAGGAGCCCAGGTCGGCCAGCCATGACGGTCCAGGATTGCTTTCACGCGAGGCAGATTGTCGGTATCGACCTCTGTCCAGATGGTCTGACATTGCTCCGGCGTCGCAGCCGCCCCGTAGCGGGCATGACAGTCGAGATTCAGCAAGGCGTCCTGCCGCACACCCTGGTCCGCCGCGCGGCGCAATTCCAGCTCCTGAACCAGACAGTCCCGATCCTCAAGGGTGCACGCCAGGGCATGCGCAGCCCGCAGGTTGGTCAGAGGCGAGGTCGGCGAAGCCGCGTCCTGCCCCGTCACCAGAGCGAGCGCCAGCAATGCCGGGGCCAGCAAGCTACAGGCCCTCAAACAGCGCTGTACTCAGATAGCGTTCCGCGAAGCTGGGGATGATGGCCACGATGGTCTTGCCGGCGTTTTCATCCAGGGCGGCCAGACGGAAGGCGGCCAGGACGGCGGCACCCGAGCTGATGCCGACGGGAATGCCTTCGACGCGAGCGACCTTCCTGGCCATGTCGAAGGCGTCGTCGTTGGAGACCTGTTCCACGCCGTCGATGATCGAGCGATCGACGATGGAGGGCACGAAGCCCGCGCCGATGCCCTGGATCTTGTGCGGGCCCGGCTCGCCGCCCGACAGGACGGGGCTGGCCGTGGGCTCGACCGCGATCATGCGCAGCGACGGCTTCTTGGCCTTCAGGGCCTGACCCACGCCGGTGATGGTCCCGCCGGTGCCGACGCCTGCGATGATGATGTCCACGGCACCGTTGGTGTCGTTCCAGATCTCCTCGGCGGTCGAGACCTTGTGGATGGCGGGGTTGGCGGCGTTATCGAACTGGGCCGGGCTGACGGCACCGGGAGTGCGCTCCAGCAGCTCCTGAGCCATGGCGATGGCACCCTTCATGCCCTTTTCAGCGGGGGTCAGCACCAGTTCGGCCCCCAGCAGGGCCAGCATCTTGCGCCGCTCGATCGACATGCTCTCGGGCATGGTCAGGATCAGCTTGTAGCCCTTGGCGGCGGCGACGAAGGCCAGGGCAATACCGGTATTGCCCGATGTCGGCTCGATCAGGACGCCGCCGGGCTTCAGCCGCCCGGACTGTTCCAGCGCCTCGATCATGGCCACACCGATCCGGTCCTTGACCGAGGACACGGGATTGAAGAACTCCAGCTTGGCCAGAACGGTGGCTTTTGGCTGATACTCCGCCGACAGGCGCGGCAGGCCTACGATAGGGGTATCGCCAATGGTGTCCAGGATCGAGTCATAGACCTTGCCCCGCCCGGCTTTCAGGTGGCGGCTGGCGTCATAGGCGGCGTCGGTCATGGCGGGGTTCCGGTCGGTCGGGGAGGACAACACCTTAACAGATAAGGCTTGCGGTCAGATCGCAAGGGGCCAGCACCGATTTCGACGACATGGGCCGAAATCTTCGGCGCGGTAAGGACCATTCCCGGCTAAGGCTGCGCCATGTCGTCCGCACCTCCCACGCCAACCCGGATTTCAGCCCTGCCTGCCGCCCTGCCCTATCTGGCCCTGCTGGGCGGGATGGTGTCGCTGGCGGTCGGCACGTCGTTTGCGAAACAGCTGTTCCCGGTGGTGGGCGCGGAGGGCACTTCGGCGCTCCGGGTCGGGTTGTCGGCGCTGGTACTCGTGGCGATCTGGCGACCGTGGCGGTTCGGGCTGAACCGGGCCGATGCGAAGCGGGTGTCACTCTACGGCCTGGTTCTTGGGCTGATGAACCTGTGCTTCTACATGTCGCTCCGGACCATTCCATTGGGCCTGGCCATCGCCATCGAGTTCGCCGGCCCGCTGACGTTGGCGCTGATCCATGCGCGCAAGGCCATCCACTTCGTCTGGATCGCGTGCGCCGTCGCGGGCCTGGGCCTGCTGCTGCCGATCCGGGGCGGGCTTGGAGCGCTGGACCCGGTCGGCGTGGCGTTCGCGGCGGCAGCGGGCCTGTTCTGGGCGCTGTACATCGTCTTTGGAAAGCGGCTGTCGCATATGCATGCGGGCCAGTCGGTGGCCCTGGGCATGAGCACGGCGGCGGTCGTCATCCTGCCGTTCGGGGTGGCCAGCGCGGGCACGGCACTGCTGGCTCCGTCCGTCCTGCTGATCGGCCTGGGAGTCGCCCTGGTGTCCAGCGCCCTGCCCTATTCGCTGGAGATGATCGCGCTGCGCCACATCCCCAAACGCACCTTCGGCGTCCTGCTGTCGGGCGAACCCGCCATAGGCGCCGTGGCGGGGCTGTTCCTGCTGCACGAACAGCTCAGCGGCCTGCAGTGGCTGGCCATCGGCCTGATTGTGGTGGCCTCGGTGGGGGCGATCCTGACGACGGGTCAGGATACGGCAAAGCCTGTGGATGTCTCACTGCCAAATCCCGGCTGAACCAGCCGACTTCACCCCTCATTAACCACGATGGCGCATCCGTGGAGGATGCGCTCACTCACCGCCGCCGTCGAAGCGATCGACCCGCTGGTCGTGACCGGCAAGGTCGCGGGCGTGAACGGGCTGCTGATCGAGTCCCGGGGCGGGCTGTCGCGGCTGTCGGTCGGGGCGCGGGCGGAGATTCAGCGCGGGCGCGGTCTCAATCCCCTGCCGGCCGAGGTCGTGGGGTTTCGCGACGCCAAGGCCCTGCTGATGCCGTTCGGACCGGTGGAGGGCGTGGCGCCCGGGGCCGACATCCGCATTATCGACACGGCGGCCAGCGTGCGGCCGACCACCGCCTGGCTGGGCCGGATCATCGATGCCTTCGGCCAGCCGATCGACGGCAAAGGCCCCCTGCCTCAGGGACCGGCCGCCTATCCCCTGCGCACGCCGCCGCCGCCGGCCCATTCGCGCGGCCGCGTGGGCGAGCGGCTGGACCTGGGCGTGCGGTCCATGGACGTCTTCACCACCACCTGCCGGGGTCAGCGTCTGGGCATCTTCGCCGGCTCGGGCGTCGGCAAGTCGGTGCTGCTGTCCATGCTGGCCAAGGAGGCGACGTGCGATGTCGTCGTCGTCGGCCTGATTGGCGAACGGGGCCGGGAGGTGCGCGAGTTCGTCGAGGAGACCCTGGGCGAAGAGGGCCTGCGCCGCGCCGTCGTGGTGGTGGCGACATCGGACGAACCGGCGCTGAAGCGGCGTCAGTCGGCCTATATGACCATGGCGATCAGCGAATATTTCCGGGATCAGGACCTGGAGGTGCTGTGCCTGATGGACAGTGTCACCCGCTTTGCGATGGCTCAGCGCGAGATCGGTCTGGCCGCGGGCGAGCCGCCGACGACCAAGGGCTATACCCCCACCGTCTTCACCGAACTGCCCAAGCTGCTGGAGCGGGCCGGGCCGGGGCCGGTGCGGGCCGACGGCACGACGGCGGGGCCGATCACCGCCCTGTTCACCGTGCTGGTGGACGGCGGGGACCATGACGAGCCGATCGCCGATGCCGTGCGCGGTATCTTGGACGGTCACATCGTGATGGACCGCAAGATCGCAGAGCGCGGGCGTTTTCCCGCCATCGATGTGCTGAAATCCGTCAGCCGCACCCTGCCTGCCTGCCAGACCCCGCCCGAGCGCGAGTTGAACAAGCGCGCGCGCCAGTGCCTGAGCGCCTATGCCAATATGGAAGAGCTGATCAAGATCGGGGCCTACCGGACCGGGGCCGATCCCATCGTGGACCGCGCCATCGCGCTTAATCCTGCGCTGGAAGCCTTTCTGGGACAGGACAAGGATGATCACACGCCTTTGGCCGAATCCTTCAACCGGTTGGAAAGCATTCTGAACCAAGGTCTGATCCAGTGACCCTGGCTGTTGGGACGAGAGAGTACGCATGACCACCTGGGCGCAATCGCTGATCCGCATTTCCAACTATGAGGTCGAGACGCTGCAGAAGCGTCTGGCCGAGATCAGCGACCGCAAGGCGCAGACGGAACTGCGCCTGGCCATGCTGGAGGCCGAGGCCGAGGGCGAGCAGGACCGCGCGCGTCAGGATGTCGACGCCGCCATGATGCTGCGCGCCTACCTGAACGGCTGGAAGCAAAAGAAGGCCGCCGTCCAGGCCGACGTCGCCGCCATCGAAGCCGAGGAAGAAGGCGCGCGCGACGCCCTGACCAGCGCCTTCGAGGAGCTGAAGAAGTTCGAACACGTCGCCGAAACCACCCGCCTGAACGCCCTCCTCGCCGCCGGCAAGCGCGAGACGGCGGCGTTCGACGAGATGGGGCTGCGGCGGCGCGCGGTCTGAAACCGTGAAGCCCAGCCGACGCGACCTGCTGGCCGCGCCGCTGCTGGCTGTTCCCGCACTTTCCGCCTGCGACCGCTTCGCCTCTGCCGCGCCCGCGCAGGGTCCCGAGGCCTTGCCGCTGAAGGACATCCTGCCCTGCCCGTTCGGGGCGACGGGCATGACCTGGCAGCTGGATCAGGCGGACTGGATCGCCCAGACGCTGAAACACTGCTCCCAGCTGACGCCGGAGTGGGAACAGAAGATGGAGCGGACCCTGGGGCCCGGCTTCACCTATGATTTCGAGCCGTCGGACCGCGTCGTCGGCTTCGCTCGCGACAACGGCCTGCGCGTCCACGGCCATACGGTCATCTGGTACTCGCAAGGAGCCGAGGTGTTCGACGATGCCACCCTGCCACGTGATCGGTTCGCCGCCGAATACGACCGCTACATCTCCACCTTCGTGGGTCGCTACAAGGGTCAGATGGCGGGCTGGGACGTGGTCAACGAGCCGGTGGCCGAGGACGGCGAGGGCCTGCGCGACTGCCACTGGAGCCGGGCGCTGGGCATGGACGGCTATATGGTCCGGGCCTTCGAACAGGCGAAGGCGGCCGACCCTGACGCGGTCCTGTTCCTGAACGAATACAATCTGGAGAACATTCCGAAGAAGGGGGCGACCTTCCTCAAGCTGGTCGAGCGACTGCTGAAACTGGGCGCGCCCATCGGCGGCATCGGCACGCAGTCGCATCTGGATATCGAAATCCCAGCGGGTCAGATCACGACCTTCATGCGCGATGCCGCGTCTCTTGGCCTGCCCATCCATGTGTCGGAGCTGGATTTTCCGATGCAGCGCGAGGGGAGGATGCCCGATCTGCGAAGCGTTGCCGACAAGCGGGCGCAGCAGGTGGCACGTGTGGGCGAACTGGCAGAGGCGTTCATGGCGTTGCCGGAGCGGCAGCGCTACGCCTTCACGACCTGGGGCCTGCGCGACATCGACAGCTGGCTGGTCCGCGAGGGCAAGAGCAGCGACAGCCCCCTGCTGCTGGACGCCGAGGGACGAGCTAATCCGGCGTATCAGGCGGTGGTGGCGGCGGTGGGCTGACCCGTTCCTTCCCCACCGGGGGAGGGGGACCATCCGCAGGATGGCGGAGGGGGGCAAGTCACAAGCGCCGGTGTCTGGGGCTAGCCCCCTCCACCATGATTCGCGCGGTCCCCCTCCCCCTCCCGCTTCGCTCAGGGGGAGGAATGCGCCAGCAGCTTCTTGGCCGCCTTCAGCACCCGCTCGGCCGGCAGGTCGTTCATGTGCTGGATGGCCTGGTTCAGGCGCGGGTCGATCTTGCGGTATTCCTCGACCGAGCGGGGACCGCGCACGGCGATCCCGCTCCAGGGACCGCGCTCGGCCTCGTCAGACGGGCCAAAGGCGGCCACCACCGGCGCGCCCGCCGCGGTCGCCAGATGCGTCCACAGCGAATCCGGGCCCAGATACAGCGCTGCGCGCCCCAGCAGGGCCACGGCCTGCAAGGGTGTCAGACGCCCGACCAGTTCGGTGGCCCGCCCCCGGCTGACAGCCAGGCGAATGGTGTGAGCGTCGTCGCGGTCCTTTTCGTCGCCCAGGATCAGCAGCCGTCCGCCCGCCAGGGGACCGTCATCGGCGATCAGGGCGGCGGCGACCTTGGCATAGCGTTCGGCGGGCCAGTGACGCCCCATCCAGTCCGTGCCGGGGGCCACGGCGATGATGGGGCCGGATGCAGGGGGGATCAGGGCGTCCACGGTCGCCTGCGTCGCCTCCGACACGAACAGGCGCGGCGCAGGGATATCGTCCAGATGCAGTACCCGGGCCGCCAGCTCGACGGCATGCACCCCCGCCTCGCCTGCGCCCCGCACGGCCCGCTTCTGACGCTTCAGCTTGCCGGAAATAGTCGAGCCGCGCATGTCGACCACCAGCCCCCAGCGGGTGTCGCGCACCTGGTTCCACAGGCCCAGCCAGTCCAGTCGTGTTTCCTTGTCCAGCACGATCAGGCGGCGCAGGCGAGGCGTGTCAGCGAACAGCGGCGCGCTGGTCCTGGACCCCACGATGGTGAAGTCCGCCGTCGGCATCGCCTCGACCAGATAGGCCAGCACGCCCGACGACAGGACGGCATCTTCCGGACTGGCCTCGGCGATGTACAGAATGGGAAAACGGCCCGACATGACTGGACCGTATACGGATTCTCGTCTGCGGATCAGGGGTCAAGCAACTGTCCCCAGCTATGGTCGGCGCGGGCGAGCGCCCCTATCTAGACCCCATGACGCAGATCGCCCACCTCGACAGCCGCGCCTTGATCCGGGTGTCGGGTCCGGATGCCCGCCCCTTCCTGCACAATCTGCTGACCCAGGACGTGGAGACGCTGGCCGACGGAACCGTGCGCTACGGTGCGCTGCTGTCGCCGCCGGGGCGGTTACTGTTCGACCTGTTTCTGTGGGGAGAGGCGGACGGCGTGGTGCTGGATGTGGCGGCGGACCGGCGCGAGGCGTTGATCCAGCGGCTGTTGATGTACCGCTTGCGCTCCGATGTGCAGATCGCGACGCTGGACGAGGCGGTATTCGCGGCCTGGGACGGCGAGGCGGCGGGGTTCGTGGCGGACCCGCGACTGTCGGCGCTGGGCGGCCGGGCCTGGGGCCTGCACATCGAGACGACGGCGAGCGAGAACGACTATCGCGCCCACGGCATTCGGCACGGCGTGCCCGATCCGGCGCTGGACACGGTGCCGGACAAGACCTGGCCGATCGAGGCCAACTTCGACCTGCTGAACGGCATCGACTTCCACAAGGGCTGTTTCATCGGTCAGGAGACCGCCTCGCGCATGCATCGGCGTGGCACGGTCAAGAACCGGATGATGGGCCTGACCTTCGACGGCCCGCCGCCCCCGTTCGGAGCCGAGGTGCTGAACGGGAGCTTGCGCGCCGGAGAGGTTCTGGGCGGGCGCGACGGGTCCGCCATCGCCCTGTTGCGCGTCGATCGGCTGGAGGGGGAGCTCAGCGTCGACGGACGCCCCGTCATCGCCCACTGGCCCGAATGGGTGCCGCGCGACGCTGGCTGACACCGCGACAGCGACACCCCATCCCTTTCGCCGGACGCCCTCAACCGCTAACACACGCCGCACATGACCGACGCCGCCGTATCCCCCCCTCCCGTCAAGGCCAGCCCCTTCCATGAACTGGAAGTGCTGTCGGTGCGCCACTGGACCGATCAGCTGTTCAGCTTCCGCATCGCCCGGCCCGAGGATTTCCGCTTCCGCTCCGGCGAGTTCGTGATGATCGGCCTGCCGGGCGAGGATGGCGGAAAACCGATCCTGCGCGCCTATTCCATCGCCAGCCCGCACTGGGACGAGGAGCTGGAGTTCCTGTCCATCGCCGTGCCCGACGGGCCGCTGACCTCGCGCCTGGTCAAGATCAAGCCGGGCGACACCGTGCTGATGGGCAAAAAGCCGACCGGGACGCTGGTGCTGGATGCGCTGACGGGCGGCGAGCGGCTGTGGCTGATCGGGACGGGCACGGGCCTGGCCCCGTGGCTGTCGGTTGCGCGGGACCCCGATACCTATGCCCGCTTCGGTCGGGTGATCGTCTGCCATACGGTGCGCAATGTGGCCGATCTGGCCTACCGCGATTTCTTCACCGCCGGCATCCATGACGACCCCCTGATCGGCGAGGAGGCCAGGGCCCAGCTGGTCTATTACCCCACCGTGACGCGCGAGCGGTTCGAAACGCCCGGCCGCATCACCGAACGCATCAAGTCCGGCGACGTCTTCGCCGACCTGGGCCTGCCCCTCGGCTTTTCGCCCAATACCGACCGCGTCATGCTGTGCGGGTCGATGGCCATGATCAAGGAGACCGGCGAGCTGCTGGAAACCTATGGCCTCAAGGAAGGCTCCAACGCCGAGCCGGGCGACTATGTGCTGGAGCGCGCCTTTGTCGGATGAAGTCGTGATCGACGCGCGCACGCCGCCTGAGGCCTGCGAGACGATGGCCCAGGTGCGCCACGGCGTCGACGCCCTGGACCGGGCCTTGGTGACCCTGCTGGCCGAGCGTCAGCGCTACATGCACGCCGCCGCGCGCATCAAGCCCAGCCGGGACGTCGTCCATGACGACGCCCGTATCGAGGATGTCGTGACCAAGGTCCTGGCCGCCGCCGAGCCCGCCGGCCTGTCGCCCGACATCGCCGAACCCGTCTGGCGCACCCTGATCGACCGCTGCATCGCTCACGAGCTGGCGGTCTGGGACCGGACGCGGGTCTAGCCTCGAAGGCTTTTCAGCATCAGCGCGTGGCGATAGGCGGCTACGTCGGCCAGCGCCGCATCCAGGGCCGTGCGGACCCGATCCAGCAGGGGCGAAGCCGTGGCCTTATCGGCCCCTTCGGCCTCTGCACAGCTCTCTGCCAAGACCCCTGCCCCGATGCCGAGCGCGGCCCCGCGGATGGTGTGGACGGCATCGCGCCAGCCTTCTTCGCGCACATCCAGCAGGGGCGACCAGAGTGAGGCCTGCTGGACGAACAGACCCAGCACTTCTTCGCCGATGGTGTCGTCACCCGCCGTCATGGCCTCCAGCACGGTGAAGTCCACCGCGCCGGACACGTCGCGCAGGGCCATCAGCCGGCGGTCTCTTCGCCCTTGGCCAGGCGCGAGTGGCGGGCCGACCAGGCGAAGTAGATCAAGAGGCCGCCCACGTTCCAGATCAGGAACCAGACCTGGGTGTTCACCGGCAGGCTGAACAGCAGATACAGGCAACCCGCGATGCCCAGCGGTCCGATGATCCAGGCCAGCGGGGCCTTGAACACCCGCGTGCGCACCGCGTCCCGGACCCGCAGCACCAGCAGGCTGGCGCAGACGGCGGTAAAGGCTGCCAGCGTGCCCGCATTGGCCAGGGCCGCGATCTCGTCCAGCGGCAGAAGCCCGGCCAGGATGCTGACGATGACGGCAGTGAACAGGGTGACCACCACCGGCACGCCGCGGGCCGACACCTGACCCAGACGACGCGGCAGCAGGCCGTCGCGCGCCATGACGTAGAAGATGCGGGTCTGGCCATAGAAGAAGGCCAGGATCACCGTCGGCACGCCAACAATGACGGCGGCGGCCACGATCTGGGCAGCCAGGGGCTGTTCGAGAATGCGCAGGATCAGGGCCAGCGGCTCGCCGCTGTCGGCGAACTGGCTGAACGGCATGGAGCCCACCGCCAGGGCCGCGACCAGCATGTACAGGATGGTACAGATGATCATGGAGCCCAGGATGCCGATGGTCAGGTCGCGGGCCGGATTGCGCGTCTCCTCCGCCGCCGTCGCCACGGCGTCGAAGCCGTAGAAGGCGAAGAAGACGATGGCTGCCCCGGCCATCACTCCGACCTCGGCCCCCGCCGGTCCGTTCTTGTTGAAGCCGAACGGCATCAGCGGCTCGAAATTGTCTGGATTGAAGGCCGGTGCGACGACCGCGATGAAGACCAGCAGGGCGCTGCATTTGATGACGACCAGCACGGCATTGACCGTCGCGCTCTCCTTGGTGCCCAAGAGCAGCAGGCCCGTCACCGCCAGGATGATCACCACCGCCGGGATGTTGATGATCCCGTCCGCATGCGGCCCGGCCGTCAGGGCCTGAGGTATGATGATGTCGATGGTTCGCAGGAAGCCGACCGCATATTCTGACCAGCCCACGGCCACGGCACTGACCACCAGGGAATACTCCAGGATCAGGCTCCAGCCGATGATCCAGGCGATGGCCTCGCCAAGGGCCGCATAGCTGTAGGTATAGGCCCCGCCCGACGCGGGCATCATGGTCGCAAGCTCGGCATAGGCCAGGGCCACGCAAGCGCAGATCACGCCGACGATGGCGAAGGCCACGATGATGCCCGGCCCAGCCTTTTCGACGCCAACGCCCGTCAGCGTATAGATGCCGGTCCCCACGATGGCCCCGATGCCCAGCAGCATCAGATGCGGCCAGCCCAGCGTCTTCTTCAGCGCGGGTCCCTCGTGCGGGGCCAGCATGGCGTCGATCGAACGACGGCGGTTCCAGAAGGCCATGATGCGTAACTCCCCGCGCCGCTCCCCGGCGGCTGATTCCGTCGCCGACCCTAGACGGTCCTGCGACAAAGCGGAACGGCGGGCCGACTGCGCAGAAGACATGGCTCTGCCACCAGTCTGGTGGCGCGACATGGTAGGGATGAGCAGCTCGGCTGATCGCGCAGACCGCCACTTATCAGCGGATACGCATGATCGAACCCCACATCACCACCAGCGTCGACGACATGGCACAGGCGGTGGCGATCGGCCCTCGCTTTAGAAGCAACCCCTGGCACCTCAGGCTTTGTATTCAGTGTGCCTTGAAGTCAAAGCGATCGACCAGGGCCCAAGGGCCGCCCAGATAGCGCCAGAGCAGCAAGCCTTCGGCCACGATGTCGAACGGCTCGAATGTCTGCTGGAGCTGTTCCAGCAAGGTTCGGGCATCGTCGGGTTCGACCTTGTTCTGAACCGTGATGTGGGGCCGGTATGAGGCCTGGTCCTGGCGCGTCAGCCAGGGCCCGAAGACGTCGGCGAGTTCGCTTCGGAGAGCCTCGAGATCGGGCGAGGACAGGCGATAGGCGACACCACGACCCAACGACCATGGTCCCCTCACGTCGATCGGAAGCGGTCGCCGTTTCTGGCAGGCCGCCCTGAGTGTGTCGACGATCGCCCGTTCATGATCGCCCGGCAGGGCGTGGAACAGTGTCACGTGAGCGGGCACCTGGTTGCGGTGGCGCGGAAAGTGCGTCTGACGCAGGTCCTCGAACCAGGCGAAGGCCCCCTCGTCCAGCGCAGCGGTGACGATCAGGGGCGGCGTGTCTGGCATTCAGGATCCGTCGTACGGGTAAGGACGGTGGTCGGCACGCGCTCAATCCCGGATGAAGTGCGGCAGGAACCGTGAGGTGTTGCGCGTGACCCGCGTGTCGTCTTCGCGCAACCCGATGCCGGCGGCCTCCTCACCGACGACCCAGGAGCCGATGATGACATGGTTGTCGTCGAAACGGGCGGGAGGGCGCAGGGCCTGGCGGATGTGAATGCCGTCACCATAGCCGCCGTCCAGAACGGGATCGGCCACGCCCTTCTCGATCAGTTCGACATTGGCGCCTTCGCGCGAGAACAGAGGCTTTCGGACATAGGTGTCGCCCAGGCGCGCATGGGCCGGATCGCTCTCGAAATACGCTTCCAGCAGATTGGGATGGCCGGGATGCCGCTCCCACAGCAGGGGCAGGATGCCCTTGTTGGAGATCAGGCTCTTCCAGGCCGGTTCCAGCACGGTAACCTCAGCCGTCGGGAGAGGCCGCGCATAGTCGTCGCGCAGCATCTGTTCCCACGGATAGAGTTTGAATAGCGCCCCGATCAGCCAGTTCTCGTGATCAACGAACCGCCCGTCTGTATTCAGCCCGATATCGCCCAGGGCCACGAACTGCGGATCCAGCCCCGCCTGCTTGGCCAGATCCTCCAGGAAGAGCACGGTCTGGCGATCCTCGACGAAGTCCGGCTCCGACGAGAAATGCATGAAGCCGCCATCGGGAAAAATCGTCCGAAAGCGCGCGACCAGCTTCTCATGCAGGCTGTTGAATTGGTCAGTCTCGGACGGCAGCACGCCTGATGCGATCTGGTCTTCCAGCCACAGCCACTGAAACACCGCCGTCTCGTAAACCGAGGTCGGGGTATCTGCATTGTATTCGTACAGTTTGGCCGGGCCGGTGCCGTCGTAGAAGAAGTCGAACCGGCCATACAGCGAGGGTTCCCCCCGCTTCCAGCTGTCGGCGACGTAGTCCCGCATGGCCTCCGGAATATCCAGATCGGCCATCAGACGCTCAGATTTGACCACCTCGTCGACCAGATCCACGCACATGGCGTGCAGGGCCTCGGTCGGGGCCTCCAAATCCTCCTCGACCTGCTGCATCGAAAAGGCATAGGCGGCGGTTTCGTCCCAATACTGTTCGCCGGACACATGGTGCCAGGTGAAGCCCAGGCTGTCGGCGCGAGCCTGCCAGTCCGGGCGCGGGTCGAATTTCAGGCGTTGCAAGAGATCAGGCCTTGTCGCGGTCCACGGGCTCGCCCTGCTGGATCAGCGGCGTCACCACCTGCACCTCCTTGGGCGCGGACAGGCGGGCCAGGACGTCGTCGGCGGACGAATGGCCCGGCAGGATACCGGCCTCCTTCAGCTTGGCGTCCAGGTCCGCTCCGGTGCGCTTGTCCTCCAGTTCCTGGCCGGCGCGCAGCTTCTCTTCGTTGACGGCCTGGCGCTGCTTGATGCGGGCCAGGCTGTCGGCGGCCGAACCGATGCGGGAATGAGCACCCGCCGATTGCAGGGCGACGGACGTCTGGGCCTTCTGGACCGAGTCATTGACCTTCACGATGTCGATCTCGCGACGCAGCGTCTCGATCTTCTGGTCCGTCTGGGCGATGGCGGTACGCAGGCGGGTCTCGGCCTCCTTCATGCCGGCGATCATCGGCTCGCGCTCGCCGATCTGCTGTTCCAGCTCGGCGATCCGGACCGCGACCTCGCGGGCCAGATCCTCCTTGCCTTGCGACAGGGCGGCACGGACGGAGTTTTCGTATTTGGCGATCTGCTCGCCGAAGCTCTTGAGCTCGTTCTCGGCCATGCGGCGGCGCGCGACCAGACCCGCCAGGTCGTCACGGGCCTTGCCCTGGGCATTGTCGGCGTCGCGGATTTCCTGATCCAGGATCTTCAGGGCATTCGCATCGACGATCTGCTGGCCCGCCTCATGGGCGGTGCCGCGAAACAGGGCCGACAGTTTGGCGAGCATAGACATGGTTTCTCTCCCGGTTCAGGCCGCGTCGGCGCCGAAGGTTTCGCGCAGTTCGGTGGCGTCGATCGCGTTCTCGGCCAGGGTACGCAGTTCGATCAATATGGTCTGAAGCGTCGTCTTGCACGACAGTTCGCCCATCAGCTCATAAACGTCCTGGCCGTCCACCGTGGTGATGGCGAAGTTCGACAGCGGCACCACGCGCTGTGCCTTCAGCAGGAAGGCGTTGAACCGGTCGGCGTCCTTTTGTTCAGACACGGGCCACAGCAGCACCGAACACACGATCTGGGCTCCGCCGACCGACAGATAGATGGGCAGGTCGCCATATTCATTCATGGTCGCCAGAAGGACGGGCTCGGCCCCCTCCAGCACCCGCAGGGTCATCTCGCCCTCGCGGACCAGATCGGAACTTTCCAGCGCTGTCTTGATGGCCGGTACGGTCCAGGACGTTTCGATCACGGCATCCATGGGATGGTTCACTCCAGAAGGATCGGGGAAAGGGTTGCGACGCGGGCGACGAACGATCTCAGGTCCGCGTGTCGACTCGGTGACGATGGCGTGGACCGCCGCCTTCACATCCTCTCGCGCGGGTTCGGGCACCCAGAACTCCAGCTTGACCATGCCCGCCTCGCGTCGGGCCTTGCGCCAAGCACGTATACGATCGTTCGCCGAGGGCAAGGGTTTCGAGGATTGATTACGCATGTTTCATGTAACGCGTAACAGGAACGGTTGACATTGGCCAGTCGTCTGCGATGACTTCACGCATTCCGGGCATGGGGCCCGACCGGGGTCAAGGGCGAATGCTGCTGCCGCGACTGAAACTGGCGCGCATATTCGACAAGGCCTTCCACGCGATGGCCGATCTGCACTGGACCATGCTCGCGGCACTGATCGGGCTTCATGCCGGATCGACATGGCTACTGCTCGATATCGCGGGCGAGGCGGAACTGACGTCGCCTGTGACCTTCTTCTATTGGTACGCCACGACGGCCTACACCGTCGGCTATGGAGACCTCAGCCCTGGAACAGACCTCGGCCGATTGATCACTGCGATCTGGGTGTTTCCCGGTGCCATCGCCGCCTTCACAACCGTCGTGGCCAAGGTTCTGGGTGCCATCGGCGACATCTGGCGCCTGCGCCGCGCGGGCAAGGGAAACTATTCTCGCATGACCGACACCATCGTTCTCATCGGCTACCACCCGGCGCGGACCGCCAAGATGATCGAGGAGCTGTGTTCGGACCTGAACCCCGACCAGACCCTGGTCTTGCTGACGCGGCAGGCCGTGACCGACCTCGACAGCCGCATCCGCTATGTCCAGACCGAAAGTCTGACCTCGGTCGTCGCCCTGACGCGCGCGGGCGTCGCCCAGGCCTCGCGCGTTCTGGTGTTCACCAACTCCGATTCCGACACTTTGGCGGCGACACTGGCGGCGACGGCCCTGGTACCTGCCCAGGCCCATGTGGTCTGCTATTTCGAGAACGAAGACCATGCCCGGCTGGTGGATCAGCACTGCCCCCAGGTCGAGGTCGTGCTGTCGGCCGGACCCGAGATGGTAGCGCGCGCATGCAAGGACCCCGGAGCCAGCCAGGTCATCAGCGCCCTGACGAGCCATCTGGATAAGGAGGCGACCCTGTTCAGCCTACAATGGCCGGACCGGACCGCACGTCCATTCGGTGATCTGGCCCGTGCCCTGCTGGATCGCAGCGCGACCTTGCTGGCCATCCAGCCGGCTGACGCGACGAGCCCGACCTTCAATCCCGCACCCGACCGGCCCGTTCAGCCCGGCGACCGGCTGTTCTATGTCGCGTCAAACAGGGTCGATGCGGCGGCCCTGGCGGGGTAAGAGGGGTCATGTTCAAGCGTCTGTTCGGTGCCGGCGACAAAACCCCGCCCGCGGCCACCCTGGCCGAGGTGCGCAACATCACGGTGGGTCGGACCGTTTCGCTGGATCCGCTGGCGTGGGAGCGGCTGGGCGACGAGACGCACTTCAAACTGGACCGAGACGCGCTGGAGATCACGGCCCAGGGGCGGGTCGTTCTGGACGGCGGCCAGCATGTGCACCGCTTCTATACCGACGACCATGTGATGCTGCAGGCAATGAGCGACAGCGCCGATGGTCAGGGTGCCTATGACTTCACCCTGTTCGTTCCCTGGACCTCGGCCTATCCGCCGGGGCAGCGCGAGCGGCGGATGTGGCGCGACCGACTGTCGGCTCCGGTGTTCGACGGCGCGGCCGAGGATCTGCCTGCCTATCCCCGCTTCTGGTTTTCTGAAAGCGATGCGATCCAGCCGCCGGTGGAGCTATGGGAGTCCCTGTTCGACGATCGCACAGCGACGGCGCCCTATAGCCGCATCTTCCAGACCTGCATGCTGTATGCGCGCGACCTGTCGGGCGGGCGTGAACTGATGCTGGCCCTGGAAATGGAACCGCACGATCAGGACGACATCGTCGGCGACGTCACACACGAAATCATGATCGGCATTCCGCTGGAAATGGCCGAGTTCCGCGCCTGATGCGCAAGACTGACTGGGGGTAACATGTTCGACTGGTTCGCATTTCAGACGGGGGCCACCGCCTTCATCATCGCCTTTGCCGCGGCTGTGGCCTTCTTTGTAGCATTCAAATTCATCTACCAGCTGGTCACGCCCTATCATGAGAGCAGCCTGATCCGGCAGGGTAACACCGCCGCCGCCGTATCGCTGGGCGGGGCACTGATCGGCTTCGTCCTGCCGCTGGCCTCGGCCCTGTCACAGACCGTCAGCCTGATGGAGTTCGCGCTCTGGGCCGTGCTGGCCGGCGTGATCCAGATCGTGGCCTTTATCGTCGTCAGCCGCCTGGTCTATCGCGGACTGGCCGCGAGGATCGAGGCGGGCGAGTTGGCGGCTGGCATCTATCTGGGCTCCATTTCCATCGGCGTGGGTCTGCTCAACGCCGCCTGCATGACGGCGTGAGGGCACGATGAGCGACGACATCCAGATCACCGACACCTCCACCATGCGACGCCTCAAGCGCTCGCGGACGCTGCATGTTTCCAGCCTGATGGCGACGGTCAGCTTCTCCATGGCCGCCTGCGGATCGCCCCAGCGGTCGGTGCCCGAGCCCGTGCCGGCCCTGGCCTATACCTCGGTCGCGGAATGCCAGGCGGCCAACGACATTCCCGACGCGGAGTGCGACGCCGCCTATGCCGAGGCCCAGCGCGTCGCCGCCGAAAGTTCGCCCCGCTATGCGACCCAGGCCGAGTGCGAGGGTCAGTGGGGCCCCGATCAGTGCCGTCCGTTGAACACTGGCGGCGGCTCCTTCTTCGGCCCCCTGGCCACCGGCTTCATCATCGGCCAGTTGCTGAACGGTGGCGGCTATCGGGGCGGCGGTCCGCTGTATCGGGATCGCGATGGCCAGTATTCCAACGGCTACGGCGGCGGCTACCTCAGCCGCGACTACCGCACCGGGCGGACGATCACCAATGCCCGGGACCATACGCCCGAGGCCCGTCAGGCACCGGCGCGCGTCCAGAACCGCACCACCGTTGTATCGCGCGGCGGCTTTGGTGGCGGCGGTCGCGGTTACGGCGGCTGACGGCGCTTCAGAGCTGAAGCTGCCCCCGGCGCATGGCGACGTAGACGGCCTCGCCACGAGAGGTGACTTCCAGCTTGCGATAGATGGCCTTGACGTGATTGCCGACCGTCAGGGGCGATATGCCTAGCGAGCGGGCGGCTTCCTTGTAGCTCTGCCCCCGAGCGAAGACAGTCAGGAGTTCGACCTCCCGGCGCGTCAAGCTTTCGGCCGCGACGGCTGGCGGCACTTCTTCCACATCCGACTGACGCAGTCGGTCCAGCAGGTAGACGGCGGCCGATGCACTGATCGGCGCACCGCCCATCAGGGTCACATGGATCCCGTCCAGAATGGTTTCCGGTGTACTGTCCTTGAGCAGATAGCCGTCCGCACCTGCCCGAAGAGCGGCCACCACAGTGGCGCGATCCCCGAAGGCCGTCACCACCAGAATCTTGCAATCCTGTGCGCTCTTCAGGGTCCTGATGAAATCCAGACCGCTGCCGTCAGGCAGGCCGATGTCGGTCAGGACCAGATCGACCTTCCGCTCCAGAATGGTTTGCGCCTGTGCGATGGAGCCGGCCTGGGTGTCCAGCACCAGGCCCGGGTCGCTGTCGATGATGTCGACGAAGTGGGCGGCGACGTTCACGTCGTCTTCGAGCAGGGCAATGCGCCTGGGCTCGGTCATGGCCTGGCCTGATCCGGGTTGCGCGGCAGAACCAGCACGATCGTCGTGCGACTGGCGTCGCGGTTGCTGTGGAGGCTGGCTCCGATGGCGGCGGCTCGCGACTGCATGTTTCGCAGCCCGTGTCCGGACTTGCCGGCGTCATCCAGCCCATGAGGTCCGTTGTCGCTGATCGACAGGCGGACGCCGCCGTCAGGCTCGGGCGCCAACACGATCTCGATACGGTCCCCGCCCGAATGCTTGAGCGCATTCGTGACGGCCTCTTGCAGGATGCGAAAGACCTGCAGCACAGCCCTGGGCGGATAGTCCGGCAGGGGTGTGTTGAGCAAGGTCGTCCAGGCAAAGCTGAATCCTGCGCGTTCGACCAGGGGCCGAGAGCGCTCCTGGAAGGTGGTCAGGGCGGACGCGAGAGACTCCCCCACGGAATCCATCGAATCGATCATCAGACGCATCTCGTCGATGACCGACTGGAGGCCCTCGGCCATCGAGGTCGCGTCGACCTTGCCTCGCCGAGCCGCGAGCAGCATGCCCATCAGCTGACTGCCCAGACCGTCATGCATGTCGCGCATGATGCGGCGCCGCTCTTCCAGATGCGCCTGCTGTCGTGCCAGCTCGGTTTCACGGGCACGCGCCTCGGCCAGTTCTGCCTCACGCGTTGCAAGCGTTTCCGACAGGTAGGTGTTGAGGCTGACCGTCGACTGAAAGAGGCGGAAGTTCCGCTGAACGAAAGCGACGATGAGCAGGAACAGAAGAACCGGCGCAGACTGGACGACGTACTGCCCGGTGTTCAGACCCAGATGTTCGCCCAGCGCGTCCAGAACGATGCAGACCGCGATGATGCTCATCAGCGCCGCTTCCACGAGCCGGTTTTCGTCTGACCGGAATGCGTGCCAGCCGAGGCGCGCCACCACCCCGATCCCCAGCGCTGTCGTATACCAGCTCCAGATCTGGGCCGGCACGTCGAACCCCTCTGGCATGGGCCGATAGATCAGCCAGAAGATGCTGACGAGGACAAACACCAGCCAGGAGGCCAGCACGGCCAGCTGCAGACCGCGTGAAGGCCGCCCCGTCCAGGTATCCACAAAGCCCAGCAAGGACGCCGACAGCAGGCTGTTCAAGCCAAAGAAAAGGACCATCCGCAGCGTACCGCCGATCGGCTGATCCAGAACAAGGGCGTAGGCTGCCAGGCCAGTCCAGGTGAAGCACACCGTGGCCAGCCAGGCGGCGAACAGCCGGTTCTCAGCACGCCAGATCAGCAGGACGGCGAACAGCCCGAGAAGAAAAGTGGTCCAACCCGCGATCAGAAAATACTCGCCCTGCTGCCAGAGCCTGCGGGCGGCCCAAGGCTGGACCTGGTCGATCGGAGCGAGGATGGGCGGATACAGATCGGTATAGGGATAGCCGTCACGCACGATCACGTAGCTAACGGTGTTGGAGCCAGCCCTTAAAAGTCCCGACGGGATGCGGACGACCTTGCCTTGCTGGCCCTGAAAGGTCTGGCGCCCGAATTTCAGGTTGCCGTCGGCGACCACGATCGACCCGTTCACAGCCACCAGCATGTTGTCGACCTGATGATAGGTCAGCATGCCCAGTCCGCGTGCCGGTACAGCATCCAGATCGAAATCCATCTGCAGCGAGGCATAGACGGGCTCGCAACACAGAGTATGCGGCAGGGTCACAGGGGTATGCGCCACCCCCTGGGCCGCCTCGAGGGAAGGTACTTCCAGCGTGGCGACGCGCGGATTGGTCAACTCGATCCTGTCGAGGTCGCGGGAAGGCGGCGTGGCTAGAAACGGCTGATAGACCGCAAACCAGAAGACGGCCTGTACAACGATCGCGGTGATGGCGAACCGCGCAAGCCGCCTCAGACGATCCGTGGTTTCGGCCATGCGCTCCCCCCTACCTGCGCTCGACAATCAAATCCTGGCTGGCTCTTCGTCCCAGCGACAGCCGTTAAAGGCCTATCGAGCACTGTTCGACGACCGCCATATACGTGGTGGTAGCCATATGGCCAAGCTGTGTCCTATGAAAGCCACAGTCGACATAACGTCGCTCCATGAAACTCGCTGAGGATGCATCATGAAGAAAGTCGCTCTTATTGCCGCGCTGGCCACGCTGGTGGCTGGCCCGGTTGCCGCCCAGAACGCCGGGCTGACCGCCAACTATGGCGAGATCAATCTGCGCTCAGGCTTCACGCCCGACCCCTACCGCGTGCAGGTCACCGCCGGCGGCTCGGTGAATGGTGGTGCCCTGCCCGGTTCCTGCACCGGCATGATCAGCGAGGCCCCCGATTTCGAGGTGAGCTATTCGGCTGGCAGCCTGCCCCTGGTCTTCCGCACCCTGTCGTCGTCGGACACGACCCTGATCATCAACGGCCCAGACGGCAGCTGGTCCTGTGATGACGACAGCTATGGCGACGGGGACGCCGAGGTGCGTTTCAACCGTCCCCAGAGCGGCACCTACGACATCTGGATCGGCACCTTTGGCGGCGGCACATCGTCCGCCACGCTTCTGATCACCGAAACGCCCTGAGTGCGGCCCAGCGGGGCTGGTCGCGCGGCCAGCCCCGCAAACGTGATCTCACACCCACAACTGTTCGGAGGGCTGTCATGGCTCGAAACACCACCGTGGTGACGCGGCGCAACTATCTGCAACGTCTGGGCGACAGTCTGGTCGGCACACTGATCGGCCTGGCGCTGATCGTGGCCAGTGTCGCCGTCGTTTTCTGGAATGAAGGGCGAGCCGTCGAGGCGAGCCGCGGGCTGGCTGCGGGTGAACGTGTAGCCCTCTCCCTGCCTCAACCGACTGTTTCGCCGACTAATGAAGGCAGGCTAGTGCACCTGAGCGGCCCGGTCGTTACGTCTTCAGCCATCACCGATCCCGACACGGGATCCGTATTCCCGGCAGCCCTCGGTGTGCGGCGCACAGTCGAGATGTTCCAGTGGATCCAGACCACATCCTCGCAAACCCAGGACAAGCTGGGTGGCACGCAGGAAACCACGACCACCTATAGCTATGCGCCCGGCTGGAGCGACAGCCCCCAGGACAGCTCGACCTTTGCGGAGCCCCAGGGACACACAAATCCTGCATTTGCCTTCCGCTCCCAGGCCTATTTCGCGGCCGACGCCAGGATGGGTGGATTTGCGGTGTCACAGGCTCTGCTTGAGCAGGTTCCGGCTGAAGCGCCGGTACTGCCGGATGTCATCCCGCAAGGCTGGGTGCAGACAGAGACGGGTCTGTTCCGTGGCACCGGTACCGCCGCGTCACCACGGATAGGCGACATCCGCGTGAGTTATCGACAGTTGCCATCCGGCACGGTCATGTCCGTGCTGGGTCAACAATCCGGTGCCGGACTGACGTCATGGAGGGCTCCTGGGAGCGACTACAGCCTGTTGACCGCCCGGCCGGGCTCAGTTGCGGCCGACGCCATGTTCGCCGACCAGAAGTCCAGTGAGGGACTGGTCACCTGGGTGATCCGCGGCGGGGGCTATCTGATGGCCATCATCGGCTTTCTGATGTTGCTTGGCCCGCTGTCCGCACTGGCCAATGTCGTGCCTTTCGTGGCCACGTTGCTCGGTACAGTATCGGGCTGGATCGGCTTCGTACTGGCCACAGTGTTGACCGCAGGCACCATTGCGCTGGCGTGGCTGGCCGTTCGCCCCATTCTTGCGATTGGGCTGCTGGTGGCGGGCCTAGGTCTGTGGCTGGCCGTGCGTCTGGTCGGTCGGTCCGGAACTCGGCCGCTCGCGGGATCGATCTCCGGCAGCCGCTGACCATCGCGGCTCTGTCAGGGGGAGGCGACCGTCCCCCTAGCTCAACAGCCATGGCGGCTCGGGCATGGCGCGGCGGGCCGCCGTCTGTGCCCGGGTCCACTGGTCGTGCAGGTCGGTGAAATAGGGGTCGTCCCTGTCGATGCGGCGCTCGTCCCCGCTCAGATAGCCGCGCCGCAGGGTCAGCATGTCGAAGGGCGAGCCGACGCCCACATTGCATCGCATGGTGGTCGAGAACGAGATCAGGCCCAGCTTGACCGCCGTGGCTAGGGTCGTGTCGGACGAAAGGCCGCTTTGCAGAATGGGCTTGCCGTACTTCAGCTCCCCGATCTGCAGAAAGGGCGTGTCCATCCCGCACTCGATGAAATTGCCCTGGCTGTAGATCAGATACAGCCCCATCTCGCCGCCCGCGATCTGGCCGCCCAGCAGCATGGAGGCGGAGGTGTTCAGGCTGTCGGCCTCCATGGCCGGGGCAATAGACATGCGGGTCTCGCGCAACGCATGACCCAGCAGTTGGGCACAGCGGAACAGGCTGGGGGCGGTCTCCAGCGTCTCTGGCGGTTCGCCGACATGCAGATTGACTCCGTCGCGCACCATGGCCAGCGCCGTCTGGGTCACCGACAGATTGCCGGCGGTGCAGACGCCCAGCACACGCTCGCCCGGCTGGTTGACCACGTGCAGCTTCTTATAGGACGAGATGTTGTCCACCCCGGCATTGGTCCGGGTGTCGGCGATCATCGCCAGGCCTTCTTCGACCAGCATGCCTACGCAATAAGTCACCGGATCCCCGTCCTGCGACGCCCCAAAGTCGGCTGAGTGACACTAGCCGATTCGCGCGACCGTCATGCCCCTGTCACGCGATAGCCTATGCCTGCTGCTGACCCTGTTGCATGTCGGCATCACGCACGGTCAGCTGCACCGCCAGCTTTTCGCCGCGTCCGCCATAGCTGGTGCCGCGCACAGGGGCGGCCCCCAGATAGTCCAACCCCACGGCTACGCGCACATAGCGGTCGGTTGGACAGATGCCGTTGGCAGGATCGAAGCCAACCCAGCCGAAATCCTCAATCCAGGCCTCGGCCCAGGCATGGGCGGCCTCCTGATCCTCGCGGTCGCGACGCAGGAAGTGACCGGACACATAGCGCGCCGGCACGCCCATCGAGCGCGCCGCGGACACGAAGACGTGGGCGTGGTCCTGACAGACGCCGCGTCCCAGGGCCAGAACCTGAGCGGCGGTATGGGTCGGCGTGGTCACCCCGACCTCGAAGGCGACCGATCCATGGATGGCGGCCATCAGACGGTGCATCCGCTCCAGCGGCGGGTGGGCCTTGAACTCGGACGCGAAGACCGCGATCAGCTTGTCCGGCTTGGTCAGGGGCGTGTCGCGCAGATAGACGATGGGCGACAACTGCTCATGGCCAGCGCGCACGACGCCGGCGGTGTCGACCGTCGTCACCTCACCCGTCACCCGCACTGTCAGGCTGGTCGTCGGCTGCTCGGTATAGAGGGCGTGGACGATGTTGCCGAAGGCGTCCTCGGACTGACGCAGGCGCGCGTCCACGTCGGTCTCGATCCGCCAGCCGCGCACGGTCTGGCTCTCGGTCGTGCGCGGCGTCAGACGCAGGGTCTGGATGATGTACCGCGCGGCACGGTCGTAGGAATAGGTGGTGGAGTGGTCGATCCGGATACGCATGGGTCTGGATCAGCTCAGATACTGGTCGGTGATGGCCTGACCCAGTCGGCCGTTCTCGTACAGGAACGACTGGATGTATTCGTGCAAGCCGGACTGGAAGATGGCGTCGATATTGGCCCCGTCGAAGGCGCGCATCCGCTCCTGCGCCAGCCGCTGGGCCGGGCCACGGCGGCCATAGTCGGACGCCAGCCGCTCCAGATAGCGCACGATCGACGCCTGACAGCTTGCCAGCGACCTCGGCATCTGGCGGTTCAGCACCAGCAGGTCGGCGACCAGCCAGGGCTTGACCGAGTCACGGTAAACCCAGCGATAGGCCGTAAGCGCCGACACCTCGCGCAGCAGGGTGGTCCACTGGAAATAGTCCAGCTGGCCGCCGACCCGTTCGCCCTCGGGCAGCAGCAGATGGTATTTGACGTCCAGCAACCGGGCGGTGTTGTCGGCCCGCTCGATCGCCGCGCCCAGACGCAGGAAGTAGTAGGCGTCGCCGCGCAGCATGGTGCGACTGGTCGCGCCCTCGACCGACAGGGTGACGGTCTTTACCCACTCCAGGAAATGCACGAAGTCGTCGCGTCGCGTGGGCTGGCCCTGCTCGGCCAGACCGTTCCAGGCCCCGTTGATCGCCTCCCACAGCTCGACCGTCAGGGCCGTACGGACCGAGCGCGCATTGGTCCGGGCACGCGTGATGCAGGAGGTGATGGACGAGGAGTTCAGCGTCGAAAAGGCCAGGAACTCGCGCACCGACTTTTCGGTCGGCGAACGGCCCAAGGCCTTGGGCGCTCCGGCCGAGGCCAGCGCGCTGGCCCAGACGGTTTCGGCGTCGCCGTCCCCGCGCGTGGGAATGGCGGCGAGGCGCAGCGTCGCCTCGAGAATGCGCGCGAGAAAATCCGCCCGCTCGATATAGCGGCCAGTCCAGTACAGGCTGTCTGCGGTACGGCTCAGCATCAGACGTCCAGGACCCAGGTATCCTTGGTTCCGCCGCCCTGGCTGGAGTTGACCACCAGCGACCCGGCCTTCAGCGCGACGCGGGTCAGGCCGCCGGGCGCGACCTTCACGCCGTCCGGGCTGGACAGGACGAAGGGGCGCAGATCCACGTGGCGGCTGGACAGTTCGCCCTTGTCGAGTGTCGGTGCCGTGGACAGTGCCAGGGTCGGCTGGGCAATGAAGTCGTCGGGGTCGTTGATCAGCTTCTTGCGGAACGCCTCGACCTCGGCCTTGGTCGAGGCCGGGCCGACCAGCATGCCATAGCCGCCGGACCCGCCGACCTCCTTGACCACCAGCTGATCGAGGTTGGACAGCACCTCCTTCAGCGCCTCCGGCTCGCGGCAACGCCAGGTCGGCACATTCTTCAGGATCGGCTCCTCGCCCGTATAGAAGCGGACCAGTTCGGGCATATAGGTATAGACGGCCTTGTCATCAGCCACGCCAGTGCCGACCGCATTGGCCAGCGCCACATTGCCCGCCTGATAGGCCGTCATAAGACCCGGCACGCCCAGGGCTGAATCCGGGCGGAACATGAGAGGATCGAGGAAGTCGTCGTCGAGGCGGCGATAGATGACGTCCACCCGCTGACGGCCCTGGGTGGTGCGCATGAAGACGTGGTCGTCATCGACGAACAGATCGCTGCCCTCGACCAGTTCCACACCCAGCTTGTCGGCCAGGAAGGAGTGTTCGTAATAGGCCGAGTTGTAGGGCCCCGGCGTCAGAAGCACGATCGTCGGATCGGACCCCGCCCCTAGCGGCGCGCAGCCGCGCAAGCTGGCCAGCAGCATGTCGGCATAGGTCTCGACCGGACGCACCGGATAGTCGGCGAACAGGTCGGGGAACAACCGCATCATCATCTCGCGGTTTTCCAGCATGTAGGAGACGCCCGACGGCGTGCGGCAGTTGTCCTCCAGCACATAGAAGCCGTCCTCGCCGGTGCGGACCAGGTCGACGCCCGCGATCTGGACCCAGATGTCGCGCGGCGGACGGCGGCCCTGCATCTGCGGTACATAGTAGGGATTGGTCAGTACCAGCTCGGCGGGAATGATCCCGGCCTTCAGACACTCCTGCTTGCCATAGATGTCGGACAGGAAGGCGTTGATGACATTGACCCGCTGGACCAGACCCGCCTCCAGCCCGGCCCATTCGGACGCGCCGATGATGCGAGGCACGACGTCGAAGGGGATCAGTCGTTCGCTGCTCTCGGCCTCGCCATACACGGCGAAGGTGATGCCCATGCGGCGAAAGAACAGCTCGGCCTGGCGCGAACGAGCCTGCAACAGCCCCTCCGGCGCGTCCGCCAGCCACCGGGCAAGGCCGCGATAGCTGTCGCGGACCTCGCCGCCCATTCCGGACATTTCGTCGAACGCCAATGCGGCTCCTGCAGGCTGATGCGTCCGGTCAGGGTGGACCGAGACACAACAGCGTTGCAACAAGATTGTTGCACCGCGGCGACGACGAAATCAGGGAGTGCCTAACGCCGCCGTCGCCGGTGCGGCCGCGACCTGACGCGGGCCTGCATTCTTGACGTACTGATCCAGCCAGCGAACCGTTTCCCACAGGGTGTGGCCGACGGATTCGCGCGCACGATAGCCGTGGGCCTCCAGCGGCAGGACGACGTAGCGGACCGTGGCCCCCTGCCCCTTCAACGCGGCATAGAAGCGCTCCGACTGGATCGGGAAGGTGCCGGAGTTGTCATCCGCCTCGCCGTGGATCAGCAGGATCGGCTCATTGACCCGGTTGGCGAAGGTGAAGGGCGACATCTCCTGATAGGTCTCGGTCGCCTCCCAATAGGTGCGCTGTTCGGCCTGGAAGCCGAAGGGCGTCAGGGTGCGGTTATAGGCCCCCGAACGCGCGATGCCGGTGCGAAACAGGTCGGTGTGCGCCAGCAGGTTGGCCGTCATGAACGCCCCGTAGGAATGGCCACCCACGGCGATCCTGTCGGGATCGGCCACGCCGCGATCCACCACCGCCTTGACGGCGGCCTCGGCCGAGGCGCTCAGCTGTTCGATATAGGTGTCGTTGGGCTCGGCCCCGTTCACGCCGATGATGGGCATGGTCGGATTATCCAGCACGGCATAGCCCTGGGTCAGCAGGAACAGGTGGCTGGACCCGCCGGGACGCACGAAGCGGTTGTCGGTATCGACCACCTGACCGGCGACGGCGGCGTCGGTGAACTCGGCTGGATAGGCCCACATGACCAGTGGCAGCGGGCCGTCGCGCTCCTTGTCGTAGCCGGCCGGCAGATACAGGGTGCCGGACAGCTGGACTCCGTCGGCGCGGGTATAGGTGATCAGCTCGCGTGACACCCCGGCCAGTTGCGGCGCGGGATCGGGGAAGGCGGTCAGGGCCGTGGTCGGGGCCGCCGCCTGATCGTCGTCCAGGCTGCGGATATAGAGGTTGCCCGGCATGTCCTTGGTCTCGCGGCGCGTGACCAGGCGGCGACCCTCGTCGTCCAGGATGCCTACCAGGCTCTCATAGGCTCCCGGAGCCGAGGTCCAGATACGCTCGGACTGGCCGGTGTTCAGGTCCATCGCGGCCAGGAAGGGATATTCCCCCTGCCGCGTGGCCCCCGCGCCGGTCATCAGCACGCGTGATCCGTCGGGGGTGAAGCGCATGACATTGAAGCCATTGCCCGTCGGCTGGGACACCGGTGAGCCGGGATCGTTGTAGCGATCCTGATAGTTGCGCTCCAGAAGGACGCGACCCTGGCCCGGGTTCGATGGATCGACCACATAGCGGGTTTCGTTGCGCGTATTGAACCAGCGGCTCCCGACGATGGCCAGATCGTCGCGACCCCAGTCGACCCCGCCATAGCGTTCGTCCAGATCGATCAGCTTGACCGGCTGGCCACTGAACGGCGCGGCCAGCATCAGGACGCGATCGCGGACCTCGGAGGCGCTGCGGGAATCGCCGCCGTCCTGGGCCTCGGCCCAGACCAGGGTGGCGGGGGCATCGGCACGCCATTGGACCGAGCGCGGGCCGGGCGCGACGGAATCGAACGGGGTGGGGATGTTGTCACGCAGAGGGAGGTCGGCGACCTGATGCACGACCCGACCCTGCAGGTCGGTGACCGTCACCTCGGACGGGAACAGGCTGGCGGGCACCACATAGCTGTAGGGCTTCTTGACGCGCGTTTGCAGCACATGCGCCCCGTCGGGCGACACGGACGCCCCCAGGATCACGCCGGGCTGGCCGATCGGGCGGACCGTCCCGGCCAGCGACACCACCGCGAGCTGAGAGGTAAAGTAATGGTCGAACAGGGCCTCGTCGCCCGCATCGGACAACAGGTCCTGATAGGTTCGCGTCGGGGCCGCACGGCCGCCGGTCTCCGAGATTGTCGGGCCGGCCGGCGGACGGGTGGTGTCCGGGGCCGCGCCGCGCCCCGCAGGCACCATGCGGACCACCAGACCGGAGTTGTCGGGCAACCAGTCGAAACCCGCACCGGCGGCGGCATTGACATAGCCATCGGCCACCTTTCGCGCCGTCGCGGCAGCGACGTCGGCGACCCACAGCTCCATCCCTTGCGGCGCATCCATCAGGAAGGCCACCGACTTGCCGTCCGGCGACCAGCTGGGCGAGGTGAAGCGTGCATTGGCGGGCAGGCTGACGGGACGTATGGACCCGCCCTCGACCTGCTGGAAGCTCATGCCCGTCAGCCAGCTGATGCGGCTGTTGGCCGGGCCGTTGTTGCGCGGATTGATGCGGTAGCCGCCCAGCCGCAGCATAGGCTCGGCCAGCTCGGCGATAGACGGCAGGTTGGACCGGTCGAACAGGGCCAGGGTCTGATCGTCGGGGCTGAGCGACGGGGTCGGCGTCGGCTTGGTGTCCAGGATCTGGGCGATGGGGGCCGGCGGCTGCTGGTAGGTGACCCCGTTCTGAGCCTCCTGAGCCATGACAGGACCGGCGAGTGCGGCCAGAAGAACGAACGCGGGCAGAGCCCGGCCAAGCAGACGATGACGCATTTCAGAACAGTCCCATGACATCCGCCGGCCCGGCGGGCGCGGCACGCTAGGGTGCCGCTGCGTCAGGGGTCAAGTCACGATCATTGCGGCGGGCGCGGCTCGGCCGGTTCCTGGCCGGGGAAGCGGGCATCCTGCCAGCTGTGCCATATGTCGCGCATGCCCTGACGCGGCATGTCGGTGCCGACCTGCGCCAGTTGATCGATCCAGACCTCGGACACCCGCCCGACTGTGACCGACCACCAGCCCGGCGGCTGTTCGCGCGACCAGTTCAGCGGTGAGACCGCATTGAAGGTCAGCATGAAGACCGCGACGACGAGAATGACCACATCGGTCCAGCGCCGGTCGGCGGCCGCCGTCGCCTCGGCATCTAGCGGCGGCTCGACCGGATAAAGGCTCCGACCGAAGGCGCGCAGCCGCCCGCGGAAGGTGCGCAGGTCGTGGGCGTCGGCCCCCGGGATCCAGTCGCTGACGGGATCGGGCCGGGTGGGGGTCGGTGTGCGATCGGGTTCGTGAGTCATGACGCCTCCCGCCTCAAAACTGGAAATAGATGAAGGGGGCGACGCCGTCGGGACGGGCCGCCTCCAGGATCAGGAAGGCGGCGGACAGCAGCAGGCCAAACGTGAGCGCCGGAGCCTCCTTGAGCCGCATCGCCACCCCTTCGATGGCGCGCGGCGGCAGCCAGTGCATGGCCAGGCCGCCGACGACCAGCACCAGCAGCAGCGGCGTCAGCGCCAAGACCGGACCGGGTCGGGCCAGACCCTGCAGCATGGCCACAGCCATACCGAAGCTCTCTGCCCGGAAGAGTATCCAGCCCAAGCAGACGATGTGGAAGGTAACGATGACGCCGAGGACCGTCGGCATGACCTTGCGGTTGCCGAAGGCGGCACGACCCAGTCGCTCGACCACCTGGACGAAGCCGTGCAGCGCGCCCCAGGCCAAGAACGTCCAGGCCGCGCCGTGCCACAGGCCGCCCAGCAGCATGGTGATAAAGACGTTGCGGCAGCTGGCCCACAGCCCCTTCTTGCCGCCCCCCAGCGGGATATAGAGATAGTCGCGCAGCCAGCTGGACAGGCTGATGTGCCAACGCCGCCAGAAGTCCTGCATCGACGAGGCGCGATACGGCTGGTCGAAGTTGCGCGGGAAGGAATAGCCCAGCAGGGCCGCGATCCCGATCGCCATGTCCGAATAGGCCGAGAAGTCGCAGTAGATCTGAACCGCATAGCCATAGACGGCAAAGGCGATGTCGACGCTGCTGTAGGCCGAAGGATCGAAGAAGACGGGATCGACCAGATTGACCGAAATCTCGGTGGCGATGATCGACTTCTTGAACAGGCCCCAGACGATCAGCAGCAGACCCCAGGTGGCGGCTTCGCGCGTCAGGCGCGGGGCCTTGTCGAACTGGGGCAGCAGGTCCGAAGCCCGCACGATCGGCCCGGCCACCAGATGCGGGAAAAAGCTCATCAACAGCATGACGTCCAACAGGCTCTTGGCCGGCGGGGTCGTGCCGCGATGCACGTCCACGACATAGCTGATGCCCTGGAAGGTGAAGAAGCTGATCCCCACCGGCAGCAAAATCTGCAGGATCTGAATGTCGCGCCCCCAGCCCAGCGGGGCCAGCAGGTTGGCGAACTGCTCCACAAAGAAGCCGTAGTATTTGAACGTTCCCAGGATCAGCAGATTGGCGGTGACGCCGAGGACCAGCAGTCCTTTGCGCCGGTCTCGGGGCCGCCGCGCGATCATCGCCGCAATGCCCCAGTTAAGCACCGCCGACAGGATCAGCAGGGCGACGAACCTTTCGTCCCACTGGGCATAGAAGAACCAGCTGGCCAGCAGCAGGAAGATCTTGCGCGACCGGTTCTCCGCCCCCAGCGCCCAGGTCGCAAAATAGACGATCAGGAAGAAGACCGCGAAGGCCAGGGTCGGGAACAGCATTCAGTCAGTCCCTGCGATCAGGCGGCAGGCTGGGCGGTGGGTTGCGGCCGGGTCAGGCCCGCGTCGCGCACCAGTCGATCGACGATGCTGCCGCTGACATGCATCACCCCGGCCAACGACAGATGCATGCCGTCATCCTTGCGCATCAGTACGCGGCGACCGTTGGAATCCTGACCATAGGCCTCGTAGCCCCCTTGGGCGTCGGCGGTCAGGGGCACCATGTCGATGAAGGTCGCGTTGGCAGCCCGCAGGCGGCTGCGAACCAGGTCGTTGATGACCTGCATCTTGGCGTTGAAGGCGTCGCTGCGCATGCGAGGATTGCCGACCCAGTAGACGGCGATGTCGCGGCTTTTCAGCAGGGCGATCAGATCATCGACCCGCTTGCCATAGATGGCCTTCCAGCCGTCGCTGCCGAAGGGATGGACGGTGCCGTCGATCTCCATCCCCTGCCCGTCATTGGTGCCGAAGGCGATGATCGCGACGTCCAGATCGGCATTGGCCAGCTGCCCCTGCGTCTTGGCCTGGATGTCCACAAAATCGTAGCGGGCCAGGCCGGTCGCGGGCTGGGTGAACTTGCTGACCGTCACGTTCGGATAGGCCTGCATGTCGCGATACAGACCAGTGTAGAGGTCCGACGCCATGGAGTCGCCGAACACCCCGATCTTCAGCGAGCCTTGGGCCAGACGCTGGGACAGAGGCGTGACGGTACGGGCATCGACCGCCGCCGTCGGCAAGGCTGGGCGGACGGTTTCGGCGCCCGGTGCGGGAGCCGTTGCCTCAGGGGCTGCCGAGGCCTGCGCCGCCTGATCCTTGCCCAGCATCAGCGTCGGATGACGCAGCCATTGCCGCCCGTCCGGGGTCAGGGCCAGACCCGCCACGACGCCGATCACGAAGATCAGGGTCAAGGCATTGATGACCTTGCGAACGCTCATACTCACGGTTCCCGGAAGCCAGAATGTCGCAGCGACTTTTATCCATTTTCGCGAGTCTCTCCAGCCCCTGCATCTGACGGAAGATGTCAGCCTGCGTGTGTTCATCGCGCAGACCGCCTTGCGCTTGCCCCCCCGTGCGGGGAAAGCTAGAGACGACTGAAGACCAGATATTCATCAAAAGATGAAAAGAGGAAGCGATGCGGAAGATTGTCTCCGATGCGCGGGCGGCGCTCGACGGGCTAACGTTCGACGGCATGACCGTCATGTCCGGCGGGTTCGGCCTGTGCGGCATCCCCGAGAACCTGATCGCGGGCCTGCGCGACAGCGGCGTCAAGGGTCTGACGGTCATCTCCAACAATGCCGGCGTCGACGGCTTCGGCCTGGGTCAGCTGCTGGAAACCCGCCAGATCGCCAAGATGATCAGCTCCTATGTCGGGGAAAACAAGGAGTTCGAACGCCAGTATCTGGCCGGTGAGCTGGAGCTGGAGTTCAACCCGCAAGGAACACTCGCCGAGCGCATTCGCGCGGGCGGCGCGGGCATACCCGCCTTCTTCACCGCCACCGGCGTGGGCACGCTGGTGGCCGAAGGCAAGGAGGTGCGCCACTTCAACGGTCGCGACTATGTCATGGAAACCGGCCTGGTCGCCGACCTGTCCATCGTCAAGGCGTGGAAGGCCGACGAGCGCGGCAATCTGGTGTTCCGCAAGACCGCCCGCAACTTCAATCCGATGATGGCCACGGCCGGCAAGGTTACCCTGGTCGAGGTCGAGGAAATCGTGCCCGTAGGATCGCTGGACCCCGACCACATCCATACGCCGGGCGTCTACGTCGATCGCCTGTTCAAGGGCAGCTTCGAAAAGCGCATCGAACAGCGCACCCTTCGTCAGCGCGCCGACGCCTGAACCGATGGGCGACGTTCAGCGAAGCAAGTTGCTGAGCCTGATCCTGCGGCACGATCCGGCCAAGGCCGGTCTGACGCTCGACGACGGCGGCTGGGTCGAGGTGAAGGCCCTTCTGGCCGGCCTCGAAGGCCTCGGGCAGCCGATGTCACGGGACGAACTGACGGCGATCGTTGCGGAAAGCGACAAGAAGCGCTTCACCCTCTCGCCGGACGGTCTGAACATTCGCGCCGCCCAAGGGCATTCGGTCGCGGTCGAGCTGGCCCTGCAGGCGAAGACCCCGCCTGAACGGCTCTTCCACGGCACCGCCGCCCGCTTCATGGACGCCATCATGAGCGAGGGCTTGCGCCCTATGGGCCGACAACAGGTCCATCTCTCGGCCGACACCGAAACGGCGGCCCGCGTCGGTCAGCGTCACGGCTCTCCCGTCGTGCTGAGCGTGGCCGCCGATCAAATGCACAGGGACGGCATTCCCTTCTTCCAGGCGGACAACGGTGTCTGGCTGGCTGATGCGGTTCCTCCCCAATACCTTTCCCAAGATCTGGATCACTGAGGAAACCCCCATGGCCCGCACCCGCGAACAACTGGCTGAACGCGCCGCGAAAGAGCTGCAGGACGGCTTCTATGTGAACCTCGGTATCGGCATCCCGACCCTGGTCGCCAACTACATTCCCGACGGCATGGAGGTCACCCTCCAGTCCGAGAACGGCATGCTCGGCATGGGCCCCTTCCCCTGGACGGGCGAAGAAGACCCCGACCTGATCAACGCTGGCAAGCAGACGATCACCGAGATCCCCGAGAGCGCTTACTTCAGCTCGGCCGACAGCTTCGCCATGATCCGCGGCGGTCACATCAACCTGTCCATCCTGGGGGCCATGGAGGTTGCCGAGAACGGCGACATCGCCAACTGGATGATCCCCGGCAAGCTGGTGAAGGGCATGGGCGGGGCCATGGACCTGGTCGCAGGCGTGAAGCGCGTCGTCGTCGTGATGGATCACGCCAACAAGCACGGCCAGTCCAAGGTGCTGAAATCCTGCACCCTGCCCCTGACCGGCACGGGCGTGGTCAGCCGCATCATCACCGATCTGGCCGTATTCGACGTCAAGCCGGACGGCGCGGGCCTGGAGTTGATCGAACTGGCCGACGGCGTGAGCCTGGACGAGGTCGCGGCCAAGACCGAGGCGACCTATACGATCGCGCCCGGCCTGGCCTGATCGGCGTCAGGCCGCGTTCGCCTCTGTCCAGGCCACGATCTGGGTGTTGAGGTCGCGCGTGGCCAGATCATAGGCCTCGACGATGGCCCCCACGCGGTTGGCGGCGGCGGGCTGCTCGACAGTGAAGACGCGCTCTTGCTTCACCTGCCGCTCGGGCAGGGTCAGCAGGCGTACGCGGGCCGAAACGACAACGGTCGGCACAGCTTCCGGAGCCGGATAGCGGGTCTCGAACGAGCGTACGTCGATGTCCAGCGAGCGGGTGCTGCGGGCCAGTTCGCGCGGGCCGATCAGGCGCACGCGCGTCGCCTGACTTGCGAAGGCATTTTCCAGGCTGGCGGTAAACAGGTCGGACGCCGGCGAAATCCAGCGCGCGCCGCCGATATAGGCGGTCTCCGTGCCCGTGACGCCCAGCAGCTTGTCGCCCTCGGATGCCGCCGGCATTTCGGCGCGGCGCATGGAGACCAGGATTGGATCGGCCACCAGTGTCGCCGCCTGACCCGACACGCCGCCGAAGCGGTAGGTCTGGACCGGATCAGGGCTGGACAGCAGGGCGCAGGCCGACAGGGAAATGGCGGTCGCGCCGACG
Source organism: Brevundimonas sp. (assembly GCF_041919755.1). Taxonomy (GTDB): domain Bacteria; phylum Pseudomonadota; class Alphaproteobacteria; order Caulobacterales; family Caulobacteraceae; genus Brevundimonas. Next base: position 198,384 of record NZ_JAYRTD010000002.1, on the reverse strand, counting down.
GCAGCAAGACGAAGCAGGTGAGAACGGATCACGGTTGAACCTCCAGTTCACGGGTCGGGGCACGGCCGATGAAGTCACGCGGGCTGGCACGAACCTCGTCGACGAGGCCTTCCAGCGAGCGCGTGGCGTCTTCCAGGCCCTGGATCGACTGTTGCAGTTGCGGCAAGCCAGTGGCGGTGAAGTCGGTCAGCGGACCCTCCACGCCCTCGGCCGTCCGATTGATGGTGGCGATGGCCTTCTGGGCGTCCTCGGCCGCCTTGTTGATATTGGCGACGGCGGAGCGGCCGTCGGTTTCGACCAGGCGACGCGCCTCGGCTCCCAGGGCTTCATATTCGCCAATGGCTGAGTTGGCTTTGGTCAGGGCCTGTTCCAACTGTTCGAACATGCCCTTGCGCGCTTCCAGTTCGGCGGTCAGGGATTCGACGTTCTTCAGGCTGGTCGAGAAGCTGCGAACGTTGTCGTCGGACAGCACGCGGTTGATGCGGTTCAACGCATCCACCGTCTGGGCCAAGACCGTGCCGGAGCCGCTGAGCAGTTCGGCGATGGGCGACGGCTGGCTCTGGATCACGGGAATGACATTGTCCGGATACTGGGTCTTCAGGATGGCACTGTTCGGGTCGCCAGCGGTGATCTGGATATAGTTCAGGCCGGTGATGCCCTGCGGTTCCAGCTGGGCGCGCGAGGAGACCCGCACGGGCGTGGTGCCATCCACGCGGATGCGCGCGATGACCTGATCGCCCTTGTTGGGATCCAGGTTCAGATCGGTCACCTCGCCTACACGGATGCCGTTGAAATGGACCTCGCCGCCTTCCGACAGGCCGCGCACAGGGCCGTAGAAGACGATGTCATAGACGTCGTAGTCGTTGTTGAACTGCAGGCGGGCCAGCCAGATGGCGAAGACCGCCAGCGCCGCCAGAAGGGCGACGGTGGCGATGCCGACGGCGGCGTAGTGTGCGTCTCTTTCCATGGGTCGGCTCTCCTCAGGCCGCTTTCGATCCGGAACCGGCGCGTCCGCGCGGTCCCAGGAAGTATTCCTTGATCCAGGGATGGTCCGAACGTTCCAGCTCGCGGACCGGCGCCTTGGCGACGACATGCTTGTCGGCCAGGACGGCCACCTGGTCGGTGATGGCGTAAAGGCTGTCCAGATCGTGGGTGATCATGAAGACGGTCAGGCCCAGATCGTCCGACAGCTGACGGATCAGGTCGTCGAAGGCGGCGGCCCCGATGGGATCCAGACCGGCCGTCGGCTCATCCAGAAAGACCAGTTCCGGATCCAGCGCCAGGGCACGCGCCAGGCCGACCCGCTTCTTCATGCCGCCCGACAGCTCTGCCGGCTTCTGATGATGCACCTCGGGCTTCAGACCGACCATGGCGATCTTCATCTCGGCCAGCTCGCGGATCACCGCCTTGGACAGATTGGTGTGTTCCACCAGCGGCGAGGCGACGTTGTCCAGCACGCTGAGGGACGAGAACAGGGCCCCCTGCTGGAACAGGATTCCCGTCCGACGCTCGATGTCGGCGGCCTGCTCCTTGGTCATGTCGCCCGTATCGTGACCGAATATCTTGATCGATCCTGCCTCGGGCTGCTTCAGGCCGATGATGGTGTTGAGCAACACCGTCTTGCCGGTGCCGGACCCGCCAACCACGCCCAGCACCTCGCCCCGGACGACGTCCAGATCCAGGTTCTCGTGGATGGGGGCCTGATCGCCGAACTGACTGACCAGCCCGCGCACCTCGATCAGGTTCTCGGGCTTGTCGCCGGCTGGAGCGGCTTCGGTCTTGTCCAGTGTGTCCGTCACAGGTTCAGCTCCATGAAGATCATGGCGAAGACGGCATCCAGGAAGATGATGGCAAAGATAGCCTGCACCACGGCGGCGGTCACCCGGCGCCCCAGGCTCTCGACGTCGCCGGCCACCGCCATGCCCTGACGACAGCCGATGGCGGCCACGACGATGGCAAACACGGGTGCCTTGACCATGCCGACCAGCAGGTGATTGCCCATCATCGGGTCCTGCGACATCTGCTGGATAAAAAAGATCGGGCCATATCCGAGCACGCCCCATGTCACGAGCAGGCCGCCGAACAGACCCGTCACGATCCCGACAAACGTCAGCAGGGGCATCATGATGACCATAGCCGCCAGTCGCGGAATGACCAGGGCCTGGAACGGATTGACGCCCATCACCTGCATGGCGTCCACCTCCTGCGTCATCCGCATGGAGCCGATCTCGGCCGCAAAGGACGAGGCCGAGCGACCGGCCAGAAGGATGGCGGTGATCAGCACGGCCAGTTCGCGCAGGACCGACACGGCCACCAGCTGAACCGTGAACACACCGGCTCCCAGCTGCGACAGCAGATTGGCCCCCAGAAGCGCGATCACGGCCCCGATGAAGAAGTTGGTCACCGCGATGATCGGCATGGCGTCCAGCCCGGCGCGCTCGCCCTGACTGAACCAGGCCGCCCAGCGAATGCGGCCGGGATGTTTGAATGCCGTTCCCACCGCCACGATCAGGCGGCCGAGGAAGGCCATCGACAGCACGGCCTCGTTGAAGACGTCATAGACGCCCAGACCGATCTTGCCGAAGAAGCGGACGACGGGCAGCGGACGTCGCGGCGGCGGGGCGCTTTCGCGCTCCAGCTTCTCGACCATGGCATAGGTACGGCCCGCTTCGGGGCGTTCGGACCATGCGGATTTGGGCAGGACGCAGTTGGAGGCCTGAACGATGGCCAGTGCGCCCGCGGTGTCGAACCGGCCCAGATCCTTGAGATCGACCGCATCGATGCAGCGGTCGCGCATCTCCTCATCCAGCCTGCGTGACACACGTCCGAGTTCCGTCGCCGTCCAGTCGCCAGTCAGGCGAAGGGTGAGGGTCGAGCCTTCGTCGTCGATCTGGAAGTCCGCTGCAGCCATGTCGCTTCTTTAAACGCCCCCGGAACTTTGACCACGGTCTTGCACGGCAAAGCTCGCCCGGGTGTGACAACGCCGCTGAACCGTATTCGTTCAGCCACATTCGACGATACGTTTCAAAGCGATGCGCGGACGCGCGCTAGATCCTCGACGAACCGCAGCCGCTCTGCTGCCCGCCCCGCCTCATCGGGAATACGCAGCAGATAGGATGGGTGGGCCGTGATCATCAGGGTCGCGCCGTCGTCCAGCGCAATCGGCTGACCCCGTTCCTTGCCGATCGTGACCTTGCGGCCCAGCACACCCAGCGCCGCCGTCGCACCCAGGGCCACGATCAGACGCGGTTTGACCAGTCGCCGCTCAGCATCCAGCCACCAGCGACAGGCCGTGACTTCGCCCGCCACAGGCGTTTTGTGCAGGCGGCGCTTGCCGCGCGGCTCATGCTTGAAATGCTTGACGGCATTGGTGACGAAGGCCTGATCGCGGTCGATGCCGACCTCGTCCAGCGCGCTGTCGAGCACCTGACCGGCGGGGCCGACGAAGGGCTGACCCGCCAGATCCTCCTGATCGCCGGGCTGTTCGCCGACGATCATCAGGGGCGCGGCGGCGGTGCCCACCCCGCAGACCCCTTGCGTCGCATCACGCCACAGCGGACAGCGGCGACACCCCTGCACGGCGCGGTTCAAATCCTCCAGTGACGTCGGCACATAATCCTCGGCGACCTCACGCTTGCGCACGATCGGCGACAAGGTCTGGGCCAGACGCGGATTGGGGGTGGAGGCGGGAGCGGCGACCATTCTGTCTTCCCGAACCGCGGCCTGGGCGATCAGTTCCGGGATCACCGCCGCCTCGGGCAGGTTCTTCCAGTACCGCTTGGGCATCTCGCCCTGCATGGTCCCGGTTTTCAACCGCGCCGGGTTGAAGGTCGAGGCATAGTAGGTCTTCCAGAACTCCTCGATCTCGTCCTCGGTCGGGGCCATGTCGCGCGTGGCGGGCGGGCCGAACGTCAGGGCCTGGCCGTCCCAGAAGGCGCAGCCGTCCGGCGTCAGAATGGACCACCGCATGGTCGTGAACCGCCGCATGAAGAAGGGGGCGGTGCGCTCCAGCACCCGGTGCGCGGGTTCGAACCAGGCGACCCAGGCCTCGCCTTCATCGTCCTGCACTTCCCGGAAGCGGACGAAGGCTTTCATCTTGTGACTGGCCCGGCTGACGTTCTTGGCCCGCTCGAAGGCGTCGGCGACATCGACGTCGGTGACCACCTTCATCAGGTCCGGCTCGTCCCGCAGTCGCCAGAGCAGCCGATACAGCAGGTCGAACCGGTCGGCCGAACGGTGCAGGATCACGGCCTGCGCCAGATCGACGAAGGCCTTGGGCACCGCGAATTCCGACGTCGCAGTCAGGACAGTCGCATCCGCGGACGGAGCGGCATCGAACAGGCCGCCCTGATCCTCGCTGCCCGCCACTACGAACCGCGCCTGCGACGGCTCGACCCCCTCCAGCCGAAAGGCCCGCGCGGCCTTGCGCCAGCCGTCGAAATCGATCTCGCTGGCCAGGGTCGCGACGCGCATCAGAACAGGCTCAACTGCACCGGCTTTTCGACCGGCGTCAGGCGCGCACGCAGATCGGCGGCATCGGTCAGGCCGCCCGGCGTCCAGTCCAGGGCGGTGATGAAGGGCCGGACCTTGTCGATGCCCCGGCACAGCCGCCCGATGTCCTCCAGCCGCAGGGTGCGCCAGCGCCGGACCTGAACGATCCGGTTGACCGACTTCACCCCCAGGCCGGGCACCCGCAGCAGCATCTCGCGCGGGGCCGTGTTCACATCGACCGGAAACTGCTCGCGCCGGTTCAAAGCCCAGGCCAGTTTGGGATCGATGGCCAGATCCAGCATGCCGTCCACCGTCGCCTCGCCGATCTCGGGCGGGGAAAAGCCATAGAACCGCATCAGCCAGTCGGCCTGATACAGCCGATGCTCGCGCATCAGCGGCGGTTTGGACAGCGGCAGCACGCTGGACGCGTCCGGGATGGGCGAAAAGGCGGAATAATAGACGCGGCGCAGGCCATAGCCGCCATACAGCGACGCCGAGCGGTCGATGATCTCGGTATCCGGAGCCCCGTCCGCCCCGACGATCAGCTGGGTCGACTGACCGGCGGGCGCAAATTTCGGCGGCTTGATCCGCTCTTTCTTTGACGGCTTGGCGGCCTCGACGCCCAGCCGTACCTGGCTCATCGCCTTCTTGATGACGGCCACATCCTTCTGAGGGGCCAGCCGATGAAGGGCCTCGTCGCGCGGCAGTTCGATATTGGCCGATAGCCGGTCGGCATACAGCGCCGCCTCCTCGATCAGGCGGGGATCGGCCTCTGGGATCAGCTTCAGATGGATGTAGCCGCGAAAGCCGTGGTCGACCCGCAGCGTCTTGGCCACCAGGACCAACTGCTCCATCGTATAATCGCCCGAGCGGATGATGCCCGACGACAGGAACAGCCCTTCGATATAGTTGCGCTTGTAGAAGTTCAGCGTCAGCGACACGACCTCATCCACATCGAACCGCGCCCGCTGCACGTTCGAGGACGCCCGATTGATGCAGTAGACGCAGTCGTAGATGCAGAAGTTGGTCAGCAGGATCTTCAGCAGGGAGACGCAGCGGCCATCCGGCGTATAGGCGTGGCAAATGCCCATGCCTTCGGTCGAGCCGATGCCCTTGCCGCCCATGGAGTCGCGCTTGCTGGTGCCCGACGAGGCGCAGCTGGCGTCATATTTGGCCGCATCGGCCAGAATCGACAGTTTCCGCTTGAGATCGATCTGCGCCATCGTTCATGGTATGTTCCAATAACGACGTAAGGTCCAGCGTAGCCGTTTGGCAAAATGTCGCGTCAGCTCAGATAGTTGAGCAGGGTCGATTGACGCAGCTGGCTGATGACCTGGGCCGAGGCCTGGATAGCGATCTGCGATAGCTGCAGATCGGTGACGGCCTTCAGCATGTCGGCATCGGTGCGGTCCGCGACCAGACCGTCGAGGGACGCGATCTGGTCCTTGTGGCTGGCGATCAGACTGTCGACCTGATTGGCCTGGGCCCCGGTCATGGCGGTCTTTTCCGTCACGGCCTTGCCGGCCTGATCCAGCAGGGTCAGCTGGCTGGTCAGAAAAGTCTTCTGCGCCTCAGTCAGCTTGCCGGTCAGCGGACCCTGCGGCCCTTCGTGAAACGCCTGAATGTCGCGCAGGATGGCCAGGGTGCCGGTGCCCAGCTCGCTGGCCAGGACGCCGGTCTCCAGCGTCGTGCCCTCGGCCACGCGGCTGGCGGTTTTGAGGCCGTCGTTACGGAACTGGGCGGCGAGCGGGCCGGTCGTCAGGTCCGACATGGTCTGGGCAGCCAGAGGTTCCACATCCACCGACGAGCCAGCGAACAGATAGTTGCCCTGATGCTTGGTGTTCAGACCACCGCGCACCGTCTGGAACAGACCCTCCAGCTCCGTCATCAGGCCCACGCTGGTGTCGGCAGCAATGGCATTGCCGAGGGCCGCGCGGATGTCCTGTGTGCCCTCGCCGACGCGGTTCATCGCCAGATCCTGCGAGGTCAAGCGCGCTGCGACCGAATTCGAGGTGTCGAGGAAGCCCTGCAACCGCGCCGCAGACCCCTTCAGCGCCGTCAGGGTCTCGGACTGTCGCCCGAAACCGACCAGGTCGGTGGCATTCTTCTGGGTCGAGACCCGTTCCTGGGCATCATTGGCCTTGATCTGGGTGTTCATCAGATTCAGCAGGGCCGTCTGATAGTTTCCGAATGTGGCTACGCGCGTCATCAGACCATCCCCAGCAACGTGTCGTACATGTCCTTGGCCGCCTGGATCATGCGGGCCGAGGCGTTAAAGGCCTGCTGATAGGTGGTCATCAGCACCAGTTCCTCGTCCAGGTTGACGCCTTCCTGCGAAATCTGCCGGGCGCTGGCTTCGGTGGCTAAGGCGTCGGCGGTCTGGGCCCGGGTCTTGGCGGCGGCGGCCTTGCCCCCGATGTCCCCGGCCAGTTCCGACGCATAGCGCGAGACCGACATGGACCCGCCCGCCGCCCCGCCCGCCGACTGAAAGGCGCTGGTGCGCTGACCGGCATCGGCCAGAAGCAGGGCCCCGCGCCCGTCGCCACTGGTCAGGGCTGCCGAGCCTGCGGCCGCGCCCAGGTTCAGCTGGGCCAGCGCCAGATTGGCCGGGCTGGTGCGGATGTCGGAGCGGATGGTGAAGCTGTCGGCACGTGAGGCCCGCGTCCCCTCCCCGATCCCGAACAGGGCCGAGACCGAGACGCCGGACGGCACCTGCCGCGTGCGATCGTCCAGCACGCTCATGCTCGGCGACGGATTGCCTGTGCCAGTATAGCTCAGCGCCCCGTCGGCCCCCAGGCTAAAGCTGCCATAGCGACCAATGCCCGTGATCGGATCGTTCAAGGCCGTGATCAGATCGCCGACGGTGCCGCCGGCGGGGACGGCCACCTCTATGTCACGGATGCGCGCGCCGCGCTCGTCGGTGAAACGGAAGCTCATCGTCTCGCCGGCGGTGAAGCCGTGAGCCGAGGCGGCGGTCAGGCCGGTATCATAGATGGCCGGGGTGTCGGTCGAGACCAGATCGTTCAAGCCGAAATAGTGGGAGAAGCCCCGCCCCGCCTTGTTCGACTCGGCACCTGCCGGATCGGCGATGGAAATGCCGCTGCCCGCCGGAGCCTGGATGCTCAGCTTGCCGTCGACGAAGCTGGCCGTCGCCCCGCCCAGCTGGCTGTTCAGCGTGGCCAGAAAGGTCGTCGGATCGGCCGCGACGCCATTGATCGTCATGGTCGCGCCCGAGAAGACGATATCGGCGCGGCTCTGGATGACCCCGGCAGAGTTCACAACCGCGATGGTCGTCTGGCCCGTGAAGCCTGCCAGGGCCGTCTCCAGCGACTGGCCGACATTTCGTCCGGTCAGGCGGTTGGGCGCAGGCACGGCGGTGTTGGCATTGTGCGCGCGGTTCAGCTCGTCGGCGACATGGCTGACCAGTTCGGCCAGCCGGGCGGCGGCGGCGGGCGCATCGACGTCGCGCAGTTCGACCAGGCCCTTGATCTCGCCCGAGGTGATACCGTCCAGCAGGGCCCGCTTCTGGCCGCTGGGTTCGGTGACATAGATTTCGTTGAAGGCGCTGGTGCTGGTGACCGTGCCGGTGGGGGTGTAGCCGATCCTGCCCACGCCCTGGCCGGCCAGCATGGCCCCGCCGTTGGTGCGTACCGTCACCCCGCCGATCGGGCGCTGGGTGATCTGCACATCCATCAGCTTGGACAGTTCGCCCAGCAGGGCCGACTGGGCGCTCTGGGCACCGGAGGAATCGCCCTTGGTCGCCGATGCACGGGCGATTTCCAGGTTCAGCCCCTCGATCTGTTCCAGCAGGCTGTTGGCCTTTTCGACCGCGCTCAGGATGCGGGCGTCGGCGTCCTGGCGGACCGCATCGATCTGCTTGCTGATCCGTCCGGCCTCGTCGAACAGGGCCTGGGTCTTGAAAAGGGCGTCCTGACGGCTGGGCGAGGACGTCGGATTCTCGCCACTGGCCGCAAAGGCCGAGAACAGGCTGTCGATCTGGGAGAAGAAGCCGTTGTCGCCTCCAGGATCGCCGAACAGCGACTGGATGCGGTCGTACAGTTCATAGCGCACGGCCTGGCGGGCGGACTCGGCCCCCGCCTTCATGCTCGCGGCCTGCAAGAACTGATCGGTCGCCAGGCGGATACGTGTGATCTCGACACCCGAACCTATGCCCGTGCCCGTCAGTGTCTTCTGATCGGCGATCTTGCGGACATAGCCGGGCGTGTTGACGTTGGAGACGTTGTCCGAGATCACGCGCAGCTGCGTCTGGGCCGCCGACAGGCCGCTGCTGGCCGTGTTCATGATGGCGTTCAGGGTCATGCGACCAGCCCTCCGTCACAGACGGCACTCGGCAAAGCCTGCCATGCCACATGCGCTTTTTGCCCGGCCGCGCACGCGGGCGCGCCAGCCAAGTCACTGATATTACGCAAGATCGTGTTTCGCGTCTGGGTCATGGCTAATCAGGCGCGCAAGCGGCGGGCCAGATGGACAGGCGACACAAATCTCCCCGCCTACCGGGCAAATACCGTCACTACGCGGCAAGTTTGATCACAGCCGCTCAAGCTTCCCCCGCGACCGAGCTCGGAATTTGTTGTTTCAATACAGAAGCTTGCTCTCGACTACGCAATTGGCCCGCGACTTGCGGCGGAGCTGCCGAATGTCCGGCGCAGCAGGCGCCCTCGTCCTCTCGCTTCACCGCGAGCCGTCACGGTTTCATGTCAGCCTCCGCCGTCCTCAATCTGATCGCGCCCTCCGCTCCGTTGCCTGTGCAGGCTGCGGGCGACGCCGATGCGTCGATCTTCGGCGGCCTGCTGTCCGATGTCGGGGCGGGCGACGGCGGCACTGACGACAGCGTCCCGCCGCAGCCCACCATTCTGCCGCCGCGCACCGTGACCAAGCCTGCCGGCAAGACTGTCGCCGTGGACGGCAGCGCACCGGGCACCCTTATCGACCCGACCGGCCTGGGCACAATCCAGACCCTGCCGCCTGCCCCGATGGACGAGACTGTCGTGACCAAGGCAGCAGACGTCGCCCTGACCCTGCCCGGTCCCGCTGCCGAGACGGATCCAGCAGCGTCTGACGTTGGCGCGAAGACCAACGATCAGCCCCCCGTCATGCCCTTGCCCGTCGTGCCCACGCCCGTCGTCGCAACGGCGTCGGCAGCAGCTCCGACATCGACCGCGCCGGTTGTCCTGCCAGACGTGACGGCCGCCGACGCCGCAGAAGCGGCCCTGCTGGCTGCTGCCGCCGAGGCAACGACCGACGAGGCCCAGACCCTGCCGCCCGCTGCCGCCGACAAGACCGCAGCTACGACACCGCCAGTCCCCCAGGTCCAGCCGCCCGCACCGCCTCCGTTGAAGCCCGCATCCGAACGCACGGGCCGCACCCATGACGGGCTCACCCGCGACGTGAGTGAGACCAAGGTGTCTGCCGATGGCGTGACTGTGACCACCACCGCATCAGCCCCCTCGGCGACTCCTGCTCCCACGCCGGGCAAGACCACTGCGGACGCCGCCGCGCTGCCGTCTGCGTCTGCCGCGCTGACAGGCCAGGCCGATCCGTCCGGCGACCTGAAGGCTGATGGGGCCACAGCCTCGCTCGATACTGCCAAGGCGCATGCCGAGGCGGCCGTCAGCCACGACGCAAGCCTGTCGACCCTGTCTCGTGCCACCATCGACGCCACGGCCCAGATCGCCGCTCAGATCATCCGCAAGCTGGATGGCAAGTCGACCCGGTTCGAGATGGCTCTGACGCCCGACGACCTGGGACGCGTGGACGTCAAGCTAGAGATCGATGCCGAGGGCCGCCTGGCCGCACGCATGGCCTTCGATAACCCGGCCGCCGCCGCCGATCTGCGCGGCCGGGCCGACGAACTGCGCCGCCAGCTTCAGGATGCGGGCTTCCACGTTCCCGACGACGCCTTCGAGTTCGCCGAGCGCGACAGTGGCTCCAGCGCCTTTGACCGGGGCGCGTCCGATCACAACGACCACCGGCGTCAGAACCGCGCCTTCTCCGCCGCCTCTAGCCTGAATGCCGAAATCGATGTGGCCCAGCCGCCCCGCTGGATGTCGCTGTCCCTCTCGCCCTCGGGCGTGGATTTGAAGGTTTAACCGATGGTCGACTCCATCAGCACCACTAACGCCACGACCCGGATCAACTCCGGCTCGACCATGCTGGCGTCGAACTTCGAGACCTTCCTGACGCTGCTGACCTCCCAGCTGAAGAACCAGGATCCGCTGTCGCCGGTCGATTCCAATCAGTTCACGGCGCAGCTGACCCAGATGGCGGGCGTGGAGCAGCAGCTGCTGACCAACGACCTGCTCAAGACCCTGGTCGCGGGTCAGGGCGGCGGCAGCCTGGCCAACGCCGCCAACTACATCGGCAAGGATGCGACCGCCGCCTGGGCCGCGACCAAGCTGACTGACGGCAAGGCAACCTGGAGCTATGAGCTGGCCAACACCGCCACCGACGCCAAGCTGCAGGTACTGGATGCCCAGGGCAAGGTGGTCTGGGAGGGCACGGCTCCCGACAAGTCCACAGGCGTTCACGACTTCACCTGGGACGGCAAGACCACCAGCGGCGTCAATGCCACCGAAGGCGGCGTCTATACCCTGAAGATCGTCGCAACCAATGCGACCGGCGGCACGGTCGACAGTCAGGTCCTGACTCGTGGCCGGATCACCGGCGTCGAGATGTACAACGGCGAGGCCTATCTGACCGTCGGCAACTCGATCCTTCCGCTCTCTACCGTGATCGCTCTGGAAGAAAACCGGACGGCCACGCCCACCCCCACGCCAGCGAACGATGACAGCGAGGAGGGTCTGATGGCCTCCATCGCCTCGGCGCTGAACCCTCTCAAACTGTTTTCGTAAAGGACCCGAGCCATGTCTCTCAATAGCGCCCTGTGGGCCGGTGTTTCCGGCCTGTCCGCCAACGCCGCCGCCCTGGCCTCGATCTCGCAGAACATCGCGAACGTGAACACGGTCGGCTACAAGCGCACGACCAGCGAGTTCCAGACCGTCATCAACGGCCAGTCCGCCGGCACCGGCTATTCCGCCGGCGGCGTCATCGCCAACACCCGCCACTACACCTCGCAAGGCGGTCAGCTGCAGCGCACGACCTCCAGCACCGATCTGGGCATCGCCGGTCAGGGCTTCTTCGTCGTGACCGAAAAGCCCGAGAACCTGACGCCGATCGATGCGCGCCTGTTCACCCGCGCCGGGGCGTTCACGCCCGACGACTTCGGCTATCTGAAGAACACCGCCGGTCTCTATCTGCAGGGCTGGCCCGTGGACTCGGAAGGCAACATCGCGACCGACCCGTCGGACATCAACCGCCTGCAGTCGATCAACATCGGCTCGGTCGGTGGGGCCGCCGAGGCGACGACCCGCGCCCAGCTGAACGCCAACCTGCAGTCCAGCCAGGTCATCTCGGCGGAGGCGACCGCCGCTGCCGCCACGCCGCCCGGGGCCGACGCCTATGACCCCACGACCAACTCCATGGCCATGTACAACCCCGACACGGGTGTGGGCGTGAAGCCCGACTTCACGATGTCGATCCCGGTCTCGGACTCCAAGGGCGGCCAGCGCACAGTGGCCCTGTCTTTCCTGAAGGGCGTCAATCCGAACGAATGGTATGCGGAAATTCACGCCGTGCCCGCATCCGACATCGAGGGCGGCGCCAATGGCCTGATCAAGAGCGGCCGGATCGTCTTTACCCAGGATGGACGTCTGGATCCCGTCGCCACCGCGGCGCTCGGGGCCAATGCCCTGTTCCCTGACCTGAACGCCGCCACTCTGAACATCGGTGCATCCGATGCCGCACCCGGCGGTGTGAAGTGGGCCACCGGCCTGGGCATCGCGGCCCAGCCGATCAATCTGGCGCTGAACGCCTCCGCAGGCGGCCTGACCCAGTACAGCAGCGCCTCGGCCGTCCAGTCGGTGAACACCAACGGCACAGCCTTCGGCAACCTGGCCAGCATCGAGATCGACAAGGAAGGTTTCGTCACCGCCATCTTCGACAACAGCGTGACGCGCCGTATCGCCCAGGTCGCCATCGCCACCTTCGCCAGCCCCGACAATCTGACGGTCGAGGACGGCAACGCCTACCGGGTCAGCCGCGGTTCGGGCACCTTCAACCTGAAGACAGCGGGCACAGGCGGCGCGGGCTTCATCGGGGCCTCGCAGCTTGAGGCTTCCACCGTCGATCTGTCGGCAGAGTTCACCGGCCTGATCACCACCCAGCGGGCCTATTCCGCCTCGTCCAAGATCATCACCACGGCCGACGAAATGCTGGCCGAACTGATCAACATCAAGCGCTGATAGCGGCCTGAGCGGGGGAACGGCGCATGGACCGATCGATGAAAACCACGCGGGTGGGCGGAGGGGATTTTAGGATTCCCTTCACCACGACGCTTAAACGGCCCTTAGTCGGGTCGCGCTACCTTGCCTGCTCAGTGTGGTGGTGAATGAGGCAAAAGCCCATGTTGCAAGAGCGACGTCTTAATACCCAGGGTGAACAGTATGTCGTGGGGCCCACGGGTACGCCGCTTACGCTGCGCGACCTGCCGCCGCCGCATACCGATCGCTGGGTCATCCGCCGCAAGGCCGAGGTGGTCGCCGCCGTGCGCGGTGGTCTGATCAGCCTCGATGATGCGTTGGCTCGCTACCGTCTGACGGCCGAGGAGTTCCTGGCCTGGCAGAAGGCCATCGACAAATGGGGCATGCAGGGCCTGCGCACGACCCGCATCCAGCATTACGGTCGCGACGACTGATCGGCCCGATCTCTCTCCCCGACGGCCAGCGGCCGCTCCTGATGACAGGGGCGGCCGTTGTCGTTCTGACGTGTGTCCACGCTCAGGCCTCGAAATCGCGCGCTTCAGGGCCTAGATAGCGGCCATGACCCTGACCGAGGACCTCTGCCCAATCCCCGACATCGCCCCTGTTTCGTCTGAAGGCGACATGGATGCGGCGGTCGAGGCCGCGCGCGCCGCGGTTGGCCTCCCGGTCGGATCGCGTGTGGTGGCGGCCATGTCGGGCGGGGTGGACTCCACCGTGGTCGCGGCCCTGCTTCACAAGGCGGGATACGACGTCGTCGGTGTCACGCTTCAACTCTATGACCACGGCGCGGCCCTGAAGAAGAAGGGGGCCTGTTGTGCCGGTCAGGACATTCACGACGCCCGCCTGGCCGCCGAGATGCTGGGCATCCCCCACTATGTCCTCGACTATGAATCCAGGTTCCGCGACGCAGTGATCGACCAGTTCGCCGACAGCTATCTGGCGGGTCAGACGCCCGTGCCATGCATCCGCTGCAATCAGACGGTCAAGTTCCGCGACCTTCTGGACGTAGCCCGCGACCTGGGGGCTGAAGCGATGGCGACGGGCCATTATGTCCGCCGCTCCGTCGCGGGCGGCCGCGCCCAGATGAGGAAGGCGGTCGATCACAGCCGCGACCAGTCCTACTTCCTGTTCGCCACGACGCGGGATCAGCTGGACTACCTCCGCTTCCCCCTGGCCGATCTGGAAAAGCCCCAGGTGCGTGGCGTGGCGGCGGCGCTGGGCCTGCGCATCGCGGCCAAGCCGGACAGCCAGGACATCTGCTTCGTCCCCAACGGCGACTATCGCACCCTGATCGACAAGCTGCGGCCCGAGGGGCGCGAGGCAGGCGAGATCGTGCACATGGACGGCCGCGTCCTGGGCAACCATGCGGGGATCACCGACTATACGATCGGCCAGCGGCGCGGTCTGAACGTCGCAGTGGGCGAGCCCCTGTTCGTGACCCGGCTGGATCCTGCCAGGCGCCACGTCATCGTCGGCCCGCGCGAGGCCCTTCTGACCGCGTCCCTGACGCTGGACGAAACCAACTGGCTAGGTGACCAGACGACCATGCAGGATGCCGCCGAGGCCGGCGTGCCCGTCCTGGCCCGCGTCCGCTCGACCCGCCCGCCCTCGCGTGCCCGCCTGTCCATGACGGACGGTATCGTGGCCGTGACCTTCGACCAGGGCGAGGAAGGCGTCGCGCCCGGCCAGGCCTGCGCGCTTTATGACCCGACCGACCCCGACCGCCTGCTGGGCGGCGGCTTCATCAAGACCACGATCGCTGTTGTCTGATCCAGCAGAAGATGCCTGGGCACTGGGCGTTCGCTCGGGCCTGCCGTCCGAAATGCGCTATCTGGTCGAGGGCTTTCCGCGCGATCGCTGGGTACGCAGCCAACTGGACCAGACCGCGGCCTTCTGGCTTCAGATGCATGACGGCTTTCGCGGCCATCAGCGACATATGGACGATCTGATCACCCAGTGGCGGTCAGACGGCGACCTGATCGCCCTGCACCGTCAACTGATCCCCGCCCTGCAAGGCTTCCTGCAGCATCTGGACGGCCATCACCGCATCGAGAGCGGCCACTACTTTCCGGCCCTGCGTGCGATGGAGCCCCGGATCGACCGAGGTATCGACCTGCTGGACCGCGACCATGACGCCGTGCACGACACGCTGGAGGCCCTATTCCGTGACGGCATGGCCTTTCATCAGGCGGTGGCTGGCAAGGCCCCTGACGCCGCCGACCAGGCCCATCGTCTCGGCGAGCGGATCGCGGGTGCAGCCCGTCCCCTCCTGCGCCATCTGGACGACGAGGAGGACATCATCATCCCCTTGATCCAGTTGCGCGGCGCGCCTGCGGTCTGAACGAACGCCGAAATTCTTTTTGCCCGTCGGACGGTTAGCCGCCGCGCCAAAATGGGCTAGAAGCCCGCATCCTGTTTACGCTTACCCTTGGAGGAGCCCGCCGTGGCCCGCCTGTTCGACGCCTATATCATCGCTGACTGGACCGCCGCCGAGGGCAAGAAGCTGGGCGAAAACTCGGTCTGGATCGGGGTGGCCAAGCGCGACGTGCGCTTCCGCCTGTATTCCGAGACGCACAATGTCGCCACGCGCGCCGAGGGGGAGGCCCTGCTGGCGTCGTTGCTGGCTGATCACAGGAAGCGCGGCGACCGGGTGCTGGTCGGGTTCGACTTCTCGCTGGGCTATCCGGCGGGCACGGCGGCGCGACTGGGCCTGAAGGACACCCCGGCCTGGTCCGCGCTGTGGAAATTCCTGGCCGGCAACATCGTCGACAAGGCCGACAACACCAACAACCGTTATCAGGTCGCGGCCAAGATGAACCGGCTGATGACGGATGAAGCCTGGCCCTTCTGGGGGGCACCGGCCAAACAGGCCCAGCGCTGGCTGACCACGACCAAGCCGCCCGCAGGGGCCGGTGCCGACATCACCGAGTTTCGTGCGACCGAGAACGCGATCCGCAAGGGTCGTCTGCAACCCAAGTCCAACTGGCAGATGCACGGAGCGGGGGCCGTCGGTGGTCAGACCCTGGTCGGCATCCCGGCCGTGCGCCGTCTGCTGGAGAAGCTGGGCCCATCAGGCGCCGTCTGGCCCTTCGGCACCGGCTGGCGCGCCTTGGGCACCGACGATGTCGAGCCACTGTCTGCCCTGGTGGTCGAGGTCTATCCATCGATGTGGGCCGCGACGCCCAACCCCGGCGAGTTCAAGGATCAGGCGCAGGTCCGCGTCACCGCCGAGCACTTCGCCAAGCTGGATGAAGCAGGCGATCTGGAAAAGGCCTTTGCGCCACCCAAGGGCGCGTCCGAGGACCTCATCGCCCAAGTCGAACAAGAAGAGGGCTGGATCCTGGGGGCCTGAAGCCTGCCTGGGTGATCAATCGCCGCTGTTCAGGTGCAGGATATTGCCGTCCGGGTCCTTGAACCAGACCATGCGGAAGTCGCCCATCTGGTGCACGCCGTCGGCATAGGTCGCGCCGTCCATGTCGTAGTGCTCGAACACGACGCCCTTGGTCTTCAGATCGGCGGCGATGGCCTCGATCCGGTCGCCGACGCCCCAGACGACGGCATTGGCCTTGTTGGTGCCTGCGAACTCGGACGGATAGACGACCAGATGGGTCGGGCCCGTCCTGAACACGAGCGGCCCGTCGTCGCCGCCCTCGGCCAGTTCGAGGCCCAGGACCGTCTCATAGAACCGGCGGGCGCGGGCCAGGTCGCTGACGGCGACGATGGCGGATGAGGCGTAGGCGTTCAGCATGACGGGTCTCCCTTCGACAGGGATGCAGCGTCCATCACGCAAGGCAGTTCCGCAGCGCGTGGCCAACCGGTGATGTAAAACCGTCACCGCCCGCCCCTACCCTTTGCGGATGATCCGGCTCATTCTGGCGACCCTGCTGCTGTTGTTCGGAAGCCCGGCCCTGGCCCAATCTCCCCCAAATTCGGCCCCCCTGATCATCGCCCATCGCGGTGCCTCCGGAGAACGGCCCGAGCATACGCGCATGGCCTATGAGCGGGCCATCGAACAGCGGGCGGACTTCATCGAGCCGGACCTGGTCATGAGTTGCGACGGCGTCCTGATCGTGCGGCACGAGAACGAGATCGGCGGCACCACCGACGTGGCGTATCGGCCGGAGTTCGCGGATCGGCGCACGACGAAGATCATCGACGGCCAGAGCGTCACCGGCTGGTTCACCGAGGACTTCACCTGGGCCGAGTTGCAGACGCTGTACGCGCGCGAGCGCCTGCCCGACCTGCGGGCCTCCAACACCGCCTTCGACGATATGGAGCCGATCCTGAGCTTCGAACAGACGCTGGAGATCGCGAGGGATGCCAGCGTACGCACGGGGCGGATCATCGGCGTGGTGCCGGAGCTGAAGCATCCGACGTATTTCGCCGGCATCGGCCTGCCGATGGAGGACGCCTTCGTCGCCGTGCTGGAGCGGCACGGGCTGACGTGGGCGGAGGCGCCGGTCATCGTACAGTGTTTCGAGGTCGGGACGTTGCGGAGACTCGACGCGCGCATCGACACGCCGCTGCTGCAACTGATCGCGGCGAGCGGCGGGCCGGCGGACGATCGGGCCCTCAGCTACGATGCCATGACCACGCCGCAGGGGCTGGCCGAGATCGCGACCTATGCCGACTGGATCGGGGTCGATACGGCCGTGATCGAGCCGGAGCCGGGCCAGCCCACGCCCCTGATCGCCGAAGCCCACGCGGCGGGGCTGAAAGTCGCGGCCTGGACCTTCCGCGCCGAGAACGCTTTTCTGCCATCGAGCGACCGGATCGGATCAGACCCGGCGGAACACGGACGGTTGCGCGAGCGGCTGGTGCGGTTCGCTGGGTACGGTCTGGATGCGGCCTTTATGGATCAGCCCGCGCTTCGATAGGGGCACCAGCCTTGCTGGGCCGCGTCACCAGCCAGATGCCGCCGCAGACCAGCACCAGCGCCGCGCCATAGGTCCAGCGCATCACGCTTTCGCCCAGGAAGAGGCTGGACAAGGCGACGCCGAAGACGGGCACAAGGAAGTTGAACGCGGCCAGCATCCCCACCGGATTATGCTTGAGCAGCAGGCTCCAGGTCGCAAAGGCGAAGGCGGACAGAAGCGCCATATAGAGCAGCAGCGCCCCCGAGCGGGCGTCGAACGCGCCCAGATGCCCGCCCGTGATCAGGCCGATCGCCACCAGCACCGCCCCGCCCAAGGCCAGCTGCCAGCCGGTCATGACCATGGGGTCCAGATCGCGCGAGATCCGCTTGCCATAGATGGACCCGGCGGCCAGCACGAAGGCGGCGCCGATAATGAATCCCTCGCCCAGCAGGGTGACGTCCAGGCCCAACCCGCCCCGGCCCAGATTGACCACCAGCACCCCCAGGAAACCGACGATGCAGCCCCAGACCTTGCGGTGGCTTAAGCGGTCGTTTGTGTAGATGAAGTGCGCCAGCACCACGCTGAAGAAGGTGCCCGTCGCATTCAGGATCGAGGCCTTGACCCCCGTAACATGGGCCAAGCCGATGTAGAAAAAGACGTATTGCAGCGTGGTCTGGAACAGGCCCAGCAGCACCAGCTGGCGCGCCTGCGACCCGGTCACCTTCAGGATGGGCTTCCTCATCGCCACGGTGACGCCCAGCAGGATCGCCCCCGCCAGCAGGAACCGCCAGCCCGCGAACAGCAGCTGGCTGGCCATGTCCGACGGCGCGATGTCCAGCATCGCATAACCCGCCTTCACCGCTGGATAGGCACTGCCCCACAACAGGCAGCACAGCGTCGCCAGGGCAAAGACCGACGCGCGGCGCGTGAGCAGGGGGTGGGTCATCAGAAGTGCGATCAACTTCCGTTGCGGAGGAACACGGCGGGGTTGCAACGATAGCCAGACCGTTCAGGACATGCCCGGCGAGCCGCTTGCGAAAGGTGTCTTTTTTAAACCGCGCTCATCCTCTGCTGGGCCTTGGAGAAATACTGCCAGCCGGTCCACAGGGTGACCAGGGCGGCGACCCAGATCAGGATGTAGGCAAAGGTCTGGAAGTGCCCCAGCCATTCCAGCGGCAGGCCGAAGCCTTCCCACAGCGGGGCCAGGGCCACTTGCAGGGCCCCCAGCGCCACCATCTGAAGCACCGTCTTCCACTTGGCCAGCAGGGTGACCGGCAGCTTGACCTTGCCGGCTGTCGTCTCGCGCAGGGCCGAGACGGCAAACTCCCGGAACAGGATCAGGCCGCAGGGAATGGCCGCCTGAGGCAGGGTTCCCCAGGCCAGCACGCCCAGAATGGCCCCGGTGACCAGCACCTTGTCGGCGATGGGATCCAGGATGGCACCCCAACGCGTCGTGGCGTGCCAGCGCCGGGCCAGAAAGCCGTCGATCCAGTCGCTGGACGCCGCGACCAGGAAGATCACGAAGGCGGTACGCGCGAGGCGAAACTGGTCATCCGGGCTCAGATACTCCGACAGGATCGGCACCCCCTGCGGCGCGGCCCCGGCCAGGATCAGGAACATGATCACCCCGGCGAACAGGCGCAGGCCCGTGATGATGTTCGGGATGGGATTGGCGGGGGCGCTGGGCGTCATGATCTCGGTTCCGTCTCGGGCACGGCTGTCTGGTCAACGGCATGTGCCACGCTTCGTTGCCTTAGGCGAGGATCGCGCGACGCTTCAGTCCAGGGCCTCGAACCGGCCCGGCCCGCGCAGGGCCCGCAGGATGCCGTCGGCGATGCCGAAATGCAGGCCGCTGAGCTGAAGCGTGCCCGCCGCCTCGCGCTCGGCGATCCAGGGGAAGGTGCGCAGATTGTCGATCGACAGGCGCACGATGGCCTCTTCGGACGCCCGCTCGACCTGATCCGGTTCGACCGCCTCGGCGACACGGCGCACGACGGGCTCGCCCTGCGCAATCCAGGGCGCGACGAAGTCGCGGACGCTGTCGGGGGCACCGGTGCGCATGGCCGCCACGCCGCCGCAATGGGCATGGCCCATGACCACGATGCGCGACACGCCCAGCACCTTGACCCCGAACTCCAGCGCGGCCGACACCCCGTGCAGCTGGCCGTCCGGCTCATAGGGCGGGACCAGGTTGGCGACGTTGCGCACCACGAACAGCTGGCCCGGTGCGGCGTCGAAGATCAGGGCCGGATCGGCGCGGCTGTCCGAGCAGGCCACGATCAGGGTGTGCGGCTTCTGCCCGGCGGCGAGCGCCTCATACTCGGCCTTGGCCTCGGGCCAGTGGTCCTGGCGAAAGCGGCGATAGCCGGCGAGGAGAGCGTCGGAGGAATCGTCGGTCATGAGGGCGGTATAGGCGATCGCTGCGGCTTGGGGGAGAGGGGCGGCAGGACTGTCGTCACTTCGCTTTGTCAGGGGACATCGGCCTGACTTGGATCGTTCGATGGCGCATGCGACGTGGCCGCTGCGGCCCAGATCGGTCATATTCGGGCCTAGGCTCGCACAGCCAAGGTTGTTCGTGGAGTTGCGTATGAGAGCGTGGGGTCTGGCGCTGGTCTTGATGGCCGGGCTTCTGGGGTCGGCCTGTTCGGACAGGGCCGATGCCCAAGCGACGCAAACGCAGGCTGCCCCGGCCGACGGGTCGCCCTATGTGCTGCAAGGCACCCAGGTCTGGACCGTGCCCGATCCGGTTTCGGGTCGGGAGTACGAAATCTTCGTCAGCCTGCCCGCCAGCTATGCGACCAGTCCGAACCGTCGGTATCCGGTGCTCTATGTGACCGACGCTGACTACGCCTTTCCGATCATTCGCCAGATCGCGCGGCGTGTGAATCTGGAAGGCCCGGTCGTCGAGGAGTTCATCCTGATCGGTCTGTCCTATGCCAGGGGCGACAATCCGGTCGCCAGCCGCAACCGGGACTATACGCCGACGCCGAACGGCCCACGACGGGCCAGTTCGACCCTGCATGGCGGGGGAGCGGCCTATCAGACCTATCTGAAGACACAGGTGTTGCCCTTCGTCGAAAATAGGTTTCGCGCGGACCCGACGCAGCGGGTGCTGCTGGGCCATTCCTATGGCGGTCTGCTTGGGGCCCAGATCCTGTTCACCGAGCCGAACCTGTTCAAGGCCTACGTCCTGGGCAGCCCCTCCTTCTGGTTCGACAAACGCCACATCATGACGATGGAGGCGGACTATGCCCGCAACCACCGCGACCTGACCGCCGACGTCTTCATGTATATCGGTGCCTATGAGGTGCCGGGCGATAGTCGGCGCAATACCGAGGTGGACATGGTCGGCGACCTGCGGACCATGGAGCGGGTTCTGACGTCCCGGAACTATCCCGGCCTGCGGGTCCGGTCGACCGTTCTGGAAGATGAGGACCACCTGACGGTCGCCCCGGTCGGCTTCACGCGAGCGTTGATGGCGGTGTTGCCGGCGCAGCCGTAGAGGCGAGCTAGGGCTTCCTCTTACCGTCGATCAGCACCGCCTGCTGCCAGCGACTGGGGGTCTTGTCGGTGCGGTGGATGCAGCCGGACCAGCAACAGGGGCGCTTCTGGCCTTCGCGCAGTTCCTCGGTCGTGCGTTGAATACGGCGCTTGCGGGTTGCGGGCTGTTTGGCGTCCTCGATCCAGCAGATGAATTCGTTGCGGCCCAGCGGGGTCAGCGCCTGCCAGAGAACCAGCGTTTCCGGGTCGGCCTGCACGGCGGCCTGAAGATCGGCCCCGGCGACATGGACCGTGCCCTGGGCGAAGTCGCTCATGCCCATATCTCCTGACGCCGCATCCTAGCCCCGGCGCTCGGGATGGAAGAAGCCGTAGATCCGTTCGGCCAACGACTGATTGATCCCGTCCACCTTGACCAGATCGACCACCGAGGCGCGGCCCACGCCCTTGGCGGAGCCGAAGGCGTGCAGCAGGGCCTTCTTGCGGCCGGGGCCGACGCCCTCGATCTCGTCCAGAGGGTTCTTCTTGATGTCCATGGAGCGGCGCTTGGCGTGGGCCCCATTGGCGAAGCGGTGAGCCTCGTCGCGCAGGCGCTGGATATAGTAGAGGGCCGGTGACTTCAGCGGCATCATGAAGGGCGGCTTGCCGGGCATGAAGAAATGCTCCTTGCCCGCGTCGCGGTCCGGCCCCTTGGCCACGCCGACGGCCGTGATGTCGTCCAGCCCCAGATCGGCCAGCACGGCCAGCACCTCGGCCAGTTGCCCGGCCCCGCCGTCGATCAGCAGCAGGTCAGGGCGCACGACCTCCTCGGTCCCCTCCTCCTCGTCCTTGACCAGTCGGGCGAAGCGACGGCGCATGACCTCACGCATCATGCCGTAGTCGTCGCCGGGCGTCAGGTCCGTGCCCTTGATGTTGAACTTGCGATACTGCGACTTCTGGAAGCCCTCGGGCCCGGCCACGATCATGGCGCCGACCGCATTGGTCCCCTGGATATGGGCGTTGTCATAGACCTCAATCCGCTCGGGGCGGCTGTCCAGACCGAAGGCCTCGCACACCTCATCCAGGATTTTGCCCTGGGCCGACCCTTCCGCCATCTTGCGACCCAGAGCCTCGCGGGCGTTGGTCAGGGCGTGGTCGATCAAGGCGGCCTTGTCGCCGCGCAGGGGGCGCTCGATCGAGACGACGCGGCGGCCGTCGGCCTGTTTGGCCATCATCGAAAAGGCCTCTTCCAGCAACTCCTTCTCGAACGGCAGGATGTTGGACAGGATCAGGCGCGGGACAGGCTTGTCCTCATAGAACTGGCCCAGAAAGGCGGCCAGGATTTCGGGATCGGTGTCTGTCCGGTCGACGCGCGGGAAATAGGCCCGGCCACCCCAATTCTGGCCCCCGCGGTAGAAGAAGACCTGGACGCAGGCCTGGCCGCCCTCGCTGAACAGGGCGAAGACGTCCGCCTCGGCCACGCCCTCGGCACTGACGGAGTTTTCCATGCTGATGGCGGACAGGGCGCGGATGCGGTCGCGCACCCGGGCGGCCTGTTCATAGTCCATGGCCTCGGCGGCGGCGGTCATCTCCTCGGACAGGCGGGCGATGACCGCACGTGACTTGCCCTTCAGAAAGTCAGACGCCTCCCCGACCAGCTGGCCGTAATCCTCCAGGCTGATCAGGCCGGTGCAGGGGGCCGAGCAGCGCTTGATCTGATGCAGCATGCAGGGCCGGGTGCGCGTCTCATAAACACTGTCCGAGCAGGACCGCAGCAGGAACGCCTTCTGCAAGGTCGTCAGCGTGCGATTGACCGCCCAGGTCGAGGCGAAGGGCCCGAAATAGTCACCGGGCGTGGTGTGGGCCCCGCGATGCTTCTTCACCTGAGGCGCGCGATGGTCCTTGCGGATCATCAGTTCGGCGAAGGACTTGTCGTCGCGCAGCACGACGTTGAACCGCGGCTTCAGCTTCTTGATGAAGTTGGATTCCAGCAGCAGAGCCTCGGTCTCGGACGCCGTGACCACCAGCTCCATCGAGCGGGTCAGGGACACCATCAGGCCGATACGCTGGGTGTGGAACCGGCCTTGCGCATACTGCAGGATGCGCTTCTTTATGGAGCGCGCCTTGCCGACATACAGGCAGGTTCCGTCCTCGCCATACATGCGATAGACCCCCGGCTTGTCCGGCGCACGCCGCGCCTCGTCCCGGATCAGATCGGCGGCAACGAGGGGAAGTGGTTCGGATGTGGTAGAGTCGGTCGGCATCGCCATCCATATAGGACGCGCGGCGCGAAAGTCAGAAGCGGCGAACCATCAGCACCCCGCCGATCACCAGGGCGACACCCGCCAGTCGGCCCAGGTTGATGGGCTGCTGCGGCGCACCGAACGCACCGAAGTGGTCCAGGATCAGGCTGATCAGCAGTTGCCCCGCCACCATCAGGGTAATGGTCAGCGCCACCCCCAGCCGGGGCACGCCCCAGGTCGCCGCGATCACGAAGACCACGCCGTACAGCCCGCCGATCCAGGCGTACCAGGGCAAGGATTTCGCCGCGACCATGTCCGGCCGCGTCTGGAACAGTACCGCCATCAGCCCCAGCACGGCGGTCCCCACGGCGAACGACACGAAGGCCGCATTCACCGGCGAGCCGACGGCGGTCATCAGCTTCGCATTGGTCGGGGCCTGCAAGGCTGTCGCGCCGCCGGCCAGGATGATCAGGACGATGGAGAAGAGGTTGGGGTTCATGGGACCACGGCTAGCACCGGAATCGGTGTGGCGCACCTGTCTGGCGGTCGGCGGCTCTTGATGATCGAAGTTCGCGGCTTTAAGGCTCCACCCAACCTCAGGAGCACCTCATGCTGGCCCTTTTCGTCATTCTCGGTTTCGTCGCGGTTCTGGGCGTGATCAACGTCATCGAGTTCGGTCGGGTTGACTGATACCCCTGCCGCCGGCCGCGGAGCCGCCCTGGTCACGGGCGGGGGCAAGCGGATCGGGCGCGCCATCTGTCTGACGCTGGCGCAGGCCGGGTTCGACATCGTCGTACATTACCGATCGTCCGAGGACGCCGCGCAGGCCGTCGCGGACGAGGTGCGGGCGCTGGGTCGTCGGGCCGAGACGATTAGCGGCGATCTATCAAACGAGGCACAGGTCCGCCAGATCGTGCCGGATGCCGTGGCCGCGATCGGGCCGCTGAGCGTGCTGGTCAACAATGCCTCCGTCTTCGAGGACGACCGGGTGGGATCGCTGGAACGCGAGACCTGGGACGCCCATATGGAGACCAATCTGCGGGCTCCGATCGTGTTGAGCGAAGCCTTCGCGGCCCAGGCTGCTGACGTATCCTGCATCGTCAATCTGCTGGACCAGCGGGTGCTGAAGCCCGATCCGCGCTTCATCTCCTATGCCCTGTCGAGAAATGGCCTGTGGTGGGCGACGCGGACCCTGGCCCAGGCCCTGGCCCCGCGCATCCGGGTCAATGGCGTCGGCCCCGGTCCGACCCTGGCCTCCATCCATCAGACCGACGAAGAGTTCGCCGCCGAAGCCGCCGCCACCCTGTTGCAGCGTCCGGGCAGCCCCGAAGCGGTGGCCGAGGCCGTACGCTGGCTGGTCGAGGCCGAACTGGTCACCGGCCAGATGATCGCGGTGGATGCGGGTCAGCATCTGGCGTGGAAGACCCCGGACATCCTGGAGTAATCGCGTGAGTGCCACCCCCCTGCCCCTCGCCGCCGGCGACGCCACCCGCCATGAGGGTCTGACCGTCTTCGTGCGTGGCCTGACGGTTCAGGCCAGCATCGGGATTCATGATCATGAGCTGAACCGGCTGCAGACGCTGGTCATCGACGTGACCCTGACGCTGGTGCCCGGGCCGGTCGAGCGTCTGGGCGATACCGTCAGCTATGAAGACGTGGCCGCCGCCGCCCGTGCCATCGTGGCCGCAGGCCATATCGGCCTGGTCGAAACCTTTGCCCAGCGGCTGGCCGTCGCCTGTCTTGACGATGCGCGGGTGCAGCGCTGCGCCGTGCGTATCGAAAAACCTGGCGCGCTCGAGGGTGTCGTCGCGCCCGGCTGCGAGGTCGTGCTGGCGCGCGAATAGTTGCGCCAAACGGGCGGCGGCGTCATTGTCGACCGCGTATTCCGATTGCCCAGCCGAGGAAGTCCATGGCCGAACCCGGCGACCCCAACCGCCCCGACCGCACGCCGGACGACCACGATGACCTGATCGGGTTTTCGTCGCCGGCGTCCCTGGCCGGGCGGGCGCGTGAGGCAGAGGGTGCCGCTGCGCCTGTCGCCCCCGCCCGACCGACGCGCGAAGCCGAGCCGGACCTGTTCGACCCGCGTCCGTCGCCCGCCTTTGCCGCCGTCCAGGCCGAGACGACGCCGGCTCCGGCGGCATCCGCGCCGCCCTCCGCCCCCGGCATGGCCAGCGCCGGTTCGGTCTTCGAGCCGACCGAGTTTTCCACCAAAGCCCGCCGCCACGACGACCCGCCGGCCTTGCCAAAGGACGGGACGGCGCTGTTCCTGGGCTATGCGCTGATCCTGTTCGCCGTGCCGACGCTGGGCGTCTCGGTCGTGGTCGGCCTGTTGGCCCTGATGGGCCGAGGCGCACCGGACAATGCCATCGCCCGCTCACACCACCAGTATCAGCGCCGGACCCTGTTCGCGGCGGCGGTGGCGGCGGTGGTCGGGCTGGTGCTTATCGCGGCACCCTTCGCACTCGGGGTGCCGGTGCTGTTCCTGCTGGCCCTCTGGGTGATCGTGCGGGGCGCAGCAGGTGTGCTGGCGCTGAAGGCGGGTCGCGCCATCCGTCACCCGGCGGGCTGGTGGATTTGAGCCAATGACCGTCCTGCCGCCCGAGCAGGGCCGTCCCCGGTTCAACCAGAGGCATGAATCGGCGGGCAAGCCGGCGGCCATGATCGTCTGGGCGCTGTATGTCCTGGCCCTGCCCAGCGCCAATCTGCTGGCGCTGGTCGGCATGCTGGTCGCGGTCTCGGCAAGGGGCGGCGCGACCGGGCTGGCGCGTCAGCACCTGGATCGGCAGGTGACGCTGTTCTGGACGTCGGCGGTGATCAACATCGTCCTGACCGCGGTATGCATGGTCGGGATCGTCAGCCTGTTCATGGACCTGACGCAGGCGGTCTGGCTGCTGCCCCTGACCGTCATCAGCGGACTGGCCCTGATCGGCCTGACCCTGTGGTTCGCGATCCGCAGCGCACTGGGGGCCTTGAACCTAGCCCGCGACCGAGCTCCCTGAGCCACAGGCAAAAAACTCTTTGCAGTCAAGCTGGAACGGCACGTCGCGGCATGGGTTTTTTGTGTCGGATAGCCGACATTGGTGCACCAAGGCGACCGGGGACAGTAGATGAGCGATTTGCGTGACGTGCGGGGCGAGAACCGCTTCGAACAGGGTTTCGTCGATCAGGACGGGCAGACCAGAACGGTATTTGCCGACTATGCGGCGCAGGGCTACACGCGCATCATCCTGCATGTAGAGGCTGACCCTGCCCTACGCGGCACCGGCGCGGCCGACACCTTCATGCGCGCCCTGTCCGAACACGCCCGCGCCGAAAAACTGAAGCTGGCTCCGCGCTGCAGCTACGCCGTCGCCTGGCTGAAACGCCATCCGGAGTTTTCGGACATCGTAGCCTAGGCTGACATCTCGGCCTTGGGCGGCAGGGTGAACCAGGTCTGAAAGCGCAGGGCCGCATTGCGGTCGCCACGCACCGTAATGGCTCCCGCCTCCTCCATGGCCTCCAGCGGTGCCTTGCCATAGACATAGCCGGCCATGGCCTCGGGGGTCGTTTCAAAGACCACATCGGCGTCGTCGATCTCGGCCCGGCGAGGCGTCAGGGTGCCGTTCTCGACCCGCACCCGGAACGTCTCCTCGCCCAGGATGAAGCCGACGGTAGCGGCCCGGTCACCGGCAACATCCGCCTGAAACATCGTGCGGAACGACAGCATCAGCGAGGTCTTGGACAGCGGCAGGGTCGGGTCATGCCCCGGCGACCGCGCCGCCCAGTTGCCCAGAACGATCAGCAGTTGGTCGGCCTCATAGCCCCACGGTGTGAGGCCATAGACCTGCACCGAGGCCGGCGGCGGCAGCCTGGATTTCACGACAATGCCGTGGCTCTCCAGCGTCTCAAGCCGCTGGGTCAGGACATTGGCGCTGATGCCTGGGAGGGCTGCGCGAATGTCGCCGAAGCGTCGCGGGCCGAACATCATCTCGCGCATGATCAGCAGCGACCATCGCTCGCCGACAAGCTCCAGCGCATGGGCGGTTCCACATGCGTCGTCGTACCAGCGTTTCAGCTCCGGATTATGTTTGGTTAGTTTTTCTAACTTCATAGTTGACATAGATAACCGGGTTTGGCTTGATGCACAACGTCAGCGGCGTCGCACCGAACGTCGCAGAGGAAACCACCGGTGCTGAAGCAGCAAGGGACCGCGTCCCGCGCCGTAGCGCCAAAGAAATGCGCTCAAGCAGCGAGGTTCCGCGAGCCGAGCGTTAGCGCCCACAAGGAAAAGGCGAAGCCGATGCAACGCATGATCTTCATCAATCTGCCGGTCGCCGATCTGGCGAAATCCGTCGCCTTCTACGAAGCGACCGGAGCGACCAGGAACCCGCAATTCAGCGACGACACCGCCGCCTGCATGGTCATCTCCGAGACGATCTATGTGATGCTGCTGACCCATCCCAAATTCGCCAGCTTCACCAGCCGCCCGATCGGCGACCGGTCCAGCGTGCATGCCCTCCTCTGCCTGTCGTGCGAGTCGAAGGACGCCGTCCTGGCCCAGCTGGATACGGCGGTGAAGGCCGGCGGCACGCCCGACCCGACACCGGAACAGGACTACGGCTTTATGTACGGCCGCTCCTACGAGGACCCCGACGGCCACATCTGGGAGATCATGTGGATGGACCCGGCCGCCGCCTCGGGCGAGGCTCCCGCCGCCACCTGACTGCAGTCGTCGTCATCCCCGCGCAGACGGGGAGGCCCTCGGAGGATACGCCCATGAAACTGTACGGCACGCCACCCACCCGCGCGACCCGACCGATCTGGCTGCTGAACGAGCTGGAGATCGATTGCGAGATCATACCGCTGGACATTCCCGCTGGAGAACATCAGGGCGCGGCGTTTCTGGCCATCAACCCGTTCGGCAAGGCACCGGCCCTGGTCGACGGAGATCTGGCCATGGCCGAGTCCGTCGCCATCATGATGTATCTGGCCGAGGCGCACGGCGGCGAACGCTTTTTGCCGACCGATCCCGCCGAGCGTGCCCTGATGCACCAGTGGAACCTGTTTCTCGTCGCCGAGATCGAACAGCCGCTGTGGCGGATGGGCCTGCACACCGTCATCTATCCCGAGGCCGAGCGGATTGCGGCGGACGTCCCCCTCGCCCGACGCGACTGCCTGCGCATGCTGGCTCCGCTCGAGACGCATCTTCAGGGTCGTGAATACATGGTCGGATCGGGCCTGACCGTCGCAGACTTCAACGCCGCCTACACGCTGGACTGGGCCGATGAGGATGGGGCCTGCTGGAGACCCTCCCCAACTGTCGCCGCTTCGTGGAGCGCATGTATGCGCGGCCCAAGGCCCCGCCCCGCATCGCCGAGGCCTTTGCCAGGCTGCATGCCGGCGAAGTCCCGCCCTGCTTTCGCGCGGACATCGCGCCCGAGCAGCGACTGCTGCCCTGCATCTGACCGATGCCCATCCGATAAGCACCAGAGGACGAACGCATGACCACCGAACTCAGCATCACCCGCTTCATCGCCGCCCCGCCCGAGACCGTCTGGCAGGTCTATGTCGAACGCGGCACCGAATGGTTCACCCCGCGTCCCTGGACAACGCCCGAGGTCGATTTCGACCTCAGACCGGGTGGCCGGGCCAATGTCACCATGGCCTCGCCCGAGGGCGAGCGACACAGCTATCAGGGTGTGTTCCTGGAGGTGGTGCCGAAACGCAAGCTGGTCTCGACCGGGGCCATGACCGAGGGCTGGGTGCCCCAGCCGGGCGAGATGAACTTCGTCCGCATCGACACCTTCGAGCCCGAGGGTGACGGCACCCGTTATACCGCCACGGCCCGTCACTGGGACGAGAAGGCCGCCGCCACCCACCGCGAGATGGGCTTCGAACAGGGCTGGGCGGCCGCCGCCGATCAGTTGGCCGAGCTGGCGGAGGCGGGCCAGTGACCAGCAAGATTGCCCCCTGCATCTGGTACGACCTGGGTCAGGCCCGAAAGGCCGCTGAATTCTACATGACCCTGGGCCTGCCCGACAGCCACATTGACGGCGTGCATGCCAGCCCGTCAGACAATCCGTCCAGCAAGGCGGGCGAGGAGCTGGTGGTCGAGTTCACCCTGGCCGGCCAGTCGTTCGTCGGCCTGAACGGTGGACCCCAGTTCCCGCACACCGAGGCGGTGTCCTTCATGATCCAGACCGAAGATCAGACAGAGACCGACCGGCTATGGGATGCCATCGTCGGCAACGGCGGGGCCGAGAGCGCCTGCGGCTGGTGCAAGGATCGCTGGGGCGTCAACTGGCAGATCACGCCGCGTCGCCTGATGGAATTCTACACCGACCCCAACCCCGCCCGCGCCAAGGCCGCCTTCGAGGCCATGATGACCATGCACAAGATCGATATCGCGGTCATCGAAGCGGCTGCTGACAAGGCTGCGTGAGCTGATCTGATACGCTGATCAACGACCCGACCTGCCCCTCAAGTAGTGAGCGACCGCGTCGCGAGCGTTAGGGGCCAACCCTCCGAAGGAGAAAGAAAGATGTCCTACGTCACCGGCTTCCTCACCCCCGTCAAAACCGAGGACAAGCAGCGCTATATCGACTCCGCCCGGAAATCCTGGCCGCTGTTCCAGAAGTATGGGGCGCTCGAACAGGTCGAATGCTGGGGCGAGGACATTCCGCCCGGCAAGGTCACAGGCTTCGACCTGGCCGTAAAGCTGGAGTCCGGCGAGGTCCCGGTCTTCGCCTGGCTGAAATGGCCCGATCGCGCCACCGCAGACGCCTGCTGGGAACAGATGCAGGTCGATCCCGCCTTCGCCGACATGGACATGCCCTTCGACGGCAAGCGCATGATGTGGGGCGGGTTTGCGCCTGTCTTCGAAAGTTGACGGCTGGGCGACGATGACCGTACCCGTCAAAGGCCCGGCGTCCTACTTTCCGTCCATCGAGAAAACCTATGGCCAGCCGATCGCGCATTGGAAAACCATAGTGCGCGACAATCTGCCGGGCCGGCACATGGACTTGGTCGCGCTGCTGAAGGGCGAGCACGGCATGGGCCACGGCCATGCCAACGCCGTCGTTGCCCATGTCCTTGCTGAAGGGGCGAAGTCTCAGACCAGTAGCTGACGTCCCATCTCGTCAGCGACAAAACCGCGTGTCGGTCGCCTCCAGATGGAGGTGGTCGGCATGCACGGCATTGTAGTCGGGGCTCAGCGTCGTGCCGAAAATGCGGCAGGCGTCGTCGCGAATCCGACGCAGGAACCGCGCCTCGGGCGTGTCGCCGTTCCAGTCATTCAGAACCGTGATGCGCCGCCCGTCGCGCAGGCGCACGCCGGCTAAATCCAGGGCGGCAGCCTGGGAATGGGCGCTGATCCGTGTGCTGCCCACACCGTTGTTCACATTGCGACAGGCATAGGCCCCCATGTGATCGATCTGGACCACGTCCGAGCCGAGGATCTCGCGTGCCGCAGGCTCCAGCGACTGTCGCCGCCAGATGCTGAGCGCGAGGGCCGTGCGACAGGTCATCTGCACATCGCCGGGAGACATCCGCGCAACCGTGCCCATGTCCGCGCCCAGGACCCCAGCATCGGTCAGGCCGCAGGTGGGCGAGCTCACCCGGTCGGGCACGGGGCTGAAGTTGACCCGCGCCGCCGTCAGCTGGGTCACGCACTGGGTCAGGGCGGCGCTCTCGCGGATCACGGCGCTGCGTGTGTGAGCACTGATGGGAAGGTCGACCAGCGCCCCGACCAGCGGGGCCTCGGTGCGGGACGGGGCCGACGGATAGGCCGGCCGTGGCGCAGGCTCGGGCAGCATGGCGCTGCAACTCGCCAGCGCGACAAGAGCCAGTGGAGCGAGGATCAAGCGAAGCGAATGCGTCATTGCCGGGACGCTAGCGGATTTCGCCCGACGCTTGAATCACGAGACGGCGAGACGAGAAAAAGAACGTCGCGCGGTGAAGAAGTTCCGGACGTTGGCCATCAGAACGCGCTTCCCAGGCGGACCCCAGCATGCCACCACATGTCCCATGAAGCCGATTGTGATCCTCCCCGCACTGGCCGCCGTCCTGTTCATCGCCGGCTGTACCGACAGCAAGCGCGCACGCAACGATGCGACCTGGGGCGACCGCCCGGCCCAGATCACCTGCTGGAGCTATGGCGTCCAGCATTTCGAGGGACGGTCCACCGGCAAGGTCGAATACGATGACGGCGGACGCATCTCCTTCGTGGATGCGGCCAACAATCGCTACACCACCATCGATGGCGACTGCCGCGTTGTCTACGATCCGAAGCCAAACTAAGCCTCGCTCCTCTCCCGCCGGGAGAGGATTCGAGATTTAGCTGTCCAGGAAGGACCGCAGCTTCCGCGACCGCGACGGATGCTTCAGCTTCCTCAGCGCCTTGGCTTCGATCTGACGGATGCGTTCGCGGGTAACCGAGAACTGCTGACCGACCTCTTCCAGGGTGTGGTCGGTGTTCATGCCGATGCCGAAACGCATGCGCAGCACCCGCTCCTCGCGCGGCGTAAGCGACGCCAGCACGCGCGTGGTGGTCTCGCGCAGGTTCGACTGGATGGCTGCGTCGATGGGCAGGATGGCGTTCTTGTCCTCGATGAAGTCGCCCAGGTGGCTGTCTTCCTCGTCGCCGATCGGCGTTTCGAGCGAGATTGGCTCCTTGGCGATCTTCAGAACCTTGCGGACCTTCTCCAGCGGCATGGCCAGCTTTTCGGCCAGCTCTTCCGGGGTCGGCTCGCGGCCGATCTCGTGCAGCATCTGGCGGCTGGTGCGGACGATCTTGTTGATCGTCTCGATCATGTGCACCGGGATGCGGATGGTCCGCGCCTGGTCGGCGATCGAGCGGGTGATGGCCTGACGGATCCACCAAGTCGCATAGGTCGAGAATTTGTAGCCGCGGCGGTACTCGAACTTGTCGACCGCCTTCATAAGACCAATGTTCCCTTCTTGAATCAAATCAAGGAACTGCAGGCCGCGGTTGGTGTATTTCTTGGCGATGGAGATGACCAGGCGCAGGTTGGCCTCGACCATTTCCTTCTTGGCCTGACGGGCTTCGCGCTCTCCCTTCTGCACCGTCTGGACGATGCGGCGGTAGTCGTCGATGGGCAGGCCGGCCTCGGTCGCGACGGCGGCCACATCGCCCCGGATCTGGGCGATCTGGGCGGATTCGTTCTCGCTGAACTTGGTCCAGCGCACGCCCATGTCCTTGATGCTGTCGGTCCAGTTGGGATCCAGTTCAGAGCCGAAATAGGACTTCAGGAACTCGGGACGCGAAATGCCGTAGCTGTCGGCCAGACGCAGCAGCCGCCCTTCCAGCCCGATCAGGCGCTTGTTGATCGCATACAGCTGCTCGACCAGAGCCTCGATGCGGTTGTTGTTCAACTTCATCGTCTTCAGGCGACCAGAGATGGTCGCCGTCAGGGTGTCGTAGGTCTTCTGATCCTTGGCGCTCAGGACCTCGCCCTTCAGGCGGCTCTCGACCAGCTTGTCCTGCAGCTTGCGGAAAGCCCCGAAGTCGGCGGCGACCGCGTCCAGAACCTCCATGACGCCGTCGCGCAGCTCGGCTTCCAGCGCCGAGATCGACATGCCGCCGCCATCGTCGAAGTCTTCGTCTTCCTCGTCCTCGCCGTCGGGCTTGTCCTCGCTCTGAGGCTCGGCGACAGGCTTTTCGCCCGGCAGGGGTTGCGGCGGCTGGTTGTGCGGCAGGGACGACGGGTTCAGCACGCCATAGGTGGCGTCCAGATCGATCACTTCGCGCAGCAGGATGCGGTTGTTTGCCAGTTCGTCGCGCCAGACCATGATGGCCTCGAACGTCAGGGCGCTTTCGCACAGGCCCGAGATCATGGCGTCGCGACCGGCCTCGATGCGCTTGGCGATGGCAATCTCGCCCTCGCGGCTCAGCAGTTCGACCGAGCCCATTTCGCGCAGATACATCCGCACGGGATCGTCGGTGCGGTCATAGGCTGACTTCGCCGGAGCCTCGGCCACGGCGGTGCCGGCGGCGGCCGCGACGTCGGTGCCGGTCGCCTCGCCGGCGTCCTCTTCGGCCTCGACGACATTGACGCCCATTTCGGACAGCATGGCCAGGGTGTCCTCGATCGCGTCGGGGGTCACCTCTTCGGAGGGCAGAACCTTGTTCAGCTCCTCCATCGTCACATAGCCCTTGGCCTTGGCTTGCTTGATGAACTTCTTGACGCCGGCGTCGGTAAGGTCGAGCAGCGGGCCGTCGCTCTGGACTTCGGCTTCCTGCGTCTCGGTCTGTTCACTCATTCAGTCAGTCTCCGGACAGAGGGCTGATCAGGCCGTCCATCGCATATAATGTGTAACGGGGTCGTTGGTTACGAGCCCGATTTGTCGTCCCATATTTCGCCGGTTTTGACCGCGCGACGCAAAGCATCCCGCTCGGCTTTCAACCTGCGGAACGCCTCATCCTGGCCCGGCATGGAGGCCGCCGAGGCCAGAGCATCTTCAAGGGCGGCGACACGGGTGAGCGCGTCGAACGCCTGCGACCATCGAATCCTTGCTTCGGCGAGGGGCGCATTTGCGGCCAGGAAAGGCGCGCCGGACTTTGCCGCCGCCTTCTCGACCTCGCGCACTAAAGCATCGTGACCCGACTGCGCCAGATGGCGTCGCAAGGCCGCGCTGTCAAGGGTTTGAGCCGTTCCCTGGGCACTGAACCGCAGACGGACCAATTCCTGTGCCAGACCATCCAGCGCCTTGTCGCCAAAGCCGTGTGCCGCGATGTCTTCCAGATGATCGTCCATACGGGCGGGATCGTCGATGGCCCCATGCGCGAGGGCGGCGGCTACGGGCTCGATGGAGCGGGACAACGACTGCATGGCCTGCGCACCCTCCGTCGTCTGACCCAGCACCGGCGGCGGCCCGAAACGCCCCCTGCCCCGTCCGCCCGGAAAGCTGCCCACGCCCTGACGGGCCGGTATCGGCTGCGGGCCGCGCTGAGGCGCGAACAGGGCGTCGAAACGGTCGAACAGTTCGCGCCGATACTGATCGGCCAGATCCTTGTCCTGAATGGCCGAGGCGGCCTGGCGCAACCGTCCCTTCAGGCCTGCGCGCCGCTCCGGCGTATCCAGCGGTTCGAGTTCGGCCTCCTTGCCGAACAGCACCTCGGCAAAGGGCCGCGTGGCTGACATGGCCTGACGCAGGGCAGGGGCACCCTTGTCGCGCAGGATGTCGTCTGGGTCCTGACCACCGTCCAGAAGCGCAAAGCGGAACGACTTGCCCGCCTTCAACTGGGGCAGGGCGCGATCAACGGCCCGGAACGCCGCGCGCCGACCCGCCGCATCACCGTCGAAACACAGCACCGGCTCAGACGACACCCGCCACAGCAGGGCCATCTGCTCTTCGGTCAAGGCCGTGCCCATGGGGGCGACCGCGGGGATGCCCGCGCGCTGGCAGGCGATGACGTCCATATAGCCTTCGACCACGACGATGGCCTGTTCGCCCTTGCTTTCGGCCCCCAGGATGCGCCGCGCCTCGGGCAGGCCGTAGAGGGTGGCTCCCTTGTGAAACAGCGGGCTTTCCGGGCCATTCAGATATTTGGCGCGGTCGTCGGGGTTCATGGCCCGGCCGCCGAAGCTGACGATCCGGCCGCGCGCATCCAGGATCGGGAACATCAGCCGGTCGCGGAAGCGGTCGTAGGGGTTGCCGCCACCCTCCGGCGCAATCAGCATGCCGGCCTCGACGAGGTCGCCCGGCTTGGCCCCGCGCTGGACCAAGGCCTGCTTCAGCCCCTCGCGATCATTGGGGGCGTAGCCCAGGCCGAACCGCTCCCACTGATCCTCGGGCAGGCCGCGCCGCTCAAGATACTCCCGCGCCGCCTTGCCGACCGAGCGGCGCAGATTGGCGGCGAACCACTTCTGGGACAGGTCCATCCAGTCGGCCAGACCCTTGCGCTTCTCCTCACGCTCGGCCGCCTGGGGGTCTTCGGCCGGCAGGGCCATCCCCGCCTCGCCCGCCAGACGCTGGACCGCCTCGACGAAGGTCAGCCGCTCGGTCTCCTGCAGGAAGCTGATGATGTCGCCGTGCTTGCCGGAGCTGAAATCGTGGAAGAAGCCCTTGTCATCGTTGACGAAAAACGACGGCGATTTCTCCTTCGAGAAGGGCGACAGGCCGACATACTCCCGCCCCTGACGCTTGAGCTTCACCGACCGCCCGATCACGTCGGACGGGCGAAGGCGGGCCTTCAGTTCCTCGATGTATCTTTCGTCAAAGCGCACGGACGATGTCTATAGCGCTCGGCATGACAGGGGAACGCGTGAACTGATCGCCCTGCACCAATCTCCCCGTTAAGATTTTATTAACCAAAACGGCAAGAAGGCGGCCACAACCACTTGATTCGCTTGAACATTATTTTGTCGGATTGCGGAACTATCCACAGGCCCTGTGGTTAAATGCCCGAACCTCGTGACGCAGAAGCGTCAGCCCTCCTGACAAACGAGACTCTTATGTTCATCGCCATCGCCCGTCAGGCGGTGGAACCCATCGGCCCCGACGCCGTCGCCGTCCCCGGTTCCCCCGCCATCGCCGAACTTTCGCCCCGCGCCCTGCATGCGCGCCTGCTGGAGAACGCGGCGCTGCGCCGAAAGCGGGCCATCGAGCGCCGCCGGGCTCAGCGTGAAGAAGACGCCGGCTACTGGTTCAGCGCCGCCCCGGTCGCCATCCGCAAGGCCAGCGAACTGCGCTGCGAGAGCAAGAGCTTCGCGCCACTGCCCTGAGGCCTAGCGGGGTTCCGGCGTACGCCGGGCGATGGATTGGTTAAGCTTGCCCCAGCGCTGGGCATTCGATTTGGGTTGGACACGCTGACGGCAGTCAAAGCCGCCCCCCCAAACCGCATGCACGGCATCGAAAAGATGCGGGTGGCGGTCGTGCTGGTGCACAATGGCGCTGACCGTCCCGTCCGGATTGACGACCTTGCCGTCCTTGAAGGTCAAGGCAGCCCCATCCGTGAGCCCCAAGGTCGCCACGCGACAGTAGTTGGGCAGCACCTGCGCCTCGACCATGCCGAGATGCACAGCCAGATTGCAGGCGGCCTGGTCGGCCCCGAACGCGCCACCGATCGACGACCGGGGTGTCGTGGCCAGCATCAGTATGGCGCGGCACAGGCGCAGAACATCGGCCCGTGGCCCCATGACCGTGCCAACGCAGATGCACGGATTCTGGGCTACCGCCTTGGCCAGGCCTTCGCCGGCCAGGGCCCGGATATATTTCATGTTGAAGGCGTGATCGGCCAGCACGCCGGATTCATATTCCTGGAACGTCAGCAGACCTTCGGGCCGCGGCGAAAACGGGTCAGCCTGGAAGATCACGTCGCGCACGTCGGTGATCAGCACTCCGTCAATGTCGGACCAGCCTCGCAGCAGACGGTCAAAGGCTGCAAACCGCTGCATGACGGGATGGGGAGCCCAACCCTCGACCGGATCTGGCGCGACCGCGATCACATCGTGCTGAGCCAGCAAGGCCGCGACATCGGGCCTATCGTCAACGACCAGGGCGACCGTTCCGTCGAACACCGCTCGCAGGGATCGTACGAAGGGCGCGACATCGGCGGCGTCATAGCCCGTGGCATAGCCCAGCACGGCGTGCCCCCTTGCCGACACCTTCTGGTCAGCGGACCGGGCCAGAGCCTTGGCCAGCCAGGTCAGATAGCGCGAGCGCGCGGGCGGCAGGCTCAACGCGGGCTCATTGCATCAGCGAACCTCTGGAACAGATACAGACTGTCGGTCGGCCCTGGCGACGCCTCCGGATGATGCTGCACGCTGAAGACAGGGCGATCCTTCAGGGCGATGCCGCAGTTGGTGCCGTCGAACAGCGACACATGTGTTTCCATGACCGCATCCGGCAGGCTGTCGCGATCGACGGTAAAGCCGTGGTTCATCGACACGATCTCGACCTTGCCGGTCGTCAGATCCTTGACCGGGTGATTGGCCCCGTGATGCCCCTGGTCCATCTTGACCGTCTTGCCGCCGAGCGCGAGGGCCAGCATCTGGTGGCCCAGGCAGATGCCGAAGACCGGCTTGCCGCTGTCGACCAGCTTTTTGATCTCCGGCACCGCGTATTCACCGGTGGCGGCGGGATCGCCCGGGCCGTTGGATAGGACGACGCCGTCCGGGTTGCGTGCCAGAACCTCCTCGGCGGTCGTCGATGCGGGCACCACCGTGATCTTCGCGCCGGTCGAAGCCAGAGCCCTCAGGATGTTGCGCTTCACGCCATAGTCGATGACCACGACGGACTTGTCGGTCGCATCGACACGCGGATGACCCTCGGGCCAGTCCCACAGTCCCTGATCCCAGTCGAAGGATTGCAGGGTGGAGGCGTCCTTCGCCAGGTCCAGCCCAACCAGACCTGACCAGGCCTTCGCCTGGGCCACCAAGGCCTCAAGATCGAACTGGCCGTCCGGATCGTGGGCGATCACGGCATGCGGTGCGCCGCCGTCGCGGATCACGGCCGTGAGGGCACGGGTGTCGATCCCTGCCAGACCGACCACGCCCCGCCGGTGCATCCACGCATCAAGGTCGCTGTCGCTACGCCAGTTGGCTGGATCGGTCGGGACGTCGCGGAAGATGGCCCCGCGCGCAGAGGTGTCTGAGCCGCCGCCGATCTGTTCGATGTCGTCCGCATTGGTGCCGACATTGCCAATGTGCGGGAAGGTAAAGGCCAGGATCTGGCTCATGTAGGACGGATCCGTCAGGATTTCCTGATAACCGGTCATGGCCGTGTTGAAGACCACCTCACCGAGGGCCGAGCCGGTCGCGCCGCATCCGATCCCTTGCAGAATGGTGCCGTCCGCCAGCGCCAGAACGCCGGTCACACCGGGAAGAAGAGCGGGATAGGAACTTGCGGTCATGATCGCTCCATACCACCGAATCCCGGCGGGCAAACGGCGGCGTTGCTAAAGGGTCGGGGTTGCGGGGTCAACGCGGTGGTCTGCGCGCTTCCGAACCCAGATCCAGCCCACCGAGGCGACCGCGAACAGCACGATGGCCGGAATGACGTTGCCCGGTGCCGCGGCGACGACGGCCCCGACCGCAAACACCAGCCCTACGACCGACAGGATGCGCCAGCCGGTCGAGTGGCTGAAGCGGAACAGACTGATGCAGCACAGCGCATACAGACAGATGGTCAGGACCGTGCAGGCTCCGATCAAGAGGCCGAACTGTCCCGCCAGCGTCGGCTGGATCGTCGCCACGATCAGCAGCGCCATGATCGCGCCGTTGATCAGGGGATTGGACAGCGGCAGATGTCCCGGTCGGCTGGCATGGCCGAAGACGCGCGGCAGATAGCCCGCCTCCCCCGCCGACCGTGCCGTCTCGCCACCCAGGATGGTCCAGCCAGCAATGGTGCCAAGCGCCTTGATGACGGCGCAGGCCGCGACCAGGCCGGCCACCGAGGCCCCAAACACACGGGCCGCCAGATCAGCGAACGGGCTGGTCGATTGCGCCAGCTCACCCGCAGGGATGACTCCGAACACCGCCGCCGAGGCCGCCACATAAACGACTAGCGCCAGTCCGACGCCGCCCACACTGGCCCGGCCCACGTCACGGGCCGGATCGCGCACCAGCTTCGACAGGGCAGCCGCGCTTTCCAGACCCAGAAAGGACCAGAAGATTACGACCAGCGAAGCGGGGATGGTGGCCGCCAGTGGTTGCCCGGACGGGTTCCATGACGCCGAGAAGGTCGCGCCGCTGAAGGCCACGACCCCGGCAACGATGGCCAGCACCAGCGGTAGAAGGCCGATCACCAGAGTCGTTGCGCCCAGCCGCGCCGCAACCTTCGCGCCCGTCGCATAAGCGGCGGTGGTGATGGCGATAAGGGCCAGATTGCTGAGAGCCGCAGGAATCGGCTCGGCCAGTATCGGAAAGAAGAAGGCCAGATAGCCGGTGCCAGCGATGGCCACGGCGATATTGCCGGTCAGGCAGACGCCCCAATAGGCGATGGCGGTCTGATAGCCGATGAAACGCCCCAGCCCCCGCCGCGTGAAATCCGAGAGGCCGTCGGCGTCGGACTGAAACCGGCCCAGGCCCGCGAACACCGCGGCCAGGATCATCGCCCCGGCCCCGCAGATCAGCCAGCCGATCAGGCTGGACGACCCGGTGGATGCAAGCGCTACGGGGGCCAGATACACCCCCGATCCGATCATGTTGCCGGCCACCACCAGGGCGGCGATGCCCCAGCCTATCTTGCGGGCAGAGGACGTATCGGGGATGGGCAGGATGTCGGTCTGGCTCATGCCCTCCGATTACTCGGGAATGCGCGCGCCGTCCCATGCGAAAACACCGCCGCTGTCAGCGGGCGACAGGCCGTCCAGCACGGCCAGCAGGCGACCGGCCGAATAGTCGGCGGTGAACAGCTTGTCGGCCGCCACGCCCTTCTGGAACGGCACGCTCAGCGCCGTATCGACCGTGCCGGGGTGCAGGCCGGCGACCACCGCCTGCGGATGGGTTCGTGCCAGCTCGATCGCCAGGTTTTTGAGGATCATGTTCAGCGCCGCCTTGGACGCGCGATAGCTGTGCCAGCCGCCCAATCGATTGTCGCCGATCGACCCCACCCGCGCCGACAGGGCGGCGAAGACGGCGCGCCGGTCCCGCGGCATCAGCGGTAGGAAATGCTTGGCCACCAGGGCCGGGCCCACGGTGTTGACCTGATAGTCCCGCAGCAGATGCTCGGCCGTCATGGCCTTATAGGTCCGCTCCGGCTCATGGCCGTGATGCAGCACGCCGGTGGCCACGAAGATCAAAGACGGAGCAGGCCCCTCGCCCACGCCACGCGCCGCCTGTGCGACGCTAGGTTCATCGGTGAGGTCCAGGCCCGCGCCGGATCGTGACAGGGCATGGACCGTCGCATAAAGCCCCGACGCCTTGAGCGCCTCCACCATGGCCGATCCGATGCCACCCGAAGCGCCGATGACCACTGCTGCCTGATCCGTCATGAATGACGCTCCTGTCTGACGCATCAGCAAGAGGGCAATCCGCGCCGGCCGACAAGGCGACCGATTGACCTGAGTGCGGTCGCGCGCCAGACCGCCACCTCACGCGCCAAGCCGAGAGACGACAGCCATGCCCATCACCACCGTTGGCCTCGATGCCGACGACACCCTCTGGCACAATGAGACGATCTTTCGCCTGACCCATGCGCGGTTCGTCGATTTGCTGGACGATCATGGCGACGCCGAGGTGATTGAGGCGCGGCTGGCCGAGACGGAGCAGCGCAACCTGCGTCTCTACGGATACGGCGTGAAGGGCTTCACCCTGTCGATGATCGAGACGGCCATGGAGCTGTGCGACGGCGGGGCCCCGCCCGAGGTGGTACGCGAGATTCTGGCGGCGGGACGCGAAATGTTGGCCCACCCAGTTGAAACCTTGCCCGGGGTAAACGAGGCGCTGGCCGCGCTTTCCGAAAAATACCGCCTCGTCCTGATCACCAAGGGCGACCTGCTGGATCAGGAACGCAAACTTGCCGCATCTGGCCTGGGCGACCTGTTCGCTGCCGTCGAGATTGTGTCGGAGAAGGATCGCGGCACCTATGAGCGCATCTTCGCCCGTCATGGCACCGGGGCTGACCAGGCCGTCATGGCCGGCAACTCCATGAAGTCGGATGTCCTGCCTGCGCTGGCAGCGGGGGCCTACGGTGTGCACATCCCCTACCATGTGACCTGGGCCCACGAACTGGCCGATGCGCCTCAGGACCATGACAGGTATGTCGCGCTGGAGAACATTGACGCTCTTCCCGCCTGGATCGAGCGGATGGATCAGTCGTAGCCCAGAAGCGTCCGCAGCCCCGGTGCGTGAACATCGACCAGGCGGCGCTGGGTTTCCGGCAGGGTGTCCGGCAGTTGAAAGCCGTCTGGCAGGACCAGATTCTCACGCGCCGTGCGGCTAAGCTTGCGGTCCGCGCCCACCGCCACGCGCTCGCGCCAGTCATCGGGTCGGTCGATACCCGCGGCATCTAGCAAGGAAGCGAAGAAGGCCTCGCTCTTGGCTGAGTCCAGGTCCTTCACAGCGTCCACGGCATCCTCGTAACGGACCAGATGAACCCCCGTCCCCAGCCAGGCGACGGCGTTGTGGGTGTAGATGTCGTTTAGTGCAGGCACCTTCTGGTGAATGCCGAAGATCATCATGTTCAGCAGCACATCGCTGGAGAAGAGCCGTGGAATCTTCAGGTGCTGAAGGTTGGGTTGTTCGAAGGCATCCGACACATGGAAACGCGCGCGGGCGATGACCCAGTCGTAAGGATCGCGAACCAGGACGATGTGCCGTGCATAACGGACATTGGCGACCGACTGGTCATCGAACAGCAGATGCGCCATCGCCAGCTTGGGCGCAGAGGGATCCAGGGCGTCCAGATGCTCGTGCATGTTCGGGATCTGGATGAAGTCGCGCGCATGGTGCTGATCGACAGGGACGAACATGCGCAGGATGTTGCGCAACAGGTGCGTGCCCCCCTTCGGAATGCTGTTCATGAGAACGGGCTGTCGCAGCGGTTTCTGGGAAAAGCGCACGACCTCGCGGTCAAGGGTGTCGGCTATGCCTTTGATGATCGCCAAATGTTCCTCCTGAGCGCGACCTACTGAAGGGACGCGTTATCGAAAAAGGGCGGTGGATTTCGCCACCGCCCTCTCGATTAGACTGGGTGAGTGACCCTTAGAAGGACTTGCTCACCCGCAGGAAGGCGCGGCGGCCATAATAGGCTTCCTGATATTGCGACGACAGGATCGAGTTGCCGGTCGTACCCACGGCGACGGACGAGGCCGCAGGCGGCAGCTCGTCGAAAAGGTTGGCCACGCCGCCAGACAGGGTCCAGCCGCCGGTGACGCCCGAACCTTCAGACGTGTAGGACAACGAAACGCTGTGGAAGCCGGTGAACTCCGCATCAGCCTTGATCAGGCCCTGACGACCTTCAATGACCTGGAAGGCCGACTGGCCGTTGCGGATGCGATCAGGACGGTTGTCCTGCGGCCCGATCCAGTCGAAGCCCCAGAACGCAGTCCAAGGTCCGCGGTTGATGCTGGCGTTGAAGTTACCAACCAGCTTGGGACTGCCGATATCGCCGAGGAAGTCGGTGCTGAAGTCAGCGAAGGTCGCCTGGTTGGACTCTAGGGTCCAGGTCGTCTGGGTGTCCAGCGACAGCGTGCCCCAATCGAAGTCATGGAACCACCGCGCCGTGAAGTCGAAGCCACGGTTATTCTGCTCAGCGATGTTCAGGTAGCTGTCGCGGACCTGGCTGATCGCACCGTCAAGCGTCGGGTCGCGATCGAACTGATTACAGATCGGATCGTTCGGGAAGTTCTCCGACAGGTAGCAGGCTTGCAGAATGCCGCCGGCACCCAGAACGTCGACCTGATCCTCGATCTTGATCTCGAAGTAATCAATCGCGACGCTCAGATTGCTGTCAGGCGGGGTCAGCACAAGGCCGATGACAGTAGCCTTGGAGGTTTCAGGTTCCAGAACGCCCAGTCCACCACCGGTCACGACCTCGGCCGAGGCCACGCCACCGGTGAAGTCGCCTGCGACGCCGCCGCCGGGGCCCGCCGCGCTGGTGCAGTTCACGTAAAGCGGGTCGGTCGTAGCCAGAACGCCGTCGGCCACGCGCTGGTCGAGGTTGAGGCAGGGGTCGATGTTGCGTTGACCGACAAAGCTGGTCTGGTCAGCCAGATACAGTTCGAACAGGGCCGGTGCGCGGAACGACGTTCCGTGCGTGGCGCGAACGCGGATCGTATCGCTGATCTTCCAGTTCAGGCCGACCTTGTAGGTCGTGGCGTCGCCAGAGGTATCGGTGTCGGTGTAACGACCCGACAGCGACAGATCCAGGCCCTGGACGTAGGGCATATCGGCCAGCAGCGGGATTGCCAGCTCGACGTAGGCCTCGTTGGTCGTGTCGGAACCCTGGGTCACGCCAGCGCCGCTCAGGCCCCAGCTGTTGTTGGCCAGGGTGACATCGCCCGGAGTGTCGACGATCTCATCCTTGCGCAGGTGGAAGCCGAAGGCGGCACCCAGCGGACCCGCAGGAAGCTCGAACAGGTTACCGGCCAGCGAACCCTCTACGTAGGTTTGCTCGTAGATGGTGGTGCCAGTTTCGGTATCGAACAGGAAGGCCCGCTCTGCGTCGGTCAGGTCACCTGCCAGGAAACCCGGACGGGTGAAATCGACATCCACGCAAGGACGGTTCGTACCGGGCAGGTTGCGGCCAGCGCACAGTGCCGTCTTGAAGCTCGTTGAATCAACCGCATCCTTCAAGATGACGTCGTTGGTGTATTCCGCATCCGAGCGGCTGTATTGGCCGAAGATATCCCAAGACCAGTTGTTCAGGCCGCCGATGCTGAAGTTGCCGCGCAGGCCGACGACCGCACGGGTGTAGTCCACCTTCTGAGACGCATCGAAGTGATCGGTGATCGCGGTCGGGCTCAGGATGTTGGGGCCGACGAAGTCGTTCAGCGGATCGCCGAAGGTCGAGGTGTAGACGTAGTTCCAGAACTGGCGATAGCTGTCCGTGCGGCTTTCGCGGCGGTTCAGCAGCAGTTCAGCATAGGCTTCGACACCGCCGCCCAGTTCATATGCGCCTTCACCGAACACGGTGTAGCGCTCGGTCTCGGGAATGATCGACTCTTCCAGGGCGAAGTCGGACAGGTTGTTGACCACCGAACGCGAGGCCGCATCGTAGTTGACGATGTAGAAGCCGTCCGGCGCCGTCGGATACATGGCCGAAGTGGCCGGGTTCGTCGGGCGTGTCGGGATGTAGCGGCCCAGATCGCCATCGTAGTCGAATTGGAAGCGGCCGGCGCGGCCCGAGAAGTCGGCACCGTAGACGTAGATATTGCCCCAGGTCAGGTCGGTGCACTGCGGCTGGCCCGTACGCGGATCGACACGATCGACGCGCGTGTTGGTGCCCGGCGCGGTGATGTACTGGTTGCGGCAGATCAGATAGTCGCGCTCGCCGGCAGCCAGCTTCTCCTGGCGGTAGTAGTCGGCCGACAGGTTC
The DNA here is from genome assembly GCF_041919755.1 of Brevundimonas sp. Lineage (GTDB taxonomy): Bacteria > Pseudomonadota > Alphaproteobacteria > Caulobacterales > Caulobacteraceae > Brevundimonas. The sequence goes on along the minus strand of NZ_JAYRTD010000002.1, from coordinate 153,993 downwards.
ACGTAGCCGCGATCGAACTGCTTACCGAAGGTTCCGGAGATGTTGTACTGCTCGCCACCCTGATCGAAGGGAGCCGAAGCGAAGGCCGTCATCTCTCCACCGTCACGAGCGCGTTCGGTGATCAAGTTGACGACGCCGGCGACAGCGTCCGAACCGTAGATCGACGACGCACCGTCCTTGAGCAGATCGATGCGGTCGATAGCCGACTGAGGAATGACGTTCAGGTCGAATGCCGAGACGCCACCGCGCGTACCGGCCGGACCGGCACGGCGACCGTTCAGCAGCACGAGCGTGCGGTTCGCACCCAAGCCGCGCAGCGAGATAGTCGCGGCACCGGGGCCACCGTCCGTCACGAAGGCGCTGGAGATGGTCGAGTTCACCTGAGGCGAACCAGAGGCGAGCGTCGAGCTCTGCAGCAACTGGACCGTATCGCTTAGGCCGCGCTGCTCGGCGCGGTCTGCCGTCAACACCTGAACAGGCGACGGGCTGGTGAACTCATTCTGAGGGATGCGCGAACCCGTGACGACGACGTCGCCCAGATCGGTGGCCTGCGAATCCTGCTCTTCGGCATCCGGCTGGGGCTGCGGGGCAGTCTGCGGCGGCGTCTGAGCCAGGGCAGCGGAGGCAACGAAAACACCCAGGCCCGACAGAATCGTTGTCGTCAGCAATCGAGAATAACGCACAAATAAATCCTTTTTGTTTCGGCTGCCGCAGCGCGAATCCATGCGCAAACGCCGACCTGTCCAACGGGTCACATTACGGTCGCTTTTTCGACACGCAAGCTCACCGCCGCCGCAAGAGGCGTTTAGTGCGATACTGTAGCACATGGGCACCACGCCAAATGGACACCTGCAGGCCGCGCACTGAAGTCGAGTCCTTGGGGTCAGAGCGCCACGTCAGCATGTCTTTTTCGTGCGGCGTGCACTTCGGCTTGCTTGTCGATGCACCGCCTGTCGCACATCATGCACCGGTACTGCTGATCAGCCCAAGAACAAGAACCTGTCGAATACATGGATAATAAAACTATCGTGTCGCTGCCCAAAACTGGGAAACTTTCAAATGTGGCGACATTGAGCGCTAATATCGCGATTTAATGTTTGAATAACATTGGAATATTGCACTAAATGCAATGGTAGAGCTTGACCATCTCTCCCTGACGAAGCCTTTTGCATTGCGCCGTCGAACCGTCGACATAACTGCGTTATTCAGATAGCTTGGGTTTTTAATCTATGATCGATATTCGCAAGTCGCTGCTTGCCACCACGATGCTGGCCGGCTCAATCGCCATTTCAGGCCCTGCGCTGGCACAGACCGCTCCCGCTAATCAGCCAGCCAATACCGCCACCGGTCAGGAACCTCTGAATCAGGCTCCGGTGGCTCAGGACGATGCAACGGAGCTCGGCGAGGTGGTCGTGACCGGATCACGCATCCGTCGTGATGCTACCAACTCCCCGACGCCTCTGATCCAAGTCCAGCGCGAAGCCCTGCTGTCGACCGGCCAAGCCACGGTGATCGATTATCTGGCCACCATCCCGGCCCTCTCGAACTCCGTCGTGCCATCCGACACGACCGGATCCAACCTGGGCGATGGCGGACTGTCGCTGCCGAATCTGCGCAGCCTGGGGTCGAACCGCACGCTCACGCTGGTCGATGGCCGCCGCCATGTAGGCTCCAGCGGCGGATCCTTGGCCGTCGACATCGACACGATCCCGCGCCTGCTGATCGAGAATATCGAGATTGTCACCGGCGGTGCCGCCTCGGTTTACGGTGCCGACGCCGTGTCCGGCGTGCTGAATTTCATCCTGCGCAAGGATTTTGAAGGTCTCGAGATCGACGCCAACTACGGCATGATCAACCAGGACGGTCAGGCCAACCGCCGCATCTCCGCATTGGCAGGTGCCAATCTGCTCGGCGGCCGCCTCAACGTTTATGCCCACGGCGAATATGAAGAAGTCGATGAGGTGACCTCCAACAACATCGACTGGATCAACGACGCACCCTTCCGGGCCGGCATCGACGCCGATCCGACGACGGCTCCTTTCGATGGCGACCAGGACTTCCAGCTGTTCAAGAACGTCCGCCGTATGGATATTCCGCGCTGGGGTGCCACTACCTTGGCCAACTCGCAGCCCGGCTCGCGCCTCAGCGACCCCGACGTCCCCTATGAGGACTGCTTCGCTCCCGACGGAGGAGGTGGCGAGTTCTTCACCTACAGCAACAACTGTTTTGCTCCCAACCCCGGCAAGACGTTCTACTACGATGGATCGACCGCCCGCCTGGCCAACTTTGGCCAGCGTATCGGCAACACCGGCTTGTTCCGCCCCTACAACATCGGCGGCGATGGCGAGAACATCGCCGACTTCTCGACCGGCTCGCGCGTACCGCGTTCGGAATCCGCCCGCTTCCAGGTCGGTGCCACCTACGAGGTGACGCCGGACATCGAACTGTATGCAGAGGGCAAATACGTCACCGAAGACACCTTCGACGTCGGCCAGCCCACCTTCTTCAATATCGATCTGGTCAACTCATACAGTGCCGGCACGGCCAACCCGATCTATGCGGTCAACAACTTCGACCTGCGCTGGTCGGACAACGCCTTCCTGCCGCAACTGGTCAAGGACGCGATCGCGGGTAACCAGATCAACCGTTATGCGCCGCCGACCGACGACGCCGACAGCGTGCTGGTGGGTTCTCAAGGTCTGCAGATCGCGCGTCACAGCCTGTTCGGGCCTGACCGCACCCAGGACAACACGCGTGAGCTTCAACGCTACGTCGTGGGCCTGCGAGGCTCACGCGAGCAACTGGGCTTCGTGAAAGATTTCAACTGGGATATCGGTTACACCTACGGTCAGGTCGATATCGAGAACCGTGAGCGTGGCGTCGATGGCCAACGATTCGCCCTGGCTGCTGATGCGGTGCTCGATACGGCTGGGATCGTGAACGGCAGACCCGGCGAAATCGTCTGCCGCGTCCAGCTTCTCGACGCTCAGGGTGTGCCCAACGGAGCATTGGGTGACCCGCAACGCGGTGGAGACCTGCGCGACAGCGACTACGGCCGCCGCAGCATTGACGAGTGCGCCCCGCTGAACGTCTTCGGCAAGGGTAACCAGAGCCAGGCCGCGCTCGACTACGTCGACGCCACCATCGGCATCACCGAGCGCAACGAGCAGGAGCAGGCCATCGCTTCGGTGTCGGGCAATCTCTGGGACTTCTGGGGTGCTGGTCCGCTGGGCGTCGCCCTGGGCGCCGAATATCGTCGCGAAGCCACCTCGGCCACCGGCCGCGACCGCGACACCGATGGGCGTCTGCTGTTCCTGAACACGGGTGCCGACTTCCCGGAAGTTGAATACGATTCCAACGAGTATTTTGCGGAACTTTCGGTCCCGCTGTTCCGCGACAGTTTCCTGGGTGAGTATGCCGAGCTGAGCGGCTCCTATCGCTACGCAGACTACTCGACCGTTGGTGATGTCGATGTGTACGGCGTCAACCTGGTCTATCGTCCGATCCAGGACATCGCGTTCAAAACCAGCTACAACACGTCAGTGCGCGTGCCGGATCTCGGCGAGAACTTCTCGCCGCTTGGCCAGACCTTCGCCAACGCGTTCGCAGATCCCTGTGCCACTTTGGCGATCGCTGCGGTTCAGGACGCCGAAACCCGGCAGAACCGGATCAACAACTGTACGGCGCTGGCTGCCGATCAGGGATTGACGTTTGACTTCGCCGGGGCGACCGCGACCAACCTGGACGACTTCAACCCGAACTACACCTCGGGCATCGCCGGCTCGCTGGGCGGCAACCCGAACCTGCGACCTGAAGAGTCGAACAGCTTCACGTTCTCAACGGTGCTGCGTCCGCGCTTCATCCCGAACTTCTCGCTGGTCCTCGACTATTACGAGATCGAGATCGAACAGGTCATCTCGGCCGTCAGCGCGGCGACCGCTGCGGCCAACTGCGTCAACGGCGCGACACTGAATGCCGATGCCTGTGAAACCATCTTCCGCAACAATCCGGACATTCCGTTCGGGGTGGGTGCACCAGCCGGCGACGCCGTCGGCGGGTTCATCGAGCGGTCGTTCAACTACGCCAAGCTGCAAACGCGCGGACTGGACTTCACGGCCAGCTACCGTCTCGACACGCTGGAAATGACAGGCCGCGACTTCGGTCAGTTTGACTACCGTCTCGCCGGTTCCTGGTTGATCGACCAGAAGGAGTTCCTGAACGAAGGCGACCCGACGGACTTCACCGAACTGGCCAGCGGCCTGTTCTACCCGCGCGTTCGTCTGACCTCGTCGCTGACGTGGGCACCCAACGAGATCTGGAGCGTCAACTGGACCGCTGACTGGCAAACAGCCCAGGACATCGTCAACGTCCGCGATTTCGTGAACAACGCCGATGCCCGTCTGGTCAGCGAACTGGATACCGAGAACTTCACGCGCCACGACTTTACGGTGCGCTGGAATGCTCGCGAGGACCTGACGGTGCGCGCCGGTGTCGTAAACGCCTTTGATGCGGAGCAGGCCGACTATCTGGGGACGACGCTCTATTCGAACTTCGACCCTTACGGCCGTCGCTTCTTCATCGGCCTGAACTACCGCCCGTTCTGATTTCGGAACTGGCAATCACGGATCAGGGGCGGCTCACAAGGGCCGCCCCTTTTTCGTAGCGCACAGCAAATGGCACCGCCTGGCGCATTGCGGCTTGCCCCCGCCGCCCGTGCTCATTAGACGGACCGCTTAACCGACAACCCGAACGGAGCCGCGCCGGCGTATCGCCCGCGCCGGATTTTCGTGCGCGAAAGGACCGTTGCCGCCGTGACCGCATCCGATGTCCCGCACGACGAGCGCGACGCCATGATCCGGGCGTCCCTGGCGGAGCATGGCGACAGTGGCGTCACGCCCCGGCACACCCTGTTCTACTTCTATGGCGAGGGTGATCACGACGACCTGAACGAGGTCGCGCGGCGCGCCGGCTTCATCACGCGCGGCCAGGACGAGATGACCGTTCTTGAGACCACCATGGCGGTGGACGAAGCCTCGTTCGCGCCCGTTTCATCCATGATGCAATCCTGGGCCGCGGCCTTTCAGCTGGACTATGACGGCTGGGAGTGCGCGGTCGTGACGAACTAGACGGAGGCTGAGATGCCCAAGCGTACGGACATCCAATCCATCCTGATCATCGGCGCCGGGCCGATCGTGATCGGTCAGGCGTGCGAGTTCGACTATTCGGGCGTTCAGGCGTGCAAGGCGCTGAAGGCCGAGGGGTATCGGGTGATCCTGGTCAACTCTAACCCCGCCACCATCATGACCGACCCGGAGGTGGCCGACGCCACCTACATCGAGCCGATCACGCCCGAGATGGTCGAGAAGATCATCGCCAAGGAGCGGCCCGACGCCCTGCTGCCAACCATGGGTGGCCAGACGGCGCTGAACACGGCCCTGGCGCTGGACGCCTCCGGCGCACTGAAGAAATACGGCGTCGAGATGATCGGGGCCAAGGCCGAGGTCATCGACAAGGCCGAGGACCGTCAGAAGTTCCGCGACGCCATGGACAAGCTGGGGCTGGAAAGCCCGCGCTCCAAGGCGGCCCATTCGATGGAAGAGGCGCTGGAGGGGCTGGAGTTCGTCGGCCTGCCCGCCATCGTGCGCCCCAGCTTCACCCTGGCCGGGACCGGCGGCGGCATCGCCTATAACCGCGAGGAGTTCGAGGAAATCGTCATGCGCGGGCTGGACCTGTCGCCGACGACCGAGGTGCTGATCGAGGAATCGGTGCTGGGCTGGAAGGAGTACGAGATGGAGGTCGTCCGTGACACGGCGGACAACTGCATCATCATCTGCTCCATCGAGAACGTGGACCCGATGGGCGTCCACACCGGCGACAGCATCACTGTCGCCCCTGCCCTGACGCTGACCGACAAGGAATATCAGCGGATGCGGACCGGCTCGATCAATGTGCTCCGCGAAATCGGGGTCGAGACGGGCGGATCGAACGTGCAGTGGGCCATCAATCCGGCTGACGGCCGCATGGTCGTGATCGAGATGAACCCGCGGGTGTCGCGGTCCTCGGCGCTCGCGTCCAAGGCGACCGGCTTCCCCATCGCCAAGGTCGCGGCGCGTCTGGCCGTCGGCTACACGCTCGATGAACTGACCAACGACATCACGATGGTGACTCCGGCCAGCTTCGAGCCGTCCATAGATTATGTCGTGACCAAGATCCCGCGCTTCGCCTTCGAGAAGTATCCGGGCTCGGAGCCGTTGCTGTCGACCTCGATGAAGTCGGTCGGCGAGGTCATGGCCATCGGCCGGACCTTCCAGGAGAGCATGCAAAAGGCGCTGCGTGGTCTGGAGACGGGCCTTAACGGCTTCGACGAGATCGAGATCGAGGGAACCGACGGGTCCGGGGACGAGGCCTCCATCCGCGCCGCCGTCGTGCGGGCGCTGGGCCAGCCGACGCCGGACCGCATCCTGGTCATCGCCCAGGCCTTCCGCCACGGCCTGACGGTCGAGGAGGTCAATGCCGCCTGTTCCTATGAACCGTGGTTCCTGCGCCAGATCGCCGACATCGTCCGCACTGAGGGCCACGTCCGCGTCACCGGCTTGCCCGTCGAGCCCACCGAGTTCCGCAAGCTGAAGTCCAAGGGCTTCTCCGACGCCCGTCTGGCCCAGTTGACGGGCACCACCGAAGCCTCCGTTCGCAAGGCGCGCCGTGCTCTGAACGTGCGCCCCGTCTTCAAGCGTATCGACACCTGCGCCGCCGAGTTCGCCTCCGCCACCGCCTATATGTATTCGACCTATGAGACCGGGGCGCTGGGCCAGGTTCCGGCCTGCGAGTCCAACCCGACCGAGGCGAAGAAGGCCATCATCCTGGGCGGCGGACCGAACCGGATCGGGCAAGGGATCGAGTTCGATTACTGCTGCTGCCACGCGGCCTTTGCCTTCGCCGACATCGGCGTTGAAAGCATCATGGTGAACTGCAACCCCGAGACGGTTTCGACGGACTACGACACCTCCGACCGGCTGTATTTCGAGCCACTGACGGCCGAGGACGTGCTGGAACTGATCGACGTCGAGCGGTCCAGGGGCGACCTGATCGGTGTGGTCGTACAGTTCGGGGGCCAGACGCCGCTGAAGCTGGCCCATGCACTGCAGGAGGACGGCGTGCCGATCCTGGGCACGTCGGTAGACTCCATCGACCTGGCCGAGGACCGCGAGCGGTTCCAGAAGATGCTGCATGACATCGGCCTGATCCAGCCGCCTAACGGCCTGGCCCGCAGCGCCGAAGAGGCTGCGCAGAAGGCGGAAGAGGTCGGCTATCCCGTCGTCCTGCGTCCCTCCTATGTGCTAGGCGGACGCGGCATGATGATCGTCCACGACCGCGAGCAGCTGGACCGCTATGTCCATGAGGCCATGCGGGTGTCGGGCGACGACCCCGTGTTGATCGACCACTATCTGAACCGCGCCACCGAGGTGGACGTCGACGCCCTGTGCGACGACGAGACGGTGTTCGTGGCGGGTGTGCTGGAACATATCGAGGAGGCTGGCGTACATTCGGGCGACAGCGCCTGTTCCATGCCGCCCTGGTCGCTGTCCGCAGAGATCGTGACCGAGCTGAAGCGTCAGACCACCGAAATGGCGAAAGCGCTGAAAGTGCGCGGCCTGATGAACGTCCAATTCGCCATCGAGGAGCCGCACAGCGACAACCCCCGCATCTTCGTGCTGGAGGTCAATCCGCGCGCATCCCGCACGGCCCCCTTCGTCGCCAAGACCATCGGCCAGCCGATCGCCGCCATCGCCGCCAAGGTCATGGCCGGGGTGCCGCTGAAATCCTTCGGCCTGGCCGACAAGGCGTACGACCATATCGCGGTCAAGGAGGCGGTCTTCCCGTTCGCCCGCTTCGCCGGGGTCGACACCATCCTGGGGCCGGAAATGCGCTCGACCGGCGAGGTCATGGGGCTGGACTGGAAGCGCGACGGCGAGGCGGATATGGCCCCCGCCTTCGCCCGTGCCTTCGCCAAGAGCCAGATCGGTGGCGGCACCACCCTGCCCGTCTCCGGTTGTGCCTTCATCTCGGTTAAGGACGAGGACAAGCCCTTCATCGTCGATGCGGCCAAGACCCTGCTGGCCGTAGGCTTCACCCTGATGGCCACCGGCGGCACCCACAGCTATCTGGTCGAACAGGGCCTGGCCGTGACCCATGTGAAGAAGGTTCTGGAGGGGCGTCCCCATATCGTGGACGCCATGAAGAACGGCGAGGTCCAGCTGGTCTTCAACACCACCTCGGGCAAGCAGTCGCTGCAGGACAGCTTCAGCCTGCGTCGCACCGCCCTGATGATGAAGATCCCCTACTATACCACCACCGCCGGCTCCCAGGCCGCAGCCCAGGCCATCGGCGCTATCAAGGCGGGCGATTTGGATGTGCGGCCGGTGCAGGATTACGCTTAATCTGATTTTGGCGTAGCGTGCGCTATGCGCTCGCTGATCGCCTCCCTGCTGGCCATGTTCATGCTCGCTGGTCGTGGCGAGGCGGTAGCTAGTGATTGGCGGGATGCGGACCTGGGCCACGCCATCATCGAAGGTGTCGCCGACCGGGATCATATCTGGCTGAGAGGCGCGACCGGAAAAGTCGTCCGCTTCGAGCGCGCGACCGGCGAGCGTGCCATCATCGCCGAAGACGTTGTGGACCTGTTGCCCGACAACGGTCGTCTCTGGTTGCTGGGCCAACGCGGCGGGACGGACCTCTACTACGTCGTCAATCTGTTGGACCCCATCAGCGCAGCCGGCCTGGGTTCAGATCAGCGGCGCGGTGACCGCCAGCTTCACCCCGGTGAACAACATGAGGGGCAGGTTCTTGGCCTGGTCACTTGGCCCGGGTTAGAGCGACCGGCCATCGTGTACCAGCGAGGTATCCTACCGCTGTCGGAAGGATTGCGTCGACAGCAGTTCGCCGCATCGCTCGGTCCTTATGCTCGCCTTGCCGCCGTGGATCAGAGCGGCATCTACGCTGGCTACAACCTCGGAGAATGGGGCGGGGGTCTGCGCCGGGTTGATGCGGCGGCCGGGACCATTTCCTTCGTGACGGAGGAAGGCGAGAAGATTTGCGAGGGTACGCTGAACCCCGCTTGTGACCCGGTGGTGGGCCTGTTTGCCGATCCTGAAAGACCCGGATGCTTGATCGTCGGCTCAGGCATTTCACACATGGGGCTAAGCAAGGGCCGCGTCTATCGGGTGTGCAATTCTTCCATAGAACTCGTCTTTTCCACACCGACCCCTGCGGTCAAAGATCAATGGATGATGGTGCCACAGCCTTGGCCGCTTGACGGATTGTTCGAGATTACGAATGGGTGGATCGGGACAAGCCGCGATCGGTACTTTCGTTCGGATGATGGGCTCGTCGAGGAAAGGCCGATGCCACAGTTTCGAGATTGGGCCGGGCTGCGTATTAGCGATGAGCAAGATGGCGTCTTATTCATCGTCGCATCGTGTTGCTGGGGCTCCGGCGAAAACCCGACGCTTTACAGGGCTATCGCTGTACCCATCGGCGCATAATTAAAGCGCACGACGATTTCCCTCCTAAATTCCCGCCGCCGCCTCCGGGTCGGCCACGGCATCCCGCCCCTCCACGATGCGGGCGGCGGTCAGGTCGGCGGTGACGTTGCCGACGGTGCGGAAGATGTCGGGGATGACCTCGACGGCCAATAGAAGGGGCAGCAGCTCCAGCGGCACGCCCATGGCGAGCGCGATGGGGGCGACGCTGGCGAAGAAGGAAATCTGGCCGGGCAGGCCGACGGTGCCGACGCTGATGGCCATCGCGGTCAGGCCGCCCGCGACCATGACCGGCAGGGTGATCTGAACCCCGAACAGATGGGCGCAATAGATGACGACGGCGAGATTGGCGACCGGCGAGGTGATGCGGAAGACGGCGACGGCCAGCGGCAGGACCAGTCCAGCCGTGGCCGCCGAGACACCCAGGCGACCGACCGCCCGCTCGACCATGATCGGCAGGCTGGCCAATGACGACTGGGTCGAGAAGGCCACGACCTGGGCAGGGGCGATGCCCTGCGCGAACCGGCCCAGGCCAATCCGGCCCCAGACGGTGGCCACGGCATAGAGGATCAGGATCAGGCCGAGGATGGCCAGGCTGACGATGGCGATATAGTGGGCCAGGACCCCAGCCGCCCCGATGCCCGCGCGCAGGCCCACGCCCATGGCCAGGGCGAAGACACCGACCGGCGCGGCCCACAGCACCCATTGCACGATCACGATCATGGCCTGGGCCACGGCCTCGAAGAAGATGGCGATGGGCTGGCGCAACCGTCCCGGCAGGCGGGTGGTGGCGAATCCAAACGCGATGGCAAAAACCACGATCGCCAGGATGGCGTCGTCCGCCGCGGCCTTGATCGGGTTGGACGGCGCCAGGCCCGCGACAAACGCCCCGAAACCGCCGGACTTTGCACCCTCGGCGACCGCGGCGGCCTGATCCGGGGAGACGCCGGCCAGCAGGGCCCGGGCCTCCGCGATATTGATCGGCCAGATCGCATGCAGCCCCATGGAGGCGGCGAAGGCATAGGTGGTCGCGAAGACCAGCAGGACCGCAAAGACGATCAGCGCCTTGACCGCCAACCGCCCGGTCGAGGTCGCATCCGCGATGGAGGCGATGCCGGTCACCAGCAACGCAAAGACCAGCGGGATGATCGTCATGCGCAGGGCATTGAGCCACAGCTGGCCAAGGGCGTCGATGGCCGCCACACTGGCCGTGCCGCCGGGAATGCCCCAGGCCTGGGCGGCGGCCCCTGCCGCCAGACCGGCGACCAAGGCGACCAGCACCCTGAGCGACAGGGACGACATGACGGCGGCGGTGCGGGATTGGGCCATGCGGTGACGCTAGCCTGTGAATCGCCCGCTGCGAAGCGATGTCGCAGGGCTGAACGGCGATGAACGGCCAAGGCTGCGGCGCGTTAGGTCACCGAAGGAGATCAACCATGCCCATTCCCAAACTTTCGCCCAGCCTTGTGACCCTGGTCGGCGGCCTGCTGTTCAGCAAGGGCGGACGGCGCGTGGCCGGACGCCATGCCGGCAAGCTGGCCCTGGCCACCCTGGCCTTCCAGCTGTGGGAAGCCCGCCGCGACCGCCGCGCCGGCAAGCCCTCGCAGGGCCAGTCCCAGCGCCCCGGCACCAAGTCCGAGACGCATCCGCGCCAGCGCTGGAGCGGTCGCCGCGCCTGATTGTACCGGTTCTCGAAAAGGCTGGACGGACGCGGCGTAAGCATGCGTGACTGACCGTACAGCCTGACCGGAGCGCGCCCATGATTACCGTCCACCACCTCGCCGATTCCCGTTCGCAGCGCGTGCTGTGGCTGCTGGAGGAGTTGGGACGGCCGTATGAGGTAAAGCGCTACGAGCGCAATCCGGCGACCATGCTGGCTCCACCGGAACTGAAGGCCATCCATCCGCTGGGCAAGTCGCCGGTTGTCGATGACGGCGAGGTGCGCGTGGCCGAGACCGGGGCCATCGTTGAGTACCTGCTGGAAGGCCCCGAGGGTGCCGCCCTGCGTCCCGCGCCCGGAACAGAGGCGGGTCGGCGCTATACCTACTGGCTGCACTATGCCGAGGGCTCGGCCATGACGCCGCTGCTGCTGAAACTGATCTTCGGCCAGTTGCCCAAACGCTCGCCGGGGCTGGTGCGTCCGGTGGTGAAGGCCATCAGCGCCAAGGCCCAGGACGGCTTCATCGATCCCCAGATCGCAGCCCACACCGCCTATTGGGAGGCCGAACTGGGCAAGTCGGAGTGGTTTGCCGGCGATCGGTTCAGTGCCGCCGACATCATGATGAGCTTCCCCATTGAGGCTGGGGCGACCCGCGCACCCTATGACGACAAACCCCGCCTGAAGGCCTATCTGGACAAGATCCACGCCCGGCCAGCCTACCAGCGGGCGCTTGAGCGGGGCGGACCCTACAGCTACGCCTGAGTGGCGGTGCAGACACAGTCACGGGCTGTTGAAGGCGGAGCCGCAACCGCGGTGGCCACCATCCGTTAATGAGCTTATGCGCCTCAAAACCATTCAAATCGTCGCGGCCCTGACCGCCGCCCTGTCCTTTGTGCTCGCCTTCATCGCCGCCGGCATCTTCATCGTGTCCGTGGCCTTCATGGCGATCGGCATGGCCATCCTCGGCTGGCTGGCCTGGAGCCTGATGAAACACATCCGCGCCCTGTCGCGTCGCCGCGTTGCCGGAACACGGGTCGCCAATCGCCCCTAGGGGTCTTGAACGTTTTGACGGTGTGCCCTACCCTCTTTGGCCGGTCGCAAGCGCCCTGCGATCACAAGTGCCAGTCAATCTGTCCAGTCGGGCGATAACCAAGAAATTCACGACATATGGAAAAAGTGCCGATGACGGCCGAGGGCTACCGTGTCCTCGACGATCAGCTGAAGCAATTGAAGTCCGTGGAGAGGCCGAGCGTGATCTCGGCCATCTCGGAAGCGCGCGAGCATGGCGATCTCTCCGAGAATGCCGAGTATCACGCCGCCAAGGAGCGTCAGGGCTGGATCGAGGGTCAGATCGCCGAGATCGAGGACAAGATCAGCCGCGCACAGGTGATTGACGTCTCCAAGCTGAGCGGAACCCAGGTCAAGTTCGGCGCGACCGTCACGGTCGTCGACGAGGACACCGAGGAAGAAGGCCGCTACCAGATCGTCGGCGAGCATGAAGCCGATGTGAAGGCAGGCAAGATCTCCATCGCCTCGCCGATCGCACGCGCCATGATCTCCAAAGAGGTCGGCGATGTGGTCGAGGTCAACACCCCCGGCGGCGTGAAGGCCTACGAGATCCTCAAGGTCGAGTGGAAGTAACGGCCGACAGGTCGCCGCTTTCGATCTGGGTCGTCTCCGACGGCCGGGCCGGTATGGAAAATCAGGCGCTGGGGTTGGCAGAAGCCCTCCAGCGCCTTTTGCCGTCCGAGATCACCATCAAACGGATCCGCTGGCGGGCCGCCTTCGACAAGCTGCCGTCGGCGCTGAAGGCCCCGTGGATGCTGGACCCGTACGCCGACGCGCCGTTTCCGAAAGCGGGTGAGGCGTGGCCGGATGTGTGGATCGGGACGGGGCGGGCCACCCTGCCCTTGTCGCTGACGGCCAAGCGGCGCTCCGGCGGCAAGACCTTCGTGGTGCAGACGCAGGATCCGCGCTGGCGGACGTCGGACTACGATCTGGTGGTCGCGCCACGCCATGACGGGATCGAGGGTCGCAACATCCTGTCGATCACAGGCTCGCCGCACCGGATTTCATCTGATCGATTGGCGGAAGGGGCCGAAGGGTTCGCCGATGTGCTGGAGCCCCTGCCCCATCTGCGCGTAGCGGTGCTGATCGGCGGAAAGTCGCGCGCTCATGACCTGCCCGAAGCCCATGCCGCCGCCCTGGCCGACCAGATCGCCGGGGCTATCGAGGCGGCGGGCGGTTCGCTCATGCTGACCTATTCGCGACGCACGCCCGAGGCGGCGAAGGCGACAATCACGGCCCGGCTGGCGCACCTGCCCGGCCTGATCTGGGACGGTGCCGGACCAAACCCCTATTTCGCCTTCCTGCATTTCGCCGACCATATACTGGTGACCGAGGACAGTGCCAACATGGCCGCCGAGGCCGCCTCGACAGGAAAGCCGGTGCACATCCTGCCGATGGTGGCGACCCGATCGGCCGACAAGTTCGCGCGTCTGCATCAGGATCTGCGCGACCGGGGTGCCGCGCGGCCGTTCGACGGGCGTCTGGAAACCTGGACCTATGAGCCGTTGAACGAGACCGAACGCGCCGCGCGGGCCATCATCGAGCGCTTACAGGCCTAGTCGCCGCCACCGCCGCCGTCACCGCCTCCACCGTCCGAGCCGTCGCTGCTGTCGAAGCTCTTGTCGCGACTGCTGGTGTCGCCACCGACCAGAGGGGTGCCGCCATCGCTGCCGCTGTCGTCGCCCTGTTTGCGCTTGCGAGCGTTCTGCTGATCGAAGGCGACGCCCAGGCCAGCGCCGATGGCGATACCCAGACACAGCCACAGGGCCAAGTCATCGGTCGCCACCCCGATGGCGACACCGATGCTGAGGCCCATGCCGATCCCGATGCCGATGGCGCTGCGACCTTCCATGTGCATACCCTTCCCTGCCTGTGAAGAACGATCACCCTAGCATCGCACAAAGGGGAATCACTGCCTAAATAGGTGTCATGAGCACTCCCCGTACCGTCCGCGTCGCCATCATCGGGTCCGGCCCCGCCGGCTGGACCGCCGCCATCTATGCCGCGCGCGCCCTGCTGCAACCCGTGGTGATCGCCGGCCTTCAGCCCGGCGGCCAGCTGACCATCACCACCGATGTCGAAAACTACCCCGGCTTCGCCGACGTCATTCAGGGCCCCTGGCTGATGGAGCAGATGCGCGCCCAGGCCGAGCATGTCGGCACCGAGATCATCGAGGACATCGTGGTCAAGGCGGACCTGTCGCAGCGGCCGTTCCGGCTGACGCTGGACAGTGGCACGGAGATGCTGGCCGAGACGGTGATCATATCGACCGGAGCCCAGGCCAAGTGGCTGGGTCTGGAGAGCGAGGCAAAGTACCAAGGCTTTGGCGTTTCCGCCTGCGCCACCTGCGACGGCTTCTTCTATCGCGGCAAGGAAGTGATCGTGGTCGGTGGCGGCAATACCGCCGTCGAGGAGGCGCTGTTCCTGACCAACTTTGCGTCGAAGGTCACTGTGGTGCACCGCCGCGACGAGTTCCGCGCGGAGAAGATCCTGCAGGAACGCTTGCTGTCCAATCCAAAGGTGGAGGTGGTCTGGGACAGTGCGATCGACGAAATCCTGGGCGAGACCAACGACTTCGGCGGGGTCAATGTCACGGGCGCGCGCATCAAGAACGTCAAGACGGGCGAAACCCGCGATCTGGCCGCCGACGGCGTCTTCATCGCCATCGGCCATGCGCCGTCGTCAGAGCTTTTCGCAGGCCAGTTGGAAACCAAACAGGGTGGCTATCTGGTGGTCAAACCCGGGACTGCGGCCACGGCCATCGAAGGCGTCTGGGCAGCCGGCGACGTGACGGACGACATCTATCGCCAGGCCGTCACGGCGGCGGGCATGGGCTGTATGGCGGCGCTGGAGGCGGTGCGTTTCCTGGCCGAAGAAGATCACGCCAAGGCCAATCATCCGATCAGCCACAAGGAAGCGGAGAAGATCGGGGTCTGGTAGCCTGATCAGGTGGTTGGCGATCCGGCCGACTGACCTTCCAGCGTATCCTCACGCGGATCATAACCATATTGAGCCAAGGCACTGGCCTGGCGATGAACCGCCTCAGCAAGAATATCGACGTAGGCGTCCAAATCCTTGGGCGTCTCGATCAACAGCGTATTCAGCTTGTCAATCTGGCTTCGGGCGAGGCGTGGGCTGACCATATCCCACCCCGGAAAGTCTCGATGGGTGATCGTGCGTCGTGCCAGCACTTCCATGTCACGATGACGATGATCGACAAGCAGTCGGGCCAGCAGATCCTCCAGCCGATCGCTTCGCCCTTCCAGAATCTGCACAAAACGCCCGCCGGTGAAGGTCAGCACGCCGGTAATATCGTCACGGGCATTGTTGCGACGCGCCTCCGCAAGGATATCCGCCGCACTGATCGGATTGGTGACTTCGCGAGTATCTATACTGACGTAGACCAGCTGTTCGAGCGCATCAGAGCCAGTTGTCGGCGAACTCACGACGTGCATCAGGCGAACAACTGCAAGCCCGGAGGGGCATATTCGATGGGACGACCC
The DNA here is from genome assembly GCF_041919755.1 of Brevundimonas sp. GTDB lineage: Bacteria > Pseudomonadota > Alphaproteobacteria > Caulobacterales > Caulobacteraceae > Brevundimonas. Next base: position 138,223 of record NZ_JAYRTD010000002.1, on the reverse strand, counting down.
TGTCGGCGGCACAAAGCATATTCGACTGCGGTTTCAACTGCACGCTCGTCGGTGGGCTTGGTGAGAACGCCGAGCGCGCCTGTGACGCCGTTGCGGACCATGCCGGGATTGGCGGTCATGAACAAGACAGTGACACCCTTCTCCTGACCCAGTTCACGACCCAGTTCGACACCTGTTGGGCCGTCGGACAGATGAATGTCCACCAGAGCCAGATCTATGTCTTCCTCGCGCACGATCTCACGCGCCGTGCGGGCTTCCGCAGCGGTGCCGACGACCTGGTAACCCAGGTCCTCGAGAACGAAACGAAGCTCCATCGCTACGATGGCCTCGTCTTCGATGATGAGGATACGCGCAGACATAGCCTTTACCCTAATACTCCGAAGCTGAATGAACGGTGTGTCGCCAAGTCGTCACAACGCGACGACGGATTTAGGGTTTCCGCAAACCCGTATCATGCGGCGTTTTGTGCGGCGCGGCGTCGCGACAAAGCCGTGGCGGGCAGGCTGGCCGTCACTTTCAATCCGTCCCTGTGCCATTCGCGCACCAGTTTTCCGCCCAGTTGGCCTTCGACCGACAACGATGCAAGCGACGAGCCAAAACCCTGGCGGGTCGGCTCGGCGACAACGGGTGGTCCGCCGTGCTCGACCCATTCAAGAACGAACTGATCCTGCTCCTGACGGGTCGTCAATGTCACAGTCCCGTCCCCGACGGATAGGGCTCCATATTTGTAAGCATTCGTGGCCAACTCGTGGAACAGCAGCGCCACCGACGTCGCGGCCTGATCGTCAAAGACGGCATTGTCCCCGGTCACGCGCACGCGCGGCTGTCCATCCAGGCCGGTATACGGGCTGAAAAGCGCATTCAGGAAAGCATGTAGGGTCGTATCAGCCATCGCCGGGGCCGAGGCGTCGCTGTGTGGCCGCACGAACTCGTGCGCCTGGGCCAGAGCATTGATGCGGGTGCGCACTGCGCTGGCAAAGCCCTTGGCTTCCGGGAACTGGCGCGCCGACAGGGCGATCAGGGCCGACACGACGGCGAAAATGTTCTTGATCCTGTGGCTCAACTCCTGGCTGACCAGCTCCTTGGTCTGCTCCGCCCGCTTGAGGTCATCGATATCTGTGCAGGTCCCAAACCAGCGTGTGATCCGACCCTCGGCGTCGAGGATTGGGTTCGCCCGGCCCAGGGTCCAGCGATATATGCCGTCGTGACGGCGCAGGCGGTATTCAATCTCGTAAGGCTCGCCGGTTTCCAGCGAGTGCGTCCACCGCCTGCGGGCCCTCTCCTGATCCTCGGGATGGAACATGCCGTTCCAGCCCTCACCGTCCGTCGACCCGGCTGGCACACCCGTGAACTCGTACCACCGCGCATTGTAATAGTCGTGGAAACCGTCCGGCAGCGTCGACCAGACCATCTGGGGCATGGAGTCGGCGATCGCCTGAAACCGCGCCTCGCTGTCGGCCAGCTTGACCCCCGTCGCCCGGCCTGTCGTCAGGGCTTTACGCAGTTCCAGCTGGGTCATGACCTGTTTGGCGAGCACAGACAGGGCATGGGCCTGAAGGTCCGTGAGGCCCTGGGGCCGAGGGCGGCTGTCGATCACACAAAGCGAACCCAACGGCTGCCCGTCGCTGGTGACCAGCGGAGCCCCGGCATAGAAGCGGATGTGCGGATCACTCGTCACCAAGGCGTTGTCGGCAAATCGCGGGTCCAAGGTCGCATCCGGGACGACCATGATGTCGTCGCCGTGCATGGCGTGAGCGCAGAACGACAGATTCCGTGGTGTGCAGCTCACATCCAGACCGACGCGAGCCTTGAACCACTGCTCGTGTTCTCCCACGAGGCTGATCAGGGCCGTCGGCGCGTCGCATAGTCGAGCCGCTAGTCCCACGATGTCGTCGAACGCCGCTTCAGGTGCCGTATGCAGAATGCCATAGGCTTTCAGGGCTGACAGGCGGGCCGTCTCATCGGTTTCAATCGAGGTCGAGGACACGCAAAAGCCTGGCTGCGGCGCCGTTGCGCCATGGAATTGGTGGGGAAATGCACATGAAACGTGGCCGTTGCAAAGCGGAACCATAAATTGAGTGTCAGCGCGCGGGCCTTCCCACCTCCTCGACCGGCATGACCGTGACGCCCGCAGGGGGCGGCGTAGCGGGCGCGGGTGCGGCAGGACGCTCATATTCGGCCAGTCGCTCGTTGATCGCGGCGATTTCTTCCGGCGTGGCTTGGCGACGGCCGCCCAAGGAGACGACGCCGACCACGCGGGTCTGACCATCGATCACCACGGTGCGCGGGGCCATGCCCTCGCCGTTGGCTACGGCGTCCGCGACGGCAGCCTCATCCGTCGCGGCGATCTGCAAGCGGGGTCGCGAAAGGCGCGCCTCGTCGATCACGGGCTCGCGGCCGGAATAGGCTTGGCGAAACGCCGCCGTCTCGCCGCTCAGGCCTTTCCAGCGATAGAAGATGTGCGCCCCGATCTGGGTCAGCTTGTTCAGGGTGGTGGCCCACCACGGATGGACATAGTCGGCGTGGTAGTGGGTCGCGGTGCCGACCTTGGTGGCCACGTGGCCGGCCAGCATGCGTTCCGCCACCGTCTGCGACCGTTTCCACGCCCAGCCGACGGGGGCCTGGGCCAAGGCTCCCATGCAGGTGAAGCTGAACTGGCAGCCGGTCGTTCGATCCGCACCTTCGAACACCACACCGCAGATGCTGTTGGGATAGTTCAGATCGCGGACGCGGTTCAGAATCACCTGGGCCACAGCTTCCTGCCCTTCGGTCGGTTCCAGCGCGGCTTCGTAGTAGATGCCCTGCGTCAGACAGCGCAGCGCGCGGCGGCGGTCGGCCTCGCTGGCCGGACGGAACACGAAAGGCCGCGCCGGGCGCAGCAGCCCGCTGGACGGTGTAGCCGCATTGATCCGCTGCGCCTCCAGACCAGACTGACCGAAATCAAGCGTTGGCTTGCCGCCCAGTGAGAGCGTTTCCCAACCCGGCGTCAGCCCGTAGAGCGCCGCCTGCCGATAGCGAGGATCGTGGCGGATCGCCAGCGCAAGCTGGGACGGGTCCATGTCCGCGCGGATGGCGAAAAAGCCGTCTGGACCCAGGTCGCCGCCGGTCGCGAGCCGTACGGCTTGGGCCTGCCGATCGACGTCAGGGCGAGCTGTGGCGACTGCCAAGGTAATCGGCAGCATGAGCGCTAGCGCAACAGGCACGATGGCCCCAGGCCATCGCATCATCCGCCTGAGCGATGTCGGGATGATCTGGGCCACATCCTGCTCCGCGCCCGCACGTCGGGCTAGGCCTTGTCACCTGCCACGACGGCGGATTTCGGGCCGGAAAGCGCCGGTCTCTAACGCCCGCCCAAGGTCGAGCGCAACATCCAGGCGAACTTCTCGTGCGCGGCCAGACGCTGGGTCATCAGATCGGCGGAGGCTTCGTCGCCTGCGTCGGACGCCACGTCCAGAGCCTTGCGCGCCGTGGCGATCAGGGTCTCGTGATCCTGCATCAGCTCCTTGAGCATGGCGGTCGCTTCCTTTTCGGGATCGCCGTCCTTGATCGAGGTCAGATTGCCAAAGGCCGGATAGGATTGCGGGGCCAGAACGCCCAGAGCCCGGATACGCTCGGCGATGTCGTCCAGCGCATTCCACATGTCGGTGTACTGCTGCTCCAGCAGATTGTGGAAGCTGAAGAACTCGGGGCCGCGGACGTTCCAGTGGTAGCCGTGGGTCTTCAGATAGACGGCAAAGCTGTCGGCCAGAACCTTGGTCAGTTCCTGGGCCACATCGCCGCGCTCGGCCTTGGTCAATCCGGTGTGAATGGTGGCAGTCATGGTCGATCCTTCGATGATTTTGTAGCTTGGCAGTTGGGGATTGGGCACACGGTCCGCAACCGCCGCGCTTGCAGGAACGCGATCCGGTCCAATACGTTGCGACGCTGTCTCTCCGGGAGGCATCCAGGGGGATAATGGCCAGCCGCAAGCTTTTCGGTCGCGCATTCGACATCGACGCCGGCGTGACCCGCCTAGCGCGCCTGCCCGCGCTGGCCTGGTGGCAGTCTGTTTTGATTGGCATGGTTTGCGCAGCGGTCATGTTGGCCGTCCGGCAGACGCTTTCGCTTCTCTACGGCGACATCCCCGGCTTCATGATCCTGCTGCCCGCCGTGATCATCGCCAGTCTGGCGGCGGGACGGGTGGCGGGTCTGACCACCGTCGCGGCCAGTCTGATCGGCGGCTGGCTGATTTTGGGCGTCACCCTGTCAGGCCAAAACATGGCGGATCAGCTGGCCAAGGTGACCACCCTCAACTTTATCGTGGTCGGTCTGTTCTGCGTCATCGTCGCGGCCGCCCTGCGCAAGATCGTCAAACGACTGGACGCCTCGGTGATCGAGTTGCAGGCCAGCGAAAGCCGGGCCACGGAAACCGAGTCGCAGTTGCATGCCATGGTCGATCAGGCCGCTGCCGGCATCGTCCGAGTCGGACTGGACGGGCGTGTGGTTTCCGGCAATGCGCGCTTCGCCCAGATCATAGGCCGAACACCGGATCAGATCGTCGGCATCAAGACCAGCGACGTCACCCACCCCGAAGACATCGCGCCGACACAGGACGCGCTTCAGGCCGCGCTGGCCGGCGGTGAGGGCCATGTCGAGAAACGCTACATTCATCCGGACGGGACCGTCGTCTGGGCGTTCACCAGCCTGAGGGCGCTGACCAGCGGCTCCGGCGAGGTCGTCGGTTTTGTGGCGGTGCTGGTCGACATCACCGCCGCCAAATCGGCAGAGGCGGCGCTGCGGGAGAGCGAGAGCCGGTTCCGCGACATCGCCGATACAGCGCCGGTCCTGATCTGGGTGACGGCTCAGGATCGGACGCGCGCCTTCGTCAATCAGGCCTATGTCGCTTATCATGGTGGCAGCTACGAGAATGCCCGCACCGGCGACTGGCGCGACATGATCCATCCGGAGGATCAGGCGATGATCCTGGAGCAGTCGATCGCTGGCGAGGCCACGGGACGGCCCTTCGCCATGGAGGCGCGGTATCGCCGGACCGATGGAGCCTATCGGTGGCTGCGGTCCTTCTCGCGCCCGCGCCTGAGCGCCGATGGCGAGGTCATCGGTTTCGTGGGCGTGGCATTCGACGTCACCGAGGCGCGACAGGCCGGGGATGACCTCAAACGGATCAACGAACTGCTGGAAGATCGCGTCAACCAGGCCCTGGCCGAAAAGGCGCGGGCAGAGGCCGATCTGATGCATGCCCAGCGGATGGAGGCGATCGGGCGGCTGACCGGCGGTGTCGCGCACGATTTCAACAACCTGTTGACCGTGGTGATCGGGGCGCTTGATATCATTCTGCGGTCTCCGGACGATGCGGCCAAGCGCAAGAAGCTGGGCGAGGCTGCCCTTTCCGCGGCCCGCCGGGGCGAGGGCCTGACCCACCAGCTGCTGGCCTTTTCACGCCGCCAGACACTCAGGCCTCAGCCTGTGGACCTGAATGCGCATATCCTCGAGGGCGAGCCGCTTCTGAAACGCGCCGTGGGCGAAGCGGTCGAGTTGCGGCTAAGGCTGCGTCGTGGCGGAGCCGCGGTGCACGTCGATATCGCCCAGTTCGAGGCGGCGCTGCTCAATCTGGTGGTCAACGCCCGCCACGCGGTCAAGGACGGCGGTCACATCGGCATCCAGACGCAAAGCTGCGAGGTAGAGGCGGGGGATGTCACGGATCTGCCAGCGGGGCAGTATATCTGCGTAACCGTCTCGGACGACGGTTCGGGCATGGATGCCGACGTCATGGCCCGGGTGTTCGAGCCCTTCTTCACCACCAAGGCGGTCGGCAAGGGGACCGGCCTAGGCCTGAGTCAGGTCTACGGCTTTGCACGCCAGAGCGGCGGGGCTGCACATATCCGGTCGAAACCCGGTCGCGGGACCCAGATCAGACTCTACCTGCCACCCTTGGCCGACGGGATGGCGATCGCGGAGCCTGAGACGATCGCGGCCGCGACCAGCGTATCCAACCGCCGTCTGCTGCTGGTCGAGGACGACGCCAGCGTCGCCGCAGTGGCTCTGGAGCTTTTGCAGGACACCGGCTTCGAGGTCCGGACCGCCGAGACCGCGCCCCAAGCCTTGAAACTTTTAGCTGATGAAGCCTTCGATGTGATGCTGAGCGACATCGTCATGCCCGGCGGCATGACGGGTATCGAACTGGCACAGCAGGTCACGCGAGACTACCCGTCCATGAAGGTCGTCCTGACCTCAGGCTACGCCGGGGACGATGTGGATGAGGCGCTCAGGGATGCCCCTTGGCCATTCCTGCGCAAACCCTATTCGGGAGATGAACTGGCACGGATCCTGGGTGGGTCCGACGACGCCACGCAATCCTGAAGGATCCTAGCGGCGAGCCTTACGCGCGGCGTAGCGGGCGTCGCGAGCAGCTTTCTGCTCTTCCTTGGTCAGTTGCTTGCGCTCCTTGCGGGCCGCGCGTTTCTGGGCATCAGCGGCTTCCTGCGCCGCCATTTCGGCGGCCAGGCGGGCGGCTTCCTTCTCGGCCTTTTCGCGACGGGCCTCGGCCTTGGCCAGCTCATGCTGCTGGCGGATGGCTTCCTTCTCCGCTTCGCGCTTGGCCTGCAGCTTGTCGAATTCGGGGTCCTGAACCATCGGCTTGGGCTTGAACCGGGCCAGCAGGGCTTTCTTGGCCTCCTGTTGGGCCGTGATGCGGTCGTTGAAGCCAGTCTGTTTCAAATCTCTCATGCGTGGAGTCGTCGATATCCCTGATCGTGTCCGGATGCGCGTTGCGCAACGGGCGAGCGGCGCTCAGCCCAGCGGGAGGCCTAAAGACCATATGGCCTCAAAAATCAAGGTTGGCCGCAGCCATGTCGGCTGCGGCCAACCAAGGTCGTGCGATCAACGCGGCCTTTCGGCCTGACCTACGGCGGCACCTGCGGCTCCCCCGACAGCAGCACCGACGGGGCCGCCGACGACGGCACCGGCAACGGCACCCGTAGCGGCCTTCTGTTCGATGGTGGTGCCGCAGGCAGCGGCGCTGACGGCTAAGGTGGCGAGGGCAAGGGTCAAGGCAAGGCGTTTCATCGGTATCCTCCGGCGATATGGTCAAGCCGGAACGCCATGCCCCGCTACGAGTTCCGGCGGGATCCGACGGCACGGCGCGCCCGGTCGATCCACAAGTTCGCGACCTCGGTGGAAACAACAGATGCGCGGTCTGAATAGTAGGGCTCGCCGAACTCTCAATGATCTTCAGTAGTCTCGACGTGTTCGAATACAGTATTTCGCGCTGCCACTTAAGGAGTTTTCACACATTTCCTTTGGCATCGCCCGGAGCTACCGAAAACGGGTGCCGCGATGTTGCGCCGCACACAAATCTTGCGAATCAAACACATTGAGGCCATAAACGGCTGGCTTAAGGCGCGTCCTCGACGAAACGGGCATTCACCGACCGTCGATATGGTTGCAGCTGCTGCGGCGCACGCCCTTGTCGGGTCATCGCGAAACGCACGGCGGCGAGACTACCCGGGGGCGGCATTGCGCCCTGTCGAATGGACTAGAGCCTTTGTCGAACCCGTCGCTCCAGCGCGTGATGTCACTTGCCGACCGCAAAGCCCGGATCAAGCCCGGCACGGCCGTCATGGCGTTCGGCGCGCTGGTCAGCGTGGCCATCGGCGGAGCCTATGTCGCGGGCTCGGCCGCCAAGGCGACGACGGTTCGCGCTCAGGCCGAGCGCATTCAGGGTGCCACGGCAGCGGGCTTTACCGAAGAGGCCCTGGCTGCGGCGACGGGTCTGGACGAAAGCGCCCTGACCATCGCACGGCGACATGACCCCTATCTGGTCGCAGGTGCGGACCAGCGGGATCGCCAGGCCGAATTGCTGACCGCGCGTCTGGAACAACTCCGGTCCAGCCAAGCCGGATCGGGCCTGCGGCGTGTCAGTCTGACCGGCAACGCCCCCGCCCAACCCTTCCGCCTCGGCGGCGCGCTGGAGGCTTCACGCGATCTCGATTGCCTGACCGAGGCTGTCTATTATGAAGCGCGCGGCGAAGGTCGCGACGGCATGCGCGCCGTGGCCCAAGTGGTCCTGAACCGCGTGCGACACCCCGCCTATCCCAAGAGCGTCTGCGGCGTCGTCTATCAGGGCTCGAACCGCAGCTCGGGCTGCCAGTTCAGCTTCACCTGCAATCGCGAGCTGTTGGGTCGCCGCAACGCCGCCGCCTGGGATCGGGCCCGCACCATCGCCTCGGGGGCCCTGTCCGGCCAGGTGTTCGGCACCGTGGGCAATGCCACCCATTTCCACACCACAGCTGTGAGTCCCAACTGGCGCAATTCGCTGGTGCGCGTGGCCCAGGTCGGTGACCACCTGTTCTATCGTTTCAGCGGCCGGGCCGGGTCGCGCGCGGCCTTCGCCTATGCCGGTCGCTCCTCGACGGCATCGGACAGCGCACCGCGCGTCGTTCAGGCCAGCCTGAACACAGTAGCGGATGCCTCCGAAGGGCCCGTGGCCTATACCGACGTCGTCGCCACCGATACGGCATCAGCGGCTGCTAAGGCGGCACCGGCGCCGGCTGAAGCCGTCTCCGTCGTGGTCGCTCCCACCGCCTGATCCGGCTTCAGGACGCGATACGAGCGTCTAGACCAATATCCAACGACGGCGCGGAGTGGGTCAGGGCCCCGACCGAGATCACGTCCACGCCCGTCTCGGCGATACCGCGGACCGTCTCCAGATTGACGCCGCCTGACGCCTCCAGCGTCACCCGCCCGGCGGACCGGGCCACAGCCTCGCGCAGCATGGGCAGGTCGAAGTTGTCCAGCATGATCACGTCCGGGCCATTGCCCTGGTCGATCAGAGCAAGCAGTTGATCCAGCTGGTCCAGCCCGTCGACCTCGATCTCGACCTTCATCAGGTGACCAACCGAGGCACGCGCCGCCTGCACGGCGGGCACAACGCCGCCACAGACGACGACATGATTGTCCTTGATCAGGATGGCATCATCCAAACCGAAGCGGTGATTGACCCCGCCGCCGCACAGCACCGCATGTTTCTCCAGCGCGCGAAGACCGGGCGTCGTCTTGCGGGTGTCGGCGATACGGGCACGGGTGCCTTCGACCGCCTCCACATAACGCCGCGTCAAGGTGGCGATGCCGCACAGACGACCCAGCAGGTTGAGCGCCGTCCGCTCCGCCGACAGAAAGGCGCGCGCGTCGGCCTCGACCTCGGCCAGGACGGCCCCGGCCTCGAAGGCGTCGCCGTCGGCCACCTTCAGCGAGATGTTGGCCTTGGGGTCCATCGCCAGAACCGCCAGTCGGACGCACGAAAGCCCCGCCACAACACCGGGCTTTCGCGCCACGAAGTCGGCCCGCATGCGCGCGCCTTCGGGGATGCAGGCCATGGCCGTGACGTCGCCGGCCCGGCCCAGATCCTCGGCCAGGGCCATGCGTACGATGGGTACGATCAAGAGGTCGGGAAGGGTCCGGATCATGGTCACTCGGCGGCCATCGGTACCTCGGCGGGCTTGACCAGCCGGGTATGCACGGGTTTGGGGAGGGTATCGGGATAGTCCGACCGATAATGTCCGCCGCGGCTTTCATGGCGCGCCAGAGCCGAGGCTGCGATCAGCCGGGCCGTCAGCAACGGCAGGGCATCAGGTGTCCCGGTCTCAAGGTCAGCCATGATCGCAAGGGCGCGGGTCAGGCCGGTCTCATCCCGCACCACGCCGACATCGTCACTCATAGTCGCACGAAGGCGGGCAAGGGCCTCCGCCGGCAGGTCGACAGGCGCAGACGGCACGGTTACGGGACCGTCGTGCAGACTTTCGGCCGCCGCCGCGCGCCCGGTCCTTCGCCCGAAGGATGCCGCTTCCAGCAGGGAGTTGGAGGCCAATCGATTGGCCCCGTGCACGCCGGTCGAAGCGCATTCTCCAACCGCATAAAGACCGGCCAAGCTCGTATGCCCGTCCGGACCCGCCGCGATCCCGCCCATGTGATAGTGAGCCGCCGGGGCGACCGGAATCGGGCTTACACGCGGGTCGATGCCGGCTCGCATGCAGGCCGCGAAGACAGCAGGAAAGGCCGTCGGGAAATGATCGCCGACGGCGGTGCTGGCATCCAGAAACGCGCCGCGTCCCGCGACCACCGCCAGATGGACGGCGCGGGCGACGATGTCCCGAGGCTTCAGGTCCGCATCGGTCTCTGGCCCCAGAAGAAAGGCTCCGCTCCGGTCGATCAGGCGGGCACCCTCTCCGCGCAGGGCCTCGGTCGCCAGCGGCATGGGGTCCAGGCCGACATCCATGGCGGTGGGGTGGAACTGTACGAACTCCGGATCGACGATCTCCGCCCCCGCCCGCCAGGCCAGGGCCAGACCCTCGCCCAGCAGGGTAGCGGGCGTGGTGGTGCGGGCAAACAGCCCCCCTGCCCCGCCGGTGGCCAGCACGACATCCGGGGCCAGAACCTCGATCAGCCGTCCCCCGGCCCGCTCGATCAGGGCCCCGCGCACACGGCCGGTGGCGTCCTGGATCAACCCACGCAGACGACCGTCTTCCCAGACCGTCACATGCGGCGCGGCGCGGACGGATGTCACGAGGGCCGACAGGATGGCCCGCCCGGCTCCGTCGCCGCCGACCCGGGCGACGCGGGCCTTGGAATGGGCCGCTTCCAGACTGACGGCGAAATCGCCATCGGCATCGCGGTCGAAGGGAGCACCGAGGGCAGCCAGCCACTCGACGGTTGCGCGCCCGTCCTCGGTCAGCAGGCGCACAGCCTCCGGCTCCACCAGGCCAGCCCCGGCGTCACGGGTATCGGCCGCGTGCAGGCCCGGCGTATCGCTGAACGACAGGGCGGCCGCCATGCCGCCCTGGGCCCAGGCCGAGGACGAGGCCTGCAACAAGGGCGCAGGCGTCACGACCAGCACGGGTCGAGGCGCAGCCTCCAGCGCGACCGACAGCCCCGCCAGACCTCCGCCGATGACCAGAGGCCCGTCGTGGTGGATGCGGCTCAACTGCGGATGCCCAGATAAGCCCCGGCGATGCGCAGGGCCTCAGGCAGCGAACCTTCGGCCAGTGGCATCAGGGCCGCAACGCCGACAGCAGCGCACGCCACGCCGGTGGCGAGGAACAAGCCCACACTCATGACGGCTTCCTTGACCGTCAGCTGACGGCCTTCCGGACGCCACGCCCCGCGACGCAGGTGGCCGTACAGGGCAATGGCGAGGAAGGCGGCCAGAATCCAGCGGCCCGTCACAAAGCCCCAGTAGACGACCAGAGCCCCCACCGCGATCATGGCCACGCGCTCCAGCATCGGGTGAATGCGGGCCAGGACCGGGCCGATCGCCTTGGAGCCATCAAGAGGCGGGGCCGGAGCCAGATTGACCAGGTTGATGGCCGCAATCACCGTCGCCGCCAACAGCCATTCGGCCCCTCCAACGGTCAGATAGAGCGCGAAGAACGGAATGGCGGCAAACAGGCCAAAGGCCGGCCCTGCCAGCGACACCAGCACCCCATGCCACTCGCTGACCGGCATGCGCTGGCCCTTCGCCAGTCCGCCCAGAAACGGAATGACGTAGATGCGGGCCGGGCCCATGCCCACGGCGTTCATGGCCAGCACATGTCCGTATTCGTGGACGAACAGGCCGAAGATCGCCGCCATCGCCACGACCCAGCTGCCGCTGACCCACCAGATGAAACCACCCAGCAGAAGCGTCGAGATCAGGGCCCAGGCGGGATGCTGACCCTTGTCCAGCGGCGCCTCGACGGCACCGCGCGGAGCGGGCGCAGGCGTTTCGACGGCCTTCGGCTCTTCAGGGCGCGGATCCCAGGGACCGCGCGGTCGGGGGGTGTTGGTGTCGGTCATGGCTGCGAACTGGCCCTTGCGCGCACCGACCGCAAGCCGCCCCTGACGATCGGCCTCACCTGCCGCATCAGATCAGTTCCACCGCCACATGGTGACGCGCCTTGAACAGGTCGTACCGGGCCGGCACCACCGGCGGCGGCAGATCGACCATCCGCTGCACCGCCAAACGCGCGCGCTCGGCCATGTCCTCAGGCACCGTCACCTCGAACTGCAGGTTCAGCAGGCAGTCGCGGATATTCTCCAGAGTGATCCGCTTCATGTGCGGGCACATGTTGCACGGTCCGATGAAGTCCACGCCGGGCACGTCACCCTTGATGTTCGATGCCATGGAGCATTCGGTGATCAGCACGACCTGTTTTGGCTGGCGCTGCATGACATAGTCGGTCATCGCGGCGGTCGAACCGGCGAAGTCGGCGGCGGACAGCACTTCTTCCGGGCATTCCGGATGGGCCAGGATTTCGGCACCGGGATAGGCGGCGCGCATGTCCGCGATGTCGTCGGCGGTGAACCGCTCGTGCACCTCGCATCGCCCCTGCCAGGCGATGATGCCGACCGTCGTCTGTGCGGCGACGTTGCGCGCCAGGAACTCGTCGGGGATCAGGATGACACGGTCGACGCCCCATTCCTTCGCCGCCCATTCGACCACCTGAACGGCGTTTGCGGAGGTGCAGCAGATGTCGGTCTCGGCCTTCACATCGGCGGTGGTGTTCACATAGGTGACGACCGGCAGGCCGGGATAGCGCTGCTTGATCAGTCGCACGTCCGCTCCCGTGATCGACGCCGCCAGCGAGCAGCCCGCGCGCAGGTCGGGGATCAGCACCGTCTTTTCGGGCGACAGGATCTTGGACGTCTCGGCCATGAAGTGCACGCCGGCCTGAACGATGATCTTGGCCGTCGAGCGCGCCGCCTCCTTGGCCAGACCCAAGCTGTCGCCGACATAGTCACCCACGCCGTGAAAAATCTCGGGCGTCATATAGTTGTGAGCCAGGATGACGGCGTCCCGCTCGCGCTTCAGCTGGTTGATCTCGTGGATCAATGCGGCCTGGGCGGGCCACTCCATCGGCGTGACATGGTCCTTGACCTTAGCCCAGACGGGCGCGGTCTCACGCGCCAGTTCGTCTGACAGTCCAAACATACCGTCCGCCATATCTGCCTCCTCAAGGGCTTATGCTCATACTTAGCATAAGCGGTGGCAATGTAGGCGCACGGGACAGTAATGCAAGTTTGAAAGCAGGATCAGCGGCCCACGGTGATATAGTCGACGACAGTGACCGTGCGCGCGCCACCGGCATAGTACACCTGACCTTCGTGCGCGGATGGATCGGGGGCAAATATGGTGCGTCCCTCCAGCGCCTCCACGATCCGGTCGCTCGCCCGCGTATCCGCGAGGCGGGCGTGATCCGGCCGGCAGTCCGATAGCCGGCGCTCACGCACGACACAGCTGATTTGGGTTTCAGCAGGCGCTACGACAGGCGTATCAGTTGGCGACGGACCTCGATCACGCGGCGCACCCCGTCGGCTTGCCGCAGACAGCCTGCTGGGACGTTGCGCTGCGGGATCAGCGAGGGAAACATCGATGCCGGCGCGCGTCAGTTGATCGCGGTCGTCTGTCGTATCCCAACCGCATCCGCTCAACACGCGGTCCAGATTGGCGGATTGGGTCGGCAGGTCGAAATCGGCTCTGACCCGTGCTCCGGCCCGGTCGGACCCGGTCAGCGAATATATGCCGCCACCCCGCATGAAGCGAACATCGCGGGCTGGTATCTCACTTCGCAGGATACCTGGCCCTCCACTAGGTGCCCAAACCTGCATGTCGCTTCTGCCGTCGGCCCGGGCCGCTGAGAGCACCAGCCGCTCATCGACCTGCCCAAGGCCCGCAAGCACTGCCGTCAAGGCACCAGCACGACATTGCACGACCAACGCCGCACCACCTTCGTATCGTACCGCCGCGACCATCCGGCCTTCGGCGGGGTTCTGATCGAACTCCCAGTCGTCAGCATCCTGCGCTGACGATAGGGACGCATGAAGCAGCAGTGGAACGGCAATGGCCGCGAGCAATGACGGTTTCATGGCGGTGGTGCCCTCCCAAGCCTATAGGTGCAACTCACCCCGCGGGCGCAGGAACTGTCAAGCAGCTTGCATGGACCAGCCCGCCTCATGTGCCAGAAGCCAACGCTTGCGTTGCAGCCCGCCCGCATAGCCGGTCAGGGTCCCGTTTGCGCCAACGACGCGATGGCAGGGCACGATCAGGGCGATGGGGTTCTGGCCATTGGCCATGCCGGCGGCGCGGACGGCGCGGGGTGAGCCTACGGCCTGCGCGATCTGGGCATAGGTGCGGGTCTGGCCTGGCGGTATAGCCCGCAAGGCCGACCAGACGGCACGCTGAAACGCCGTGCCGGCCGTGCGCGTCTTCAGCTGGTCCAAAGCTCCGGCGTCGCCGCTGAAATAGGTCAGGACGGCATCGCGTATCTCGGCAGGTGCCGTACCTTCCACCAACTCGAACGCCCCGCAATGCCTGGCTAGAAGCCGCAGCATGCGCGGTTCGAAATCATGGAAATCCAGCGCTCGCACAGCGCCGTCCGCATCGGTCACCAGCAGGACCTGTCCGACCGGCGTGTCGATGCGGTCGAGCTTGAGCGCTTCAGGCGGCGTCTTTGACATCATCACTCTCCAACAGATAGGCAGCGCCCAGCCCCGCCATACTCAGGTGCAGTGCGCCATAGGCGCGCCAGGGTCGCCAGGTCTCGGCGCGCGTTCGCAGGGGTTCGTCCTGCAGGCGGTCATTGGGCGGATCGACGGCGTCATCGATCCACTGGCCCGGCAGGCGCAGGCCCGGTCGCTGCTGAACCAATGGCGCCAGAACCGGATCGCGCGACAGGTCGCGGCCGATGGCCTCCGGATCAGCCGACAGGTCGAAGACGCGTCGCACGCGGGACAGTATCCCGGGCACGGCTCTTAGATCGCTGACCTCTAGCTGCACCTCGACGCGGCCCGGTTGAAGAGGCCGGACCGAGACCTGCCCGTCGGCACCGTCCGTCGCCTGCGCGAGCGGTCTAGACCAACCTCCCCCAGCGACCGCGTCTCCCCGCATCCGTAAGGCCATCAGCATCGCCTGCCAGTCATAGGGCGGTCGATAGGGCAGGCTCAGTCGGATGCCGTCCTCGCGGGTCCGCGCACCATGACGGCGCAAGCTTGATGGAGGGCGGTCGTACAGCGCCTGGAAGGTTTCATTGAAGCGCCGCACGCTGCCGAAGCCTGAAGCCAGGGCGACCTCGGCCATGTTCAGATCCGTCTGATGGATCAGTGCCTTGGCCATCAGGACGCGGCGGGTCTGGGCCACACTCACCGGGGCGGCCCCCAGATGCTGACGAAACAGGCGGCGCAGGTGGCGTTCGCCGACCCCCAGCCGCCCGGCCAGTTGCTCCAGATCGCCGTCGTCCAGCGCCCCCGCCTCGATCAAGGCCAGGGCCCGGCTGACGGTATTGGAGGTGCCGCGCCAGGCCCCCATGTCTGGTGCCGTCTCGGGGCGACAGCGAAGACAGGCCCGGAAGCCCGCCACTTCCGCCGCCGCCGCCGAAACCACGAAGGACATGTTCTCCCGCTTTGGCGTGCGTGCCGGACAGACGGGGCGACAGTAGATGCCTGTGGTCTTCACACAGCCGAAGAACCGCCCGTCGAACCGGACATCGCGCGTCAGCACCGCGCGATAGCAGGCGTCCTGGTCCAGAGGGGCAGCAAGCTCGTCCATGTCGCCAGAATGCGACCGGCCCATCCAAAAGTCTCGCGGTTTTCGGACATGGCGGTGGCGGTGGCTGTGTTCAACCTCGCACAAACCGCCAAAGGTGGCGCCCCATGGAGAAGACCAGCGAGATCATCACCGCCACCCCGACCCAGGTCAGGATCAGCGACAGGGCGCTGCCGGCTCCGATCAGATCGCGCGCGCTGTCGCTCATGACCCGCAGTCGTTCGAAATCCAGCAGAGCCCAATCGCCCGCGATGCGCACGGAGGAGCCATTTTTGGCCAAGGTGAACCAGTGGCCGTACTGGAAGATGGTCCAGACGATAGCCAGGGCCATACCCGAGGCGATGACCTCCAGACCCGCGCGCAAACGGACCCATTGTGGCCGGAACAGACGGATCGTCTCGATCCACAGCTGTCCGATGGCCAGCAGCATGATCGGCACGAAGTTCGCTTGCCAGATGGGGGAGGCGAAGACCTGAGCCCAGCCATCGGTAATCGCAATGGTCTCCAGACCCGATACGGACCATAGCCCGCTCCACCAGGACATGAAGATCAGCAAGGCCACGATGCTGAACACGGCCTCTCCGCCAGGCCAACGCCCTTTCAGCGAATGGGCGCGCCACAGGCCACTCGATGATTTTGCGGGCGTCGCCGCCTGCCCCGCCCGGCCCTGCAGCGTCTCGCTCCAGCGGTCCGGGTCCGACAGGTTGAAGACCGGCAGATCCTTGACCCGCCAGTTCGTCATGAAACCGGGCCGATAACCGTAGTGTTCGAACAGGGCACCGGTGACGGTGGCGGCACCGATGATGAATAGCCCAGCCTCGATCACGCCGTTGATGGCCCGGCTGATGGCCTGCCCCACATCGCTGCTGGCGGTCACGATATGGATGACCGCCACGACGACCTGGATCGCCACCATCAGCATCAGTCCCGCCTTGACCGCGAACAGCCACCAGGGGAACAGCTCGGGCCCGATCAGGGATTGCGCACCCTTGCGATAGCGCCCGGCGACGACCAGCGGATGACCGATCTCGCGCAGGATCGCCTCGCGCTCCGCGTCGGTCAGGTCGCGGCCCAGCTCTTCTTCCTTGGCCTCGAACCGGCTCAGGATCAGATCGCGCAGTTCGGCGATGATGTCCTCACGCTCCCCCTGAGGCAGCTGGGCGGCGACGGCATTCAGATGGTGGTCGATCAGGTCCATCTCGGTCCCCCTCCAGGTCGGAAATGTCAGAGAATCTTGTCGAGCGAGGCATTGATGCCGCGCCATTCGTCGGTCAGGGCGGCCAGCAGGGTCACGCCCTGCGATGACAGGCGATAGAAGCGCTTTTTGCGCTTCTCCTCCTCGCGCCACTCGCTATCCAGCAGGCCCTGGCTCTCCAGCCGACGCAGCAGGGGGTAGAGGGTGCTCTCCTCCATCTCCAGCCCATCCGCCGCCAGCGCCTGACGCAGGGTGTAGCCGTAGCGCTCGGTGCGCAGACAGGCCAGCACAGCCAGGACCAGCGATCCGCGTCGCAGCTCCAGCCGCATGGTTTCGAAAATGTCGGTGCCGTCCGGCATCGCAAAGCCATCCAGGTGACGTCACATAGTGTGTGACACACAGTGTGTGACACACACTGTATGAGGATGTCAAATCCGACGTCTCGGCGTCTTCATGCATCCGTCAGGGCCGGTGCCTCGTTGCTGATAGGCGCGCGGCTATCCGTGATCGTCACAACGCGCTAAAATGTCAGGCTAATCGCTCAGGACGACACCCGCCCCCGTGTTCAAGAACCTGCTTCCCAGCAAACCGGGCACGGAGCCCCTGGCCGAGGCGCTTAAGGCGTGCCGGACCCATTTCGTCTGGGCGGCGGTGTTCTCGGCCTTGGTCAATCTGCTGTACCTGACCCCCACCCTGTACATGATGCAGGTCTACGACCGGGTGGTACCGACCGGCGGTCTGACCACCCTGGTGCTGATCACTGTCGTCGCCCTGTTCGCGCTCGCCGCCCTGTCGGGACTGGACTGGCTGCGCGGTCGGTTGATGCTGAGGGCGGGCCTGCGGCTGGACCGGATGCTGTCGGGCAAGGTGCTGTCGCGGGTCATGGACCTCCAGACCAAGGCCCCCAACACCCACGCCCTGCGTGAGTTCGACAATGTGCGCGGGGCCATCGGCGGCCAGGGCATGCTGGCCCTGTTCGATGCACCGTGGACGCCGATCTATCTGGCCTGCTGTTTCCTGCTGCACCCGTTGATCGGGGTGCTGACCCTGGTTGGGGGGATCATCCTGTTTATCCTCGCCTGGCTGAACGAGCGGGATACTCGCCCGCGGCTCAACAAGGCCATTCAGTCCCAGAACCACGCCTATTCCGCCCAGGAAAGCATCGCCGGTCAGTCCGAGGTGGTGCGTGCACTGGGCATGCGGCAATCCTCCATCGCCCGCCAGATCCATCAGCGCCAGCATGCCACCGCCGCACAGGCCGATGCCCAGCTGGCCGGTGGACGCTATTCGGGGGCAATCAAATTCCTGCGACTGGTGATGCAGTCGGCCGCCCTGGGTCTGGCCGCCTATCTGGCCATCAAGGGGGACATCACGCCCGGCTCGATCATCGCCGCCTCGGTACTGCTGAGCCGGGCCGTGGCGCCGATCGAACTGCTGGTCGGCGTCTGGCCCAGCCTGGTTCAGGGTGTGGCCAGTTGGAAGACGCTGACGGACCTGTTCGCCAATACGGCGGGCGTCGAGCGCGAACGCACCGCCCTGCCCGCCCCGCGCGGTCGTTTGCAGGTCGAGGGTGTTACCGTGAAGTTTCCCGACACCGAAACGCCACAGCTCCGGGCGGTGTCGTTCGCCCTCCAGCCCGGCCAGACCCTGGGCATCGTCGGAGCCAGCGGCTCGGGCAAGACGACCCTGGCCCGCGTCATCGCCGGGGCCTTCAAGCCCCAGGCCGGGGCCATCCGTCTGGACGGTGCCGAATACGATGCGAGGGAGGGCGACGATCTGGCCCGCCACATCGGTTATCTGCCCCAGGTGCCCAGCCTGTTCGCCGGCTCGATCAAGGACAACATTTCGCGCTTTGCCACCGCCACGGGTGTCGCGCCCGACGTGGCCGATGCGGGCGCGGTCAAGGCGGCGATGGCGGCGGGGGCGCATGAACTGATCCTGCGCCTGCCCAAGGGATATGACACGGTCCTGGGTCCCTTCGGCCAAGGGCTGTCGGCCGGTCAGGCGCAGCGCGTGGCTTTGGCCCGCGCCCTGTATGGCGAGCCCGTACTTCTGGTTCTGGACGAGCCGAACTCCAACCTCGATCAGGAGGGCGAAGCCGCTCTGATGCAGGCGATCCTGGGGGCCGCCGCGCGCGGAGCCGCCGTGGTCGTGATCGCGCACAGGGCGGGGGTCCTGGCCCGCGTCGATCGCCTGCTGGTCATGCGGGACGGCTTGGTTCAGCAGGAGGGCCCGCGAGAGGAAGTGCTGGCGAAGATGCGGGCCGATGCCGGCCGTGCGACCCCGCCCGCCAGCCAGCCGCAGCCACCGGCCGCGCAGGCGCAACCGCTGCAGAACCCGCGGCCCGGACCGCGACCGGCATGACCCAGGTCTCGCCCGACGCCACCGCCGCACCACCAGCGCAGTCGCCAGCGCCCGAGCCGGTCGCGATCACCGATGCGCCGCGTCGAGAGCTGATGATCGGCGGGGCCATCATCGTGGCCTTCTTCGTGGTCTTCTTGGGCTGGGCCGCCTTCGCGCCCCTGGATCAGGGGGCGTATGCGCAAGGGTCGGTCGCCGTATCCGGCAACCGCCAGGCGGTTCAGCATCGCGACGGTGGCGTGGTCAGCGCCCTGCTGGTCGAGGAGGGCGACACCGTCCGTCAGGGGCAGGTGCTGCTGCGCGTCGGCACGGGCGAACTGACTGCCACCGAACGCGGCGTCGCCGGGCAGGTGTACGCCCTGCTGGCCCAGCGGGCCCGCCTGATCGCCGAACGCGACGGACTGGCGACCATCCCGACGCCGCAGGAGTTCGCGGGCCTCGACGCCGACGACGCGGCCCTGGCGCAGGAGTCACTTCGCATTCAGCAAGCCCAGTTCAATGCCCGCCGCACCAGCCGCTCGACCGAGACCGGCGTATTGGGCCAGCGCGTTAATCAGCTGAACGAGCAGATCGTCGGTTACCAGCGCCAGATCGCCGCCAATATCGAACAGCAGCGGCTGATCCAGGAAGAACTGACCGGCATGCGCAGTCTGGCGGCGCAAGGCTATGCGCCTCAAACGCGGGTGCGAGCCCTCGAGCGCGCCGCGTCCGAACTGGAAGGTCAGCAGGGGGCCTTGCGGGCCCAGGTGGCCCAGTCGCGCGAAGCCATCGGTCAGGCGCGTCTGGAAATGTCCGGCGTGTCAACCAAGCTGGGCGAGGACGTAGCCGAGCAGTTTCGCCTGATCGACGTGCAGCTGAACGAACTGCGTCCGCGCCTGACCGAACTGCGCGCCCAGATCGCCCGCAGCGAGGTCCGCGCTCCGGCGTCGGGGCAGATCGTCGGTCTGACCATCTTTACCGAGGGCGGGGTGATCCAGCCCGGTCAAACCCTGATGGAGGTCGTGCCCAGCGAGGCGTCGCAGGTCATCGTGGCCCAGATCAGCCCCAACGATGTCGACAACCTGCGCCCCGGCCAGCAGACCGAGGTCAAATTCCCCGGACTTCGCGAAAGCAACCCGCCGATCATTTACGGCAGGGTGACCCGCATTTCGGCCGACAGCTTTACGGTCGAACAGACGGGGGCCAGCTTCTTCCGGATCGAGATCGTCGTGCCGGCCGAGGAGCTGGCCAAGCTGGGCCGGGCCGCCGAAACGATCAGACCCGGAGCCCCGGTCGAGGTGGTCGTTCTGCTGCGCAAGCGCACGGCGCTGACCTATCTTATCGAGCCGCTGACGAACAATCTGTGGCGGTCGGGCAGCGAGTAGTCAGCCCGCTTTCGCCCTCAGCCGATAGGCATGCAGCAGGGGCTCCGTATAACCGTTCGGCTGATCGACGCCTTCGAACACCAGCGCGCGCGCGGCCTGGAACGCCAGGCTGGCGTCGGGGTCGGGAGCCATGGGGCGGTACAGCGGATCGCTCGCGTTCTGGGCATCGACCTTGGCCGCCATGCGCAGCAGCGCCGCCTCGACCTGGTCGCGCGTGCACACGCCGTGCAGCAACCAGTTGGCCATATGCTGGGAGGAGATCCGCAGGGTGGCCCGGTCCTCCATCAGGCCGATGTCGTGAATGTCCGGCACCTTGGAACAGCCAACGCCCTGATCGATCCAGCGCACGACATAGCCCAGCAGGCCTTGGGCGTTGTTGTCCAGTTCCTCGGCCACCTCTGCATCCGACCAGTTCCGGCCCTCGGCCAAGGGGGGTGTAAGCAACTGGTCCAGATCGGGCACGGGACGAACTGCGATCTCCTCCTGCAAGCCGAACACATCCGTCTGGTGATAATGCAGCGCGTGCAGGGTCGCGGCCGTGGGTGACGGCACCCAGGCGGTGTTGGCCCCCGTCCTGGGATGCGACGCCTTCTGCTCCAGCATGTCGGCCATGCGGTCTGGCGCGGCCCACATGCCCTTGCCGATCTGGGCGCGCCCGGATAGGCCGTGCTTTAGGCCGATGGCGACATTGCGGGCTTCATAGGCGGCGATCCAGGCCGCCGACTTGATGTCACCCTTTCGCACCACCGGGCCGTACTGCATGACGGTGTGAATCTCGTCGCCCGTGCGGTCCAGAAAGCCGGTGTTGATGAAGACGATCCGGTCCTTCACCGCATGGATGCAGGCGGCCAGATTGGCGGAGGTGCGGCGCTCCTCGTCCATCACCCCGACCTTGATCGTGTGGCGCGGGACGCCGATCAGATCCTCGACCGAGTCGAACAGCCGGTTGGTGAAGGCGGCCTCCTCCGGCCCATGCATCTTGGGCTTGACGATATAGATCGAGCCGGCACGGCTGTTCCTGAACGCCCCCTGCCCCTTTAGGTCGTGCAGGGCGATCAGGCTGGTAACGACGGCATCCAGCACGCCCTCGGGGGCCTCGCTGCCGTCGGGCAGGCGGACCGCCGGCGTCGTCATCAGATGGCCGACGTTGCGTACGAACAGCAGGGCCCGGCCCGGCAGGGTCACGGTCGATCCGTCCGGGGCCGTGAAGACGCGGTCCGGGTTCAGCGCCCGCGTCATCAACCGCCCGCCCTTGTCAAAGGTCTCGACCAGATCGCCCTTCATCAGGCCCAGCCAGTTGCGATAGGCGGCGACCTTGTCGGCGGCGTCGACCGCGGCGACCGAGTCCTCCAGATCGACGATGGTCGACAGCGCGGATTCCAGGATGACATCGGCGATGCCCGCCGGGTCGGTCGCACCGATCGGATGTGTTGGGTCGAACACGACCTCGATATGCAGGCCGTTGTGGCGGAACAGACGGCCCCGTTCGCTCTGGCCGACATATTGCTGCGGGTGACGGATCGCGATGCCCTGGTGCGGATCGGTCAGATCGGCCCACGATCCTTCGACCAACGGCACGGCCTCATCGAGGAAGGTTTTCGCCCGGGCCACGACCCGTGCGCCCCGCGCCGCATCATAAGGGCCTGCGGGCGGCGCATCGCCCAGCGCATCGGTGCCATAAAGCGCATCATACAGACTGCCCCACCGCGCATTGGCGGCATTGAGGACGAACCGCGCGTTCAGGATCGGCACCACCAGCTGCGGCCCGGCCAGGGTCGCCACCTCGGCATCGACGTTCTGCGGATCGACGGTGAAAGCCTGCGGTGCCGCTACCAGATAGCCGATCTCCGTCAGGAAGGCCCGGGACGCCGCCACGTCGTAGGGCTGGCCCCTCCGCGCGTGGCTCCAGTCGTCGATGCGGACCTGGAGGTCATCACGAAGGGCCAGAAGTCGCCGGTTCTCGGGCGCGGCCCATGCGAAGAGGTCAGCCACGCCGGACCAGAAGGCATCTGCCTCCATGCGCAGACCTGCCAAAGCCTCGCCCTCCACAAAGGCGGCAAGTGCTTCATCGACCTGCAATCCGGCACGGAGCGTCATGGGCATGGCAGGGGTCTCCCGTTGAACCTGTAACATTCCGTGATGACCCGGCGGAAGTCGAGAAGAATTCAACGACGGGACGCGGTATCGATTTGCAGGTCTGAAATCGGATCGGACGGCCTCTAAACGACCATACGCAACTTGTTTGATTTGCAAACTTGTCTGTGTTAATCCGCCTCCACCAACGGAGGGAGGGTCATTCATGTCGTCCACCAGCATCCATCCAACCGAGCGCCTGCACGGCCTCGACGCCCTGCGCGGCATCGCTCTGATCCTGGGCGTCGTCCTGCATGCCAGCCTGTCCTATCTGCCGACACCGATCTGGCTCTTTCCGGACGACCAGACCTCGATGGGGGCCAGCGTGCTGTTCTTCGCCATCCATCTGTTCCGGATGACGACCTTCTTCCTGATCGCGGGCCTGTTCGCGCATCTGCTGCTGGGACGTCGGGGCGTCTGGGGCTTCGTCAAGGATCGGGCGGGGCGCATCGCCAATCCGATGTTCGGCATGTGGTGGGTCGTCTTTCCGGCCATCATCGCCGTCATCGTCTGGAAGGCGGCCATCGACAACGGCGGCTCCATCCCGACCGACGGGCCGCCACCGCCGCCCCTGACGCTGGAGACCTTCCCCCTGCTGCACCTGTGGTTTCTGTGGGTGCTGCTGCTTTTCTACGGCGTCTTTCTCGCCATCCGCCTGATCGGCCGGCGTATCGACCGCGACGGAGGCCTCGTCAGGAATCTGGATCGCCTGACCAACATCCTTATCGGTCCGTGGACCCCCGCCGTCCTGGCCGCACCGCTGGCCCTTGCCCTGTGGCTGACGCCGGACTGGATCGTCTTCTTCGGCATACCGACACCGGACAAGGGCTTCGTGCCCAACCCTGCCGCCATCACCGGCTTTGGCCTGGCCTTCACGCTCGGCATCCTGCTGGACCGCCGCCGCGACCTGCTGCCCCGGATCGAGCGCCTGTGGCCTCTGTTCACCCTCGTGGCCATCGGTACGGGCACCGGGGCCCTGATGATCTCCGGCGGACCCGTCCCGTCGCTGGTGCCGATAACCGACCCGTCGATGAAGGCCTTCGCGGCGGCCGTCTACGCCTTTGCCGTCTTCACCGCGACCTTCGCCGCCATCAGCCTGTCGCTGCGGTTCATGAGCGGCTACAGCGCCGTACGACGCTATCTGGCCGACGCCTCCTACTGGATCTACCTGGTCCATCTGCCGCTGGTCATGGCCGGACAGGTTCTGATGCTGGACGCACCCCTGCCCTGGTGGGGCAAGCTAGGCGGAATCGTCCTCGGCGTCCTGGCCGTCTCGCTGATCACTTACGAACTGCTGGTGCGCCACACCTTTGTCGGCAAGGCCCTGAACGGTCGTCGCATCCCGTGGCGCAAAGCTCCGCTTCCCCACGCCGTGCCCGCCGAATAGCTTGCCAACAGGAACCGGCTCGTTCACCTCAGGGACGAGCCGGTTGCCGGAGACTCCCCTCATGCTGACCCCGCCCCGCCTGCACTCCGCCGAAGACGATCTGGCCTTCATGCGCGCCATCGTCGAGGGCGGTGGCAAGCCTCACCTGACCCTGGCCGTCGCCTATCTGGCGGGCGGCCTGCTCTACGGGCTCCAATGCCTGTTCCATATCGGTCAGGCGACAGGCGTGATCCGTTGGCCGGATCTGGCCAATCTGGCGTTCGTCATCGGCATCAGCGTCGCCTTCCTGAGCGTCCTCGTCTGGGCCATCCGCAAGGACAAGGCCGACGGCGTCGGCGGCACGCGCGGCCCTTTGGCGACCCGCATCCTGAACGCTGCCTTCAGCAGCGCAGGCATGGCGAATGTGGCCGTCATCATCATTTTTGGCGTCGGGGCCATGCGGGATCAGGACTTCGCCGTCTGGCTCTACTATCCCGCCATCGTCTTCTGTCTTCAGGGGTCGGCCTGGCTGCTGGTCTATACCTTGAAGCGCAAGGCCTGGATGCTGGCCACCGCCATCGGCGGCTGGGTCACGGCTGTGGCCCTGGGCCTGCTGGTCCGTCAGGTCGACTGGTATCTGGGCGTCTGCACTGCCGCCCTGTTCCTGCTGTTCGCCCTGCCCGGCTGGATCATGTTGCGCGACGCGCGTGCGGCCAGGCGGGCCTGACGCATGGGCCTGGCCGACCTCGGACGGATCGACGACGTCATCCACGGCCGCCTGCGGCTGGGGATCATGGTCTATCTCGTCGATGCCGACACGGCCGATTTCACCGAGCTGAAGAATGCGTTGGAGGCCACCCAGGGCAATCTGTCGGTCCATCTGAAAAAGCTGGAAGAGGCCGGCTATGTCGCCATCGCAAAGAGCTTCAAGGACAACAAGCCCCTGACCCGCGTCTCCATCACGCCCGCAGGCCGCAAGGCCTTCGGCACCTATCTGGACGCCATCGCCGGTCTGATCGGCGGCAAGGGATGAGTTTTCGCCCGCCACAACGTCCCCGTGTCATGGGCATCGTTAACGTCACCCCCGACAGCTTCTCCGACGGCGGCCGGAACGACACCGTCCAGGCCGCCGTCGCCCACGGCCTGCGCCTGGCCGAACAGGGTGCGGACATCCTCGACATCGGCGGCGAGAGCACCCGTCCCGGCGCGACCCCCGTCGATGTCGACACCGAGATCGCCCGCACCGCCCCCGTCATTGCCGGGCTGCGCGACGCCGGATGGTCGGGGGCCATCAGCATCGACACCATGAAGCCCACGGTTGCCCGCATCGCCATGGCCGCCGGAGCCAACATCTGGAACGACGTCACCGCCCTGAGCTTTGCGCCCGACAGTGTCGCCACGGCCATCGCGCTGCAATGCGACGTCGTGCTGATGCACATGCAGGGCCGGCCCCAGACCATGCAGGACGCCCCGCATTACGACGATGTGGTCGCCGAGGTCGCCGACTGGCTGGCCGTGCGCGCGGGCGAAGTGATGGCGGCAGGCCTTGCGCCCGACCGCCTCTGGCTGGACCCCGGCATCGGCTTCGGCAAGACCGCCGCGCACAACCTGGCCCTGACCCGAAACCTGCATCGCCTGGCCGCCACCGGACTGCCCATTCTGTATGGGGCCAGCCGCAAGCGCACCATCCAGTCCATCGACCCCACCGCCACCGACGCCGCCGACCGCCTCGGCGGCTCACTGGCCCTGGCCCTGGAAGCCGCCCGCAACGGCGCCGCCGTCATCCGCGTCCATGACGTGCGCGAAACGGTCCAGGCGCTGAAGGTTCAGGCGGCGATGGCCATCGACGGCTTGCCCTGATCGCCGCCATCGGCCATCTCACATCCATGCCTGCCCACATTCCGCCGCCCCCCGCCGACCTCGGCCGCGTCCTGATCATCGCCGGCTCCGACTCCGGCGGCGGCGCAGGGATCCAGGGGGACATCAAGGCCATCAGCCTGCTGGGCGGGTTCGCCGCCACGGCCATCACCGCCATCACGGTCCAGAACACGCTGGGCGTCCACGGCGTGCATCCCCTGCCGCTGGACCTGATCGAGGAGCAGGCCCGCGCCGTGCTGGACGACATCGGCACCGATGCCGTCAAGACCGGCATGCTGGGCTCCATCGCCGTGATCGAGCGGGTCGCCGCCATCCTCGACACCACGCCCGCCTCCGCCGTCGTCGACCCCGTCATGATCGCCAAGGGCGGCCACCCCCTGCTGGACGCCGACGCCGTCGCCGCCGTCCGCAGCCTGATGATCCCGCGCGCGGCCCTGCTGACCCCCAATACGCCCGAAGCCGAGGCCCTGACGGGTCTGACCATCACCGATCTGGACGGCCAGCGGCGGGCGGGCGACTTCCTGCTGGGTATGGGCGCACAGTCAGTGCTGATGAAGGGCGGCCATGTGCCGGGCGAGACCGTGATCGACGTCCTGATCACCCCGACCGGCGAAACCCTGCTGGAGGGGCCGCGTATCGAGACCCGCCACACTCACGGCACCGGCTGCACCCTGGCCAGCGCCTGCGCCGCCGGTCTGGCGCGTGGCCTGCCGCTGGAGACCGCCGTCGCCAACGCCTGGGCCTATGTCTCCGAGGCCATCCGCCGCGCGCCGGGCCTGGGCGGCGGTCACGGCCCGCTGGATCACGGCTGGCCCATGCGTGACCGCTGAGCATGGACGATCTCGAAAGCCGCCTCGTCGCCATCGTCCGGCAGCAGCCGCAACTGATGCAGGTTCTGACCACCGTTCGCGACCTCGACCTGCCCGACTGGCGCGTCTTTTCCGGCGCGGTCTATCAGGCCGTCTGGAACCACCAGATCGGCCGCCCCGTCGGCTATGGCATCAAGGACTACGACCTGGGCTATTTTGATCCCGATACGTCCTGGGATGCCGAGGACGCCGTCATCCGCCGCGTGGCCGAGGCCTTTCCGCCGCCCCTGCGCGACCTCGCCGAGGTGCGTAATCAGGCCCGCGTCCACCTGTGGTTCCATGAACGTTTCGGCGAGCCCTATGAGCCGCTGGCCAATACCGACGAGGCCCTGTCCCGATTCGTCGCCCCGGCCTTTGCGGTCGGCGTGCGGCTGGAGGCTGACGACCGGATCACCGTCGCCGCGCCCTTCGGTCTGGACGACCTGTTCGCCATGACCCTTCGCCCCAATCCGAACCGCCCGCGCGCCAAGGGGTGGGACAAGGCGGTGGCCAGCGCCCGCGCCCGCTGGCCCGAGCTGACCGTCATCGACGACCGTGGCTGAATTCTACGAATTCTTCGCCGGCGGCGGCATGGTCCGCGCCGGTCTGGGCCCTGACTGGACCTGCCGGTTCGCCAACGACATCGACGCGAAGAAGGCCGCCGCCTACTGTGCCAACTGGGGCGACGACGCGCTCCACCTTGGCGACGTCGCCGACATCGCGCCCCGGCAACTGCCCGATCAGGCCGATCTGGCCTGGGCCTCCTTCCCCTGTCAGGACCTGTCGCTGGCCGGGCCCGGGCGAGGCTTGGCAGGCCACCGATCCGGCGCCTTCCACGGGTTCTGGCGCGTGATCGAGGGTCTGGCCGCAGGGGGTCGCGCGCCTGCCCTCGTCGCCATCGAGAATGTCTGCGGCACCCTGACGTCACGCGGCGGGGCCGATTTTGCCGTGCTGATACGCACCCTGTCCGAGGGCGGCTATCGCCCCGGGGCCCTGATCATCGATGCCGAGCGGTTCCTGCCCCAGTCCCGGCCCCGACTGTTCGTCATCGGGGTGCGCGACCGCATCCTGCTCGATCCCGCCCTCTGCAGCGCCGACCCGCACGGCCCCTTCCACACCCCCGCCGTCATCCGCGCCGTCAGCACCCTGCCGCCCGAGGTCGCCGCCCGCACCCTGTGGTGGTCCCTGCCCGCGCCCTCGCCCCGCACCACCACCCTGACGGACCTGATCGAACCCGACGGCCCTAACACCCCTTGGCACACCCCGGATCAGACCGCCCGCCTGCTGACCCAGATGAGCCCGCTGAACGTTCAGAAGCTGGCCGTCGCCCGCCGCACCGGAACCCTGACCCACGGCACCGCCTACCGCCGCACCCGCCAGGAGCACGGCCACCGCATCCAGCGGGCCGAGGTTCGTTTCGACGGCATCGCCGGCTGCCTGCGCACCCCCGGCGGGGGCTCCAGTCGCCAGATCGTGCTGGAGGTCACCGGCGACCGCGTCCGCTCCCGCCTGATGTCCCCGCGCGAAACCGCCCGCCTGATGGGCCTGCCCGACAGCTATCAGCTGCCTACGGGCCAGGGCGACGCCCTGCACCTGACCGGCGACGGCGTGGTCGTGCCCGTTGTCCGCCACCTCGCCCGGCACCTGTTCGAGCCGATCCTCGGCTCCATCAGGCGCTAAACACCTCAGTCCGCATAGATCATCTTGCGCGTCATCCCGCCGTCGACGCTCAGCACCTGACCCGTCACAAAGCCCGCCCCGGCCAGATAGAGCACCGCCTGCGCGATATCCTGGGGCCGTCCTACCCGACCGACCGGATGCTGCTGATGATCGACCGGCCTCAGGTCGTCGTCATCGGTGATCCAGCCCGGCGCGATGGCATTGACCCTCACCTTTGGCCCCAGGCTGATCGCCATGGCGTGCGTCAGTGCCACCAGCGCCCCCTTGGAGGCGGCATAGGCCTCGGTGTTCGGCTCGGACATGAAGGCGCGCGTCGAGACCATGTTGACGATCGCACCCACCCCCGACCCGGCCACTTCCAGCAGCGGTATCGCCGCCCGGCTCATCAGGAACGCCCCGGTCAGGTGGCTGTCTGTCACCTTGCGCCATTCGGCCAGCGACAGCTCGGCGATCGGCCCGCGATCCGGCTGGGCGATCCCCGCATTGTTGACCAGCAGGTCCAGCGCCTCCCACCCCAGCCCGGCAAACGCCGCCTTCACCGACGCCTCGTCCCCGACGTCACAGATCACCGACCGCGTCCCCTCCGGCCCCGGCTTCAGATCAAAGGCCGCGACGGTCCACCCCTCCGCGATCAGCGCCTGACATATCCCCCGACCGATCAGGCCCGCGGCTCCGGTAACGATAGCTGTTTTCATGCAGGGTCAAATGGTGGGGCAGGCAACGGGTTCCGGACCCTTGTCGCCGGACACCTGCAAAACGTCGCGCATTCACCGCTTGCGCACGCGAACCACGTGGTGCCCACAGGACCAATAGATCTCCGCCCCTTCCGTCCCCGGCTCTGGCACCGCCTCGGGCTCCAGCCCCAGCTCGGCCCTCAGCTCGGCCCGACCTTCCCGGTACCCCTTGGTTTTCAGCGCCACCCGCTCCGCCGCGGCGGCGTCGCGGGCCTGAATTTTCAGGTCGCAGTACTGGCTCTTGACGGGATCCGGCGGCGCATCGGGGTCAATCCCGAACACCTCGATGCGATATTCGGCGTCGAAGATGACCCGCACCATGTCGCTCAGGGTGAAGTCCCCCCGCCCCGGCCCCTCCCCCAGCCGCCCCAGCGACACGGCCAGCTGCGACAGCTTGCGCGCCTCATCCAGACGCCCCTGCTTCATCGCCCGCGCCACTCCGGCCAGCGCCTCGCGCGACAGGGCGCCCGGATCAGCAGGCCCATCGACGGACCCCGCACCCCCGTCAACCTCAGGCGTCAGCGTTCCCAGCGCGGGCGGCGGCACCGGCTCGACCCGGTCCTGCTTGGTCCAGCCCTTCTTCCACGCGCGCCGCCAGATGGCCCATTCCGTCACGTCGTACCGCGCCGCCAGCTGCCGCGCCGACGCCCCCGCCAGATAGCTCTCGCGGATCAGCGCCCAGGTCTCCGGCCCCCGGATCTTGTACGGCCGCCGCTCCCGCCCCCGCCGCGGATCGGTCCTCGCCATCGCCGGTTCGTCGCCCGCGGTTTCCGTCGTCTCATTCGCCTGTGTCATGACCACAAGCCTAACCCCGCCACGACCTGTGTCAGGCAAAGTGCACAGATCGCCCCGCAAACGCCCATGTCACCAACAAATCCAGTGCGCGATATCCAATCGTGTCCATCCGGAAGCGGTGCCGCCTTCCGCCCCTGGCATTCCGCGCCAAGCCGTCTAGCCTGGCCTCAGGGAGACACCGTGGCCAACGCACAAAAGACTGGAACCGACTGGCAGGACGAAGAGCTCGACGCCATCGTCGCGGCCTACTTCTCGATGCTTGAGGGGCTGCCAAACGCCCAACGCGGCTTCAAGGCCGAAAGCAAACGCACATTGGATGCCAAGATCGGTCGCGGCATCGGCTCTATCGACTTCAAGCTCGGCAATCTTGCATTCGTGGCAGGTGAGCTTGGCTTGCCGCGCCTACCGGGCTTTGCACCTGCTCCGAATGTTCAGGACGCGATCTTCCCGGCCTTCCGCCGCTATCTCGAAAGCCACTCCGAAGTCCTCGCCGACGACGCATTCCTCCCCCATTGGGGGTGGAGGAAGGATCGCATGCGATCCCACGACCGGACCGCCGAGGGCGGTGGATGGGGCCAGCCGCAAGCACAACTGCCCTCCGGCATGTCCGAACCCACCCGTCCCTACGACAGCGCTGACCCAGCCATCCGCCCCCTCACCCTCACCGAAACCCCTTCCGCCGGCCCGCCCCGCACCCCGCGCCCGGAGGGCCTCACCCGCCTGGTCCGCAAATACGACCCCGCCGCTCGCGACCACCGCAATCGCGCCCTCGGCCTGCTGGGCGAGCACCACGTCCTACATCACGAACGCGCCCGCCTGATCGCCGCCGACCGCCCCGACCTCGCCCGCCGCATCGAATGGACCAGCCAGGAACGCGGCGACGGCGCGGGCTATG
Organism: Brevundimonas sp.; assembly: GCF_041919755.1. Lineage (GTDB taxonomy): Bacteria > Pseudomonadota > Alphaproteobacteria > Caulobacterales > Caulobacteraceae > Brevundimonas. The sequence goes on along the minus strand of NZ_JAYRTD010000002.1, from coordinate 107,403 downwards.
ACATCCGCAGTTTCGAGCCCTCCGGTGCCGAGCGCCTGATCGAGGTCAAGGCCACCCGAGGCGGCCCCACCACCCCCTTCTGGCTGACCCGCACCGAACGCGAGGTCTCGATGGAACGCCCCGCCGACTGGCGGCTCTACCGCCTGCACGACCTCGCGACCGCGCCAGGGCTGTTCGTCTTGCCGCCGCCGCTGGAGGCGTCGGTCACGCTGGAGGCGGAGACGTGGCGGGCAAGATTGTGACGAGAGCGTTGACACCCCTTGAAGCCCCATGGACGCGCCGACCATGGAGTGTTGTCGATCGGGCGCGGACCAGCGCCAGTTCAGCCGGTCGATCTGACCGTTCGTCACCGGATTTTGGCTGAGCCGGGGCGGCTATGTCATGACTGAAGCATACCGGCGGCGAATATCAACGAACGCTCGTGCGCTGGCCCAGTACTCCTCCAGCGTTCGGGGTTGAGCCCTCAGCTCGCGGGGGAACCGGCGTCGGGCATCATCGAAGGTCGCCGGCGTCACATAGGCCATGTCCAGCTCGCACCCCTCGAGATTACCGAGGCGATCGAGAATGATATAGCCATCGGCGAAGTCGCGCATGGTGAAGCCGGGGTCGCCCACCGCGTGGGCGCTGGCGTCATGCAGGTCGCCAGCCGGGCCATGCAAGTCGAAGGCACACGGGGCCCCGTGAGACGCAAAAGCCTGTTCCAACACTCCGCGAGCGGGCTGAACCAGACCCATGCCATCGGCAGAGGCAAACGGGGCATGCAGGATAACGCTGCGGATACGCCCCGGATTTTCAGCGTGCAGAACGTGGCCGAGGTTGCGGCTTTCCCAGCGGACGAAGCCCGGCGCATTGTAATCGTAGAGCGGCAGCTTGAACCGGGTGATCGCGTGCGGCCATCCCACGAAGGCAAGCGTCTTGTCTCCCTTGTCCAGAACCTCCTGCTGGATGAGGCGGGCGCGGTACGGGTCCACCGGCCCCTCATGAAACACTCGACGCGCCGTAGCCGGCGTCATCGGTCCGCCCATCTCTTCCCACGCCAACCGGTAGGTGAGGTTAAGGATTCGGAATGGGCGGGCGCCGGAAGGCAGGGTCTGGTTGAAAGCCCAGGCCGCGCGATAGACGTCCCAGTAGTCGCGCAAAGGCCAGCCGGAATCATATCGGAACATGAGATTGCGGGCGACCGTCTCGTCGTAGCGCGGCCCCGTCACCAGACGATCCAGCTCCGCCTGCTGCTCTACCCCACCGAACTCCATGGCAATGGAACTCACCCCGGCTCTGTAGAGGGCCGGGATCAGCGATTTCAGGAAGGCGAGGTTCTGGCGCACGCCGTGGTCCTCTGAGAGCAGGACGGCGTCCGCGGTCGCGAACTGGCGCACGAGGAACGCTTCGGGAGCCTCGTGCGCAAGGTCGGATGTCCAACGCGCGGCCGCGCGCGCCGGACCCGTCGCAGCTAGGCCCAGGGCGACTGCGCCGGTGAGCAGAGTGCGGCGGCTCGCGCCCACTCCAGTTCCTTGCTTCCGTTGCATCAATTCATCTCCCCCAAGTTGATTGGCGTCCGATCCCAAAGGAGCGGGTTGAGTGGCGACGCTGCCGCATCGCCAGGCCCCAGGCCCGGCAGCCATTGCGCCAGGTCGCTCTGCTGCATCGCATTGACGGGCTCGGCGACGCGCATGTCGCGATCCATGTAGATCATGGTCATCACCGACCGCGGACTCTGGCTCCTGTTCTCGCCCGCGCGATGAAAGGTCCAGCCCGCATGGAAGCTGACGTCACCGAGGGCGAACGAATCCTCGGCCAGCTCGAACCCGCGCGCCAGCATGGCCTCCGAAATGACGCGCTCGCTCTCGTCGGAAATGGCCAGGTCGCGGCCGAAGGCCTCGTGGTGGCTCCCCCGGAAAAAAGCGAGCGGACCCATGTCCAGCGGTACGTCCTGAAGCGGTATCCACGCGGTCACCACGCGATCGGATGCGAGCGGCCAATAGTACTGGTCCGCATGAGCAGGTGTGATGCCGCCGCCGGGCTCCTTGTACAGCGCCTGGTCGTGGTAGAGTCGCACGCCCTTCACCCCCAATAGTTCGGCCGCGATACGGGCAAGACGTCGGGAGAATACGAACGGTCGGATCGCCTCCTCGTCCCGCCACAGGTTCATCACCTGAAGGAACGCCCGGTCATAAGTGTCCCGCACCGCGAGGGGACGGGTCTCGGCATTCAGGTCCAACGTCAGGCGGGTGATTTCGGCCCCATAGTGTTTCACCACCGCCGCAGGAAGCACACCGGAAAGCTTAACGAAGCCGTCGCGTTCGAACGCCACCTTGGCTTCTGCCCCGAGAAGATAGTCGGCGTCCAAAGCGGGGTCGGTTGATCGCGTAGCCGTCATGACGCGGACGTTATCCCGGGCTTGGGCCTTTCGCGCTGGCGTCGTCTATTGCGCTAACGGTGGTTCGCTATCACGATCTTGCGCATGACCACTCTTTGCGAGCCCGTCGTGCTGGGTCCGGGGTCCGTCGCTCGTTACGAGCGGGTCCGGCTTAGACCCAGCGATGCGCCCAACGCCAGGCTCCGTCACTTCCATGCGTGCGGAGAGGTGGTGCTGTTCGAGCGGGTGTCGGGATCGTTCATCTGCGATGGGCTGCAAGCCCCCATCACGGATGGGACGATGGTATACGTGCCTCCAATGGCCTGCCACGATTTTGCGATCGACCCTGGCACCCGGGCGTGGCGCATCGTCCAGTTCGACCCAGACGCCGGGCGCGCGATCGGTGCCCCGCTTCCAAGCACACCCATGGTCGGTATCCCTGATGGCGCGACCCTGGACCGGCTATCCATGTTGATTGATTGGCAAGGCGATCCGACCGCCCCACACGAGGGGCGTTCTGCACGATTGGCGGCTCTGCTCTGGGATCTTTCGGCGCTGCCGTTGCGTACCGCGACACCGGCGGCGCCCTCGCCGATCGATGCGTTCCGACCGGCTCTGTCGCGCCTGCATCAGGCACCGGGCGCGCGCCTCTGCCTGGGCGCGGCGGCCGCGCTCTGTGGGCTGTCGCCAACCCACTTCTCCCGCAAGTTCGCAAGCGCGTTCGGTCAAGGTTATGCGGACTATGTGATAGCGCTGAGGCTCAACGTCGCGAGCCGCCGGCTCGTCGAGACGCTGCACCCCATGTCGACGATCGCTTACGACCTCGGCTTTGCGTCGCCGTCGCATTTCGCCGCGCGCTTCCGAGAACGCTTTGGCGCAACCCCATCCGCGTTTCGCGCGGCCTCGACATCGCGAGGGCTCACTTAGCCAGGGTCGCCGCTGACGGATTCTTGGCCGGCGGTCTAGAAGGGCAGCCCGCCGATCGCCCTCAATCCTCATCCATCTTAAGCGCCGCGATGAAGGCCTCCTGCGGGATCTCCACCTTGCCGAACTGGCGCATGCGCTTCTTGCCGGCTTTCTGCTTCTCCAGCAGCTTCTTCTTGCGGGTGGCGTCGCCGCCGTAGCATTTGGACGTCACATCCTTGCGCAGGGCGCGGACGGTTTCGCGGGCGATGATCTTGCCGCCGATGGCCGCCTGGATCGGGATGACGAACATGTGGGGCGGGATCAGCTCCTTCATCTTCTCGACCATGCCGCGTCCGCGCGTCTCGGCCCGGCCGCGGTGGACCAGCATGGACAGGGCGTCGACCGGCTCGGCATTGACCAGGATGCTCATCTTGACCAGGTCGCCGACCTTGTAGTCCGTGATCTCGTAGTCGAACGAGGCATAGCCCTTGGAGATGGATTTCAGCCGGTCGTAGAAGTCGAACACCACCTCGTTCAGCGGCAGCTCATAGACCACCAAGGCACGGGTGCCGACGTAGGACAGTTCGATCTGGCTGCCGCGACGGTCCTGGCACAGCTTGATGACCCCGCCCAGATATTCGTCGGGCGTCAGGATGGTGGCCTTGATCCAGGGCTCACTGATCGTGTCGATCTGCATCACATCGGGCAGGTCGGCGGGGTTGTGCAGGTCGATCTCGGTGCCGTCGCGTTTCTGGATCTTGTAGACGACCGAGGGTGCCGTCGCGATCAGGTCCAGATTGAACTCGCGGCTCAGGCGCTCCTGGATGATCTCCAGATGCAGCAGGCCCAGGAAGCCGCAGCGGAAGCCGAAGCCCAGGGCGGCCGAGCTCTCCATCTCATAGGTGAAGCTGGCGTCGTTCAGGCGCAGCTTGCCGATGGCGGCGCGCAGGTCCTCGAAATCGGCGGCGTCGACCGGGAACAGGCCGCAGAAGACCACCGACTGCACGTCCTTGAACCCCTTCAGCGGCTCGGCCGTGGGTTTCTTTTCGTCGGTGATGGTGTCGCCGACGGCGGCGTTGGCGACCTCCTTGATCTGGGCGGTGATGAAGCCGACCTCGCCGGGCCCCAGGCTCTCGACCGGGGTGTTCTTGGGCAGGAAGACACCGACGCGGTCGACCAGATGGGTCGAGCCGGCCTGCATCATCTTGACCCGCTGCCCGGCCCTCAGGGTGCCGTCAAAGACGCGGACCAGCAGCACGACGCCCAGATAGGGATCGTACCAGGCATCCACCAGCATGGCCTTCAGCGGCGCGTCGGGATCGCCCTTGGGCGCCGGCAGGCGGGTGACGATGGCCTCCAGCACATCCTCGATCCCGATGCCCGACTTGGCCGAGCACATGACCGCGTCCGAGGCGTCCAGCCCGATGACATCCTCGATCTGCTGGCGCACCCGGTCCGGCTCTGCCGCCGGCAGGTCGATCTTGTTCAGGACCGGCACGATCTCGTGGTTGTTGTCGATCGCCTGATAGACATTCGCCAGGGTCTGGGCCTCCACCCCCTGCGACGCATCGACCACCAGCAGACTGCCCTCGCACGCCGCCAGCGACCGCGACACCTCATAGGCAAAGTCCACATGCCCCGGCGTGTCCATGAGGTTCAGGACGTAGTCCAGCCCATCCTTGGCGCGGTAGTGCAGGCGCACCGTCTGCGCCTTGATCGTGATCCCCCGCTCTTTCTCAATGTCCATATTATCAAGGACTTGCGACGACATCTCGCGCGCCGTCAGGCCGCCGGTCACCTGGATCAGGCGGTCGGACAGGGTCGATTTGCCGTGGTCGATATGGGCGACCACGGAGAAGTTGCGGATACGGTCGATGGGAGGTGTCGTCATGCTGGGGCGCATCTAGAACATTTCGACGCCGCATGCACGGGCCAGATGATCTGTCACGGTGGCGCATTACATTGTGGTAATCGACGTCAAACCGCTTCCTCACGGCAAAGCCACAGTTTAATCAACCGCTGATGACACCAGGGTCGGGCATAGCGCCCTGCTCACAGCGCGGCGTCTCCTCCCGCCGTGCATCGCACCAAAGGACACGACATGGCGCAGACCATGACCGCTTTTCGCAACCTGATGATGGTCGGAGCGGCCTTTGCCGTGGTCGCCTGCAGCGGCGGCGAGGAAAAGGCCGAGGCTCCCAAGTCCCGCCAGACGGTAACGGCCGCCACAGTGACCCAGACCTCCCTGCCGCGTCAGGTCGACGCCTCCGGCAGCGTCTCGGCCTGGGAGGAGGTGCCGGTTGGGGCCGAGGCCGGGGGCCTGACCGCCACGGCCGTGCTGGTCGACGAAGGCAGCTATGTGCGTCAGGGCCAGGTTCTGGTGCAGATGAACGACGATCTGCTGCAAGCCCAGGTCCGCCAGGCCCAGGCCCAGGTGCAGACGGCCCAAGCCAATCTGGCGCGCGACGACGCGGCCCTGGCCCGCGCTCAGGAGTTGAAGGAACGCGGCTTCCTTAGCCAGGCATCGCTGGATACGGCCCTGGCCAACCAGCGCTCGTCCTCCGCCAATCTGGCGGCGGCCCAGGCCGCCCTGTCCGAGATCCGCACCCGGCTGGGTCAGGCGACCGTGCGGGCCCCGGTGTCGGGTCTCATTGCCAGCCGAAGCGTGACGCGCGGCCAGATCATCGGAGCGGGGACCGAGCTTTTCCGCATCGTGCGTGACGGGCGGCTGGAACTGGATGCGCGCGTACCCGAGGCGGAGCTTCTGCTGGTGCGCCCCGGTGCCCCGGCCACCATCGTCGGGGACGAGTCGAGCCGCACGACCGGCACGGTCCGTATCGTGACACCGGAAGTCGATCCGCAGACCCGACTGGGGGTCGCCCGCATCGCCCTGGCCCCCGGCGGCTCGCTGCGACCCGGCATGTATGCCCGCGCCACCATCGATGTGGGCGTCGCCCCTGCGCTCAGCATCCCCTCCGCGGCCATCGTCTATCGCGAGGGCAAGCCCGGCACCTATGTGATCGGCACCAACGAGGCCGTGCGCTTCGTTCCCATCCAGACCGGTGCCCGCGTGGGTCAGGCCGTGGAAGTCACCTCAGGCCTGCAGGCCGGTCAGCGTGTTGTCGTCGATGGCGCTGGCTTCCTGGGCGAGGGCGATCTGGTGCGCATCGCGCCCCCGACGGCGGCCCGTCCGGTTCAGGCCTCCGCCCCGCAAAAGGCGGACTAGGCCGTGAACTTCAACAACATCTCGTCCTGGTCGATCCGGAACCCGATCCCGATCGTCCTGCTTTTTATCATCCTGACGGTGGCGGGAACGCTCAGCTACTTCAGGCTGCCGACCAACAACTTTCCCAATGTCGATCTGCCGGTGGTCGCCGTAACGGTGGCCCAGTCCGGTGCCGCCCCGACAGAGCTGGAGACCCAGGTCACGCGCTTGGTGGAGGACGCCGTCGCCGGCCTGGGTGAAGTCGACGATATCAACTCGACCATCAGCGATTCCGTATCGACCACGACCATCACCTTCAATCTGGGCGTCGACCTGGAGAAGGCGACCAACGACGTCCGCAACGCGATCTCGGGCATTCGCCAGAACCTGCCTGCCGACGTTCAGGAACCGATCGTCCAGCGTATCGAGTTCACACAGTTGCCCATCGCCACCTATGTGGTGCGCGCGCCGGGCATGAACCCCGAAGAGCTGAGCTGGTTCGTCGACAACACCGTCGCCAAGCGCATGCTGTCGATCGAGGGTGTCAGCCAGGTCAGCCGCGACGGCGGGGTCGCCCGCGAAATCCGCATCAAGCTGGACCCCGAAAAACTGGCGGCCCAGGGCGTCAGCGCCGCCGCCGTCTCGAACCAGCTGCGGGCCAGCAACATCAACCTGCCCGGCGGGCGCGGTGAGGTCGGCGGCACCGAACAGGCAATCCGCACGCTGGGCTCGGCACCGTCGGTCGAGGCCCTGCGCGAGACTCTGATCCCGGTCGCGGGTCGGTCCGTGCGGCTGGGCGACCTGGGCGAGATAAGCGATGAATGGTCCGAAGCGCGCGGCCGCGCCCGTTTCAACGGCGAGGAAGTCGTCGGCTTCTCCGTTAGCCGTTCCAAAGGCTCGTCCGAGCTCGATGTCTATGAGGCCACCAAGGCCGAGATCGAAAAGCTGGACGAGGAACTGCCCGACGTCACCATCGCCCAGGTCACCAACACCACCCAGGATGTGATCAACAACTTCCATGCCTCGGTCGAGGCCCTGGTACTGGGCGCAGGCCTGGCCGTACTGGTCGTGTTCATCTTCCTCAGAGACTGGCGCGCGACTTTCATCGCGGCCGTGGCCATGCCCCTGTCGCTGATCCCGACCTTCCTGATCATGGACCTGACGGGTCAGTCGCTGAACGTAGTCACCCTGCTGGCTCTGTCTCTGACCATCGGCATTTTGGTGGATGACGCGATCGTCGAGATCGAGAACATCGTCCGGCACATCCGGGATGGCAAGGCCCCCTATCCGGCGGCCATCGAGGCGGCGGACGAGATCGGTCTGGCCGTCATCGCTACCACAGCGACCCTGATTGCCGTTTTTGCGCCCACCGGCTTCATGCCAGGGGTCGTGGGTCAGTTCTTCAAGAGCTTCGCCATCGCGACCTGCGTCAGCGTCTTCTTCTCGCTAGTCGTCGCGCGGACCCTGACGCCCCTGATGAGCGCCTATATGCTGAAGGCGAACCAGGGCAAGGAGCACTCTGATCCAGCCTGGATGACCGCCTATCTGCGGCTGCTGCGCTGGGGGCTGGGTCACTCCGGCTCGCGCCAGCTGAGGGCGGACCGGGCCGAGCGGCGGGGTGGCTTTTTCCGGCGGCATATCCTGTGGCGGGTCTTTGACCATCGTCTGTGGGTGATGGGTCTGGGGACGCTGTTCTTTGTCCTGTCCCTGGTTCTGGCCTCGCGCCTGCCCTTCGAATTTATTCCAGTCGAGGACGTGTCACGCTCCAGTGTCAGCGTGCAGTTGCCGCCTGGCGCGACCCTGGCCGAGACCGATGCAGTGGTTCAGCGCGCGACGGCGGCCCTGACAGAGCGGCCCGAGGTCAAGTCGGTCTACGCGTCCATCGGTTCGGCCACGACCAGCTTCGGCCCCGGTGGCGGCTCCAGCGCGGGCGAGGTTCGTCGCGCCAGCATGACCATCAATCTGGTCAAGAAGAACGAACGCGACATTCGCCAGCAGGCCTTCGAACAGGAGATGGGGCCGATCCTGCGCCAGATCCCCGGAGCCCGCGTCCAGTTCGGTGTCGAGGGTGGCGGGGGTGGTCAGGTGTCCATCTCGCTGGTCGGTGACGACGGGGCCGTGCTGGAAGATGCGGCCGCGGCGGTCGAGCGCCAGATGCGCGACATTCCCGGCCTGTCCAATGTGGTGTCTTCGGCTGCCCTGGTGCGTCCGGAAATCCTGATCACGCCCAAGCCCGACATCGCCCAGCAGGGCGTGACGGCCTCGGACATCAGTTCGGTCGCGCGCGTCGCCACCCTGGGCGATGCGGACCAGCTGCTGCCCAAGTTCAATCTGGGCGACCGTCAGGTGCCCATCCGGGTCATGCTGACCGAGGACTCTCGTGCCGATCTGGGCATCATCGAAAATCTTCAGGTGCCGACCGCGTCCGGCGCGGCGGTGCCGCTGTCATCCGTGGCAGATATCAGCTTCGGTGCTGGCCCCAATCAGTTGACCCGTCTGGATCGCCTGCGCGTGGCGACGCTGACGGCAGAGCTGAACGGCATCACCCTGGGTCAGGCCTCGGAACGGGTGAACGCTCTGCCTGCCATGAGGGCTTTGCCCAATGGGGTCAGCCAGGCGGTGTCGGGCGAGCTGGAAAACCTTCAGGAGACGGCGTCCGGCTTCATATTCGCCATCGTGACGGGCATTCTCTTGATGTATCTGGTGCTGGTTCTGCTGTTCAAGAGCTTCTTCCACCCAATCACCATCCTGACCGCCCTGCCGGTGTCGTTCGGAGGGGCCTTCTTCCTTCTGCTGGTGACCGGCAAGGCGCTGTCCATGCCCGCCCTGATCGGCATCATCATGCTGACCGGCATCGCGGCCAAGAACTCCATCCTGCTGGTCGACTATGCCATCATAGCCATGGAGCGAGGCTTGAGCCGCTATGACGCCATCGTGGACGCCGCCCACAAGCGGGCCCAGCCGATCATCATGACGACCCTGGCCATGGGTCTGGGCATGCTGCCCATCGCCCTGGCCATCGGCGAGGGGACGGAGTTTCGCTCTCCCATGGCCATCGCGGTCATCGGCGGGTTGATCACGTCCACCGCCCTGTCGCTGATCTTCGTCCCGGCCGCCTTCAGCCTGATCGATGGGGCCAAGACGCGCGTCGGCGGAAGGCTTGGCCGCATGTTCCACCATCAGCATGGCGAGCCGCCCAAGGACGTTCCAGCCGAATAGACGACGATGATGATGCGTTAGTCACTGACGCCAAATCAGGCCGCCGATCTGCAGGAGCATCGCCCGTCCGCACCGTGTGTCGAACCAGGCGATGGTGAAGGCGGCTTTGCGCACTACGACTCAAACGCGTCGTCTGCTGATCCTCGCGCGCCTGGGAAGGTAATCGTCACGGATGTGCGTCGTATTGCGCGTGGTCTGGCTCGCCCCAACTCACAAGCGACCTGGTCCGCTTCATCCGAAAACCGGCTGCGCCTTGATATCAGCGCACGAAAAAGCCGGCCGAGGTTTCCCCCGACCGGCTCCTTGTCGAGACCTTCGAAGAGGCCGTGATCAGTATTTGAAGCGCAGGGTCGCGCCGTAAGTGCGCGGTGCACCCAGGAAGGCGTTGTAGGTTTGGGTATCGCGGGCTTGGTTATAGAAGGTGCCAGGGTTGCTGGTTCCCGCGCCCTGCACCGTCGTCTGGAAGGCGGTGCCTTGCAGCGGGCCGTTATAGCCGACCTGCAGATACTCTTCGTCAGTCAGGTTCTGCGCCCAGAACTCCATCGTCCAGCGCTCATCTTCCGTACCAATCATGATCCGGCCGTTGACGGTGGTGAACGCATCTTGGAGCTTGAACGGCGAAAGGTCAGAGCCGGTGTTGTATTCCGTCATGTATTTGCCGGCCAGGCTGAACCCGCCACGTAGGCCATTGCCGAGGTTGCGTTCGAAGTTGATCGAGAGCGACGCTGAGTACTCCGGCGCAAACGATGGGCGCGAGCCGGGCAGCAGCGACGTGGCCGGGAAGTTGTTCGGATCGACCAAATCGGCGGCCGTGAACACACCATACTCCGCATCGGTGTAGGTTAGACCTCCCTGCAAGCTCAGGCCATCGATCGGCGTGAACCAGACCATGTCGGCATCAATACCGCGCGACGTCAGTTCCGGGATCGGCTCCACAGTGAAGCCCACACCGTTGAACGTGTTCAGCTGGAAGTTTTCGAACGTCTGATCGAAATAGGTGACGTTCAGCAACAGGGTGCGATCCAGCAGCGTCATCTTTGCGCCGAGCTCGTAGCTGTCGACATATTCGGACGGGAAGAACAGGGTCGACACCGGGGTGATGGTACCCGTGCGATGGACGCGGTCCAGATTGTAGCCGAAGCTCTTATAGCCGCGGGCGTACGAGCCATAGAACATGAATGAGTCGTTGAGGCGATAAGCCGCCTTGATCGTTCCAGTCAGTTCGCTGTCATCCGAGCTTTCGGAGATAGTGCGATTGTTGAAGGCGCTGTTGGTGAACGGAAGGCAAAGCGCACCCAGGATTCCGCCGACGTTGCCGGCACCGACTGCGCCGCCGATAGCCGCTGCATTGAGCTGAGCTGCCGTACAGGTTGCACCGTTGCCGTTCACGTTCTGTTGGCGAGCGTCGAGAGACTTGTCGTCCATCGTGTAGCGAAGGCCCAACGTCAGTTCGAACTGATCCGTCACGCGCCAAGTGTTGTTGGTGAACAAGGCAATCGAAGTCGATTCCTGATCATAGGTGTCAGCATAGCCTTGCCCGAGCGTAAAGCCTGGCCCTGTGGCGGGGACCAGCCCGTATAGGCAGCCCTGCAAGCCCGGAGCGGTTTGCCCCGTCGCGGTAAAGCAGCCCACGCGGCCAGGGTTGATCGGGATCGGCCCAGGAGGCGTCGGCAAACCTTGCGTTGCTGCGTTCAGGCTAGCGGTCAGCAGAAGGGAGATGAAGGGCGTGTAATCGGCACCGAAATACCAGCTGTCATCCCGAGTGATGTCCTCACGGGTCGCGAACAGCCCGACCAGCCAGTCAAAGCGGTCCGTCTGACCGGCCAGGCGGAACTCCTGCGTCAGATTTTCGACGCTATAGCCATTTTGCTCGTCTTGGACTCGGTAGGCGATATCCGCACCGGTATAGTCAATATCCTGCCCCAGTTCGGTCGACCAGTCCCGCCAGGACGTAACGGACGTTAGGGTAGCGCCACCAAACATCGACGGCATGTCGATGTTCGCCTCCAGCGAGACGCCCATATCGTCGATCGACTGGCCGCTTTCGCGGTTTGCGAATGCCGTCCGCGAGAAGGGCAACGGCGCGAAGCCGGCCGCAGGCGGCCGAGCACCCGAGCCGGTGGAAAGCTGGTCGATGAAGGCTTGCGTTGGCCCGGAGCGGATCTGCACACCGGTGCAGCAGTATTCGTCGCGACGCGTGTAGTCAGCGATCAGTCGCAGAGACGTATTGTCGTTTGGCAGCCACAGCAGCTGACCGCGGACAGCTCCGAAATCCTGGTTCTGGTCATCAGTATTGGGGCGCGGGCCGTCACCGGTATCGACGTTATAGAAGCCATCACGAACACGACGAGCACCGTAAAGGCGGAACGCCAGCTGGTCGCTGATCGGGCCCGTAACCGACCCGGAAGCACCCAAGGCACCGTAGTTGCCAACAGTACCTTCGGCGTTGAAGCCGGGCGTGAATGAGGGAGCTTCGGTGATGATGTTGATGACGCCGGCCGAGGTATTTTTGCCGAACAGGGTGCCCTGCGGACCCTTCAGAACTTCGATACGGCTCAGTTCGCCCAGATCGCCGAAGCCAACCGAGTTGCGCGAGCGATAGACGCCGTCGATGACCACGCCGACCGAGCTTTCCAGACCGGGGTTGTCGCCCACGGTGCCGACACCGCGGATACGGGCAGTGGTCGAGGCTTCCGACGAGGTCGAGGTGACTGTCAGGCCCGGCGTCAGGATCTGCAGGTCCTTGATGTCGCGCACACCCGCATCCTGAAGCGTCTCGGACGACAGGCTGGTGACCACGATCGGCACGTCCTGAAGGTTTTGCTCGCGCTTCTGGGCGGTGACGATGATGTCGTCGATGGTGGTCGGGCTGTCCTGCTCGGCCGACTGGGCCGAGGCCACGCCGGCGAAACCGAACGCCACGGCACCTACGACGGCGACGGAGGCTGTGGAACGAAGCAGATTGGTAAGGCGCATATGGCTTCCCCGACATTATGCCGGGCCCCGCATTGGGCGGTCGCCGCGGCGTTTCCTGATCCCTGGACCGCGCTCTTCTGATGGAGCACGGAAAGTCCAACCTTTTGGGTAAGCCTATCCCGAGTCAGCGACAAGCAGCCGCACAACATCACGACACAATTCAACCGCGTGCGTCGCCAAACTGTGACGCAAAAGCGACAGAAAACGATGACCTTAGGTCAATATTCGCCTAGCTGGCGTCAGTATCCGTGTTCGCTGCGGCCAATTTCTTGCGTCGGGCACCGGCGACACCGAGCACGATCGCGCCAGACACGGCGGACAGGAAAGAGCCGCCCAGAACGCCCAGCTTGACCTCGACCTGCTCGACCGAATCGATCGCTCCCGGAAAGGCCAGAACGCCGATGAACAGGCTCATGGTGAAGCCGACGCCGCACAGCAGGCTGACGCCGTAGACCTCCAGCCAGGTCGAGTTTGTCGGCTTGGCCCCCAGCTTCAATGCCGAGGCTAGCCAGGCCATGCCGAACACGCCGATCTGCTTGCCCACGAACAGACCCAGCGCAATCCCGATCACCAGAGGCGCCATCGCCTGATCCAGCGCCAGGCCGGCGAAGCTGACGCCCGCCTTGGCGAAGGCGAACAGCGGCAGGACCAGGAAGGCGACATAGGGATGCAGGTCATGCATCGCTTCCTTCAGAGGGCTCTGGTTGTCGCACTTGCGCGGCTCGACCGGCACGATCAGAGCAAACGCGACGGCCGTCAGGGATGTCGAAAGACCGGCCAGGACCGTCAGATACCAGACCACCGCAAAGCCCAGCACCCAGAATGGTGCCGGAATCCGTGTCATCCGCGCACCGATCGCGCCTGCGACCAACAGGCCGGCGACGGCGGCAAGCGGCATCCACTCTATGCCGGACGAGAACAGCACGGCGATCAAGGCGATGGCCCCCAAGTCATCGACGATGGCCAAGGTCAGCAGGAATACCCGCAGCGATGAGGGAAGCTTCTTGGCGGCGACGGCGAAGACGGCGAGCGCGAAGGCGATGTCTGTTGCCAACGGGATGGGCCAGCCTTCGTGCGGGCCTGCCGCCAGGCCTGATACCAGCAGATAGACTCCTGCGGGGGCCAGCATGCCCCCGATGGCCGCCAGCACGGGCGTCGCCAACTTGCGCGGATCGCTGAGTTCACCCTTGAGGATCTCGTATTTGATCTCCAGCCCCACGACGAGGAAGAAGATCGCCATCAGACCTTCCTTGATCCAGTCGGAGATGGCCAACTCCAGCATCAGCGGCCCTACCTGCAGGACATGCTCGCTCTTGAGCCAATAGAAATAACCGCCCGCCAGAGGAGAATTGGCTACGATCAGGGCCGTGAGCGCCGCCAGGCCCAAAGCCATGCCGGACCCTGCCTCGGTCTTCAGGAACTGCAGCGTATTGATCGTGATCCTGCGCGCCACGTCGGCCTCCGATAAAAAAAGGTCTGTACGTGGCACCGGGTTATCGACGGGTGCCGGACCGGGTTCGCGCATCGGCGCCGGCCTGGCCGGGATAAGCCCGACCTGATCTCTGCCGTTAGCTTAACGCACCGCACCATACGATCAACCTGCTGAGTGGTTGCGCGTGATCCTTGCAGGTCGCATCTGCGACCGATGCCCGTTTCGCCAACCTATCGTCCCGATCCGCAGTTCGCCGCACTGGGGCCCGAGTTCGGCGATCCGGTTCAGGCCGCCGTCTTTCCGCAAACCCGCCTGCGCTTACGCAACGATCGCGCTGCGGCCGCGGTCGGTCTGGACACCCTGACCGACGCCGAGTGGATCGCGCACTTCGGACGATTCGAGCCCCTACCCGGCCAGCCTGGGCCCATCGCCATGCGCTATCACGGACATCAGTTCAGGCACTACAATCCCGACCTCGGAGACGGGCGCGGATTCCTGGCGGCCCAGCTGCGCGAGACGCCCCGCGCTCATGCAGAGAGCGACCGCGTCGCGAGCGATAGCGCCCCAAGACAGAGACTGCTCGACCTCGGCACCAAGGGTTCCGGCACCACGCCTTGGTCGCGCGGTGGCGACGGACGACTGACGCTCAAAGGGGGCGTGCGCGAAGTCCTGGCGGCGGCCATGCTGGAGGCGCAAGGCGTGCCGACCAGCCGCGCGCTTTCGCTGATCGAAACCGGCGAGACGCTGGAGCGTGGGGACGAGCCATCGCCGACCCGGTCAGCCGTCCTGGTGCGGCGGTCTCACAGTCACATCCGCTTCGGCACCTTCCAGCGCGCGGCCTATCTGAACCGGCCGGACATGGTCGAGGCTTTGGTCGAGCATGCGCGCGGCCTCTACCACCCCGGCGTCACGGCGGGAGACACCCCGGGCTTCTACGCCGCCGTTGTTCACGCTTCGGCCCGGCTGGCGGCGCGGTGGGTCGCGGCCGGCTTCGTTCACGGCGTGCTGAACACCGACAATCTGAACGTCACCGGCGAAAGCTTCGATTACGGCCCGTGGCGCTTCCTGCCGTCGTATCAGCCCGAGTTCACCGCCGCCTATTTCGACCAGACCGGCCTCTACGCCTTCGCCCGCCAGCCCGAAGCCGTCTTCTGGGCTCTGACGCAGCTGGGTGGCGCGCTGAAACTGGTCGCCGAGGCCGAGCCGCTGACGGATGCCCTGAACGGTTTCGGCCCCGCCTATATCCGCGAGCTGCGCGCGGCCTTTATGGAGCGCCTGGGCGTGCTCAGTCTCGGCGAGGCCGCGGATCAGCGCCTGCTGGATGCGACCTTGGCCTTATTGAAAGAGGGCCGCGAGGCTCTGCGTTGGGAGCCGCTGTTCCACGACTGGTTCGCCGGCTTCGCCTCTTCGGCTCGGGCGCTCGGCGGGCCGCGCGGCAAGCTCTATCAAGGCGAAGCCTTCGATGCCTTCCGCTTCGCCCTGTTTGAACATGCGCCGGACCGGCCCGAACGGTTGGAACACCCCGTCTTCGCCCGGTCGGAGCCGGAAGAGATGCTGATCGAGGAAGTCGAGGCGATCTGGGCCGAAATCGCTGACCGCGACGACTGGTCGGCCATGAACGCCAAGCTGGACCGCATCGAACAGGCCAGTCAGTCGCGCCTTTGACCGCCGTGTCCGAGTGCTATTTCGGGTGACAGAAACAATAAGTCATCAGCTGATGTCATCTGTTGATGACAAATCGCACAAGCGCGGCTATAAGACCCTTGCGAACCGGTAGGCTCAATCCGATATCGCAACTGTTACCAATCAAGAAGCGAGCGCCCTCCCCGGCGTCGAAACATATGACCTCTCAGGTTCTGACACCCGCCCGATCGCGCCTGTTCGCGAGCTATCGCAACCTCACCCTGTGGACGCTGCAGGGCTGGCTGGCGATGTTCTTCACGGCCGCCGGCTACGCCAAGCTGACCGAGCCGATGGCCAATCTGATCCAGCTGATGAGCTGGCCCGCCCTGGTGCCCGCCAATATGGTGCGTGGTCTGGGGGTGGCCGAGATCGTGCTGGCCATCCTGCTGCTGGGCCCGGTCGTGTCCTGGAAGCACGGGCGTCCCCTGATGCTGACCGCCGCCGCCGGCCTGCTGGCACTGGAGACGATCATGCTGGGCGTCCACGCCCTGGGTCTGGAAGCCGGCCCGGCAGTCACCAACGCCATTCTGATCGCCATGACCGTGCCCGTCTTGTGGTTTCGGGGCCGCGAGGTCCGCTAGGCCTTAGGCTTCGCCGCCCGACATCGGTCCGAGCAGACCTTCACCTGATCCCAGTCGCGCGCCCATTTGCGCCGCCAGCTGAAGGGCAGGCCACAGACCACGCAGATCTTGCTGGGCAGGTCGCGCTTGGCGGCACCAGCATTGTTGACGTGTTTGCGGGCCATTGTCGCATCCTAGCAGGCTGAGCGCGCCAAGGCTTCCCTTTACGTGCACGTCAAGTTATGACGTTGGCCATGGCGACCGCCGACGATCATCGCACCTACTCCATCCGCCAGTTGTGCCGAGAGTTCGGCGCGACGGCGAGAGCCCTTCGCTTCTATGAGGACAAGGGCCTGTTGACCCCTGCGCGCAAGGGCCAGACCCGCGTCTATGACGCCCGCGACAGGGCCCGGCTGAAGCTGATCCTGCGCGGACGCCGCATCGGCTTTTCCCTGGTCGAGATCCAGCAGATGCTCGATCTGTACGACCACGACGACCACAATACCCATCAGATGGCCGTGGCCCTGCGTCGCCACCGCGCCCAGATCGCCGCCCTGAAACAGCAGCGCGAAGACCTGGATGCCGCCATCGAGACCGCCGAGGAAGCCTGCGCCGTCATGGAGCGCAAGCTGGGCGAATACCGTCCCGACCTGCTGCCCGGCGCCGAAGAATATGCCAGCCTGCTGAAGGCGCGCATGAACCCCGACCACAACCTTCACCCCTTCAAAGCGAGAGCCTGACCCATGGCTTACAAGGCCCCCGTCCGCGACCTGACCTTCATCCTGAACGAGGTTCTGGAGATCGATCGCTACGCCAACCAGCCCGGTTTCGCCGACGTCTCGTCCGACCTGGTCGGGCAGATCCTGGAAGAAGGGGCCAAGTTCGCCGAGGAGGTCATCGCCCCTATCAACCATTCGGGCGACAAGGAAGGCTGCCACTGGGACAATGGTGTCGTCACCGGACCCAAGGGCTGGAAGGAAGCCTATCAGGCCATGGTCGAGGCCGGCTGGCCGGCGCTGGCCGCCGATCCGGCGTACGGTGGACAGGGCATGCCCGCCGTGGTGTCGATGGCCTTCGGCCAGTTCACGGCCGCGGCCTCGGCCGCCTTCTCCATGTATCCGGGCCTGACCGCCGGGGCCTATGCCGGCATCCACGCCAATGCGTCCGAAGAGCTGAAGACCAAATACCTGCCCAAGATGGCGACCGGCGAATGGGGCGGGACGATGAACCTGACCGAGCCCCAGTGCGGCACGGATCTGGGCATGGTGCGAACCAAGGCGGTCCCGCAGGGCGACGGCACCTACAAGATCACCGGCCAGAAGATCTGGATCTCGGCCGGCGAGCACGACTTCACCGACAACATCATCCACACCGTCCTGGCCCGCGTCGAGGGCGCGCCCGCCGGGATCAAGGGCCTGTCGCTGTTCCTGGTGCCCAAGGTTCTTGTCAATGAAGACGGCAGCCTGGGTGAGCGCAACAGCCTGATGTGCGCGGGCCTGGAGCACAAGATGGGCATCCACGGCAACGCCACCTGCGTCATGCAGTACGACGGTGCGACCGGCTGGCTGATCGGCGAGGAAGGCCGGGGCATGAACAACATGTTCGTGGTGATGAACGAGGCCCGCCTGGGCACCGGCCTGCAAGGCCTGGCCATCGGCGACGCCGCCTATCAGGCCGCCGTGGAGTTCGCCAAGGACCGCCTGCAGGGCCGCAGCCTGACCGGACCCAAGAACCCCGACGGCCCCGCCGACAGCATCCTGGTCCACCCTGACGTCCGTCGCATGCTGATGGAGGCCAAGGCCTTCGTCGAAGGAGGCCAGGCCTTCATCCTGTGGACCGCGCTCCAAGCCGACCTGCAACGCTCCGAAGATGCGGCCGAGGCGCAGAAGGCACATGACTACATGGGTCTGATCACCCCGGTGCTGAAGGCCTATCTGACCGACAAGGGCTTCCACGTCGCCAGCCTGGCCATGCAGGTCCACGGCGGTTCCGGCTACACCGAGCATTTCCAGGCGTCGCAGTATCTGCGCGATGCGCGGATCACCATGATCTACGAAGGCACAAACGGCATCCAGGCGCTGGATCTGGTCGGCCGGAAACTGCCGTCGCAGGGTGGCCGCGCCATCATGAGCTGGTTCGCCGACATCGACGCCTTCGTGGCCGAAAACGGCGGCGAAGGCCCCGTCCAGCCCTTCGTCGAGGGTCTGGCCGACGCCAAGAAGAAGCTGCAGGAAGCGACCATGTGGCTGATGCAGAACGGCATGGCCAATCCCGACAATGCCGGGGCCGCCTCGACCGACTATCTGAATCTGTTCGGCATCACCGCCCTGGCCTACCTCTGGGCCCAGATGGCTAAGGCCGCGCAGGCCAAGATCGACGCCGGTTCCGACGACCCCTTCTATGCCAACAAGATCGCCACCGGCCGCTATTTCGTCGAACGCATCCTGCCCGACGCCCACGCTCACCTGGCCAAGCTGAAGACCGGCGCGGATGTGCTGATGGCGCTGCCGGCGGAGGCGTTCTGAGCGTGAGGGTCGCCGCCCTCGCTGCTGCGGCTGCGCTCGGTGGTATTGTAGGGTGGGCGACGACCAGGCCCGCTTTCGATCCGGCTGTCTGGGCCAAGGCGGACTATTGGAGCGGCGACCTGAATCCGATGGCAGATGACCTCATCAGAACCGGCGTTCTGATAGGCAAGTCCGAAAAGGAGGTCATTGATCTGTTGGGTTCGCCACCAAGCACCGGCTACTTTTCGGAGTGGGATGTTGTCTATCGTCTCGGCCCGGAAAGGAGTTGGCTGTCCTTGGACTCGGAGTGGCTCGTGCTTCGTATGAGGGACGGACACGTGACTGACGCTCGCCTCGTTCGCGATTAGACCTGACTTTGGAGTTACGCCGCTCATGAACATCCTCAACAGTCCCGACCCCGACTTCATGCAGGACGAGGAGATCACCCTCTTCTCCGACAGCGTCGGCAAGTGGATCGACGAGCACGCCCCGCCCGAGAAGTTCGCCCAGTGGATCGCCGACAGCTCGGTGCCGCGTCAGCTCTGGAACGACGCAGGCGATGCGGGCCTGCTGGGGATTTCCATGCCCGAGGAAGAGGGCGGCATGGGCGGTGACTATCGCCACGAGGTCGTGCTGATGCGTCAGCTGGGCTGGAAGGGGGCCGACCACTTCGGCATCAGCCTGCACAATGCGATCGTGATGCCCTACATCTGGCACTACGGCACCGAGGAGCAGAAGCAGCGCTGGCTGCCGCGCCTGGTCTCGGGTGAACTGGTCGGGGCCATCGCCATGACCGAGCCGGGCGCGGGCTCGGACCTGCAGGGCATCAAGACCACCGCGGTCAAGAGCGGCAACGGCTACGTCCTGAACGGCTCCAAGACCTTCATCACCAACGGCCAGCTGGCCAATTTCATTATCGTGGTGGCCAAGACCGATCCGGCCGAAGGGGCCAAGGGCACGTCGCTGATCGTGGTCGAAACCGACGGAGCCGAAGGGTTCGAGCGCGGCCGCAACCTGCACAAGATCGGCATGGAGGCCAACGACACCTCCGAGCTGTTCTTCAACGACGTGAAGGTGCCCGCCGAGAACATCATCGGCGGCAACGAAGGTCAGGGCTTCGTCCAGCTGATGCAGCAACTGCCGCAGGAGCGACTGAACATCGCCGTCCAGGGCGTCGCCGCCGCCGAGCGTGGTCTGACCGAGACCATCGCCTATGTGAAAGAGCGCAAGGCCTTCGGCAAACGCATCCTCGACTTCCAGAACACCCAGTTCAAGCTGGCCGAGGTTAAGACCAAGCTGACCGTCGCCAAGGTCTTCACCGACCATTGCATCGGCCTGCACCTGAAGGGCCAGCTCGACGCCGCCACCGCCTCCATGGCCAAATACTGGGTCACCGACATCCAGGGCGAGACCATCGACGAGATGCTGCAGCTGCACGGCGGCTACGGCTACATGAACGAGTATCCGATCGCCCAGCTGTACAAGGACGCCCGCGTCCAGCGCATCTATGGCGGCACGAACGAGATCATGAAGCTCTTGATCGCACGGACGCTCTAAATGCTTTATGGTTGAGCTGACGAAAGCGCTTTCGTCGGCGGCCAGAGCTGACCCATCGAATGGCAGATTTCTGAGCCGTCGGGATGCCGGGCTGCGTTTTGGACGTGAAAGCTTGAGGGCCTGGTGCACCAGCAGCACGAGCAGGCCCGGCTACCACTCAATTGAACCGGGGAGTAAGTGCAGGAGATGATCCGCCTACACGTCCCCCAACCCCTGTCCGCCGGCGCGGCCGTCGCACCCACGCTCGACCAGTCGCGCTATCTCACGCAGGTGATGCGGCTGAAGGTTAGCGCTGATCTGCTGGTCTTCAACGGTAAGGACGGCGAGTGGCGCTGCACCATTGCCGAGGTGCTCAAAAAGGGCGTCATCCTTAGGGCGCAAGAGCAGGTTCGGCCCCAGACCTTTGGCCCCGACCTCGAGCTGATCGTGGCCGTGGTCAAGAAGGCGCGGGTCGAGACCATCGTCGAAAAGGCCGCCGAACTGGGCGCGCGTCGGGTCCGCCTGTCCCTGACCCAGCGCACCAATGCCGACCGTATCCGCCTGGATCGCCTGGACGCCATCGCCGAGGAGGCCGCCGAACAGACGGGGCGTCTGGACGTGCCGGTCGTTGATGACCCCATGAAGCTGTCCGACATCCTCGACACCTGGCAGGACGGCCGCCGCCTCATGTTCTGCGACGAGACGGGCGGGGCACCGGTGATGGCTGCTCTCAAAGATATCGCTCCGGGTCCGTGGGCTATCCTGATCGGACCTGAAGGCGGCTTCTCGCCGGAGGAGCGTGAGCGCCTCCGCGCCCTGTCCTTCACCACCGCCGTCTCGCTGGGTCCGCGTATCCTGCGCGCCGACACCGCCGCCATCGCGGCCATGACCCTTTGGCAGGCGGCGGCGGGAGATTGGGAGCGTTAGCCCTCGAGCAGAGAGCCGCCGGGCGGCGAGCGATAGGGCAAACAACAAAGCCCCTTGAGTAGCGCTGCTTTTCCCACCATCTAGCCGCGACAGCAGGGGTTACAGATGGCCGATCACGCGCCGCTATCAAGAGACGATCTGATCGGGGCCATGTCCAAGGGCATCAAGCCCCGGGACCAGTGGCGCATCGGGGCCGAGCACGAGAAGTTCGGGTTTGACCGCACCACCCTGCGCCGCCCGACCTATGAGGGCGACAGTGGCATTCTGGCCATGCTTACCGGCCTGCAGCGTTTCGGCTGGAGCCCCGTCGAGGAGGCGGGCCACATCATCGCCCTGGAGCGCAAGAATGCCGAGGGCATGACCGCCTCCATCAGCCTGGAGCCCGGCGGCCAGTTCGAGCTGTCCGGCGCGCCGCTGAAGGACGTCCACGAAATCTGCGACGAGACCGGCCGCCACCTGATGGAGGTCAAACAGGTTGCGGATCAGCTGAACCTGGGCTTTCTGGGCGCAGGCTTCGACCCGATGTGGCGGCGCGAGGATGTGCCGATCATGCCCAAGGGCCGCTACGGCATCATGCGCGCCTATATGCCCAAGAAGGGATCGCTGGGCCTCGACATGATGTTGCGCACCTGCACCATCCAGTCGAACCTGGACTTCGACAGCGAAGCCGACATGGTCGCCAAGTTCCGCACCTCCCTTGCGCTGCAACCCATCGCCACCGCCCTGTTCGCCTGTTCGCCGTTCACCGAAGGCAAGCCGAACGGCTTCCTCAGCGCCCGCGCCAATGTCTGGACGGACACCGATCCGGACCGCACCGGCATGCTGGATTTCGTCTTTCAGGACGGCTTCGGCTTCGAACGCTATGCCGACTATGCGCTGGACGTGCCGATGTATTTCGCCAAGCGCGGCGAGACCTATGTCGACCTGTCGGGACAGTCGTTCCGCAGATTCATGACCGAGGGCCTGCCCGCCCTGCCCGGCGAGCGCGCGACACTGAAGGACTGGAACGACCACCTGACCACCCTCTTCCCCGAGGTTCGTCTCAAGGCCTATCTGGAGATGCGCGGGGCCGACGGCGGGCCGTGGAGCCGCATTTGCGCGTTGCAGGCCCTGTGGGCCGGTATTCTGTACGATGCACCATCCCTCGCCGCTGCCTGGGATCTGGTCAAGGACTGGGACATCGCCGACCACGAGCGCCTGCGCCGCGACGTGACCCGCTTGGGCCTGAAGGCCGAGGTCGCCGGTCGATCCGTGCGCGACATCGCCGTCGATCTGGTCGCCATCGCCAAACAGGGGCTCAAGAACCGCGCCCGTTTCAGCGGCGGGATGGTCGACGAGCGCGGCTATCTGTCCGAACTGGAAGACATCGCCGACAGCGGCATTACCCCGGCCGAACGGTTGCTGGAGCTGTACCACGGCGACTGGCAGGGCAATGTCGGGCGGATTTACCGCGATTTCGCCTACTGATCCGTCACTGCAAAGGTGACCTTAACCCCTCCCCGCTAAGGGTGCCGCGTTCCCCGTAGGAAGCGTTGCCGATGACCTGCCTGACCCTCGCCACCACGCCCGACATCGGCACCGGTGACGTGGCACGGGTCGATCTGGACACCTTCTTCGATGTTTCTCTGGATCTGCTGGTCGTGCGCGACATGGACGGTCTGGTGATCAAGGCCAGCGCGTCCTGGTTCACCGTCCTGGGCTATCATCCGCACGAGATCGAGGGCCGGCGGCTGCTGGAACTGCTCAACCCCGAAGATCTGCCGAGCACGCTGGACAGCGTCGTCGAAGTCGAAAACCGGCAGCCGGGCGATCCCGTTATCGGCCACATCAACCGCTATCGCCACCGGGAAGGTCACGACGTCACCCTGGAATGGCGGGCCCACCGGTTCGGCGACCGCATCTATGGTGTCGCCCGCGACGTGACCGAAAAGGTCGCCGCCGAACGCGCCCTGGTCGAGGCCAAGACCGCCGCAGAGGCGGCCAACCGCGCCAAGTCCGACTTCCTGGCCAATATGAGCCACGAGATCCGCACGCCCTTGAACGGCGTCATCGGCATCGTCGATGCCCTGTCCCGCACTTCGCTAAGCCCCGAACAGGCCGAGATGGTGACGCTGATCAACGCCTCCGGTCGGACTCTGGAGCGGCTTGTTTCGGACATCCTGGACGTTTCCAAGATCGAGGCTGGTCAACTGGACATCGAGGCGCGAGCCTTTGACCTGGACGAAGCCATCGTCGCACCGCTGGATGTCATGCGCCCGCGGGCCGAAGAGCGCGGCCTGGCCTTCATCGTCGAGCGACCGGCGGACGCCCGTGGCACCTTCATCGGCGACAGCACCCGCATCCGTCAGGTGCTGGGCAATCTGCTGTCCAACGCCGTCAAATTCACCGCCGTTGGCTCGGTCACAGTCCGCTTCAGCCTCATCGATGACGAGGACGGCCACGCCCTGTTGCGTTTCGAGGTCGAGGATACCGGCGTCGGCTTCGGTCCCAACCATGCCCGCCGCCTGTTCGATCGCTTCAGCCAGGCGGACAGCAGCATCACCCGGCGTTTCGGCGGGACGGGCCTGGGCCTGTCGATCTGTCAGGCCCTGGTCGAACTCATGGGCGGCCGCATCTGGGCGACATCGACTCCTGGCGTCGGTAGCCGGTTCGCGGTCGAACTACCCCTCACACGCGTTGAGACAGGCCTGGCCAGAACCCAGCCTAGCCAGCCCGAGGTTGCGGAAGCGCCCCTGCCGACCCTTCGCGTCCTGCTAGCCGAGGATCACCCGACCAACCAGCGCGTCGTCCAGCTGATCCTGGGCACCCATGGGGCCGAGGTGGTGACGGTCGATGACGGGGCCCAGGCCCTGGCAGCCTTCCAAAACGGCCTGTTCGACGTCGTCCTGATGGACATGCAGATGCCCGTGATGGATGGCCTGACCGCCACCCGCGCCATCCGCGACCTTGAAGCCGGTGATCCTGCCCGCCACCGGACCCCTGTCGTCATGCTCAGCGCCAATGCCATGGCCGAACACCGCGATCAGGCCTTCGCCGCCGGTGCCGACCACCACGTGCCCAAACCCATCACCGCCGCCAGCCTGCTGGCCGGTATGCAGGCGGCGATCGCAGGCTAGATCAGCAATCGTTCTTGCCTGGCTCAAACAGACAACGGTGCGTAGTCTGGCCACAGAAACGAGGCGGGACATGAGCGGCAAGATCTACACAGGCATCGGCGGCTGGACCTATGAGCCCTGGCGCGGCGTCTTCTATCCATCCGATCTGGTCCAGAAACGCGAGCTAGAGTTTGCCAGCCGTGCGGTCACGAGCATCGAGATCAACGGCACCTATTATTCCACCTTCAAGCCCGACAGCTGGATGAAGTGGCGCGACGAGACGCCGGAGGGGTTCGTGTTCTCGGTCAAGGCCAGCCGCTATTGCACCAATCGCAAGGTGCTGAGCGAAGGCAAGGAGAGTTTCGACCGGTTTCTGGATCAGGGGCTGACGGCGCTGGGCGACAAGCTGGGACCGATAAACTGGCAGTTCATGGCCACGAAGAAGTTCGACCCCGCAGACTTCGAGGGCTTTCTGAAACTGCTGCCGACCGAGAAAGACGGCCTGCGCCTGCGTCATGCGCTGGAGGTCCGCAGCCCGACGTTCGACATCCCGCAGTTCTACGATCTGGCGGCAAAGTATGGCACGGCCATCGTCTATGCCGTCGATGACGAGGCCCCCGAATGGCCCCGGATCGACCAGCCGACGGCGGACTTTACCTATGCCCGGCTGATGTCCAGCCGCGAGGATGAGCCCACGGGCATGACCTCGGACGAGCTCGATGCCGTCGCACAACAAACTCGAGCCTGGGCCAAACGCGGCGACGTCTTCGCCTATTTCATCTCGGGCGCAAAGGTGCGCAACCCGGCGGCGGCGCAAGCGCTGATAAAGAAACTGGGCTGAGGGCGTTGCGAAGCGGGACCGCCAGCCTCACCTGAGCCACAGATCACGGAGGTCCACCCATGCCCATCGCCACCCGCGCCTTTGCCGCCACCGCGTCCGACAAGCCGCTGGCTCCGTACAGTTTCGAGCGGCGCGATCCGGGTCCGGATGATGTGGCCATCGCGATCAAGTTCGCGGGCGTCTGCCACTCCGACCTGCACATCGTGAAGAACGATCTGGGCAACACCCGCTATCCCATCGTGCCGGGCCACGAGATCGCCGGTGTCGTCACCGCCGTCGGGGCCAATGTCACCCGCTTCAAGGAGGGCGACCGTGTCGGCGTTGGCTGCATGGTCGATAGCTGTCGCCAGTGCGCGCCCTGCAAGGAGGGCGAGGAGCAATACTGCGTCCCCGGCATGACCCAGACCTATGGCTCAACCGATCCCAAGGGTGGCGAGGTGGGCCAGACCATCACCCAGGGCGGCTATTCCGACGCCATCGTGGTGGATCAGAACTATGTGTTGAGCATTCCTGACAGCCTGCCGCTCGACGCCGCAGCCCCCCTGCTGTGCGCGGGCATCACCACCTATTCGCCGCTAAAGACCTGGAATGTCGGACCGGGTTCCAAGGTCGCTGTTATCGGCCTGGGCGGCTTGGGGCACATGGCCGTCAAACAGGCCGCGGCCATGGGGGCGGAGGTCACCGTCCTGTCGACCTCCGATCGCAAGAAGGCCGATGCCGAGCGAATGGGTGCCAGGCATTTCCTCATCAACTCCGACAAGGATGCGATGAAGGCGGCAGCCGAGAAGTTCGACCTGATCATCAACACCGTCTCGGCCACGCACGAAATCGCCGGGCACCTGAACCTGCTGGCCAAGGACGGCACCATGGTCATGCTGGGTCTGTCGACGGAGGGGATGCCGGTGTTCGCCATGCCCCTGCTGTGGCGTCGGCGTCGTGTGGCGGGGTCGCTGATCGGCGGTATCCGCGAAACCCAGGAAATGCTGAATTTCTGTGCCGCCAACAACATCGCCTGTGACATCGAACTGATCGCGCCGGATCGCATCAACGAGGCCTATGAGCGGATGGAGAGGTCCGACGTCCGCTATCGCTTCGTGCTGGATATAGAAAAACTGGTGGCCTGATCCGCTAGCGGTTTTTACCGTTCGGCGGTTGATGCCCGCGACAAGGCCGGTCTAGGGTTCATCCGAAGGCAGGGAGCCCGTCTGAGAGGCTCCCGCCAACGGACAGGATACGCACATGGCACGAGTGGCTCTGGTCACGGGTGGAACCCGCGGCATCGGCAAGGCGATCGTTCAGCGGTTGAAGGAAGACGGCCTGTCAGTCGCCGCCGGCTATTCGGGCAATACAGAAGCCGCCGAGGCCACGGCGCGCGAGCTGGGTGTCATGGTCGTCAAGGGCAACGTCGGCTCGTTCGAGGACTGCGAGCGCGCGGTGAAAGAAGTCGAGGCCGAACTGGGCCCCATTGACGTGCTGATCAACAATGCCGGCATCACCCGCGACGGCTTCTTTCACAAGATGAGCCACGACCAGTGGTCCGATGTGATCCGCGTCAACATGGACAGCGTCTTCAACATGACGCGTCAGGTGATCACCGGCATGCGCGATCGCGGACACGGCCGGATCGTCAACATTTCCTCGATCAATGGCCAGAAGGGCCAGATCGGCCAGACCAACTATTCCGCCGCCAAGGCTGGCATGATCGGCTTCACCAAGGCTCTGGCCCTGGAGAATGCGAGAAAGGGCGTCACCGTCAACTGCATCGCCCCGGGCTATATCGACACCGAAATGGTTGGAGCCATGGACGAGAAAGTCCTGGCCGGCATCGTCGCCCAGATCCCCGTCGGGCGACTGGGCAAGGGCGAGGAGATCGCCGACATGGTGTCCTGGCTGTGTGGCGAGCGTGCTGGATATGTCACAGGTTGCACCCTGTCGTTGAACGGCGGTCAGTATCTGGTCGGTTGACCGCGAGCCTGCCCAAAATCCGCCGCGCGCGGGTTTCACCAATCGGCTCATGATCTTGGCGAGTGTCAGAAGGGCGCGACGGCCGCTTCCGACCGCGATGGCTTTCGCCATTGTGGCGGGGGCTCTGTCTCTGCTGACGATCACCGAAGACGCCTCGGCCCAGACCCGCAGCAACGCTCAGGCCGAACAGAGCAATCGCCTGCGCGCCCAAGGCTCACCCTCGCCGACGCTCCCGCCCAGCGGTCGATACGTCGCCGAATCGGGCGAGGCTTTCATGATCGACCGGTCGGGGTCCAGGCCCCTGGTGCGATTCGAGCGGCGCGAGGAAACCTGGGTGTTGCGCCCGACGGCTGCACCGCGGGGCGACGTCATCTATCGCAACGATGCAGGCGAACAGGTCCTGCGCGTCACCCAGGGCGGCGCGATTACCGTCTTCACGTCTCGATCGCCCGGAGGGTCGCCCGCCTCCTATGCCGGGGCGGGCCAGAGCTTGGCGCCACCTTCGCTTGGGCCCGTTCGCCTGTTCGACCTGATGGCGCGGCGCAGCGTGATGCTGAGCCAGGCTTTGGGTCGGCTGGTCGAGATCAACCTGGATGGGGACCAGTCCGAAGCGCTTTGTGTCGAGGCCCTGATTGTCACCACGGACGCCGTCGCCCGGATAGCGCGATCGCCCAGTTCGCGATCCAGGCTGAACGGCTTACGCAGTATCACCATCAACGAGGGCGCACGCTCGAACGTCACGTACAGAAGCGGGCGGCTCGTCGTTACAGTCGACCCGACTCAGGGCCAAGCCGGCCGCCCGTCTTCGTCGCGGGTCATTCGCGCCCTGCTGCCCGAGCCGCGCACCCCTAACCGGTGAAGCCATCCTTCGCGGCACGACGCGCGGCAAACTCGGCAGCGTTCGCCGCTCTCAGGAACGGGTTGAAGGCCTTCTCGACCGCCAACGTCGTGGGTACCGTCGGTCGCCCTGCATCGCGTACAGCGAAAATCCGCGCCGCATGCGCCGCCATGTCTTGCCGGTCATCCAGGCTCAGGGCGAACTGGGCGTTGGCGGCTGTGTATTCATGGGCAGACCAGATCACCGTCTCGTCCGGCCAGGCGGCGATCTTCTGCAGACTTTGCCACATCTGCTCGGGCGTACCCTCGAACAAGCGCCCGCAGCCGAGCGG
Source organism: Brevundimonas sp. (assembly GCF_041919755.1). Taxonomy (GTDB): domain Bacteria; phylum Pseudomonadota; class Alphaproteobacteria; order Caulobacterales; family Caulobacteraceae; genus Brevundimonas. The sequence goes on along the minus strand of NZ_JAYRTD010000002.1, from coordinate 79,029 downwards.
GAACAGCACATCTCCGACGAAGGCCTGGCCCACTTCACGGGCATGGTAAACGATGTGACCCAGTGTGTGCCCGGGCGCATCGGACACCTCAAACGCCGTCTGCCCCAGCATCACCGTATCTCCGCCTGCAACCTTGCGATCCAACAGCGACACCCGGCGGACTTCCTCCGGCCCGACGATCTGGCATCCGGTTTCGGCTTTCAGGCGGGCGTTTCCTTGAGTGTGATCGGGATGCCAGTGGGTATTCAGGATAAGGTCCAGCCTCTCCCAGCCGGACGCCTTCAGGTCGGCCAGGATCGCCTCGGCATCCGGCGTGTCGACTGCAGCCACCATGCCGGTCGCGGCATCCCTGATCAGCAGGCCATAGTTGTCGGTCAGGCACGGAAAAAGGCGTACATCCAGGGTCATTCCGCATCCTAGCAGGGACGCGCCGTCCGGCCTATGCTGCGGACATGCGCCACAGCATCGAGGAACTTCGAACCTTCTATGGCGAGCCCGCGGGGGCGCTGGTCCGTCGCCTGCTGGCGCGGCGTCTGGACGACGCTTGGGGCGAGGCCATCAACTGCGACGTTCTGGGAATAGGTTATGCCACGCCGTGGCTGGACGCTTTTGTCGGCGCACGCCGTCTGGTCGCGGCCATGCCGGGGGGTCAGGGGGTCGAGCACTGGCCATCGATCGGCAAGAACCGCACCGTTCTGGTCGATGACCGGGCGCTGCCGTTTGCCGCCGGAGCGTTCGACCGGGTGCTACTGGTCCATGCGCTGGAAGAGGCCGACGATGCCCAAGGCTTAATGAACGAAGCCGTACGCGTCCTGGCCCCGGCGGGGCGGATCATTCTGGTGGCGGCGGCGCGCGGCGGTCTGTGGGCCCGCGCCGAGAACACGCCGTTCGGGCATGGACGCCCCTTCACCCGGCGACAGCTGGAGCGGCTGGTGCGCGGCGCTGGCCTGGAGCCGACCGCCTGGTCCCAGACCCTGTATGTCCCGCCCTGGGGGCCGCTTTTGTCACTGGCCGATGGGCTCGAGCAGATCGGGCGTCATGTCATGCCCGGCGCGGCGGGGGTGATCCTTCTGGAAGCGACGCGTCAGGCCTATGCCCGCGTCCGACCCGGCGGCGCCGTCGCGACGGTACCGGTCAAGACACCCGCCCTGGCCCCACAACCTGCCTCTCGGGTGCGTCGCGATCTGGCGGTTCGGCGCGAACGCCCCTAAAGGGCTGTCCATGCAAAGACTGATCCTGATGCGTCACGCCGAGGCCGAACGCGCGTCTCCTTCGGGCGACGATCGCGACCGCGTGCTGTCCGCGCGCGGGCGGGCCGACGCCACGCAAATGGGTCGGACACTGTCGGCGAAAGGCTTGCGTCCCGACCTGGCTCTGGTGTCCGCCGCTGCACGCACGCGACAGACGTGGGACCTGGCGCATGAAGCTTTCGGCGACGTGGATCTGCGCGAACAGGATGCCCTCTACAACGCGGGGGCTGACACCTTGCGTCGTGCCGTTGAGGCGGTGGAGGATGAGGCAGGCTGTCTGATGCTCGTGGCCCACAACCCCGGCATTCATCTGCTGGCCGTCGAATACCTGATCGAAAGCGCCGCCTCTCCCGCCGTGCTGGATCGGATGAGCGGCGGTTTCCCGACCGGGGCCTGCGCCGTCTTCACCGTCGATGTGGCCGGGCGCTGCACGTTCGAGGCCTTTCTGCAACCGCGCGATCTGGCCGGCGCATGACCCCCATCGCCTACAAGCTCGTGGATGGCCGCGAATGGCAGTTGGCGCGGGCCGATGGGGTCTATCGCGGTTCGGTGCTGGACCGGGCCGACGGATTCATCCACCTGTCCACCGCCGAACAGCTGCCGGGCACGGCTAGCAAACACTATGCAAGCCGCGAGGATTTGCGCCTGGTCGAGGTCGATCTGACGGCCCTGGTCGACACCCTGCGCTGGGAACCGTCGCGTGGCGGTGCCCTGTTTCCCCATATCTACGGCGACCTGCCCATGATGGCCGTAGGAGCTGTGCGCGGGCTGGCGATTGACGGCACCGGCACGCCCCGCTTCGCTGACGGCGGCACGACCTGGCCGACAGAGGCCGCAACATGATCCTGTCCGACCTTGGAGCCGCCGCCCTGCGCCGGCTCGACCCGGAAACGGCTCACGGCCTGGCAATCCGCGCGCTGCAGACCCTGCCGTTGCCGGCGGCGGCCCCCGACGACACCATCCTGAAGACGCGCCTGGCCGGGTTGGACCTGCCCAATCCGATCGGCCTGGCGGCGGGGCTGGACAAGAATGGCGAGGCCTTGCGCGGCCTGTCCCGCCTCGGCTTCGGCTTTGTGGAATGCGGCTCGGTGACACCTGTCGCCCAACCCGGCAATCTCCGCCCGCGCCTGTTCCGGCTGGCCGAGGATCAGGCGATCATCAATCGGATGGGTTTCAACAATGCCGGGCTGGAGGCGTTCGCCGCCCGATTGAAGGCGCGCCCGGCCGATACTGTCGTCGGTGCCAATCTGGGGGCCAACAAGGACACCGAGGACAAGGCGGCGGACTATGTCACCGGCCTGAGCAGGCTGAAGGGGTTGGCGGACTATGTTACCGTCAACGTCTCCTCGCCCAACACGCCGGGTCTGCGCGCTCTTCAGGGCCGGGCCGCGCTGGACGATCTGCTGGGACGGCTGACCGAGGCACGCGACGGTGATCCCACGCCGGTGTTCTTGAAGATCGCACCCGATCTGACGCCGGACGAGATCTCCCTGATCGTGGAGGCCTCGATCGATCACCGCATCGACGCCCTGATCGTTTCCAACACCACCCTCGACCGTCCCGACAGCCTGACGGCCCGGGATCGCGATCAGGCAGGCGGTCTGTCGGGGCGGCCGCTTCAGGCCCGTGCCCGCGCGGCCTTGAGCGCCGCCGCTGCAGCCTCCAAGGGCCGGCTGCCGCTGATCGCCGTCGGGGGCATCGACAGCGGAGCCGAGGCCTATGATCGCATTCGCGCCGGGGCCGCCGCCGTTCAGCTCTATTCCGCCCTGATCTACGGGGGGCCGGGCCTGGTCGGACGCATCAAGCGCGATCTGGCCCAGTGCCTGCGCGATGATGGCTTCACAAGCGTGGCCCAAGCCGTCGGAACCGCCCGTTGACGGAGCGTTAGGGCCGGTCTGCCATAGGTTTCAGGTGGGCCAGTTCGCCCATGTCGGAACCTCGCATGGCGCTCGCCACAGCCACATCCTCGCCCGAGACCCGCAGCGACTGGAGCGCTGCGATCCGCCAGCGCCGCAAGGCCCTGCCGGTTCGGCTGTGTATTGCCGCCATCACGGCCATGGTCTTTACGCCCCTGCTGGGCAGTGTCTTCAGCCTGATCTGGCTCGCGGGCTATTTCGTTGTACAGGTCGTCGATCTTTGGACCTTCAGGCCCATGTTGTCGGGCCGCTTGCCCCGACTGACCGGTGCGCGCCGCGCCTTCGGTTGGCTGACCCTAGCCGCCAACTCCTGCTATTACGGCAGCCTGACCATACCGCTTTGGCTGGTCGGCGGCCCCATGGGCGGGCTGTGCGCCGTTATCATGATGACCGGCTCAGCCACCTATTCGATCATCAACTCGCCGCGCTCTCTGGCGGTGCTGCTGCTGACCATCGCGCCGCAGTCGATCTATATGATCCTGACGCCGGTCTTCATGTACATCTATGGAGCATCGTCCACCCTGGTCGTGGCGGCGGCCATATCCGTGGCCGTCTTCATGGGCTTTGCCTATTCCATGTGGACCAAGCTGAACGCAGCCCAGTCCGCAGAGGCCACGGCCCGGATCGAGGCCGATCAGAAGCGGCTGGATGCCGAGCGCGTCATGGAGGGCCGCAGCGCTTTTCTGGCCGCCATCGGTCATGACCTGCGCACGCCCATCACCGCCATTCTGACCGGTGCGTCCCAGCTGGAGCAGGGTGCAAGCGACTCCAGCGCGCGCGGCCAGGCCCGGCTGATCAGCGACGCGGGCTATATGATGAAGGCCTTGCTGGACGACCTGCTGGATCACGCCAAGCTGGACGCTGGCCACATGACCGTCGACACCATCGACTTTAATCTGCGAGACCTGCTGACCCAGACGGTCCGATTGTGGGACGGGCCTGTGCGGGCCGAGGGCCTGCGTCTGCGCGTCGAGGGGGCGGCGACGATCCCGGCCCATGTGCGCGGCGATCCGATGCGGCTGCGCCAGGTGCTGAACAACCTGATCTCCAATGCGATCAAGTTTACCCAGACGGGCGCGATCACCCTGCGCCTCAACGCCTGGGCCGAGGACGCCGGAGGCCACGCCATACTGATCGAGGTGGCGGACACCGGCCCCGGCATGACGCCCGATCAGCTGTCACGCCTGTTCACGCCTTTCGACCAGACCATCGACGGCGTTAGCGCGACCCATGGCGGGACCGGCCTGGGTCTGGCCATCAGCCGTCAGCTGGCGGGCCTGATGGGCGGGCGTCTGACCGCGCGCAGCCGGCCGGGCCAAGGCGCAGCCTTCACCCTGGCGCTACATTTGGAAGCGACCGAGACCGTGCCTGCCGCACCGATGGTCCTGGATCAAGCCGGTCGCGATGCGATCGCACAGGGGCTGGCTGCCGTGGCCGCTGCGCCCGTCGCCCTGACGTCGCCGCCCCCCCTGCCTGTCGTCGATGAGCAACCGGATGCTCAGGACGCTGACATAGTCTCGACCGAGGCGAGCCCCGAGCCAGTGGTAGAAGAGGACGAGGGCCGGCCGATGCGGGTGCTGGTCGTCGATGACCACGACATCAACCGTCGGGCCATCCAGCTGATCCTTCAGCCGCTGGGATGCGATATCGATACGGCGGCGGACGGAATGGCGGCGCTGAACATCTGCCGCACCAACGCTTTCGACCTGATCTTCATGGACGTGCGGATGCCGGAACTGGACGGGCGCGAGACGACGCGGCGAATCCGGGCGGGTAACGGCCCGAATGCGCATACGCCGATCATCGCCGTCACCGCCGACACCTCACCGCGTGATATCCAGGACTGCACGGACGCGGGCATGACCTATTTCGTGCCCAAGCCGATCACGCCACCTATGCTGATCGGGGCCATCACCCATGTGATGACCATGGAGCAGCAGGCGACGCCGGAAACCAGCGTCGCCGCCTGACAACGACTAGAGCTGGCCCAGCAGATGCTCGGCCGACGACACCTTGAACTCGCCGCCCTGTTCGACATTCAGCTGTTCGACCACGCCGTCCTTGACGATCATCGAATAGCGCTGCGACCGCTCGCCCATGCCGAAGCCCTTGGCGTCCATCGACAGGCCGATCTGACGGGTGAAGTCGCCATTGCCGTCGCCCAGCATCAGGATGTCGTCCTTGCCGATACCCTGGCTGTCGGCCCAGGCTCCCATGACGAAGCCGTCGTTGACCGAGAGGCAGGCGATGGTGTCCACACCCTTGGCCGACAGGTCGCTGCGGTGATCCTTGAAGCCCGGCAGGTGGCGCGCCGAACACGTCGGGGTAAAGGCGCCGGGCACGGCGAACAGGGCGACCGTCTTGCCGCCGAACAGCTCGTCGGTGGTGATCGGCTTGGGGCCGTCGTCCGTGGCGCGGGTCAGGGTCGCCGAGGGGATGCGATCGCCGATCTGGATGGTCATGGGCAGGCTCCGGTGTGGGTTGAGAGACGTCTCAACGCCCAGATAGGCGCACCGGCTCCTGCCGCCAAGGCTGATCGTTGCTGGCACCCGCATGCGACGGTTCAATGCCTTGCGTCGCGGCGAACGCGACCCGATGATAGACGGATGGACGATTTCCAATCCCTGGTCGGACGGCTGCTGGTGGCCATGCCCGGCATCAGCGATCCCCGCTTCGAGCACGCGGTCATCCTGGTCTGCGCGCATGAGCCGGACCATGCCATGGGCCTGCGGCTGGACCGGCCGGCACCCGGCGTAGACCTCAAGGACGTGCTGACCAAGCTGAAGACCGAGGCACCCGACACCACCGCCCATCGGGCCGTCCTGATCGGCGGTCCGGTCGAGCGCGAGCGCGGCTTCGTGCTGCATACCGACGACTGGCTGATCGACGACGCCTCCATGGCCTTCGGTCAGGGGCTGGCCATGACCGGGACGCGCGAGGCCCTGATCGCCATGACCGATCCGGTCGCAGGTCCGCGTCGCTCGGTGTTGCTGCTGGGCTATGCCGGCTGGGGCGAAGGTCAGCTGGACGACGAGATGGGCGAAAACGTCTGGATCACGACCGAGGCCGACGCCGACCTGATCTTCGACACCGACTATGATGCCAAATGGTCGAAAGCGCTGGGCACCCTGGGCATCGACCCGGCCCGCCTATCGGGGCAGAGCGGACGCGCCTAGGTCAAACGGCGACATTCCGCCAGGAGCCACAGCTCGCGCTCACTCAGCGGGGCCTGCCATTCCGCTGCAACTTCCAGGATGCGCGCTCCGGATAGTCGTCGCCCTTTGTAAACGACCGCTGCGATCTGCCCGTTCTCACGCCCCCGCACTGAACCGCACCATAGCCGCTGCCTGAGGGGAGTCGTGCCGTCGCGCTCGAGATAGGAACCTGTGTTCTCGAGATTGATGGTGTTACGCGCCAGCGACGGCTCGCCCTCGATCAGCGCCGTCCTGACCGACCCCGGCTGCCTCTGACTGGTTGCATACGAAACACCGACCACGATCAGCACAGCAAGTGCGACATAGACCCAGTCAATGCGTCGGTGGGGCAGTGGCGGCAGGATCGGCTTCAAGCCGACCGCGCCTTGATCGGGGCTGAGCCATCAGCAAGCGATTCGTTCAGATAGACCTCGGCCTCCTGGGCGGGAAGCGCAGGCGCATAGCCGAAGCCCTGACCATAGTGGCACTGGGCATCCAGCAACAGGGCGGCTAGGCCGGCATTCTCTACACCCTCGGCCACGACCTCCAGCGACAGGTCGCGGCCCAGGTTGACGACCGATTTGACGATCTTGGCCGAGCCCTCGTCCTTGTCCATGGTCAGAACGAAATAGCGGTCGATCTTCAGCGTATCGAACGGCAGCTTGGCCAGCCAGGTCAGGGACGAGAAGCCGGTCCCGAAATCGTCGAGCGCCAGCGAGGCACCCGCGTCCTTCAACTGCTGCAACACCTCGGCGGCGCGGCTGGTGTCGCGCATGATGTCGCCCTCGGTCACCTCCAGCTTCAGCGCACCGGCGGGTAGACCCGCTTCGGCGATGATGCGGGTCACGTCCTCGACTAGGCGCGGGCGTTCGATCTCGCCGACCGACAGATTGACGCTGCAGAACAGCTTGCCCGCCGTCGGATGTCGCATCAGCCATTCGGCCAGCTGGCGCGAGGCCTGGGTCATCATCAGCAGGCCGAGGTCGTTCATCAGACCCATCTCGGCGGCCAGACCCAGGAAGGCGTCAGGCGGCACCAGGCCGCGTGTCGGATGTCGCCAGCGGCACAGGGCCTCGAAACCCGCGACGGCCCCTGTCTGCAGGTTCACCACGGGTTGATAGAAGGGCTCGATCTCGCCGCGCAGGAAGGCGTTGCGCAGGTCCGATTCCAGCGCCAGCCGCGACAGGCTGTCCGTCTCCAACGCCCGGCCGTAGGCGGCGATGCCACCGCGCCCCACGCTCTTGGCCTGTTCGACCGCCAGTTCGACTCGGCGCAGCAGTTCGGACGGATCGGCCGCATCCGGCCCGCCCTCGGCGCTGGCCGCTCCGATCGAGACGGTGGGATAGATGTCGAAGCCGGCGATGCGTAGCGGCTGTTCCAGCGCCTCGCGCATCCGCTCGGTGGCACTGCCGCTGCCGCGCGGCACGACCACGGCGAACTCGTCCTCGCCGATGCGGGCAGAGTGGGCATTCTGGACGAAGGCGGCGGCCAGGCGCGAGCCCAAGGCTGCCAGCACCATGTCGGCCCGGTCATGACCCAGGGCCTCGTTCAGGCGGCGCAGACGATCCACATCGGCGACCACGATCTCGTATTCGCCCGGTTGCGTCAGGGTCTCACCGAGCCGCGCGACAAAGGCCCGACGATCCAGCAGACCGGTCAGCACATCCCGGTCCGACGCCGCAAACTTGGTTTCCAGCGCCACGACACCGGCAGCGCGCAGCCCGTCCTCCAGCCAGACGCCGCGCCAGATGCAGGTCTGGGCATCGCGCATGCGCAGGCGCACAGCGACCTCCGTCCCTTCTTCCTGCGGCTTCAGGATGCGTTCGGCCAGGGTCCGATCCTGAGGCATGGCGACGGCGCAGAAGGCCGCGCCGGTGCAATCCGGTGCCAGCGGGCCCAGACCCAACGCCCGCGTCGCTCCGGTGAAGCGCATCTGATCGTCAGAGGGCGTCCAGATCCACAGCGCCGTATCGGCAGCGGCCAGCGCCTCGATCGCCGTCGTCGCATCCCAGGCCAGACTTCTGGAGCGAGTGTTCACGCGAAAATCCGGTCCTGACTGGACGGCCGGGAATCAGCCGCCGCGTTTGGTGCCGTCATTCACGACGCCGAACAGAAGATGATCTGCCCAATCGCCGTTAATTTTCAAATAAGCCCTTGCCCGGCCTTCCAGCGCGAACCCGGACTTTTCCAGCACCCGTCGCGATGCCTGATTGTGCGGCACACACGCCGCCTCGACCCGGTGCAGCCGCAGGGCCTCGAAGCCATAGTCCACGGCGGCGCGCACGGCAGCCGTGCCATACCCCCGTCCCGCATGACGCTGACCGATCCAGTAGCCCAGCGTCGCCGTCTCGGCCACGCCGCGCCGCACGTTTGACAAGGTGATCGCCCCCAGCAGCGCGCGCGACCGCTCGTCGAAGACGAAGAAGGGCCAGGCATTCCCCGCCTCCCGTTCGCGCTGATAGACCGACATCCGGCGCCGATAGGCGATGCGGCTCAGGTCGTCATCGGGCCACAGCGGCTCCCAGGGCTGCAGATAGGCCTGCGAAGCCCGCCGCAGCTCGGCCCAGGCCTCATAGTCCGCGCCGCGTGGCAGGCGCAGGATGACCCCCTGCCCCTTGACTACAGGCCCGCTCGCTTCGGTGATCCAGTCCAGCAGGGCCATCGTGCCACGATAGCGCTCCGGCGATCAGGCGAAAAGAGCTTCCCTGAACGCCTTGCCGGCCTCGGCCGCAGCCTTGGGACCCAGCACGGCCGTTGCGGCCTTGCCCGCGCTCAATGTGCCCGCCGCAGCGGCCCGCACATCCTCGACCGTCTGAGCCAAAGTCCGGTCGGCCATGATCTGGGAGGCAATGGGCTGGCCAAAGATCAGCACCTGGGCCGCCAGTCGGCCAGCGCGTGACGCGGGGCTCTCGTCCGACATCCACAACCCGGCATTCAGCACCGCCTTGGCGCGCGACAGCTCGACGGCCGTGGGTCCATCATCCGCCAGGGTCTTCAGTTCTGCGGCACAGACCTTGGCCAGTTCGATGGCGCGGTCGGCAGAGGCCCCCGCATAGATGCCGAGGATGCCCGCGTCCTCGTATGGCTCGTGATAGGCGTCGATGGCATAGGCCAGGCCGCGTTGCTCGCGCGCGCTCTGGAACAGGCGGGACGCCATCCCGCCGCCCAGAATCTCAGTCATCAGCCGCGTCGCCGTATAGGTCGCATCCCGCGCCGACGGGGCGGGCAGCTGGAAGACGATATTGGCCTGCTCGATCCGCCGGGTCAGGGCCGCGTCGCCGCCGACGAAGCGCGGCGCGTCGGGCGTCGCAGCGGGCGTCGCGACCTGATCGCCAAACCAGCGCTCGGCCAGGGTCAGCAGCTCGGTCTCGTTCACCGCCCCCGACACCACCACCACCATGCGGTCGGGCGAATACAGTTGGGCGCGCCAGTGACCGATGCTGTCGCGATCCAGCGGCTTCAGGCTTTCGATCGATCCCAGAATGGGCCGGCCCAAGGGCTGACCGGTAAAGGCCCGCGTCTGGGCCATTTCGAAGACATGGTCGTCGGGCGTATCGAAGGCCTCGGCGATTTCCTGCGCGACGACGTCCTTTTCGCGCTCGATTTCGGCGGGGTCCAGCGTCGGGCGAAACACCAGGTCGGACAGGACCTGCATGGCCAGCGGCAGCGATCCGTCCAATGCCCGTATGTCGAAACTGGTTCGCTCATAGCCGGTCGATGCGTTGATGGAGCCGCCTTCCGCCTCGATCCGCTCGACGATGTCGCGCGCACCCATGTCCCCCGCACCCTTGAACACCAGATGCTCTAGGCAGTGTGACCAGCCGGAGCGCGCCTCGTCCTCCCACCGCGCCCCGCCGCGCACGGCGACGGTCAGGGCCAGGGTGCGCAGCCCCGGCATGGGATCGCAGACGACACGGACGCCATTCGACAGGGTATGCAGGGTCGCGGTCAGTGGAATGTTTCCTTGGCCCTGTCGCCTTGCTCGGGCAGCAGGGCGGCTTGAGGGCGCAGCCTGCGCCTCAGCAGGGCGATGTAGAAACCGATCACTGCCAGCGCCAGCCCGAACCAGGTCAGGGCATAGCCCAGATGGTTGTTCGAAAAGGCTGCGGGCGGAGCGGACGGCTGCAACTCGGCCCATTGCGGCCAGGCCGAGCCCGTGGCGAACAGCACATAGGGCCGCACAGGCCCGTCGATACCTAGGGCGCGGCTCATGGCGGCGGTGTCGCGGGCATAGAAGCGGTTGCCTTCCGGCAGAGGAGCAAAGCCGTTGGGGGCCTCAACCTTTCGTGCCTCGGCCACGATCCCGGGGATGGCGGCAGGCTGACGTTCAGGCCGCGCACTGACGGTATCGGCCACGAATCCCAGATCGATCAGCCAGCTCTCGCAGGCCGAGATCAATCGCACTCCCGCCTGCCCGTCATGGATGGACTGAAGCTCGACAAAGGGCTGGTTCTGAAGGTCGCAGGTCAGGACGGCCTTGCGGAACTCGGGGTCACGCAGTTGCGCCAGCGTCTCAAGCGATACGGGCGGTTGCGTCGCCGCCGCCTCCGATCGCGCGATCAGTCCCTGTTTCCACTGCAACCGCTGAACCTGCCAGGTACCGAGCCCGACGAGGAGCGCCAGCGCGATCGCACAGACGATCGTCAGCCCCCAAGGGAAACGCCCGCGCATCGCCTCAGTCGACATGGCGCGTCGTCCTGTTTTGCATCTGCAGTGCCACCATCAATCCCTTGCCCGGCCGCATCAGGCCCAGCGAAAGTCCCGCAACCAGCGGCAGGGCCACGATCAGCATGGCCCAGAACGGCGGGTCATAGGCGATCTGGATGAACAGCGCGCCGAACACCACGATCCCGCCCGCGATCTGCATGATGAAGATGGCCGCGCCATCTCCGGTGTTCAGACCCGTGAAGTCGAACCCGCAGACCGCGCACCGGTCCACGACCTTCAGAAACCCCGCAAACAGTGGGCCTTTTGTGCAGTGAGGGCAGCGGCAAAGCAGTCCGGCCCGGATCGCATCGATCCGGGCCGGCGCTGGCGTTACAGACTGTGGGTCTGGGTTCAACCGAAGACCACATAGACGAAGGCGAACAGGAACAGCCAGACCACGTCCACGAAGTGCCAGTACCAGGCGGCGGCCTCGAAGCCGAAATGCTTCTCGGGCGTGAATTGCCCGGCCAGCAGACGCAGCAGGCAGACGACCAGGAAGATGGTGCCCAAGAGGACGTGGAAACCGTGGAAGCCCGTCGCCATGAAGAAGATCGACCCGTACAGGCCCGAGTTGGCGGCTTCGTCGTTGAAGAACAGGTTCTCGTGGATGATGTGCTGGTATTCATAGGCCTGAACGCCCGTGAAGATCAGGCCCAGGGCCACGGTGATGGCCAGACCGATCTTGGTGGCGTTGCGGTCGCCCTGTTGCAGCGCATGGTGCGCCCAGGTGACCGTCGTGCCCGACAGCAGAAGAATGACGGTGTTCAGCAGCGGCAGCTGCCAGGCGTCCAGGGTCTCGATACCCTTGGGCGGCCAGGTCGACCAGGCGGCGGCGGTATCGGCCCAGGTGCCGATTTCCGGAACGTTCTCGCGCGCCGCATTGAACAGCGACATCTCGAAGAAGATCCAGAAGAAGGCGGCGAAGAACATCACCTCCGAGGCGATGAACAGCACCATGCCATAGCGCAGGCCCAGCGACACGACCGGCGTGTGGTCACCCTGACGGCTTTCCTTGATCACATCGGCCCACCAGGCGAAGGCGGCGACCAGAACGCCGGCCAGACCAGCGAAGAACAGGGCCATCTCGCCTTTGCCGAACAGGGCCCCGGCCAAGGTGACTTCGGCATCGGGGGCCACGGTGACCAGACCCTTCATCCACACCACGGCCCCAATCATCATGACCACAGTGGCCATGGACGAGACCAGAGGCCACGGGCTGGGGTTCACCAGGTGGTAGTCGTGATGCGGAGCGGCGTGGGCGTCGGCCATCTAGGGTCTCTTATACGGTCGAAATCGTAATTGTGGGCTATAGCGCCCGCTATCCGGCGACGCCAGAGGCAGAAGGCGTCACCGCCGCCACTTCCGCACCCTTGGTCGGATAGAATGTGTAGCTCAAGGTGATTTCACGGATGCCCTTGGCTTCGGCGTCGGTCGCGATCTCCGGGGCCACGAAATACTGGACCGGGAACTTCATCGTCTGGCCCGGCTGGATCGTCTGGCTGTCGAAGCAGAAGCACTGCAGCTTCTGGAAATATGGGCCCGACTGTTCTGGCACCACATTATAGGCGGCGGTCGCCTGGATCGGCTGGTCCGAGGTGTTGGTCACATCGAAGAAGGCCATGCCGGTTTCGCCGATGCGCACCCGCTGGCTGACCTGTTCGGCACGAAAGGTCATGGGCAGGCCACGCACATTGGTGTCGAAGCGAATCAGGACGGTGTCGGCCAGAACCTGATCGGCGGTGGGTGCCGCTTCTGCCTTCTTGACCGTGCCGTCGAAGCCGGTGACCTGGCAGAAGAGCTGGTACAGGGGCACGGCCGCAAAGGCCGCTCCCGTCATGAACATGACGCCGCCGGCACAGGCGATGGCGATGAGGTTCTTGCGTTCCATAGCGCCCTACTTCGCGTAGCCGACGGGCTGGCCGGCCGCGATGGCTTCCTTTCGGGCGTCGATGTTGCGCTTGAGGTTCAGCACCGTCACGCCGAACACCAGGATGATGAAGCCGACCAGGGCCCCCGCAATGGCCAGGTTGCGCTTCTTGCGGGCGCTCACTTCTTCGGGGGTCAGGCGCAGGGTCATCATCTCACAGGCTCACGACGGCGGTCAGCCGCTCGATCAGCAGGGCCGCGAACAGGCCCACCAGATACAGGATCGAAAAGGCGAACAGGTTGCGTGCCGGTTTGGCCTCTGCGCGTACATCATACAATGCGGCCTCTCGCCCCACGGCCTCGGCCTTGTCGGGCGCATCCCCGGCCCGAGAACGCCAAAGGCGGAAAGCCAGCAGCAAAAAGCCCAACCCACCCAGGATGGACACCGCCAGATAGACGGGACCGCCCAGGCCGGTGAAGCCCGGCGCGATCGCCACGGCCACGAACACCAGCGAATAAATCAGGATCTGCAGGCGGGTCGACTTCGCGCCTCGCGCTACCGGCATCATCGGAATGCCCGCCTTGGCGTAATCGCCCGCGGAATATAGCGCCAGCGCCCAGCTGTGCGGCGGCGTCCACAGGAAGATGATGGCGAATAGCAGCCAAGCCTGCCACGGCATCTGGCCGGTCGCGGCGGCCCAGCCGATCACGGGCGGAAAGGCCCCGGCCGCCCCGCCGATGACGATATTCTGGGGCGTCCGGCGCTTCAGCAGCAGGGTATAGAAGCCCGCATAATAGACGATGGTCATGGCCAGCAGACCGCCCGCCACCCAGTTCGTCGTCATCCCCAGCAGCATGACGGAAAACACCGATAGAATGACGCCGAACGTCATGGCGTCGTTCTTGTTGACCCGGCCTGCCGCGACCGGCCGCCCGCGCGTGCGCCGCATCAGGGCGTCGGTCTCGCCCTCCAGCGCCATGTTCAAAGCGCCCGCCGCCCCGGCCCCCACGGCGATGCACAGGATGGCGATGGCCGCCGAAATCCAGTCGATGTCGCCGCCGGCGACGACCAGCCCGACCACGGCGGTAAAGATCACCACCGACATCACGCGCGGCTTCAGCAGCTGGAAGAAGTCCTCCGGCTGGGCTGTCGACAGGGCAGGCGTGGTGGTTTCGGTCATCACTTCTTCGGAAAAATCAGAGGCCGCCCTTTCGATCAGAAAGAGCGGCCCCCGGTTTAGCTCAGGTTCGCAGGAACCGGTTAGTGGTCGTCACCCTTGACCACCGGCAGTTCGTTGAACTGGTGGTGTGGCGGCGGCGAGGACAGCGTCCACTCCAGGGTGGTGGCCCCTTCGCCCCACGGATTGGCCACGCCCGGACGACGGCGGATGGCGGCCTCCAGCAGCATGATCAGGAAGACGGCGACGCCCACGACGGTGATCAGATAGCCCATGGTCGAAACGTGGTTCCACATCTCATAGGCGTCCGGATAGTCGATGTAGCGACGCGGCATGCCCTGCAGACCCAGGAAGTGCTGCGGGAAGAAGATCAGGTTCACCCCGACGAACATGATCCAGAAGTGCGCGCACCCCAGGAACTCGTTGTACTTCACGCCGAACATTTTCTCGAACCAGTAGTAGAAGCCCGCGAAGATCGCGAACACGGCCCCCAGCGACAGCACGTAGTGGAAGTGCGCCACCACATAGTAGGTGTCGTGCAGGCTGTAATCGATGCCCGCATTGGACAGGACCACGCCGGTCACGCCGCCGACGGTGAACAGGAAGATGAAGCCGATGGCCCACAGCATGGGCGTCTTGAAGCTGAGCGAGCCGCCCCACATCGTCGCGATCCAGCTGAAGATCTTCACGCCCGTGGGCACGGCGATGATCATGGTCGCGGCGATGAAATAGGCACGCAGGTTCACGCTCATGCCGACCGTGTACATGTGGTGCGCCCACACGATGAAGCCGACGAAGCCGATGGCCACCATGGCGTACGCCATGGCCAGATAGCCGAACACCGGCTTCTTGGAGAAGGTCGAGACGATGTGGCTGATGATGCCGAAGCCCGGCAGGATCAGGATGTACACTTCCGGGTGACCGAAGAACCAGAACAGGTGCTGGAACATCACCGGGTCGCCACCACCGGCCGGGTCGAAGAAGCTGGTGCCGAAGTTGCGGTCCGACAGCAGCATGGTGATGGCACCGGCCAGAACCGGCAACGACAGCAACAGCAGGAAGGCGGTGATGAGCACCGACCAGGCGAACAGCGGCATGCGGTGCAGGGTCATGCCCGGCGCGCGCATGTTGAAGATGGTGGTGATGAAGTTGATCGCGCCCAGAATGGAGCTGGCACCCGCGACGTGCAGCGAGAAGATCGCCAGATCCATCGCCGGCCCGGTGTGACCCTTGGTCGACAGCGGCGGATAGATGGTCCAGCCGCCACCGAAGCCCTTGCCCGGCCCGCCGTCGACGAACAGCGACACGATCAACAGGATCCAGGCCGCGACCAGCAGCCAGAACGAGATGTTGTTCATACGCGGGAAGGCCATGTCCGGCGCGCCGATCATGATCGGCACGAACCAGTTGCCGAAGCCCCCGATCATGGCGGGCATGACCATGAAGAAGATCATGATCAGGGCGTGGCCGGTGACCACGACATTATAGCCGTGCTTGGAAGCCTCGACGAAGCCGAGGTGTTGAACCCACGTTCCTTCCTTGAAGAGCTGGATACCGGGCTCGGCCAGTTCCCAACGGATCAGGCCGGACAGCCCGCCACCCACGATGCCCGCCATGATGGCGAACAGCAGGTACAGGGTGCCGATGTCCTTGTGGTTGGTCGACAGGAACCAGCGGGTGAAGAAGCCCGGCTTGTGGTCGTGATGCCCGTCGTGATCGTGGGCGAGGTTTTCGGCTGCGGTGGCCATGTGTTCTGGGCTCTCGCGTATCGTTACTGGGCGGCCGGTGCGGCGGCGGGAGCCGTCGCGGGGGCAGCGGAGGTGGCGGGGGCAGCCGGCGTCGTCGCCGTCTGGGCCGTCGGGGCCAGTGCAGGGGCTGCGGTCTCTGTGACCGTGGCGGCACCGGTGGTGCCAGCCGCGACCTGGGCGGCTGTGCCGCCCGGAGCCTGCTCAGGCGTCTTCGGCGTCATGGAGCCGCCCTTGGAGACGACCCAGGCCTCGAACTCGGCTTGTGTGACGACGCGGATTTCGATCGGCATGAAGGCGTGATCGACGCCACACAGCTCCGAGCACTGACCGTAGAAGGTGCCGACGCGGTCAGCCTTGAACCAGGTTTCGTTGACGCGGCCCGGGATGGCGTCGGTCTTCAGACCGAAGGCCGGCAGGGCGAAGGCGTGGATTACGTCGGCGGCGGTTACCAGGACGCGGACGGTCTTGCCGACGGGCACGACGATCGGCTCGTCGGCAGCCAGGCGATACAGGCTGTGAGGCATGCCGCGGGCGGCCAGCTCGTCTTCCGGCAGCATGTTGGAAACATATTCCGCAATGCCCTGGTCGGGATATTCGTAGGACCAGTTCCACTGGTTGCCGGTCGCCTTAACCGTCAGGTCCGGCGTCGGCATGTTGTGATAGGCAAACAACAGGCGGAACGAGAACAGGGCGATGAACACCAGGATCAGGACCGGGACGACCGTCCAGATCACCTCGATCATTGTGTTGTGGCTCCACCGCGCCGGGGTCGGGTTCGACTTCTTGTTGTAGCGGAAGACGATCCAGACGAGCAGCGCCAGCACGAACAGGGTGATGACCGTGATGATCGGCAGCAGGATCCAGTCGTGGAAATGGTGCGCCTGAACCTTCAGCGGCGAGGCGGCGGGCTGCAGGCCGATGCCGCCCGGCGTCGGCTGACCCATCAGGTCCTGCGCCCAGGCCGGCGCAGCGGCAAAGATGGCCAGGCAGAGACCGGCGAAACCGCCGCCGATCAGACCCCGGGCTCGCGTGCCCATCCCCATACGAGACTTCCTCATAAAAACCGTTCTGCCGCAAACGTTTGCGAGTGAATCGCAAACAGTCGCCGCAAACCCTGAGGCTCGCAGCGGTCGTTGCGGGTCCATATCGCCCTGTCCCCGGCTTGCCAAGCGTCTGGGTGCCGCAGCCAGATTTGTTCGGTCGATTAAATCGGTGTCATGTTTCGCATGCTACCTTGTGACGCCAGATACCTTGCGATACACCTTCTTCATCACAGGAGGACGCCACGGTGCCCGAAACCATTGAGATACAACTGAAGAAGGGGGTGCTGACGCTGTGCGTCCTGGCCCTGCTGAACCGACGCGAAAGCTACGCCTACGAGATTGCCGCCACACTGTCCGACGCCATCGATATGGGCGAAGGCACCATCTATCCGCTGATGCGGCGCATGCAGTCAGAGGGACAGGTCGAGACCTATCTTGTCGAATCGCCGTCCGGTCCGTCGCGCAAATACTATCGCCTGACCGAGGCGGGGCGCTCAGCGCTCGAACAACAGACCCGCGAATGGCACGCCTTCGTCCAGGCCGTGGAGGGCGTGATGAACGCCCCCGCCGCCCCCGAAGCCAGTGTCGTCGCCAACACCGATCAAGGGGAGCCGAAACAATGACACGCGAGGAATTCATGGGCCGTCTGCGGCGCGGACTGGTGGGCCTGCCCATCGCCGCGGCCCAGGACATCATCTCGGACTACGACAGCCACTTCCGCGACGGCGTCGCTGCCGGCCGCTCGGAAGCTGAAGTGGCCGCGGCCCTAGGCGATCCCGATCGCCTGGCCCGCGAGTTGCGCGCCGAATCCACCGCCCAGCGCTGGACCCAGGAGCAGAACCCGTCGGCCGCCGTCGGGGCCATCTTCGGCCTGATCGGTCTGGGGGCTCTGGATATCCTGATCCTGCTGCCGATCGTCCTGCCGGTGTTCGGCACGGTACTGACGGTGCTGTTCATGGGCGTGCTCGTCTTCGTCGGCGGTGCCATCGCCCTGGTCGTCGGCCCCTTCCTCGGCGGACCGGGTGGAGCCTTCGCCGCCGTCCTGCTGGGCATCGGCATCATGGGCATCGGCATGTTCATGACCGGCCTGGGCGCACTCCTGACCAAATGGCTGGTCGATGCCACCGTTTGGTACGCCCGCCTGCACTACCGTGTCCTGAAACCCGCCCTGGGGACGTCCGCCCCCGCAACCTATCAAGTCTGAGGAGAGACCTTCATGATCCGCAATCTTCTCATCATCACCGGCGTCGGCTTCGTCCTGGCCGTGGTCGGCATCGGCGGGGCGGCAGCCTTGGGCGGTCGCGATCTGGCCGGTCCCGGCTGGACCTGGGTCATCACCGACGACGAGGCGGGCGACGAGAGCTTCCGCGTCGAACGCGGCGAGGTCTCGCCCCAGACCACCCGCACCATCGAATGGACCGGCACCGACACCCTGGCCATCGACCTGCCCGCCGACGTGACCTACGTCCAGGGCACCGAGGCCGGCATCTCGATCACCGGCCCCAGCACGGTCGTGGATCGCGTTCGCTTCACCGATGGTCGCCTGACCCTGCTGAACGACGAAGAGGGCGAGCGCGCCTATATCCGCTGGAGCCGTAGCGGCATCCACGGCTGGAGCGAAACCGAGGCGCTGAAAATCACCGTCACCGCCCCTTCCGTCACCACCTTCGATGTGGCCGGGTCCAGCGAACTGAGCGTGCGGGCCTATGATCAGCCCACGCTCAATCTGACCCTGTCCGGCAACTCCGATGTCGACGTGCAGGGCCGTGCCCAGACTGTCTCGCTGGACATCTCCGGCGACGGCGATGCGGATCTGGAGGCGGTCGCCATGACCGATGCCACCGTGACCGTCAGCGGCAATGGCGACGCCCATCTGGGCCCGACCGGTCAGGCCACGGTGGATTTGTCCGGCAATGGCGACGTCACTCTGACCCGCCGTCCTGCCCGCCTGGAACAGACCATCAGCGGCAACGGCTCGCTGAATCAGGACTGATATCTTGTTCTCCCTCCCCCTCATGGGGAGGGACAGCCGATGCGAAGCAGCGGCAGGGTGGGGAAGTCTGACGACACGTCGATAGCGGCAGTTTCACACTACCCCACCCTGGCTCGCTGCGCTCGCCGTCCCTCCCCCTCGTGGGGAGGGAGATGTCTTGGGTGACGCCGGGCCCGCGACACCCTATCTAGCGTGCATGACCTTGCATGTTTCCCCGCCCGCCCTTCTCGACAGCGTTGACGTCGGAGCCGACGAGGCTCTGTCGGTCCTGCAGGGAGCCCTGGCCGGAGCCGACGACGGGGAGCTTTATCTCGAACGGTCCGAGAGCGAATCGCTGGTCTTCGACGACGGGCGGCTGAAGTCGGCCGCCTATGACGCCTCCGAAGGCTTCGGTCTGAGGGTCGTGGCGGGCGAGACCGCCGGCTATGCCCATGCCAATGAGATCACCGGCCCTGCCCTGCGCCGCGCCGCCGACAGTGCCGCCCTCGCCAAGGCCGGTCATGCGGCCACGGTCGGCGAAGGCCCCCGCGCCACCAATCAGAAACTTTATGACGCGGTCGATCCCCTCGCCTCACCCGCCTTTTCCGACAAAATTGCCCTGCTGGCCGAGATCGACGCCTGGGCCCGCGCCCGCGATCCGCGCGTCGTCCAGGTCTCGGCCAGCCTGACGGGCGAGCGTCGCCAGATCGAGATCCTGCGCGGCGATGGCCTGCGCATGCAGGACCTGCGCCCGCTTGTGCGGCTGAACGTTTCCGTCACCGTCGAGCGTGATGGCCGCCGCGAAAGCGCCTCCTCGGGCGCAGGCGGCCGTGCCGGCTTCGAGACCTGGATCGCGACCGATCGCTGGCAATGGCAGGTCGATGAGGCCCTGCGGCAGGCCCTGATCAATCTGGACGCCGTGGACTGTCCGGCCGGAGAAATGGACGTCGTCCTGGGCGCAGGCTGGCCCGGCGTCCTGCTGCACGAAGCCATCGGCCATGGCTTCGAGGGCGACTTCCACCGCAAGGGCTCATCCGTCTTTTCCGGCAAGATGGGCCAGCGGGTGGCGGCACCGGGCGTGACCGTCGTCGACGACGGCTCCATTTCCGGCCGTCGCGGCTCCCTGACCATCGACGACGAGGGCACGCCGACCTCGCGCACCGTCCTGATCGAGGACGGCATCATGGTCGGCTTGATGCACGACCGGCTGTCGGCGCGTCAGCTGGGGGCCAAGGCCACCGGCAACGGACGTCGCCAGTGCTTTGCCCACATGCCCATGCCGCGCATGACCAACACCTTCATGGAGGGCGGCCAGGATTCGAAGGCCGACATGATCGCCTCGACGAAGCGCGGCCTCTATGCCGCCAACTTCGGCGGCGGTCAGGTGGACATCACCAATGGCAAGTTCGTCTTCCAGTGCACCGAGGCCTATCTGATCGAGGACGGAAAGATCACGGCTCCGGTGCGCGGCGCGACCCTGATCGGCGACGGGGCCACAGCTCTGACCCACATCCAGATGATCGGCGACGACTTCGCCTTCGATCCCGGTGTCGGCGTCTGCGGCAAGGCCGGTCAGGGTGTGCCTGTCGGCATCGGCCAGCCGTCGCTCAAGATCGGCGGACTCACCGTGGGCGGCACGGCGGTCTGAACGGCTAGCGGCTCGTGGCTAACTACTCACTTCCACGCTGGCCCGACGACGTCGAAGCCACGCGCTTCCAGCCCGTCCAGAACGCCGCCCTCCTCCGCCAACAGGCGGATAGGCGCAACGCCCATGGTGACACCGGACCCCGTCATGGCCGTCTCGATGGCTGCGGCCCATTGCTGATGAAGCTGTGAGCCGATCTCCGGATCGGCCCAGGGCCAGCAGACGTTCAGCGCCCGGTCGATGGGCGAGGCCACGACATCGGGCACGCGCAGGGCGCGCCAGTCCTCGGCCCGGTCGCGTCCGGCTGTCGGCCCGTATTCGGCGGCGGCGATCGCGGCCTGTGTGCAGGCGACGTGTTCAGTCTGGGGAGCAGTGATCAGGCTGTCGACGATCTCGTCGCCGCGCACCGTGCCGACCGGACGGATTTCAATCCGTCCGCGGCGGGCCGCCCGCTTGATCACATCGACGGCGTCCTCGCCCTCGCGCCCCTGACCGTATCCGGCCTTGTCCTTCATCAGGTCCAGGCTGAGGAACAGCAGGCTCTTGGTCCGCCAGCCCTGATTACGCTCGCCGGCCATGATGGCCTCCAGCCGTGACTGATACTCCGGGGTCAGATAGTCGGCCGTGGTGGTCCCGCGCGGCATCTGGCCGATGGTGCGCGCCCGCCAGATCACGCGAAACACATCCGACAGCGACGCCTGTCCCACCGCAGGCGTCAGGATCAGGTCAGACCGCGCGGCCGCCGCCTCCAGATCGTCGGGACGCCAGGTCACGTCGCGCGGGATACGTCCGATGGCCCCGACCAGGATCAGGGTGCTGTCGCCCTGCGTCATCGTCCACATCGGCGCGCCCGACCGCCGCGCCAGAACGACGACCTCGTCCAGCGTGGTCGCCTCCTCCTGAGGATCGGTGGGAGCTGCGGTCGGGGGTGCCGTCTGGGCCAGGCTGACCGTCGCGACCGACATCAGGGCGGCGATGGCAAATCCTGCAAGACTATGTCTCATCGTCTGTCCTTGTTTCGATCAATAAAACTCTTGCGACAACTGTCTTATCAAGAACACAAACATGAAATCCGTGTAATGATGTCGTCGATTTAATCCACCTGTCCAGCTTGTAACTGGAGACGGCCGCGACATCCAGCCACACCTCTCGCCAACACACGAGGGGAACCCTGACATGACCAAAACCATCCTGCTGGCCACCACCGCCACCCTGCTGAGCACCGGTGCCGCTTCCGCCCAAGTTCCGGGACAGGACACCCCGGCACCACAGGCCCAGGCCGGTCAGCAGGGCGTGCTGATCTTCCAGCCCGACTTTTTCGCCGACTCCCGCCCCAATACGGCCCTGGACATGGTCAGCCGCGTACCCGGCTTTGATCTGGATGATGGCGACGGCGGGCGCGGCTTCGAAGGGGCCGTCGGCAACGCCTTGATCAACGGATCGCGTCCGGCCTCCAAGAACGACAGCGGCTCCAGTGCCCTGAACCGGGTCCAGGCGGCCCAGGTCGAGCGGATCGAGCTGATCCGCGGCGGCGCCCCCGGCATCGACATGCAAGGCTATCCGGTCGTCGTGAACGTGATCCTGAAGACGACGACCAGCAGCGAACATGTGCTGCAGTCCGACGCCGTCCTGTTCGAGGGTTCTGGACGGGACGTCTACGGCTTCCGCTATCAGTACACCTCGCGTGCCGGTGAGAAGGTCTGGAGCCTGGTCGTGTCCGACGGCATCGGCACCAGCGACGCCAATGGTCCAGGCCGCACCGTCGTTCGTGACGGAACAGGCGCAATCGTGTCGGACGAGGCCTACGTCAACGATCAGTACGGCGGGGGCACGGCGGCGCGATTGAACTATGCCTCACCCTTCCTGGGTGGCAAGATCGACGCCACGACCCGCTATGGCGTCGGCGACTTCCAGGGGTTCGACCTGTTCACCTCATCGGACAGTCGCCGTCTGGAAACCTTTGAGAGCGAAGACGAGAGCTTCGAGATGGGTGTCACCTACACCCGACCGCTACGTGCCAACCTCAGCCTGGAAACCCGGCTGATCCATGAACAGACCACATTCGACAATGTCGCCACCTTCGACGAGACGATGGGCGGCGTGGCCGAGCCGACGGTCGATTTCGCTTCGAAAGGCGATGCCTCGGAATCGATTCTGCGCGGCCTGCTGCGCTGGGAGCGGTCGCCGACCCTGACGTTCGAGGCGGGCGGCGAGATAGCCTACAATATGCTGGATACGACCCAGGCCCTGTCGGTCGGTGGCACGCCCGTGCCCCTGCCGTCCGCCTCGGTCAAGGTTGAGGAAACGCGTGGCGAGCTGTTCGGCAAATCGACCTGGCGCATCACGCCCAAGCTGTCGCTGGATGGTGGCCTGCGCCTGGAACGCTCGACCATCAGCCAGTCGGGTGGAGCCGATTCCGAACGCACCTTCGAGTTCGTCAAACCCCGCCTGCAGCTGACCTGGACCCCATGGGCCAACCATCAGGTCCGCGCCCGCGTCGAGCGCGAGGTGGGTCAGCTGGACTTCGGCGACTTCGCCGCCAGCGCCGATCTCAGCGACGAGGAAGTTCTGGGCGGCAACGTCAATCTGTCGCCCGAAGAGCGCTGGATCGGCGAGATCGTCTATGAGCGCCGCTTCTGGGGCGAGGGCGTGGTCTCCATCGGCTATCGCCACGACGAGATCACCAACGCCATCGACCGCATCCCGCTGGAAGACGGCCTGTCCGCCGTGGGCAATATCGGCGACGGGACGCTGGATCAGCTGTCCCTGAATGTCGTGGTGCCACTGGCCAGATTGGGCGTCACGGGCGGAAAGCTGTCCTTCCGCAACGACTGGAACCACACCGAGGTCACCGACCCGACCACCGGCCGCATCCGCGCGATTTCCGGCCTGCGCCCCAGCCAGCCGAACATCACCTTCACCCAGGACATTCCCAGCTGGAAGATCAACTACCGGCTGACGATGCTGACCTCGCTGGAGCAGTACGTCTATGGTCCCGACCAGATCTCGGGCTTCGAGGGCAAGGACTATTACGAGGCGGAGATCGAATACAAACCCGCCCCCGGCTGGAGCCTGCGGGCCAAGCTGAACGTCTGGGACGACTTCCAGGTCAACCGCACCGTCTTCGCTGACCGCACCGAACCCCGCCCGATCCGGATCACCGAGACCCGCGACATCGACCCCCGGACCTTCCTGAGCCTGACGGTGCGCAAGACGTTCTGAGAGCTAGGCATAGAAAAAAGGCCCGGCGGATCGCTCCGCCGGGCCTTCGACTATTCAGCGATCAAAAGATCACCGGACGCCAGACATCCCCTTCTTCAGGATGGGCGACAGCAGCAGGAGCAGGACACCCACGACCACGCCGGTCCAGCCGATGGTTCCGAAGATGGAGCCATAGGTATCCAGCGCCAGTTGTGGGTTGGTCACCACGCCGGCCACGGTATCGGTCGCCGTGGCCTGGGCGATGATGCCCGCCACGATGTGGGCCACCGAGCTGGACAGGAACCAGACGCCCATCATCATTCCGACCAGACGATCCACCGACAGCTTGGTGATCATCGACAGCCCCACAGGTGACAGGCACAGCTCGCCCATGGTGTGGAAGAAATAGGTCAGGAACAGGAAGAACAGCGGCACGCGGAAATCGACCCCCGCCTGCGTCGCTGCCGCCCAGGCCAGGACGAGGAAGCCGAGGCCCACGAACATCAGGCCGAACGAGAACTTGACCGGCGTCGACGGTTCCTTGTTGCGCTTGGCCAGCCAGACCCAGAGCGCCGCGAAAATCGGCCCGAAGATCACAATGATGCCGGGGTTGAACATCTGTGTGTAGCCGGCATTGAACCAGGACGGCATAGCCGTGGACTGGTCCGCAAACAGCGTCAGCGACGAACCGGCCTGCTCGAACAGGGCCCAGAACAGGACTGAAAAGAAGATCAGGACTTCGGCCACCAGCATGCGGTTGCGCTCTGCCCCTTTCAGCTTGATCAAGGTGTAGCCGACGACGATGGCGAAGATAATGCCCGCCAGCCAAGGCAAGGCCGTGGAGATGATCTCGTGACGCTGCATCAGCAGCCAGACCGGAAAGACGGCGATCAGGCCCAGGATCCAGAAGCTGGCTTCCAGCGGGATACCCAGCACCTTGGTCCCCGCCAGCTTCTCGGGGTTCGGGGGCCCGCCGCGGCCTTCCAGCCAGGACTGGCCCAGGAGGAAGGTCACAAGGCCCAGGAGCATACCGAAGCCCGCCAGTCCGAAGCCGTAAGCCCAGCCGTAGGTGAAGCCGAGGTAGGAGCACAGACCCGTGGCCAGCACCGAACCCAGGTTGATGCCGACGTAGAAGAGGGTAAAGCCGCCGTCACGCCGCGGGTCGTTCTCGTCGTAGAGATGGCCCACCACGGTCGAGATGTTGGCTTTAAGGAAACCCACGCCGACGATGATCAGCGACAGGGCCAGGAACAGGGTCATCTCACCGGGCGTATCGCGCTCGGTGCGGGTCGTGTAGCCGTCGGCCGCGATGCTTGCCGGGAAGGCCGCAGCCGTGGCCAGTTGAGCACCAGAGCCAGCAGGCTGACCGGCTACATCCACGACGCTGATGCCTTCCGGCGCGATCGAGATCGGCACGCGACCGGCGTCGGTCACGGCGTAGAGTTGGCGATCGGTGTTTCGCCCCTCGACCTGGATCGCATATTCGGTGCCGCCGACGGTGATGAACTCACGTCCGCCCGAGCCCTCGAAGGCCATGGTGAAGTGACCGGCCACCAGCAGGACCGCCCCGATGATAACGGCCTTTCTGGAGCCTAGGTATTTGTCGGCGATCAGGCCGCCGACGACCGGCAGCAGATAGACCAGCGCGCCATAGGCGGCATAGATGCCTTGCGCCTCGACCGGTCCGAACAGGAAGTGCTGGATTAAATACAGAGTCAGCATGGCCCGCATGCCGTAGAAGGAGAACCTCTCCCACATCTCCGTGAAGAACAGGACCACCAGCCCCCGCGGGTGCCCCAGAAACGTCTTGCGAGGATCGCCGATCAGCGCCCCCCCTGCGTCCGTCGTACTCAACGGCTCACTCCCTATGATGCTGCGCCCCACCTGACGCGCGAAGGGCGCATAACCAGCACACGGACCATGTCCGGACAAGGGTTAAGGGTAAATTCGCTCCTCGCTGGCATCGGCAGGGTTCAGACGGCACTATGCCGACGACCCCGAACGGACGAGCGGACGGCATGACGACGACACGGCGATCGGCTCTGGCTGGACTGGGAGGCCTGGCGGCCCTGTCGGCGTGCGCCCCAGCCCAGCAGACCGCCGTGCGCGGCGACGTGGTCGCTGCGGGTCAGCCCGCCGCCTTGCTGATCTGGGCCGTCGCGCGTGAGCGGCTGGCAGGGTGGCCACGTCGCCCGGCTGCGGACTGCCTAGCGACCTTGCCTCGGTCGGCATCGGAACTGCCCCAGTTGGGCAGCCTTTCGGGCACAGGGCCCGCCGCCAATCTCGAAGCCATCGCCGCCCTGTCACCCAGCCGAGTGATCGACTACGGGGACACGGACCCGGAGTATCAGGCTCTGGCCGAACGGATGAGGTCGCGACTGGGCGTCGAATGGACCCTTATCGACGGGGCGCTGCGCAACATTCCGGAGGCCCTGCGTCAGGCGGCGCGCCTGTTGGGGACGGCGTCGGCGGTAGAACCGCTCGCTGTCCAGGCCGCAGAAACGCTCTCGGCATGGGCCAAGGCCCCGGCCGGCCCCAGCTTCTACTATGCCCGCGGCAATGATGGACTGGAGACGGGCTTCACGGGCGCGCTCGCCACCGAGGTGCTGGAAGGGGCCGGCTGGGCCAATGTGGCCGTCGGCGGCCAGGACATCGGCCGGGTCACCCGCGAACAAGTCGCCGCCTGGGATCCGGAGGCGATCGTGACCCTCAGTCCCGGTTTCGCCGAGACCATGCGCAGCGACCCGGTCTGGGCCTGGCGCAGAAACAATACGCGGCGTCGCCTGCTGCTGATGCCGGATGTGCCGTTCGGCTGGGTCGACCGGCCACCGTCGGTGAACCGGCTGCTGGGCTGTCTGTGGCTGGCCGATCCGGAGGGCAGCGCCCTGGCCATCGGCTCGCTGACGCGCCGCCTCTATGGCATGGCGCCGGTCGAGATCGCCCGCCCGCGCTGGATCCGGTGAGGAGACCATCGCCTGCATCCCTGACCACCGCGCTTCTGGCCGCGCTGATCGTCGCGCTCGGGTTTGTGGTCATGGCGACAGGTCCGCTGGGGGTGGAGCCTGCCGACCTTCTGCGGGCGATGGTAGGCGCAGGGTCGGCTCAGGCCGAACTGGCCCTGTCGTTGCGACTTCCCCGCCTGCTCGCGGCCCTGTCATGCGGTGCGGCGCTGGCGGGCGCGGGGGCGGCATTCCAGATCCTGTTCCGCAACCCGCTGGCCTCTCCCGATCTGCTGGGCGTGACCTCGGGCGCGGGGCTGGGGGCGGCGACGGCCCTCTTGCTGGGAGCAGGGGCCTGGATGGTCCAGAGCGCAGCCTTTGCGGGCGGGCTGGCGACAGGGGCGCTGGCCCTGATCTGCGCCGGCCTGGCGGGCAGCAGGGCGCACAACACCGACGGGCGACTGGCCCTGATCCTGTGCGGCATCGTCGCCGGGGCGTTGGCCACAGCCGGGCTGGGACTGGTCGTCATCGCGGCCGAACCCTATTCGCAACTGCCGTCGATCACCTACTGGCTGCTGGGCTCCTTCACCCGGGCCGACATGGGCGAGGTCCTGTCCAGTCTCGGGCCGATTATCGTCGGGGCGGGTGCACTGATCTGGCTGGGCTTCCGGCTCGACGTGCTGTCGCTGGGGCAAGAGCAGGCGCGGTCTCTGGGCCTGCCTGCCGGTCCCTTGCGCGTAATCGCCCTGGCAGCCGCCGCCCTGATGACCTCTGCCGCCGTCGCCGTCGCGGGCGTGGTCGGCTGGATCGGGCTGCTGGCCCCCCACGCCGCACGCCGCCTTGTCGGAGAACAGGCCGGCCGCCTGATCCCTGCCTCCATGGCGATCGGTGCCCTCGCAGCCTTGGCCATTGATCGCCTGGCCACCGCCTTCGGTCCGGCGGAACTGCCCGTCGGCCTGCTGGCGGCGCTGGTCGGAGCCCCTGCCTTCCTGGCCCTGTTCATCGCCACGGCGCGGCGGGCATGAGTGGCTTGACCCTGTATCGGATGGTCGCCGGCCGTGCGGGCTTTCGGCTGCCCACGCTCGACCAAACCTTTGACGCCGGTCAGGTCATCGCTCTGATCGGCCCGAATGGGGCAGGCAAGACGACGCTGCTGAAGACATTGGCGGGTCTGCTGCCGCCGCTGGACGGCACAGTCTCGCGCGATGGTCCTGCCGCCTGGCTGCCGCCGCCGGGCGAAGTCAGCGCAGGTTTCTCGTCGCTGCATCTGGTCGCCTTGGGCCGTGCCGGCAATCGCCGCTGGGCTGCGGGTCTGGCCCCAGCCGATCTGAAGGCGGCTGAGGGCGCGCTCGAACGGCTTGGCATCTGCGACCTCTCAGCCCGCCCCTTCGACCGCCTGTCCAGCGGTCAGCAACAGCTGGTCCTGATCGCCCGTCTGTTCGTCCAGGACGCCGCCGTCTGTATCCTGGACGAGCCCCTGGCCATGCTGGACCCGGCCCATGCCCAGGCGGTCGAAGCGGCGATCCGCAGCCTGGCCGCCGAAGGCCGCACCGTCATCGCCTCGACCCACCACCTGCCCTTCGCCGCACGCGCCGATCAGGTGATGGCGCTGGGTCCAGATGGGATCGAGATCGGGCCGCCCGAGCGGACGCTGGCACCTGCTGCCCTGACTGCCCTGTTCGGCATTGCCCACGCCGTCTGTCCCTGCTGCGGTCAGGCGATCACGACCTGAGGCTTGAGTTCGGCGACGCGATCACCGACGCTGCGCTCCATGACCCTAACCCACGTGATCCCCGCCGCCGTTGCCCTGGCCCTGATGGCCACGCCCACGTTCGCCCAGACCACCCAGGACGAAGCGCCGCGCTGGTCCTTCGCCATCCACGGCGGCGCAGGCGTGATCGAGCGCGACAGCCTTTCGCCCGAGCAGGACGCCGCCTATCGCGCGGCCCTGACCCGCGCGCTCGAAGCGGGTCAGGCCATCCTGTCCCGTGGCGGCACGGCCATGGATGCCGTCCAGGCGGCCATCCAGATCATGGAGGACGAGCCGCTGTTCAACGCCGGGCGTGGCGCGGTCTTTACCGCCGAGGGCCGCAATGAGCTGGACGCCGCCATCATGGACGGCTCGAACCTGACCGCCGGTTCAGTCGCGGGCCTGACCACCACCCGCCACCCCATCGCCGCCGCGCGCGCCGTGATGGAGCAGAGCCCGCACGTAATGCTGATCGGCTCGGGTGCCGACGTGTTCGCCGCCTCGGTCGGTCTGGAGCAGGTCGAGCCCAGCTTCTTCTTCACCGAGAGACGCTGGCAGGGGCTGGAGACGGCGCTCAGGGCGCGCAACCAGGCCATCCCCGCCCGGCCTGCCGGCGCGCCCGGCCCGCAAGCCGCCATCGACGAACGCAAAGTCCCGCCCCTGAACGAGCGCAAGTTCGGAACCGTTGGTGCCGTGGCCCTGGACCAGTCCGGCAATCTGGCCGCAGGCACCTCGACCGGAGGCATGACCGCCAAACGTTGGGGCCGCGTCGGCGATGTGCCGGTGATCGGCGCGGGCACCTATGCCTCCAACGCCGATGGCTGCGCCGTCTCGGCCACAGGCGACGGCGAGTATTTCATCCGGGCCACGGTGGCGCGGGATATCTGTGCGCGGATGGCGGCGGGAGGCGCAGCTCAGGCAGCTGGGCAGGCCGAGGTCGACGAAGCCTTGGCTCTGGGCGGATCGGGCGGCGTGATCGTCATGGACCGGCAGGGCGTCCCCACCTTCGCCATGACCACTTCGGGGATGTATCGTGGGGCCGTGTCTGGAACCGGACCGGCGGGCGTCGCCATCTATGCCGACGAGTCTGTCGTGCCTGCGGATTACTGATGACACCTCCCGGCGACGAACTTTCCGCCATGGCCATAGAGGAGCTGGACGCGGCCTGCGCCCTGCCTTGGTCCGATCTCAAAGCGGTGACGCCATGGGGCGACATCTTCACCGGCTTTGCCCCCTCGGGCCGCGAGGTCGAGGTCGAGCGCCGTTATCTGTGGGCGCACCAGCCGGAGGGAGCCGTCGCCGTCGAGGTCGAGGTGCGCGACATGGGGGCCCGCACGGGGGCCGAGGCCAAGGCCCTGATCACCCCGCCCGGTTGATCGAAGCCAGACGCCCGCTTCCCTTTGCGGAAAAACCGTTTAGGCCTTGAGGCATGAAACTCGCCTCGCTCAAGCACGGCCGCGACGGTCGCCTCGTCCTCGTCTCCAACGACCTCAACTGGTTCACGGACGCCTTCCTGATCGCGCCGACACTTCAGGCGGCACTCGATGATTGGGACCGGCTGGAGCCCGACCTGCGCGCCCTGGCCGAAAGCCTGGAACACGGCGGCGTGCCGCGCGGGCGCTTCCACGAACGCGACGCCGCGGCCCCCCTGCCCCGCGCCTATCAGTGGGCCGACGGCTCGGCCTATGTGAACCACGTCGAACTGGTGCGGAAGGCGCGAGGGGCCGAGATGCCCGACAGCTTCTGGACCGACCCGCTGATGTATCAGGGCGGCTCCGACGGCTTCCTGGCCCCCCGCGATCCCATCCCGCTGGCCGACGAAGCCTGGGGCTGTGATCTTGAGGCCGAAGTCGTGGTCGTGACCGGCGACGTGCCCCAAGGCGCGACGCGCGCACAAGCCCTGGCCGCCATCCGCCTGGTCGGGCTGGTCAATGACGTGTCCTTGCGCAATCTGATTCCAGCAGAACTCGGCAAGGGCTTCGGCTTCGTCCAGTCCAAGCCCGCCAGCGCCCTGTCGCCCGTCTTCGTCACGCCGGACGCGCTGGGCGACCGTTGGAAGGACGGCAAGCTGCACGGCACCCTGTCGGTTCAGCTGAACGGTCAGGACTTCGGTCAGGCCGACGCCGGGACCGACATGACCTTCGACTTCGGCACCCTGATCGCCCATCTGGCCAAGACCCGCAGCCTGGGGGCCGGCACCATCATCGGCTCGGGCACCGTCTCGAACCGCGACGCCGACGGCGGCCCCGGCAAGCCCGTCAGCGAAGGTGGCCTGGGCTATTCCTGCATCGCCGAGATCCGCACGGTCGAGACCATCCTGCGCGGCAAGCCCGAGACACCCTTCCTGAAATCCGGCGACACCGTCCGCATCGAAATGCTGGACGAACATCACCACACCCTGTTTGGCGCGATCGAACAGACGGTGGAGGCGGTTTAGCGTCTGACGAAAACTGATCGAGCTACCGCGACGCTTGCGTCCCATAGGTCGTGTGTCCACGCTAATATCGCATTCAATCGCCTGAGTATCTCCCATGCGTCTCGCCGTTCTGCTCATAACTTCTGTCGCCGTAGCGTCATCGGCCTCGGCTCAAGAGGCTGCGCAGGATTGGGACTTGCACGGCGATGCCAGCACACGCACGTCCATGGCCTACACCCAGTTCACCAACGGCTTGGGTCTTGGCTTCCGATGCCGGAATGGAGATTTTTCCGCCGTCGTTAGTGGGCTGCCGGCCAGCCAGGCTGAGCGTCGGATGCTGCGTCTGAAGTTCGGCGAAGACGATGCTTATGAGACAGGATGGACTACGACAACCGAGCCGACGGTGGCCGTGGCCGATATGCCCGCCCCCTTGGCCCGCACCTTCCGCAAGGGGGGGTCTCTTAGATTGACTGTGCCGGGCGCTGCTGCCGGCGGGCTTGATGTCACCTACGTCGTTGACCTTCCTACGTCGGCTTCCGCCATCGATGAGACTTTAACCCGCTGTGGCAAACCACTTACGGATCCCCGAGACGCGGAACTTGATGCCCTGCCAGACAATGGCCTGCCGACCGGCTTAAGCTGGCAAACTCGCCCCCGCATCCGGTATCCCCAGACCCGATACGCTCGCGGCCACGCTGTGGTCAGCTGCATAGCAGATCAGTCCGGGCGAGCGCGTGACTGCGTCATAGAGAGTGAGCACCCACATGACGGCCGATTCGGGCGCGCAACATTGGATGCGATGGGCGGCGCGCGCCTGACCCATTCAACGCAGTTCGGCGCAGAAATTCGTCCCAGACGTTTCGTTTTTCGCACGAACTTCACTGTGGAACAGGAAGGTACGCCTACCGCAGCCTCGGGGCTTATCAGGCGCTGAAGGCATCGATACTCATGAAGGCGATCGATCGCAAAAAGATGCTTTCACTTTGGCGGCGAAGTTGACCAGTATCGCCGCTTCGAGCTGACCGATGCGAACCATGATCAATCATGTCACCTGACCAGTACGGACCTTTAATCGGCGTCGGGATCGCTTTGCTGGTCATTCTGCTGAAGGGCCGGAAACCTCGCACACTGCGACCGCAATGGATGTGGGTTGTGCCGCTGCTGATCACCGTCCTGATCGGGCTGGGTCTATGGGGCATGACCTATTCGCCGACGGTCGATCACTCGCCCTTCGGTCCGGCAGAATGGGCCATGCTGGCGGTCGGGCTGATGCTGGGCGGCTCGGTCGGGTGGTGGCGCGGTCGAATGACCACCATCTTCCGCGAGGCGGATGGCACGCTGAAGTCCCGCGCTTCGCCGCTGGGCCTAATCCTGATTGTGGGCCTGCTGGCCGGACGCAGCCTGTTGCGCGGCTGGCTGGAGGCCAATGCCGCCGCCTGGCATATTAATCCTCTGGCGCTGGCCGATGCTTTCATGGTGTTCGTGGTTGGGCTTGTCATCATGCAGCGCGTGGAGATGTTCATTCGCGCCCGACGCATCCAACACGGTCAAGCCGACCCACATGTCGAACCGATCAAGCCGGAGCAGACACCGGCTTGAGCGCGATCAGCCCTTGATCACCTGGGCCGCGAACCGCTCCATCTCTTCCTCCTGAGGCGACATCTGCAGCAGCAGCAGGTCCAGCCCGGCGGCTTCGAACTCGGCGATCCGCTCGCGCGCCGTCTCGGGCGTGCCGACGAAGCCGGGGCGCAGTCCGCGGTTGGAGACGCTGTATTCGCGGATTTTCAGCTCGCGCTCCAGCTCGGTGCCACTCAGCCATTGGTCGAAGTTGGCGAAGCCGGCGGGCGGCTTGCCCTCGGCCAGGCCGGGGATGGTGGTGATCCGCTCCAGCTCGCGGTCCGCCTCGGCCTGGCTGTCGCGCACGACGGCATAGCCGGCCATGCCGAACGACATGGGCGGCAGGCCGAAGCTCTCGCGTCGGGCCTTCATGTCCGCAATCTTGGCCGCGATATGCTCCGGCTCGTCGCCGTGCATGACATAGGCGTCGCAGTGGCGCGCGATCAGGATCTTGGCCGCCTCGCTCTCGCCGCCTGCATAGATGACGGGGCGTGGCCGCGCAGGCGTTGAGGTCGGCTTGGGCTCCACGATCGCGTCTTTCAGCGTGTAGAACTGCCCCTCGAAATCCGTGCGTTTCTCCGTCCACAGCCGATCCACGACCTGCAGCCATTCGGTGGTGCGGGCGTAGCGGTCATCGTGCTGGTCGAACTGCAGGCCATAGCTTTCCGCCTCCTTGGCCCACCAGGACGAGACGACGTTCAGCGCCAGTCGACCGCCGGAAATCCGGTCGATATTGGCCGCCGCCTTGGCGAACAGGGCCGGCTGATGAAAGTTTGGCCGCACGGCCACCATCAGCTCTATGGTCCTGGTTACCGCCGCCAGGGCCGCTGCGCTGGACCAGGCGTCCAAAGCCGGAGCCTCGATCCCCTTGATGTCGTTCAGGTTCAGCTCGGCGATCAGCGTCAGGTCCCAGCCGATCTCTTCCGAGCGCCGGACCAGTCGCGACAGGTTCTCCCAAGACGCTTCGCGCTCGTCGTCGACGTTTCTCAGCCAGCCGCCGAAGACCGGGGCCCAGTAGCCATACCTCATGCCGCGGCCTTTCTCTTTTCGTCGTCGATGATGCCTTTGAGCCAGGCGACCAGATTGTCGTGAGGGTCGAAGCCCAGAACCCCGACCGGATTGGCCACGAAGTTCGACAGACCATTGATGTCGTAGAACAGGACCGAGCCGTCCCGGTCGTCGATCAGATACTCGACGCCACCGACCTCGATCTCGCCGGCCACGGCCAGACGCTCGACCGCCGCGATGATCTCGTCCGGCGGCGTCGCCTTGGTCATGGTCAGGGTCGGCGCACCCGGCCGCACCAGACAGGCGTCGGCGGGACACAGGTCGAAAGCGTCCCCCGGGCTCTCGATGTCGATGGCGTATAGATATTTGCCGCCCAGGGTCTCGACCCGCGTGATCTTGCCACTGCGACGCGGCGCATATTCCTGGACCAAAGAGATGCCGTTGACCCCGACGGGGCACCACTTCTCGCCCGCCGCCTCGGCCAGTTTCTCGGGCGTCTCATAGCGGGTGATGCCTGCGCCCGCGCCACCGATATCGGCCTTGACCAGGACCGGGAACCGCAGTCCCTCCGCCGCCGCAGGAATGTCCGCCTGCCGGTGCGCGACCCGCGTCGCCGGCCCCTTCAGCCCCAGCCGCGCGATCAGGCTCATCTGACGCGCCTTGGAGGTGTCGATGGTCAACGCCGAAGCATTAACCACACGCGTGCCCTGTCCCTGCCAGTGATCGAACAGGCTGTGAGCATAGAAGATCGGGTGCTCCGGTTCGCGCAGAAAGGACGACATGGCCACGCGGCTGAACACCACCCGTGCCGGGGCCGGCGATCCGGCGGGATCGAACCCATGCCCTGCCAGCGGCACCTTCACATAGGAGACGCCATGCCGTTCCAGCGCTGCGAACAGCGGCTCGAACCACTCCGGATGTTCATAGACGACGGCAAGGTCGGGCAGATCAGCAGCGCTCATGAACGCCAGATGCGTTACACCACGATGAAACGCAAGAGGGCCGGTTGCAGAAATGCGTGCTTCTGGTGGACGGCTGGTCGCAACCTATTGGCACGGACTATTGGCACGGGCCGTCCAGTCCGGCTAAAGGACGCGACGCGGGCCCCGGTGGTGGAACTGGTAGACGCGCCGGACTCAAAATCCGGTTCCGAAAGGAGTGTCGGTTCGAGTCCGACCCGGGGCACCATCTCTTCAGATCAGCACGCGGCCCGATATCGCTCTCAGCGTGTCTGCACGCGCCTGCAGATCGACCGCCAGACGCTGCGCGGCGTCGCGCACCCCGACCGGATAGGCGTCCCCGCCTTGGGCAATATCATCGGCGGCCCGCACGACCTCGGCCATCTGGCGGACCAAGGCTTCGACATCGTCCAGCGCCAGGGCACGGGCCTCGCGTTGCAGGCGGGCGATGCGATCGGTGCGGGTTTCGGGTGCGGTCATCAGCGCACGAATCTCGGCGCTGACTGGAGCGGTTTGCAGAGCTGCGCTGGCCATCGGAATGTCCTTTCGAGTGTGCCGGTCTGACCCGGTTCGATGGAATCCTTCTGGCAAACCTTGGCTGAACGCACCGACAGCTTGGCTGTCAGCAATCGTTCATATGGCAAAGCTGCTCGCCCGCTCACGTCACCGTCTGACGGAACGCAGTCCTTTCGGGATCATTAACAGGGCAAGGAGGCTAGCCCCATGATCGCCCTGTTGTTCGCCATTGCCCTCACCGCCGGTCCGACCGACCCTTCGACTTGGCGCGAGGCGTCATCGGTGGAATTTCCGCCCGCGATGGCGACGACGGAGACGAAGGATGAGGCTGAGGCCGAGGCTCCGGTCCTGGCGGGTGTGGCTGTGACGGTCGAGTGCACGGCCCGGGCCAGCGGCAAGGTGGAAGCCTGCGTCGTGCTGGGCGAAACCCATCCGGGCCTGGGCTTTGGCGAAGCGGCAGTTGCGCTGGTGCAGGACAGCCGCGTGGATCCCGGCCCGCGTGACGTGCAGTTTGCCCGCACGATCCAGTTCACGCCCTAGAATGTCTGTCAGTTTTCGCTGTTGCGAAATGTCATGGCAGCGAGGTTGCGGCGCACGTCCACGGGGCGCATCTGACCCGGCATGACAAAAGCCGGCACTGAAACCTCCGTCAAAAGACCCGGCTTTCCAGAGTTCGTCGCCCTCATCGCCATGATGATGGCACTCAATGCGCTGGCCATCGACTCTATGCTGCCCGCCCTGCCCGCCATTGGCGAGGCGCTGGGCGTCGCCAACGAGAACAGTCGGCAATGGGTCGTCACGGCCTATCTGCTTGGCTTCGGCGTCACCCAGATCATCTATGGGCCTCTGGCTGATCGCTATGGCCGCAAGCCGGTGCTGATGTTCGGCCTCAGCCTGTATGTAATCTTCAGCGCGCTGGCTGCGTTTGCCCCGACGTTCGAATTGCTGATTGCGGCCCGCGTCGGCACAGGCATCGGCGCGGCGGCGCTCAGGGTGCTGGCCGTATCCATCGTGCGCGACCGCTATTCCGGTAGGACCATGGCCCGGGTGATGTCGCTCAGCTTTCTGGTCTTCCTCGGCATCCCCATCCTGGCCCCGACCTTGGGCCAATTGATCCTCACAGTCGCGCCCTGGCCATGGATCTTCGGCGTCCTGGCCCTCGCCGGCAGCGCCTATATGATCTGGACCGCGATCCGTTTGCCGGAAACCCTGGCACCCGACGACCGGATGCCGATCGAGATCAGCCGCATCGCCGGGGCCTTTCGCCAGGCCCTGACCGAGCGCCAGTCCATCGGCTACACCTTGGCCATGACCTGCATCACAGGCGCGCTGTTCGGCTTCATCAACTCCAGCCAGCAGATTTTCTTCGACGTGTTCGAGGCCCCGCACCTGTTCACCACCGTCTTCGGCGCAGTCGCAGGCGGCATCGCCGTGGCATCCCTGCTAAACGCGCGACTGGTTGAGAAGCTAGGGTCCCGACTGATCTCGCACACCGCCCTGATCGGCTTCATTGTCATGGCCACGATCCATTCGGCCGTGAATCTGATGGGCCTGGAAACGATCTGGACCTTCGCCATCCTGCAAGGTCTCACCATGTTCTGCTTCGGCTTCATCGCGGGCAACTTCGGGTCGATGGCGATGGAGAAGATGGGTCATATCGCGGGCACGGCCTCCTCGGCCCAGGGTTTCATCTCGACTACCTTCGGGGCCAGCCTGGGCTTTCTGATCGGTCAGCAGTTCAACGGCAGCGCCACGCCCATGACTCTGGGTTTCGTCGGCCTGGGGCTGGCGTCTCTGGTGCTGGTACTCGTCGCCGAGAAGGGCCGGCTGTTCACCGGACGAAACACGGCTGCGACCGCGTCCGCCCCTTGATCTTTTCGTCAGGGCAAGGCGTTGTCCCGGCACAGTTGATGCGAGGAGACGCGTGATGGTCCGCCCCCTGATGATGGTTTCGATGATGGCCCTGACGACGGCGCTGGGAGCCTGCCAGACGACAGGCGCGATGAAGACCGATCCCGGCGCTGTCGCGGCCATCGCGGCATCGGAGGCGATGAGCCCCATCCCGCAGGACATACACACCTACGCCCAGCCCAATATCGCGCGGGTGACCCACGTCGCCCTGGACCTGACCGCCGACTTCGAGGCCAAAAGCCTGTCGGGCACCGCCACCCTCGACATCGCCGCCCGGCCGGGTGCGACGGAGATCGTGCTGGACGCCCGCAATCTGGACATCCGCTCGATCACCGACAGCAATGGCCAGGCCCTGCGTTTCACCGAAGGTCGTGACGATCCGATCCTGGGTCACGCCTTGACGGTGCAAATCGGAGAGGCGCGCAAAATCGTCATCACCTATGCGACCCGCCCTGATGCCGCGGCCCTGCAATGGCTGACCCCGGCCCAGACCGCGGGCGGCCGTCAGCCCTATATGTTCAGCCAGGGCCAGGCGATCCTGACCCGGACATGGGTGCCGACCCAAGATAGTCCCGGCATCCGCCAGACGTGGGAGGCGACCATCACCGTCCCCTCCGACCTGGCCGTGGTGATGTCTGCCGAAAGCCTGACGCCCAGCGGCGAGCCCGGCCCGAACAACCAGAAGCGCTGGCGCTTCGCCATGACCAATCCGGTGCCGCCCTATCTGATCGCCATCGGCGTCGGCGACATCGACTTTCAGGCCATCGACGAACGCACCGGCGTCTGGACCGAGCCGTCGCGCCTGCATGCCGCCCACGAAGAGCTGATCCCGACCGCCGAAATGGTCGATGCGGCCGAGGCCCTGTACGGCCCTTATCGCTGGGGCCGGTACGACCTGCTGGTCCTGCCGCCCTCCTTCCCGTTCGGCGGGATGGAAAACCCGCGCATGACCTTTGCCACGCCCACCATCATCGCCGGCGACCGGTCGCTGGTCAGCCTGGTCGCGCATGAGTTGGCGCACAGCTGGTCCGGCAATCTGGTAACCAATGCGACTTGGGCCGACTTCTGGCTGAACGAGGGCTTCACCGTCTATTTCGAAAACCGGATCATGGAGGCGACCGAGGGCCGCGACCGCGCCCTGATGCTGCAATCCCTGGGCTGGGGCGACCTTCAGGACACCCTGGCCAGCCTGCCGCCCGCCGACACACGGCTGAAGCTGGACCTGGCCGGGCGCGATCCGGACGAGGGCCTGACCGACATTGCCTATGAAAAGGGAGCCGCCTTCCTGCGCACCATCGAGCGTATCGTGGGTCGCGAGAAGTTCGACGCCTGGCTGACCGGCTATTTCGAGCGCAACGCCTTCCGGCCCATGACGACCGAGCTGTTCCTGGAGGACATCCGCACCCATCTGGTGACGACGCCGGAACTAGAGGCGCAGCTGATGATGGACGCCTGGATCTATCAGCCCGGCATGCCGTCGAACTGGCAGCCGCCGGTGTCGGACGCCTTCGCCCCCGTGGACGCGGCAGCCCTGGCTTTCGTACAGGGCGGACCGGCCTCGGCCATTCCCTGGGCCAACTGGTCGACTCAGGAGCGCCAGCGCTTCCTGGCCTGGCGTCCACCGGTGCCGCCCGCCTCGGGTCGCTGGTTCAGCGATGCCCAGCTGGCCGATCTGGAGACCACCCTGAACCTGCGGCAGGAGGGTAATGCCGAACTGGTCTTCGCCTGGCTGCAGATCGCGGTTCAGCATCGCTACCAGCCCGCCGTGCCGACGCTGGAGCGATTCCTGACCACCCAGGGCCGCCGCAAGTTCGTCCTGCCCCTGTTCACCAGCCTGTGGGGCCAGGGCGAGTGGGGACGTGCGATCGCGACCCGTCTCTATGCCGAAGCGCGGCCCGGCTATCACCCGGTGACAACCAACTCCGTGGATGCCGTGGTGGGTCGCCCGCAGTAGGGCGGCAGTCCGAAACTAGCGAACCGGTGCAGCGTCGCTTTCGCCGGCTTCCGCTGAGGGGGCTGGCGACATGGCGACCGGTCGGTAGGCTGCGTCAGGGTTCAGAGCCGCCGTTTCCTCGAAGAAGCGCCCCGGGCTCATTGATGGCTCGCGCGCGGTCGCCAGGCCCGCCATCCGGATCAAATCGGCGATAAAGGTAATGCAGTTCCGACGGCGCAGGTCGTAGGTCCAGCCGTCAGGCCCGTTCCACCAGTCCGCCCGGGCGCGAATGGCGGCATAGGTCTCATCGCTGACGGTGACGGTCAGATAGCCCTTGCCCTCTCCGATGTAGCGCGCTTCGGGCGTGGCGACCACGCCCCGCCCCGAGACAAACAGCAACTGTGGCCCGGGGCTTCGGGCCGTGAAGCCGGCCGCCCAGTCCACCGGCTCGCCGGTCGCCTCCAGCGTACCCGTCGCCTGTACATAGGCATGGGGGAACAGCAGATAGCCACCTCGCACCCGCGCGCCTGGGTGGGCATAGAAGGATAGGGTGACCTCGGCTAGGGCCGGTCCGGCCACGGTCAGGAAGGCCAGAGTCAGCAGCAACAATCGCATGACGGCACTCCGCGACGGGTCAGCCGACAATGCCCGCCGTCGCAGGCCGCGTCCACTCGTCCCGCACAGACGCATCCTCTTCCGTCAGTAGATGACGGTCGGTCAGAGCCTGATAAGCCGCCGGCTCCACCAAACACGACAGGGCCCAGATTGCGGCCCCGCGCACCACCGGGGCCCGGTCGGTGAGCAGCCGCTCAACGGAAGGAATCAGCGCGACATCTCTGCTGTTACCGATGGCATACAAGACATTGCGCACGAACCGGTCCCGACCGATACGCTTGACGGGGCTCTTGGAGAACAGCGCCCGAAAGGCGGCGTCGTTCAGCACCACCAGATCGGCCAGCTGCGGCGACACAAAGGCCTCCCGCGCCTTCACCCTACCCTCATGCGCTTCCGATGCGAACTTGTTCCAGGGACAGACGGCCAGGCAGTCGTCGCAGCCATAGATGCGGTTGCCGGTCGCCTTACGGAACTCGACCGGCCAGGGCCCGGCGAACTCGATGGTCAGATAGGACAGGCACCGCCGCGCATCCAGCTGGAACGGCGCGGGGAACGCCTGCGTCGGGCACGCATCCAGACAGGCGGTGCAGGACCCGCAATGCTCCGCCTCAGGTGCATCGGGCTCGATGTCGGCGGCGCTCAGGATCACGCCCAGGAACAGCCAGTTGCCGTAATCCCGGCTCAGCAGATTGGTGTGTTTCCCCTGCCAGCCCAGGCCCGCCCTTTGCGCCAGAGGCTTCTCCATCAGAGGTGCGGTGTCGACGAAGACCTTCACGTCCTGGCCCGTTCGCGCCGCCACCTGACCGGCCAGCGTCTTCAGCCGCCCCTTGATGACCTCGTGATAGTCGTCGCCACGCGCATAGACCGATATGTATCCTGCTCGCGTATCCGCCATCTCCGGCAGGGGATCATGCCCCGGTCCGTAGTTCAGTCCCAGGACGATGGCCGTCCGCGCTCCGTCCCACATGGCGGTCGGATGGGATCGCCGCTCCAGCGTCGTCTCCATCCAGCCCATCTCGCCGTGCCGCCCCGCCTCGACGAAATGCGCCAGCCGCTCGCCCGCACTCCACGGCTCGGACGCCGAGGCGAACCGGCAGACGTCGAAGCCCAGGGCCTTGGCGGCGGTGCGGATTGTGTCGCGGAAGTCGCCGGTCATGGCCGTCGTCTGGCCCTGCCGGCGTCAGAAGTCTAGGTCCGCATAGTGGGGTGACGGCGACACGCCCGGGAACCGGTCCGCCAGCAGTGGCCGGAATGACGGCCGCGATTTCAGCTTCATGTACCAGGTCTTCAGCCCCGGATAGGCCGCCCAGGCGATCTCGCCGAAATAGTCGAGGACTGAAATATGGGCGGCGGCGACCAGATCGGCCTGGCCCATGCGGCGGCCGGCCAGGGCGTCGCGCAGGGTCAGCAGGTCTTCCAGGATCGTCAGATGGGTCCGAAGCGACTCCCGTCCGGCACGCAACGCACGGGCCTCGGGCGGGCCTAGACGCAATAGCGGCTTCTCCATCCGCTCGTGCAGCAGGACCGCATTGACGTCATCGGTGAAGCGGCGGTCGAACCATCCAATCAGGCGGCGCGTCTCGGCCCGCTCGGCAGGGTCGGTGGACAGAAGGAAATCGCCCTTGGCCCGGTCCTCCAGCCAGCCCAGGATGGCCGCCGGTTCGCACAGCGTCAGCAGGCGCCCGTGTTCCGTGACCTGCAGCACCGGCGGCATGCCCGACGGATTCAGCGGCCCGACCGGGCAATCGTCCTCCCACGGACGAACAGGCGTATCGACCACCGTCAGCTTGGCTTCGCCCAGGGCCAGGCGCACGCTGCGCGAGGCGGGATCGAAGGCGAAATGATACAGGACCGGGTCCGACATCCGGCCCTTATGCGACGGGGATGTTAAGCCCGCGTTAGCTATGCGGCTGCGCCGGGCAGCGATTTCAGTCCCACGGCCCGGTATTCGCAGATGCCGCCTGGGCCATATCGTCCGGTCGGGTGCGGCCGCGCGGATCGGCATGGATCAGGATATCGGAGCCCGGAAAGGCGACGCGCAGACGATCCTCTGCCTCGACCACGATGTCGTGGGCAGCGACTAGGGTCAGGCCCGGATCCAGATCGACGTGCATCTGAATCATCAGCACGGTTCCGGCCATCCGCGTGCGCAGTTGATGAAGGCCGGAGATGCGCGGATCGGCCAGAACGGTGGCCACGATCACCTTGCGCTGTTCTTCCGGCGCGGCACGATCCAGCAGATGATCGGAAGCGTTTCTCAGAATGCCGACCGCGCCCCAGAACAGCCAGACCGAAACCAGGAGCCCCGCCGCGGCATCCAGTCCGGGAGCCGACAGGAAGGTGCCGGAGATGACGCCGATCAGCACGACGCCATTGGCCGCCAGATCGCTCGCATAATGGGCCCGATCAGCCGCCACGGCCAGCGAGCCGCTGCGCCTCATGGCTCGCGACTGCATCCAGATCAGCCAGCCGGTCAGACCGATCGACAGCACCACGACGACGACCGCCGTCATACCTGAACTAACCGGCTGTGGATCGAACATCCGCTGTATGGCCTCGAAACCAATGAAGACCGCCGAGGCGAACACCAGCCCCGACTGGACCAGCGCCGCCAAGGCTTCGCCCTTGCCGTGGCCATAGCGGTGATCGTCATCGGCGGGCGTCGCCGCCCAGCGCACGGCAAAGAAGGTCGCCAGCGACGCCACCAGATCCAGCGCTGAATCCGCCAGCGACGCCAAGATGGACACCGATCCGGATGCCCCCAGGGCAAAGGCCTTCAACACGATCAGCACCACCGCCACACCCACCGCCAGGCGGGTGATGTCGCGGGTGGCCGCGCGGGCGTCGGACGAGGGCACGGAAGTCATTCCCGGCCCTTGTCGCGGAAAGCGCCGACGATGCCAAGACGAACGATGTCGCGCCGCGATGCCGCATCCGAGGCTCGCCTATCGCCCGCTCTCTGGCTAAAGGCTGTGTCGCGGCGACGGTGCCGCGCTTTGAGCGGACATCATGGCGGACTGGATCGCAGCGATCATCCTGGGCATCGTTGAGGGCCTGACCGAGTTCATCCCCGTCTCCTCGACGGGCCACCTGCTTCTGACGCAGAAGCTGCTCGGCCTGACCGATCCGCGCTGGGCCTCCTTCGTCGTGCTGATCCAGCTGGGGGCCATCCTGGCCGTGGTGGCCCTGTATTTCGCGCGCCTGTGGAAGGTGCTGGTCACCCTGCCAACCGATCCGCAATCGCGTCACTTCGCGATCAGCATCGCCGTCGCCTTCATCCCCTCGGTGTTCGCCGGTGTCTTTCTGTACGACTTCATCACCGAGGTTCTGTTCGACGTCGAGGGCAGTCTGGCCGTCACCGTGATCTGCACCACACTGATCCTCGGCGGCTTCGGCCTTCTGGCGCTGGAACGGTTTGCGCCCGCCCCGACCGAGGACAATGCGATGACTGTGTCGTGGAAGCGGTCGCTGGGCATCGGCCTCTTTCAATGCCTGTCGGTCATTCCCGGCGTTTCTCGTTCCGGGGCCACGATCTCGGGGGCCCTGGTTCTGGGCCTGGACAAGCGGGCGGCGGCGGAATTCTCGTTCTTCCTCGCCATCCCGACCATGGTCGCGGCATCCGGCTGGGACATCGTCCAGTCAGGCGCGTCCATCGACACCGATTTCGCCTGGATCATCGCCCTAGGCTTTGTTATCTCGTTCGCCGTCGGCTGGGTCGTTGTGAAAGCCATGGTGGACTTCGTCGCCCGCCACGGCTTTGCGCCCTTCGCCTGGTGGCGGATCGTTGTCGGCGTGATCGGCCTGGGCCTCGTGTGGGCCGGGATCGCCTAGCCCGCGCCTAGACCGGGGTCGCTTTCACCGGCGCAGAAGCGAACTGGCCGCCCTTGCGGTAACGCCACAGATAGGAGGCGGCGATGGCCTCCACGCCCGTCGGCTCGATGCCCAGTTCGGCCAGACCCTCGGCCCCTTCAGCGACGACATTGTCGGTTTCCAGCAGCACGACCTGATCGCGCGTCAGGACCGGCGGGATGCCGACCATGGTGCTGAGCTGGGCCATGCCGCCGATCATCTTGGCCGCGAAGAACGGAAGGGGGATCAGGCCGCGCGACGGGCGATAGGTCTCGCGCAGGACCAATTTCAGCAGGTCCTCGAACGTCACGACCGCAGGGCCACCCAGTTCGAAGGTGCGGCCCGCCGCCTCGCGCAGCGTGACCGCCCGCGCCACGGCCTCGGCCACGTCGCCGACGTAGACCGGCTGGAACTTCGTCTGGCCGCCGCCAATCAGGGGCAGGGCCGGGGCGAACTGAGCCATCCGAGCGAACTGGTTCAGGAAGTTGTCGCCCGCCCCGAAGACGATAGAGGGCCGCACGATGACCGCATCCGGCTTGACGGTCCGCACGGCCATCTCGGCCTCGGCTTTGGTGCGCGCATAGTCGGAAGCCCCTTCCGGATTGGCCCCGATGGCCGACATCTGCACCAGGCGATCGACCCCGGCGGCGGCACAGGCCTCGGCGATCACGCGCGAGGTATCGACATGCATGACCTCGAAACTGCGCTTGCCGCTTTCGTACAGAATGCCGATCAGATTGACGGCGGCATCGGCCCCTTTAAGCGCGGCGGCGACATCCTCCGGGCGGGTCGCGTCGCAGCGGACGGCGACGATCTGGCCCACGTCCCCCTGGGGCTTCAGGTCATAGGCGCGGTCCGGGCGGCGCACCGCCACCCGCACCCGCCAGCCGCGACGAGCCAGGGCGCGGACCACCTGGCTGCCGACGAAGCCGGAGCCGCCGAAGACGGTGACCAGGCCGGGGGTGACTTCGTTCATGGCGAACTGCTCCGAAGACGACGCGAAACCGGGGCGGACATGGCTGGCCGAACCCTTGCTGGGCCGGGGATTAGACGATGCGCCCGCCGCTCGCAACGCAATGGCGATAAAACCCTGTTGACCCGCCCCGGACCCTGCCTTAAGGGTCCGCGCCTTCCAGATGGAAACGCGCCTCGGCGCGTGGACATCCGGGCCCAGGTGGCGGAATTGGTAGACGCGCTGGCTTCAGGTGCCAGTGATCGAAAGGTCGTGGAGGTTCGAGTCCTCTCCTGGGCACCAATCATTCGAACGGCGTCGCATCGGAAGGTGCGGCGCCGTTTTCGTTTCCGGCCTGCGCCGACCGCATCGCCCCTATCGCCTCACGGCCCCGGCTGGTTTACGGGAGGGTATGACCGTCTATCTGCATCAGGGCGACCTGCCCGACGACCTGGACCTGGGCCCTGAGATCGCGATCGATTCCGAGACCATGGGCCTTCGCTTCCGCCGCGACCCCCTGTGCGTGGTCCAGCTGTCGTCCGGCGACGGCGACGCCCATGTCGTGCGCCTGAACCGCCCCGCCTATGACTGTCCGAACCTGAAGCGGCTGCTGGCCGATCCGGCGGTGACCAAGATCTTTCACTTCGGCCGGTTCGACATCAGCATGTTCCAGCTGCACCTCGGGGTCGAGACCCGGCCCGTCTACTGCACCAAGATCGCCTC
This sequence comes from Brevundimonas sp., assembly GCF_041919755.1. Classification (GTDB taxonomy): domain Bacteria; phylum Pseudomonadota; class Alphaproteobacteria; order Caulobacterales; family Caulobacteraceae; genus Brevundimonas. Next base: position 34,121 of record NZ_JAYRTD010000002.1, on the reverse strand, counting down.
CAAACTGGCCCGCACCTATACGGACCGGCACGGCCTGAAGGACGTCGTGCGCGAACTGGTCGGCGTCGACCTGTCCAAGGCCCAGCAGTCCAGCGACTGGGGCAATGCCGAGCTGACGCAGGCCCAACTGGATTACGCCGCCTCGGACGTGCTGTATCTGCATGCCGCCAAGGCCCGGCTGGACATGATGCTGGCGCGTGAGGGACGCACCGAACTGGCCCGCAAATGCTTCGACTTCCTGCCGACGCGGTCCGCGCTGGATCTGGCCGGCTGGGACGAGATGGACATCTTCGCGCACAGCTGATGACCACGCCCGACGACATCCGCGATCATGATGACGAGACCCGCGTCGCCGCGACGGCCGCGGCCTTTCGCGCGCGCTCGCGGCGTGTGCGCCTGCTGCGCCGGGTGCTGCCGGTCGTCATCCTGGTGCTCGCGGGCGGGACCATCAGCTGGATCGTCCTGCGCACCGTCATGTCGGACGTCGAACGTCAGGCCGGGGCCAGCAATGAGGTCCGCCTGGACAACCCCATGTTTCACGGCCAGGACGCCGAGGGCCGCAGCTTCGTCATCGGGGCCAAGGGCGCGATCCGCGATCCCGAAACCGGGCGCTTCCGCCTGGTCGGCCCCGCGTTGCGACTGAACCTAGGCGGCCGAAAAGTCACCGAACTGACCGCCGACGGCGGCACCTATGACCAGGTCGCCAAGACCGTCACCATCGGCCCCAATGTGCGGATCGCCGACGGCGGCTCGGGCTTTACCCTGGTCACGCCGGAGGCTGTGGTCGACACCTCCACAGGCATTGTGACGGGCAACAAGGGCGTTCAGGGTACGGGCCCCCTTGGAACCATCAACGCTTCGTCCTATGCCATTTATGAACAGGGTGACCGGGTCGTGTTCAGCGGCACGGGCGATAACAAGGTGCGCGGGACCTTCAACCCGTAGCCGTCGGATCCATGAGCATGACCAAGACATTCACCGCCGCCGCCGTCGTCCTGCTGGCCGCCATGGCCGTCCCGAGCCTGGGCGACGCCCAGACCGCGCGGGGCAGCAGCGCTGATGCCCCCATCGCCTGGAGCGGGGACACCGTCGAATATGCGGGCGACACCCTGACCCTGCGCGGCCGGGCCGAACTGATCCAGGGCAACAACCGCTTTCGCGCCGACCAGATCTCCGGCCTGAACCAGACGGCTGACAGCCGTATGGAGGCGACCGGCAACGTATATTTCGTGACGCCGGACCAGACGATCCGCGGCGACCGCGCCACCTACACCACCGCCAATGACACCATCGTGGTCACCGGCGACGTCATCCTGACCCAGGGCGAGAACGTCGCCACGGGGTCGCGCCTGACCTACAACACCCGCACCGAATCGGCGCGGCTGGAAGGCGGTTCCAACGGTCGCGTCCAGGGCGTCTTCTACCCCAACAGCGCGGGGAACTGAGCCTAGCGGCTCGGCCTGACGCATGGCGCGCAAGGAACTTTCGGCCCTCAATGTGCTCGAAACGCCCTCCGAGGCGGCCGCGACCCCTGCGCCGGAGGCGACCAAGGGCCTGCGCGTGCGCAACATCGCCCGCGCCTTTGGCCAGCGGAAGGTCGTGCAGGACGTCTCCCTGAACGTTCAGCGGGGCGAGGTCGTCGGCCTGCTGGGGCCCAACGGTGCCGGCAAGACCACCTGTTTCTACATGATCACTGGCCTGATCCCGCCGGACAGCGGCAGCATCTGGCTGGACGGGGAGGATGTGACGGCCCAGCCGATGTACCAGCGGGCCCGCATGGGCTTGGGCTATCTGGCGCAGGAAGCCTCCATCTTCCGCGGCATGACGGTCGAACAGAATGTCCGCGCCGTCGTGGAACTGCATCACACGGGTGCCAAGGCCATCGGCGACGAGACCAGCCGCCTGCTGGAGGAGCTGCGCATCGATCACCTGCGCCACGCCCCGGCCTCCGGGCTGTCGGGCGGTGAACGCCGTCGCTGCGAGATCGCCCGCGCCCTGGCCGGCCGGCCCAGCTTCATGCTGCTGGACGAACCCTTCGCCGGCATCGACCCCCTGGCCATCGCCGACATCCGTCAGGTCATCCGCTATCTGGCGGGCCGGGGCATTGGCGTGCTGATCACCGACCACAATGTGCGTGAGACGCTGGAAATCATCGACCACGCCTCGATCATTTCCGGCGGCTCGGTTCTGTTCGAAGGCAAGGCCGAGGACGTGATCCGCGACCCCGAGGTTCGCCGCGTCTATCTGGGCGACATGTACGGCTGAAGGCGGTCGCCACTCACCATGCCGTGACTCCACATTTGCAGAAGGCCGTGTCATCCTCGCCACATCGGGGAGGCGACCATGGCCGTCAGGAACACTCTTCTGAAAAGCGAGGCCGGGGTCCGGCTGGAACTGCTGGAGCGCATCAATGCGCATGGCGCGGTTCTGAAGTCGGAATATCGCCTGCGCTCCCTTCGTCCCACGAAGTTGCCCCGGCTGACGGATCGGGCGGCCGCCGAGGACGCCTATGATCTGGAGGTCGTCGGCTGTCTGATGGACCCGATCGTCCAGGACATGGTCAAGCGGGGCGCAACCGAGTTCGGCTGAGGCAGTAGTCGGTCGTTAACCGGTCTAACCACAAGGTGGCTGTAGCAAGTTTCGGGCCATGATGGTCGCGGACGGCTGGGAACAGGCTCCAAGTGCTCGGACAAAGGCTGGACATTCGGCAGGGCCAGGGTCTGGTCATCACGCCCCAGCTGCAACAGGCGATCAAGCTTCTGCAGCTGTCCAACCTGGAACTGGACGCCTTCGTCGAAGCCGAACTGGAAAAGAACCCCCTGCTCCAGCGCGAGGACGCCGAGCCCGGCGGTGAGGCTGAGGTACTGTCGGAGCGAGTATCCGAAAGCGATACCCAGGAAATGACCTTTGATGAGGGGCGGATCCAGGACGCAGACCGTTCGCTGGATGCCCGCTCCGACGATGTCTATGGCGACGCCAGCCCCGGCGAGCGGACGAGCGACCGGATGGAAGATGTGGGCCCCGGCGAAGCACAGGCCGGGCTGAATGACTGGTCCCGCGCGGGATCAGGCGGCGGCCTGCCCGACGCAGAAGGCCGCGATCAGCCCGATACCCGCGACGCGACACTGTGGGAGCATCTGCAGATGCAGGCGTCGCAGGCCGGTTTCAGTCCATCAGACCACGCCATTGCCCTGACCCTGATCGATGCGGTGGACGAGGGTGGCTATCTGCGCGGCGAACTGGCCGAGATTTCAGACCGGCTGGGCGTATCGCTGGAGCGGATCGAGGCGGTGCTGGCGACCTGTCACGGGTTCGAGCCGACGGGGATCATGGCGCGGTCGGTGCCCGAATGTCTCAAGCTTCAGCTGATCGAGCGCAACCGCTTCGATCCGGCGATGGCGTGCCTGCTCGACAATCTGGACCTGCTGGCCCGGCGCGATCTGACGGCCCTGAAGAAGGCCTGCGGTGTCGATGCCGAGGACATGGCCGAGATGATCGCCGAGCTGAAGGCCCTGACGCCCCGGCCCGGCGCGGGCTTTGGCGGTGAACCGGCCCAGACCGTCATTCCGGATGTGCACGTACGCGCCGACCCGGCCGGCGGCTGGAAGGTCGAGCTGAACGCCGACACCCTGCCCCGCCTGATCATGGACAAGCGCTACCATGGGGTCGTTCAGGCAGGCGCGCGCTCTGATATCGAAAAGACCTTCGTCGCCGAATGCGCGGCCCAGGCCAGTTGGCTGGTCAAGTCGCTGGACCAGAGGGCAAGGACGATTCTGAAGGTGTCGTCCGAGATCGTGCGCCAGCAGGATGCCTTCCTGGCCTTCGGGGTCGAGTTTCTGCGTCCGCTCAATCTGAAGACCGTGGCCGACGCCATCGGCATGCATGAATCGACGGTCAGCCGCGTCACATCCAACAAATATGTCTCGACACCGCGCGGGGTCTTCGAGCTCAAATTCTTCTTCACCGCCTCGATCCAGTCGTCCGACGGCGGGGCCACGCATTCGGCCGAAGCCGTCCGACATCGGATCAAGGCCATGATCGACAATGAGGTCCGCGACGGCGACATTCTGTCCGACGACCGCATCGTGGAAATCCTGAACGAAACCGGCATCGACATCGCGCGGCGTACCGTGGCCAAATATCGGGAAGCCTTGAGGATTCCGTCCTCCGTCGAGCGCAAGCGGATGAGCCGCACAGGCTGACTGATCGCGCAAGCGTGACCGTGAAATCATCGTTCGGCGTTGACACCAAAATCTGTCGGGCGCGTTCTGTCGGGTATGCAAATCCAGGTTAGCGGCAAGCAAGTGGATGTCGGCGAAGCGTTAGGCTCGCGCATCTCCCAGGAACTCGAAGACGGGATCGGCAAATACTTCGAAAGAGGGGCCCAAGACGCCGAAGTCGTCGTCTCCAAGGACGGCTATGGCTTCAAGGTCGATTGCTGGGTCCGTCTGGCATCGGGCGAAGCCATCGTCACCAGCGGCACCGGTGGCGATGCGCATTCGGCTTTCTCGGACTCGCTCGAAAAGCTCGAAAAGCGGGTACGCCGCTACAAGCGCCGCCTGAAAGATCACCACATCGGGCCCAAGGGCCTTTCGCCCGAGAAGACCGAGGATGCGGCGCGCGATGTGGCCCGCAGCATCGTCTTGCGCAATCCGGACGAGGTCGAAGATGATGCCTTTGGGGATGCGGGTCGCCCCGACGAGCCGCCACCCGTCGGTATGGTCATCGCTGAGACCCAAGCAGAAATTCGCACCATAACTGTTGGCCGCGCTGTTCTGGAGCTGGATATGACCGGTTACCCGCTGGTTCTGTTCCGCAATGCTGCCCACGGAGGCCTGTCGGTGGTCTATCGCCGTCCTGACGGCAATGTTGGCTGGATCGACCCGGAACGCACAGTCGGTCTGAACGGCCATAGCATGTCGGCCGAGGCCGGCGGAGCCAACGCCTAGCCTTTTCAAGAAGCGGCGGGTGGTCTATGGGCCGCCCGCCTACCGGTTAGAGTTTTTGGGGCTTCACCTGCAATGGATATCGCACAAATGCTGGCTAGGGACGGGGTCGTCCTGCGGTCTGGCGCGTCATCCAAACGGCAGGCACTGCACACGGTGGCGGAGACGGCAGCGCGCGCTTTGGGCATCGATGAAGCGGCGGTGTTGCATGCGCTTCTGGAACGCGAGGCCTTGGGTTCGACCGGTCTTGGATCAGGCGTGGCCTTACCTCATGCTCGTATCGAAGGGCTGGACCGGGTGGTCGCTGTTTTCGTGCGACTGGACACGCCGGTCGCCTACGAGGCCGTAGACGATCGCCCTGTCGATCTGATCTTCGCCTTGTTTGCGCCGCCCACCGATGGTGCCGGGCACCTGAGGGCCCTCGCTGCAGCCTCACGCGCCTTGCGATCTGCTGAGATGCGTCAGCGGTTGCGCCAAGCAAAAACTACTGACGCCGTGCGTGCCCTTTTTGTTCAAGATGCGACGCCGGCAACTGCAGCCTGACGCCCAATCCTAGTGAACTGACACGGGCTCCAGTTCATGAGCCACCGCAGCGGCAAACGCCGTCTCGCGATCCATCATGACAGCCAAACGCTCACCGTCCGCGCCATGTACGGCATAGAGGGTGGATTCAGGGTCAATGGTGACGTCGTCCACCACATTGACGCGGGCATCGGCGAGCAGATCCGCAGCACTGATCTCCCGCACATATACCAGGTCGGGCGCGCCCAGACCGGCGAAATCTTCCTTGGTCATTCTCATCGGCGTCATCTGACCGCCTCCTCAACGCTACTAATGCCCGGGACGGGCGAAAGGTTCGGTCCCAGTGTCGGCGACCGGACATGAACGACGGCTGTCAGCCCGTCGTGATGGGGATGTGCCGCACGGCATGGGTGCCTTCTGGGCGGCTCATATCGACATGGAGCAGGCCGTGTTCTAGCCGGGCCTCGTCGATCTCCAGACCGTCCGCGAGAACGAAACTGCGAACGAAACCTCGTCCGGCGATGCCGCGATGCAGGAAGGCCTGATCGCCCTGCTGTGACGTTTCGCGCTTGCCGGCGATCGTCAACTGACGCCCCTCGACCGTCACCGCCAGATCGTCAGGACCAAAACCGGCCACGGCGACAGTGATACGAACAGCGCGCTCGCCCCGTTGTTCGACATTGTAGGGGGGATAGCTATCCGCCGCCGCCCGAGCCGCGCGATCGATCTGGGCCCGGGTGTGGTCGAAGCCCAGCAGGAAAGGGCTGTCGAACAGAATAGTGCGTGTCGTCATCGTGTCCGGTCCTTGGAAAAGCGACCCAGTCCTTGCAGCCTCCCGCAATCGGCAAGGCCCCTGAACTGAAAGTTACAGATGGGATATCCAGAGCTTCGCTTCAAGCGTCACGCCCCAATGGAAAAGGCCGCTCCCTTGAGGGAAGCGGCCTTTATGGTGGAGCTTAGCGGAGTCGAACCGCTGACCTCTTGCATGCCATGCAAGCGCTCTACCAGCTGAGCTAAAGCCCCGATCTGAAGCCAGTGGCTTTTCGAAAGGTCCGCCGCAGAAACAAGATGCCCTGCGGCGAGGCGGCGGAACCTATGTCAGGGCCCGATTGCGATCAAGCCCGTATTCCGCATTTATTTTCAGGGTCACCGGACGGTCGCGAAACCGTCCGGAGGCCACCGAAAAATCAGTCTTCGTCCTTGCTGGGCGGACGGATCTCGTCTTCGAAATTGTCGTCGTCCTCATCCTCGATGAAGGGGACGGAATCGTCGTCGTCATCGTCGTCGCCCAGGACGTCGTCGTCGTCGCCCGCCTCGCCCATGCCGGGCTCTTCGGTCGGATCGACGGGAGTGTCGTCGTCATCGTCGTCCGGCGTCAGGATGGGCTCGTGGCCTTCCTCGTCGATCTCGGGCGTTGCGACCGCCTCTTCCTCGTCCTCGTCCTCACCGTCCGCCGACTTGTCCTTGACCTGATCCTCCGCCTCGTCGTCGGCGGGATAGCCGCCGGGGCGACCGCGACGGTTGCGCAGCTTCAGCGCTTCTTCCGGATCGAACTCGGTGCCGCACTTCGGGCAGTGGGCCGGGCGACGGCCCAGATCATAAAATTTGGCCTGGCAGTTCGGGCAGACCTGCTTTTGGCCCAGTTCGGGTTTGGCCACGGGAATAGACCTTTGGCATGTGTGGGAAATCGGGCGGCTCCCTTGCCACCCCTTGGCCCCACTGTCAAAAGCCATCTCCGCGCGCCCGCGCCGCAATGCCTGTCACGGAGACCGCCGGGTGACGACAACCTCCCTTCTGACCGCCCGTCCCGGCATCGCTCTAAAGGGTGCCGTCCGCGCGCCCGGCGACAAGTCGATCTCGCACCGGTCGCTGATCCTGGGTGCCATGGCGACGGGCATCACAAAGATCGAGGGGCTGCTGGAGGGCGAGGACATCCTGGCCACCGCGCGTGCTGTCGAGGCGTTCGGAGCGACGGTCACACGATTGGGAGCGGCTCACTGGCAGGTCGACGGCCGGGGCGGCTTAACCTCGCCGGATCAGGTCATCGACTGCGGCAATGCCGGCACGGGGGTGAGGCTGCTGATGGGGGCGGCGGCCGGATATTTGATCACGGCGACATTCGACGGCGATGCCAGCTTGCGCAAACGACCGATGAAACGGGTGACAGGGCCTCTTGCGCAGATGGGCGTGCGGTTCGACTGGCAAACCCGTGAAGATCGTCTGCCCGTCACCCTGTCGGGCGGATCGCTGACCGGCATCGACTACGCGCAGACCGTCGCCTCGGCCCAGATCAAGTCGGCCATCCTGCTGGCAGGGCTGAATGCGTCGGGCACGACCACCGTCCTCGAACCGGAAAAGAGCCGAGATCACACCGAGCGCATGCTGCGCGCCTTCGGAGCCGAGGTGGAGGTCGAGTCCGTTGGCGACGGCTGGCGTGTGTCACTGTTGGGCGGCCAGACCCTGACCGGCACCGCCGTGTCCGTGCCGGGCGACCCTTCGTCTGCCGCCTTCCCCCTGGCAGCGGGTCTGATCGTGCCGGGGGCTGAAGTGACGGTCGAGGGCGTCATGCTCAATCCCCTGCGGACCGGTCTGCTCGACACCTGGGCGGAAATGGGGGCCGAACTGACCATCACCAACCGCCGCAGCAGTGGCGGCGAGGAGGTCGGCGACATTACCGCGCGCCATTCGCGCCTGAGGGGCATCGTTGTACCCGAGCGCCGCGCCGCCTCCATGATCGACGAATATCCCATTCTGGCCGCCACCGCCGCCTTTGCCGAGGGATCCACCATAATGCGCGGGATCGGCGAGATGCGGGTCAAGGAAAGCGACCGCATCGCCCTGATGGCGGCGGGCCTGACAGCGTGTGGGGTACAGGTGGAGGAGGAGCCAGAGGGCTTCACCGTCACAGGAGGCCCTGTCGCTGGCGGCGCGACCGTCACCACCCACGGCGACCACCGCATTGCCATGAGCCATCTGATACTGGGTCTGGCAGCACAAGCCGCCGTCAACGTCGACGAGCCCGGCATGATCGCCACCAGCTTCCCCGACTTCGTCCAAATGATGCAGGGCCTGGGCGCAGATATGGAGGCCGCGTGATGTGGAAACCCAACCGGATCGACCCACCCGTCAACACCCGCCCCAAGTCGAAGGGGCGGCTGGCCCTGGACGCTGTTCTGTTCCTGGCCGCGGCCGGTGTCGTGACCTGGGCCGGGCTGCGCGACATCTTCAACGGACGACTGACGGTCCAGCGCGGGCCTGACGTGCTGCTGGGTGACCAGCCCGGCCTGTTCTGGAGCCTGTTGGTCGTCCACGTCGTGATCGTCGTGATCTGTCTGGCCGTCAGCGCGCTGTCGGCCCGCGCCCTGCTGAAGACCCGTCCATGAGCCTGATCATCTCCGTCGACGGCCCGGCCGCCTCGGGCAAGGGCACCATCGCCGCGCGGCTGGCGGCGCATTACGGCCTGCCGTTTCTGGATACGGGCCTGCTGTATCGCGCCGTGGGCATGGGCGTGCTGGCGCGCGGCGGATCGCTGGACGACGCCGACACCGCCGAGGCCGTGGCCCGGACGCTGGACGCCGCGCAGTTGTCCGATGACGCGCGCTTGACCACTGGCCAGGCCGGAGAGGCGGCCAGCCGCATCGCAGGCTATCCGGGAGTGCGAGCAGCCCTGCTGGAGCTTCAGCGCGACTTTGCGGCCCAGCCGGGCGGTGCCGTTCTGGACGGTCGTGATATCGGCACCGTCATCGCCCCCCAGGCCCCCGCCAAACTGTATGTCACCGCCACGCCGGAAGTGCGCGCCACCCGCCGCTGGAAGCAACTGACGGCCCGCGGCGACGCCATCGCCTATGAGGCCATGCTGGCCGATATCCTGAGACGGGACGAGCGGGATGCCGGGCGAGGCGCGGCCCCCATGGTTCAGGCCCCGGACGCAGTCTTGCTGGATACGACCGAAATGGATATAGAGGCCGCCTTCGATGCGGCCCGCCGTATCGTCGAGGCGGCGCGTGTCCGTTCGGGTCTCTAGGGACCGGGCGGCAAATCCAGCGCTCCGAACCTCGGCTTCCGCGGGCGATCGGGTCAAATGGCCCCGTGTCGCAATGATCGACCCCTGTTCAACCTTCACCTCGCGCGGGGCCGTCTGGTCACGCGCCACAACCGTTAGAAGCCGCATCCCTGCATGACTGATACCCTCTCCCCCTCCCGCGACGACTTCGCCTCGCTGCTCGACGAAACCCTGGGCGGCCGCGACCTCGGCGAAGGCCAGGTCGTCCACGGCCGCGTTGTCGGCATGGAAAAGGACATCCTGATCATCGACGTCGGTCTGAAGACCGAAGGTCGGATCCCGGCCCGCGAGTTCGGCATCGGCGAAGGCGCCGTGATCCCCAAGGTCGGCGACAACGTCGAAGTCTATCTGGAGCGCGTCGAGAACGCTCTGGGTGAGGCTGTCATCAGCCGCGACAAGGCTCGCCGCGAAGAGGCCTGGACCCGTCTGGAAGGCGTGTTCGCCGAGGGTCAGCCGGTCAACGGTGCCATCATCGGCCGCGTCAAGGGCGGCTTCACCGTCGATCTGGGTGGAGCTTCGGCCTTCCTGCCCGGTTCGCAGGTCGACATCCGCCCGGTGCGCGACGTCGGTCCGCTGATGGGCAAGGAACAGCCTTTCGCCATCCTGAAAATGGACCGTCCGCGCGGCAACATCGTCGTCTCGCGCCGCGCCATCCTGGAAGAAGCCCGCGCCGAACAGCGCACGGAGCTGGTCGGCCAGCTGCAAGAGGGTGAAGTCCGCGACGGCGTCGTCAAGAACATCACCGACTACGGCGCCTTCGTGGACCTGGGCGGCATCGACGGCCTGCTGCACGTCACCGACATGAGCTGGAAGCGCGTCTCGCACCCGAGCCAGGTTCTGGCCGTCGGCGACACCGTCAAGGTGCAGGTGGTCAAGATCAATCCGGACACCCAGCGCATCAGCCTGGGCATGAAGCAGCTGCAGACCGACCCGTGGGACGGCGTGGAAGCCAAATACCCCGTCGGTGCCAAGATGAGCGGCCGCATCACCAACATCACCGACTACGGCGCCTTCGTGGAGCTGGAAGCCGGTGTCGAGGGCCTGGTGCACGTCTCGGAAATGTCCTGGACCAAGAAGAACGTCCACCCCGGCAAGATCGTCTCGACCTCGCAGGAAGTCGATGTCGTGGTTCTGGATGTCGACGCCTCCAAGCGCCGCATCTCGCTGGGCCTCAAGCAGGCTCAGGACAATCCGTGGGATGCCTTCGTGGCCGCCAATCCGATCGGCTCGACCGTTGAGGGTGAAGTCAAGAACGCCACCGAGTTCGGCCTGTTCATCGGCCTGGACAACGATATCGACGGCATGGTGCACCTGTCCGACCTGGACTGGAACGTCTCGGGCGAAGAAGCCATCCAGCGCTACCGCAAGGGCGAAACCGTCAAGGCCAAGGTCCTGGACGTCGACGTCGAAAAGGAGCGCGTCTCGCTGGGCATCAAGCAGCTGGGCGGCGATCCGATCGGCGAAGGCGACACCTACAAGAAGGGCCAGCAGGTCACCGTCACCGTGACGGCGGTCGAAACGGGCGGCCTGGAAGTCAAGTTCGGCGAGGATGACGCACCGGTCACCTCCTTCATCCGCAAGTCGGACCTGTCGCGCGACCGCAACGAGCAGCGCACCGAGCGCTTCTCGGTCGGCGACCGCGTGGACGCCATGGTCACGGGCATCGACAAGGCCTCGCGCCGCGTCTCCGTGTCGATCAAGGCCCTGGAAATGAAGGACGAACAGGAAGCCATCGACCAGTTCGGCTCGTCGGATTCCGGTGCCTCGCTGGGCGACATCCTGGGTGCGGCTCTCCGCGAAAAGGCCGGCTCCAAGGACTAAGACACGGCATCGAGCAGCGAGGGCCCTCGGCCCGAGCGTTAAGCCGAAAAAGAACGAGGCGGCGGGAGCGATCCCGCCGCCTTTTTCGTGTCCGCCCCTTCCCATCGGGAGTATTGTTGTGACTAATGATCGACTTGGCCCGCTCGAGCGGTCCGATCCACAGACTGAGGCGGGGGCCTAGCCGTGATCAAATCCGAGCTGATTGAGAAACTCGCCGCTGAGAACACGCATCTGACCCATGCCGAGGTTGAGCGGGTGGTGAACATCGTCCTGGGCCGGATGGTGGATTCGCTGGGTTCGGCCGGCCGTGTCGAACTGCGCGGCTTTGGTGCCTTTTCGGTTCGCAGCCGTCCCGCGCGCGCCGGCCGCAACCCCCGCACCGGCGAGGCCGTGGACGTCCCCGCCAAGGCTGTACCCTTCTTCAAGAGCGGCAAGGAGCTGCGCGAGCGGCTGAACGCGTCCGGCGACGCCTAGACCAAAGGATCCCCCATGAGCATCGGCACCGAGTTCAAGGAATTCATCTCGCGCGGCAACGTCGTCGATCTGGCGGTCGGCGTCATCATCGGTGCGGCCTTCGGCAAGATCGTCACCAGCCTGGTCGAGCAGGTGGTGATGCCGCCGATCGGTCTGCTGCTGGGCAAGGTCGATTTCAGCAATCTGGAATGGGTGCTGGTCGCCGAAAATCCCGCGACCGAAGAGATCGAGAAGGTCGCCATCCAGTATGGGGCCTTCATCAACACCCTTATCCAGTTCCTGATCGTGTCTTTCGTGATCTTTCTGGTGGTCAAGGCGATCAACAAGCTGCGTCGCAAACAGGCGGAGGCGCCGGCCGAGCCTGCCGCTCCGACCACGACCGAGGCGCTGCTGACGGAGATTCGTGACGCCCTGAAATCGCGTCCGCTGAACTAATCCGTCAGGCGCGCGAGGGACTGGACGACACCGGCACCCACGAACGTACGCGCTTCCCGACCTGATCCCCCAGGGGCAATGGTCGCAGGCAGACGGCGTAGTCGGAATCGAACGGTGTCGGCGACCACAGCTCGGGCGGCGGCGCATCTTCGGCGAACCGGATGTGGCAATGACCCCATCCGCCTTCGCGGGCAGCGGTGTGTGCCCAGTCGCCCAGGCGCGTCAGCATCTGGGGACTGACCACCTGCATCCGCACCTTGGCCGCCCCCATAGGCCGCGCCGCCGTCGTCAGTGCCCCCATCAGGGCCGGTATGGCTTCGTCGTCCCAGGCCAGCGCCTCCAGATCGATGATCTCCAGCACGGGCACTTCGATGACATTGGACTTGGCCATCTGGGCCATCGCATAGCCGGTGATGACGTCGCCGCGTCGGAAAGCCAGCAGCAGGGGCGGCGTCGTCATGTCGGGATCCGACAACCTCCACTTCATCATCGCCGGGCTGCGGTCGGCCAGCAGACGCCCCTCGCGGTCCAGGGCCTGCTGGAACCGGTCGTACGGCGAACCCTCGCCGATCCGGCTGAGGATCGACACCCCGGGTGGCAGACGCAGGCGCGGCACCCGTCCCAGGCGGTCATTCATCAGTTGCTCACCCATGCGCACGACCATGTCCGGCGCAAACCGGTACAGCTGGCGCAGGCCGCGCCCCATCGCCAGGGCGGGGAAGTCCATCCGCCAGCTCAGCTTCAGCGCATGAGTCTGTTCCGGCCAGGGCCGCATGCCCAGCCGCCCATACAGGGGCTGTGACTTGGGATTGGCATTGAAGGTGTAGGCGGCGAAGACGTCGGGCTGGGCCAGGAAGGTGCGGATGATCCGGTGGGCCACGCCGCGCACCTTGGGCGAGGCGATGATGGAAAACCCTGTCGCGGCATGTAGCGTGCGGTCGTCGAGGCGAAAGCGATGGATCAGATTGCCGACATGGGCCGCAGGCTGGCCGTCAGGCCCGTCCACCACCCAGCCGGCGACAGCGTCGATCTCGGCCCGTGCGGGATTGCCGTGCAGCCAGCGCCAGCCCGCCAGCGATCGCGTCGGCCAGCCCACGCCCTTATGCAGGGCCTGTATGGCGGGATAGTCGGCCTTTGTGACCGCCCGGATCGACACGACCAGCACTCCGTCTCATTTTGGGCCTGACCTGCCCATACAGGCGCAGCCCTGCATGAGCCGCGCCAGAGAGACTATCCTGGATTATTTTTTACACAACCTGAACGCGCATCAGACGTTGCGTTCGTAGGCGCGTTTCCAAAGGCGATGGATGATCGTCGGCACCGCGCCGAGGACCAGCGCCCCGGCCAGAGCGGGCCAGAAACCGGCCTGCAGCAACGCCCCGGTCAGTCCCGCTCCGATCCCCGCCAGGGGCGGCCCCAGCCAGGGTAGCCAGCCGGGTGGCGGCCCCTTCATTCAGGCATCGACCTTGATCACGCCGCGACGGATCTGGTCCAGCTCGATGGAGTCGAACAAGGCCTGGAAATTGCCGTTGCCGAAGCCCTCGTTGCCCTTGCGCTGGATGATTTCGAAGAAGATCGGGCCGAAGGTGTCCTGGGTGAAGATCTGCAACAGCAGGCCCTCCTCGTCGGAACCGTCGATCAGGATGCGGTTCTTGCGCATCCGCTCCACGTCATGCCCATGGTTGGGCAGGCGTTTGTCGATCAGTTCGAAATAGGTCTCGATAGTGTCCTGGAACTGGACACCATTGGCCTTCATGGCCTCGACGGTGGCGAAGATGTCCTCGGTCGTCAGGGCGATATGCTGGATGCCTTCGCCATTATAGCGGCGCAGATATTCCTCGATCTGGGAGTTGTCGTCCTGGCTTTCGTTCAGGGGAATACGGATGGCGCGATCGGGCGCAATCATCGCCTGGCTGAACAGGCCGGTCGCCTTGCCCTTGATGTCGAAATACTTCTGCTCCTCGAAGTTGAAGACCGAGTTGTAGAAGCCGGACCAGGTCCGCATCTCGCCGCGACGGACGTTGTGGGTCAGGTGGTCCAGGATCTCGAGGCCGAAGGAATTCTTGCGCTCGGCCTCTTCCCAGCCCTCGATCTCGTCCCAGCCGTCGTACAGCGAGCCTTTCTCGCCATACTGATCGACGACGTACAGCAGCGAGCCACCAATGCCTTGCAGGATATAGGGATAGTCGTCGCCCAGCGCGCCACCGGCCACGCCCTCGGCAGCGCGGGCTCCGCGAGTCAGAGCGCCTTCATAGGCGGCCTTGGCGTCAGCGGTGCGGAAGGCCATGCCGTTGGCGGACGGGCCGTGGTCACGCGCGAACTCGGCGGCCTGACCGACCTTGTCGGAACGATGGACCAGGAAGCTGATATCGCCCTGTTTCAGGCGGACCACGTCGGTCTTTGGGTTCACATGCGTCTGGGTGAAGCCCATCAGCTCCAGCTTGGAAACCATCTCGGCCCCGTTCGGGCCGGTGAACTCTACGAACTCGAAGCCGTCGACGCCGAGGGGGTTGTCCAGATCGATCTGCTTTGCGTCGGTCATGGGCCGTCTCCTGATTGGGGGCGCGACGTATGCTCGCCGCTGACGGGGCGGAACCTAATGACCTGCGCCTTCAAAGCCAAGGCGTCGACGCCTCACGCTTTGGTGGGGTCACCTACAGACGCCGATAGATCGGTAGGGAGAAGCCATCGGCGGCACAGCGTGCGGCGGCCTCGGACATCGGCTCGATGACCACCTCGCCGTGATGCTCGGTAGCGTGCAGCACCCGTCCGTCGTCCAGCACGAACGCCGAATGTCCGCGCCAAGGCGTCTCGTCGACCTTGATCCAGATCGCCAGATCGCCGCGACGTGCGGAGGCCGCATCGACGGCCTCGCCCAATTCAGCCTGCTGATCGGCATAGCGTGGTGCGGCCAGACCGCAGGCATAGAGCGCCTGCTGGATTAGGCCACAGCAATCGGTGCCCTGCGACGAGCGGCCGCCGAGAAGGTGCGGAACGCCAATCAGCCGCTCGGCCACATCGACGGGATCGGCCGCGAAAACGCCTGTGGGCGCGGACGCACCCATACCGTTCTCTTTGCCGACCAGGGCATTCAGGGGCAGGTCGGCGGATACGGAGGTTACAACGGCCTCGGCCAGAGGAGCCCCCTCCTCCAGCGCGGCTCTCGCGATCCAGCCCACTACGCCATCGCGTCGCGCCTTGCCCCAAGCGCGGTCGCCCTGGACGTCCAGAACATCGAAGGCTTCACCGAAGATGATCTGATCGACGCGACCCTCAGTCGAACCAGGGGCGGCCCGGATGTCGGCCACAGCCACGACGCAGCGCATCGGCTGCACGGCCCTGAAGGCCTTGGCACGCACGATGCCTTCCAGCGCCTGTTCGGCCAGATCGGGCCGGGCAAGCGTGGTTCTGGGGTCGAGGCTGGTTGCGGTTGCGGTCAAACTGGGTCCGTCCGTTGAACCTGCATACTGAGAGACGAAGGCGAAAAGGCCGTTAACGGATCAAGGCCGGAATGGGGCGCTTTCGTCTACGGGACATAGCGCCGGGAGAGCATCTCGAAACACGCCCGCATCGCCTGCGCCTCTCCGCCCTCGGGCCAGCCGGGGCGGGCACGGGGATTCCAGGCGAAGATGTCCATGTGCGCCCAGGCCCCGGTCGTCGGCGCGAACTTCTGCAGGAACAGGGCGGCGGTGACCGAACCGGCCTGGGCCCAGGCCGAGCTGTCGTTCTTGACGTCCGCGATCTCGGTATCGAGCGCGGCGACATAGCCAGGCCACAGCGGCATACGCCACATCGGATCGCCGACGGCCGACGCCGCCGCGAGTAGGTCCGCTGCCAAGGCCTCGTCGTCAGTGTAAAGCGGCGGCAAGTCCGGCCCTAGCGCAATGCGGGCCGCGCCGGTCAGGGTCGCGAAGTCCAGCGTCAGGTCTGGCGAATGTTCAGAGGCGCGGGTAAGCACATCGGCGAGGATCAGCCGCCCCTCCGCATCCGTATTGCCGATCTCGATTGTAAGACCCTTGCGGCTGTTCAGGATGTCGCCGGGGCGGAAGGCATCGGCCGACACCGCATTCTCGACCGCGGCGACGAGCACGAACAGTCGCACGGCCAGGCCCGCCTGCATGACCAGCCTTCCCAGCGCCAGGGCATGGGCCGCGCCGCCCATATCCTTCTTCATATTACGCATGCCGGCGGCGGACTTGATATCCAGCCCGCCCGTGTCGAAGACCACGCCCTTGCCGACCAAGGCCACCATTGGCAAGTCGGTCCGGTCCAGATTCCAGACGATCTCGATCACACGCGGGGCCCGCTGAACCGTTGCGGCGCGACCCACGGCATGAACCGCCGGATAGTTCTCCTCCAGCAGCGCCTGGCCCGTCGTGACCGTGATTGCGGCTCCGTGCGCCTCGGCGATTTCACGCGCGACGGTCTCGATCTGCAGCGGCCCCATATCGGCGGCAGGCGTGTCGATCATCTCGCGCGCCAGGGCACAGGCCGAGGCAATGCGCGACAACGCTTCGACATCGACGGATGCCGATACCGACAAGCGCGCACCCGATGCCGGTCGCGCCTTGTAGCGGTCAAACCGATAGCCCCCTAATGCGAACGACTGAGCTGCCCGTGCCGCCTGATCGTCGGCCACGCCTTCCAAACGCCAGAGCCCGGCAGGCAGACGCACGGCCAGCCCGCGTATGGAGGCCGGATCGAAGCGATCACCCGTCCCAAACAGAGCGCCGGCCAAGACCCCGTCTGCGCCTGGCAGCATAAGCAACTGTCCAGCCTTCCCGGTGAATTCGTGCGTCGCGGCCCATGTTGCCTCACGGCCCGACAGCGCCTGACCGCGCCCCACCAGGCGAACGGGCAGCGCGCCCTCCGTATCGTGGGTCAGGACATCGGGATGCAGCACGGACATTCAGCGGCCTTTCCGGCCCGGAGGACCGATCTTAACCAAGAGTTGACGCGAAACGCCGAGTCTTGAGCCTCGACCTTCAACGGAGCGTCCTCCATGTCGCCCACCCGCGCCCGCATCGCAACCGCCGCCTCCGTCGCGTGCTTTCTGATCGCGCTGTCCGGAACCGCCTGGGCCCAGCAGGCGACCCCGGAGACGTCTGCGCCCGCCGCCACGCCGCGCCAGCCCGCCACGGCCCAGGAACGCGCCGCCTACGACCGTTCCGATGCCCTCAGCCGTCAGGTCTTCTGGACCGATCAGGCCGAGATCAACCCGATGGACCCCGAAGCCGGGGTCAAGGCGGCCCAGGCCCTGCGCGAACTGGGTCGCTTCGATCAGGCGGCCGAGATGGCCCAGAGGGTTCTGCTGGTGCAACCGGCCAACATCGACGCCATGCTGGAATCCGGTCGCGCCCATATCGCGCGGGGCCAGGCCTTTTATGGCATCGCCGATCTGGAGAAGGCGCGCGATAGCCGCCCGAGCGACTGGCGATCCTGGTCCCTGCTGGGCACGGCCTATGAGCAGGTGCGCCGTCCCGACGACGCCCGCGCCGCCTGGGCACAGGCCTTGGCCCTGTCGCCCGATAATCCGGATGTGCTGAGCAATATGGCCATGGCCTCCATGACCCAGGGCGACACCCGTTCAGCCGAGCCGCTGTTGCGCCGCGCCGTGGCCCAGCCCAGCGCCTCGCTGAAGGTGCGGCTGAACTTGGCCATGGTCCTGGGTCTGAACGGCAATATGGCCGAGGCGGAGCAGATGCTGCGTCGCGACCTGCCACCCGAGGCCGCCGACCGCAACCTGGCCTGGCTGCGCGCCCGCTCCGGTGCCACGACCGCTGATGCCTCGCGTACCTGGGGCTCGCTTCAGGGCGGTTGACCACCCCATGACAGCAGACTGGACGCAACTCCGCTGGGCGGAGCCTGACGACTATACGCGTCTCGGCGAGGTGATGTTCGACGCCGTCCGCAATGGCGACAGCCCCTACAGCGAAGCACAACGTTCGGCATGGGTGCCCCAACCACGAAATGGCTCCAATTGGTTCAAGCGTCTGGATCGGCAAGCCATCGTCGTTGCAGAGCGGGACAGTGCTATTCTGGGATTTATGAGCCTGGCTGAGTCAGGATACATCGACTTCGCCTATATCCGGCCAGAAGCGCAAGGGACGGGGCTGTTCAAGCGACTCTACAAGCTGGTGGAGTCGCAAGCGATAAATGCCGACGAAGGTCGGCTATGGGTACATGCGAGTTTGAAAGCTCAACCCGCGTTTAGCGCCATGGGGTTCAGGATTGTTCGGCCCGAAACGGTCACCATCGGCGATCAAATCCTTGATCGTTTCGAGATGGAAAAGGCTCTGTCATCTTTAGTGTGACGGCAACCCAGTTCCCGCCCCGCATTCCAACCCCTATATTCTTCGAATGATCGACGCGCTCTACAGCACGCGGATACTGACGCTGGCGGCGAACCTGCCCCGCAGCGGACGGCTGCCCGAGCCCTCCCCCGATGCGCGTTTCGGCACCGGCGAGAAGATCGCCAAGCTGTGCGGCTCGCGCGCCATTGTCGATGTCATTCTGGACGACACTGACCGCGTCGTCGCCTTCGCCCAGGACATCAAGGCCTGTGCCCTCGGTCAGGCGGCGGCGGGCGTCTTGGGCGAGAGCATCATCGGGGCCAGCAGCGACGAGATCGAGGCCGCTCGCGACGCCATGGTCGCCATGCTGAAATCCGGCGGGGAAGGTCCGACCGGGCGCTTCGAGGGGCTGCGCGTGTTGAAACAGGTCGCCGACTATCCCGCCCGTCATGCCTCCACCCTGGTTGCCGTCGAGGCGACGCTGGAGGCCGCGCGCCAGGCTTCCACACGAACTAGCCTCGCCGGCGCGGCCTGAGGGTCCGACGCCGGTCACGTCTGGTCTCACGCCCGGTTGCTCCACTCGCCCTGACGCGAGATAAGCAGCTCGACATGGCGACAGGCCCCACCCTCTACGAACGCGGCGTCCGCGCGGCCCATCGGGGCTACAAGCTGACGCTGTCCCCCCTGATCGGGCAACAGTGCCGGTTCATGCCGACCTGTTCCGACTATGGTCGCGACGCGCTGATCCAGCACGGACCGATCAAGGGGGGATGGCTGACGGTCAGACGCCTTTGCAAATGCCACCCTTTCGGATCATCGGGTTATGACCCGGTACCGCCCATAAAAGACTGATGCGATGATCGAACTGAGATTCCCCGACGGTGCTGCCCGCGAATATCCGGCCGGATCGACCGCCCGCGATGTAGCCGCGTCCATCTCGCCCTCGCTGGCCAAGAAGGCCGTGCTGGCCGAGTTGAACGGCGAGCAGCGCGACATGGATCGTGTGCTGGAAACGAGCGGCTCTTTCCGACTGATCATGCGCGATGACCCGGCCGCCCTTTACACCATCCGTCACGACACGGCCCACGTCCTGGCCGAGGCCGTGCAAAAGCTGTTCCCCGGAACACAGGTCACCATCGGCCCGGCCATCGACGACGGCTTCTATTACGACTTCTTCCGCGAGACGCCCTTCTCGACCGACGACTTCGCCGCCATCGAAAAGGAGATGGCGAAGATCGTGGATCGCGACGCCAAGTTCGAGCGCGAGGTCTGGGACCGCGACGAGGCCATCACATTCTTCGAAGCGCGCGGGGAAAAGTTCAAGGCCGAGCTGATCCGCGACCTGCCGGCCACCGAGACCATCACCCTGTATCGCCAAGGTGATTGGATCGATCTGTGCCGAGGGCCGCACTTTCCCTCGACCCGCCATGTCGGCAAGGCCTTCAAACTGACCAAGCTGGCCGGGGCTTACTGGCGGGGCGACAGCAATCGCGAGCAGCTGCAGCGCATCTACGGCACCGCCTGGGCGACCAAGGAGGACCTGGACGCCTATTTGCAGCGACTGGAAGAGGCCGAGAAGCGCGACCATCGCAAGGTCGGCAAGGCGATGGAGCTCTTCCACATGCAGGAAGAGGGTCGGGGCATGGTCTTCTGGCATCCCAAGGGCTGGGTCCTGTGGCGTGTGCTGGAAGCCTATATGCGCCGTAGGCTGGACGCCGCCGGCTATGTCGAGGTCAAGACGCCCCAGGTGCTGGACCGCAAATTCTGGGAACAGAGCGGCCACTGGGACAAGTATCGGCCCAATATGTTCGTCTGCGAAACCGTCGAGGGCGAGGAGCTGTCGCTCAAGCCGATGAACTGCCCCGGCCACGTCCAGATCTTCGATCAGGGCCAGCGGTCCTATCGCGAGTTGCCGCTGCGCATGGCCGAGTTCGGGGCCTGCCACCGCTATGAGCCGTCGGGGTCGCTGCACGGCCTGATGCGGGTACGCGGCTTCACCCAGGACGACGCCCATATCTTCTGCCGCGAGGACCAGATCGTCGAGGAGACGGCCGAGTTCATCAAACTGGCCCGCAGCGTCCACGCCGACCTTGGCATGGAGACAGCCTATATCAGCCTGGGCACGCGTCCCGAGAACCGGGCCGGCACCGACGAATTCTGGGACAAGGCCGAGAACCTGATGGCCGAGGCGGCGCGCGCCGCCGGGACCGAGCCGGTCGTGACCGAGGGCGACGGGGCGTTTTATGCGCCCAAGCTGGACTTCATCGTCAAGGACGCCATCGGCCGCGAATGGACCTGCGGCACGATCCAGCTGGATTATGTCCTGCCAGAGCGGCTGAATGCCACCTACATCGCCGAAGACGGCCAGAAGCACCGGCCGGTGATGCTGCACCGGGCGATCCTGGGGTCGTTCGAGCGCTTCATCGGCATCATGATCGAGAACTACGCCGGGGCCTTCCCGCTGTGGCTCGCTCCCGTGCAGGCGGTGGTGGCGACCATCACGTCTGACGCCGACGGCTATGCCGAAGAGGTGGCGGCGAAGTTCCGGGCTTCGGGCCTGCGTGTCGAGACCGATCTGCGCAACGAGAAGGTCGGCTACAAGGTGCGCGAGCACTCGGTCGGCAAGGTGCCGGTCATCGCCGTCGTCGGTCGTCAGGAGGCCGAACAGGGCCAGGTCGCCATCCGCCGCCTGGGCTCGCAGGCCCAGACCGTGGTCTCGGTCGAGGAGGCCATCCGCATGCTGACTGAGGAAGCGACCCCGCCCGATCTGCGCTCAAACAGGTGATATCAGGCTGGCCTGACAGTCGATTCTTCAGGCCAGCCAGACCATTCGCCGGGTGTCCGTCACAGCACCCCGCGCCAGGCTGAACCCCTTGCGGACCTCGCCGGTATAAAGAAAGCCTGCCTTCTCCAGCACCCGTCCGGAGGCGGGGTTGTCGGCGAAATGGCCGGCCATCAGGGCGCGCCGCTTCCAGCGCTTGGACGCCCAGACCAGGGCACCGTTCAGCGCCTCGGTCGCATACCCCCGGCCCCAGTACGGACGCCCGATCCAGTAGCCGACCTCCGGTGCCGGATCCCGATCCTCGAACAGGCCGATGACGCCCACGGGCCCGTGGTCCTCATGCTCGATCAGGAAGGTCGCGGCCCGCTTCGGGTCCTGCCCGGCCACGGCCAGGATGAAGTCCTCGGCATCGGCGCTGGAGTAGGGATGCGGCATGCGCAGGGTCATCCGCGCGATGTCCGGGTCATTGGCCAGATTGGCCAGACGGCCGACATCCTGGGGGTTCGGACTGCGCAGCGTCAGACGCCGCGTCTCCAGAACGGGGGTGGTTTCGATCACGCACATCGGCGTCGCCTTCGATCATGCCGCCCCCTTTGGAGGGCTCGGGCGGCTCGAGGCGGGGAACGCAAACGGGGAGCCTGGTGATCCAGACTCCCCGCGGAAAACTTCCCTGGTCCAGATCGGCTGCTGTGGTGAGCAACGCGATCCGGTGTGATCCAGTCTCGCGTTACTCGGCGGCCATCGCCTGCTGGTCATCGTTGGCCGGGAGAATCGACACGTAACAACGGCCACCGCGTTTGGTGGTGAACTTCACGGCGCCCGTGGCCTTGGCGAACAGGGTGTGGTCGCGACCGATTCCCATGTTCTCACCGGGGTGGAACTGGGTGCCGCGCTGACGCACGATAATGTTGCCGGCCAGCACATGCTCGCCGCCGAAGCGCTTCACGCCCAGGCGTTTCGACTCGGAGTCGCGACCGTTACGCGACGAACCACCGGATTTCTTGTGAGCCATAGGTCTGCTCCGTCTTTCTTTAGTGCGCTATCGCCTGTCGGCGACTTGAGCGCGCTTCAAACTCTGTTGTTCTTACGCTTCGTCGGTCTTGTCAGCGGCCGGAGCGGCTTCGGTCTTGGGCGCGGCCTTCTTGGCCGGAGCCTTCTTGGCGGCAGGCTTGTCCTCGGTCGCGGCGGCCTCGGCCTTCGGCGCGGCCTTGGGGGCGGCGGCCTTCTTGGCGGGCTTGGCTTCGACTTCGGTCTCTTCCGTACGCGGGGCCAGGCCGCGGGCACGCAGGTTCATCTCGGCCTTGGTCATCAGCGAAGTCTCGCCGTCCCACTTGGCGTTCTCGCCTGCACCGTCGATGCCGGTGATGCGCAGGACCGATTCCATCTGGCGGTGGCCGTTGGTGCGGCGATAGCCCTGACGGCGGGTCTTCTTGAAGATCTTGATCTTCTCGCCCTTGCGGGTCTCGACCAGGGTCGCGGCGACCGCGGCACCCGCGATCAGCGGCGCACCCAGGGTGATGCCCTTGTCGCCACCCAACATCAGGACGTCGCCCAGCGACACCGACGCGCCGGCCTCGCCATCGATCTTCTCGACAACGATGACGTCGCCCGGTTGAACCCGGTACTGTTTTCCGCCGGTCTTGATCACCGCGTACATGTTGGAGCCTCAGCGTAAACGCAAAAAAAGATAGCGCCCGAAGGAGACCCCTCGGGCGAAGAGCGGCGACATATACGGAAGGGACCTTGCGAGTCAACGCCGAAGGCCGGGAAAGTCAGGGATTGCGGACTATGTGTGCCCATGTCCAGAAAATCTGCCCCACCCCCTCGACTGTTATAAAGTAACACGATAGGAAGGCTGCGATGACGCCGTCCGATCTCCAGCAACCCATCCTGCTGTCCGTCCTTGGGGCCGGGCTGGCGACGGCCTTCCTGCATGCGGCCCTGCCGACGCACTGGCTGCCGTTCGTCCTGGTCGGTCGCGCCCAGCGCTGGAGCCTAGCCCAGGTCATGAGCGCGGTCGTCACCGCAGGCCTGGCCCATATCGTCACCACCGCCGTGGTCGGCAGCCTGATCGTGATGGCAGGCCTCGCGCTGGATCGCTGGATCGGCGGCGTACTGCCCTGGGTTTCGGCGGGCCTGCTGTTCGCGTTCGGAGCCTTCTATCTGGTGCGCGCGCTTGTGAAACGCCCCGCCTTGGCCGGCGGCCCGCCGATGGAGTTCGCCGAGCCGTCGGTGTCGCACCGCGCCGCCTTCATCGGCCTAGTCGCGACCCTGGCCATTTCGCCGGGCGAAGTGCTGCTGCCATTTTACCTATCGCAAGCCACACAGGGGTTCGCCGTGCTGGCGGCCCTGACCGCCGTCTTCGCGATCGGCACGGTCGCGGGCATGGCGGCCTTCACCGCCCTGGCGCGCGCGGGTTATTCCATCCTGCGGCTGGAGCGCTGGGCCCGCTATGAAGGCGCGGCCCTGGGTCTGTCGCTGATCCTGATCGGCGTTCTGGTGGCGACGCACCATCACTAGGATTAAGGAGAGCGTCATGGCCCATGACCACGCTCATCCCCAAGACCATCACCACGGGCACAGCCACGACCATGGACACGATCATGGGCACGGCCATTCTCACGGCATCGGCGGGCACCACCACGGACCGGTGAATACCGGCGACTGGCGCTATGCCGTCGGCCTGCTGGTCAATCTGGCCTTCGTGGCGGTCGAGTTCGGGGCGGGCGTGATCAGCCAGTCCACCGCCCTGATGGCCGATGCCGGCCATAACCTGTCGGATGTCCTGGGTCTGGCCATGGCCGGAGGGGCCGCCTGGCTGGCGCGTCGTGCGTCGGCCAGCCACCGCACCTACGGCTTCGGCAAGGCCACAGTCCCGGCCGCCCTGTTCAATGCGCTTCTGCTGATCTTCGCCTGCGGAGCCATCGCCTTCGAGGCTGTGCGCCGCTTGAACGACCCGGCCCCTGTCGGCTCGACCACCGTCATGGTGGTGGCCGGCATCGGCTTCTTCATCAATCTGGGCACCGCCCTGCTGTTCATGAAGGACCAGCACAAGGACCTGAACGTGCGCGGAGCCTATCTGCACATGATGGCCGATGCCGCGGTGTCGCTGGGCGTCGTCGTGGTCGGGGCGATCATGCTGGTGACGAACTGGTCGATTCTCGATCCCCTGGTCAGCATCGCCATCGTGGTTCTGATCCTGATCGGGACCTGGGGCCTGCTGAAGGACAGCGTCAACCTGGCCCTGGACGCCGCCCCGCGCGGCGTGGACGTCGCCGCCATCCGCGCAGGGCTTCTGGCCCTTCCAGGCGTCACAGCCGTGCACGACCTGCATGTCTGGGGCCTGTCCACGACCGAGACGGCCCTGACCGCCCATCTGGTCCACGACCGTCCTGACGCAGACGCCCTGCTGTGCGAAGCCCAGGCCCTCGCCCGCACCCGCTTCTCGATCGGTCACACGACGCTACAGCTTGAGAGCGGCGCCCTGCCCGACTGCCCGGACTGCTGACCCCTTCCCATCCGGCCGCCCAGCCTCCATCTAGCGGCCCATGACCGATACCACCGCCACCAACGCCAAGATCCCCGTCACCGTCCTCACCGGCTATCTCGGAGCGGGCAAGACCACGCTTCTGAACCGCATCCTGACCGAGGACCACGGCAAGCGTTACGCCGTCATCGTCAATGAGTTCGGCGAGATCGGCATCGACAACGATCTCGTCGTCGGAGCCGACGAGGATGTGTTCGAGATGAACAACGGCTGCGTCTGCTGCACGGTGCGCGGCGACCTGATCCGCGTCGTCGCTGGTCTGATGAAACGGCAACGCCCCGGCAAGCCCGCCTTTGACGCCATCATCGTTGAGACGACCGGCCTGGCCGACCCCGGCCCGGTGGCCCAGACCTTCTTCGTCGACGAGGACGTCAAGGCCAAGACCGCGCTGGACAGCGTCACAGCCCTGGTCGATGCCAGACACGTCATGGCGCGTCTGGACGATTCAAAGGAAGCCCGTGAACAGGTCGCGTTTGCCGACCGCATCATCCTGAACAAGGTCGACCTGGCGACACCGGCTGAGCTGGCCGAGGTCGAGCGTCGTCTGCGCGCCCTGAACCCTCTGGCCCCCATCACCCGCGCCGAACGGGCCAATGTGCCGCTGGATCAGGTGCTGGGTCTGGGCGGGTTCGATCTGGAGCGGATCCTCGACATCAATCCCCAGTTCGCCAATCCGGCGCATGGCGAAGAGGGCCATGTCCACGACGAGCACTGCGGGCATGATCACCATCATGACCACGATCACCACGGGCACGACCATGCTCACGACCGCGAGCACACCCATGCGTCCGGTGCGCGCGGCCACGCCCACCAGGACGACATCAAGGGCATCTCCCTGTCACTGGATCGCCCTGTTAACGGCGCAAAGTTCACCGCCTGGCTGGATCAGTTGCTAGGGACGCAGGGCCAGAACATCCTGCGCGCCAAGGGCATCATCGACGTCGAGGGCGAGGATCGCCGTTTGGTCTTCCAAGCTGTCCATATGATCCTGGAGGGCGATCTTCAGCGCGAATGGGGGGCCAACGAACGCCGCTGGTCCCGCGCCGTCTTCATCGGCCGGGATCTGGACGAGGCCGCCCTCAAGGCCGGGTTCGAGGCCTGCGCGGCATGAGCAAGGACACAGACATGAAAACCATACTGATCGTCGGCGCGTCGCGCGGCCTGGGCCTTGGTCTCGTCGCCGAGCATCTGAAGCGCGGCTTCGATGTCATCGCCACGGTGCGCAAGGCCGCGGACGAGGCGGAGCTGAAGGCCCTGCCCGGTTCCGAGCGGCTGACCCTGCACCATCTGGACGTCACCTCGGATGACGACATCGCCCGGCTGGCCAAGGATTTGCCGGCCGACCTCGACATCGCCTTCATCAACGCCGGCATCTCGGGCCCGAAGAGCGTGGTCACCGCCTCGGCCGACGAACTGAACCAGATCATGCAGGCCAATGTCTTCGGCCCCGTCCGTCTGGCCCACGCCCTGATCGGCAAGGTCCGCCGCGACACCGGAATCCTGGCCTTCATGTCCAGCATCATGGGCTCGATCGCCGAAAACGAGAGCGGCGGCATGGAGGTCTATCGCGCCTCCAAGACGGCACAGAACAGCCTGGCCCGCTCCTTGTGGATCGGGTCGGCCAAGGAGGCGGGCGTCACGGTCCTGTCGATCCATCCCGGCTGGGTGAAGACCGACATGGGCGGTGCCGGGGCCGACATCGACGTGGACACCAGCGTGACCGGCATCGCCGACCAGCTGGCCGCCCATCACGGTGCCCACACTCACCACTTCGTCGACTACAGCGGGCGCGAGATCGCCTGGTAGGGCAAGCAGACTAGCCAGCGGCCTCGCACCTCCTCTAGACCGTGCCCATGACAACCACCTTCGATGCCCAGGTCACCGCCGCCTTGTTCGATGCCACCGGTGCCATCTTCGCTCTGGGCGATGGTTCGGTGCGGTTCGACAGCGGCGAGTTCAACGCCGCCCATGACGGGGCCATCCTTTGTGCCTCCGTTCATCCGTCCGGCGACGGCATCGTTACAGGCGGCGATGACGGGCGCGTCGTCTGGCATCGGCGGGGCGAGGCGGGCCTGCTGGCCAATGCGGCCAGCGGCCAGTGGGTGGATGCCATCGATTGCGCTGCCGACACCGGCCTGATCGCCTTTTCGGCCGGAAGGACGCTCAGCGTCATCGATGCGAAAGACGCCGGTTTTCGCCGCGACTTTGTGCATGAGCGGACGGTGTCGGGCGTGGCCTTCGATCCCAAGGGTCGACGCATCGCCACCTCGACCTACGGCGGGGCCTGTCTGTGGTATGCGCGGATCGCGGACCAGAAGCCGACCTTACTGAAGTGGGCCGGTTCGCACACCTCGGTGACCTTTTCGCCGGACGGAGCCTTCGTCATCACGGCCATGCAGGACAGCCAGCTGCACGGCTGGCGGCTGAAGGATGCCAAGGATCTCCGCATGGGCGGTTATCCCGCCAAGATCCGCAGCGTCAGCTTTCTGTCCAAGGGCAGTCTAATGGCGACCTCAGGTGCACAAGGCGCCGTCTTGTGGCCCTTCATCGGAGCCAACGGACCGATGGGGCGCGAGGCCACCGAGATCGGCTACGACGAGGGCAGTCTGGTCACCCAGGTCGCTTCGCAGGTCGGGCACAGCCTGCTGGCCGCCGGGCTGAACGACGGGCGCGTCTGGCTGGCCGACCCGGCGGCGCTGGGGCTGAACATGTTGAAGGCCGAAAAGGGCTCGCCCATCGTGGCCCTGGCCATGAGCCGCGATGCCACACGCGCGGCGTGGGCGGACGAGGATGGCAACGCGGGCGTCGTCGTCATCTGACCAAGGACGCTTGCCTGTCGCAAGCCGTCGCGCCACCCTCCGGACATGGCGGCAACCGGCACCCCTCGCAAAAGACGGCCCATCCTGACGATCCTGGGTCTGCTGGCTCTGCTCGGCGTTCTGAGCGTGGCCTTGTTGCGCATCGTGCCTCCACCGATGACCTTTCTGATGAGCTCGCGCGCGGTCTCCGGGTCGGGCATCGACTACCGCTGGCGATCGCTGGATGACATTTCCCCGCGTCTGGTCGAGGCGGTGATCGCGGCGGAGGACGCAGGCTTCTGCGATCACTTTGGCTTTGACGTCGAGGCGATCGAAAAGGCCATGCGTGACAATGCCCGCAACGAGGAGCGCGGTCGCGACCGCATCCGCGGCGGCTCGACCATCAGCCAGCAGACGGCCAAAAACGTCTTTCTGTGGCCGGGTCGCGACTGGGTGCGCAAGGGGCTGGAGGCCGGCTACACCCTGATGATCGAAACCCTGTGGGGCAAGCGTCGCATCATGGAGGTCTATCTGAACGTCGCCGAATGGGCCCCGGGCGTCTATGGCGCGCAGGCGGCGTCGCAGCACTGGTTCGGCAAGGATGCCGACGCCCTGACCAACCGCGAGGCCGCGCGACTGGCGGCCATTCTTCCCTCGCCCCGCCGCTATCAGGCGGCCTCACCCGGACCCTATGTGCGTCGTCGGGGCGGGCGTATCCAGTCGGCCATGGGAACCGTCCGTAACGAGGGGCTGGCGTCCTGCGTGCTGGGATGAAGGCATCGCAGACCCGCGTTCGTTAACCTATGCCGTAGGACGATTTTTAACCGGATTTGGCGATACCTCGTCAGTTAGACGGCCAGCCTTGCCGCGATCGACGAAGAGACGGTCATGAAACTTCAGCAGCGCCTGCATGCGGCCGCTCAGGCGGTGACGACCTCACTTAGGGATTTTGCTCGCGATACGAGCGGCAATATTGCCATGCTGTTTGGCCTGTCGCTCCCGGTCCTGCTGATGGTCGTCGTCGGAGCTATCGACATAAACCGCGTATCCACGGCCAAGGTGGGTTTGCAGGACGCGCTCGACGCCGCCGCACTGGCAGCCGCCCGCTCTCCCTATACGGCCGCAGCCGACATCCAGCGTGTTGGAATGGATGCCTTGCGGGCCAATCTGGCGACGCAACCCACCATGAGCTTGTTGGAGGAAGAAACCACTTTCGTCCTCGTGGACGATGAGATCGTCGTCGCTGATGCACGCGTAAACGTCCAGACCCTCATCGCCAATATCGTTCTGCCGCCCTACGGTCAGGTTCTTGACGACGAACTGCCCGTCGGCGTGCATTCCGAAGTCAACCGCTCGACGAAAGACATTGAGGTATCTCTGGTCCTAGACGTGACCGGGTCGATGAGCGGAAATCGCCTGCGCGACCTGAAGTCCGCCGCCAACAGCCTGGTCGATCTTGTCGTTCAGGATCAGCAGAACATCAACCGCACCCGCATGGCTCTTGTGCCTTATTCGATGGGCGTCAATCCGGGCACCTACATCGACACGGTACGCGGCACACCCAAGGGACCCACAAGCATCAGCGGTGCCTCTTGGATGAGCAACGGCTGGTCTGCCAAAAGCTTCAGCGCGGTGTCGAAAGCCAACCCCGGTGTCATCACTTCCGCCAATCACGGCCTGACCAACGGGGACTTCGTCTGGATCAGCGGCGTCACCCAGTCGGGGACATCCGGCACGGATCTGACGACCCTGCTGAACAACAAGGCTTATCGCGTGGCCAATGTCACGACCAATACCTTCACTCTGGAGAACTCAGGCACCTGGTCCGCCGTAAACACGACCGGCACCAAGAACTACGCTGGAAGCGGCATCTTCCGCAAATGTCAGGTTTCGACCTGTGAAGTGGTAATCACTTCTGCCAATCATGGCCTCGAAACCGGCCAGGATGTCAGCATCCGCGGTGTGAACGGCATGACTGAAATCAACAACGCCCTCGACGACGGACGGACAAGCACGACAGCCCAGAGCAACCTGTTCACGACGGTCACCAAACGGTCCAACAACACAGTCTCGCTGAATGGTCGCATCGGTCCGAACGTCTCCAACTACTCGTCCGGGGGCACGATCCAGTGCCTAGAGCAAGGATGTTCTCAGTTCCTCTTCCAGAACCTATCCAATAACCACTGGCGTATACGTCCGATCGTTGATGGGCAGGGTCGCTCATGTGTCAGTGAGCGTACCGGGGCCAATGCCTACACCGATGCCTCGGCGTCGACGGCGCTTGTCGGGCGGGCCTATGCGTCAACGGATAATCCCTGCTTGGCTTCGACGATTCAGCCGCTGACCGACAGCCGCGACGTCCTGCACAATCAGATCAATGGTTACGCTGCTGTTGGCTCTACTGCAGGTCAGGTTGGTGTTGGCTGGGGGTGGTATATGGTGTCGCCGACATTCGGCAGCATATTCCCTGCGGCCAATCGACCTGATCCCTACTCGACAGACAACAGCCTGCTCAAAGTGGTGATCATCATGACCGATGGCGAGTTTAACACGCCCTATTGCAACGGCGTGGTGGCGGGGGCGGTTTCCGGCAGTGGTTCTACGACACAACACATCAACTGCGCAGCCACCAATGGCAACCCGTTCGCTCAAGCCGTGACGATGTGCAACGCCATGAAGTCCCGCAACATCATCGTCTATACCGTCGGCTTCGACATCGGCACCAGCAACGGTGGTGCCGGCGTGGACACGGCCAAGGAAGTCATGGAGCAGTGCGCCACCGACGCCAGTCACGTCTATCTGCCCAGCAACGGTGCCTCGCTTCAGACGGCGTTTGCCGCCATCGGCCGGAGCATCAGCCAGCTGCGGATTTCCCGCTGACGACGGCAAGGCGCCGAAGGCGCGCGCGTTAATGCTCGCGCGGTAACCCGAGCGCTCAAGCAGCACGGGCCCGCGTCCCGTGCGTTAGCGCCCTAGATGAGCCGGATTTCCTTCAGCCGCTCGGTCAGGAAATCCTCGGCCATGATCGCCTTGCCGGCATAGCGGTCGGGGTTGTCCGGGGTCACGGTCGAGGGCAGGCTTTCGATCACGAAGTCCGGGTTGAAGTGCAGGAAGAAGGGCGTCGAATAGCGGGCGTAGCTGGCCCGTTCCGGTGCCGGATTGATCACCCGGTGGCTGGTCGACGGCAGGACGTGGTTGGTCAGCCGTTGCAGCATGTCGCCGATATTGACCACAAGAGCGCCCGGGGGCGGCGCGATGTCCAGCCACTGGCCGTCCGCATCCTTCAGCTGCAGCCCGGCCTCCTCAGCACCCAGCAGCAGGGTGATGACGTTGATGTCCTCATGCGCCCCGGCCCGCACGCCTGACGCACCTGCGGGCACCGGCGGATAGTGCAGCATGCGCAGGATGGAGTTGCCCAGCTGGACCTTGTCGGCAAAGAAGTCGTCGCCAAGGTTCATGTATCGAGCGATGGCCCGCAGGATCTTAGCCCCAAGCTGGTCCATCGCCGTGAACATGCCGTACAGGTGCTCGCGGAAGCCCTCGACCTCGGTCGGCCAGACGTTGTCGCGCATATACTGGCGGTAGGGATGCCCCTCGGGCAGTTCGCGCCCGACGTGCCAGAACTCCTTCAGGTCGACCGTCGCCGCCCCCTTGGCCGCCTCGACGCCAAAGGGGGTCAGGCCACGTGCGCCGCCTGTTCCCGGCTGATGATACTGACCCTTTACCTCTTCCGGCAGGGCGAAGAAGGCCTTGGCGTCGTCGATGGCCGCCTCGATCACCGCTTCGTCCAGTCCGTGGTCGGACACGACGGCAAAGCCATAGCGTTTGAACGATCCGCCCAGCTTGTCAGCGAAGGCCTGAAAGTCGGTGTCGTAGAGCGTCATCGAGACCGGCTCGATGCCACGGGCGGCGGTGGAGGGGCTGGTGCCTTCGGCGGTCGATGTCGTCACGGCGGAAACCTTCTGGAACAGGATTGCGATGTCCTTACGCCTTGAACCCTGCGATTGGCAAAGTCGGGGCGGCGTGACCAAACGCCCACCCGTCGCGTTCATGGGCCGTACAGGCTGGAACCTTCACCGTGAGGCCTGCGTTCCAGCGCCAATCGTCTCCCAGAAAGGACAAGCTTCATGCGCGTCAAACTTTTCATCTCGGCCGTCAGCCTCTCGGCCATCATGGCCACCGCCGCCTGCACCACGACCGATCCCTACAGCTCGACCCCGCGTCGCAACAACACCGGCACGGGCGTGATCGCCGGGGCCCTGGGCGGCGCTCTGCTGGGCTATTTGACCAACACTTCCAACTCCGAGGAAGGCCGCAAGAACGCCCTGATCGGCGCTGGCATCGGTGCCTTGGGCGGTGCGGCAGTCGGCCAGTACATGGATCGCCAGCAGCGCGCGCTGGAAGCCGAACTGTCCGGAACCGGTGTCGGCGTGGCCCGCCAAGGTGACAATCTCATCCTGCGCATGCCGTCGGACGTGACCTTCGCCTCCAACCAGTCGTCGGTAAACTCCAGCTTCTATGCGACTCTGGATGATGTGGCGGCCGTGCTGCAGCGCTATGACCAGTCGACCATCGACATCATCGGTCACGCC
The DNA here is from genome assembly GCF_041919755.1 of Brevundimonas sp. Taxonomy (GTDB): domain Bacteria; phylum Pseudomonadota; class Alphaproteobacteria; order Caulobacterales; family Caulobacteraceae; genus Brevundimonas. The sequence continues at coordinate 1,848 of NZ_JAYRTD010000002.1, read as the reverse complement.
GATTCCGACGGGGCCGACGACTATAATCTGAACCTGTCGCGCCAGCGTGCATCTTCGGTGGCCCGCTACCTCGTCGATCGCGGCGTTCTGGCGGACCGCTTCTTCGTCGACGGTCGCGGCGAGAGCCAGCCGATCGCCGACAACGGCACGGCCTCGGGCAAGGCCCAGAACCGCCGCGTCGAAATCCTGATCCGCCCGTTCCGCGGCTGATCAACCATTTAGGCTGACAAGATGAAGGCGGCTCCTTGGCGGAGCCGCCTTTATCTATGCCCGTCCGATGGAGGCGTAGCGGAAGCCGCGCGCCCGCATGTCGTCGGGTCGATAGACGTTCCTCAGGTCGACCATGACCGGCTGTTTGAGCAGCAGCTTGATCCGGTCCAGATCCAGCGCCCGGAACTGATCCCATTCCGTCAGGATGACCACGGCATCGGCTCCGGCCACCGCATCGTAAGGCCCGTCCTTGAAGACGACGCCGTCCAGCAGCTTGGACGCCTCGTGCATGCCTTCCGGATCGAAGGCCTGGACCGTCGCGCCCGCCGCCATCAGGGCCGGTGCGACGTCCAGCGAGGGGGCATCGCGCATGTCGTCGGTGTTCGGCTTGAATGTCAGGCCCAGCAGGGCGACCGTCTTGCCCTTCAGATCGCTGTCCAGCGCCTTGGCCACCCGATCGGCCATCGCCTTCTTGCGATCGTCGTTGATGCTGACGGTGGTCTCGATCAGGCGAACCGGCGTGCCGGCATCGGTCGCGGTCCGCACCAAGGCCAGGGTATCCTTGGGAAAGCAGGAGCCGCCATAGCCGGGGCCCGCATGCAGGAATTTCGACCCGATCCGCTTGTCCAGACCGATGCCGCGCGCGACCTGCTGGACGTCTGCCCCGACCGCCTCGCACAGGTCAGCCATCTCGTTGATGAAGGTGATCTTCATCGCCAGAAAGGCATTAGCCGCATATTTCGTGAGTTCGGACGTGCGCCGCCCGGTGAACAGAATCGGCGTCTCGTTCAGGTTCAGCGGGCGATACAGCTCGCGCATGACCGCCTGCGCGCGCTCGTCATTCGTACCGACGACGACGCGGTCGGGCCGCTTGAAATCCTCGATGGCGGCCCCTTCACGCAGGAACTCAGGATTGGAGACCACCGCGAAATCCGCTTCGGGGCGGCGCTCGCGGATGATGCGCTCGATCTTGTCGCCTGTGCCGACCGGCACGGTCGACTTGGTGACCACGACCGTGAAGCCGTCGATCAGGCCCGCGATCTCTTCCGCGGCGGCATAGACATAGGATAGGTCGGCGTGGCCATCGCCCCGCCGGGACGGCGTGCCCACGGCGATGAAGACGGCGTCTGCTGCCCGGATCGCCTCGGCCCCGTCCAAAGCGAAGGACAGGCGGCCTCCCCGCACGTTGGACGCGACCAGATCGTCCAGACCCGGCTCGAAGATCGGAATCTCGCCCTTCTCCAGCCGCTCGATCTTGGAGGCGTCCTTGTCGACGCAGGTCACCTCGTGGCCGAAGTCGGCGAAACAGGCCCCGGAGACCAGGCCGACATAGCCTGTGCCGATCATGGCGACGCGCATGGGATATCCCTCTCTGAAGACCTGCGGGGAATAGCGAGGCCGGCGGCCTTTGACCACCCGCGCAAACGAGACCGCCCGCCCTCGTTTCCGGGGGCGGGCGGTGGGTAGAGTGGATCGACTGTCCGGTAGGCCGGGAGCCGGGGCCTGTCTTTCGACGGGCCCCGGTCCGTTGTGGCTTACTGGAAGTTGATGCCGATGGTGGCGCGACGGTTCAGCGGCTCGCGCACGCCGTCAGCCGTCGGGCGGGCCAGAGCGGTTTCGCCCTTGCCGTCCAGCGAG
>NZ_JAYRTD010000001.1:0-519016 GCF_041919755.1 Brevundimonas sp. | reverse complement strand
ACCGTTTGCCGCGGGATGGAGCAGCCCGGTAGCTCGTCAGGCTCATAACCTGAAGGTCGCAGGTTCAAATCCTGCTCCCGCACCCAAACATCCTCAAAGCCCCGCATGGACCACCAGCGGGGCTTTTTGCTGGTCTGGATGCCGTGACATAGCTTCAGCGTGGTGGCTCTGGATTTTGGCTATCGTGACTGCCATCGTCGCTGGCCCTCGGTTAGCGGGAGCCATCCTATATGCTGTGGGTAGCATGATTACGCCCACTAGAAGGACACGCTTCGGATCAATGTCCGGCTCGCGCCCGCAAGCCAGAGGGCAGCTCCTGCCCCGAAGCGGACCTTGTTTGCCTTGGTTCGTTTGCCGATAATCGAATGCCGCATTGAACGCGGTCCGGAGACCAGGATTTGTCCCTTCTCGCCACACTGACGGTCATCGCATCGCTGCAAGCCAATCCCTCAGCCGCTGACATACTTCAGGGCCTCGACATGACGTCCTTCAGAAACTCGACCGGCCCACTTCGGGTGGAGGGTTGGCGACGCCCTGCTGACTGGTCCTTCTCCGCACTGACGGTCTCCGAAGAAACCGCCTATTTGGAGCGGCCTGGAGACTGGAAAATCGGCCTCAAGATACTGCGGACGACTAAGGATGGCGTAATCGCCTGTTTTTACGATCGAGCGCAGAACGGCGGCCGTTATGCTGCTCAGCAAGCCCTTCGCATTGTCCGGGATGATTTCGGTGGATATCGAGTTTTGGATCAAAACGTGGTTGATCCGACCTGTTCCCCATTAGTTGGACAAGGCCGATAACGGTGTCCTCCTAAGGCAACCAGCCATAGGCCAGTGTCCTTTTCCACCCATTGCCCGAGCGCTTTAACGAGCGGAACCGCAGCCTCGCGAGTGTCCGCCTTCCACCCCTCCAAGACATCGGAGCGGTCCGCCTTGCGGTGGGCCGGCCCGAGCCCGGTCAAAGGTCGATCTGCTCCGAGATCTCCAGCACGTCGTCCACTGCGATGCCGCGATATATGACCGTGCGCTCCAGCTTTCCGTGGCCGAGTACAAGCTGGCAGGCGCGTAGGTTGCTGGCGTCAAACGCTGGTCGCCTAGCCGACACTGGAGGCGCTGACACCGTCTGAACCCGTGGCTCTGGTCACTCCCGCACGCGACTGAGGTGCACAGGGCCGCGCCCAGGCCGACACCGTCCGCCGCCAAGGCTGGGCCGCCGAGCCGGTGCTGAGCCTGACCATGCTGGCCGCGAGGCTGCGCCAGTAAGGTGAGGGGCTGACGCGGTATCTGGACGGGTTGCCGGCGGAGCTGTCACGTGGGGCAGAGGCCGAACTGGCGGGTGGTGGGCAATGACCGGGTTCGGCCTTTCTCGTGGGCCTTGTGACGGCAATGTAAGTATCTAGGATTACAGAGGAAAGCGGGTGGCGGGCGTGCAGTTCTACGACAGTCTTTCTACGCTGAGCAGAGTTTGGGCGGGGGCGTGGCAGACTATTTGATTGAGTAGAACACTGCCGTTCAAGGCACGCGCCTCAGTGCCAGGACAAGCGAACCACCCATAATAGCAAGCGCCGACCCCGCCAGATAGACAAGCTGCAAATCCTCGCCAACCCAGCTTAAGGTCGCCAGCGCCAGCGACGGTGCCAGCATCTGTGCGCCAGTGGAGGCCACGTTCAGCAGGCCCAGGTCGCGCCCGGCGTCCTTTGTGCTGGGTAATACCTCAGCGGCCAGAACCGCTTCGGTGATCCCATACAGACCGACGCCGATCCCGAAGGCAGCCTGGGCGACAAACGGCCCCGGCCATTGCGGGACTATGGCCATCAGAAGCGCGCCCGCCGCCAGAAGCGCAGCGCCGGCAAACACGATGCGTCGCCGTTTTCCGATCCTGTCGGATAGTCGTCCGCCAACCAGGCCCGCAACGACGGCGAGAGCGGTGGAAACGATGAGCAGGCCCCCGGCTACCACTTCGATGCGAACCGACGGCAGGACGCGCGCGACATTCGTCTCCTGGTCCACGAAGAACAGCAGATACAGCACATTCATGGCCACGGCCGTCTGGACGAGCAGACGCGAGGCGAAAGCCAGCAGGAAGTCCCGATCGGCCAGGGCCGAAAGGGATAGACTCCGATCGATGCGCCCTGCGTTGTGAGAGGTCGTGCGAATTGTCGCTGTGATGAAGGGCAGAACCATCGCAACCGTCACCGCCACGACGGCGATAAACCTGTCTGTCTCGGCGATCAGCCAAAGTCCGATCACCACGGCACCGAAAAGATTGGACAGCGGATAGGCCAGGCCGGTGAAGCCGGCGACCATGCCGCGCTGGTGCGCGGGCACACGCTCGGGCAAGGTCGCAGCCAAGGGGTTGAGCATGAAGTTCAGGCTGATCTGCAAGACGATGATCGCCGCGATCAGGGATGGCGCAGTCGTCGCCTGGTGAAACAGGGCGTAGCTGAAGACGGTCCCGATCAGGCCGCCGATCAGCCACAGCGACCGGCCGCCGGGCCAGTGGCGGGTGCGGTCGCCGATGATGCCGGCCACGACGCCAGCCAGACCGGCCGTCATGGCCCCCCAGAGTGCCGCCTGGCTGAGCACCTCCGCCCGGCCGGCGGGATCGATCGCCGCGGCCTTCAGCGGCAGAAGGATCGTCAGCAGGGGAATGAAGGCGATATAGGCACCGACCTGTGCCGCCATATAGGCCGCGACGAAGCCCGGTCGCACCGCAGGCAGCGGCGTAGTGGTTTGAGGCGTATCGCGGGGCATGCGCCGCGACCTTGGCTGTTCCCCCTGCCGATGTCACCGCACAAAAGAAGCGGCGCCTCCCGCTCGGGAGACGCCGCCAGAGGGCCGCTCAGGAAGGCAGCGGATCAGTACTGGACGCGGAGGCGTGCGCCAAAGGTCCGGGGGCGCGTGAAGAAGCGCGTGTTGTCGAACTGGGTGATGATGATGGCGGCCTCGTTCTGCTCATCCGTCAGATTGTTGACGAAGCCTTCCAGCCTGACCCGTCCGTCGCCGGGCGGGGTCCAGCCGAAGCCGACATCGAAGGTCCAGTAGCCGTCGACTTTGTCGTCCAGACGTCGGCGCGGATTGTCCGGCTGCAGATAGTCCTGACCATTGAAGATGGTCGTGAACATCGACGAGCGGTAGCCGCTGGAGATCACATAGTCGAACTGGCCCATACGCTCGGTCGGGAAGGCCTGGGTCAGGTTGATGTTGAACTGCCATTCCGGCGTGCGCGGCAGGGTCTTGCCTTCGATCGAGCGGAACACCGCCTCGTTGGGTGCGACGTCGGCCTGGAAGCGGAAGTCCTGAATTTCCTCGGCCTCGGTGACTTCAGCCTTGAGGTACAGCAGGTTGAAATCGATGCCCAGGTTCCAGGGCAGATCGATGCCGCCCTCGAACTGTGCGCCGTAGATGCGGGATTTGGCAGCGTTATACGAATAGGAGACGACCAGGGCCAGCGAGGAGTCCTCGGGCACCGGCACCTCCTGAGGTCCGCCCAGGAAGTCGACGATCTGGGCCACCGACAGCAGCGACGTCAGAACCTGATCGCTGTAGTCGTTGTAGAACAGCGAGCCGTTCAGACGGGCCTTGTAGTCACCGATGTAGAACTCGTTCTTGGACCCGACCTCGTAAAGGGTGACGGTCTCAGGGCCATAGGTCGGGGCCAGGCCGGCGTTGCCGATGTTGTCGTTGAACCCGCCAGACTTGTTGCCGGTCGTGATCAAGCCGTACAGCAGGTTGTCGTCCGACAGATCGTATTCGGCACGCAGGCGCCAGTCGACGAAGTCGATCTTGCTTTCGCCGACCTGCTGGAAGATCTGGCCAGCGAAGGGCACGGCGAAGCTGACCGTGCCGTCGGGCGGGCAGACGAAAAAGTCGCCGGTGACGGTATCAAGACATGGCGGACGATTGGGGGCCCCACCAGGGACGGGCCCGTTGCCAAAGATGGTCTGGACGTTGTCGCGCGCGCCGAAGCGGGCGACGCCGTTGAAGTAGAAGTTCAGGATTTCCTGATCGCTGATGGTGCCGTTGCCGTCGGTGTCTGGATTGAAGATGCTGCGCCCACGCCCCGCGAATTCGAAGCCTTCGGTACCGACACGCACGCCACCGCAGCATGAGAAGTTGTCGCCACCGATGGCGAAGCCATACCGCGCCGCCACGCCGCGACGGCTCTTTTCGTCCTCGGTGTAGCGAAGGCCACCCGTCAGGCGGAACCGGTCGGTGACGCTGTAGGTCGTATCGGCATAGAGGGCATAGGACGAGGTATCGACGTCCGGCATGTTGAACTCGACGCCCTGGAAGAACAGCCCGCGGTCACCCGTCGAGCCCAGGAAGGAATACTGATCCTCCTCCAGATAGAAGGCCCCGACGCTCCAGATCCAAGGCCCCTCGTTGTCGTAGAAGCGCAGCTCATGCGTCTTGGACTGGCTGTCGGTGATCGACTGGAACTGTGAGAAGTTATCCAGCGTCTCTTCCAGTCCCCCCGGACCCGTCAGGTTCTCCAGCACGCCGGGATAGAAGGGCGAGAGTGGTGTGACCGCCTTGTAGTCATAGACCAGGTCGCGATAGCTGGCGGTGTATTCGATGTCGAACAGGTCGCCGTCATAGTTGACGTGGGCGCGCGCCCCCCAGTGGCGAGTGTCGAGTTCCGGCGTAAAGGCGCGTGCGACGACCCGGCGCGGATCCTCGATATCGTCCGGGTCGATGCCCTCGCCCAGGGGGTTGGCATAGTTGGTGCCGGTGTAGCCGCTGCCTGTCTCGCGGATGTAATCGGCCCCCAGCAGGATGCTCCAACGGCTGTCGGGCTCCCACAGGAACTGGATGCGACCCGCGCTGTTGTTTTCGGCCTCGGCCACACCGACCTGAGCCGGGCCGACGTCGGTGTAATAGCTGTCGTGCTCCAGGTGATAGCCAGCAATGCGCAGGGCGGCCGTCTCGCCGACCGGCAGGTTAAGCATGCCTTGGAAGACGCGCTGCTGATAGTTGCCGAGCTCGAACTCGGCGCTGGCGTCCAGGATGTTCAGACCTGGCTTCCAGGTCACGATGTTGACGGAGCCCGCCGTCGCATTGCGACCGCGTAGCGTGCCCTGAGGCCCGATGTTCACCTCGACCCGCTGGATGTCGAAGAAGGCCGAACCAATGCCCGCCGGGCGGGGCAGGTAGACGCCGTCATAGTGGGTGGCCGCGGCCGGATCGCCCAGCTCGGTATTGTTCGAGGAGCCCACGCCGCGGATGTAGATTTCGATATTGCCGCCATTGTTGGCGACCGACAGGCCGGGCACGCGCCCCTCCAGATCGGTGATGTCCTGAACGCCGACGGCCTTCAGGTCCGCGCCGCTCAACGCCACGGCCGTACCGGCATAGTCTTGCAGGTTCTGCTCGCGCCGTTCGACGGTCACGACGACGTCGTCCAGCGTCGTCGCGGGGTCGTCAGCTTGGGGGCTGCCCGCCTCCTGGTTGGCCGGGTCCTGCGGCGGCGCGTCCGCAGGCGGCGTCTGCGCCAGCGCCACGCCGGGGAGGATGAAGGCTAGGGTCGCGCCACAGAGCAGCGCCGTCTTGCGGTTGCGCATTCGATAATCCTCCCGATGCGGATTGTTGGTCATTCCGCTTGCCATTAATGCGCCATTGTTTGACAACGTTGTCAACGGTCGTTTTTCGACTGGCGTTTGAGGGTGGGATTGGTGCAACACGGGCATGACGCACCTCGTTCGCTCCGGGAGCAGGGTCGCTCAAGGGGAGGTGCAATGACGAAGGTCACCATCCGACATGTCGCGGCGGCCGCAGGCGTCGCGGTCAAGACCGTGTCGCGCGTAATGAATGGCGAGCCCAACGTCACCAAGGATCTTCAGGACCGAGTGATGAAGGCGGTCGATGATCTGGGCTATGTCCCCAGCATGGCGGCGCGACGCATGGGCGGCAGCCGCTCTTATCTGCTGGTTGCGTTGAACGACCGCCAGAACACGATCAACAATTGGCGCAGCGGGCGCGGCAACGACTGGATCGACCAGATGCTGCACGGGGCGATGCTGACGTGCGAGGCGCACGGCTATCGCATGCTGTTCGAACTGGTCGAGGCGGGATCGCCGGATCTGGATCGCAAGGTCGTGGCCATCCTGTCGGCCTTGCAGCCGGACGGGGTCATCCTGACCCCGCCCCATTCCCAGAACCTGGCCCTGGTCGAGATGCTGACGCGACGCAATGTGCCGGTGGTGCGGATGGGCGTGCCGGGGGAGGGTGTCGGCTTCGGCGTCTTCATGGACGACCGCGCGGCGGCAGCCGAGGCGACGCGGCACCTGATCGACCTGGGACATCGTCGGATTGGCTTCATCGCCGGCAGTCCGCGCTTCGAGGCCAGCGGCCAGCGACACGACGGCTATCGCAATGCCCTGACGCACGCGGGTATCGCGATCGATGATGACCTGATTGCCCCGGGCGATTTCACTTTCGAGAGCGGTGTCGCCGCCGCCGAGACCCTGCTGTCGCGGCCCGAGCCGCCGACCGCCATCTTGGCCAGCAACGACGAAATGGCGCTGGCGACCCTGCATGTCGCCTCTCGCCACGGCCTCCGCGTGCCCGACCTGTCACTGGTCAGTTTCGACGACACGCCCGGCGTCCGTCTCAGCGTTCCGGGCCTGACCAGCGTGCGCCAGCCCATCTCCGAGATGGCCGCCAAGGCCGCCGAACTGCTGATCGCCGTCAGCAGAACAGGTGAGGCCGTCCCGTCCGATCACCTGCTGCCGTTCGGGTTGGAAATCCGGGGCTCCACCGCGCCCCGGACCTGACCCAATCGCCTAGTCTGCAGAGGCCGGACAGGCGTCCGACGTGGCCGCATCCAGACGGATGTCCTCGACCGCCACCGCCGCCGGTGCCCTGGCCGAAAGGATCCAGGCCCGGTCCACGCCGGCCAGACCGCCCTGACCGGACGCGAAACAGCGCAACGGCACCGACGCCTGCTGCCAGCCCTGACCGCCGTCGAACCGCACGACGCCATTGCCCAGGCCGAGGCTGAGCGCCGAGGCATCGCCTGCATCAATCCGGTAGCGGAACGTCAGGGCCACATTCGCATAATCCGCCCCCGACAGATCGATTGCCGGGCCGGTCACGATCGCCTGTCCCGGTCCGGTGAATGTGAGCAGTCGGGCGGACTCCTGGCCCTGACCATCGACCGGTGCCACGGTCACCACCGAACGCGGGCTGACGCCCCGTGCCCCATCCGCGATCCGCGCCTCACCGCCTTCGTCGCGCACGACGAGCGACCAGGGCGTCACGAACCGCCCGTCGGCGAAGAACCGCATGGACGACGCCTCCAAGCCCTCGTCGACCTCGGCCAACGTCGGCGTCTCGACCGCCGACGCATAGGTCAGGCCGAAGCCATAGGCGAACTGGGGATCAGAGTCCGGACCGCCCCGGTTCTGCGGCGCCTGATCTGGACTGCGCGGCCAGCTGAATGACAGTCTGCCTCTGAAGTCGTGACGGGCTGCGCCGTCAGCGCTTGCGACCAGCACATCGGCGATGCCGCCGCCCTCCGACCCCGGCAACCAAGCGGCCACGAAGGCGTCCGAAGCATTGATCTCCGGGTTCACATAGAGGGGCCGACCAGACAGGAAGACCGCCACGGTCGGTATGCCCTCGGTCTTCAAGCGACGCAGCAGGGCCAGCGGCTCGCGCGGGCGAAAGTCCAGATCGGACAGGTCGCCTTGGAACTCGGCATAAGGCTCCTCGCCGAAGACGACGATGGCCACATCAGGCTTCGTCTCGAATGCGCCCGCCACATTGAGTTCGGCCGTGCCACCCGAGGCTTCGACCGCCTCCTTCAATCCCTCCCAGATCGACTGGCCATTAGGAAAGTCGGCGCGGGTATTGCCGGTCCCCTGCCAGTTGATGGTCCAGCCGCCCGCCGCCTGGCCGATGTCATCGGCGCTGCCTGCGACCAGCACGCGCGCGCCCGGTCGGATCGGCAGGACGGAGCCGTTATTCTTGAGCAGCACCAGCGACTGTCGCACCGCCTCGCGCGCCAGGGCCCGGTGCTCGGGCGAGCCCAGCACCTCGACCCGACCCTCCACTGGTCGCTCGGCCTCGAACACGCCGGTCTTGACCTTGACCGTCAGGATGCGCCGCACAGCTTCGTCCAGTCGGGCCATGGTGATCTCGCCAGATTTCACTTGGGCCAGGGTGTTTTCATACAGCGGCTTCCAGCTGTCGGGAGCCATGAACATATCCAGCCCGGCGTTGAAGGCGGCGGGACAGCTTTCGTTGGTGCAGCCCTCGATCTGGCCGTGGGCGTTCCAGTCGCCGACCACGAAGCCGTCGAAGCCCAGGGGGCCGCGCAGCACATCCGTCAGTAGGTCATGATTGGCCGTATGCTTGACCCCGTTCCAGCTGGAGAAACTGGCCATGATGGTCAGGATGCCGGCGTCGATCGAGGGCGGATAGCCCGCCGCATGGACGTCGATCAGCTCGCGTTCGGAGATGACGGCGTCGCCCTGATCCTTGCCGTTCAGCGTGCCGCCGTCGGCCAGATAGTGTTTGGCCGAGCCCGCGATATGGCCGGGGGCCAGATGCCCTTCGCCCAGTGCGCCCTGCAGACCCCGCGTCATCCGCCCGGCATAGGCCGCGACGATTTCCGGATCCTCGCCATAGCCTTCGTAGGTCCTACCCCAGCGGTCGTCGCGGGGCACAGCCACCGTCGGCCCGAAGGTCCAGTCCGCGCCGGTCGCCGCAACCTCCAGCGCCGTGGCCACCCCGATCCGCTCGATCAGGTCCGGATTGCGTGTCGCCCCAAGGCCGATGTTGTGCGGAAACAGGGTCGCGCCGACGACGTTGTTGTGGCCATGCACCGCATCGATGCCGAACATCAGCGGCACCTTCGCCCCTGGTCGCTCGGCCGCCGCCGTTCGGAACGCTCTCGCCAGCTCGACCCAGGCCTGTGCCGGGGCCCGCTCGTCGGCACCGGGCGCGGAGTTGCCGCCCGCCAGGATCGACCCCAAGGGATAAGTCGCCAGATCGGCCGGCGTGATCGAGCCGATGTCGGCCTGGATCACCTGACCGACTTTTTCCTCGACCGTCATGCGGCCCAGCAGATCCTCGACGAAGGCCAGGGTTGCGGCATCGGTCATCGCATCCGGGCTGCTGGCGCTGGGCCAGGCGGTCAGATCGACCACGGCAGAGGGCGTCTGAGCCATCGCCGGCCCTGAGGCCATCATCAGCGCCGTCAGCGACACCGCGACCGCGGCGAGACCACGCTTGTAGGAGAGGTTGATCATGTGTTCCGTCCCTATGGTCGTCTTTTGCCGCAAGGTGTCGGGAGTTGACAACGTTGTCAAACCGCGATTGCCTGAGCTCAGGTCGTCGCAGAATGATCATGGGAGGACGCGATGCGAGTTGTGGCACCGACGCTCAGGGCATTGTCCGCCCTGGCCTGCATCGGCGCGGCGGAAGCGCCCGCGCCGGCATCCACTCCACTGACGCAGGACGGCAGCCTGACCGGCTATCGACTGGTCTGGAACGATGAGTTCAACACCGACGGCCCGCCCGATCCGACCCGCTGGTCCTATGACACCCATCGCAACCGCGAGGGCTGGTACAACAATGAGCGCCAGTACTATTCCGCCGATCGGCCCGAGAATGCCCGCGTAGAGAACGGCCACCTGATCATCGAGGCCCGGCGCGAGACCCTGACTCCCGAACAGGTCGCCGATGCTGGGGGTCAGGCCTATACCTCCGCCCGGCTGATCACGCGCGGCAAGGCCGAATGGACATATGGCTTCTATGAGGTGAAGGCCAAGATACCCTGCGGTCGCGGCAGCTGGCCTGCCATCTGGATGCTGCCGGTCGCCGAGGCCGAATGGCCCGCAGGCGGCGAGATCGACATCATGGAACATGTCGGCCATGAGCGTGGCGAGGTCCACGGAACGGTCCACACGACTCGCTACAACCATACCCAGGGCACCGAGCGCGGTGGCCGCAAGCGCGTGCGCGACGCCTGCGACGCCTTTCACCGCTATCAGGTGCTGTGGACGCCCGAGGGCATCAACTTCGGTATCGACGACGTCGGCTATTATCGCTTTTCCAACGACGGCCGCGGCGACCGCGCCACCTGGCCGTTCGACAGCCCCTTCTACATGATCCTGAACATCGCCGTCGGCGGCGACTGGGGCGGGGCCGAAGGCATCGACGACCGGGCATTCCCGCAGCGGATGGAGGTCGATTACGTGCGGGTCTTCAGCCCAAGGCCGTAGCCGCGATCAGAAAGCTCCCGTTTTTCTAGATGGCGATCCCAAGGACACGTCGACGGTAGCCGTGCTGCTACAGACGTTAATCTGCGGGCCTCACACGGGCTTGGGCGCTACTAAGTGCCTCATCTGCAGGCTGCATGTGATCTTGCCGCATCAGACTGGCGCACGATGACGCGGCGACGACCTCCTGTCGGGTCGCGATACCATTGCCATCTAGGTCAAGGCGCGTGTGCCGGTCTGGCGCGACCACCCTGATCCGATCGCGTCCAGCCTCACGACGGCGAATGTCGGTCCGTGTCAATCGACCGTCGCTGTCGCGGTCCAGCCGGTCAAACAAGGCAAGCATTTGGGTGTCGGGGAAGCAGGTCGCAGAGCTGGGCCGCTGAGTCGTGTTCGTCGGGTGGTCTTGCAGCGTGGGCGAGGCGCTCACTGTCGGATCAACCCGGAGACTGGGCGGGTTTGGTCCGGCCCGCCCATCGGCAGCTGCCGGAGAGGCTACCATGCTTAGGCTAGCCAATATCAACTGAGCATGACGCACGCCGCGGCGTCTGATCAGTTCTGAGGGCGTTCGAGTGTGTGTGGACATGCCGACACCCTGACAAAAATGACGGGAGTTCATATGCGCCGCCTGGCTCGCTTTTCAGCCTATGCCAGATGGGGAGGTCACCACCTCGTGCGTCTAAGGACGCTGAGCATATGTAGACCTCTTTTCGAAAGCGCCGGGACCGTTCGAGCAACGGGGGTCGTTAGGTCAGAGGAGGGTCAAGGGAGTTTCTCCGGATTGACTGGGTGACGCGTTCTCCACAGCGACCAGAGAACGCCGGCGAGCAGGATGGCGAAAGTCACACTCAGCGAAATGGCGGCCGGAAACTTTTCCCACCCCATCAGGTCGGCCACGAAGATCTTGGAGCCGATGAAGATGAGCAGCACGGCCAGAGCCTGCTTCAGATAGGCGAAGCGGTGAATGATGGCCGCCAGCGCGAAGTACAGGGCGCGCAAGCCCAGGATGGCGAAGATGTTGGAGGTGTAGATGATGTAGGGGTCGGTCGTGATGGCGAAGATGGCCGGGACGGAATCGACCGCGAAGATCACGTCGGCAATCTCGATCATGACGAGTGCCAGAAAGACCGGCGTCACGAAGGTGGCCAGTTTGCCGGTCTTCGGGTCCGGCAGTTTGACGAAGAAGCGCTCGCCGTGAAGCTCGTCCGTTACCCGCAGCCGCCGCTTGAGCAGGCGCAGCAGAGGATTGTCGGCCAGGTCGTGGGACTTGTCGGCCATGGCGATCATCTTGATCCCGGTCAGGATCAGGAAGGCGGCGAAGATGTAGAGGATCCAGCCGAACTCGGAGACGAGGGCTGCGCCGCCCGCGATCATGACGGCGCGAAGCACGATGACGCCCAGAATCCCCCAGAACAACACGCGGTGCTGGTACTTCTGGGGGATGGCGAAGTAGCCGAAGATCATGGCGATGACGAAGACATTGTCCATCGCCAGCGATTTCTCGACCACAAAGCCGGTCAGGTATTCGATACCCGACTGAGCCCCCAGACTGTGCCAGACCCAGCCGCCGAACCCGAGGCCCAGGGTCAGATAACCCAGCGACATCATAAGGCTTTCGCGCACCCCGATCTCGCGGTGCTTCTTGTGGAGCACGCCAAGGTCGAGGACGAGCAGAATGACGACGAGGGCCAGAAAGGAGGCCCACATCCAGACCGGCTTGGTCAGGACGTCTTGAGCAAGAAATTCCATGAAGGGCTGCGCTTACCAAGGTGACCGCGAAAGGACGCGGGAAATGAGGATGTTGTAGCGGGTCGGACACCAGCCGAGATCAGGATGTGCCGGCCCAGTCCGTGCGTCGTGTTTCAGGACGCAGGCTGGGCGGCGGCTGAGGGGAATAGCCGCCGCCCATTGACGTCATCGCTGTGCGGACGCGATGCGCCGGTCCAGCGACAGAAGTCGATCCTTGATCGACAGCTTTTTCTTCTTGAGGGTCGCGATCACGTGATCGCTCGGTCGAGGACGGGACCGCTCCTCTTTCAACGCCTTCTCCAGAAGGGCGTGCATGCCGCGCAGGCGGCGCTCGAAAACATTGGACATCATGCCTCTCCGTTTATGAACGGGGCGGCGATCCGGAGCTCGTACAGGCCTGTTGCCAGCGATCGGACCCAGGATCGGGCGCACCCGATGCAAACCGACATCACGATCACGATGATCGTCAGAGGGGCCCGGACTGCTTGAGAACAATGCCCGCGCAGGTCTGCTGGGACCAATCAGAAAGTGTGATGCGGCCCATAATCGACTGTCATGGTCCGCTCGGACCGCGCTCGAGAGCACGCAAGACCTCCTGGGCCAGCAGAGCGGTTGGCCCTCCCGCCCCGCGCGCCGAGACCAGGGCGATTTCGCTGTCGGCCAGATCAGGCAGACCCGACCGCAGCACCGTCAGGTCGCGCGGTGCCATCGCGGCCGGCAGGACGCCGACGCCGAGCCCGGCCCGCAACGCCGCCATCTGACCGGCCAGGCTGGGCGAGGTGAAGGAAAGTCTGAAACCGATACCGGCGTCCGACAACGCCGCCAGGGCCCGCTTTCGATAGATGTCCGGGGCCGGGGCCACGATGAGGGGCAGCGGCGAGGTCTCCAGCACGGACGGGTCCAGGGCGAGCCAGACCAACGGCTCGCTCCAGACCTTCACGCCCAGTTCGGGTCCCACGGGCTCGCGCTTGATCAGGGCCAGATCGATCAGTCCGCGTGAAAGCTGGTCCAGCAGATTGGCGGTGTAGTCGCACACGACCGAGAGCTTGATGCGCGGATGGTTGCGCGCAAAGGCTCCCAAAATGGCTGGCAAATGGATGGTCGCGATGTCTTCCGGGGCACCAAACCTTACTTCGCCCTCCAGGTCGCCATCACCCAGCGTGGACAGGATTTCGTCGTTCAGCCGCACCAGACGGCGGGCTTGTGGCAGCAGCGTCGCGCCTTCGGTCGTCACAGTCATCTGGCGTCCCGTCCGGTCCAGAAGCGGCGATCGCAGCTGGTCTTCGAGACGCCGAAGCTGCAGGCTGACGGCGGGTTGTGAACGGCCCAGAAGGCTGGCTGCGCGTGTGAAGCTGCCGGTATCGACGACCGTGACGAAGGCGCGCAGAAGGTCGATATCGAGATTGACCAGACGCTGTGTCATCGCATGAGGATCCGTTATCGCAACGCTACCCCTCATGCAGGAACCGAGGAGGTCGGTCCACGACGCGCGATGTCAGAAATTGACGGTGACACCGACGAAGGGCGCATGGCCGACGCGGTCCTCGGCGCCGTCGCGGATATCCTGCTGTCTCAGATAGCCCAGGCTGATGTCATACCGGCCAAAGCCGCGCTCGAAGCCGACGAAGGTGCGCAAACCGGTCAGACCTGTCTGTCCGCCGGGCTCCGTATTGCGAAGGGTGAAAAACAGTTCCGCATCTCCCGTCAGGGCCCAGCCGTTTTCATCCTCGGTGAGAGGCACGGTCGTGCCCATTCTCTGCCGCAGCCGCCAGCCGGTATCTGGGTCGACATTGACGAACCGCTGCTCCAGTCGCGTTCTGAATTCGAGCGGACCCCAGTCGTAGCCGACCTGCTGCAGCAGGCGCACCTCGCGCTCGTCCGGGCCGTTCCAGCGGTGCTCGACACCGACATTCCAGTCCCGGCCCCGGCTGTCCTCGCGCTTCAGCCACAGACGGGCGAAATAGGTGTCGTCGCGTGGATCGGTGCGCAGCCGCTGGGCCGTTTCCAACTCGACAGACGTGCGGTCGTCCAGCGATGTTGCGAAAGAGGGATTGAACCAGAACTCGCCCGCTTCGTCCTGTGCCAGGACCGGTGAGGCGAGCGCAAGCATGACGCCGGCCGCAACAAGGGCCGTCCCGAAGCAACGCATGACAGAATCCTGAAAAGACAGAAGAGGGCGCGACCGCATCGACGGTGGCGAAATCCCTCTCTCTGAAAGGCAACAAGGAATCCGGCCGCGCACAACTCCGGCGCGGCCGGTCCTGGGTCGTTAGTCCGGGTCGTAGGGCAGCGAAGAATGATGCAGGACGATGCGCAGGGCCCCGTCTGCATCACGCACCCAGCCCCAGGTCTTGTTGACCGTGGTCACATCGCCCTTGTCATTCGTCAGCATGACATTGCCTGTCGAGATGGCGGTTGTACCGTTGATCACCACAGTGGCGTTGTCGATCTCGTAAGACTGCCAGCCCTTCAAGGCAAAGCCGGTGTCCTCTGCAAAGTTTGAGTTGCCTCCGACGAAGTAGGCCAGTGCCGCCTCGCGGGTGGTGCGAAATGTCGTGTCGCCATGCGCCAGGGTCGGCTTGAAGGCGACAGGCCCCAGATTATAGCCATAGGCGGCGTCCAGAACCTGCCCGGCCAGACGCGTGGCGGCGGCCTGACCGTTGGCCTTGTACTCCTGAGAGATGGAAACAAGGGCCGCACCCCAGGCGCGCTGCGCGGCCTCGACCTCGGCAACGGTAATCGGCGCGGCGGCAGCGGCAGGTCTCAGGTTCGCGACCGGATAGCTTGCGCCCGACGTCGTGGCCCGATCCGGCAGGGCCAATGCGGGGCCAGCGAACAGCAGTGTGGCGACAGTGGTGAGGGTCAGCATCTTGCGCATCGTGACGTCCTTTCGTGAACCGCTCGTGCGGCGATGACGACAAGGTGCGGCTTCACGGTCGGACGCACATCAGCCTGACGGCTGGCCGCACGACCTATGCCATATGGCATACGACAGCGGCTCGCCGGTTTGGTAGAACAGAACCGGTCAAGGAGGAGCGACGTGTGCAGGCAGACAGTACGCTATCGGGACTGGATGTCCGGACCCTGTTCCGCGACTCCCAGGCGCGCGCTGCCCGGCTGAAATTGCTGATCGAGGTCAGCCGCGATCTGGCGGCCGCCGACCGGGATGGTCTTGATGCGGCGATCGACAGGGCCGCCTTGAAGGCGGCGCGGTTCGCCGGCTTCAGAACGGGCTCGCTGGTCGAGGGTGGGCTCACGGTCGCCGACGGGGACCTGGCCATACCCCTGCAAGCGCTGGCCGAGCGGGGCCGGGTCGGCGTCAGCCTGCTGTTTTCCGCCCCGTCCAATCCACAGACACTTGCGAACGAGGAGGATGCGGCAGCGCTGAGTCTGCTGGTCGAGATGATCGAGGCCCGGCTGACGGTAGAACTGCAGCGCCGCAAGGAGGCCGAACTGATCCATCGCCTCGCGGCGCGGGAAAAGGAGCTCGAACAGGTGCTGTCGCGCGTGGTCAGCGCTCAGGAGCGGGAACGCGCGGCGATCTCCGCCGATCTGCACGACGGCGTGGCCCAGACCATGTCCGGTCTGCACCGCCATCTTGAACTGGTCCATCTGGATTTGCCGCCCGGCAATGAGGCGGCGGCCGCAAGGCTGCAGGACCTGGTCCGTATCGCCCGCACGGCGGTTTCCGATCTGCGCGGCGTCATAGCGGGACTGCGCCCGCCCAGCCTTGACGACCTCGGGGTCGTCGCGGCCCTGAGGGAGGAGGCGAGCAAGCTTGAGAGCGCCGGACATCAAGTTACGGTCGCGGATAGCCTCGGCAGACGTCTGCCCGGCTGGCTGGAGACCCTGTTGTTCAGGGTTGGCCAAGAAGCGTTCAACAACGCCTCCAAACATGCACCCGGTGCGGCGGTCACCCTCGATCTTGCGGTGTCGGCGGATCGAAGTTCCATAGTGCTTTCCGTGCTGACATCGGGGGGCACGGCTTCTCCGAGTACAGGCGATCCGTCCGCCGCCCGTTTCGGCCTGGAGATCATGCGCGAGCGGCTTGCAGAGGTCGCCGGACGGCTGGAGGCGGGGCCCGTCGCCGGTGGATTCAGCATCCGCGCGTCCGTTCCTGTGGCGGGTCTGTGACATGCGCATACTGATCGCGGACGATCATGAGTTGACCCGCGCCGGCCTGAGGGCCGTCATCGACCGGGAACCCGACCTTGAGGTCGTATCGGAAGTCGCGTCAGGCGAGGCAGCAGTCGCCGCCTGCGCGGAAGGCGGCCTCGATCTGGCCATTCTGGACATTCGTTTCGGGGCGGGCATGACGGGTCTGGAAGCGGCGCGTCTCATCCTGGCGGCAGGCTCGACGCGGGTTCTGATGCTGACCCTGCACGATACGGCGGAGTATGTTCGTAGTGCCTTGGCCGCAGGCGTGACAGGCTATGTTTTAAAGGATGCGGGGCGCGAGGACCTGTTGCATGCCATTCGGACGGTCGGCTCCGGCGGCACGGCCCTGCCCGGAGACCTCCTGCGTCTCGCCATCGCGCCCTCCGCCGGGCCGTCGCCCAGTGATCTTTCCCGACTGACCCCGCGCGAGCATCAGGTGCTGGAACTGGTGGCGCAGGGGCTGACCAACAAGGCGATCGGCCGGGCGCTGGGGATCGGTCCGGGCACGGTCAAGGTCCATGTCGAAAAGCTGATCGCCAAGTTGAATGTGACCGATCGCACCCAGGCCGCTGTTCTGGCGACGCGAGCGCAATCGTGACGCGCCTGAGACGTCGAACCGGCCTGGCAGCGGCCTGGGCGGACCTGGGTCTGGGCGCGAAGGGTCTGATCGTGGTCGCCCTGCCGCTCGCCATTCTGCTGGCCAGTATCGGGGGCCTTCACCTGTCAGGGAGAGCCCAGGCCGAGGCCGAGGCACAGGTCCGCCTGACCTTTGCGATCCAGCGGGATATCCACGAAGTGCATGCCCTGCTGGCCGAGGCCGCCAGCGGTGTCCGTGGATACCGGCTCACCGGGCGGCAAGCATTCCTGGAGCCTTATGTTAAAGCCGAGGCGCTGCTGCCCGATACGCTCGACCGCCTTCGCCGCACGGCACGGGACGGTGAGATTCGGCAGCGGCTTCAGCGCGTCGATCAGCTGGTCATCCAGAAGCGCGAGGGCTTGGCCCAGCTGGCGGCCATGCCCGGTGCCGGCACCTCGATCGGGCTTCAGGCTCCGGAAGTCACCCGGGCCCTGATAGCCAACAAGGCCGTGCTGGACCAGCTGCGGGCCGAGATCGAGGCCATGCAGGCCCGCGAGGCCGAGCTTCTGGCACAGCGCCAGGCCAAGGCCGATGACGAGCGCAGGCGGACCTGGAGCCTCAGTGCCGTCCTTGCAGGCGTCGGCCTTCTGGGTGGTCTGGCCGCGGCCCAGCTGCTGTTCACCGGCATCGTGCGGCGCGTGCGCGGGCTGGAACGGGAGGCAGAGCGTCTGGAACGCGGCGAACCGCTCGACACCCCCGACGCGGCCCGCGACGAGATCGGCGGCCTGGCGCGTCGGCTCTCGCAGGCCAGCGCCCTGCTGCGGTCGCGTGAGGCGGCGTTGAAGGAGGGGGAGGAACGTTATCGCCGCGTTATCGAGGGCGTGAGGGACTACGGTATTTTCGCCCTGGACGTCGATGGGCGGGTCGTGAGCTGGAACACCGGTGCCGAACGGATCAAGGGCTGGTCCGCCGACGAAATTCTGGGCCAGCATTTCTCGACCTTCTATCCGGCGGACACCCGCGCCGAGACGCCGGCGCGGCTTCTGGAGGTCGCGCGCCGCGAGGGTCGCGTGGAGGACGAAGGCTGGCGACTGCGCCGCGACGGCCGTCGCTTCTGGGCCAATGTCGTCATCACGGCGCTTTACGACGATGACGGCGTCCTGACCGGTTTTTCGAAGGTGACGCGCGACGTGACCGAACGCCGCCGGGCGGACGAAGCCCTGAGCCAGGCCCGTGCAGAGGCCGAACGCGCCAGTCGGGCCAAGACCGACTTTCTGTCGCGCATGAGCCACGAACTGCGTACACCCCTGACAGCTATGCTTGGGTTCAATCAGTTGCTCGATATGGATTGCGAAACCCTGACCGACGATCAGGTCCATGCCGTGGATCAGATCGGCAAGGCGGGCGCCCACCTGCGGGCGATGATTGAGGAGGTGCTGGACATCGCCCAGATCGAGGCGGGCGGCCATGCGCTCAGCCCGACGGCGGTGGCAATCCGGCCCCTCATCGAGGACGTCCGTAGCCTGACAGGCCCTCAGGCAGCCGCCGCCGGTGTTGAAATCCGCACGGCCTCAGACGGCGAACTGTCGGTGATGGCCGACCGGCGCGCTACCCTGCAGATCATCCTCAATCTGGTGTCCAACGCGATCAAATACGGGGCCCGTGGCGGTGTGGTGGAGATCGAGGTCGCGCCGTGCGGGGCGAACGTCTGCATCACGGTGTCCGACGAGGGACCCGGCATATCCCCGGACATGGTCGACCGCCTGTTCACGCCCTTCGATCGTCTGGATGCCGAGCGCTGGAGCGGCGTCGACGGATCCGGTCTTGGCCTGACCCTCTCGCAGGGCCTTGCCCGCGCTCAGGGCGGGGACATCAACTATCGCGCCCGCGAGGGCCGATCGGGCGCGGTCTTCACCGTGACCCTGCCTCGCAGCGAGCAGCCGACGGAAGTGACCTCGTGAAGATCGTTCCCCATGATCCCCTCGTAAAAGCCGCCCGAATCCTGGCCGTGGACGACGAGGCCGCCAACCTCAGCCTGGTCGATCGGGCGTTCCGGCGCGAGGGCTTCACCAACATCGTGACCTTTCTGAATGCCCGCGAGGCCCTGGCCGACTTCGCCGCGACACCGCCTGATCTGGTGCTGCTGGACCTCATGATGCCAGGCTTCGACGGTTACGAGTTCCTGGAGAGTTTCCGGCGTCTGACGTCCGACACCGACTACCTGCCCATCCTCGTCCTGACTGCCGATTCGACCATGAACGCCCGCCTTCGGGCCTTGTCACTCGGTGCTAACGACGTCCTTCTCAAACCCTATGACGTCGGCGAACTGCTGATGCGCAGCTGGGTTTTGTTGGATACGCGGCGACGGTTTCAGACCCGGTGACGCCGCGCCGGAAGCATCAACTAGAGCCGCGAGGCCGGCGCGCGTTGGAAGCAGCGTGCCATTTGATTCCGTTATAGCGTCCATCAATCTAATAAACTGGGTAGCCTCCGGAGACGAAGCCATAGGCCGGGTGTTTTTTACAAGGGGCCCTGAATGCTTGATCTCTCCGCCAGCCTGTCGCTGCTGACTTCACCCGCCATATTATTCTTCTTCATAGGCGCGCTGGCCGCGCTGGCGCGGTCTGATCTGGCTGTCCCGGAGCCGGTGGCTAAGGCGCTTTCGCTGTATCTGATGCTTTGCATCGGGTTCAAGGGCGGGGTGGAGGCCAGGGCGGCGGGCCTGGACGGCGATTTCCTCACCGCGGCGGCCCTGGGTCTGGGGCTGAGCGCCACCATGCCGCTGCTCGCGATCTTGGTTCTGCGCAGGATGATCCGCTTGGATAGGCCCACCCTGTGCGCCCTGGCAGCGACCTATGGCTCGGTCTCGGTCGTGACCTTTGCAGCCGGGCAGCAGCACCTTGCCGCGATCGGGCTGACCGCTGGGGGTTACATGGCGGCCGTCCTCGCTCTGATGGAGACCCCGGCCATCCTGACGGCGCTGATCGTGCTGAATGGTGCAGGCTGGCGCGAGCCGGGGCGGCGAAGGGCCATCCTGCGGGAGGTATTTGTCGGTGCCGCCACCGTCATGCTGCTGGGCAGCTTCATCGTCGGGCTGATTTCCGGACAGGAGGGTCTGTCGCGGCTGGACGTGTTTGTCGGACCCCTGTTCCACGGCGCGCTCTGTTTCTTCCTGCTGGACATCGGCCTGACGGCAGCACGACGGTTGATGGAAGGGGGGCGCAAACTCAGCCCCGGCATCATTGGCTTTGCGGTGGTCTTTCCCTTGGTCTCCGCCGCACTCGCCCTGGGTCTATCGCGCTTGGCAGGCCTTGAGGTGGGGGATGCAGCTCTCCTGACCATTCTGGCGGGTTCAGCGTCCTACATCGCCGTTCCTGCGGCCATGCGCCTGGCCGCGCCAGAAGCCGATCCGGGGGTCTTCGTCACGGCCGCCTTAGCCATAACCTTCCCGTTCAACTTGATTGCGGGAATCGCGCTCTACACGGCCGCAACCACTTGGATTTGGACGTAATCGAGCTCAAGGCCCCGACAGCGTAGGGGGGTAGCCGTGCGACCCCAGCGACCATGTTTGGATAGCCAAGTCTTCGTCTACTGGGACATAGCGGGTGGTAAACGCGAACGGCTCTTTTTTTTGACGCGGATAGGATCAACACCGAACTCCAGACCCTCCACGACGCCGGCGACCGATGGCGTTACTAGCCCGTATATGACCGGATAGGGCAGCGCCTGGCCGCTTGAGCAGTCCGGATTGATCTGACCTTTCTGCAAGAAAACTGACCCATAGGCAGCCGTCGCTTGGAGGCCTTGTTTTGTTCGGGCCGGTGGCGGCGCTGTCAGTCCAACGCCAACAGGTCTCTGCTCGGCTCTGTGCAAAGCAGAGCCTGCGAGCAGGCTTCAGCGGGAAGCCGGCTGATGGAGTTCGCCAATGCGCTCCATTGGCCTAGCCGGGTGATTGACTTCATGATGATACTGGGCCGCTCCTGAGGTCGGCACGTACTCATTGGTTCGATCTGCAATCGCTGCCCACTGGGCCTGGACCTTCGCGGCGGCGTCGGCCGCGCGTCCAATAAACGTGCCACAGGTCATTGTAATGTGGGCTTGTTCGAACGCTCCCGATCCAGCGAGCAATATTACGCGGCTGGGAGCGTCGTCAGCGACTAGGGCGACGACGCCCGGACTGACTAGATCGGAAGATAGATTTTTTAGGTCATGCTCGGAATAAAGGCCCTGCGTCATCTGCGTTGCGGCGCTCGGGGCCAGGCAGTTGACGCGAATGCCATGGCGTTCGCCCTCCAGAGCCAAGGTCTGCATCAGGCCGACAAGAGCCATCTTTGCGGCGGAATAGTTAGCCTGTCCAAAGTTGCCGTAGAGACCCGACGATGAAGTTGTGAAGACGATCCGGCCATAGCCTTGATCGCGCATATGCGCCCAGGCAGCCTTAGTCAGATTGACCGAGCCCATCAGGTGCACGTCGACCACCAGCTGGAAATCGTCCAGGTCCATTTTGGCAAAGGTGCGGTCGCGCAGGATGCCGGCATTGTTGACCACGATGTCGATCGAACCCCAGCGCGCGACGGTGTCTGCCACCATCTCGTCCACCGCCTGCCGGTCGGTCACGCTGCAGACGACAGCGGACGCCTGACCGCCGGCGGTCACGATTTCCTTCACGACGGCATTGGCACCGTCGGCGGCCATGTCATTGACGACGACGCGCGCGCCATGGGCGGCCAGAGCCAGGGCGTGGCTGCGTCCCAGCCCTCCGCCAGCCCCTGTGACGATGGCGACGCGTCCCGTCAGGTCAATGCTCATGGATGTCTTCCCTTGTCCCGCTTCCGGACGATGTGTCGAAAAGGGCAGGCAGACCTCATCCTGTCGCAAAGGTCAATATTCACCAGGCGGCTAGTGAAGATTGACACAGATGGTGTTTGGTGAAACGGTCACCCCATGGCGTCGTCAGAACGCCGAGGGAACATCGAGGGAGGATCGACATGAGCCGCAGGCTTTGGACCACGACATCTGCTGCCGTCCTGCTGTGGACCGGCGCGGCGCATGCGCAACAGGCACCGACCACGCCTCAGGATCCTGAGGCGACCGAGCAGATCTCGACGATCGAGGACGTCGTCGTGACGGCCGAGCGTCGGACGTCCAACCTTCAGGAAACGGCCGTGGCCGCCACAGTGCTGAGCGGCCAGGACCTGGAAAATCGGGGCGTTACCTCGCTGGACCAGCTGCAGTTCGTGGCCCCGTCCACCACGGTCCAGAACTACGGCCAGGGCAACTTCTTCAACGTGCGCGGCATCGGCAAGTCCGAGCCGACCACGGCGGTCGGCGTCGGCGTCATCACCTATCGCGACGGCGTGGCCGCCTTCCCGGGCTATTTCCAGACCGAGCCCTATTACGACATCGCCAGCGTCGAGGTCCTGCGCGGCCCGCAGGGCACCTTCGCCGGGGCCAATGCCACGGGCGGTGCGGTCTTCATCACCGCCCGCAATCCGAACTTCACGGATGTGAACGGCTATCTGATGGGCCAGCTGGGCAACTATGAGAACGTCAAGTTCCAGGGGGCCGTCAATGTGCCGATCACCGACACCCTGGCCACCCGCTTCGCCTTCAACACCGAGACTCGCGACAGCTTCCACGACATCACCGGCCCCTATACCGGCACGCCCGGCCAGGTCGATACGCGCAGCTTCCGCGCCAGCGTGTTGTGGACGCCCACGCCGGCCCTGCGGATCCTGCTGAAGGGCGACTACAACGATCTGGACTTCGGTGGATATCCGGCCGATCCGGCGCTTTCGACCAACGACCCCTTCAAGATCACGGCCAATGGCCCGCATTCGGGCCGCGACGAGTTCGCCCGGGTCTCGCTGAACGCCAGCTACGTCTTCGACAATGGCATCACCCTGCGGTCGATCACCGGCTATCAGGACGGCATCAGCGAGTTTTCGACCGATCTGGACGGCACCTCGGCGCTGAACAACACCTTCTACGACCGGGTCGAGGAAGAGGTCTTCTCGCAGGAGATCAATCTGATCTCGCCCGACGACCGGCGCTTCAAATGGCTGCTGGGAGCCTATTACCAATACGACGACGTGGTCTTCCCCGTCACGACCTTCCCGGAAGGGGCCTATCACGTCGGCTTCCCCGAGGGTGTCGTCGACTATTACATCTTCGGCGAGACGCCCAAGGAGACCAAGGCGGTCTTCGGCCAGATCAGCTATGACTTCAGCGACCGCCTGCAGGTCCAGGTGGGGGCCCGATATGCTGAATCCACCTCGACCAACGATAATGTCTACACGACCTATCCCGCCTTCGGACTGGTGCTGTTGCAGAACGACGAGGTGCAGGACGAGAAGGTCACGGGCAAGCTGACCGTCAACTACAAGCTGGACGAGAACAACTTCTTCTACGGCTTCGTCGCCACGGGCAACAAGATGGGCGGCCTGAACGCGCCCAACTTCTACGTACCGGCCAGCAGTTTCGAGGCGGAAGAGGTCACCGATTACGAGCTGGGCTGGAAGTCGACCCTGATGAACGGCCAGCTGCGCACGCAGCTGGGGGCCTATTACATGGTCTATCAGAACTTCCAGGTCATCATCGGCGACCCCGAGGTGCCGCTGTTCAACTCCATCGCCAATGTGACGGACGACACAATCCTGATGGGGATCGAGGGGTCGGCTCAAGCCCGCTTCGGGCCTTGGGCGCTGGATGCGGCGATCTCGGTTTCCAACTCCGAACTGGGCGAATTCTTCGCCGCCGATCCGCGCGTGAGCCGCACGGGGCTGTGCGATCCCCTGACCGGACCGGCGACGGCCAACTGTCAGAACCTGGATGGCAACAACCAGAGCTATGCGCCGGAACTGACGTTCAGTGCCGGGGTCCAGTACGACTTCACCTTCGGCAACGGGGCCACCCTGTCGCCGCGCATCGACTATGCCCACATCGGCGAGGCCTTCACCTCCATCTTCAACAATGAGGCGCTGGGTGACCGGCTGGAGGCGCGCAACATCGTCAATCTGAAGCTGACCTATGCGCACAAGGACTGGATCCTGGCGGCCTATGCCGTGAACGCGACGGACCAGACCTATATCGCCGCGATCAATGCGGGCCTGCGCTATGCCGGACCGCCGCGCCAGTTCGGCATCAACCTGATGAGGACGTTCTGATCGGCAGGTGAGGGGGCGGCCCTGCGTTGCTCCCTCCCTCGATCTGATCGCGTTGCTTTCCCTGACCCTGGACCCCCGCTGATATGGCTTTCGCCCGCTTGCAGGCTTCTGAAATCACAGGCGGCGTCGTCTGATGGACCGGTACCCGGCCCTGATGCAGGACTATGGCCTGACCGTGGATCGGTTTCTCGACCACGGGGCGAAATGGCATGGCCGGGCGCGGGTGGTCACGGCCGGAGAGGGCGGCAACGACACGACAACCGGCTATGCCGATGTGCGCGAGCGGGCGAACCGGCTGTCCGGGGCTCTACTCTCTCTGGGTTTGCAGCCCGGCGACCGTATAGCCACCCTGGCCTGGAACACCCGGCATCATGTGGAGGTCTGGTACGCGGCCATGGGCGTGGGCCTGGTCTGTCACACTCTGAACCCGCGTCTGACGGTCGATCAGCTGGCGGCCATGATCGTTCAGGCCGAGGATCGCCTGCTGGTGGTCGGGGCAGGGCTTGGCGAACTGACGGATCAGCTGGTCGCCCGGTGTCCGCATCTGGAGCGCCTTATCGTGCTCGACGACGACGATTGGGCGTCACAGTCTGCCCTTCCCACGATGGGGCTCGAAAACCTCCTGGCGTCGGCCGGACGTCCGGTGCCGTGGGGACAGATCGACGAGCGAGCGCTGGCCGGGCTGTGCTTCACCTCCGGAACAACCGGCGCGCCCAAGGGGGTCGGCTACACCCACCGGTCCAACTATCTGCACACCCTGCGCGCGCTTCAGGCCGACGCCATGGCCCTGACGGCCGAGGATATGGTGCTGGTGGCCGTGCCGATGTTCCACGCCAATGCCTGGGGCCTGCCGTTTGCCGCGCCAGCGGTCGGAGCCAGTCTGGTCCTGCCGGGACGGGCGATGGATGGGGCCAGTCTGGGCGGGCTGATCGCGCGTCACGCCGTGACGGTGGCGGTGGGTGTGCCCACAATCTGGCTGGGTCTGCTGGATCATCTGGATGCCACAGGTGCCGAGACACCCAGTCTGGAGCGGGTGATCATCGGGGGCTCCAGCTGTCCCGATGCCCTGCTGAAGCGGATGGAAAGCCGGCTGGGCGTCACGGTCCAGACCAGCTGGGGCATGACGGAACTGTCGCCCCTAGGCACCATTTCGCCACGTAACCAGGCGGGCGGTTCGGCGCGGGGCGCGGGTCGTCCGCCCATGGGACTGGATCTGCTGCTGACGGACGCAGCCGGCGAGCCTTTGCCGGAACAGCGCAACACCGAGGGGCATCTGAAGATCCGCGGGGCCAGTGTCGTGCAGAGCTATTACGGCGCGTCCCAGCCCGCGCTGGATGCCGACGGCTGGTTCGACACGGGCGATCTGGCGATGATCGACCATGACGGAAACCTGCATCTGGCGGGCCGGTCGAAGGACCTGATCAAGTCCGGAGGCGAGTGGATCAACCCGGTCGAGATCGAGGAGATCGTCGGGGCCTTGCCGTCGATCGGCCTGGTCGCCGTCATTGGCCAGACGGATGCCAAATGGGGCGAACGCCCCCTGATGGTCATCGAAGCCGCCCAGGGCGAGGTGGTAGAGGATGCCGAGCTCAAGGCCAGCCTGAAGGGGCGGGTCGCCGACTGGTGGATTCCCGAGCGGATCGTGCGGGTCGAGGCCATGCCCCTGGCCGCGACGGGCAAGATCAACAAGACGCAGCTTCGCGCCACATACGGGGGCGCATAGGATGATCGGCATCGCCGTCCATGAGTCGGTGCGCCAGTTTCAGGGCGTGCCGAACCGTCTTGAGGTTCCCGTCATGACCCAGCCCGTCCGCAAGCCACGCCGCAAGGCCGAACAGCGTGCCGAAAGCCTGGAACAACTGCTCGACGCCGCCGAGGAGCTTTTCTCTCAGCACGGTCTGCACGGGGTGACGATCAAGGATATCGCCGACAAGGTCGGGGTCCACAAGTCGCTGATCCACTACTATTTCGAAGACAAGCAGGACGTCTTCGACAAGGTGATGGCGCGCCGCGCCCCGGTCACCAGCGGCCGCCGGATGGACGCCCTAGATGCCTATGAACAGGCGGCCGGGGGCAAGCCGACGGTGGAGGGCGCGCTGCGGGCGTTCCTGGACACCGACCTGGACACCTATTCCACCGGCGGAGAAGGTTGGCGCTATTTCGGGGCCTTGAGCGCGCAGCTGAACAACACCCCGGCCTGGGGGGCCGAGGTCATGGACCGGCTGTTCGACCCTGTCGTCCTGCGGCTGATCAGCCTGCTGAAGCAGGCCCTGCCGGACTGTGCCGAGGAGGACATCTTCTGGGGCTATCACTTCGTGACCGGCGCCCTGACGCTCAGCCTGGCCCGGACCGGACGGATCGATCACCTGTCGGGCGGTCTGTGCCAGTCCGACGACTTCGAGGCCATCAAGGCCCGGATGGCCACCTTCATGGCGCACGGCTTTATCGGCATGTGCCAAAGCCGCGCGGCCCAGCGGCGACTTGCGGCCCCCGATGGCTGAGCCCCTCCGCCTTCCGGTCACGGCTCGGCCCGAAGACGTCGGATTCGATTCCGGGCGTCTGGGCCAGATGGCCGACTGGATGGCGGACCTGGTGGCTACGGGCCAGATCGCGGGGGCCACGACCCTGCTGATGCGGCATGGCCGGATTGCGGACTTCAGAAGCTTTGGATCGGCCCGGCTGGACGACGCACAGCCCCTGTCGCCTGACGCCCTGTTCCGCATCTACTCCATGACCAAGCCCATCGTGTCGGTCGCCATGATGATGCTGTTCGAAGAGGGTCGGTGGAGCCTCGAAGATCCCATCACCCGCTTCCTGCCAGAGTTCGAGGGTCAGCCCGTCTATGCGGGCGTCCAGGCGGACGGATCGCTGGCAACAGAGCCCGCCCTGCGTGCGCCCACAATGCGCGAACTGATGAGCCACACTTCGGGCCTCGGCTACGGCCTGTTCGACGTCCACCCCATCGAACGGGCCTATCGCGATGCCGGCGTGCTGACAGCTGACAGCCTGGACGATCTGGCACGGCGGGCGGCAAGAATCCCGCTGATGTTCCAGCCGGGCAGCGAATGGTTCTATTCCGTCGGCTCGGATCTTCAGGGCCTGATCATTGAGCGGCTCACGGGCCAGAGCCTGGGCGACTTTCTTCAGTCGCGCGTCTTCGGCCCACTGGGCATGGTCGACACGGCGTTCCGGATTTCGCCAAAGAAGGCCGAGCGGCTGGTCACCCTGTATGCCGACGACGGCACCGGGGCGTTGAAGCCGGCGACCCATGCCTTCGACATTCCCGTGCACGATGTGATCGCCCCGATCGCCATGGAGAGCGGGGGAGGGGGGCTGGTCTCGACGGCGATGGACTACGCGCGTTTCGGCCAGATGATCCTGAACGGCGGCGTGCTGGACGGCGTGCGGCTTCTGGCACCCGAAACGGTCACGCTGATGGCGACCAATGCCATTCCGGACGCGGTGCTGCAGACAACCAATCCGCTACGGCTGCTGACTTTCAATCCCGCATTCGGCTTCGGCCTGGGCTTTTCCATCGTGCGCGATCCGCAGGCTCTGGGCGTGTCGGAGGGCCGCGGCACCCTGGCCTGGGGTGGGGGCGGGGGGACCTGGTTTTGGGTCGATCCCGAAAACGACGTCGTCTTCGTCGGCCTGATCCAGCGCGTCGCCGATCCGGTCAGCCAGATCTTTCGCGGTCGCGCCCGCACCCTTGTCTACGCCGCTCTTACCCATCCTGAAAAATAGACGGGCCCCAAGGTCCGCTTCACCGAGGAAACGTTCATGACCCACGATACGGCCATCGGCTCGGAGCCGGTCATCGCCAGACCCTCCGTCGGGACCCGCGCCTGGGTGGCTCTGGGGGCGCTGTGGTTCATCTATGTGCTGAACTTTCTGGATCGCCAGCTGCTGTCGATCCTGGCCAAGCCCATTCAGGACACGCTACAGATCAGCGATGGACAGCTGGGCCTGCTGGGTGGGCTGTACTTCGCCTTCTTCTACTGTTTCATCGCCATCCCGGTGGGCTGGCTGGCGGACAAGACCAATCGCGTGGCGGTGCTGGCCATCGCCTGCGGGATCTGGAGCGCGGCGACCATCGCCTGCGGACTGTCGCGCAACTTTGGCCAGCTGGCGGTCTCGCGCATGACGGTCGGGTTTGGCGAGGCCGGGGGCGTGCCACCCTCCTATGCCATCATCACCGACTATTTCCCGCCCGGTCGCCGAGGCATGGCTCTGGGCCTCTACAACCTGGGGCCGCCCATCGGCGCGGCGATCGGCATCGCCTTCGGGGCATCGGTCGCGGCTGCCTTCAGCTGGCGAGCCGCCTTCGTGGTGATCGGGGTGGTGGGGCTGGTGGCGGCTGCGGCGCTGATGCTCATCGTCAAGGAACCGAAGCGGGGCGGACTTGATCCGGCCCTGGCACCGGAAGCGCCCAAGGCCAGTTTCTGGGGCACGTTCCGAATGTTCTTCTCGCGCCCGACGCTTGTTCTGGCCTCGCTGGGCAGCGGCATCACCCAGATCATCACCTATGGGCTGGGCAACTTCGCCACCCTGTTCCTGATGCGCGAGAAGGGCATGACCCTGGCCGATGTCGCCCTGTGGTACGCCATCGTCGTCGGCGTCGGCATGAGCGCGGGCATCTTCGCCTCGGGCTGGCTGATCGACCGGTTCACACGCCGTTCGAAACAGGCCTATGCCTTCCTGCCGGCCATCTCCCTGACTTTGGCCATACCCTTCTATCTGGCCTTTCTATGGGCCCCCAGCTGGCCACTGGCGCTGGCGTTTCTCAGCTTCCCGACCTTCCTGAACTATTTCTACCTCTCGTCTTCCGTCGCCTTCGTCCAGTCCGAGGTGCGGCCTGATCAGCGGGTGATGTCCGGCGCGCTGCTGCTGCTGATCATGAACTTCATCGGCATGGGGGTCGGCCCGACCTTCGTGGGTTTCGCCAGCGACTATTTCAGCACGGCCCATCCGACCAACTCGCTGCAACTGGCGCTCTATGCCCTGACGCCGGTCTATCTCGTCGCCATCGGATTGTTTCTGGGGCTCGCCCGGCTTCTGCGCCGGGACATCTCGCGTGTGGGAGGTGTGCAATGACCGGGCGGTGCAGATTGGCGGCCGCCATCGGGGGGCTTTCGATCCTAGCGGGCTCCGGCCTTTTCTCGGCGACGGCGGCCGCCGCTCAGGATCGCCCGACCATCACCGCGCCGGCCGGAGTGGTTCGAGGACGGCTTCAGGGCGACATCCGCGTTTTCAAGGGTTTGCCCTATGCGGCTCCGCCGACCGGTGCCTATCGCTGGCGGCCCCCCATGCCCGCTCCGGTCTGGTCGGGGGTCAAGGACGCCGCCGACTTCGGTCCGGCCTGCATCCAGCCGACGCCGGGCGCGCCGCACATCTATTCCAACAGCCTGGGGGCGACGAGCGAGGACTGCCTGTCGCTGAACATCTGGTCGCCACATGCGGCCCGCGAAGCGCCGGTGATCGTCTGGATCCACGGCGGCTCCCTGGTCGCCGGTTCCAGCAAGGAGGTCTATTACGACGGCGCGGCGTGGGCTCAAGAAGGGGCCGTCGTCGTGACGATAAACTATCGCCTCGGCGTGCTGGGCTATCTGGCCCATCCGGACCTCAGCGCGGAATCGCCGGTCGGCATCTCCGGCAACTACGGTCTGATGGATCAGATCCAGGCCCTGCGCTGGGTCCAGCAGAACATCGCCGCCTTCGGGGGTGATCCGTCGAATGTGACGATCGCGGGCGAGTCGGCTGGCGGGCTCAGCGTCCTCTATCTGATGACCTCGCCCCTCGCGAAGGGTCTGTTCCACAAGGCGATCGCACAGAGCGCCTATATGATCTCCGCGCCCGAGCTGAAGACGGCCGCGCACGGCATGCCCGCCGCCGAGACGGCCGGAGCCACCCTGGCGCGCAACCTCCAGGCCCCCAGCCTTCGCGTGCTGCGCAGCATGAATGCCCAGACCCTGACCGATGCATCGGTGATGGCGGGGTTCGCGCCGTTCGGCGTGGTGGATGGCGTGGTCCTGCCGCGGCAGCTGGTGGACACATTCGATCGGGGGGAGCAGGCTACCGTTCCCGTTCTGGCCGGGTTCAACAGTGGCGAAATCCGCTCCCTGCGCATGCTGGCCCCGCCTGTTCCCGGCAGCGCCGCCGAGTACGAGCGGATCATCCGCGAGAAATACGGCGATCTGGCCGACGATTTCCTGGCGCTCTATCCATCGTCCAACATGGGCGAGAGCATTCTGGCGACGACGCGCGACGCCCTCTACGGCTGGACGTCCGAACGTCTGGTCCGGTCGCAGACGGAAAGGGGCCACCCCTCGTTCCTGTATCTGTTCGACCACGGCTATCCGGCGATGGACCAGGCCGGTCTTCACGCCTTTCACGCCAGCGAGCTTCCCTATGTGTTCGGCACGCTGAACAACACGCCGCCGCTCTGGCCGAAGATCCCGGACACCGCGTCCGAGCGCGCCTTGTCTGACACCATGATCGACTACTGGATCAGCTTCGCACGCTCAGGTCGCCCCTTGGCCGCTCAGGCGGACTGGCCCGCCTATGGCTCCACTGAGGCCTATGTGACGTTTCGCAGCACGCCAATCCCGGCAAACGACCTTCTCCCCGGCATGTTCGAGCTGCATGAGCGGGCCATGTGCCGACGCCGCGCGAGCGGCGACCTCGCCTGGAACTGGAACACAGGACTTTTTTCGCCGAACCTTGGCGCACTGAACTGTTGAAGACGATCGGCGCGTCACAGCAGTCAGGTCGCGCGTCTCCGCGTCAGCCCTGGTGCATTGTTTAACGACAAAGGACTGGGTGGCGGTGCGTTCAGTCTGGCGCGAACTTGTCTCCACTGCGCGGAGTGAGGGCGGAGGGCGCAGAGCCTATCTGGCGAGCATCTTCGGGACCCGCTTGCTGAGGATCTCGGCGGCGAATATGGGACCGTAGCGGTTTCACCACAGCAGCACCGTCTCGTCCCAGATGTCGATGCCACTGTCGGCCAATAGGTCTTCCAGGTTCTGCGGCGACAGTGGGCATCTAACGTACATCATCACCACAAGCCGAATGACCTTGGCTGAGCTCTCGAAGTAGCGAAACGGGTTGGTGCCCTTGCCTATGCCGGAAACGCTATGCGTACCGCATTTGCGGCTGGCTAAGTTGGGGCAGACGAGACCATAGCGAGCGTTATCTCGGCAGGTCTGTGCCGCCAAGCCTGGCTGAAGGGGACGATCGCCCGTGCAAGGCTGGTGGGGAGGGGGGAGCGTCAGTATCCCACGACGGTCGGCAGCGACTGCCAGATGATCGAGATCAGGGCGAGAAAGGCTCCGAGCCGGGCGAGGGTATTGGCCAGATCGATGGTGTCGGTGCCGCCATCAGCGCGTCGTAGCGCGTGGATAAGCAGTCCGAGGGCGATCATGGCGCAAAAGGCACTAAACGTCAGACCAATCAGACGCCAGGTGGGGGCGTCCGCATCGGAGACCACGTCCCCAATGCTGGCGATCGTATAGACCCCGACGAAATGGACGGCCCACACGAGAAGGCCTCCCAGCATGTAGAGCCAGCGCTGCATTCGTCAGCCCGGAAACAGGCGAGTGAGCAGAACAGAGATCAGTCCCTGGACCGCCGTATAGCCGAGGAAGAGGCCAATGAGCTGGAAGGTCGACGGCCGCCCCGCTTCCACATGACCACTGATCCAGCGCAGCAGGGCATAGAGCCCCATGATTGCCGAGGTAAAGACAAAGAAGCCTTGCCAGGACAGGAAAAAGAAAACCGTCGCGCCCTGACCGGACACCTGGGGCCTGAGATCCGTGGCCATCCATCCGGCCAGATCGATCGTCCAGCCGCCGCCGATCAGGGCGAGGGAGGTCAGCATCAGGCCGGTGGCGATGACCGGGCTGCGCGGCCGGTCCAGAGCCAAGGCGGCGTTGGACGCGCGGACCCCGATGATTGCGAGGACGTAGAGGATCGCGGTGGTGATCAGCCCTGTGGAGGGCGGCGCGACCCACGCCAGCGGATTGCGGCTCCACAGGAAGACGTAGGAGAAGGCCGTCATCACAAGGATCATCCCGGCGACCACCAGGGTGATGACCATGGCCCACCAGCCGTGGCTGCGAGGCCCGCTCATATAGGTGGGCACCCGGATGCCCGCGCCGATATCGACCTCGGGCTGGACACGGGGCCGGTCCAGGAACCAGCACCACTGGAAGATGCAGTAGATGGCCAGGACGCCGCAGATAGCCGAGACCCAGTAGGCCTGTATCACCAGCAGCAGGAAGAAGGCCGCCGTGAAGACGGCCGCCCAGACGTGCCAGCCCGACGGCCGGGGCATCCGCTGCAGATACTGGGGTTCGGCGGTCAGGGGGCTGGTGACCAGGGTCTCTCGGTCGCCGGTCGGGGCATCAGGCAGGAAGTAGCGGCCGGCTTCCACGTCGCGGGCGAGATCGGGCTGGTCCCAGAGGGGATAGCGGGTGGTCACGATCGGAATGCTGCGGGTGGAGTAGAGGCCCGTCGGCAGCCATTCCAGACCGCCGGACTCGAAGACATTGCCGGCATCTCTAGGGCCGAAGGGACGGAAGTTGCGGATCATGTCGACGATCCAGATCA
This sequence comes from Brevundimonas sp., assembly GCF_041919755.1. GTDB lineage: Bacteria > Pseudomonadota > Alphaproteobacteria > Caulobacterales > Caulobacteraceae > Brevundimonas. Next base: position 486,531 of record NZ_JAYRTD010000001.1, on the reverse strand, counting down.
AGACGCCCGCCGCGAACAGGAAGGCGCCGACCGTCGAGATCATGTTGGGGATATCCCAGCCCCGGTCCGGCAGATAGGTATAGACCCGGCGCGGCATGCCCATGAGGCCGGTGAGGTGCATGGGCAGGAAGGTGACGTGGATGCCCGCAAACATCAGCCAGAAGACCCATCTGCCCAGCCGCTCGCTGAGCGGCCGCCGGGAGGACATCGGGGTCCAGAAGTAGATCGCCGCAAAGAAGGGAAAGACCATGCCGCCGATGAGGACATAGTGCAGGTGGGCCACGATGAAATAGCTGTCGTGCGCCTGCCAGTCGAAGGGCACCATGGCCACCATCACCCCGGTCAGGCCGCCCATCACGAAGACCGTCAGCGAGCCCAGCACGAACAGGCCGGGGGTCGAGAACTGCATGCGGCCGGCGGCGATGGTCGCGATCCAGGCGAAGACCTGGATGCCGGCCGGCAGGCTGACGGCCATGGAGGCCGAGGAGAAGAAGCCGATCGAGATCGACGGCATGCCGGTCGTGAACATGTGGTGCGACCAGACGCCGAAGCTGATGAAACCCGTCGCGATCATGGCGAGCACCACCAGCCGGTATCCGACCAGGGGCGTGCGCGCGACCGCCGCAACCATGGTCGACATGGCGGCCGCGGCGGGCAGGAAGATGATGTAGACCTCAGGGTGGCCGAAGAACCAGAACAGGTGCTGCCACAGCAGAGGATCGCCGCCCTTCAGCGCATCGAAGAAGGGCCAGCCGAACGCCCGTTCCAGCTCCATCAGGGTCGTGGCCAGGATCACCGACGGGAAGGCGATGATGATCATGCACGCAAAAATCAGCATGCCCCAGGCAAAGATCGGCATCTTGTCCAGCGTCATGCCCGGCGCGCGGTTCTTCAGCACCCCCACGATGATCTCGATGGCCCCCGCGATGGCCGAGATCTCGATGAAGCCGATGCCCAACAGCCAGAAGTCGGCGTTGATCCCCGGCGAATAGGTCATCGAGGTCAGGGGCGGATACATGAACCAGCCGCCATTCGGCGCCAGGCCGAAGAAGATCGAACAGAAAAAGGCCAGGCCGCCGATCAGGTAGGCCCAGAAGGCATAGGCGCTGAGCCGGGGAAACGGCAGGTCGCGCGCGCCCAGCATCTGGGGCAGCAGCAGCACGCCCAGTGCCTCCACCGCCGGCACCGCGAACAGGAACATCATGATGGTCCCGTGCATGGTGAACAGCTGGTTGTAGGTCTCCTGCTCCAGGAAACCGTTCAGCGGCAGGGCCAGCTGGGTCCGCATCAACAGCGACAGGATGCCCGCCAGCACGAAGAAGAGCATCGCCGCGCCGATGTAATAAACGCCGACGTAGTTGTTGTTGATGACGGTGATCCACTCCCAGCCCTTGGGACCGCACCAGATCTTTTCGAGCTTTTCGAGCTCGTCTTCCGGCCGCTCACCACTGGTCGGAAATCGCTTGTAGAGCTCGGGGTCGAAGCCGGTCTCGCTCTTGGCTTCGGTCATTCCAAGCTCTCGAGGTAGGCGGAGACGTCACGCAGTTGCTGGCCGGTCAGCACCGGATAGGCGGGCATCCGGTTGCCGGGCTTGATGGCCTGGCTGTTGGAAATCCAGCCGGCCATTGTGCCCTGGTTATTGGGCAGGATGCCCGCGCCCAGCGTGCGGCGCGATCCCACATGGCTGAGGTCGGGTCCGGCCTGGCCGTTGGCCTCGGTGCCAGCGACGGAATGGCAGGCACCGCACCCCGCTTGCGAAAAGACCTGTCGACCCGCCGAAGAGGGCAGGGCGGTCACTTGAAGACCGCGGCTGGGAGCCGCCTGCTTCGCGCGCCATGCGGCGAAGTCCTCGGGCGTGTGGGCAACCACGATCAGGCCCATCAGGGCATGGGGCCCGCCGCAGTATTCAGCGCACTGACCGCCGTAGGAGCCGGGCTCATCCGCCTGGAGACGAAGGATGTTCCGGCGTCCGGGGATCATGTCCATCTTGCCGCCCAGACGCGGCACCCAGAAGGAATGGATGACGTCCGCCGCTTCCAACTCGAAGACCACAGGCTGCCCAATAGGGATGTGGACCTCGTTGGCGTCCTGAAATGCTTCCCGTCCCTGGCCGTCCAGATAGGCGACCCGCCACCACCACATCTCGCCCGTCACCCGTACGCGCATCTCGCCGGGCCTGGGGTCCGCGCTGAGCTCGCGGGTCAGGCTCAGGCCCCAGACCAGCAGGACCGACAGCACGACGGTCGGGAAGGCGAGGCCTAGCGTCCAGAGGACCTTCTGGCCCCCGATCCTCCGGCGCCAAGAGCGCGGCCCGAACAGGGCGACGCCAAGGGCAAGCATGACGATCAGGAACACGCTGGCGGCCATGACGATCAGGACCCAGGACAGGGTGTTGACAGGGCCGGCGAAGGGTCCGGCCGGGTCGAGCGCGGGTGGAGGCCAGCCCTGGAGGCCTTCTATCGGTTCAGTCATGGTCCAACGTATACAGATAAGCCGCCACGTCTCGAGCTTCTTCGGACGTGATGGGCATGGCCGGCATTCCGGTAGAGGGGTTCATCGACGGCGCGCTCCTCACCCAGACCGCCAAGGTCTCGGGCTGGTTGGGGAACCGGCCGGCGATCATCGATCGGTCAGCAAACCCGTCGAGCGAACCACCGACCGTGCCCTGGGGCCAGGCCACCCCGGGGATCCGGTGACAGGCGGCACAGCCAACCCGCTCGATCACAGCCTTGCCCGCAATGGCTTCAGCACCCGTGAGGGCGCGGGGCTGTTCGCGCTTGTCCGCACAGCCGACGACGAGCGGCAGCCCGAGCAGTGCGGTCGTGACTGCTGCCAGCCGGACGCCCCGTCCTCTCCGCTGCTGATCGTCATGATGCATGGCCCCTCCATCCGGACCAATCCGCAACAAGCGTCGCGGTTCCAGACAAAAGGAACCTGAGCCGTTAGCCCGTGTTCCGTTGCCATGCAGACGGTTTTCGGCTCCAGGATTTTGCTGCTCGGTGTGCTGGCCGTGCTCGGCGGCTGTGAGCTGCCAGTCAGCGAAACCGATGCCGCCTTGACCGAGACCGGCGAACTCGTGGCGCTGAGCGGCGGGACGAGCGGAGCGGCCAATGCCTGTTTCAGTTGCCATGGTCTGCAGGGGCAGGGGGACGGTGTGAGTGTGCCCAGGCTGGCAGGGCTGGATGCGGGCTATCTGCAGAAGCAGATGGAGGACTATGCCGCTGACACCCGTCACCATGACGTCATGAGCGCCATTGCGCGGCGGATGGATGCGGACAGTCGTCGCGACGTGGCCTTCTATTATGCGTCGTTGCCGGCGCCGGTCAGAGGTGACCCGCCCTTGATGACTCCCGCGATCTGGACGCAGGGTCATTCGGTGCGCGGCGCAGCCACGTGCGCGAGCTGTCATGGCATGGCCGGTGAAGGGGTTGGACCCGGCAATCCCGCGGTTTCCGGCCAGCCGGCAGCCTATACCATCGACCAGCTGCGACGCTGGCAGCGGGCCGAGCGCCGGAACGATCCTCGAAATGTGATGGCCGAGGCGGTGGCGGGTCTTACCGACCGCGAAATTTCTGCCATAGCCCTCTGGCTTGAGCGCCAGCCCGCTGCTCAAGCACCCGAAAGCGACGTTGCCAGCGCGTCCGGCGCGGCGGCAACTGCGGCAGGATCGGCAGCATCCCGTGGACCACGTCGTCCCGATCGATGAAATGATGCTTGAGTGCCGCCCCGACGTGCATCGGGATGAGCAGCAGGAGGGTGACGATAAGACCCCAGTGCGCCCATTCAGCAGCCGCCTCGATGGCCCATTTCTGGGTGTTGGCAAGCTCCTGCATCGGCATTAGCGGAAACTTGAACAGGCCGAGAAACTCAGGCTGCTGCTCTCGAGCCGTCGCGGAGATCATGGCCCAACCACTCAGCGGCAGGCCCAGCAGGCAGATGTAGAAGACCCAGGCGGTCACATGCGCCACGACGCTCTGCCAGCCGGGCTTGTCGGCGTCGTTGATCGGGCCAGGGGCAAGCAGACGCCATCCCAGCCGCGCCACGGCCAGCACGAGCATAAGCACGCCTACGGCATAGTGCAGGTCATAGGCCGCGACCATGTCCCCGCCGACCTGGACCCGGTTCATCCACCATCCCCAGCCGAGCTGAAACAGTACCAGTGCAGCCATCGTCCAGTGAAACACGATACCTACGGGCGAATAGCGACCCTCGTCGGCGTGGCCGGCCGCCCACTCCAGAAGCCGCTGGATCGGCCTGACGATCATGCGGCGGGCATCCTGACCCGGTCCGGCCCAATCCAGCGGCCGAGGATGGTGAGAGCCGCCACCAGATAGACGGCGGCGGCGGGCGCCCACATGATCAGCCCGGCCAACTGCTGATCCTCCAGGGGGCTGAGACCCCAAGCAGAGGTGGTCAGCCGGTGCGGCGCATAGATGGCGGCCGGCATGAAGACCAACAGGGCTCCCAACAATCCAGTCTGTACCATGGTGATGAGCAGGGCCACGACGGCGGCCGGTCCCGATGACACGCGGACGGCCATCCAGAAGAGGATGGCGGTGCCGGTGAGGCTCAACTGCATCGCCCAGTAGGCCGCGTCATTCGATAGGGCGAGCGCATAGCCGGCAGGGGTGTGCCATGCCCAGAACAGGATGGCGAAGCCGAAGACACCGATGGCTCGGGCCAGTCCGATATGGCGTCTGAGGGCAGGCAAAGCGCAGGCCATCAGCGGAGCGGCGACGGCCACCAGAAGCACGTGATGAAGCGTGCGGGCCGTAAACAGGGCCGAACTGAGAGCACACAGGGGCGAGACGAACCCGACGGCGAGAGTGAGGATGGCTCCCAGGGCCAAGGTGCGGGCGCGACCGTCGGAGCGTGTGAGATGGAGAAGGCCGGCGGTCAGGATGGCCAGCCCGATCAGGAGAAGGGGGTCCAGGTTCCATTGTGTCCAGAAGTCGGAAGGCAAGGCACCGGGGCCGCAATAGGGTTGCCAGATCATCATGGATCGATCCAGCCGGTGGCTTCGAGCTTCACGGGCGTGTCCGCGAGATCACCGGCAAAGCTCAGGGTCGCTGCCCGGCGGCTTTTCCCAGGAACATAGTCCAGGGTCGTGGTCGCAATCTGCCCCGACGGTGCCGAACCGGTCACGATGATTGAGGCGGCGGCGACATCGCCGCGATTGACGGCCTCAAGCCTGATCCTGCTCCGACCTCCAACAAATTCGCGCTTGACCTCGGTGACCTCAATGAAGGCGTCGCGCGAGCCTGCCAGGGCTCCCCCAGCGATCACCGCCAGCGACACGAGCAGCAGAACCGCACCCATAGCCGCCATGGTGATCTGCAGGAAGCGATCGGTCTTCGACATGCCGGCCGATGCCGTCTTCCTCTGCACCATCACACCACCAACCTTGCAAGGGCCGCGCCGAAGCTGGCCGGCAACCCCAGGACGATCATCGTCGACACGATCTCGGCGGGGGCCAGACCATCCAGCCTGCCGAAAGTCCACAATACATACAGGCTTATCAAAAGAGCGATGCCAAATCCGGGAAGGGTGAAATCCCAGAACGCCCTGAGGTGCCCCTCATGCGCCTCCTCGCCGGCGAAGCCCAGTCGAAAGACCAGAAGGTGAAGCAGCAGCAGGCTGATTACGACAAGCGCCACGGAGTGCAGCGGCTCCATCAGATAGGCAATCAAGACCATCTCTTCGGTTGGCGCGACATTGAAGGCGAGGAACAGGGCCCCCGCCACCATGAGAAAGAGTTCGCCGCGATAGCTGGCCGGATGGTCGTCTTCGCCCTTACCCGAACCCGTGCCGGCAAGTTGCTTTCGTGCGAGAACGGCTCCCATAGCTGCAGGGATGGCCTGCAGCGCCACCTTGCCCACGTTGAGGTGGAAAGGGTCCTGGATATCGATCACGCCTAGAAGACAGAGCATGCTCGCCGAGACGACAAATCCGACCGTCAGGGCCGCCAGTCCATCGAGAAGGTCGTCGGTACGTCCATCGACTTTTCGAAAGCCTGCGTAAAAGACCAAGCCCAAAACCAGCGGACATCCAAGGGCCAGAAAGAGGGCAAGGCGCAGCCGCGACATGTTGAGACCCAGCTCCCACATCTCCATCGTCATCAGAAGAGGGAAGCTGAAGATTAGGGCACCGCCGAAAGCGCGCCCGAGGCCCTGGGCATACCCGCTCTCTGCCAAGGCCTCAGCCATCCTTACGCCCCCTGTTCGACTGCCCTGACCTAACGGGAGGAAGCGACCGGCGTAGTTGCAGCAGCCGCCGCTGTCGGTCTAACCCGTGGAGCGACACGCCACACGGTGTTGGACAGGTCATCGGCCACCAGCAGGATCCGACGCCCGGCATCAAAGGTCACGCCGACAGGCCGCCCCCGCGCCTTGCCATCGTCGGTAAGGAAGCCGGTCACGAAATCCACCGGCTGGCCGGAGGGACGCCCATTGGCGAACGGGACCCAGGTCACCTTGTAGCCGCTGAGGTCCTGACGGTTCCAGCTGCCATGCTCGCCGATAAATGCCCCCTGCGAAAAGGAGCCACCGAATCCGCCGTCGATCGCGAAGGACAGCCCCAGGGCGGCGACATGGGACCCGAGCGCATAGTCTGGCAGGATGGCGGTGGCCGCCAGTTCGGGGTTGGCGGGGCGGACGCGCGGATCGACCTTGCCCCAGTATGTATAGGGCCAGCCGTAGAAGGCACCTTCCCGAACGGAGGTCAGGTAGTCGGGTGAGGCCTGCGGCCCGATCTCGTCGCGTTCATTGACCACGGCCCAAAGCGCCGCTGTCGTCGGCTCGATAGCGAGGGCGGTAGGATTGCGAATACCGCGTGCCACCGTGCGACGCGCGCCGGTAGTGCGGTCGATCGCCCAGACCACGGCCCGCTCTTCTTCCACGGCCATGCCGCGCTCGCCGACATTTGAGTTGGAGCCGATGCCGACGTAGAGCGTCTGACCATCCGCGCTGGCCGTCAGGGACTTGGTCCAATGGTGGTTGATGGCGGAGGGCAGCTTGGTCACCTCGGTCGGCGCGGCTGTGATCCGGGTCTGTCCGTCCTGGTAAGGGAAGCTGACGAGCGCATCCTGATTGGCCACGTACAGCGTGCCTTGGACGAAGGCGAGGCCATAGGGCGCATTGAGGTTGTCGATGAAGACGCTACGGACTTCGGCACGACCATCCCCGTCGGCATCGCGCAGTAGGGTGATGCGGTTGCCGCTCTCGACCTTGGTATTGCCCTGCTTCTTGATCACCCCGGCGATCACATCCTTCGGCCGAAGAGGTGGAGCATTTCCGCCGCGGCCCTCCGCGACGAGAATGTCGCCATTGGGGAGAACCAGCATCTGGCGAGGGATCTGAAGGTCAGTGGCCAGGGCGGTGATGGTGAAACCGGCGGGCACGGTCGGTACCTGATCGCCCCAGCCGGTTGGCTGGGCGATTTTCATCGGCGGGACCAGGGTTTCCGAAATGGGCGGAATGTCAGGCTGTGGGCCGGTCTGGTTCAGGTTCGGGTCGCTGCGGCCGCAGGCCGACACAACGAGCAACAGCGCGGTCGCGCCCATCAGAGAACGGATCATCGGACGACCTCGCGGCTGAAGATACGGGTATGGACGATCACGCCGGCTGCAAAGGCGAGGATGACGGTAACGATCGAAAGAAGCAGTCCAACAGTTCCGACGGAGCTCCAGCCGTCGCGACTGTGCTGAAAGGCGTTGATCAGGCCCACGATGCACATGAGGGCCACGACCCCGGCATAGATCAGACGGCGGAGACGATCGGCGCTGGCCAAGCCGAGGAAAAGCGAGACCAAGGCCCAGAGCAGCACGAGGCCGGCGAACACCATACCGCCGGCGTTGAGCCAGGCCGAGAAGTTAGTCCACTGTATTTCCTCGGTGCGTAGATAGGTGACATCGGTGACAAGATTGGCGCTGAACAGGGTTATCGGGAAGCCCAGCAGGATGGCGTGAAGGGGGTGGGGCCCGGACCGGGCATATGGGGCATCGGCCGTCATCGGTATCTCCTGAGGCTGTGGCCCGGTGTCGTTTGCCGGTCCCTTCAACCGGATTGGCAACACCTCAGCTTGGCATTGGTTTCCATGGGTCGCCGGGTGACGAACCTGAGCCGTCGGCCGACCCGATGAACCGGATGGCGCGCCGTGTATTTGAGAGGCATGAAATCCTCCGAGCTGTTTCCCTCCCTGCTGATCGGTGCCGTGGCCAGTGCGCGCTCGATGACACCCATGGCCGCCCTGGCAGCCGCGCACCTTGCCGGACGATCCACGCCTGGAAGGCTGGTCCTTTTGAAGAGGCCCCTGTTCACGGCGGGAGCCTTGCTTATGGGTGCGGGTGAACTGTTCGGTGACAAGATGAGGACCGCCCCGGACCGCACGGTGGCGCTCGGCTTGATCGCGCGCATCATGAGTGCGGGGATCGCGGGAGCAGCCTTGGCTCCGAAAGGCCGCGAGCGCATCGGTGGTGGGATCGCTGTGGCGACAGCGGTACCCATGGCATACCTCACTTTGGGTGCGCGCAAACTGGCGATGAAGCGGGCGGGTCAGACTCGAAGTGGTCTAGTCGAGGATGCGATTGTCGTCTGTAGCGCCCTGGCGATCGTTTCGTTGGCAGTGCGCGGTCGATAAGAGCGGTCTGTCTCTGCTCGCTTGTCTAACTTCTCGCACTCCATATTCACCAGCCGATTGCATGTCAGTGGACATGGTGTGAACCTCGCTGAAGATCGTCACTCGCTGAAGATCGTCACTCGCTGAAGATCGTCAGAAGTACGCCAGCTAAATCAAGCCTCGAAGGCACCGAGGTGGACGAGTTGTTGAAGCTCGGGCGGCACTAGAAGCCGCTCTGGTGCAGCCATCTCGCAAGCGCTTAGGCTGGCACGCACCCGAGCCAACTCCTGTTCGCGACGAGCGGTAGTTCGATGCAGAGATCGCTGTGCTCGATAGCGAGGGGCGTAGCGAAGACGCAATGACGGCGCGGTGGTTGAAGTTCGAGCGAACATTGAGCGTGGCGAGTCTGAACGACATTGTCTCGCGCCTGAATGATTTTGGAGACGTTGTCGCGACCGACCGCGCGCTCGCGTTTGCTGCCAGCTACTTCGACCTTAATCGAGGCCTCGCATTTATGTTTGAGCAGGGTGCCCTGCATGACGCGGCCGAGACCATACTGGCCCGCTTTGGAGAGCTGAACGGGCGTGCCGATGCGAGTGCACTTTGGGCGTCGCGCTTAGCTGCGCGATACCCAGTCGCGGCGATGCATTTGCTAAGAGCCAGAGCAGCCACCTTAGTTCAGATGTCCGCCTCGCTTGACGCTGATGGCGTGTCGCAGCTGCTCGATGAAGCCCAATCGCTCGCTGCCGTGGCTACCGCCGAAGATGACGTCAAACCGCATTCGGCCTATCTCGAAGAGCTCCGCGCGACCGTCTCGAGGTCGTCGCGGAGCACTCGACAAAGAGCATAGTGAGAGCTTCAGACTCTTTAGCCTTAAGCGAACGCCTCGATTGCAGCGTCACAAAAGACGGGCAGATCGTCCGGATTCCGCGAGGTGACTAAGCCACCATCGGTAACGACCGGCTCATCCACCCAACTGGCTCCAGCATTGGTAAGATCAGTCTTAAGCGAGGGCCAAGATGTCAGCTTCTTACCGTCAACCAGCCCTGCATCAATCAGTGTCCACGGTCCATGGCAGATGGCGGCGATCGGTTTGCCGGCTTCGCCGAAGCTGCGCACGAACGCGACGGCCTTTTCATCGATTCTGAGGGCATCCGGGCTGATCACGCCGCCTGGCAAGAGTAGTCCGTCGAATGAGGAGGCATCAGCATCGGCGAGCGACTGATCGACCGATGTGGTGTCACCCTTATCGTGGTGGTTGAACCCCTGGATGGAGCCGGCCTCAGGAGCGACGATCACGATCGACGCACCAGCTTCTTTGAGGGCTTTAACCGGGGCTGTCAGTTCGACTTGTTCGAACCCGTCGGTGGCCAGAACGGCAATAGTCTTCCCGGAAAGTGATGTGTTGGCCACGAGAGCAGTCTCCTACTTGAATATGAGCGATGACGCCCTGAATGCTGCGGCGGGTACGACGTTCCCAAACACCAACCCGCCGGCAATCGCATGACGCCGCTCAAGGCGGCGCAGCTCGGCAAGACCACCTACAGATACTATGTCTCAAGCCTGATCCAGGCCGAGCGGCCCCAGAACCTGGGCACCGTGACACGCATCTCGGTCCATATCGTCGAGGAGATCGTGGTCAGTCGCCTGCACGAGCTTAACCTCTGCATCCAGACCGAGGCGTCGCCGGACTGGTCGGCGATCCGTAACCTGATCGACCGTGTCGAGGTCACGAGCGACGCCGTCACCCTCCAGTTCGACGAGGCGATGCTTGAGCAGGCAAGTCGCAATCTGGGACCGCAGGACCGGATCTCGATCGACCGGCTCTAGTGCCGGGGACCCGACCGGATTCTGACCATCCCGGTCCGGGTTGTGAAACGAGGCGGGGCCAAGGTGGCCATCGGGCCCGATGGTCAGTCCGCGATCCATCACCGCGCTGCTGACCCTACGCTCAGCGTGGCCCTGATCCGTGCCGAGGCCTGGAAGCGCCAGTTGCTGACGGGCCAGGCAACGACCCTGAACCAGATCGCCGAGGCTGAAGGTATGACCGCAGCCTACGCCGCCCGCACCATCCGCACCGCCTTCCTGGCCCCGGACTTGAAAGCTGCGATCCTCGATGGCTGCCTGCCGGCCGGCCTGACGCTGGAGGCGGTCACCCGCCACGAGATGCCGCTCGACTGGGAAGCGCAGCCGTCTCTACGCCGCGGGCTGAAGTTCAGACGCGGCATCCCTGATCGGGGGATATCCCTCCCTGTTCCGCTAGAAGTATTCCCTGTTAGCCCGGGAGAAATTCCCTGTTGCCGTTAAGGGGAGAAAAAAGAGCATCTCGCTTGGGATCCCAGTCGTAGCGGGGCTTGTCGGGTTGCGACGATGAGCCTTCGGATCGAAAATTCGAGCGATTTCCCCTGTACTTCCCTGTTTTCAGGGCGAGCCCAGGCGGGCGAAAATGACCCGTCGCCGAGCGAACGGAGACGGGGGCGGCAAAAAGGGGGTGTTGCAGGCAAGATTGCGCGATCAGAGACAGGCTGTCGGTCTCCGGGTTCGACGAAGGCGCGGTAAAGTCGGGGTTATTTCCCGCGTTACAGGGACCCGGCGGTTATCGAAGAAGTGCGTGGCGGTGCTGTCAGTCCAACGACAACTTGTCTCCGCTATACGCAGGTAGGGCAGGGGAGATGACGCCTATCCGGCGAGCGTCTTCCTCTCAGCCAGGGCGGCTGAGCGTTGGGCCTTGTATGTCTCTCTGCTGATGAGGTGGCGGTCCTGGTTGAAGTGGTTGTGGAAGGCGGCGTGGACGGAGCTGAACTTCTGCAGCGTCTTCATCTGCCGGAACCTCAGCATGGCCCGTTCTCGTTGTCGGAAGGGCAGGTGTGAGTTCTCCACCCTGTTGTTGGCCCACCTGCCAACCTCCTGCTTCTCGGTGTTGCCGAGCTCTTTCATCGCAGCCTTGTAGGAGCGCAGACCGTCCGTCGTGATGACCTTGGCCCGCCCTTGCCGCTTCATCAGCTTCTTCATGAACTTCAGGGCGGCCGGCTTGTCCCTGGTCTTGCTGGCAAAGGATTCCAGCACCTCGCCTTCGTGATCCACGGCTCTCCAGAGGTAGTGCATCTCGCCGTTGATCTTCACGTAGACCTCGTCGAGGTGCCACCGCCAGTGAGTGAAGGCGCGCATCTTCTGGACCCGCTTCCTGCGAATCTCGGCGGCGAACATCGGACCGAAGCGGTTCCACCAGAGCCGAACAGTTTCGTGGCAGATGTCGATGCCTCGCTCGGCCAGCAGGTCTTCCACGTTCCGGAGAGACAGCGGGTACTTCACATACATCATCACCACGAGCCGGATCACTTCCGGCGAGCTGTCGAAGTAGCGAAACGGGTTGGTGCTCTTGGCCATGGCGGCGAAGCTAGGCGGACCGGATTACCGGCTGGCTAAGTTTGGGCTGACAGAGACTCAGGGAGACCCGGCGCATGGAGAACCAGGCCGGGCGTTACACGCTGATCTACCTTGCCGCCGACGAGGATTTCCGCGGCGACGGCGAGCAGGGAGATGCCGAGGTCGAGCTGACGTACAACTGGCCGCCCGAGGATGGCAGCGTTTCCGAAAGATACACGGGCGGCCGAAACTTCGGCCATCTCGCCTACGGGGTCGACGACATCTACGAAACGTGCGCGCGGCTGCAGGCGGGCGGCGTGACGATCAATCGCCCCCCGCGTGACGGATACATGGCGTTGTCCGCTCGCCGAACGGGATCTCGATCGAACTGCTGCAGAAGGGCGAACATAGGGCTCCGGCCGAACCCTGGGCCTCCATGCCCAACACGGGCGAATGGTGATGGCGAAATTGTTCGAACCGATTGAGGTTGGCGGGCTGCGGCTCGCCAACCGCATCGTCATCGCGCCGATGTGCCAGTATTCGGCAGTCGACGGCGCGATGACCGACTGGCACCAGATGCATCTCGGCCAGTTGGCGCTCTCGGGCGCGGGCGCGCTGACGGTAGAGGCGACCGCGGTCAGCCCGGAAGGGCGCATCACCTACGGTGACGTCGGCCTGTACGATGACCGTACCGAAGCGGCGATGCGAAGCGTGCTCGAAAGTGTGCGCCGTTGGTCTGACATGCCGCTGATCATCCAGCTGGCCCATGCCGGCCGCAAGGCGAGCTGCACCAAGCCGTGGCAAGGCGGAACGCAGATCGCCCCCGATGCGGAGAATGGCTGGCAGACCGTGGCACCCGGTGCCATTCCCTTTGCTCCGGACGACAATCCCCCTGTCGAACTGGACAAGTCAGGGCTTGCCCGCATCCGGGAGGCGTTCGCGGATGCCGCCCGGCGCGCCGGCAGCCTCGGCATCGAAGCCATCCAGATCCACGTCGCGCATGGCTATCTGCTCCACGAGTTTCTTTCGCCGATCTCCAACCGGCGCGGCGACGAATACGGCGGCAGCCTCGACAACCGGATGCGGTTCCCGCTCGAAGTGTTCGATGACGTGCGCGAAGCGTTTCCGGCCGACCGCCCGGTGACCGTCCGCGTTTCAGGGACCGACTGGGTTGAAGGCGGCTGGACAGCGGAGGAAACCGCATTGTTTGCACAGGAGCTGGAGCGGCGCGGTTGTTCGGCAATCCACGTCTCCGGCGGCGGCCTCGACCCGCGCCAGCAGATCCCTGTCAGTCCCGGCTATCAGGTGCCGCTGGCGCGGACGGTCAAGGACGCGGTCGCCATGCCTGTCGTGGCGGTCGGAATGATCACCGATCCGCACCAGGCGGAGCGCATCCTCGAAGACAGGCATGCCGACGCCATAGCGATAGCCCGCGCTGCGCTGTGGGATCCGCGTTGGCCCTGGCACGCCGCCGCCGCGCTTGGTGCATCGGTCAATGCGCCCCCGCAATATCTCCGGTCCGAGCCCCACGAAGCGGGCCGCATCCTCGAGGAAATGACCCCATGAAAACCTCCGTCAAACTGCTTCTTGCCGCTGGCGCTGCCCTCTCGCTTGCCGCCTGCTCGACGACCCGCGAGGGTGCATCTGCGCCCCAGATCGAACAGGTCGCGACCTTCGATGGCGCGATGCCGACTGGCGTGACCGTCGCCCCCAACGGGCGCATCTTCGTCAACTTCCCGCAATGGGGCGACAACGCGCCGTTCACGGTTGCCGAGCTGGTCGACGGCAAGGCGGTGCCTTATCCCGACGCCGCGACCAACCAGCCCGATCCGGCCGACCCGGCTGGGCATTTCATCTCGGTGCAGAGCGTGGTGGCCGACGGCGCCAATCGCCTCTGGGTGCTCGACACGGCGGCGCCCAAATTCTCTCAACCACAGGCCAGCGGTGCAAAGCTGGTGGCAATCGACCTTGCGACCGACCGGGTGGTGAAGACGATTGTCCTGCCGCCCAGCGTGGTGCTGCCCACGACCTACCTCAACGACGTGCGCTTCGATCTGCGTCAGGGCGCCGAGGGCGTCGCCTACATCACCGACAGCAGCAACGAAGGGATCGGCGGCATCATCGTCGTCGATATCGCAAGCGGGCGGGCGATCCGGCGCCTGTCGAACCATGCGACGACCAACCCCGAGCCCGGCTTCACCCCGGTTGTCGATGGCGCGGTGCTCATGAACCGCCCGGCTGACGGCCCCGCAACGCCGGTCACGATCGCAAGCGACGCGATTGCGCTCAGCGCCGACGGCAGCCTGCTGTATTATGGTCCGCTGTCGGGCCGCACGCTTCACGCGGTGCCCACGGCGTTGTTGCGCGATCCCGCGGTGTCCGAGGAGGAGCTGGGCCGCGCGGTCCGCAGCCTGGGGCGCAAAGGCGCCTCGGACGGGATAGCCGAGGACGACAAGGGCCGCGTGTTCGCCGGCGATTACGAGAACAACGCAATCCGCGTGCTCGACCAGGGCCGCTGGACGACGGTTGTCAGCAACCCGCGCATCAGCTGGCCCGACACGCTGTCGATCGGCACCGACGGATATCTCTACTTCACCGCCAACCAGCTCCACCGCCAGCCCGGCTTCCACGGCGGCCGAGACCTGCGCCGCAAGCCCTACGAGCTGCTCCGCATCAAGGTGGGCGCCGCTCCCGTACTGTTGCGCTCGCGGTGACCCCATCAGGCCGGGCGGGCTCCCGCGGAGCCGCGATCCGGCGAAAATCAACAATTGACTTGAAGGAATACAGTCATGACCAAGGGTATCGAAGGCAAGGTCGTTCTCATCACCGGCGGCAGCACCGGCATCGGCGCAGAAACCGCGCGTCTTCTCGCGGAACGCGGCGCGAAGGTGGCCATCGCCGCACGGCGCAAGGACAGGCTCGATGAGGTCGTCGCGGACATCGCTGCAAACGGCGGCACGGCACGTAGCTACGCGCTGGACGTGACCGACAAGTCGGCGGTCCAGTCCGTCGTCGCCGCAATCATTGCCGACTTCGGCCGCCTCGACGTGCTTATCAACAACGCCGGGCTGATGCCGATCCGTCCGATGGCCGAGGTCAACACCGACGAGTGGGACCAGATGATCGACGTCAATCTGAAGGGTACGCTCTACGGCATCGCGGCTGCCCTTCCCGGCTTTCTCGAGCAGGGCAGCGGCCACATCATCAACCTGAGCTCGGTTGCGGGCATCAAGGTCTTCGCACCAGGCGGCACGGTCTACTCCGGCACCAAGTTCGCCGTCAGCGCGATCAGCGAGGGCTTGCGCCACGAGGTGGGGGAAAAGGTCCGGGTCACGTCAATCGAGCCAGGAGCTGTCGAAAGCGATTTGAAGTTCACGACCTCTGGCACGGCTGCCGAGACGGTGCTGGACTTCTACAAGCAGGCCATCCCGACGGCATCGGTGTCGCGTGCTATCGCGTTCGCTGTCGAACAACCTGATGACGTCGACGCCAACGCGATTGTCATCCGTCCGACCGCACAGCAGTTCTGATTTCGACGAGGAGGCGGGGCCGCGTGTGCTCCGCCTAATGGGGAACGTATCGGCCCGCTTGTCCGTTACTTTGCAGAATAATTGTCCGTTTCACTTGAGGAGTCACTTATGCCCAAAATTGCCCTGTATGTACCGCTGAAGGCCAAGCCCGGAAAAGAGCGTGATGTCGCCGATTTCCTGACCTCGGCATTGCCGCTCGTTCAAGCCGAGGCGGGAACTCTGACCTGGTATGCGATCGAGGAAGGTCCCGGTGCGTACGCGATCTTCGATACGTTCGACACAGAGGAGGATCGGCAGGCCCATCTTGACGGCAAGGTTGCCGCCGCACTGATGGAGAAGGCAGAAGAACTGTTCTCTGAACCGCCGCAGATTCACAAATTCACCCTTCTGGCCGCGAAATAGCGGAGCGATCGGCACCCTAGCGCGTCGCTCTCACCGCCCGGGTTGGGGGGAATCCCGGGCGCGGCGGCGTGCGTTGAGCGGTGTTCCACGAACTGACCACGGAGATACACACCATGCGCACTACCCAAACGCTCGACCTGAACGACGCGCGAACGATCATCGATGCAGGGATCGCGGAGGCCGAGCGGATGGGCAACCCGATGAACATCGCGGTGGTGGACGCGGGTGGCTGCCTTCTAGCGTTCGCGCGGATGGACGATGCGTGGCGCGGCAGCGTCGACATCGCGATCGGTAAGGCGTGGACGGCGCGCGCGTTCGACGTCGAGACTATGGCGCTGGCGAAGCTCGCCCAGCCGGGTGCCGACTTCTACGGCATCCATGCCTCCAATGAGGGCAAGGTGATGATCTTCGCCGGGGGCGTCCCGATCAAAGAGGGCGAGACGGTGATCGGCGCGGTGGGCGTGTCGGGCGGCACCGGCAAGCAGGACCAGAGGGTGGTCGAGGCGGCGGCGCAGGCGTTGGCGCGCGGCTGAGCCTTGGAGCGCGGTGCCGGGTGCGGCGCTGCCTGCTCAGTCTACGGCGGTTCAGTCGACGCCGTTCAGTCGACGGCGACGGGCTTGTGCGCCAGGCGCGCCTCCCGCGCGGCGCTGGTCGTCTCCGCTTGGCGCTTTATTCGGCGGTTCTGGCTCGGTCATTCAGAAAGCTGCGGTGAATCAATCCCAGAACGGCCCTAGGGGACGGAACCTCCCAGGTAGCAGAAGGTTCAGTAAACTGAGATCACTTCGAAGGGTTCGATGTCCTCCGCCGTTGAAACGGACCGGATCATCACCAAGCTCTCGATTTGATGACGCGTTGAGAAGAGCTTCGAAAGGAAAAGATCCGTGAAAGCAGTCGTGTACAACGGGCCCAAAGATGTTTCTGTCAATACCATCGACGATCCAAAGATCGAAAAGCAGACCGATGTTATCATTCGGCTGACCACGACCAATATCTGCGGGTCGGACCTTCACATGTATGAAGGCCGTACCAGCTTCGAGAAGGGCAAGGTCTTCGGACACGAAAACCTTGGCGAGGTCATCGAAGTCGGCTCTGCCGTAGATCGCATCAAGAAGGGCGATCGCGTGTGCATGCCGTTCAACGTCGGTTGCGGTTTCTGCGAAAATTGCGAACGCGGTTTGACGGGTTTTTGCCTCACGACCAACCCTGGAACCGCCGGCGCAGCGTATGGCTTTGCCGAGATGGGTCCGTGGCAAGGCGGTCAGGCCGAATTGATGCGCGTTCCTTATGCGGACTTCAATTGCCTGAAGCTGCCCGAGGACGCTGAAGAGAAGGAGGATGACTATGTCATGCTCTCCGACATCTTCCCTACAGGTTGGCATGGCGTCGAACTGTCAGGTTTCCTGCCTGGCGAAAGCATCGCGATTTACGGCGCCGGTCCGGTCGGTTTGATGGCCGCGCACTCGGCCGAAATCCGCGGCGCCTCTCAGATCTTCGTGGTCGATTCTCACGACGACCGCCTCAAACTGGCAGAGGCGATGGGTGCCATTCCGATCGACATGCGCAAGGGCGATCCCGCCCAGCAGATCCTTGACGCGACCGGCGGCCTCGGGACCGACCGGGGGGTCGAGGCGGTTGGGTATCAGTGTTGCGATCGCCACGGCAAGGAGCGCAGCAATTACACGATGAACTGTCTCGTCAAAAGCACGAAGGCCACCGGCGGAATCGGCGTCGTCGGCGTGTTCATTCCGGAAGACCCGAACGCGCCCGACGATCTCCAGAAGGAAGGCAAGATGGCGTTCGACTTCGGCAACTTCTGGTTCAAGGGCCAGAAGATCGGCACCGGCCAGTGCAATGTAAAGCACTACAACCGGCGACTGATGAAGCTTATCGAGCAAGACCGGGCCAATCCTGCCCAAATCATCTCGCACCGACTGCCGCTTGATCAGGCACCAGACGCCTACAAGCACTTCGACGAGCGCGATGCTGGTTGGACCAAGGTCGTGCTCAAGCCGGGTGCCTGACCTCAGTCTTCGACGCAATAGGGATTAATTATGACTTTGGAAGGCAAATCAGTTGCCATTCTGATCGCACCGCGCGGGACGGAAGAACCAGAATTCTCGAAGCCCAAGCAAGCTGTCGAGGACGCGGGTGGCAAAGTGACGGTGGTCAGTTTTGAAACGGGCAAGGCTCGCACAGTCAATAGCGATCTTGACGAGGGCGGCAGCTATACTATCGACAATACGTTTTCCGAGGTCAAAGCCGACGATTTCGACGGGCTTGTTGTGCCCGGAGGGACTGTCGGCGCCGACAAGCTGCGCGGCAGCGACGAGGCGATTGGTTTCATCCGGGCTTTCTTCGATCAGAAGAAACCTGTCGCGGCTATATGCCATGCACCCTGGACATTGATCGAGGCGGGCGTACTCAAGGGTCGCACCTTGACGTCCTACCCGACGCTGAAGGTCGATATCGAGAACGCCGGCGGTGCATGGACCAATGAGGAAGTCGTGGTCGACAAAGGCCTTGTTACCAGCCGCGATCCCGATGATCTGCCCGCCTTCTGTACCAAACTCGTTGAAGAAATCGCAGAAGGTGGGGGCGCAGCGCTCCCAGCAGGGAGTTAGGACGAGGCGTTTCGACGAACCATGTGAGGACCCTCTCCCTGGAGAAGGTCCGCACAAAACAACCGTGGCGGGTGGCCAGCGATTGGCCGTCCGCCACGCTGCGTAGCACACGGACACGGCGCACCTGGCGGGCATTCAAACCCTAAGCCGCGTCAACCGCGGTGACACATCGCCGGCTCCCGCTTCCAGATCCGACCCATTCCGCCGTGTGGTTGAGATGCACCTGGTCTAACGTGCGTTCGGCCAGATTTACAACCTACAGCGCCGCCTTGAGATAGCGGGCGGTGAAACTGCCTTTCGCTTCCGCAACGGTGCTAGGGACGCCGCTGGCAACGATACGGCCCCCATCTTCTCCAGCCCCCGGTCCCAGGTCGATGATCCAGTCCGCCTGCGTGACGGCGCGCATGTCATGTTCGACGACTACGACGGTATTGCCGGCGTCTACGAGGCCCTGCAGGTGTTGCATCAGCCGGTCGCCATCGGAGGGGTGAAGCCCCGAAGTTGGCTCGTCGAGGATATAGATCGTGTTGCCGCGTTGAGCACGTTGCAGTTCAGTCGCCAGCTTGATGCGCTGCGCCTCCCCGCCAGACAGCTCGGTCGCCGGCTGACCGAGCCTCAGATAGCCAAGACCGATCTCCCGCAACACGTCGAGGGAGCGCATCACAGATGCCTCGCCAGCGAAGAAATCGCACGCATCGTCGACCGTCAGTTCGAGCACCTGTGCGATATTGCGCCCGTTCCATTCGACTTCGAGCGTTTGCGGGTTGTAGCGCGAGCCATGACAGGTCGAGCACGGGGCAAAAACGCTCGGCAGGAACAGCAGCTCCACCATGACGTATCCCTCGCCCTCACACACAGGACAGCGGCCTTCCGGTACGTTGAACGAGAACCTTCCCGGGCTGTAGTGCCGCCGGCGGGCGAGCGGCGTATCAGCGAAGATCCGTCGCACATGGTCGAACATGCCGCTGTAGGTGGATAGGTTCGAGCGCGGCGTGCGGCCGATCGGTTTCTGATCGACCCGCACCAGCCTGCGAACATGCTCCATGCCTGCGACAATGCGTCCTTCAGTGTCGTTCTGCGCAACATCGAGCAGCGGATCGATATCCTCCTCCTCGGCCACGGGGGAGCCGCCGAGTTGTTCCGTGACGAGCTCGGGCAGCGCCTGACTGACAAGACTGGATTTACCCGATCCCGAAACGCCGGTGACAGCGGTGAAGCAGCCGATGGGAAACTCGACGTCGAGACCATGGAGATTGTTCCGCCTGACCCCTTCCAGGCGTAGCCATGCCTTGGGATCGCGCGGTGTGCGCTCACTGCGGAACGGCTCTGCGAACAGGTAGCGGCGGGTGATCGAATTCTCGACGTCGGCAAGCCCCTCTATCGGCCCGCTGTAGAGGACTTCACCGCCCTTTTCCCCGGCTCCTGGCCCGACATCGACGAGCCATTCCGCGCGGCGGATCACGTCGAGATCATGTTCGACGACGAACAGGGAGTTGCCCGCCGCCTTGAGACGCTCGAGGATGGTGAGCAAGGCTTCCCCATCTGCCGGGTGCAACCCTGCCGAAGGCTCGTCAAGCACATAGACCACGCCGAAAAGCTGTGACGACAATTGCGTGGCAAGCCGCAAGCGCTGCAGCTCTCCGGAGGAGAGCGTCGGCGTGCTGCGGTCGAGCGAAATGTAGCCAAGGCCAAGATCGATCAGCGGCTCTAGCCGCTCGATCAATTCGAAGGCAAGGCGTTGGGCGGCGATCCGCTTCTCGTCGGAGAGATTGGGCGTGCGGCGTACGTCGGGCGCGCTCTTGTGCGCAGAGCCGCCCGCCGCAACCCGTTGTTCGACCGCTGCATCGCGGGCAGCTTTTTCCAGAACATGGCCCTTTGACTGGGCTGAGACCGCCCCATACGCGCCATGCGCGACGGGCATCAGCAAATCCTTCAGCTTGAGCACCGTCAGGTCGCCGAACTCGGCAATGTCGAGGCCGGCGAATTTGACCGACAGGGCTTCGCGCTTCAGGCGCTTGCCGTCGCAGGTCGGGCAATCGCGGCCGATGATATAGTGCGAGACGCGCTTCTTCATCAGCGCGCTTTTCGTGTTGGCGAAGGTCTCCAGCAGATAGCGGCGGGCGCCGGTGAAGGTGCCCTGATAGGTCGGTTCCATGCGGCGCTTCAGCGCCACGCGGGTCTGTTCGGGCGTCAGACCCGCATAGACCGGCACCGTCGGCGCCTCTTCAGTGAAGAGGATCCAGTCGCGATCCTTTTTCGGCAGGTCGCGCCACGGCGTATCGACGTCATAGCCGAGTGACACGAGGATATCGCGCAGGTTCTGGCCATGCCATGCCGCCGGCCAGGCGGCGATTGCGCGTTCCCGGATCGTCAGCGTGTCGTCGGGCACCATCGTTTCTTCGGTCGCGTCATAGACGCGCCCGATGCCGTGACAGGTCGGGCAGGCCCCCGCGACCGTGTTGGGGGAGAAATCCTCCGCATAGAGCATCGGCTGATGGCGCGGATATTCGCCCACGCGCGAATAGAGCATCCGCACCAGGCTGGAGAGCGTCGTCACGCTGCCGACCGAGGATCGCGCGTTGGTCGAGCCGCGCTGCTGCTGCAACGCGACCGCAGGCGGCAAACCGTCGATCGCGTCGACCTCCGGCACGCCGGCCTGGTCGATCAGGCGACGGGCATAGGGCGCAACCGATTCCAGATAACGCCGCTGGGCTTCGGCATAAAGGGTGCCGAACGCGAGCGATGACTTGCCCGAGCCCGATATGCCGGTGAACACCACGAAGGCGTCGCGCGGTACATCGACGTCAATATTTTTGAGGTTATTCTGGCGCGCGCCGCGAACCTGCACGCAAGCGGGCGGCCCCGTGTGCCCATGATCGGTGTACGGCGTCGTCGCGTGAATATCCTTGCTCTTCAATTCAGTCTTCCTGCCCTATACGCCTGTGCGGCCCGTGGTTCATCACAGTCGGGTACAGATGAATGCATTTCCGACTCAATACATCCAACGTTCAGGCTGGCCCGATGTTCGGCACCTTTGAAGTATTTTTCCAGCACTAGACAAAGGTTACGACAAAACCATTTTCCCGTCGGGTCGCGCGACAAGGCCACACACACTCCGGTGGTAAGCGCCTGGGCTAGGCGGCCCTGGTCCGTGCCGCTATCGGCATGCAACGACCGCACTTCGGCGCTTGTTACCGCATCGCGACGCGTTGCCCATTTGCCAGAGCGCGCGTCATCATGGCCGGGGTCGAGCCATGATGACGGCCGAGTTGTCGATCCGAGCGCCTCGCGCCGCTTCGGATCGGCGGGTCAGTAGTGAATGACCGTGCGGATCGACTTGCCTTCGTGCATCAGTTCGAAGGCCTCGTTAATCTCCTCCAAACCCATCGTGTGGGTTACGAATGGGGCCAGATCGATATCGCCTCTCATCGCGTCCTCGACCATGCCGGGGAGCTGTGTCCGTCCCTTGACGCCACCGAAAGCGGACCCCTTCCATACGCGGCCCGTGACGAGCTGGAACGGGCGGGTGGAGATTTCCTCGCCCGCGCCGGCAACGCCAATCACGATCGACTGACCCCAGCCTCGGTGCGCTGATTCAAGCGCGGCGCGCATGACGTGGACGTTGCCGATGCACTCGAAGGTATGATCGATGCCCCAGCCCGTCATCTCGATCAGCACTTGCTGGATGGGCTTGTCATGATCCTTGGGGTTGATGCACTCGGTCGCACCGAACTGGCGTGCCAGCTCGAACTTGGACGGATTGGTGTCGATGGCGATGATGCGACCCGCCTTCGCCTGGCGCGCACCCTGAATCGCCGCGAGCCCGATGCCGCCGAGGCCGAACACGGCGACCGAGTCTCCGGGCTGGACCTTGGCGGTATTGTGGACTGCGCCGATGCCGGTCGTGACGCCGCAGCCGAGGAGGCAGACATGTTCGGGGTTTGCCTCGGGATTGATCTTGGCGAGCGAGACTTCGGCGACGACAGTATATTCACTGAAGGTTGAACAGCCCATGTAATGATAGAGAGGCTGACCATTGTACGAAAAGCGGGTGGTCCCATCGGGCATCAAGCCCTTGCCCTGCGTCTCGCGGACAGCGACGCACAGGTTCGTCTTTCCCGACAGGCAGAAGTCGCACTTGCCGCACTCAGCGGTGTAGAGCGGAATCACGTGATCGCCCGGCTCGACGCTGGTGACGCCTTCACCGACCTCGACAACGATGCCCGCGCCCTCGTGGCCCAGAACCACCGGGAAAACACCCTCCGGATCACTCCCCGCCAGCGTGTAGGCGTCGGTGTGGCACACACCGGTGTGCGTCACCCGTATGAGGACTTCGCCTTTCCGGGGTGGGGCGACATCGATCTCGACGATTTCGAGTGGCTTGCCCGCCTCGAAGGCTACAGCGGCGCGAGATTTCATGTTGGGATACCCTCGTTGGACTAAACTGATTACTGGCGCGAGGCCGGTGCGTCAGCGCAAATTCGTCGACATTGTCATACTGGCAGGGAGTATGTTTATCATACTCCCCAGCAGTATACAAGAAGTGTCCTGACGAGGATCTCAAACCAGAGAAGGCAGCAGGGGCTGGCTTCTGAGTGCGGGAGGACACGGGCAGGAAAATGAGCCTGAAATCGTCATTTGAGATAAGTACGCAGAATCTTCATTACGCCCTCCACGCCGTCATCGTGCTCGCCACCTGCGCCTCCGACGGCCCGATCCGCGTCCGCACCGAATGTTTCCCTGAGATGACTCTGAATCACTTCGGCCATCAGTCCATTTGTCGCACCACGCATGGCGACAATTTGCTGCAGCAGGGGAGCGCAATCGGCCCCCGCTTCGATCGCGCGTTCCAGAGCGTCCGCCTGACCCTTGATGCGCCGCAAGCGTGTGATGGCTCGCTTCTTGTCCTCTGATGAATGTGGCATCGCGTTTTCCCGAGAAATCGCTCCAGCATACTATACAGGGGGGGAGTTTCAATCCTGCACAGAGCCGGGCGTTTTTCAGATCGGGCGAGGTTGCGGTCATGCTCTCAAGCCTGCGCCACGAGCAGCGTTGGCGTGGGCTCCGAGGGTCCGATTCTCTGTCGGGGAAGGGGGGAGCGATCGCTCACTCCCCCGGTATGCCGGTCAGACCGTAACGACGACCTTGCCGATCTGGTCGTTCGATTCGAGGAAGCGGTGAGCGTCCTGGATGGCGTCGAACGGGAAAGTGCGCGCGATCCGCGGCTTGAGTTCGCCCGATTCCAGACCCGCCACGATGAACGCCCTGGCGCGATCGAGGGCGGCATCGTCCGAGACGATCTCGCTGTAGAGATACCCCTTGAGCGTGAGGCTCTTGCCCAGCACGGAGAACAACGGGAACGGCGTCGGTTCGCCGCTGAGCGCGCCATATTCGAGCAGGATGCCGCCGCGTGCCATGCTCTCGGTCAACGGCTCGAACGACGGGCCTCCGACCGGATCGAGCACCACGCGCGCACCCTGACCATCGGTTATCTCCATCACCCTGGCTACCAGATCCTCTTCCCCGGTCGCGACGACATGATGTGCACCGGCATCGATCAGGGCCTGGCGCTTGGCGCCGGTACGCGTCGTCGCGATTACCGTCGCGCCGACCATCCGCGCAATCTGGAAGGCAGCAAGGCCGACGCTGCTGGAGGCAGCAGTGACGATGACAAAATCGCCCTCGCCGAGTTTCGCCTGCTCCACCAGCGCACCCCAGGCGGTGACATACTGCATCCACACGGCCGCGGCTTCCTCGAACGACAGCGCCGCCGGATGCTTGACGACGAGGCGGGCGGGCACGTTGGCGACCTCGCCATAAGTGCCCCAGCGCGCGATATCGAGCGGGGGGATGACGCTGACGGCTTCGCCTTTCGCAAACCCGGTCACGTCCGCGCCGACCGTAACGACAGTGCCGGCAGCCTCATAGCCCAGGCGGCTCGGGAACTTGGCTTCCTGAAGGTAGGCATGGTTGCGGAACATCACCTCGGCGCGGTTTATGCCTATCGCCTTCACCGCGATCTGCACTTCGTCGGCCGCGGGCGCGGGGACTGCCACATCTTCAATCCTGAGGACGCTGGCGTCGCCATATTCGTGGATACGGACGATGCGGCTCATTGGAGACTCCTTGATTATTGAATGATCGTTCTGTAAGGTAACGGATCGCCAGTTTCAAGATATTATTTATCGATCGTTCTATATCGTGCATCAGAGATGACAGAGACGAAAGCCCGTCGCCGCGCAGGTCGCCCACGTGTGTTCGACACTGACGCTGCGCTCGACAAGGCGGTGCGGCTGTTCTGGCAGCGCGGCTACGAGGCGACATCGATGGCCGATCTGGTGGCGGAGACTGGCGTCGCCGCCGCCAGTCTCTATGCAGCGTTTGACAACAAAGCGGGGCTGTTTGCGGCGGTGATCGAGCGCTACGCCGCGACGTTCAGCGTCCACCTCTATGCACCCATCAACGATCCGGCGTTGTCCACCTACGAGGCCATCAAAGGCCTGCTGGAACGAGCGGCGTCATCATTCTCGGAACCTGGAACGCCGGCCGGCTGCTTCATGTATTCGGCAGCGGCAGCCGTTTCGCCGGCGTCCGCCGCCATCGAATGCCTGCTGCGCGACAAGCGTATCGCGGCGGAGGCCCTCCTGATCGAGCGTCTGCAACGCGGCGCCGCGCAGGGCGAGCTTGCGGCCAACACCGATCCGGCCGTGCTAGGCAAATTCATCAATACGGTCATGGAAGGCATGTCCGTTCAGGCGCGCGACGGCGCTACGATCAACGAACTGCTCTCCATCGCCAAAATGGCACTCGATCGATGGCCGGCCGCGATATGACCGTTACATGGTGGTCATCTGCCAATCCGCCTCCCGCGACCGAGCAGTCGAACTGATCTAATAGGACGGATGCATCTGAAACACGTGACATTGCCCGGCGGGGGAGTGGTTCCTTCAATGGGTCAAGGCACCTGGAAGATGGGTGAGCGTGCCGAGAGGCGATCCGATGAAATCGCCTCGCTGCGCGCCGGTGTCGAGCTGGGTATGACGCTCGTCGATACAGCGGAAATGTACGGCGACGGTGCGGCGGAAGTGCTGATCTGCGAAGCGCTCGGCGACCGTCGCGACGAGTTGTTCCTCGTCAGCAAGGCGTATCCACAGAACGCATCGCGCTCCCGCGTTACCGCTGCGTGCGAGGCGAGCCTGAAGTGGCTCGGCACCGATCGGCTCGACCTCTACCTGCTCCACTGGCGGGGATCGGTGCCGCTCGCTGAGACCGTGGAGGCAATGAAGGCGCTTAAATCGGCAGGGAAGATTCGGCATTGGGGTGTCAGCAACCTCGATACCAACGATATGGACCAGCTTGTCGCTGCCGGCGGGGATGGCTGCGTAACCGATCAAATCCTCTACAATCTCGTCCGTCGAGGCCCTGAGTTGGACCTGTTGCCGTGGCTCGCCCAGCACAAAGTGCCAGTGATGGCGTATAGTCCCGTCGAGCAGGGACGCCTCACAAGCCATCCCGCGCTCGACAAAGTAGCGGCCCAGGTTGGCGCAACCCCTGCGCAGGTCGCACTTGTCTGGACGCTGCGCCACGATGGCCTTATCGCCATCCCGAAAGCGAGTTCGATTGCACATGTGCGGGAGAACCGCGCTGCCGCAGATATCGTCCTCTCCGACGCCGACCTTGCGACACTCGATGCGGCATTTCCCCGGCCAGCGAGCCGTCGCCCACTCGAAATGCTGTAGCGTCAGATGGCGACATCCTCTCTCAAAGCAACCGAACGCAAATCGGACCGCCTTGAGGCATTCGTGGACGCGGTGCTGGCAATTGCCATCACCCTCCCGGTGACCGAACTACACGCACCAGAGCCGACTGACGGCGACCTGGCAGCGGCATACTTAAAGCTGGCACCGGAATATGCGGCCTACGCCCTTAGCGTGATAATGATCGGTCTTTACTGGGCTTCCAGCCACTTCACCGGCAAGCTTCTGCAAAAAACCGATTTTGGCTACAATCTGCTCAGCATCGGCTTTCTTGCCGCTGTCAGCATCACGCCATTTCCTGCGCGGCCGTTGGTCGAACACCTCGGCGGAGATGCGGAGAGCACCACCGCCGCCCTTTGGTATCTGGGCGTAGCAGCGACACCGGCGACCTGGTGGTTTCTTCGTTGGGTATACGCCACCGCGAGAGGTCTTCCCGATCGAAGGCTGACCGAGGCTTATCTTCGCCGCCTTACCATCAAATATGGCCTAACTGCCGCTGCCTATTGGGCGGCATTCGGCTTGGCATTCTGGAATTGGCGTGCTGGACTGATCGCCGCGGGGATCGTGACGTTGAGCTACATCGTTCCGCCAGCAAAGCCCACCTACAAGCCAGACCAGGAACCGGAGAATGGCTGAGGCTGGGTATTGACCCGGCACGGTGGACGCTGACTTCGGCTAATCAGTCCAGGATTTTGTCGATCGTGATCGGTAAGGACCGCATCCGCTTACGCGACCTTTCGATGTTTAACTGTGCACTGGATCCAAAGCTCAGTGCCTGTGATCTGGTAAAGCTCCGCGTCAGTGACGTCGCGCCTGGCGGCTCACTTAGGCTTCGATACACCGTCATCCAGCAGAAGACCGGACGACCGGTTCCCTTCGAGATCACAGAGCCAGCCCGCGACGCGATTGGAGCCTGGTTGGAACTTCGAGGACAGCGTGACGACGACTGGCTGTTTCCGAGCCGAAACCATGCCGGCTGCCATATCGGCACGCGACAGTACGCGAGACTGGTCGATCAATGGATCCGTTTGATAGATCTGGAGCCCGCGGCTTACGGCACCCATAGCCTCAGGCGCACGACGGTCTCACTCGTCTACAAGAAGACCGGCAACCTGCGCGCATGCCAGCTGCTTCTCGGTCACCGCAAGCTGGAGAGCACCGTACGCTACCTTGGCATCGAAGTTGACGACGCCTTGGAGCTCTCTGAGCAGATCGATCTCTGACACCGACCGGGTCCGCTCAGCGGACCCGGCGTTCGTCCGCTAAGAGTGGAAAGCGGACTGGCGTTCTCAAGTCGCTGGCATGAGGAAGGCAGCAACCGCTGAACGGAGTTGCTCGCGCATTACGACGGCGCGTTCGTGACTGAGGTCAAACTTACTGTTCAGATCGCGGGTGATGGCCATACCGGCGAGAAAGCCCATAAGCAGGCGCGCACGGATATCTGCGTCCTCGCCCCCGATCCATGCTTCAAGGTCGCGAAAGCCTTGGTGACCCAACGCTTCATCGATGAGGCGTTTGGCCTTATCTGATCCAGCGGAGCGCATCAGAACGAGCAAGTCGCGCAGCACCCTTCCGCCATTTGGAACCGCCAGAATATCATCCGTCACGCGCTCAGCGAAGCTCTCACGATCTCCCCAGCGACGCTGCCAGTTCACGCTCCCAGATTTGATCACTTCGACGAAAAGCTCGTCCTTTCCACCGAAGTATCGGCTGATCAGCGAAGAATCGACGCCCGCGCGCGCTCCAATCGAGCGGACTCCGACTGCCTCGAAACCCTCCTCAGCGAAGAGATCCAGCGCAGCCCGAAGGATCGCGTGTCGGGTAGCTTCGGCATCCCGCGTTGGAGTGGTGGTGGTCATAAGCCATCTATAGCGGAACTGATCTAACTATGTCCGCAACGGGTCGAGAGCGGACGCTCAACAAGGTGTGTTGCCGAGGTCCGGTTTCCGGCGTTGAGTGAATGACCGCTCCTGGCGCAAAGCCGTCGCTCAGTGTGGATTGCGAAAAGTGCACTAAGTCAGAGAGCGATAGAGTGACCGCTCCGAGCGCATAACGGTCCTGTCCGTGGATAGCCAACGTTCTGCTCTGAACCACTGCCAGCACTTGCTAGCTAGATGAGCAAGTTCGCACTCTTCGTCTTTAACGCTATCGCTAGCCGCTCGAGCACCGTCACCGTTGGATTGCGCACGCCACGTTCGATGCCGGAAATGTAGGTCCGGTGCATGTCCGCATCGAAGGCAAGCTGCTCCTGCGACAGGCCAAGCTGTTCTCTCAGTCGCTTTACATTTGCGCCGAGCCGGCTGCGCACATCCATGGGCCGACAGGCAGTCAATGCATCCGATCAGGCTACAGCCTATGAGTCACAATAGGACTTGACGACCGCGGGTGTTGGATGTGTCCGTGAGTTCGACGGAGACTCATAGGATGCACAGCGTTGACCGACACCGACAACCGCCCGGCGATTGAACAGCAGAACGAACAGATCTTTGGCGAACAGGACGGGCGGTACCGCTCCGCAATCACGGCTCTGCTGTGCGACGGGGTCTTTTGCGCCGAGGATGCCGGGGTTCTGGAAGGGTTCAGAACGTATCTCGGCCTAAACCGTGAGCGGGCGGACGCGCTGTTCCGGGAAGAGGCACGCGCCTACATTCGCCGACGTCTCCTGATGTTCCTGGAGGACGGCAGCCTTTCGCCGAGCGAAGACGCGGTGCTGGATGACCTTGTCCGGTCGGTGGGGCTGGGTCCGATGTGGACCGAAGAAACCGAGCTCGCTTTGTTCGACGCCCGCCGCACTTGGGCCCTCGCACACGGGCCATTGCCGGTGGTGCCTACAGACCTTGGATTGGTTGGCAAGGAGGTGGCTCACACCGTCGTCTTCTGCGAGGCGTTCGAGGATCGCACCAAGACGGTCGGCGTGTCCTATGCCGGTCTGACACTCAGCCTGCCGATCATTGCGGGCGTCCGCTTTCGGGTCGGGCAGTTCGGCGTCAATCGCCAGAGCCTGCCGTATCAGCATCGGCTGGGCGGGGGCGACCTGACCATCACCAGCGAGCGGCTGATCTTCCGCTCGCCGGAGCGCGCCATCACCGCCAAGCTGACCGGCATCATCGATATCACGGCCTATAATGATGGCGTCACCATCCAGAGGACACAGGGCAAGCCAATCACCTTCGTCATCTCTGAGCCCGATGAAGACTTCGCCCTGGTGCTCTGGCGCGCCTGGCAAGCCGCCCGTGGTCAGAGCGAGTAGCGGCTAGGCGAGCGCATCGGCGGTTGCAGTCAGCCGATCGCGCCATGCTAGCTTAGCTAGCCAGTGTGCTGGAATACCGGACGCGCCTGCCAGGGCTCCGGCAAGCTGGCCCGCGATCGCGGCCGTCGTGTCTGCATCCTGCCCGAGGTTGGCGGCATGCAAGACGGCCCGATCGAACCG
Organism: Brevundimonas sp.; assembly: GCF_041919755.1. Taxonomy (GTDB): domain Bacteria; phylum Pseudomonadota; class Alphaproteobacteria; order Caulobacterales; family Caulobacteraceae; genus Brevundimonas. The sequence goes on along the minus strand of NZ_JAYRTD010000001.1, from coordinate 456,809 downwards.
CGCCGTTCGACCCGTCGCCCAGAGTGCCGCTTCCAGACTATGGGCGACATAGCCACTGGTGTTGACCGATGCGCGCCCGAGCCCTCGCCAGGAGCCTTGATTGATCGTGTCGATTTTGCCGGCCCATGGCCCCGCACGGCCTTTCAGCACCTCACTGCGCCGTGCTCCGTTGATCGCATCCCCGATCATCTCAGCAAAGAGGACGCAGGCATCGACGGCCTCGGGCGCAGCATGGGTGGTCTTGGATTGCTGGGCAGCTGCATCGCGAAGAGCAGATCGATCGTCTCGAAACCGAATGGCGACGGGAGCTAGCCGCATCAGCGAGCCATTGCCTGCGGTCTGCGGGTCGATCGAACCGCTGTGATCCTTGCCAGTCGCTTTCCAGCGCGACAGAGCGTGAGCAGTTGTGATCCCGATGTCGAAGCAGCGCCCCGTGCAGGAGTAGGTGCCGTTCTGCCACCAGCCATGAAAACGGGTCAGCAGGTCCTGTTCATCGAGCCCACCTTTCCCAGCCAGGCTGTCGGCCAACGCCAGAGCCATGGCAGTGTCGTCGGTCCACTGGCCGGGCTTCAGCCGGAACGGCCCGCCACCGACCAGATCCGTCAACGGCTCATAGGTGTCACGTGCCTTGAACTCGAGTGTGGTGCCCAGGGCATCGCCTACCGCCAATCCAAGCAATGCTCCACGGGCGCGGTCACGAATATCATCTGCCGCGGTACCAGGCTGGCCCTCCGGCACCACCTTGGTCCTGCGGACGACGGCCTCCTGGGCCGAGGTCTCGATCGCACCCGGCCGAGCCTTTCGAACGCGAGTGATGGCCGTCTCGTCATCAACGCGGAGCTCGACCAGCAGGCGCGCCGCGATCATGCCGGCACGTCCGAGCCCGCCCTTGCAGTGGACCAAGATATCAAACCCGGCACGCAGCCGGTCCCGCAGGCCTTCACCAGTTTCAACCCAGGACGCTTCAAAGGCCGTGCTTGGTACACCCACGTCCGGGATCGGCGCATGCAGCCAGTCCATATGCGCTCGCGCCACAGCCGCCCCGAGGCCCTCAACCTTCAAACTGACCAGTTCGTGGTCTTCAACGAGAGTCAGCACCGCGGCTGCGCCCCAATCCGCGATGGCCCTGATGTCCGTCGAAAGGTCCCGGCTCCACGCTCCGGTGGCGGCGGACGGCTGGATCTTCCCGGGACAGAAGGTGATGCCGATGCGACCGTGGCCGGGCAGGGTCTGGACGACGGCGATCTGCAGTGGATGAGATATCGATGTTCGGGTCATGAAAGCCGGGATATGCTCAATCAGAGTAAAAGTCTAATCCTCAGACTGGACATCCGTCGAAAACGGAGCGTCTGTCCGCCTGCCTTGGGAATGGGAGACCGGATGCGTGATGGATAAGACGTTCAGATTTGAGACCAGCCAGGCGCTGGCCGCGATTGCGGGCAGCATGCTTGAAGATGCAGCCGGCCTGGCGATCCTGGAAGGCCAGGCGGGCAAAGGCGCGGTGCACCGCCGGTTGCTCGACACGGTGACCCAGGCACGGACGCTGATCGCGGCCGCTGTCGTCCTTAGCGGCGATGAACCGGATGGCACACGGTGAGTGCTGTGCCATTGCAGGAGGCGCTGGCGGATCTCGAGCATGCTGAGCTCGACGACCTGCGCGCGCGCTGGCACGTCCTTTATGGCACGCCTGCGCCGTCGTCCTTTCGGTCCGGACTGTTGGCCCGAGCGATTGCCTACAAGCTTCAGGCTCAGCGGCTGGGTGACGTCACCATGGGCACAGCGCATCGGGCTGTCCGCACTACCAAAGCGGCCAACGACCAAGCGGATACCAAGCCCCAAGGCATCAAGCTGATCCGGAGCTGGAAAGGTGAGTTGCACACGGTCGAAGCTGTAGATGGTGCCTTTCTGTATGAGGGCGAGACCTATCGATCGCTGTCGGCTGTCGCGCGCAAGATCACGGGCACCCAGTGGAATGGTCTGGTCTTCTTCGGCGTCAAAGGCCGCATGGACCTGGCGCGGGGGAGGGCGGCATGACCGCTGTGCTGCGCTGCGCGGTCTACACCCGCAAATCCAGCGAGGAAGGTCTGGAGCAGGCCTTCAACTCGCTGCATGCCCAGCGAGAGGCCTGCGAGGCCTATATCAAGAGCCAGCAGCACGAAGGCTGGGCGCTGGTCGAGGCTGCTTACGACGACGGAGCCTACTCCGGCGGCAATATGCAACGACCCGCGCTTCTGGCGCTGCTCGAGGACGTGAAGGCCGGCAAGGTCGACGTGATCGTCGTCTATAAGGTGGACAGGCTGACCCGGTCGCTTCCGGACTTTGCCCGCATTGTTGACGTCCTGGATGCCGCAAAGGCCTCGTTCGTCTCGGTCACCCAGGCCTTCAACACGACCACCTCTATGGGACGGCTGACGCTGAACGTGCTGCTGTCATTCGCCCAGTTCGAGCGCGAAGTGACTGGGGAGCGTATCCGCGACAAGATCGCAGCCTCAAAGGCCAAGGGCATGTGGATGGGTGGATTGCCGCCGCTCGGCTACGATGCCGGTGACGGCAAACTGGTTGTCAACACTGCCGAAGCCAGCCAGGTCAACCGGCTGTTCGCCCTGTTCTTGCGGACCCGCAGCGTCGACAAGCTGCTCCCCCTGGCCGAGGCTGAGGGTCTGAGAACCAAGGCCCGCAAGAGCTCTGCAGGACAGACCGGCGGCAAACCCTACAGCCGCGGCACTGTCTATCACCTGCTGGCGAACCGGCTGTACGTCGGAGAGGTCAGGCATAAGGCCAAACACTTCCCCGGACAGCACCAGCCGATCGTCGACTCTGAAACGTTTGAGAAGGTCCAGGCGATCATCGCGTCCAATCGGCACAAGCGCGCTACGGGCGGTAACGCGACGGAGCCAAGCCTGCTGGCTGGCCTGCTCGTTGATGGGCAGGGGCGGCGGTTCACGCCCACCCACACCAACCGGCGGGGCCGCAAGTACCGCTATTACGCGCGCGCCGCCGAAGGGTCTGACGAAGCCCTGCGGATGCCAGCAGAACCAATGGACCGTGCTGTACTCGACACCTTGCGAGAGTTCCTGAAAGCTGACGAAGGGGTCCTGTCTGCAAGCGGAGCAAAGACCAGCCACGACGCTGATGCTGCCATCAAGGCATCACTCGCTGCAATGAGCGGTCTGGAGGATCAGAAGCCGAAGGTCTTGCGCCAGCGATTGCGGGCGATGGTCGAAACCGTAGTCTTGAGCCCTGATCATATTGCGCTGACGTTGCGCCCGAATGCGCTGCCGGGCGTGACACTCGTCCAGACCGATCTGACTGCCCCGATCTCGATCGCCCGACGCGGCCGCGTTCTGAAGCTGGTCGTCGAAGGTCAAAGCCAGGGGCCGGATCAGAAACTGATCAATTTGATCGCCTTGGCGTCGACCTGGTTTGACGAGGTGGCGCAGGGCAAGGTGGCGACCCTGACCGCGCTAGCTGAGCGCGAAGGGGTCACGCCGGCCTATGTGGCCCAAGTGATCGACCTGGCGTTTCTGGCACCGGCAATCAAGCAGTCGATCCTACAGGGAACGCAGGCCGCGGGGCTGACAACTATGACGCTGAAAGCCATGCGGCCGCTGCCGCTGTGCTGGGAGCAACAGCAGGACTTGATCATCAAGGCCGGGGGTTAGGCACCCCGCGCTCAGCCAGAAGTCGCTGTTCGAGTTCTGACTTAATGCGCGCTTCGACCATTCGTCGACGTTGGCCATCCTGACCCAGCTTCATTGTCAGCTTGGGCACACCATCCCGTGAAAACGTAGGGCCCTTGGCGGGATCGCGGTTGTCTTTGCGATAGGCCCTCGGCTTTCCGCCTGGTCCGGCCATGGTGAAGAAGCGATCAGCGTCTTCCTCTGGGATGACAGGGGGGGGTGGGCTCACATCTTCCCTCGCTTTCATGGACCGCAAGGTGCGTCGAGCTGCCTTGTCGCCCTTGAGTCCTTCTTGGACCAGATCGAGGTCGAGACGCGACTGCTGAAGCAACACTTTCTTGCGCAAAATAGGCTCAGCCCCTTCCAATGCGCTCAGCGGGATATCGTGGGCGGAAGAGATGTTTTCCAGCGGCCATTTCGCCAGCATCAGGAAGATTGCCAGGGCCTCGTCTTGGCTCGAAAGGGCCGACTGGGCCTCCGGTGCGGCCGGCGCTGTCGTTCGGACCGGCTTGACGGCAGGCACTGCGGGGGCTTCCCAGAAGTCGCTATCTTCAGCCAGCAGTTCTTCGTCGGCCATTCTGGGGATGTCGTAAGCTTTCAGGCCGGCGTCGAGGTATTCCCTTTCTTCAACGACATCCTCGAACGCCTTTCTGAATTCCGCTTCGCTGAGCTCGAAGTGTTCTGCGGCCGCCTTCAAGCCGGACCCACTCAATATCGTGCGGGCCATCCGGATCTTTTCAGTCGAGTACCCCGTCAATACCTTCGCCATTGTCTGCCCCTGTCCGATTCGCAGTTCACATGACGTGCCGACAGTAGTCTATAGAAATGAATAGCTTGGCCTTGCGCTACTACTCCCCATCCCTGAGATAGGTCGTCGTGAAATGTGGCTTTTCGAACTGACGATTTCGGTCCCAGTCATCGAGCGGTGGCAGCGCGTCTAGCTTGGCTTTCGCCACCTGCTGGCGGTTTTTGTAGCTAAGCCAATGTTCGTTCTTGCGCCTCGGCCGATGAGCCTCGATGGCCAACCGATCATAAACTGTGTAATCGCGAGGTCCTTCGGACGGATATTGACTCTTGTACTTAATCTTGTGACACTTGCTGCAGGACCATCTAAAATCACAGTAGTAAATCTTGGATGTATTTCGTTGACATTCCGGGCAGACAACGCGGGTCCGAATGGCAGTATCGCCGTTCCGTGTCTTGACCAGTTTGAGGCGGGTTTGTTTGGGTTTGCCCCCGAGGGGGCACTTATCGATTTCGATCTCGAAAATACCCTCGTAAGCGACAACCATGACAGCGCCTTTGCCGTCGATGTCGAAGCTGGCTTTGGAGCGATCATTCCAGTTGACCAGCACGTAGTCGGGCGTGCCGGTTTGCATCACTCGGTCGATGTTCAGCTCGGGCATTTCGCCGAAGAAGCGGATTGGTCGCATTTCTGGCCCTAGATCGAAATCATGCCTGATTCGATAAATCATACCCCAAGCATGAAACGATGTTGCAGCGCGGGGGCATGATTTCGAAACCACCGTCAGTGCATCTCAATCATTTCGACGACGTGCTCAAAAGAGCCTGATATTTTCGAAAGCTGGCTGAGCATTGGGGTATGGTTTCGGGTTCTCTGGCCCGATGTGACGCCGCCAAAAATGCTGCGATTGAGAGCCAGAGATTCTCTGCGACGACGTTTGTTCCGCTGAGATGCCCGCTACGTCGGCAGCGTGTCGTTACCAGATTGCGAGCTAAGGGCAGAAAGTGGCGGTGCTGTCAGTCCAACGCGAACTTGTCTCCAGTAAGCGCAGGTAGGGCAGGGGAGACGACGCCTACCCGGCGAGTGTCTCCCACTCTGCCAGGGCGGCTGAGCGTTGGGCCTTGTATGTCTCTCTGCTAATGAGGTGGCGGTCCTGATTGAAGTGGTTGTGGAAGGCGGCATGGACGGAGCTGAACTTCTGCGGCGTCTTCATCTCCCGGAACCTCAGCATGGCCCGTTCGCGTCGTCGGAAGGGCAGGTGTGAGTTCTCGGCCCTGTTGTTAGCCCACCTGCCAACCTCCTGCTTCTCGGTGTTGCCGAGCTCTTTCATCGCAGCCTTGTAGGAGCGCAGACCGTCCGTCGTGATGACCTTGGCCCGTCCGTGCCTCTTCATCAGCTTCTTCATGAACTTGAGAGCGGCCGGCTTGTCTCCGGTCTTGCTGGCAAAGGATTCCAGCACCTCGCCTTCGTGATCGACGGCCCGTCAGAGGTAGTGCATCTCGCCGTTTATCTTCACATAGACCTCGTCGAGGTGCCATCGCCAGTGAGTGAAGGCGCGCATCTTCTGGACCAGCTTCCTGCGGATCTCGGCGGCGAACATCGGACCGAACCGGTTCCACCATAGCCGTACCGTCTCGTGGCAGATGTCGATACCCCGCTCGGCCAGCAGGTCTTCCACGTTCCGCAGTGACAGCGGGTACTTCACATACATCATCACCACGAGGCGGATCACCTCTGGCGAGCTGTCGAAGTAGCGAAACGGGTTGGTGCTCTTGGCCATAGCGGCAACGCTAACCCGACCGGATTACCGGCTGGCTAAGTTTGGGCTGACAGAGCCATCTGTGCTGATGAGGTGGCGATCCTGGTCGAAGTGGTTGTGGGAGGCGGCGTGGAGCGCTCTTGGCAACGGCGAGGACGCTAATCCGACCGGGTTACCGACTGGCTAAGTTTTGGCTGACACCGCTCCACCACCGAATTTGTCAACAACAAAAGCTGAACGATCCAGATCCGCTAATGTACCGAAGTTCTCTTCAAGCAATTCTTCCCAAGCTTCCCAGCCTTTAGCATCAATAAATCTTGCTTCTGGTTGCTTTATTGGGATTGCCCACGCCAGCACTATTTTTTTTGAGTCACAGTTGATTTCGGTTTCGCCGTCTATAAATATAGGATTTGTAAAATATAGTCCAAACCAATCCCCAAAATAGCCAAGCGTTTTCAGCTTCAAATAGTCTCCTCGTAAAATAGCCTCCTTTTTTTCAATAATCTGAGAAGAAATGTCGAACAGCATCGCAGCTAGAATATTGAAGGAAGACCCTTCAGGCATCAATATTTCCAAATTTATTTGGCGACCACTCTGTCGAGAGGCAAGATCGATGTCTCCAAGCCCAACAGTCGATACAACGGCCGGGTTAGATGCCGTCCCGCTAAATCGAGCGACCTGGATCCCGTGATTTGGAATGTCGGGAGGCGGTGCATCCCAGCCGCTACGGATGGTGCCCAGAAAACTTTCAAGCGCCAACGGCAAGAGATGCTTATTAATAGTTGTCATTATTACCTCGAGATCTGTTGCAGCCGGCACATTCCAACCTTGTTCCCAACTGATAGTTCTCGATCACTTGCTGACGTGTCGTGGTTGGCGGAAACCACCGGCGGGTCCATGAAGGATTGTGGCTGACATCCCAATCGCGCCGCTGTCCGGAACCGGGTGCAGCTTGAACTTCTACGTTACAAGTCGGACATAGGCGTCCGCCGGTCGGACCTGGTGCTGCGTTTTCCCAACTGCTAGCCAATGTCCCTCGTCGAAAAGAACTTCGGTTCGTCAATGTTCCAGTTTGATTTGAGCCTGGAATGGCACCATTGGCCTGATATTGGGCTCCTGGTTGCGTAGAAGCAAGACTAAGGCCATTGGCATTGGCCCATTGCGCCTGAAATCTAGCGAAACGGTCTCTGGCGGCGCTTGCCGAAGACGCGTTTGGTTCTCCAACATAGGAATAACCACCATACCTTCGATCTAGCTCTCGACCTCTGGCATTCCAGTTCGCAATTTCGCGCCCGTAGATTTGCCCCGCAATAGTGCGTGGCGTGTTGGGTGGGGGAGCGGCCCGCGCCGCCCGTCGACTTTCACCGTCAGGGTCAGTGAAGTTCACCGGATCGTTTGCGACGTACAGATAGAGGTTGGGATCGTCCTTGGTGCCGATAGGATCCTGGGTGAGGAACTGGCCGAGGCGGGGCGAGTAGTACCGCGCCCGGTATTGATAGAGTCCGGTCTCTTCGTCGTACTGCCGCCCGGTGTAGCCGAACGGTGAGCTAAGGGGCGGCGCGGACTGGCCGTTCCCGAACTCCCCGTGCGGCGAGTAGGTCGCGACCCCAGCCGTGGTGCCGTCGGGGCGCGAGGTGGCGATCACCGAGCCCTGGTGGTCTGTATGGTGCCAGTATAGGTCGCCGTTGCCTTCGACCGTGGCCAGGCGGGCGTCCATGGCCCCGGTCCCGTCAGGCACGAAGCGGCGTATCAGGTCGCCGTTGACGTCGAGCTGAGCCAGCTCATCCGCGCCCGACCACATCGTGCGGGTCATCACCCCATTGACGATCTTGCGCGTACGCCGGTCGTCTGAGTCATAGTCGTATGTGGCAGTCATGCCGGTGCGGGTCGCCTGCACCAGCCGGTGGCCATAGGTGTAGACGTAGGTGTTGACCCCATCCGAGCTCATGTCGCCGGAGCCGTACCAGGTGATCGGCGTGCCGTTCTCGGACGTCATCTGGTTCATGCTGTTGGCCACGCCATAGGTGCGGGCATAGGCCAGGGTCGGCATCCATTCGAACGCGGGCTGACTGATCGCGATCGAAGTGGTCTTGCCGGCCGCATCGTGGCCGTAGCTGAAGCCGACCGCTCCGGGTCCGGTGCCCGCCACGAAGGCATGGCTCAGGCTGCCCAGGTCGCTGTCCGGCTCATAGGTATAGGTCGTGTCCGCGGCCAGGCCCGGCCGGTTGATGCCGGTCCGGCGGCTGAGGCTGTCGTGGGTGATCGCCACTGTCTGGGTGCCGCCTGCGCCCGGGAAGCTGGCCGACTGCACCCGGTTGGCCGCATCGAACGCATAGGTGGCCGTGAACGGCACACCGCCCACCGCCGGCCAGGCGATCGAGGTCTTGTTGCCGTTCTGATCATAGCCGTAGCCGACCGTAAAGCTCATCCCCGACGGACCTTCTGGCCGCCAGCGATCGCTGATCAGTCGACCGGCAGTGTCATAGCCATAGGTCCGCACGTCGCGCAGCAGCCCTTCGTCGAAGGTCGTCGTCGTGGTGGTCTGACTAGACACGTCGCGCCAGACCGGACGGCCTGCCAGGTCGTAAGAGGCCCGGCTGTTCCGGCCCGACCACCTCTCCCCGGCCTGGGCCTGGGCATGCTCGCGCACATGGAAGTCCCGGCCCATGGCATCGTAGAAGATCGTCACCTGATGGTTGGAGCGGATGCGCTTGAACACCACCTGGCCGCGTTCGTCGTGAGCCACCCAGTCCTGGACCCCATCGGCGTAGATCGTCTTGATGGGTCGGCCCAGGCCATCATACTGCTGCTGGGTGACGTTGCCCCGCGCGTCGATCTCGGCGCTCTGCAGCCCGCCGGCATTGTACTGGAACCGGCGCCAGGCGGATTCCGTCTGGCCCTGGGGCAGCTCCAGAGCGGTCAGACACGAGTTGGGCTGAGCCCTGAGCCAGCGCTGGATCTCTACCGGCTGACCGGCTGCATTGTAGATGGTGTTGGTCGCACGGCGCTCACCGTCGATCACGAGCTTCGGTCGATCCACTGCGTCATAACAGGTGCGGGTCACGTCACCCGACGGGTCGGTCACCGTCAGGGGCTTGCGGGTCGCCGAATAGGTGGTGGTGGTCGTACGCCAGGTCGCTGAGCTGGAGTCCCACTGACGCACCTCGGTCAGGTCGCCGGTTAGGTCATAGGTCCACTGGGTCTGGATGCCGGTGCTGACCGGGCCGGTCTCCGTCCGCTTGCGCCGCAAAGCGTCATAGGTGCTGGTGGTGGTATTTCCCCGCGCGTCGGTGACGCTGGTGACGTTGCCGACCGCATCGCAGCCCATGGTGGAGGTCGCATTGATGCCGCCCGACTGGGACGAGACCGTGCTGAGCCGCAGGCAGAACTCTGGCAGGCCGCCGCCGCCCCAGGTCTGGGTTGCCTCGATGCCGGTCGGATCCTGGGTCCGGTTCGGACGACCAGGCGACCCGCACCGGCATGACTGCCACATACGACTATGACTCAGACGACCGGCGTACGCGCAAGATCGTCAACGGGGTGATGACGCGCACCATGTGGTCGGGGGCAGACGAGCTGGCCCAGCTCGATGTCAACGGCGACCTGATCCGCCGCTTCGTCCCCGACGGCACAGGGGCCATGGACGCCCGCTTGGCTACGGTCGAAGGCAACGGCGACCTCTACTGGCATCATACCGACCATCAGGGCTCGGTGATCGCCACCTCCCGCCCCGACGGCACCACAGCCGGGGTGGCCACCTACTCGCCTCACGGGGAGTTCGGGAACAACCAGTCCGTCCCGCCCATCGGCTCACCGTTCGGCTACACCGGGCGGCAGTACGACGAAGAGACCGGGCTCTATCAATACCGAGCGCGCTACTACTCGCCCAGGCTCGGCCAGTTCCTCACCCAGGACCCCATCGGCACCAAGGACGATCCCAACCTGTATCTGTACGTAGGAGCGGATCCGGTGAACGCGACCGATCCAACGGGGGAGCGGGCATGCATCCTGTTTCTGTGTGGGTTAGGACGTCCAAGAGAAGTGGAAGTTACCGCGCGTGATGCCGCTACCGGGCGCGTCCAAGGGCGTGCGAGATTTCCTGTTCCCGCGGAGGTTCAGACCATTGGGAGAGTCATGGCCTTTGGTGCGGCATTGGCGCAAGCTGTACGGAACGAAGTGGCGGGAAATGACGCCGATACTCCAGAAGAGCGTCAGCCCGGTGAGAGAGAACTTGGCGAGTTGGAGTCCATTCACCCACCGGGGTCAAATCCAGACTTTGAAGAAGAACTTGGGAATATGACTGATGACGAGGTTATGGATACCATTGTAAACCCCACCACCGGCGATCGTGTCGTCGTGCGAGGGGATAGCCCACGAGTCCGCGATGGCAATACTCGTGTTAGGGAGGCACAACGCAGATTCCCGTCTGACACCCGAATTCCAGTTGATGTTCTGCCGCCAGATGAAGAGTTTCCGAGATGAACAATGATAAAAAAGAATTATATGCAGAATTTCTTCGTTACATAATATTAGAAATTAGGAGCCTTGATGACGAAAAACTTTTCCGCGCCAGAGATTTAGCTAATATAGTTCACAATTTACCAACTGCTCTTGTTGATAGTGACGCGAACTGGGATAATATTTCTGGATCTATACGCTCTCGAGCGGCTGCTCATAATCTTGAATTGTATATTGAAGGTATTATTTCGCATATAAGTTCGGCAGGTAACGCAGATGCTAAGTAAAGTCCTAAATTTGTTCTATTTACGCTGCGATTTATCTATCTTGGGTGAACGGCGTGCTGACTATGTACACCGAACATGAAAGCTCGGTGATCAACGCCTCGCGGCCAGATGGAAGCCTTAGGGTCCTGGCACCGACTGTTGAGAGACGGCCAGTTCATTCGAACGCTCATTCGTCGGCTCAGGTCTTACCATAGTCGGCACTTGCGTCGCTGGGGGCGTCGTGAACATCGCGACCTCTTGTTCAGTCTCTCCATTGGTCAATGTCACGCTCCGACCGCCAATATATACAAGCCGCCAGCCGTCGACGCTCTGGCCACGCGCAATCCGTTCGACTTCGCCCGCAGCAGCACTGCGCAGATAGGCTTGGCCGTTCGCTATGCCCACGAGAATGGGCAATGCCTCGGCGACAGGAGGTGGTGCCTCCGCTGCGTCCGGAGCTGTCAGAAGCACTGGAAAGGCGGGAAGAACACCGCCCTTGCGATCCGCGAATACGGGCCCGCTATATCGCTCGGGCTGCGCAGCAATGACTGGGGCGTTTCCGCCTGACGGCCATGCGAAAATGACGCCTGACACCGCTGCGCAGACACCGAGCAAGCCTTGGGCCCAGTAAAGCCGCAGCCAGCTCATGCGATCACCATCAGCAGGACCAGGGTGCTGCGTGCCGATCCATCGGGCCCTTGGGTCGTCGAGAGGGATTTCAGGCGCACCGCGTCCCGATTGACCCCGACCCAATTGGCGACAGCAGCGAGCGCGGCAACATCACCCGCGCCCTCGAGCCTGACCTCGGCGAGTTGCAATCCGCGCCCTAAGGGGCGCGCAGAGACGACCTGAACGGCCGTTGCCGAATAGCCCAGGTCCGACAGGCGGAGATTCAAATACTCGCCAATAGCGATCTCGGGTGTGGCCGCGCCACGCTTGAGCAACGGACGCAGGGTCGCGGGGATCGGAGCGGCGGCAGGTACGGTTTGTGCCGCCTCAGTGGCGCTGGCCTCTGCCTCCCTGACCGCCAAGACGGCACCGATGGCTTTGACTAAGGGCGGTAGGGACAGTCCAATCAAGCCCACCACGGCAGCCGCTGCCAATCGGTTTTTCCAGACGGTCGAGATCATGAGCAGACCGCCTGCCCGAAGGTGACAAGGCCCAGTGGCCCTTGCGAGGCCGTGCCGCCCGCAGTTTGGAGTCGGGCGCTGGCCGCTTCGTTGGCTGGCACCATATCAGAACGAAGCGAGCCTGCAGGTTGACGGACCCCCGCGTTCGGTTCCCTAGCCCCCTGAGCGCGTCCCGCAAGGCGGCAGCCTGAAGTCGCCGGAACAGCAGAGCGTGATGGTGCTACACCGGACCCGGTCGATCCTGATCCGCCAGCGCATCCAGATCTCCAACGCGATCCGCAGCCACATGGCGGAGTTCGGCATGGCCGCCGCCGTCGGGAGGCAGGGATTGCATTCGCTGATCGAGGTGGTTCACGACGCGGCTGACGAGCGTGTTCCGGTCGAGGCTCGAGGGTGCCTCGCCATGCTGGCTACGCAGCTTCAGTTGGTGAACGAGCAAGTCCTGGAGACCGACCGACTGATCCGGACCAACGCCCGATCGACCGAGGTCGGGCGCCGACTGATGGAGATTCCCGGCGTGGGCCCGCTTCTGGCCAGCGCTTTGGTTGGCACGATCGCTGATCCACGGGCCTTCAAGACCGGTCGCAACCTCGCGGCCTGGATCGGCCTCGTTCCGAAGCAGAACTCCAGCGGCGGCAAGGAGCGGCTGGGCGGGATCACCAAACAGGGTGACCGCTATTTGCGACAGATGCTGGTCGTCGGCGCCTTGGCGGTCGTGCGTTACGCCGTGAGGAACGGCACGCGCCGGCCGTGGCTAGTCCAGCTGCTAGCTCGACGAACGCCGAAGGTCGCAGCCGTCGCTCTCGCCAACAAGACCGCGCGAATGGTCTGGGCGATCATGACTTCGGGTGAGCGCTACAGGGAGCCGCTCGCGGCATAGAGACAGGTCGAGGCTCAGCGGAGACCGACGGACTTGGGAAGGGCGGACAGGATGTAATGCGACAGCCGGTCGATACCGGAAGGCGGGAAAACCCACTTGCGCCAGAGCGCCTCGAGCGCGTGCTTTTGGTCGGGACCCGGCTTCGCGGAAGGCATTATGGCCAGCGGTCATGCGTACCGCACCAACAGGTCGAACACATGGCCGCACCGACCAGGCTCAGCGGAACGTCAGATCAACCCTTGCCAACGGAGAGCCGTCCACACATGGCGCAACTTCAGATCAGGGATGCGCCAGTTAGGGCAAGATCATGCGACGGTGCGAGCCCTAGCAACATGAGGGACGAAAATACCTGACTTGGCTTGGACAGGGGTCTTGCCGGTATTGGGACGCACTAGGTTGGCGCGCCTGCTACGGCCGCGGTGGGCCCACCCTCGCACCCCCTCTACATCGCTGAGTTTCGTTGCGGCGGAGCTGAACTCAAGATAGTGAGACTGGTCTCGGGGGTCCGGCTTGGCAGCAGTTTGGGATTTGCCGGTTCTATGTCGGCCGACGATCATCATGACGCTCGGCCCGACCACTTCGGAAGCACTGGAATTTCTGTCGGCGGAGGGGGCGTAGCGACATGGCCGAGATTGTTATCCACTCAAACAACATCGAAAACATCGTCTTGGGCCGTTTGACGGCGCGCTGGAACGCGTCCGGAACGCGGATCCTCCGCTATTACTTAGACGTCCGCCACACGGCCATGAACCTCCACCGCGAACTGAGCGCACCGGAGATTTTCATTCTCCAGAGCAAGGCCGACGCGCTTATTGCTGCTTGGGACGAAAAGTACGTTCAACACCGGCTGCGCGCGACATTGCAGTCAGGCAAATCATCCGCAGAAGATCTGTCCGCCGCGGCTATTCAGAAGCTCGACGGGCTGCACCGACTCCTGGCCTATACGCTCTCGGTGAACGATGCGGTGGATTGGGATGCGCTCAAGGATCGCCGCGACTACCCAATGCCTAAGCATTACGAGCGGTCCAAGCCTCAGTTCGAGGAAGGGAAGCCGCCGACCTATGAGGCTCCCGCCATATCTTGGTGGAGCAAGCTGACCGGAAAGGCGGCTGAGATTGAGGCCAAGGCTGTCGGCCATTATCGGGAGCGCGTCACCAGTTGGGACGGTCAGGAAGCCCTACGGCGTGTTGTACATGAGAAGGAGGTGGCAAACTGGCAGAAGGCGCACGACGCTTTCTGGACCGAGCATGAGGCGGCAAAGATCGCCTTCTTGGCCGGACAGTCGGCCTCTAACGCCAAGGTCGATGGTCTCATCGCCTCGCTGGCGACCGGTGACCCTGAAGCTGTTGTCGAGCACGCAACGTTGGTACTCGAAGCTTCGGATTACGACGGCCTGTTCGAAAAGGCCTACGCCGTCCAATACCAGCCGTCGGACAAACTGCTGTTGCTGAGCTATAGCCTGCCCTCCATCGATGATTTGCCCGCCACGAAAAGCGTCAAATTCATTAAGGCGACCGGAGAGCTGAAGGAGACGCAAATCAGCGACCGTGAGCAGAAGGCGAACTTCGAGGCTGTCGCCTATCAAATTTGCCTTCGCACGATCCACGAGCTTTTCGAGGCCGATGTGGACCGCAACATCGAGAAGATCCTGTTCAACGGTTATGTCGATTTCATCGACCGCCGTACGGGCCAGCCGGCCCGGTCCTGCTTAGTTTCGGTGTTGGTGGACCGCCCGGCGTTCGAAGCGATCGACCTCTCGCGGGTGGACCCAAAATCTTGCTTCAAAAGCCTCAAGGGTGTGTCCGCTGCCAGTCTCGCTGCGCTGACCCCCATCCCCCCAATCATGGAGATGGCACGGGAAGATTTGCGCTTCATCGACGCCCAGGCCGTGGGAGAGCGGATGGAGGCGGGTGCCAATCTAGCTGCCATGCCTTGGGAAGATTTCGAGCATCTCGTACGGGAGGTATTCGAGCAGGAGTTCCGGTTGCGAGGCGGCGAGGTGAAGGTCACGCGCTCAAGTAGTGACGGCGGGGTCGACGCCATCGCTTTCGACCCGGACCCGATTAGCGGCGGCAAGATCGTGATCCAAGCCAAGCGCTACACGCGAACCGTCACTGTCTCCGCGGTGCGGGACTTGTTTGGAACTGTGATGAACGAGGGTGCCTCGAAGGGCATCTTGGTCACTACCGCGGATTACGGACCGGACGCCTATCAGTTCGCGACTGGCAAACCGCTAACTCTGTTGAACGGTGCCAATCTGCTCCATCTCATGGAGAAGCACGGCTACAAAGCGCGGATAGATATCCGAGAAGCGAGAAGCTTGGTTGTCTAGTTGGCGCTGGCTCGGTGTTGCCAGGTAGAACGAAGCAACGCGGCGGCTTTCGATGTCCGCTTTGGGTTGCCGAGCAAATGTCAGATGCTGGCGCAGATCAGGCTTGAGGTTAGCGATGCGATTCATATTGAAGCTCTACCAGTTGCCAGCGAGCTAGGTCAGCAGGTCCGAACTCTTCGTCTTCAACGCTATTGCTAGCCGTTCAAGCACGGTCACTGTCGGATTGCGCACCCCACGTTCGATGCCTGAGATGTAGGTCCGGTGCATCTCCGCGTCGAAGGCAAGCTGCTCCTGCGACAGGCCAAGCTGTTCTCTCAGTCGCTTTACATTTGCGCCGAGCCGGCTGCGCACATCCATGGGGCGACAGGCGGTCAATGCATCCGATCAGGCTACAGCCTATGAGTCACAATAGGACTTGACGGCTTGGGCTGTTGGATGTGTCCGTGAGTGTGACTGAGACTCATGGGATGCATAGCTTTGACAGACATCGACAACCGCCCGGTAATCGAACAGCAGAACGAACAGATCTTTGGCGAACAGGACGGGCGGTATCGCTCGGCCATCACGGCTTTGCTGTGTGACGGGGTCTTCTGCGCCGAAGATGCCGGGGTTCTGGAGGGGTTCAGGACCTATCTCGGCCTCGACCGTGAGCGTGCTGATGCCCTCTTCAAGGAAGAGGCCCGTGCCTACATCCGTCGGCGGCTCCTGATGTTCCTGGAGGACGGCAGCTTGTCTCCGAGCGAAGACGCGGTGCTCGATGATCTCGTCCGATCGGTGGGGCTGGGTCCGATGTGGACCGAAGAAACCGAGCTGGCGCTGTTCGACGCGCGCCGCACCTGGGAGTTGGCACACGGGCCATTGCCGGTGGTACCGACAGACCTCGGATTGGTCGGCAAGGAAGTGGCTCACACTGTCGTCTTCTGTGAAGCGTTCGAAGACCGCACCAAGACCGTCGGGGTGTCCTATGCGGGTCTGACGCTGAGTCTGCCGATCATCGCGGGCGTTCGCTTTCGTGTCGGCCAATTCGGCGTCAATCGCCAGAGCCTGCCTTACCAGCATCGCCTAGGCGGCGGCGACCTGACCGTAACCAGCGAACGGCTAATTTTCCGCTCGCCGGAGCGCGCCATTACCGCCAAGCTGACCGGCATCATCGACATCACGGCCTATAATGATGGCGTCACCATTCAGAAGACACAGGGCAAGCCAATCACCTTTGTCATCTCCGAGCCCGACGAAGACTTCGCCCTGGTGCTGTGGCGGGCCTGGCAGGCTGCCCGTGGCCAGAACGAATAACGGCTAAAAGAGCAGGTCGGCGGCGGCAGTCAGCCGATCGCGCCATGCCAGCTTTGCCAGCCAGCCAGCAGGAATGCCGGACGCGCCAGACAAAGCTCCGGCAAGCTGACCTGCTATGGCCGCCGTTGTGTCTGCATCCTGGCCGAGGTTGGCGGCATGCAGGACGGCTCGATCGAACCGCGACGTTCGACCCGTCGCCCAGAGTGC
This sequence comes from Brevundimonas sp., assembly GCF_041919755.1. Taxonomy (GTDB): domain Bacteria; phylum Pseudomonadota; class Alphaproteobacteria; order Caulobacterales; family Caulobacteraceae; genus Brevundimonas. Next base: position 440,059 of record NZ_JAYRTD010000001.1, on the reverse strand, counting down.
CGCTTCCAAACTATGGGCGACATAGCCACTGGCGTTGACCGACGTGCGGCCAAGCCCTCGCCAGGAGCCTTGATTGATCGTGTCGATCTTGCCTGCCCATGGCCCCGCACGGCCTTTCAGCACCTCACTGCGCCGAGCTCCGTTGATGGCATCCGCCATCATCTCCGCATAGAGGACGCAGGCATCTATCGCCTCAAGCGCGGCATGGGTTGTCTTTGATTGCCGGGCGGCGGCATCGCGAAGAGCACTTCGATCATCTCGAAAGCGAATGGCGACGGGCGCCAGCCGCATCAGCGAACCATTGCCTGCGGTCTGCGGGTCGATCGAACCGCAATGGTCCTTGCCTGTCGCCTTCCAGCGCGACAGGGCGTGAGCAGTCGTCACCCCGATGTCGAAGCAGCGTCCGGTGCAGGAATAGGTGCCGTTCTGCCACCAGTCATGGAAGCGGGCCAGCAGGTCCTGTTCATTAAGCCCGCCTTGCTCAGCCAGACTGTCGGCCAGTGCCAAGGCCATGGCTGTGTCGTCGGTCCACTGGCCAGGCTTCAGCCGGAACGGCCCGCCGCCCACCAGATCGGTCAGCGGCTCATAGGCATCGCGCACCTTGAACTCGAGCGTGGTGCCCAGGGCATCGCCAACCGCCAATCCAAGCAGCGCGCCACGGGCGCGGTCACGGATATGGTCTGCAGAGGTTCCTGGCTGGCGCTCAGGAACCATCGGCGTCCTGCGGACGAGGGCCTCCTGGGCCGACGTCTCGATCGCACCCGGCCGAGCCTGTCGAACGCGAGTGATGGCCGTCTCGAGGTCAACCCCAAGCTCGACCAGCAGGCGTGCCGCGACCATGCCGGCGCGCCCTAGGCCGCCCTTGCAGTGGACCAGTATATCAAACCCTGCACGCAACCGATCCCGCAGACCTTCACCAATGTCGACCCACGCGGCTTCAAAAGCCGCGCTCGGGACACCCGCGTCTGGGATCGGCGCATGCAGCCAATCCATATGCGCTCGGGCTACCGCCGTCCCGAGACCCTCAACCTTCAGGCCGACCAGTTCGTGATCTTCAACGAGAGTCAGCACCGCGGCTGCGCGCCAATCCGCGATGGCCCTGATGTCCGTCGAAAGGTCCCGGTCCCAGGCTCCGGTGGCAGCAGATGGCTGTAACTTGCCAGGGCAGAAGGTGATGCCGACGCGGCCATGGCCCGGCAGGGTGTCGACGGCAGCGATCTGCAGCGGATGAGATATCGATGTTCGGGTCATAAACGCCGAGATATGCTCAACCGGAGTAAAAGTCTAATCCGCAGACTGGACATCCACAGAGAACGGAGCGTCTGTCCGCCTCCCTTGGGAATGGGAGACCGGATGCGCGATGGATAAGACGTTCAGACTTGAGACCAGCCAGGCGCTGGCCGCGATTGCGGGCAGCATGCTCGAAGATGCGGCTGGCCTGGCAATACTGGAAGGCCAAGGGGGGGAAGGCGCGATGCACCGCCGGTTGCTCGCCACGGTCACCCAGGCACGGACGCTGATCGCAGCCGCTGTTGTCCTTACCGGCGATGAACCGGATGGCACACTGTGAATGCAGAACCGTTGCAGGAGGCACTGGCTGGCCTCGAGCATACCGGGCTCGAGGAGCTGCGCCAGCGCTGGCAAGTCCTTTATGGCACGCCTGCGCCGCCGTCCTTCCGATGCGGGCTGTTGGCCCGGGCGATTGCTTACAAGCTTCAGGCTCAGAGGCATGGCGACGTCACCATGGGCACAGCGCATCGGGCTGTCCGCACAAACAAAGCAGCCAATGATCATGCTGATGCCAAGCCCCAGGGCATCAAGCTTATCCGGAGCTGGAAAGGCGAACTGCACACGGTCGAGGCCGTAGAGGGTGTCTTCCTGTATGATGGCGAGACCTACCGATCGCTATCGGCCGTGGCGCGCAAAATCACCGGCACCCAATGGAATGGTCTGGTCTTCTTCGGCGTCAAGGGTCGGACTGATCTGGCGCGGGGGAGGGCAGCATGACAGCCGTGTTGCGGTGCGCCGTCTATACCCGCAAATCCTGCGAAGAAGGTCTGGAGCAGGCCTTCAACTCTCTGCATTCCCAACGCGAGGCCTGCGAGGCCTATATCAAGAGCCAGCAGCACGAAGGCTGGACGCTGGTCGAGACCGCCTACGACGACGGGGCCTACTCCGGCGGAAATATGCAACGACCTGCGCTGCTGGCGCTGCTCGAGGACGTCAAGGCAGGCAAGGTCGACGTGATCGTCGTCTACAAGGTTGATCGGCTGACCCGGTCGCTTCCAGACTTCGCCCGCATCGTTGATGTTCTGGACGCCGCAAAGGCCTCGTTCGTCTCGGTCACTCAAGCCTTCAACACCACCACCTCAATGGGACGGCTGACGCTGAACGTGCTGCTGTCATTCGCCCAGTTCGAGCGCGAGGTTACTGGCGAGCGTATCCGCGACAAGATCGCCGCCTCCAAGGCCAAGGGCATGTGGATGGGCGGACTGCCTCCGCTTGGTTACGACGCCGGTGACGGCAAGCTGAACGTCAACCCGGCCGAAGCCAGCCAGGTCAACCGGCTGTTCGCCCTGTTCCTGCAGACCTGTAGTGTCGACAAGCTGCTACCCCTGGCCGAGGCTGAGGGCTTGCGGACCAAGGCCCGCAAGAGCGCTGCAGGGCAGACCGGCGGCAAGCCCTACAGCCGTGGGACTGTCTATCACCTGCTGGCGAACCGCATTTACGTCGGTGAGGTCAAGCACAAGGGCAAACACTTCCCAGGCCAGCACCAGCCAATCGTCGACCCTGAAACCTTTGAGATGGTCCAAGCGATCATCGCATCCAACCGGCACAAGCGCGCTATGGGCGGTAATGCGACGGAGCCCAGCCTGCTGGCTGGCCTGCTGGTCGACGGGCAGGGGCGGCGGTTCACGCCCACTCACACCAACCGGCGGGGCCGCAAGTACCGCTATTACGCGCGCGCCGCCGAAGGAGCTGACGACGCCCTGCGGCTGCCGGCTGAACCCATGGACCAAGCAGTGCTCGACACCTTGCGCGAGTTCCTGAAGGCGGAGGAACGGGTCCTGTCTGCAACCGGAGCAAAGACCAGTCACGACGCTGATGCTGCCATCAAGGCATCACGCGCTGCATCGGTCGGTCTGGAGGATCAAAACCCGAAGGGTTTGCGCCAGCGACTGCGGGCCATGGTCGACGCAGTGGTCTTGGGCCCTGATCAGATTGCGCTGACGTTGCGTCCGGATGCGCTAGCGGGCTTGACGCTCGTCCAGACCGATTTGACTGCCCCGATCTCGATCGCCCGACGCGGCCGCGATCTGAAGCTGGTCGTCGAAGGTCAAAGCCAGGGGCCGGACCAGAAACTGATCAACCTGATCGCCCTGGCGTCGACCTGGTTTGACGAGGTCGCGCAGGGCAGGGTGGCGACACTGACCGCGCTAGCTGAGCGCGAAGGTGTCACGCCGGCCTATGTCGCCCAGGTGATCGACCTGGCGTTTCTGGCTCCAACCATCAAGCAATCGATCCTGCAGGGAAGGCAGGCCCCAGGCCTCACCACCATGACGTTGAAGGCTATGCGGCCGCTGCCATTATGTTGGGACCAGCAGCAGGACCTTCTGGCCACATCCCACTAGGCCAGGCGGATACGGTCGAGCGGGTCATAAGGCTGGACATTGCGGCTCGCGTGGCGGGCCTTGCCAGCCTTGAACAGCGCCTCGGCTTCCTCAAACGGCAGATCAGGCAACGGGCGCGTACAGATCCGTCCCTTGCGCACGTGGCTCAAGCAGCGTTCTTTGCAGAGCTTACGCGTGAGGTCCGCGACCCAGCGCTCGTCAGCCAGTTTGAGCTCCCAAGGTCGATAAACCTCGCCAATCATGCGACGCTTGACGTCTGCGCGGTCATAGAACTCGCCGCTCAATGCAAGCTGGATGCTGCGCAGGTCGGCGGTAGGGCGGGTGAACTGATCCATCGTCATTTCCTCGGCTTTCAATAGGGTTCTTCGGTACCGGCCCAATACTCGGCGTTGATCGTGGGCGTAGCCGGCGGCCCGTCTTCACCGACGCGTGGGTAGTGCTTCATGCTGTCCAGGGTCGCGCGCGCCTTTGCTATGCGCGTCTCATAGGTCTTGCGGTGCTCGCCGGCTTTACGGGGCAGATTGAGTTGCAGGTTGGCCCTGTACCACTTCTCGGTCAGGTCTTCCTGTTGGGTCTTTAGCTGCGAGCCATAGGCAAGTTTGTGGCAAGAGCGGCAAGCCCAATAAGTATTGACATAGTAAAGACGGGATGCGATGCTGTCACATCTGGGGCAAGTCGTGCGACGGCGTCTGTTTGTTACGCCGGTAGATGTTTCAAGGATTTCTAGGGGGAGCTCGGATTGTTCGCTTTGGCCGCCAAACCGGTAGATCAAATCGATATGATCGTGGTGGTTTCTGAAGCCCCCCTGGCCGATCAGGCCGCGGCCGTCGCTGGACATCCAGCGCACACCGCCGGTTTTGTTGGTTTTCAATCGGCGCAAAGCCTGATCGAGATCGAAGCAGGGCACGGCTTCACACCGCACTCGGATGGAACGGCCCTCGATGAAATTCCCCGGCCTTAGCGACGAAATCATTGGCAAGCTCCGAAATCAGTGTTGAAACCGCGAAATCATTGGGAAATTATTTGGGCGTCGATCCGATGATTTCGCGCGGCTGTACGATCAGCCGCAGCGATTTCGCCAGCTCGGTGATCGCGGTCCAGTGCTTTCGTGACGCTCACCCGACTTATCCGAACGATTTTTCGGTTTCTCCGCCAATAGGTCCCAGCCGCCCTTAAAGGCGATAGATGGCGACGGAGATTCTCTAGACCGCATTCGTTCATGCGCAGCCGTTGGCTTTGCGCTTCAACCTAGCTGGATATTGGGGTTGGGCGTGGCGGACAGAGAGGGATTCGAACCCTCGGTAGGCTTTCACCTACACACGCTTTCCAAGCGTGCGCGATCGACCACTCCGCCACCTGTCCATTTCCACGACGCGCGTGAAGCCGCCGGACGGTCGATCCAGCGGAGGGCAGGCTGATAGAACAAGCGGACCCCCTCGGCAAGCGGCCTTGTTGCCCCCATATGGATGGAACGCCGATTTCGTGAGGATTATCGCCATGCTGTTTCAGAAAACCGAACTGCCCACCGCCGAGACTGCGCTGCCGGGGCGCGAGACGCCGCTGCGGACGGACGAGGTGCATTTCGTCTCGGGTCGCCCGCTGAAGGGGCCGCATCCGGAGGGGTTTCAGACGGCGATTTTCGGCATGGGCTGCTTCTGGGGCGTGGAGCGCATCTTCTGGCAGTTGCCGGGGGTTTGGGTGACGTCCGTCGGCTATTCCGGCGGGATCACGCCCAATCCGACCTATGAAGAGACCTGCACCGGGCGTACGGGCCACACGGAGGTGGTGCAGGTGGTCTTCAACCCGGCGGAGATCACCTATGCCGAACTGCTGAAGGCCTTCTGGGAGAACCACGATCCGACACAGGGCATGCGTCAGGGCAATGACATCGGAAGCACCTATCGCTCGGCCATCTATTATCTGAACGACGAACAGAAGGCCGAGGCGGAGAAGTCGCGCGAGGCCTATCAGGCGGCGCTGTCCAAGGCGGGACGGGGTCAGATCACGACCGAAATCGCGCCCGCTGGGCCCTATTACTTCGCCGAGGATTATCACCAGGGCTATCTGGCCAAGAACCCGGCCGGTTATTGTGGGATTGGTGGGACGGGCGTGGTCTGCCCGATCGGCGTCGGCGTAGAGGCCTGATCATGGATAGGCAGGGCGTAGGCAAGGTCTGCCTGGCCCTGCCCGGGGTTACGCTGGATCATCCCTTTGGTGACGACCATGACTGCTACAAGGTCGGAGGCAAGATGTTCGCCATGGTCGGCGGGCAGGGCGGGCTGTCGTTCAAGGTGTCGGACATCGCCTATGAGGTTCTGACCGAGGATGGCCGCGCTCGCCCGGCCCCCTATCTGGCGCGAGCGAAATGGGTGCATCTGGACGATATCGACGCTTGGCCAGACGATGAACTGGCTGAGCATCTGGCGATCGCGCACGGGATTATCGCGGCCAAGCTGACGAAGAAGGCACGGGCGGCGTTCGGGCTCAACGCCTAGCGCCTTGCCAAATCCTGCAAACCGGCGTTCTCTGCGCCCGCTTTTCGGGGGAGGGCGGGATGCGGCTTGTGATCTGTGCGGTGGGTCTGGGTGCTATCGCCCTGCTCGGGGCCTGCGAAAATGCTCAGGTCAAAGTAACGACACCGCAAAGCACGCGGGTGGTGGCGGCGACGGACATCGAGGCCGGGCGGTATCTGGTCCAGATCACTGGTTGCAACGACTGCCATTCACCGCGCGGTGCGCCGGGGTCGCCTCCGGTGCCAGAGGCGGACTCGCTGCGAGGCACTGGGGTGGGCTTCTATGGTCCGTGGGGCACAACCTATGCCGCCAATCTGAGGCTGACGGCGGCCAACCTGACGGAAGACGCCTGGGTCGATATGCTGTCGACGCGAGATGCGCGACCGATCATGCCCTGGGCCAGCGTTAGGGCCATGGACGACGCCGACAAGCGGGCCATCTATCGCTACATCCGGTCGCTACCCGGCGAGCCGGGCGAGGCGGTGCCGGACGGTCTGCCCCCCGGTCAAATGCCGACCACGCCTTATGAGGACCTGAACATCAAGATGCCTGCGGGCGCGCCGCCTCCTCGCTGATCCAGCGGTCAATGCGGGCGTCCAGAAGCTCCAGCGGGAGAGGACCGTCGACCAGCAAGGCGTCATGAAAGCGGCGGATGTCGAACCGGTCGCCCAAGGCGGCCTCAGCTCGGGTGCGGATGGCCCGCAGCCGGATCTCGCCGATCTTGTAGCCCGTCGCCTGGCCGGGCCAGCCGATGTAGCGTTGAAGCTCGGTCTCGATATTCAGCGGGGCCAGGGCCGAGTTATCGCGGAAACAGGCTCTGGCCTGTTCGATGTCCCAGCCCAGCCAGTGCAGGCCAGTGTCTGCGACCAGTCGACAGGCGCGCCACATCTCGTACGATAGCCGCCCGAAGCGTTCGTAGGGCGTACGGTAGAAATCCATCTCCTCGCCCAGGAACTCGGCATACAGGCCCCAGCCCTCGACGAAGGCGGTGACGTCGGCCCCGCGCCGGAAATAGGGCTGATCCTCGGCCTCCTGCTGCAGGGCGATCTGGAGGTGGTGGCCGGGCACGGCTTCATGCAGGGTCAGGGCGGGCAGTTCGTAGAGCGGCCGCTGGTCGAGGCTGGAGGTGTTGACCAGATAGCCGCCCGCCACGCCGGTCTTGAGCGAGCCGGGGGAGTAGCGGCCGGTGGTGTAGTTGGCCTCGATCTCGCGCGGGACGGGCCGAACGCCATAGGGCAGGCGGGGCAGGGTGCCGAACAGGGCGGGCAGGCCGTCGTCGGCTCGCTTGGCCATCTCGGACGCCTTTTCCAGCAGGTCTTCGCGGGTCGTGGCATAGAACTGTGGATCGGAACGCAGGAAGGCGAGGAAGCCCGCGAAGTCGCCCGTCCAGCCCGCCGCTTGCAATTCCTCGTCCATGCGGGCGCGGATGCGCGCGACTTCTTCCAGACCGATGGCGTGAACCTGATCGGGCGTCAGGTCGGTGGTGGTGTAGCCGCGAACGAAATAGGCATAGAGATCGCGCCCGCCGGGCCGTTGCCCGATGCCGGGTTCGGTACGGGTCGCGGGCAGATAGTCATCGGTCAGGAAGCGCAGCCATTCTGCTCGGCGGGGCTCAATCTCTTCGGCAACGATAGCTACGGCCGTCGCGCGTAGGGCGGCCTGATCGGCGACCGGGATGGTGTCGGGTAACGCCTTTAAGGGGGCCAGAAGGGGGTCGTTATCAGGTGTCCGGCCGACATCGCCCCGAGCGAGAGTCAGCGCGCTTTCGACGACGGAACGGGGCTGGATCAGGCCGGTGTCCACGCCGCGCCGGGCATGGGCCAGGGTCGCGTCATACATGGCGGGCATGCCGGAGAGGCGAGACAGCCAGGCCTCGGCATCGGCCTTGTTCGCGATGCGGGTAACCGAAGCGATATAGGCCAGGGACTGGCCGATCGCCCCTTCGGAGTTCAGGGCCAGGCGGCTGGTGTCCAGGTCGATGCCTTCCAAATCCCGGTCGATCAGGAACAGCAGGAAGGCGCGGTTCTGGGCCTCGTTGTCCGACAAGCCAGCGCCAGGAACCGCTTCGAGCCGCGCCTTGAAGGCCTGCAGCGGTGCGCGACGCGCCAGTTCGGCCTCGCGCGAAATGTCGGGCAGGCGCGACAGGGCGGCACGGTCGCCGTCCATGCCGGCGGTGATCGGATCATTGGCCTTCAGATAGGCCTCGTAATCAGCAAGCACTGCGGCCAGGTCGGCATCCAATGCTTGGGCCTGCGCCGGATTGCCAGAAGCCTGGCCGGCGTTCTGGGCCAGCGCGGCTGCGGGCATTGCTGACAGCAGGGCCAGAACACTGATGGCGATGACGGATTTCATGCAAACCCCCAAAAGCCCCGACGGGCTCCGGGCGAATGCATCGGAGGCGTGGCCTCCCGTCAAGCGATGATCGCCAACTCTAGGCGCAGAAAGCGAAGAACCGTTCGATGCGGTCGCGAGAGCCGGGCTGGGGCACGTAGGTCTGGCGCGTGCCGCCCTGCCACACAGCCAGCCAGCCGATCCGACGGAAACGCTGGAAGACCGGGGCATTGGCTTGGGCCTCGGCCGTCATGATCAGGCCGTCGTGGACTTCGGCGGGCTCGGCGGCAGCGGCATAGCGCTCGGTGTCGCCGCCGGATTCAATATAGATTTCCGCAGACGCGCCCTTGTCCGCGCTGGCGGTGAGGTCCAGCTTGCCGGTTCCTCGCGAGCATTCCAAGCCCAACTTCAGGTCGTCGCTGTCAGCCGTTCCGTAGGCTAGCTTGGCGTTGGAGCCGTCTTCCGACAGAAACCAGTCGTAGCCCTCGACAGGTTGCGGCGCGCCGGAGTTTGGGACGGTTGCGGCTGGGTTTTCCGGCGTCGTCGTCGAACAGGCACCGACCAGCGCGGTCGTGGCCGAGAGGATCAGCAGGGACGCAAGACGCATGGGATACTCCGACCGTTAGCCGGAACAAAGCTCGGCGAACCGGCGCAGCTTGGCAAGGTGGACCTGGGGGATTTCGATGGAGCGTCGCGTCTCGCCCGCCGTCATCGACAGGCTGCCGTCCGCGGCAAAGGCGGCGAAAACCGGGTGGTCGGTCCGCAGGGCCAGTTTTGCCGACCCGCCGCGCCCGGCCTCGCTTTCGGTCATGGCGGTCGATGAGCCGGCCGCCAAACGGGTTATGCCGGTCATGCCTGCGGCCTGATACAGGGTGACCCGCGCCACGCTGGACCCCGGGTCGCACTCCAGGGTGGTGCGCAGGTTGGGCGTGTCGGGAATCTCATTGGCCAGCACGACGGGGGCGCTGTCGGCATAAAGCGTCCAGGTCCAGGCGGGGTCCTGTGCGGCATGGAGGTTGGTGACACCGATCAGGGTCGCCAGGATTGAAAGTACGGACACTGTCGCGACCCCGCTGTCGTTCGAAGCGATGAACGATCATCAAGCCCGGGATGTTCCGCCGCCGTCAAGGATGAGGCGGCGTCGGCCCGTCCAAGACTGCATGCCTTTCGGCCCTAGAACGGGCTGAACCGCTCGACCAGGGACTGGGCCGCCGGTGTCGCCTGAACCCGGCTGATGTCGCCGCGACCGCCATAGCTGATGCGGGCCTCGGCGATCTGGGTGTGGGCGATGGTGTTGGCCGAGCTGATGTCTTCGGGCCGTACGATGCCGGCGACGGTCAGTTCGCGCACCTCGCGGTTGGTGCGAACTTCCTGACGGCCCTGGATCATCAGATTGCCGTTGGCCATGACGTCGGTGACGACCGCCGCAATGGTCAAGGAGACACGCTCCGACCGGTTAACCGAGCCCGAGCCGCTGGCGTTGGACTCGCCCTCGATTCCGACCATGTTGGCGGGGTCAAAACCGCCGGGGAAGATGCGGCCCAGGCTGTTCTCCAGGCCGAAGAAGTTGGTGACCCCGCCCGAGGCGTCATTGGTCCGGCTGCGCTGGGTGGAGTTCTGGGTCTGGGCGCGGTCGTCGATGTCGATGTTGACGGTCAGGATGTCGCCGACGCGGCGCGCGCGCTGGTCGCCGAAGAAGGTACGCGAGCCGACCCGCCACAGGCTGTTGGCGCTGGCCGCGCGATCCGCCCGCTGCTGCTCCGGGGTCGGCAGATAGACCTGGCTTGTCGGGACCAGGGCCGCCGGATAGCCGATGGGGGCCAGTTCCGGCCCGCGAATGGCTTCGACGGCCGTCGAACAGGCACCGAGCGCCAGGGTGGAGGCGAGGGCAGCGGTGGTGATCAGGGCGGTACGCATGAACTGTGATCCCTCTTAGCGAGCGGCGAACTGGTTGGTACGGGCGGACTGGGCGGCAGGGCCCGCGATGGCGCGGCCCGGACCGGTGGCGACGGCGTCGATGGTGCGGCCGGACTGCAGGTTCAGCACGGCGACGGGCTCGCCGACTGCCGCATGGCGCTGGGCGCGGCCGGTGACGGTCAGACGGATGCCGCCAGACTCGAAGGCGACCTCGACCAGATCGTTGCGGTTGATGATACGGTCGGCATACGCCGCGCGGGCCGGGGCATAGGTGGGCGCGGCAGCTGTCGTCGGCGAGGCTATGGGCAGGACAGTGGCCGGTTCAGCGGGGGCCTCTGCAGCGTGACGGACAACGACGCGGCGCAACCCGGTCGGATTTGCCCAGTCCAGACCGGATTGTCGGGCCAGGCTCTGAAGCTGACCGGCTTCGAATACGATGGAGGGCCCGACCCGGCGGCCCACGACGACGCCGGATGCGGCTCCGGCCCCGTCGAACAGATCGCCAAAGGTGACCTGGCCGTCGCTGTCGACGGGATTGCTCTTCAGCGTCACAGGGCCTGCGAAGGCAGAACCCGCAGCGGTCAGGGCCAGCGCGGCTCCTAGGATCAGCGCCCTCATGACTTCACCTGCGAGGCGATGGACAGCATCTGGTCGGCGGTGGTGATGACCTTGGAGTTCATCTCATAGGCGCGCTGAGCCACGATCAGCGAGCTGATCTCGGCCACGGCATCGACGTTGGAGGCCTCGGTGAACTTGTGCAGCAGCTGACCGAAGCCGACCTCTCCGGGGGTGCCGACATTGGCGGGGCCCGAGGCCGTGGTTTCCAGCAACAGGTTGTCGCCGACGGCTTCCAGCCCGGCTTCGTTGAAGAAGGTGGCGATCTCCAGCTGGCCGACGATGGAGGGCTCGGTCTCGCCCGCCGTGATCACCTGGACCTGGCCGGACTTGGAGATGGAGACGTCGACCGCATCCTGCGGAATGGAGATGTTGGGCTGGACCGCATAGCCGTCATCGGTAACCAGCTGGCCCTCGCCGTTCAGGGCGAAGTTGCCGGCACGGGTATAGGCCGTCTCGCCCGAGGGCAGCAGGATCTGGAAGTAGCCGCGCCCGTCGATGGCGACATCGTACAGTCCGCCGGTATTGGTGGGCGTGCCCTGTTCGGTGACGCGATATACCGCGCCCGCCTTGACGCCTGCACCGATCTGGATGCCCGTCGGGACCACCGTGCCCTGGCTGGACGACTGCGCGCCCATCCGCTCGACGTTCTGATATAGAAGGTCCTGGAACTCGGCCCGCTGGCGCTTGTAGCCGACCGTGTTCATGTTCGCGATGTTGTTGGAGATGACCTCCACGTTTAGCTGCTGGGCGGCCATGCCGGAGGCGGCGGTGCGAAGTGCGCGCATGGTTCAGTCTCTCCTTACGACACCCGGCCCAGCCGCTCGACCGAGCGACGGGACAGGTCGTTGGTGTTTTCGATCATCCGCGAGATGCTCTCGTAGGCTCGCTGGATCTCGATCAGATTGGTGATCTCGAGGATCGGATTGACGTTGGAGCCTTCCAGCATGCCCTGACGCACGCGAGCGTCGGTCGCCTCGACGGGCGTCGTATTAGAGGCGTTGCGGTACAGGCCGTCGCCGCCCTTTTCGAGCACGGACAGGGTGTCGAAACGGACGACGGAGATACGGCCGGTCAGCTGACCGTTCTGGCTGATGGTGCCGTCCGGGCCGACGGCGGGCTCGCCCAGGGCGCGATCCAGGATGATGGGGCCACCGTCGCCCAGAACGGCAAAGCCGCCCTCGGTCGTCAGCTGACCCTCGGCGTTCAGGGTAAAGGCCCCGTCGCGGGTATAGGCCTCGCCGGCCCCGCCCTGCAGCTTGAAGAAGGCCCCTTCGCCTTCGATGGCGAAGTCCAGGCTGCGGCCGGTCTGTTCCAGCGCGCCCTGGCCAAAGTCGCGGCCGACGCCCTTGTCCAGGACAAAGCTGGCGCTGGGGCGGATGAAGGCGTTGCGCGCGCGCTCGCCGACTTCCGTGCCGACCAGAAGCTGCTCGACCTTGAAGCCGGTGGTGTCGGCATTGGCGATGTTGTTGGCCACGATGTCGAGCTCGCGGCGGAGCGTCATCTGGCGCGACAGTCCGACGTAGGCGGCATTTTCCATGAGCGGCTCCTTTCGCAGAACGGCTTCGCAACGGTCGTGCCAACAGGGTTAATCCAGTGGTGGCGGGCCTTTGGAGTGGATGAAGCCAGACTGCACCCGGCAGGATTTGCCGGTTCTTAGCGGCTCGTTAACCAAAAAACGGTCGAATGGAGGCTGAGATTCTCCGGGGCGCTGTGCATGCTGAAGTTCGGCAAGAAGAAGGACAAGAAGGGCGGCGGTGACGCCGAGCTGCCGGCCGTGTCAGATGCGCCCGCCGCCGAAGGCGAAGGCGGGGTGGGTGCAGATGCTGCGCCCAAGAAGAAGAAAATTCCGCTATTGTTCATCGCCATTCCGGCGGCCGTGCTGGTTCTGGGCGGGGGCGGAGCGGCGGCCTTCTTCATGCTTCAGCCCAAGCCCGCTGCGGCCGAGGCCGAGGGCGGCGAACACGGCGAAGCCAAGGCCGATGCCGCCCATGGCGAAGAGAAAAAGAATAAGGACAGTGGGGGCGGTCACGGCGGCGGTGCCGAGGGCGAGGCCGATCCGTCCATGGGCGTGATCGCCGAGGGGCCTGACGGCGTCACCTTCTTCACCCTGCCGGACATGGTCATGAACATCCAGGGGCCGGAAGGTCGGCCCATGGTCATGAAGCTGAAGCTGACCCTGGAAACCAAGGATGCGCACGTCGCCGAGCAGCTGCAGGCCGAGATGCCGCGCCTGCAGGACATGTTCCAAGGCTTCCTACGCGAGTTGCGGCCCGAGGATCTGGCCGGGTCGGCGGGCAGTTTCCAGCTGCGGGCCGAAATCCTGCGCCGGGTCAATCTGGTGGCGGCCCCGGGCAAGGTGGACGCCGTCCTGATCGAAGAAATGCTGGTGCAGTAGGCATGACGGACGCCGCCTTCGCCGAACCGATCGACCCGCTGGGCGAAGAGGACGAGGATCGCGCGTCCGGTCTGTCCGAACGCGTCCTGAACCAGGATGAGATCGACAGCCTGCTGGGCTTCGATCTGGGCGACGACGACGGGTCCGAAAGGTCGGGCATCCGGGCCATCATCAACTCGGCATTGGTGTCCTACGAACGCCTGCCGATGCTGGAGATCGTGTTCGACCGCCTGGTGCGGTTGATGACGACCAGCTTGCGCAATTTCACCTCCGACAACGTCGAGGTGTCGCTGGACAACATCAGCTCGATCCGCTTTGGCGACTATCTGAACTCGATCCCGCTGCCGGCAATCCTTGCCGTGTTCCGGGCCGAGGAGCTGGACAACTACGGCCTGCTAACGGTCGATTCCAACCTGATCTATTCGATCGTGGACGTGCTGCTGGGCGGGCGTCGGGGTACGGCGGCGCTGCGGATCGAGGGGCGGCCCTATACGACGATCGAGCGGGTGCTGGTCCAGCGGATGGTCGAGGTCATCCTGAACGACGCCCGCGCCGCCTTCGAGCCGTTGACGCCGGTGCATTTCAATCTGGATCGTCTGGAGACCAATCCGCGCTTCGCCGCCATCGCGCGTCCGGCCAATGCCGCCATCCTGGTCAAGCTGCGGATCGACATGGAAGACCGCGGCGGTCGGGTCGAGCTGCTGCTGCCCTATTCGACGCTGGAGCCCATCCGCAAGATGTTGCTGCAGCAGTTCATGGGCGAGAAGTTTGGACGCGACAACATCTGGGAAGGCCACCTGGCCACCGAGCTCTGGACCACGGAAACCGAGGTCCGCTGCGTGCTGGACGAGCAACAAGCCCCGCTGTCGCAGGTTCTGAATTTGAAGGTCGGCGACACCATGATGTTCAATGTCACGCCGGACTCGGACATTTCAATCCGGGCCGGAACCATACCGCTGACCACCGGCAAGATGGGCCGCAAGGGCCAGCATATCGCCGTGCGTGTGGAGGCACCGATCAATATCGATGCCGCTGCCCGCCTGACTGGAGGAAAACGCTGATGACCGGTCTGATCCTGGATGGTGTCCTTATGGTGCTGCTCGTCGCGGCGCTCGGATACGGTGTTCGTTTGGAACGCAAGTTGTCGGCCTTGCGGGCGGGGCAGCAGGCGTTCGCCTCTGCGGTGACGGAACTTAATACGGCGGCGGGCCGGGCTGAGACGGCGCTGGCGACCCTGCGGGCGTCGGGTCATGAGACCGATCTGCTGCACGACCGCATCGTCAAGGCCCGCGAGGTCAAGGCGCAGCTGGAAGCGCTCATCGCGCGGGCCCCCGCGGCTCCGACCCGTGCCGTTGCCGAGGAAGCGCCGCTGGAACTGCGTGTGGCCGCGCCACGTCCTGCGCCCGCATCGGTCACCAAGCCGGTCGTCACGACGGCAGACGACGAGCGCGCCCTGCGCATGGCGGCTCTGGCGGAGCGCATTCAGGGTATGGCCGCACCGGCGGTGGCCCGCGCCCAGGCCCCCGGCGGATCGAACGTCTCGGCCATCCTGGGTGCGATGACCGCTAACCAAGCCGCGAAGCAAAGCCTCAACCAGGCGCGTCGTAATCTGGACGAAGACCTGTTCGCCGCCTGATTCACCTTGTGGCCCTATGGCAGACGCGCGGCGTCTGCCGACTTGAGGGCTGGAGTAGCCGACCATGAGCAAGATCCCACGCCTGTTGCCCCTGATCGCCGTCGCCATAGGCGGGGTGGTGGTCGTGCGCGCCGTCGGAATTGCGCCAGGCCTTTTCGAGGGGGCCCAGGCCTGGGCCGAGGAAGCGGTGCCGGTCGCCGCTGCTGCGGCGGTGAAACCGGCCGCCGCCGTCTGTGCCCTGACGCCGGAGCAACTGGCGCAGCAGGCGGGGATTTCGCCCGCTGAACTGCGGATCCTGCAGTCGCTGCAGTCGCGCCGGACCCAGCTGGATGCGCGCGATACCGATCTGGCGTCCATGCTGCCGCTGATGGCGACGGCCGAGCAGAAGCTGGATGCGCGTGTTCAGGCGTTGGAAGCGGTGAAAGCTGAGGTCCAGCAGCTACTGGGTCAGGTCAGCGAACAGGAGAAGGCCGAGACCGATCGGCTGGTCGCCGTCTATTCCGCCATGCGTCCGAAAGAGGCGGCGCGGGTATTCACGACTTTGAGCGATGATGTACGCCTGCCGGTCGCGGCAGCCATGCGGCCCCGGTCCTTGGCGGCAGTGATGGCCCAGATGGAGCCGGCGGCCGCACGTGAACTGACCGAGAAGCTGGCCCGTCGCTTTGCCGCGCGTCAGCAACTGGCCGCCCGGGCCGCGACCGCTGCGGCGGCCGACGCACCGGTACCGGTCCCGACCGCCGTGCCAACGGCCAATGCCGCCACAACGCCTGCACCTGCGCCGACTCCGGCGGCCTCGACAGCCACGCCGGCACCGACCCCACGGCCTGCGGCCCGACGCACGCCTTCGCGTCCGGCGGCGAGGCCGGCGACCAGGGCACCGCAGCCGGCACCCAGCCCGCGTACTCCTGCTGCCGAAACTCCGTCGGGACCGCAGCCATATCAGCCAGCTGCCTCGGCCCCGGCGACGCCGCGCCAGTCCGTGGAATAGGCCCTACGGTCCGATTATCGGGCCCGTCACCGGATCGCCGCCAACGAAAAAGCCGCGTCCCGAGGGGCGCGGCTTCTTTCGTATGGAACAGGCGTGAAGGCCTATTCGATGTCTTCGTTCAGCAGGCCGACCTTGAAGAAGCCCTTGTCCTGCAGTTCGTTCATGACTTCCATGAACTGATTGTACTTCACCTCGGCCTGGGCGCGGACGAAGACGCGCTCGTCCTGGCAGGTGGTGGTGACTTCCTGGGCAGCGCACACATCGGCGGCCAGTCGGTCAATGGAGGTCTCGTTCTCGGCCAGGAACAGCTTTCCGCCCTCCTGGATCGAGATATAGACGGGCTCCTTCGGGTTCGGGTCGTTCGGGTTCGGGATCGCCGGGGGCAGGTCCAGCTTGATCGACACGGTCGCCAGCGGTGCGGCCACCATGAAGATGATCAGCAGCACCAGCATGATGTCGACGAACGGCGTGACGTTGATGTCCGAATTCTGCTCGATCGTCTTCTTGCGACCGCCGCCGGGACCGGAAAGTTTAGCGCCCATACGCTGGTTCTCCCTCAAGCCCGTCGCGGTGTGCGGCAGGCGACAACATTAACTCGGGTCGTTTCTTGGCGTCCCCGTTCGCGCTTGTAAAGCACGTTCGGCACCCATTGCGTTCCCGCGCCGCTTCCAGCGCAGTTATTCACGCCTTGCGGGCGCAAAAATGGCCGTGATCAGCCCTTCGCCAGTTTCAGGAAGCGATCCTTCAGGGCCTCGTCGGACTTGAACACGCCAGTGAAGCGGGTGGTGATGGTCGAGACGTGGCGGTGGTGCACGCCGCGCGTCGTCATGCACTGGTGCTCGGCGTCGATCAGGATAGCCACGCCGGCGGGCTGCAGATTCGTCTCGATGGCCTCGGCGATCAGCTGGGTCAGGGTTTCCTGGGTCTGGAGACGGCGCGAGAAGATTTCGACCACGCGGGCCAGCTTGGAGATGCCGACGACCTTTTCCGTGGGGATGTAGGCGACATAGGCCTTGCCCAGGAATGGAGCCATGTGGTGCTCGCAGTGGCTTTCGACCTCGATGTCGCGCAGCAGGACCATGTCGTCATAGCCCTGGACGTCCTCGAACGTGCGGCTCAGCTCCTTGGCCGGATCGGCGTCATAGCCGTCAAACCATTCGGCATAGGCGTCGACCACGCGCTTGGGCGTATCCTTCAGGCCTTCACGATCGGGATTGTCGCCGGCCCAGGCCAGCAGGGTGCGGACAGCCTTCAGGGCCTCGTCGCGGCTGGGGCGGACCACGACGGTGTCGCGGGCATCGTTGACGGTCACCAGGGCGGCGGAGGAAGGGTTGGTCATCGGTTTTGTGTCCGCGGCGAAGTAGCGCCGGGGCGATGGCCCCGGATGGACGCGCGCCGCGCTCCCTTGAAAAAGTCCGCGCCGCTGTTCGCGGAACGGACGAAACGGCTATATGGGCGACCCCGGCTTGGCCGCAAGCACTTCCAAGGCACCGCAGCATTATGACGCTGACGCTTCACGACACCCTGCACCGCGAAAAGCGCGTGTTCACGCCGCGCGATCCGAACCGGGTGACCCTCTATGTCTGCGGGCCGACCGTCTACGATTACGCGCATATCGGCAATGCGCGGCCGCCGGTAGTGTTCGACGTGCTGGTGCGGCTGCTGCGCCGGACCTATGGAGCGGACAAGGTCGTCTATGCCCGCAACGTCACCGATGTGGATGACAAGATCAATCAGAAGGCCGCGAGAGAAGGCGTGCCGATCGGCGAG
Source organism: Brevundimonas sp. (assembly GCF_041919755.1). GTDB lineage: Bacteria > Pseudomonadota > Alphaproteobacteria > Caulobacterales > Caulobacteraceae > Brevundimonas. The sequence continues at coordinate 422,259 of NZ_JAYRTD010000001.1, read as the reverse complement.
GTGACTGCTCGGTATGAGGCCGCCTATCTGGCCGACATGGCCCAGCTGAATGTGTCGCCGCCGGACATCGCGCCGCATGTGACCGACCACATGGACGCCATCGTGGCCCAGATCCAGGCGATCATCGACCACGGCTGCGCCTATGCGGCGGAAGGCCATGTCCTGTTCGACGTGTCATCCTATGAGACCTATGGGCGGCTGTCGGGGCGCAATCTGGACGACATGATCGCCGGAGCCCGGGTCGAGGTCGCGCCCTACAAGAAGAATGCGCACGACTTCGTCCTGTGGAAGCCGTCCAAGCCCGACGAGCCGTCGTGGCCGAGCCCTTGGGGTGCGGGGCGTCCCGGCTGGCACATCGAATGTTCGGCCATGATCGAACAGACCCTGGGCCTGCCGATCGACATCCACGGCGGCGGCATCGACCTGGTCTTTCCGCATCACGAGAACGAGATCGCACAGGGCGTGTGCGCCCACGGCCATGCCCATTCGGCGGACGCGCACCAGGAATACGCACGCTACTGGATGCACAACGGCTTTCTGACCGTCGATGCGGAGAAGATGTCCAAGTCAGTAGGCAATGTGCTGCTGCTGCACGATCTGGTGCAGACGATGCCAGGCGAGGTGGTGCGTTGGGCCCTGCTGAGCGCGCACTATCGCCAGCCGCTGGACTGGAACCAGACTCTGCTGGACCAGTCGCGCAAGAACCTGGACCGACTGTACGGCGTGTTGCGGGATGCGGACGCGGCCCTGGTCGGGTTCGATATGGCCACTCTGGAAGAGGCCGAGATGGAGCTGGCCGAGAATGCGCTGGATCCTGTGCTCGACGCACTGGAGGACGATTTGAACACGCCTGCGGCCGTAGCTCAGCTGTTCGGCCTCGGCAATGCTCTGCGCGAGCTGCTGAACGACGCCGAGGCCGACATTAATGATGTAGCCATGGCACGCTGGAGCCTGAGCGAAGCCGCCAGGCTGCTGGGGGTATTGACCCTATCGTCTGGAGAATGGTTCGAGGGCGGCGATGCGACCCTGAAGGCCGAGGTCGAGTCCCTTCTAGCGCAGCGGGCCGCCGCCCGTGCCGCCAAGGACTGGCCCGAAGCCGACCGCATCCGCGACCGGTTGAATGCGCTGAATGTGGTGGTCATGGACGGGCCCGACGGAGCCAGCTGGCGGGTAAAAGGCTAGCTCTTGTCTCAGGTGATCCGCTTCACCGAGACGGGGTCGCTGGCGGGGAAGGTCTCCTCCACGCCTTCGTCGATGAGCGCCTGCTGACGGTCTTCGGCCTTGCGGGCGTCTGGATCGAGTTGATCGGGCTTACCGTGTTCGCGGTTGGCCTTGCGGGCATGGGGCGTGTCCGGATCGCAGTCCTGCTGAACGGGCGTCTTTGTGGTGGGTTGGGTCATCGGTGCCTCCTCAGCGGACAGGGTGGTCGTCGCCATCGGGGCCGTAGCCCAGGTCGGCGATATCGTCGTCGGACAGGCGTTTGGCTTCCCAATGGGCGGCGCTGGCCTGGGCTCCGCGGGCGTTTTCCATCAGGCCGGAATAGACGAGTTCGACCTCGTCATCGCCTCGCTGGCCGGCGCTTTCACCGTCTATCTCGTTGATGCGCTCGCCATCGACACCCAGCAGGGCGTCGGCCTGGGCCTCTATGCCGGAAGCTCCCTGGACTTCATCCAGATCGTCGGGCTGGTCTTCGTCGAAGTCCTCTTCGTCGGCATCGCCTTCGGCCTGGGTGATATCCAGAACGGGGTCGGCCTCGTCGGGCAGGTAGTCGCCGTCGCCTTCGTCGTCGAGATGGGTTTCGTCGAAGGTTTCGGCCTGGTCCTGATCGTCTTTCGTGTCGGTCATGACGTGTCTCCCTGTGTGGGGACAGAACGCCACGGGTCAGACCGTGTTCCAGTCTCCGGACACGGCGGCGTCGAGGGCGGTGCGGATATCCTGAATGACCTGGGGCCAGCCGTCGACGGCCGCGCGCTTGAAGATGCGGACCTCCGGGTAGAAGACGTAGCGGTCTGTCTGCATCAGGTGCCAGTCGTCGGGCGCGGCGACCATCCAGGTGCGGGCCCCGGCGGCCGCGGCGATATTGGTGCCCGCGATGCCGGGGCCGACGACCAGGTCGCAGGCGATGGACAGGGCGGCGACATCCTCCAGATCGTCCTTCAGGTCGATGGGCGGGGTCCAGATGCGAACGCCCGCGGCCTCGGCGGCCGCCAGATCGGCGGAGACGTCGCCGCACTGCAGGTTGATCATGACGCAGCCGGGGGCCGTCAGGATCGGCTGCCATAGCTGGAAGCCGGTGGCGAAGAAGGCAGCGCGCGCGCCCGTCATGACCAGGCTCTTCCAGTGCAGGCCGACCTTGAGGCCGGGGCCAAGGGCGGCTAGCTCCGCCGTCCAGCGCGCGACACGGTCGGGGTCCGGCACGATGACCTGTTGCGCCGGCGGGAAGGACGCGACCGAGGGGCGATAGGGGGCCATCAAAGAGGCGATGGGCGTCCAGGCGTCCATGCGCACGCCGGCGTCCGACAGCTCCTGGACGAAGGGCATGTAGCGGGTCAGTCGTCCCTCAAGCCTGACCGCGCGGTGCCCGCCGACGATGGCGCGGGGGTGGGCCCGCTGGAACAGGCCGACCATCCGCTGTTCGACCGCCAGATAGACCTGACCCTCGGGTCCGACGGCGTCGATCACGTCCGGCAGGGTATTGGCGAAGACCAGCTCGTCGGCGATGCCCTGCTCGCCGACGACCAGCAGACGCTTGCCGCGGATGTCCTCAGTCTTCGGGTTCCAGCGCGGCGCATCGACGGCGACACGCATGGCGTCGGGCAGGGCGGGATCCAGGCGGACCTCATAGGCGTCGAAGCCTTCGGGGATCCGGGCCAGACCCATCAGCATGATGGCGCGGGCCATGCGCATCATGGCCTGTTCATAGGCGGTCTCGGCCCCGGGTAGGGCGGCCTCGATGTCTTCGAGCGCGCCCAGGGTGTCGCCCAGCGGCGACCGGGCATTGGCGCGGTTGTAGCGGGCCTTGGCCAGGGCCGGGTCAAGGCGCAGCGCCTCCTCGAAAAAGATCAGCGCCTGATCGACCTGGCCTCGATCGTTCATCACCGAGCCGAGGGTGTTCCACAGGACAGCATTGCCCGGCTCGATCTCCAGCAACGGCGTCAGAAGGTCGATGGCGTCGGGGTAGCGGTTCTGGTCGCGCAGGACGCAGGCCAGGTTGTTGGTGGCCTCGGCGTGGCCGGGATGGGCGGCCAGATAGCGAAGGAGCAGTTTTTCGGCGATCGGCAGATAGCCCAGCTGATGCGCCAGCCGACCCAGGTCGTGGGCGATGTCCGTGTCTTCGGGCAGGCGTTGCAGGGCGGCCTGATAGGCGTCGAGGGCCGCGATCACCTCGCCTGACTTTTCATGGCAGATGGCCAGGACATGCCAGGCCAGGCCGCTGTCGGGATCGGCCTTGATGGCGGCCTGGGCCTGGGCGGCACCCAGGGCATAGTTGCCGTTCCGAATGGCGGCGAGGGCGGCGCGCAGTTTTTCGACGACGACCTTCTGCGTTTTGGCGGATGTAGGCTTGGTGCCGACGAGGGCGTGCGACAGGCGACGGATCGCGGCGGGCGAGGCGGCATTTCCGACCGTCGACTGAACCGCCAGTCGCGGGGCGTGGGCATCCTCCTGAGGGGCGGTGTCCAGAGGGGAGGGAGCGGTCATGCGCGGTCTCGTGGCGGGCGTGTCGTCATCCTGCCGTGCAGCTTACAAGAGATGGTTAACCACGACTGTTTAGCCTGTGTTTGCTCGCCTGATTCCATTCTGGGTTATCGGGCCAGACGGAGTTCGCCATCCCATGCCGCTGAAGCTGTCGCTCAAGCCCGGCGAGAAGTTCGTGCTGAACGGGGCCGTGGTCCAGAACGGGGATCGCCGAGGCGTCCTGATCCTGCAGAACAAGGCCAGCGTCCTGCGCGAAAAGGACATCATGCAGGTCGAGGAAGTCAATACGCCGGCCCGCCGCGTCTATTTCCCGGTCATGATGATGTATCTGGACGAGACTTCGGCCCCCAAGGTCTATGACGAGTTCGTCTTGCGTCTGACGGAGTTCATGGGCGCGATCCGCAACCCCGAAATCCAGGCTGAATGCGTCGCCGCCTCGCGTCACGTGATGGCCAAGGAATACTACAAGGCCCTGATGTCGGCCCGCAAACTGGTGGATTACGAGGAAAGTCTGGCTCATGTCGCTACAGGCGTACAAGACCGCATCGACGCGCGCTGAAAACCCGCGGGAAATGGAATACCGGCTGTTCGGCCAGGTAACGCGCGCGCTGATGCATGCCGCGACCGTCGACAAGTCGGACATCGCCACGCGCATCGATGCCTTGGACTGGAACCGGCGGCTGTGGTCGGCGCTGGCCACTGACTGTTCCGACCCGGGCAATCAGATGGACAAGGCTCTGCGGGCCCAGATCATCTCGATCAGCCTGTTCGTGAACCGGCATTCGTCGGTGGTGATGCGGGGCGAGGACGATTTCGAGGCCCTGGTCGATATTAACAAGATGATCATGCAGGGCTTGGCCGGACCGGGGCCAGGCACGGTTCAGGCGGCCTGAGGCCTGTACTAAAACAGGGTCGTGGCCCATTCCCAGGTGGCGAGGACGACCCGGCTGATCAGCTCCCAGGCCAGCCAGACGAAGACGCCAAAGCCCGCCGTGCCGATCCAGCCGGCGATGATGATGGCTCCGTCGCGCTGCATCAGGCCGAAACCGAAGGCGGCGACGATCAAGGATGGGAAGAGGTTGCCGCCCGTGATCGGCAGCATCAAGATCAGGCACAGGACGACGCAGGCCAAGCCGATCAGCATTTCCGATGCATCGCTGCTCATGATCGACAGGCGCGGGCGCGACAGGCGTTCGACCTTGCGCAGCGGCTTCATGATCTTGCCGATGGCGTTGCGATAGGTGGCGCGATCGATGCTGCGCTTCAGGATCCAGCTGGGCATCCAAAGCTGATCGCGGCGAAATACCAGCTGTATGGCGATCAGCAGGATGGGGGCACCCAGCACGGTCGTGGTGCCGGGCACCGCGCCGATCACGACGCTGACCAGGCCAAAGAACAGCAGCATGGCCCCGAAGCCGCGCTCGCCAAAGCCATTGATCAGTTCGCTGAGATACAGCTTCGGTTCATCGCGCGCGCCGATATCCTCGATCACCTGGGAGAAGGTGCGGGTGTCGGTTTCGGGATCGAGGGGAACTACTGCCAAGGCGCGTCCGGGAAACGAAGGTATCACGATCTAGGCATCACTTTGCCGTCACGCCACTTAACAAACGTCCATGACGATTCGAGCTTCGGCGTATCAGCTGTCGACGTGGTCCGGCTTGCCCTTGCGCTTGGTATGGGCGAGCTCTTCGAGTTGCTTTTCGGACATGGACGCGGCCATGGACTTGGACGCCCCCTTCAGTTCGGATTTGGGCGTATCCCCGCGTTTGGCGCTGAGGGCGGCACCAGCGGCTTTCTGCTGAGCGGCGGATTTGGCGGGCATGTCGGGGGTTCCTTTTGACAAGGGAAGGCGCGACGCCCCGACCGGTTCCCCTATCCTCCCAGCAGTTCCCTACCGATCAGGAAGCGGCGGATTTCGTTGGTGCCGGCGCCGATGTCGTAGAGTTTGGCGTCGCGGACCAGGCGTTCGACCGGCCATTCCTTGGTGTAGCCGGCACCGCCCAAGGCCTGGACGGCCTCCAGGCTGACCTTCACCGCGTTTTCGGAGGCCAGAAGGATGGCCCCGGCGGCGTCGTAGCGGGTGGTCTTGCCCGCGTCGCAGGCGCGGGCGACGGCATAGACGTAGGCGCGGGCGCTGTTCAGGGCGACGTACATGTCGGCGACCTTGGCCTGCATCAGCTGGAAGCTGCCGATGGCCTTGCCGAACTGCTTGCGGTCACGGACGTAGGGCAGGACGACGTCCAGCGCGGCCTGCATGATGCCCAGCGGACCGGCGGCCAGGACGGCGCGCTCGTAGTCGAGCCCGCTCATCAGAACGGCCGCGCCGCGCCCTTCGCCGCCCATGATGTTCTCGGCCGGGACTTCGCAATCCTCGAACACCAGTTCGGCGGTGTCGGAGCCGCGCATGCCCATCTTGTCGAGCTTCTTCGAGACGCTGAAGCCCTTCATGCCCCTTTCGATCAGGAAGGCGGTGACGCCGCCGTTGCCTTCGCCCGTGCGGGCATAGACCACCAGTGTATCGGCGTGTGGGGCGTTGGTGATCCAGAATTTGGTGCCGTTCAGGATGTAGCGGTCGCCTTCCTTGCGGGCCTGGGTGCGCATGGACATGACGTCGGAGCCGGAGCCGGCCTCGGACATGGCCAGCGAGCCGACGTGTTCGCCGGAGATCAGCTTGGGCAGATATCTGCGCTTCTGCTCCTCGGTGCCCCAGCGGCGGATCTGGTTGACGCAAAGGTTGGAGTGGGCCCCGTAGGCCAGGCCGATGGAGGCCGAGGCGCGCGAGACTTCTTCCATGGCCACGACGTGGTCGAGGTAGCCGAGGCCCAGGCCGCCGTATTCTTCCTCCACCGTGATGCCGTGCAGGCCCAGCTCGCCCATTTCCGGCCAGAGCTCGCGCTTGAAGGCGTTGGTCTCGTCGATCTCGGCGGCCAGCGGGGCCAGACGGTCGGCGGCCCAGCGGGCGGTGGTGTCGCGGATGGCGTCAGCCGTCTCGCCGAGGCCGAATTCCATGGATTGGGGGGCGAAGGGAATGCTCATGACGCGGGGTTAGCATTCCCGGTCGTCGCCGCAAAGATCAGTCCGCCTTGCTCCAGCGGGCGTAGAGGTTCCAGGCGGCGGCGGCGACGCAGACGGCGCCGATCAGGCCCAGCACCCCGGCGATGACGAGCGTCTCATTCGAGGGCGAGGGGCGGCTGGCGGCCAGGCGGAAGGCGGCGGCGGCCGCCCCGCAGGCGGTGAAACCGATGGCCCCCATGATCAGGAAGGCCCCGGTATAGACCCAGTCGAAGCCCTTGGCCTTCGCAGGCGTGGCCTCGTGTCGCATGACCGGCGCGGCCGGGGTCTCGTCGCCGGCGACGGGAGGGGTCTGAACGGTCGCGTCCTCGCCGACGGCGGCAGGGGACGAGGCGGCGTCCCACTGTGGCGCAGGGTCAGCGGCAACGTCGTCAGTGGAGGGGGCGGGATCCGATGTCGCAGGGGTCGAGATGACGGGCGCGCTTTCGCCCAGCAGGCTGGCCACGGCCGCGGCACGGGCCTGTGCGGCCGGGTTTGCCGTCGGCTCGGCCCTCGGCTTTGTCGTCGGCTGGGCGGCGGGCAGGGGCGCGGGCTCTTGCGACAGATCGCCTGCGACCGGCAGGGGCGCGATCATCAGGTCGGCGACCGTGACGGAAGCCTCGGGCGAGGCATTGAACAGGGCGCGTTCGGCCGAGCGGCGGCGCGGAGCGGCGTCGGGAGACTCTGGTTCCGGCCAGCCGATCAGTGCGTCAGCGGCTTCTTTCGCTTGACCGGCATTGAAGCGGCGCAGGACGTCGGAGGCGAGGAAGGCCTTGAGCCCGACCGAGATGGCGAAGCTGGCCAGGGCGTCGAACTGATGCTGGTTGATGGGCCCGTCGATGCGCTCGTTTAGCGCGGCGGTGATGGGCAGCAGGTCATACTGCAGCAGCAGTTCGGCATCCGCCTCATCGACCGTTGCTCCTTCGCGGGCCGAAGCGGTGTGGCCATAGCCGATGACCCAGCGACCCTCTTCCGCCTGGACCGCGCGCGGGCGGAAGCCCTCGAAGCTCTTGATGAGCATCAGGCCCGGACGGGAGATTTTCAGACGTGGCTTGGCGGCGTCGGACACGGATTGACCCAGAACGATACAGGCTTACTCGCCCTGTCGGGGAAGCAGCAAGCCCTGCGCCGTTACAGCAGCACCATTGTGGCCAGGCCGAGGAAGATCAAAAACCCGAAGAAGTCGGTGGTCGCGGTCACGAAGACGGCAGAGGAAACGGCGGGGTCGAACTTCAGCTTGGACAGGGTCAGGGGCGTCAGCACGCCCACGCTGGCCGCGACCAGCAGGTTCAGCACCATGGCTCCGGCGATCACCAGACCGATCCGCCAGTCCTCGTCGCGGAACCAGAAGGCGGTGGCCAGACCGATCAGAGGTGCCAGAAGCAGGCCGTTGGACAGACCCACCACCAGCTCGCGCCAGAAGGTTCGGGGCGCATTGGAGCTGTTCAGTTCGCGCGTGGCCAGGGCGCGGACCGTCACGGTCAGGGCCTGGGTGCCTGCATTGCCGCCTATGGCCGAAACGATGGGCATCAGCACGGCCAATGCCACGATCTGCTGGATCGTGCCCTCGAACCAGCCGATGACGCTGGCCCCCAGGGTGGCGGTGGCCAGGTTGATCGTCAGCCAGGGCACCCGGCTGCGCACGATCTCGGGGATGGTCGAACCGCGGTCCTCGTCCTGAACACCGGCCAGGCGCAGGATATCCTCGCGGTTCTCTTCCTGAATGATGTTGACGATGTCATCGACGGTGATCTGACCGACCAGACGCCCCGCCACATCGACCACCGGGGCCGAGATCAGGTGGTATTTCTCGAAGATATAGGCGACCTCTTCCTGGTCCTGATCGACGGCAATGGCGTTGACCGGCTCCATGATGTCGGTCAGGGCGACGGATCGTGGCGCCCGCAGCAGGCCGCTGACCGGCACGCCGCCGATGGGCTTGTTGGCCGGATCGACGATGTAGATGTCGAAGAACAGCTCGGGCAGGTCCTCGCCCTGTTTGCGGATATGGTCGATGGTGTCGCCGACGTTCCAGAACTGGGGCGCGGCCATCACCTCGCGCTGCATCAGGCGTCCTGCCGTATCCTCGGCATAGCCCAGCGAGCTTTCGATCGCGGCGCGATCCTCGTCCGGCATGGCGGCCAGGACCTTTTCGCGCTGGTCGTCTTCCAGATCCTCGACCACGGCGGCGGCGTCGTCGGAATCCAGCTCCTGAAGGGCCTCGGCCAGGATCAGGTGGGGGACGCGCTCCAGCACCTCCTCGCGGATGCCGTCGTCCAGCTCAGGCAGGGTTTCGGCCAGCAGTTCCGGCGGCAGCCAGATCACGACCACGCCGCGATGCTGTTCCGTCAGGAAGCCCATCAGGTCGGCGACGTCGGCGGGGTGAAGGTCTTCCAGCAGGGCCGTCAGGCGCGCGCCGTCGCCGTCGTCAGCGGCATCGACGACCTTTTCCACGAAGGCGGGGGTGAGGACATAGTCCTCGTCCAGGGCGACGTGATCTTCGGCTTCGGGCTCTAGCGACAGGGGGGCGTTTGCGGTGGTAATCACGCTTCTGGCCTCCCTCGAAAAATGAATCAGCTATGCGCCGATGCGTCGCCCCATGAACCGTCAGCGGTTCGCCTGAATGGTGGAAGCCTGCCCGGACGGTGGACCGAAGTCCAGCCGCCTCACAGGTTTCGAAATCCGATGGTGCGGTCGAGAAGACTCGAACTTCCACTCCGGTTAAGGAACAGCGACCTCAACGCTGCGCGTCTACCAATTCCGCCACGGCCGCTCACATCGGAGCGGGGCTGATAGCGGAGGATGTAGGGAAAGGGAAGGGGCTAAGCCGCTCCCGCCATGAAGTCGTAAACGTCCGCCGGGCGCGTCACCGTGATCGCGATGCGGTCGTCGCGGATTTCGATCTCGCCGCGGGCGACGGGGTGGTTGTTGGCCAGGATCCAGACTTCGTCGCTTTCGGAGGCGTCGAGCGGGATCACCGCGCCACGGCCCATCTTGAGCAGTTGCGACATCGGCAGGACCGAACGGCCCAACACGACGGAAATCTCGACATTGACGGCGTCAATCTGGCTCAAGGCGCATCCGGTTCAGACGAAGGTGTGCAAGCGACAGCCCTTGCGCGATGCCTTCGGGGGACACATTGAGTCTTCATGCTTGCTGACCCGTTAAGCCTTGCGGAAAATCGCCTGATACCGAGCGATGAGGTGCCCGTGGAGTGGGCCATGTCGGTCGGGTTGGTCCCCTATGACGCGGCGGTGGCCTTCATGGAGGCTCGGGTGGCGGCGATCGCGGCGGGCGAGGCCGCCGAGATGGTCTGGCTGCTGGAACATCCGCCGCTCTACACCGCCGGGGTGTCGTCGAAGGATGACGACCTGCTGGATGCGGGGCGGTTTCCGGTGCACCGAACGGGGCGGGGCGGGCAGTTGACCTATCACGGGCCGGGACAGCGAGTGGCCTATGTCATGCTGGACCTGAACCGGCGGGGGCGCGACGTGCGGGCCTTCGTGCGGGGGCTGGAGCAATGGATCATCCGAGCGCTGGACCGGTTGGGGGTCGAGGCGGGGGTGCGCGACGGGCGGGTCGGGGTGTGGGTCGAGCGTAAGGGCGCCGGCTGGAGCCGTGAGGACAAGATCGCCGCCATCGGCGTGAAGGTGCGCAGATGGGTCAGCTTTCACGGCATCAGCCTGAACGTCGAGCCGGACCTGGACCATTTCGGCGGCATCGTGCCGTGCGGCATCGCCGAGCACGGGGTGACCAGCCTGGTCGACCTGGGCGTCCTGGCCACTATGGACGAGGCGGACGCGGCCCTGCGGAGCGCATTCGAGGCCGTGTTCGGGCCAGTTAAGACGGCGAACGGGCCCGAGGTCTAGATAAAAGTTCGGCGGCGCAGGGTTGCCCCTGCGCCGCCGCGTCTTTTCGGTCTCAGTGAGACGATCAGGCTTCGGAGCCGAGACCGTCCTGCTGGCCTGCGCCACCTTCGACCATGTCGCGGGCCTGTTCGGCGGCCGCTTCGCGGTCTTCATCATAGGCGGACTTGATGACGTCCTCGCCCTTGGCCTGACGTTCGGCTTCTTCGGCCGAGCGTGCGACGTTGATCTTGACCGTGGCGGTGACCTCGGCGTGCAGGCGAACCAGCACTTCGTGGACGCCCAGGCTCTTGATCGGCACGTTCAGGACGACCTGCGAGCGCTCGACCTTGCCGCCCTCGGCCTGAACGGCTTCGGCGACGTCGCGACCGGCGACCGATCCGTACAGCTGACCGGTTTCACCGGCCTGGCGGATCATGACGTAGGTCTGACCGTCGATCTTGTCGGCGATCTTCTGCGACTCGGCCTTGTTCTTCTCGTTGCGGGCCTCGATGGCGGCGCGGTCGAGTTCGAAGGCTTTCAGGTTCGCCGAGGTGGCCCGACGGGCCTTGTCGCGCGGCAGAAGGAAGTTACGGGCGAAGCCGTCCTTGACGGACACGACGTCGCCGATGGCGCCGAGGTTCTCGACGCGCTCTAGCAGAACGACCTTCATATCACTTCACCACATACGGCAGGAGGGCCAGATAGCGGGCGCGCTTGATGGCCTTGGCCAGTTCGCGCTGCTTGATCTGGGAAACGGCGGTGATGCGCGAAGGCACGATCTTGCCGCGTTCGGAGATGTAACGCTGCAGCAGCTTCACATCCTTGTAGTCGATCTTTGGTGCGCCTTCGCCCGTGAACGGGCAAACCTTGCGGCGACGCGAGAAGGGACGACGGGCGGGGCCGGAGCCGGCCGGCGTACCCGGCTTGGGGGCAGTCGTATCGGTCATGATCCGGGTCCTTATTCTGCGGCTTCAGCGGCGGGGGCGTCTTCACGCGGCGTGCGCTCGCGCTCACGTTCACGCTCACGCTCGCGGCGGGCCAGGAGGGGCGACAGTTCCAGATCGAGTTCCTCGACGCGGACGGTCAGCCAACGCAGCACGTCCTCGTTGATCGACAGCTGGCGCTCGACCTCGGCCATGGCGGCCGGGGGGGCGTCGACGGCGAGCAGCGAATAGTGCGCCTTGCGGTTCTTCTTGACCCGGTAGGTCAGGTTGCGCAGACCCCAGTATTCGATCTTGGCGACCGAGCCACCACCGGCGACGATCAGATCCTTGATGGTGTCGTTCAGCGCTTCGGCCTGTTGCGCGCTGATGTCCTGGCGCGTCATGACCGTGTGCTCGTAAAGAGCCATGCGGTATTCTCCCTTGTAGGGCGTCGGCGCGAGGGGACCGGGTAAAGTCCTCTCCCACGATGGATCCGGGCGCGGCGGCCGGGATGACTTCCCAAACCCTTTGGAACTCCACGCCAGGACCGAAGCCCTGGAAAGGCGGCGCGTATAGTGGAAAAGGGGCGGGGGGTAAAGCCGCGTCTGAATTATCCCTGCGGACGAACGACCATGCAGGTGACACTGCGGGCGGCGAGGGCTTCGCAGGCGGCCTGGGCGGACTGTTCGGTCATGCCGGTGAAGCGCGAGCGGAACCAGCCCTCAGCATCGACGACGGTGCGCTCGGCAGAAGAGAACTGGGTGCGGAAGCGGCGCTGGACCTCGGTCAGCCAGTTGCGGGCCACGGTCTCGTCGCGGAAGGCGCCGACCTGAACGGCCCAGCCGCCGGAGGCGCGGGCCGGTGCGGCACGAGGTGCCGTCGTGCGGGTCATGGTCGCGGCGGGCGAGCGCCCACCATTCAGGATGGCGGTGACGTCGGCGGGCAGGTCGGCGGGCAGCTGTCCCGAACGTGTGGCGGGGCGGGCCGGCGCGCGCGGCTCAGGGCGGGGCGCAGGCGTGCGGGCGAGGGCGGCATAGGCGGTGCCTTCATCGCGGTTGGCTTCGTTGTTCGGTACGGCGGCCCCGGTGGAGGTGATCGAGGCGAACTGGACCTCGCCGGCCGGGCTGGAACTGAGGCCGAAGCCGCGCTGTTCGAAGAAGGCCTGGGTGATCGGGATGGACTGGCCGCGGTCGCGGGCGCGTTCCAGTTCGAAACCGGTATCCATCAGGGCGGCGACATGGGCGTTGCGGCTGGCGGTCGAGCGCCCGCCCAGCACGATGGTGATCAGCCGCTTGTCGCCGCGCACCGCCGAGGCGGCCAGGTTGAAGCCCGAGGCGTTGATGTAGCCGGTCTTCAGTCCGTCATAGCCGTTGCCGGTATGCAGCAGGCCGTTGGTGTTGCGGTAGTCACGGCCGTTGTAGGCCCAGTCGTGCTGGCCCAGATAGGCATAGTATTGCGGGTAGTCACGCATGATGGCGCGCGCCAGGATCGACAGGTCGCGCGCTGAGGTGATCTGGCGGCTGTCGGGCAGGCCGTTGGGATTGACGTAGACAGTCTGGGTCATGCCCAGCTCGCGCGCCTTCTGCGTCATGCGGGCGGCGAAACGGTCGTTGGAGCCGCCGACATGCTCGGCGATGGCCATGGCCATGTCGTTGGCACTGCGGACCGCCGTTGCGCGCATGGCGTTGTCGAGGCTGATGGTCTGGCCCGCGGCGAGGCCGAGTTTGGAGGGGGGTTCGCTGGCCGCGCGGATCGAGATGGTGAGCGTATCCGTCAACTTCACGTCGCCCTTCGAGAGCGACTCGAACGTCAGATACAGCGTCATCAGCTTGGTGATCGAGGCGGGATAGCGACGGGCGTCGGCGTTGCGCGCGAACAGGACCTCACCCGTTTCGGCATCCACGACGATGGCGGCGTAGCGAGTGTTGTCACCAGACTGGGCGACAGGTGGCGTGGCGGCCGGCGTGAAGGCCAGGCCCGCGATGAGGGCCAGCGACAGAAATCCGCGACGGATCAGGGCGATGGTCAGCACGACAGGCCTCACTCTTATAGACTGGCGCGACGGCGGCCCCACCACGCGACGCGAACAGAAAGGCTACCATGCGCCCCGTCCGTTTCGAGAGGGTAAACAAGGCGTCAACAGGATTGTGAAGTCTGGCTGACGATTTTGTGCAGCGCACAATAACCCTTGACGACTGTTCGCACTTGCACCATATGAGCCTCGTCGCGGCGGAATCGCCTGCTGCGAGAAAAATCAGTCGCGGGATCACTGCGACACCTCAGTTCAGGAGACTGTATCGTGACTGACGCCGTTGAAACCGTGAAGAAGACCGCCGACACCGTGAAGACCACCACCGAAAAGGCCCAGGCCAACTTCCAGGCCGGCGCTGAAAAGGCCCAGGCCACGTTCCAGGCCAATGCCGAGCAGGCCCAGGCCGCCGGTGCCAAGGTGTTCCGCGACGTCGCCGACAAGTCGGCCGCCGGCCTGGCCGAGCTGAACGCCCACAGCAAGCAGAACCTGGAAGCCATGGTCGCCTCGGCCACCGCCGCCCAGAAGGGCGTCGAGACCCTGTCGGCCCAATCGGTCGCCTTCACCAAGAAGTCGTGGGAAGACGGCGTCGCCGCCGCCCAGTCGATGGCCCAGGCCCGCTCGATCCAGGAACTGCTGGAACTGCAAACCAGCTGGGCCAAGTCGGCAACCGAAGCCTATCTGGCCGAAGTGACCAAGGCCACGGACGTCATGACCGCCTCGGTCAAGGACAGCTTCAAGCCGATCAACGAGCGCGTCACCGCCTCGGTCGAAAAGTTCCAGGCCGCCCGCTAAGCGCCTGACGACTTCAGTAGCGTAACGAGAAGGCCCCCGGAGCGATCCGGGGGCCTTTTTGTTGTTGAAGGCGTACGCGGAGTTTGCCCTCCCACCTTGGGGGAGGGTCGCTGAGCGCAGCAAAGCCGGGCGGGGAGGGCGCGGCGCTAATGAGCAGGTGCCCCGTTGCCTTGGGCCCTACCACCCGACCTCACTTCGTTTGGCCACCCACCCTCGAGCGGGAGGGACAGGCTTTTGCGCCTTCGCAAACAAAGAGGTGACTTGTCGCATCTTCAATTCAGGGCATCATCTCCTATCTGATCCATCGAACTTCCCAATTGGATTACGAATGCCGCCGTCACGCAGGAGCGGTGATCGGGACCAGGGCGCAGGCTCTGCCACCATCACCGAGACAAGGCCGAAACTTCAGAAGCCCTCGCTGTACCGGGTGCTGATCCTGAACGACGACTACACTCCGATGGAATTCGTGATCTATGTGCTGGAGCGGTTCTTTCAGAAGAGCCGCGAGGACGCGACCCGCATCATGCTGCATGTGCACCAGCATGGCGTCGGGGTCTGCGGCGTCTTCACCTATGAAGTGGCCGAAACCAAGGTCGCCCAGGTGATCGAAACCGCCCGGCGTCACCAGCATCCGCTGCAATGCACGATGGAAAAAGACTGAGAGGATAGCGCCCATGCCCTCATTTTCACGTCCTCTCGAAGAGACCCTGCACCGCGCGGTGCATTATGCAAACGAGCGCAAGCACGAATACGCCACGCTTGAGCACCTGCTGCTGGCGCTGATCGACGATCCGGATGCGGCGGGCGTCATGACCGCCTGCAATGTCGAGCTGGTCAATCTGAAGACGGCGCTGACGCTGTATGTCGATACCGATCTGGCGGCCCTGGCCACCAGCGACGGTGAGGATGCCAAGCCGACCGCCGGGTTTCAGCGCGTGATCCAGCGCGCGGTGATCCACGTCCAGAGCTCAGGCCGCGAGGAGGTGACGGGCGCAAACGTGCTGGTCGCCATCTTCAGCGAGCGCGAGAGCCATGCCGCCTACTTCCTGCAGGAGCAGGACATGACGCGCTATGATGCGGTCAACTATATCGCGCACGGCATCGCCAAGAAGGGCGGGGGCGAGACGCGTCCGGCCAAGGCCGGTGCCGCCAGCCCCGAGGACGCCGAGGACGCCGCCGCCGCCAAGACGGGCGGAGAGGCGCTGGAAGCCTATTGCGTCGACCTGAACCAGAAGTCCAAGAACGGCAAGATCGATCCCCTGATCGGCCGTCACGGCGAGGTCGAGCGGGCGATCCAGATCCTGTGCCGCCGGACCAAGAACAACCCGCTGCTGGTCGGCGAACCGGGCGTGGGCAAGACCGCGATCGCGGAGGGGCTGGCCCGCAAGATCGTCAACCACGAGGTTCCGGACGTACTGGAAGGCGCGACCATCTACAGCCTGGACATGGGTGCGCTGCTGGCCGGCACCCGCTATCGCGGCGACTTCGAGGAGCGACTGAAACAGGTCGTCAAGGAGCTGGAAAACCACGAGAACGCCATCCTGTTCATCGACGAGATCCACACGGTGATCGGCGCGGGCGCGACCAGCGGCGGGGCGATGGATGCGTCCAACCTGCTCAAGCCCGCGCTGGCGTCAGGCACCCTGCGCTGCATGGGGTCGACGACGTACAAAGAGTATCGCCAGCATTTCGAGAAGGACCGCGCCCTGGTGCGGCGCTTCCAGAAGATCGACGTCAACGAGCCGACGGTCGAGGATACGGTGAAGATCCTGAGAGGGTTGAAGAGCTCCTACGAGGGACACCACAAGCTGCGCTACACCGACGCCGCCATTCGCACGGCGGTGGAACTGTCGGCCCGCTACATGACCGACCGGAAACTGCCGGACAAGGCGATCGACGTGATCGACGAGGCGGGGGCGTCGCAGATGCTGCTGCCGGAATCGAAGCGCAAGAAGGTCATCGGCCAGAAGGAGGTCGAGGCCGTCATCGCCAAGATGGCCCGCATCCCCGCCAAGTCGGTCTCCAAGTCCGACACCGAAAGCCTGCGTCAGCTTCAGGACGATCTGAACCGCGTGGTCTTCGGCCAGTCGGCGGCGATCGAACAGGTCTCTGCGGCCATGAAGCTGGCCCGGGCGGGCCTGCGCGATCCGCAGAAACCGATCGGGGCCTTCCTGTTCAGCGGGCCCACGGGCGTCGGCAAGACCGAGGTCGCCAAGCAGCTGGCCTCCACCCTGGGCATCGAGATGCAGCGCTTTGACATGTCGGAATACATGGAGCGCCACACCGTCAGCCGTTTGATTGGGGCCCCTCCGGGCTATGTTGGGCATGACCAGGGCGGCCTGCTGACCGATGCCGTGGATCAGCATCCGCATTCGGTGGTCCTGCTGGACGAGATCGAGAAGGCGCACCCGGATGTCTACAACATCCTGTTGCAGGTGATGGACAACGGCATGCTGACCGATGCGGTCGGCAAGAAGGTGGATTTCAGGAACACCATCCTGATCATGACCACCAATGCCGGGGCGGCCGACAACGCCCGCGCCTCCATCGGGTTTGGCCGGGGCAAGGTCGAGGGCGAGGACGACAAGGCCATCCAGCGGCTGTTCGCGCCGGAGTTCCGCAACCGTCTGGACGCCATCGTGGCCTTCAAGGCGCTGGACGCCGAGACGATCCGCAGCGTGGTGACCAAGTTCATGATCCAGCTGGAAGGCCAGCTGGGCGACCGCAACATCACCATCGAACTGTCGGACGAGGCCAACGACTGGCTGGCCAAGAACGGCTTCGACGAACTGTATGGCGCGCGTCCCCTGGCGCGGGTCATTCAGGAGCACATCAAGAAGCCGCTGGCCGACGACATCCTGTTCGGACGCCTGACGCGTGGCGGCCATGTGAAGGTGGAGCTGAAGGACGGCAAGATCGCCTTCGACATCACCCCGACCAAGGGTGCGCCGGAGAAGGTGGCCGAGGACGCGGACGTCGTCGCGGACTGACGCCTAATCCTCCCCCGTCGGGGGAGGGGAACCACGAAGTGGTGGAGGGGGCTGGCAGCATGCGCCGATGTTTGGGGCTGGCCCCCTCCACCGCCGTGCCGGCGGTCCCCCTCCCCCGATGGGGGAGGAATGATCCAAAGAAAAAGGCCCGGGCATCGCTGCCCGGGCCTTTTGTCTGTGCGGCGAACGCCTCGCCTTACCGGCGGCGACCCAAGCCGCTCAGCAGCACGGCCACGCCGGCCACGATGCCGGTGGTCAGCAGGGGCTTGCGGCGGGCGAAGTCCAGACCCTGGCGGGCCTTTTCCTGATACTGGACCGGGGCCTTTTCAACGAGGCCGTCTAGGCCGTCGATGACGCGACCATAGGCGTCCAGCGCCTTGCCCTTGACCTGATCGAACTTGCCTTCGGCCTGCAGGCGGTCATTGCCGGTCAGGCCGCCGATGCCGTCCTTGATGCGGCCACCGACAGTGTTGGCGGCGCCTTCGATACGTTGGTCGGTCATGGAGAAATCCTCTCGAATGAATGGGTGCCGGGAAGGCGTGCCGTCATAGCGCAGAGAGGAGCGGGGGGTTCCGTTTGCAGACATGAAACCTTGGCAATACCTCGCCTCAGATTAGCCCACCTTCACCCGCGTCGCTGCCTCCGGCAGATCCTCCCCGAACGCCCGCTGATAGAACTCGGCAATCGTCGGGCGTTCCAGTTCGTCGCACTTGTTCAGGAAGGTCAGGCGGAAGGCCAGCCCCACGTCGCCGCCGAAGATGATGGCGTTCTGGGCCCAGGTGATGACGGTGCGGGGGCTCATGACGGTGGAGATGTCGCCGTTCATGAAGGCGTTGCGGGTCATGTCGGCGACACGGACCATGGCGGCGATCTTGCGCTTGCCCTCGGCGTCAGCCCATTCGGGAACCTTGGCGGCGACGATCTCGGCCTCCACGTCGTGGTCGAGGTAGTTCAGGGTGGTGACGATGTTCCAGCGGTCCATCTGGCCCTGATTGATCTGCTGGGTGCCGTGATAAAGGCCCGAGGTGTCGCCCAAGCCGATGGTATTGGTCGTGGCGAACAGGCGGAACAGGGGATGCGGGCGGATCACCCGGTTCTGGTCCAGCAGGGTCAGACGGCCCTGCGCCTCCAGCACGCGCTGGATCACGAACATCACATCGGGACGGCCGGCGTCGTATTCGTCGAAGACCAGGGCGATCGGGCGCTGGATGGCCCAGGGCAGCATGCCCTCGCGGAACTCGGTGACTTGTTTGCCGTCCTTCAGGACGATGGCGTCCTTGCCAACCAAGTCGATGCGGCTGACGTGGCTGTCTAGATTGACGCGCACCAGGGGCCAGTTCAGGCGAGCGGCGATCTGTTCGATATGGGTCGACTTGCCGGTGCCGTGATAGCCCTGGACCATGACGCGGCGGTCGAAGCTGAAGCCCGCGCAGATGGCGAGCGTCGTCTGGGGGTCGAAGCGATAGCTGTCATCGATCTCGGGCACATGGGGATCGCGCTCGGCGAAGACCGGCACGGTCATGTCGCTGTCGACGCCGAACAGTTCGCGCACGCTGGCGTGGCGCGCGGGTTCAAGCGTCAGCAGGGGATCGGGGGTGGCGTCGAGCAGGGAGGTCATGCCCCCTCCTAGAGGCACCGCGCGCGAGGCTCAACATGCGCGCGGTGCCGCAGGGATTTATTCCGCGCTGACGCGAACGTCGACGCCGCCGCGGGTGGCGTTGGAATAGGGGCAGACCTGATGGGCACGCTCCACAAGCGACTGGGCCGTCGCCTGATCCAGGCCGGTGTCGGTGACCTTCAGGGCCACGTCGAGGTTGAAGCCTTCGCCCCTGGTGTTCTTGCCGAAACCGACCGAGGCGTGGACCTGGGTGTCGGGACCGACGGGCGTGCCGGCCTCCTTTGAGACCAGACGCAATGCGCCCAGGAAGCACGCGGCATAGCCGGTGGCGAACAGCTGTTCGGGATTGGTGCCGGGGCCGTCGTCGCCGCCCATGGCCTTGGGCACCGACAGGCTGACGTGGATCTTGCCGTCGTCCGTGCGGCTGCGACCGTCGCGGCCACCGCCGGTGGCGGAAGCGTGGGCTGTGTAGAGGACGTCCATGAGAGAGCTCCTGAGTGAAGGGGCTCCTTAGCTAGGCACGACCCGGCCCAATGCTAGGCCGCGAGGCCGGCCTTCTTGAGCGTCTTGTAGGCCTTGATGACGCGCTGCAGCTTCATCTCGGCCCCGCGGTCGCCCTGGTTCAGGTCCGGGTGGAAGCGTTTCAGCAGCTCGTGATAGCGCGCCTTGACGCCGGCCTTGTCGGTGCGGGCATCAAGATCGAGGTCGGCGAGGGCCGCACGCTCCAGCTTGCCGAGGCGCAAGCTGTCCTCACCGGCAGGCGAGGCCTGTTCCTGGGTGCGGCGGCCGAACAGGCCGAAGCTGTCGCGCCAGTTACCGGGATCGGCCTTCAGCTTGCCGCGACGCACGGCATCGGCGGCGGCCTCACGCGAGTTGGCCCCGGCCTTCATCTCCCAGGTCGGGCGACCGCCGGTCATGGCCTCGTTCTCCTTGGCGGCGCGGATTTCGTCCTCGCTCATGCCGGCGTAGAAGTTCCAGCCCTTGTTATATTCGCCCGCGTGCTTCTGACAGAAGTCATAGAAGTCGTTCAGCCGCTCGCGCGACTTGGGCGCGCGGGCCGTCGCGGCCTGACGGCAGTCGGGCCATTCGCAAGGCTTCTGGCCAGGCTTCAGATGCAGGACATCGGCCTTGGCCGCCTCTTCCTCGGGGCGGGGCGGCTTGATCCGCATGTCGGTGAAGCGGGGCTTGTATTGAAAGTCGTTCGGCATCGCACAAAGTGTAGGGCCGATTTGGACTTCAACAAGGACAAGACCATGCCGGACGGCCCGATTGCGACGATTATCCGCGAAAAACTGACCGCGGCCCTTTCGCCAAGCCGTCTGGAGTTGGATGACGACAGCGCGCGCCACGCCGGGCACCATCACGAAGGCGGCGTGGATGCAACGCCCGGCGGAGAGAGCCATTTCAATCTGACCGTGGTGTCGCAGGCCTTCGAAGGTCAGGCGAGGGTGCAGCGTCAGCGGACGATCAACACCCTTTTGCGCGACGAACTGGCTGGGCCGGTGCACGCCCTGTCGATCACGGCTCTCACGCCCGGCGAGGACGCCGCGACGGCGAGCTAATCCTCGCTGCCTCAGCCGCAGCGGGCCGGATTACATCGTTCACCCCGTCTTAGAAGGTTGTTCGTAGCCTGACATTTGGGGTTGTGTGACTGTGGGACGGGCAATGGTCGAATCGGACGGGATCGGCAAGGCGCTGACGGGCGAGCAGCGCCCCGGCGAAGCCGCACAGGCCCTGCGCGCCATCCTGCAGACCCAGTATCTGCGCTATCTGATCATTGCCAGCTGGGCGGTCGGTCTGCTGCCGGTTGTAGGCGGCATCAACGCCCTGATCTGGTTCTTCGGGACCGTGGTGGCGGGTGCCTTGCGCGGTCAGGTCGAAAAGGGCGTCAGTTCGCGCGTCGGATCTGGCTGGGGCATGGTCTTCCCGCTTGTGGCGACAGCTACGACGGCGGCTTGGGCCGTCGCACCATTGATGGCGTGGTTCTCGGGCCATCCGTTCGGCCATGCGCTGGCGATGGCGCTGCTGATTTCCGGCTATGTGCTGGTGTTCGCGCAGTTGCGCAGTTCGCCGCGGCAGGCCTTGGTCATTTCTTCGCCTTATGGTGTCGCGGCCCTGATCATCCTTGCGTCGCTGTGGGGATCGTCGCTGTTCTGGGCCTTCCTGGCTGTGGTGCCATTTACGGTGGCCGGCCTGTTCGTGCTGGTGACCATGACAATGCTGCGCGAGGATCGCATCACGGCATTCCAGGAGCATCAGGCGCATCTGATCGAGGAGCTGGAGGCCGCGCGTGACAAGGCCAAGGCAGCCAGCGACGCCAAATCCAACTTCCTGGGCGTGATCTCGCACGAACTGCGGACGCCGATGAACGGTGTGCTGGGCGCGGCCCAGCTGCTGGCCTCGACCCGGCTGGAAACCAGCCAGCGGGAGTATCTGTCGATCATCCGAAACTCGGGCGACAATCTTCTCAGCTTGCTGAACGACATTCTGGACATGACCAAGATTGAGGCGGGTCGCATGACCTTCGAGGTCGTGGACATCCACAGTGACGACATGCACCGCCGGGCTGCCGGTCCGTTTCAGGCCCAGGCCGAGGCCAAGGGGCTGACCTTCGTCTCGCGCTTTGAGGGTGACGTCCCCGCCATCGTGCGCGGCGATCCGCTGCGCGTTTGCCAGGTTCTGCACAATCTGCTGTCCAATGCCGTGAAGTTCACCGATGCGGGCGAGGTCGTGTTCTTGGCCAAGTGCACGCGGCTGTCGGACGACCGGGTGAAGTTCGACTTCTCTGTGACTGATTCGGGGGCCGGTATCGCGCCGGCCGATTTGGAGCGCCTGTTTCAGCCCTTCACCCAGGTCGATGCGTCGTCGACACGCCGGTTCGGTGGCACGGGCCTGGGCCTGACCATTGCCAAGCGTATGGCCAACATCATGCACGGCGACATCCATGTGGAATCGACCCCGGGCAAGGGTTCGACCTTCACCTTCACCGTCGAGGCCCAGGTCGTCGCCTGGACCACGCAGAAGGAGGCGGAGCCGATTCACGCCGATGTCGAGGGCGGTGGTGCCCTTAGTGTCCTGATCGTGGAGGACCATCCGGTCAATCGCATGATCTTGGAGGCCTGGATGGGATCGGCCGGACATGTGTCATCCACAGCCGAAAACGGACAGATCGCCGTCGAGGTGGCCGGTCGCGAGCGGTTCGACCTGATCGTAATGGACGTCAATATGCCGGTCATGGACGGGCTGTCGGCGACGCGGGCCATACGCGGTGCGGTCGGTCCCAACACCGAAACGCCAATCGTGGTGCTGTCCGCATCGGCACGGCGAGAGGATCATCAGGCCGGTCTGGATGCCGGCGCAGACGCCTATCTGAACAAGCCTATCGATTTCGCGGCCCTGGCACGCGTGATGAACCAGGTGGGCGGGGGCAGGGCGAGCGTGCGCCGCCTGGAAGATAGCGGCGAGATTTCGGTCGCGGCCTGAACGGGGCCTGAGCCCGGTCGTTCAGGCGGGCCTCAGGGGCGGCGGAGCACTGTGGGCTCAAGTCGAAATGGTTCGACGACCGCTCAAGGAGCCCATCATGAACAAGATCCTCACCGCTACGCTGGCTGCCGTGATCGCCGGCTCGACCGTGGGCGTTGCTACGGCCGCAGAGGCCCAGTCGCGCCACGACCGTCAGGACCGTCGCGAACTGCGTCAGGACCGCCGTGAGTTCCGTCAGGAACAACGTCAGGACCGCCAGGAGTTCCGTCAGGAACAGCGTCAGTATGCCCGCTGGCAGCAGGCCCAGCGACGCTACAACGCGCCCCGCTACGTCGCCCCGCGCGGCTACGCGGTTCGCCAGTGGTCCTATGGCCAGCGCATGCCGTCCTACTATCGCACCAATGCCTATGTGGTGCGCGACTACGGCCGCTATGGCTTGCGTCAGCCTCCGCAAGGCTACCACTATGTCCGCAGCGGCAATGATGTCGTCCTGACCGCCGTGGCGACGGGTTTGATCACAGCCGTGATCGCCGGCCTGTTCAACTAAAGCCGACCGACGACCGAGACTGCGCCCCGGAAGGAGACTTCCGGGGCGTTTTCGCGTTTGGTGCTGATCTGCCGCCGAACGGGACCGCATGCGCGCCTTTGCCGAACTTCTGGACCGCCTGTCGCTGACGGCGTCGCGCAACGCCAAGCTGGTCTTGGTGCGCGACTATCTGAAGGCGACGCCGGACCCGGACCGAGGCTGGGCCCTGGCAGCCCTGACCGGCGATCTGACGTTCGATGCGGCCAAGCCGGCGATGATCCGCAAGGCGACGGAGGCCCGGGTCGATTCCGTGCTGTTCGGCTGGTCCTATGACTATGTCGGCGATCTGGCGGAGACAGTGGCGCTGATCTGGCCCGTCGATCCGGCCTACCGGCCCAATCGCGAACCGGAATTGTCGGAGGTGGTGGATGCCTTGCATCAGGCGTCGCGGGCGGAAGTCCGGCCCTTACTGGAGGGCTGGCTGGACGCGCTGGAGCCCAAGGGGCGTTGGGCCCTGCTGAAGCTGATGACTGGCGCGCTGCGGGTCGGGCTGTCGGCGCGGCTGGCCAAGACGGCGGTGGCGATGATGCGACCTACGGAGGTTGATGCTCCCCCTTCGCCGGACAGCGAACGGGGAAGTGTGGTGCTGGAGCCCGTCACGGCATCCGACATCGAGGAAATCTGGCATGCACTGAGCCCACCCTATGATGATCTGTTCGCCTGGCTGGAGGGGCGCAGCGAGCGACCCAGCGGCGATGCACCCGGGCGGTTCCGGCCGGTCATGCTGTCGGTCGCCATCGACGAGGCCGTGGATTTCGAGAGGCTGGACCCGGCGGACTATGTCGCGGAATGGAAATGGGACGGCATCCGCGTGCAGGCGGTGCGCGAGCAGGGTGTGCAGAAGCTTTATTCCCGGACGGGCGACGAGATATCCGCAGCCTTTCCCGATGTCATGGCCGGGCTGTTCTTCGAGGGAGCCATCGACGGGGAGCTGGTAGTCTGGCGAGCCAATCCTCAATGCGGGGGGCAGGTCGCGCCGTTCGGTGACCTGCAGCAACGGTTGAACCGCAAGACGGCGGATGCGGCCATGCTGGAAAAGTTTCCGGCCGCCATCGTGGCCTATGACCTGCTGGCCGAGGACGGGGAGGATGTGCGCGGTCTGACCCTGGCCGAGCGACGACCCCGGCTGGAGGCGCTGGTGGCGCGAAACGGCGAGGGGACGCTGCATCTGTCGCCGCTTGTCCCGTTTGACGAGTGGGAGGCGCTGGTGCCGCTGAGGCTCGATCCGCCGGTCGGGGCCGCGGCCGAGGGGCTGATGCTGAAGCACAAGGACAGCGTCTATGTCGGCGGACGACCCAAGGGGCCATGGTTCAAGTGGAAGCGCGACCCACATGTGATCGATGCGGTGCTGATGTACGCCCAGCGCGGGCATGGCAAACGTTCCAGCTTCTATTCCGACTATACCTTTGGCGTCTGGACCGACGAGGGGACGCTAACCCCGGTCGGCAAGGCCTATTTCGGCTTCACCGACGAGGAGCTGAAGCAGATCGACAAGTTCGTGCGTGACAACACGGTCGATCGGTTTGGGCCGGCGCGGTCGGTGAAGGCCGAGCCGGATTTCGGCCTGGTGCTGGAAATCGCCTTCGAGGGGTTGAACCGATCGACGCGGCACAAGTCGGGCGTGGCCATGCGGTTTCCGCGCGTCAGTCGCATCCGCTGGGACAAGCCGGCGCGTGAGGCCAATACCCAGGCCGATGTGATGGACCTGCTCGACTCGCTTGAACGCAGCGGTGGACGACTGGTCCGGTAACCACCTTGCTTAGTGGGCCTGCAACGCGGGGTGGTCTAACCTGACCCAGGGTTGGAGCGTTGACTGCAGGTGTTGAGAGTGCCCGATCTGTCCTTTCTGGCCAAACCGCCGCCGCTTCGGCTGGGCGTCGACATGCCGGATCGCTATCGCATCACCCTGGCAACTATGATCACCGAGCCGTGGCTGCTGTTCGGGGCCTGGGCGGCCGGCGGGCTGGTGCTGGCCTTGCTGGGCTTCTGGCAGATCGCGCTTGTGACGAGCGGGATGGGTGCCTCCGTGGACATGGTGATCCAGCGGAGACTGCGCCGTCTGTGGCACGCGGAACCTATCGACCCGCGTCGAGGCATTCAGGGCCTGATGCCGATCGTCGCCCTGAGATTCAGCCTGGGTGTGGCCGGGTCTATCGCAGCCCTGCTGACCGCTCACAGCCCGGCGCTGATGGCGGTCGTCATGATGCTGCAGGCTTGGTCGATCTGTGTGGCCATGGCCCAGTTCAATGCCGTGCCGCGCCTGTACATCACCGCGGTGATGCCGCCGCTGGTCGCCGTAGGCGTGGCCTTCTGGCCCTATGTCCTGACTGCGGCGGGGCCCGCGCTGGTGGGATCGATGCTGCTGCTGGTCGGCATACTGGTGGTGATCGGACAACAGGCCGGGGAGGTGTGGACCGCGTGGAGCGAGTCCTGCGCTGAGAATAGGCGATTGATCGATGAATTGAGGGCTGCACGTGTCGCCGCCGACGCAGCGTCGCAGGCCAAGTCGACCTTCCTGGCGACCATGAGCCATGAGGTGCGCACGCCGCTGAACGGCATCCTCGGCATGACGCAGTTGATGGCCATGAACCCGCTGGACAAGACGCAGCGCGAGCGGGTCGAGGTGATCCGCCGGTCGGGGGAGACGCTGCTGGGCACGCTGAATGCCGTGCTGGACCTGTCCCGGATCGAGGCCGGGCGGTTGGAGTTGACGGACGGCGTCGTCCATCCCGCCCAGATCGCGGCGGACAGCGTCAGCACCTTTGCCGCCTCGGCCGGGTTGAAGGGGCTGTCGCTCACGTCCTCGGCCGGGCCTGAGGTGGCGGGTGGCTTTCGCGGTGATCCGGTGCGGCTGCGTCAGATCATCGACAATCTTGTGGGCAATGCCATCAAGTTCACGGCAGGCGGCAGCGTGCATCTGTCAATCGCTTTGCGGGACGACCAACTGGTGTTCGAGGTGCGAGACACCGGACTGGGCATCGCGCCCGAGGACCTATCGCGGATCTTCAGCCCCTTCGAACAGGCCGACGGCTCGCACCGGAGGGCGCACGAGGGGTCGGGTCTGGGTCTGGCCATCTGTCGCCAACTGGCGGAGTTGATGAAGGGGCGGCTCGAGGCCGAGAGCGTGATGGGACGGGGCAGCGTCTTTCGGCTGACCGTGCCGGCCGAAGAGGCTGAGGCGACCGCGGCTCAGACCGCGCAACCTGTCAACGATGCGCTGGGTAGTTTTTCAGTGCTGGTGGCCGAGGACAATGAGACCAACCGGACGGTGATCCGCAGCCTTCTGGAGCATCTGGGTGCCCAGCCGCATCTGGTCGAGAACGGTCGCCAGGCCATCGAGGCTTTGGCCCTGCGCCCGTTCCAGCTGATCCTGATGGACGTCCAGATGCCCGAGATGGACGGGCTGGAGGCGACGCGCGCGATCCGCCGGGGCGAAGCGGGGCGGGCGGGGGTCGAGGTGCCGATCATCGGCCTGACCGGCAATGCCATGGACCATCAGGTGGCCGAATGTTTGGCGGCGGGCATGACGTCGGTCGTGCCCAAGCCGATCGAACTGTCGGTGCTGGTCGCGGCCATCAATGCGGCGATGGTCGAGATGGAAAGCGCGCCACGCCGGGCAGGTTCGGGGTTCTAATCCGCGAGACAGGCGTTAAACCCCCCGCATGCTCTCTACATCCCTGACCGAAACCGTGACCCAGGCCGTGGCCGCCGGCGAGCAGGCCGTGGCCGTCGATACCGCCATGATCGCCAAGCTGACCGACATGGCGGGCGACTTTGCGATCAATTTGTCGGTTGCTGTGCTGATCCTGGCCGCGACGGTGGTCGCCGCAAAATGGGCAGCCAGAGCCACGCGTAAGGCCCTGGGGCGTCTGCGCGGGTTCCGGCACGACCCGACGGTGCTCAGCTTTGCCGTGCAGGTGGTGCGGGTTCTGGTCTATGTCATCGGTTTCATCGCCGTGCTGCAGCGGCTGGGCGTGCAGACGACCTCGATCATCGCGGTGCTGGGCGCAGCGTCGCTGGCGGTGGGCCTGGCCCTGCAAGGGACGCTGTCCAATGTGGCGGCGGGCGTGATGCTGCTGGTGCTGAGGCCGTATCGCGTCGGCGATCTGATCGACATCAACGGCAATGTCGGCAAGGTCACCCGGCTGGACCTGTTCTTCACCCAGATGTCGGATGCCAACAACGTCAAGATCGTGGTGCCCAACAGCAAGGTATTTGCCGACACCATGCTGAACTTGTCGGGCCAACAGACGCGACGGATCGAGCTGAAGATCGGGGTTGGCTATGGAGCAAACCTGAACCACGCCCGCAATGTGCTGACAGCGGCGGCGGCGGCCCACGACAAGGTGCTGAAGGATCCCGAACCCTGGGCCGGGGTGACCAATCTGCTGGACAGTTCGGTCGAGGTCAGCCTGCATGCCTGGACCAAGTCCGAGGACTACTGGCAGACCAAGGCTGATGTGTTCCAGGCGGCCAAGGAGGCGCTGGACGCGGCCAGCATTGAAATCCCGTTCCCGCATCAGGTCGCCGTTCCCTATGGAGATGCGGAGGCGGCCATGCCCATCCTGGCCGTGCGTGATGCGACGACGGACCGGCCCGACGGCCATGCCAGCCCCGGCGACGCCCATCAGGACAGCGGAGAGGCCTGAGCCATGCGCTATGACTTCGGCTCGGACAATACGGCGGGCATGGCCCCCTCGGCGCTGAAGGTGCTCGGAGACGCCAATGCGGGCTATGCGAAGGCCTATGGATTGGACGAGATAACCCAACGGGCGGCGGACCAGATTCGCCAGCGGCTGGATGCCGATGCTGAGGTGCGGTTCGTGTTCTCAGGCACGGCAGCCAACGCCATTGCCCTGTCGATGCTGGCCCAGCCACACGAAGCGGTGCTGGCGCACCACGCGGCGCATATCTGTACCGACGAGACCGGAGCACCGGGGTTTTTCGGGCATGGTGTGGGCCTGATCGGCCTGCCGGGATTTTCGGGCAAGATCGATCCGTTGGCCCTGACAGCGGCGCTGGACGAGCCGGTGGTCGGGCATCGCCAGCCGGCGGCGGCGCTGAGCCTGACCCAGTGCACGGAATATGGCGCTGTCTATTCCGAGGAGGAGCTGAGGCATCTGATCGAGCCCGCGAAGCTGCGCGGGTTCGGCGTGCATATGGATGGGGCGCGACTGGCCAATGCGGCGGCGGGTGGATTCGACCTGACCCAGATCGCGCGCCTGGGGGTCGATATCCTGGTATTTGGCGGGGCGAAAGCAGGGGCGAACTGCACCGAAGCCATCGTCATGTTCGACAAGTCACTGGCCCGAAGGATCGACAACCGGCTGAAACAGGCGGGACAGACGGCGTCCAAGGCGCGGTTCCTGGCGGCGCCCTTCCTGGGTCTGCTGGAGAGCGGGGAGTGGGAGACGGGCGCCGCCCATGCCAATCGCATGGCACAGAGATTGGCCGACGGGATCGAGAGCCGGTCGTCATTCGTGCTGGCCCATCCAGTCGAGGCCAATGCAGTCTTCGTGCGGATGCCGCCCGAGGCGCACGCCCGGCTGAACGCCCTGGGTTGGGCCTGCTATATGTTCGACGATGGCTCGGTACGGTTCGTCTGTTCCTGGGCCAGTGAGGAGGGTGTCGTGGACGAGCTGATCGAAGCGATCGCCACGCTCTGATCGCGTCGTTTGTCAGACGGTAAGCCTTGTCGGGCAGGAACAAAAGGTGGCCACGTCCGTTGAGCGACAGACCGTCGCCCTATCCGATGGACCAGGGGACTAAACGCATGACAGCAGCCGCCAATGTAAACGCCCCCGCATCCGAGTGGGTCGAGCGCTATAGATCGGTCCGCGCCGCCATGCCCGCTTTGGCGAAAGGTCTGTCAGCAGAGGATCTGGCCGCCCAGTCGATGCCGGACTGCAGCCCTGGCAAGTGGCATCTGGCGCATACCAGCTGGTTCTTCGAGGCCATGCTGCTGGCGGGCCAGGCGGGATATGAGCCCGTCGATGCGCGTCTGCAGGCGCTGTTCAACAGCTATTACGAAGCGCTGGGCCAGCGGGTGAACCGGTTCGAGCGCGGCCTGATGACCCGCCCGTCGCTGGACGAGGTCATGGTCTATCGCGCCGAGATCGACCGGCGGATGATCGACTGGCTGGAGCGTACCGAACTGGACGAGCGCCAGACCTATTTGCTGACCCTGGGCCTGCATCACGATCAGCAGCATAAAGAGCTTTTCCTGATGGATGTGCTGAACCTGATGTCGCGCTCGCCGCTGGAGCCGGCGGCCTATGCCGTCGAGCCGCGCGTGCGGCCGCTGGAGCCGAGGCTGGGCGGGGTCGTTCGGCTGGAGGGTGGGCTGACCCAGGTCGGGCACGACGGGTCAGGCTTTGCGTTCGACAACGAAGGGCCGTCGCACCGGGTCTGGCTGGAGCCGTTTGGCCTGGCCGTCGATCTGGTGACCAATGGCGACTGGCTGCGGTTCATCGAGGATGGCGGTTACCGCCGTGCCGAGCTGTGGCTGTCGGACGGCTGGGCGACGGTGAAGGCCGAGGGCTGGCAGGCCCCGCTGTACTGGCACCGCGATGGCGATAGCTGGTCGGTGATGTCCCTGACGGGGCGGGTCACGCTGGATCCGGAGGCTCCGGTCCGACACATCAGCTTCTACGAGGCCGACGCCTTCGCGCGCTGGGCGGGCAAGCGCCTGCCGACCGAGGCGGAATGGGAGCATGCGGTGCGATGTCGTGCCGATGGCTTCGCCAATGCGTTCGGCGAGGTCTGGCAGTGGACTTCCAGCGCTTACGGCCCATATCCCGGCTTCGCACCGACCGAGGGCACGGCCTCGGAGTACAACGGCAAGTTCATGGCCAATCAGATGGTCTTGCGGGGCTCCAGCTTTGCAACGCCGTCGGGCCACGACCGGGTCAGCTATCGCAACTTCTTCTATCCGCATCAAAGGTGGGCATTCATGGGACTTCGACTGGCCGAAGACGCGCCCAAACGTGGTGAGGCGAAGACGCGGGACGGCGAGGTGGCCCGGTTTCGGCGCGACCTGATCGCGGTGCTGTCGCAGTCGCCGAAGGTCGCCTCGCCCAAATGGTTCTATGATGCGCGTGGCTCGGACCTGTTCGAAGACATCACCCGTCTGCCTGAATACTATCCGACCCGGCAGGAGGCGGCGCTGCTGCGCACGGTGGCCCCGAAATGGGCCGACCTGTTCGGGCCTGATGCGGTGCTGGTCGAGTTCGGCTCGGGGGCCAGCGAAAAGACGCGGATCGTTCTGGATGCCGCACCTGGACTGGCCGCCTATGTGCCCATCGACATCAGCGCCGATGCGTTGAATGGCGCGGTCGCACGCATCAGCGAGGGCTATCCCGACCTGAAGGTCGTGCCGCTGGTCGGCGACTTCCTGCACATGCCGCCGCTACCAGAGGGCATCGGGTCAGGCCGACGGATCGGCTTTTTCCCCGGCTCGACGATCGGCAATCTGGAGCGGGACGAGGCGATCGCCTTTCTGAAGTCGGCCCGCAGCCTGCTGGGATCCGATGCGCTGTTCATTCTGGGGGTCGATCTGGTGAAAGAACCGGAGATCCTGATCGCCGCCTATGACGACTCAGCGGGCGTGACGGCGGCGTTCAACCGCAATCTGCTGGTGCGGGCGAATGCCGAACTCGAAGCCGATTTCGATGTGGACTCCTTCGCCCACGAGGCGCGCTGGAATGCCGAGGCGCAGCGGATGGAAATGCATCTCGTCGCCACCCGCGACATGGAGGTGACCATCTGCGGCACGCGCGTGTCCTTCGTGGAGGGCGAGACGATCCATACCGAAAGTTCACGCAAGTTCACCGAGGACACGGTCCGCGAACTGGCCACGGCGGCCGGCTGGGTGGTCACGGCGTTCGAAACCGGCGAAGCCCCGTCTGTGGCCCTGGCCCTGCTGGGCACATGACTGCAGGCATGAAAAAGGCGGCCCCGGATCGGGTGCCGCCTGGTTTCTTGTCGCGTTCCGAAGCTTATTCTGCGGGTGGGGCATCCTTGGGATTGCGCGTACCGTGAGAGGCTTCTCCTCCCTTGCGGCCCGCTTGGGCAGCCAGGCTGCGATCCTGGGAAAAGCTGCGTTTTTCGCTGGGCACGCTGGCACCGCCTTTGCGGGCGATCTCGCGCTGACGTTCGGGATCCATGGAAGCGAATCCTCGCTTGGAAACCCCGGAGGCTTTTGTCGGCTGGCCTTGAGCCATCGGTTGATCCTTTCGAGAAACGGTAATGGTCGGTGAAAGAACCCTCTGTCCACTGTCCGGTTCCGGGTCAGACCTCACGGATTTGAGAGCGTTACGGGTCGTAACGCCTCGCAAGGTCAGACCGCGTCGTGAGGCCGCGAGTCGCCCTCGCCGCCGCCGCCGGGCTCCAGCGGCGGCACCTCGTCGGGCGTGCTGGAGGGGTCAATGTCGGGGCCGGGCGTGTCCGGCGGAAGGATGTCGGGCTGGGGCGTTCCGGGGGGAGTGGGTTCGATGAAGGTCATGATCGTCTCTCCTTGCAGGAGAAGAACGGGTCGGAACGCTCGTTGTTCATCCCGATCTACTGCGGAGGTCGGAACTGGCGGGCGGCGGGCGGATTGAACCAGTCCCCATTTCACCTTGATCGAGGACGATCCGATGACCGACACGACCGCCAATCCCTATGGCACCGAGATTGCCGATGACGATCAGGAGACCCCGTCCGCCCGGCTGGAGCGTCAGGCCGACGCCCTGCTGCGATCGGAAGAGGACAAGACATTCGGCTCGCCCCAGCCGCTGCGTCGCGCGGTCCGCGAGGATGCCAAGGCAGCTGCGGACTGGAGCCGTACGCGCGCTGTGCGGGTCCGCAGCGCCATCGAGGACGAGCCGGTCAAATCCAGCGTCATAGCGCTGGGTGTCGGCGTGATCATCGGCCTGTTGCTGTCGCGCTAGGCGACGCCTTCAGGAGGGACCGGATGCAGGGCGCGCGATCGGCGCGCGCTGCATCGCCGCGTCTGACACGAATGGATTGCTCCGGCGTTCGGCCCCGAAGGTCGAGGCCGGGCCATGGCCAGGAACGAACTGAACGTCGTCGCCGAGCGGCCAGAGCTTGGTCACGATGGATTGCAGCAGGGCACCGGGATCGCTGCGCGGAAAGTCGGTCCGCCCGACTGACCCCGAAAACAGCACGTCTCCGACCTGGGCAAACCGGGCCTGTCTATTGAAGAAGATCACATGACCAGGGGTATGGCCGGGGCAGTGATAGACCTCCCACATCGTCTCACCGAGCGTGACCGTATCACCGTCGGCGAGCCAGCGGGTCGGGGTAAAGCTGCGAGCCTCCGGCAGGCCGTAAGCCTGGCCTTGGGCCGGGATGCCGTCTATCCAGAACTGATCCTCCGGGTGAGGACCGATGATATCGACACCGGCCTTTCCTGCCATCTCGGCCGCCCCGCCCGCGTGGTCGAGATGGCCGTGGGTGATCCAGATCTGGTCCAGGCTCAGTCCGCGCCGCGCGACCTCGGCGATGATCGCGTCCACCGACCCGCCCGGATCGATCACAGCGGCCTTTTTCGTGGTCGTGCACCAGACGGTGGTGCAGTTCTGCTGCAGCGGCGTCACGGGTGTCACAAAGACGCCGATAGGGGCAGGGCGCTGGGTCATACTCCGCAGATAGCGGTGCTGGACGATGGTGACCAGACCGGAGCGCTCGCGCGTTGACCTTTGGGCCGGGCATCGACATAAGGGCGGGCTTCGAGGTGCCGCTCTGCAAGGGGCGGCCCTTATTGCTTCATCCCCATCGCGGGCACCGCCACAGTGGTGCCGCCACAGAGCGTCAGAAGTCCGACCATGCAAGTCGTCGAAAAGTCCAATGAAGGCCTGAGCCGCGTCATCGCGGTGACCGTTCCCGCCGCCGAGCTGAACAGCAAGCTGGATGCCAAGCTGAAGGAAGTCGCGCCGCAGATGAAGCTGAAGGGCTTTCGTCCGGGCAAGGTGCCGGTCGCGCACGTCAAGAAGACCTTTGGCCGCGACTTCATGGGCGAGATCATCAACGACACCCTTAACCAGACCAGCCAGCAGGCCCTGGACGACGCCAAGCTGCGTCCCGCCGCGCCCGCCGAGATGAAGCTGATCAGCGACATGGACAAGGTCGTCGCCGGTCAGGAGGACCTGTCCTACGAGATGGCGCTGGAAGTCATGCCCGACTTCACGCCGGTGGATCCCAAGACGCTGAAGCTGAACCGCCCGACCTATGAGGCAACCGA
Source organism: Brevundimonas sp. (assembly GCF_041919755.1). Taxonomy (GTDB): domain Bacteria; phylum Pseudomonadota; class Alphaproteobacteria; order Caulobacterales; family Caulobacteraceae; genus Brevundimonas. The sequence goes on along the minus strand of NZ_JAYRTD010000001.1, from coordinate 388,997 downwards.
TGCCGATCTGGACGAGGCGCTGACCGAACTGGCCGGCCAGGCCAAGTCGTACGAAGACAAGAAGGGCAAGGCCGTGAAGGCCGCCGAGGGCGACGAGGTCACCATCGACTTCCTGGGCAAGCTGGATGGCGAACCCTTCGAAGGCGGCGCCGCCGAGGACACCCAGCTGGTGATCGGCTCCAACCGCTTCATCCCCGGCTTCGAAGAGCAGCTGAAGGGCACCAAGGCCGGCGAGGAGAAGGTCCTGAACGTGACCTTCCCCGAAGACTATCAGGCCAAGCACCTGGCCGGTAAGGCCGTGACCTTCGACGTCAAGGTCAAGGCCATCAAGGCTGAGGCCGAGGCCAAGATCGACGACGACTTCGCCAAGCGCATCGGCATTGAATCGCTGGACAAACTGAAAGAGCTGCTGAAGACCAATCTGGACCAGCAGTACGTCGGGGCCGCCCGCTTCAAGCTGAAGCGCGCCCTGCTGGACGAGCTGGACAAGGCCCACAACTTCCCGCTGCCACCCAAGATGGTCGAGGCCGAGTTCGAGGGCATCTGGCAGCAGGTGCAGGCCGACAAGGAGGCCGGCCGCCTGCCCGAGGACGACGCCAAGAAGTCCGAGAAGAAGCTGAAGGAAGAGTACCAGAAGATCGCCGAGCGCCGCGTGCGCCTGGGTCTGGTTCTGGCCGAGATCGGCCGCGCCAACAACGTCCAAGTCTCGGATCAGGAACTGAACAACGCCATCATGAACGAGGCCCGCAACTATCCGGGCCAGGAGCGTCAGGTGCTGGACTTCTATCGCCAGAACCCCAATGCCGCCGCCCAGATGCGCGCGCCCATCTATGAGGAGAAGGTCTGCGACCTGATCTTCGACCAGGCCGAGGTGACCGACACGCCGATCACCAAGGAAGAACTGCTGAAGGAAGACGACGACATCTGATCGTCTTCGCGCCTATAACTGCTTGATCCCCGTTCCGGTCGCCGGAGCGGGGATTTGCTTTTCAGGGGTGACTTGCATCACGCGGTGAGCGACGCGATATCCTGATCCAGAGGGACGCCGACGGCGAGTCGGCTCCATATCCATCCAGAAAGCCCGAAATGCGCGATCCGATCGAACTGATAAACATGAACCTGGTCCCGATGGTGGTGGAGCAGTCCAGCCGGGGAGAGCGGTCATTCGATATCTTCTCGCGCCTGCTGCGCGAGCGGATCATCTTCCTGACGGGGCCGTTCGAAGACACGATGGCGTCGCTGATCTGCGCCCAGTTGCTGTTCCTGGAATCGGAGAACCCGAAAAAGGAAATCAGCATGTATATCAACAGCCCCGGCGGACAGGTGTCCTCGGCGCTCGCGATCTATGACACCATGCAATACATCAAGAGCCCTGTCTCGACCGTGGTCATGGGCATGGCGGCGTCCGCCGGCTCTCTGATCCTGACGGCCGGTGCGGCCGGTCAGCGGGTGGCCCTTCCGAACGCCCGCATCATGGTGCACCAGCCATCGGGCGGGTTCCGGGGGCAGGCCTCGGACATCGAACTGCACGCCGCCGACATCCGCTACACCAAGCGTCGTCTGAACGAGATCTATGTCCACCACACGGGCCGGACCTACGAGGAGGTCGAGCGCACCTTGGACCGCGACCATTTCATGAGCGCCGAGGAAGCCAAGGCCTGGGGCATCGTCGACCACGTCTACGACCGCCGCGAACAGGCTGACAGCGACGGTGTGAAGACGGTTTAGGTTTTATTCAGATAGCGGCGGTCTTGCTGGATCGACGCTATCGGCGCAAGCTCTGGTTGGTGGCGGAGGTGAAACCTCGTTCTGGAGGCCCGAATGCGTGTGCTGGTTGGTCTCGCAGCCGTTCTGTTAGCGGCAATATGTGCACCGGCGAGCATTGCGCAGACCCCGCCCCCACCAGATCAAGCCGACGAACCGGTGACGGTTCTGGATGACATCGTGGTCAACGTTGAACCGCTTGAAGAACAGCTCAGGCGCTTTACGGAGGAGGCCGCGCGCCCAGTGCCGGGGCGGGGCTTGGCGCGGTGGCAGGGCCCTGTCTGCATCGGTGTCGTAAACTTCCGCCCTGCGATAGCTCTGCAACTGGCGGATGGGCTGGCGCAGTTGGGGGGGAGACTGGGCGTCCCTATCAATGACGAGACATGTGAGCCGAACATCATCATTGTCGGTGCGGTCGATGCCCAGGCGGTGGCCCAAGGCTGGGTCGCGCGTCGTCCCCGTGAGTTTCGGCCCAACCTCTCCGACGTAGCGCTGTCCCGAGAGCAGTTGAACCACTTTGCCACGACGGATGCGCCCGTGCGTTGGTGGGCTATCAGTCGCCCGAGTTACTATGACGTTCTGACTGATCGCGCGATACCGACCGATGATTTCAACGGCACGCCCACGATTTACATCCACTCGCCATCACTGAAACGCGGGCGCACCAGAGATGATCTGCAGCGTCTTGTGGTAGTCGTAGACGTTGAACAAACGCAGGGTCGAAGCGTGGACGACCTAACGGGCTACCTCGCGATGGTTACGTTCGCTCAAATGGACATGCAGGCCGACATGAGCCAGTTCGACACGGTCCTGAACATGTTCAGACCGGAGTTCGCCGGTGGTGGCCTGACCGCTTGGGACGAGGCCTATCTCCAAGGGCTGTACAGTGTCCGTGAAGACAAGCGCATCAATCGTCACACCCAGCATCAAGCGGCAGCCAGGGCTCTGCAAGAAAATCTTCCCAACCCTTGAGCGCGCCTGGCTATAGCCGTCAGATCTAGGCTGCATTTTTTTGAAAGCGGCGGCGGTGACGCCTTATCCGATCGTGCTATCAGGCCGCCATGCAGCATACACGCGATACCCACGGCACCGTCGAGGTCGATGGCGAAATTTATGACTGGGAGGTCCGGCGTCAGCCCCAGCCCGTCGCGGGCGGGGGCTGGGAGGGGATCGCACTTTCTCTGCGCCTGCAAGGCTTCAAGCGCGAGGCGGTGGTGCAGTTTCCGATGCCGCTGCGGCCCAACGGACGGCCGATTTTCGAGAGCCAGCGCATCAACGTCGAAAGCGTTCGCAACGCCGTGAAGTCGGCCATGGCCGCAGGCTGGGATCCTACGTCACGCGGCAAACCCGTGGTCTTCGACGTGGATGCCGACGGGAACTAGGGCCGTTCCGTGAACACGCGAAAACCGGGCTGCTCGGCGATGGCCAGCATTTCCGTGTCACCCGAGGTGTCGCCATAGGCGGCGGTAAGGGCCATGGCGTCCCCATAGGCAGTGCGTAGGCGCAGGACCTTTTCCTCGCCCCGGCAGTTGGGGCTGGTGAACTTTCCGGTCAGCCGGTCGCGGGCATCGAAATCCAGATGGGTGCCCAGAAGGCCCTCGGCGCCGAGGCGGCGAGCAAAGGGGGCGACCGTCAGGCCGGGGGAGGCGGTCACGATTACGCGATGAGCGCCGCGTTCGCCCCAGTCTTTCCAGCAGGCCAGGGCGTCCGGACGCATGAATTTGGCCCAGACATCGGTGGCGAACTCTTCCGCATCCGCCTCCAGTTCAGCGCGGGACACGCCTTTCAGAAACTGCTTCACCGAGGCGGCTTTGATGCGCCCCCTGTCGCGGTCCTTGGCATAGACAGCGACCGCGGGAGCGAGCTTCACAAGGCCCAGGGCCCAGCCGCGACGGCCTGCGCGCCAGCGCAGGAAGGCGGTGAAGCTGTCGCGCACGGTCAGGGTGCCGTCGAAGTCGAAGGCGACGATGGCCTGACCCTTGCTGGGCTGCTGGCGAAAGCCGTCCGCTATCCCCATGTCAGACATTCGCCGCGATCCTCATGAACAGTGTTCCGTCCGCTATCCGCATCTGCCGCGCCTTGGCGGGCTTGTGGCGAGCGTCCGTATGAGTGATTGTCATTTTTTGAAGACCTTCGCGCCCATTGTCGGGGAATCAACGCGAGGTATGCGCGTTTCGCCTCATATCGGGGTGAACCGCGGGAGTGAGAAGGCCCGATGACCAAAGCCGCCGGCACAGATGCCAAAAGCACCCTCTACTGCTCCTTCTGCGGGAAGAGCCAGCACGAGGTGCGCAAGCTCATCGCCGGGCCGACCGTGTTCATCTGCGATGAATGCGTCGAACTGTGCATGGATATCATCCGTGAAGAGCACAAGATTTCCTTCTCCAAGACCAAGGACGGCGTGCCCACGCCCAAGGAAATCCGCGACGTCCTGGACGATTACGTGATCGGTCAGACCCACGCCAAGAAGGTGCTGAGCGTCGCGGTCCATAACCACTACAAACGCCTGAACCACGCGACGAAGAACAACGACGTCGAGCTGGCCAAGTCCAACATCATGTTGATCGGGCCCACCGGCTCGGGCAAGACGCTGCTGGCCCAGACCCTGGCGCGCATCATCGACGTGCCCTTCACCATGGCCGACGCCACGACCCTGACCGAAGCCGGTTATGTGGGCGAGGATGTCGAAAACATCATTCTGAAGCTGCTTCAGGCGAGTGACTACAACGTCGAGCGGGCCCAGCGCGGCATCGTCTACATCGACGAGATCGACAAGATTTCGCGCAAGTCGGACAATCCCTCCATCACCCGAGACGTATCGGGTGAAGGTGTTCAACAGGCCCTGCTGAAGATCATGGAAGGCACGGTCGCGTCGGTGCCCCCGCAGGGTGGCCGCAAGCATCCGCAGCAGGAGTTCCTGCAGGTCGACACCGCCAACATCCTGTTCATCGTCGGCGGCGCGTTCGCGGGCCTGGAAAAGGTCATCTCCGCGCGCGGCGAGGGCGCTTCCATCGGCTTCGGCGCCAAGGTCAAGGAAGTCGACGAGCGTCGCATGGGCGACGTGCTGAAGCAGGTCGAGCCTGACGACCTGATGCGCTTCGGCCTGATCCCCGAGTTCATCGGCCGTCTGCCCGTCCTGGCGACGCTGGAAGACCTGGACGAGGCGGCGCTGGTCACCATCCTGACCGAGCCGAAGAACGCCCTGGTCAAACAGTACAAGCGTCTGTTCGAAATGGAGAATGTCGATCTGACCTTCACCGACGACGCCCTGACTGCCGTGGCCAAGAAGGCGATCACGCGCAAGACCGGGGCGCGCGGCCTGCGGTCGATCCTGGAAGGCATCCTGCTGGAGACCATGTTCGAACTGCCGACCTTCGAGGGCGTCGAAGAGGTCGTGGTCAATGCCGAGGTGATCGAGGGCAAGGCCCAGCCTCTGCTGATCTATGCAGAGACCAAGTCCAAGAAGTCTGCGACGCCTGACAGCGCCGCCTGACCTTCGGGCTCAGATGAGACGACAAGGGGCGGGTCCGGCGACGGGCCCGCCCTTTTCAGTTCTGGATCAGTTGGGTCGCAGGTTGGTCGCCTCGGCCTTTTCCTTCGCCGTGTCACGGACCTCGGGGCTGGGCCCATCCATCATGCCTGTAGAGGGCGCTTCAGCTGCGGTGCCCGCAGCGGCTGCTGCCTCTTCCGTGTCGGCTGAGGCTGCGTTGGCGGGAGCGGGGGCTGATCGCGGAGCGGGGCGAGGAGCCTGGACCACTGGAGCGGGTGGAGGCGCGTTCTTGTCGATGGCCACGGCGTCTATTGCGTTGTCGGCGGCCGCCGGCGCGGAGGGACTTTCCGCCGGTTGATTGCAGGCGGCCAAAGCCAGTGTGGCCACGGCGGTGGTGGTCAGGATCAGCGTACGCATGGTGGTCTTCTCCCTGTCTATGGCACCGCTAACGGTCAAGCTGGTCTGTGGTTGCGCGGCATCCGTCCACGGCTATCGCGCGGCGACGCTTGAACCCGGACGCACGCGAACCACATACTGATCCGAAGGCCACGGAATGTGGGCCGAGTCGAAACGCCGGGGCCCTTGCCCCGGACGCCCCCTCGGCGGGTCAGAGATCAACGAAGACCCCGGAAAGTACGAGAATGACCGAGACCAAGATCCTGCCCGTCCTGCCGTTGCGCGACATCGTCGTGTTTCCGCACATGGTCGTGCCGCTGTTCGTCGGCCGCGAGAAGTCCGTCAAGGCGCTGGACGAGATCATGAATGGTGAAAAGCAGATCCTGCTGGCCACCCAGAAGAATTCGACCGACGACGATCCCGCCGCCGATGCCATCTATCCGATCGGCGTTCTGGCGACCGTTCTGCAACTGCTGAAACTGCCCGACGGCACGGTTAAGGTGCTGGTCGAAGGCAAGAGCCGTGCGCGCCTGACGCGGTTTACCGACCGCGCCGACTATTTCGAGGCTGAAGCCGTCGAGATCGAGGAGGACATGGGCGAACCGGCCCAGTCCGAGGCCCTGCTTCGCGCGGTGATCGAGCAGTTCGAAAACTATGTGAAGCTGAACAAGAAGGTGCCGCCCGAGGCCCTGAGCTCCATTCCCCAGATCACCGATCCCTCCAAGCTGGCCGACAGCGTGGCCGCCCATCTGTCGGTCAAGATCACCGACAAGCAGGGCCTGCTCGAAACCTTCGCCGTGCCCGAGCGGCTGGAGAAGGTCTATGGCCTGATGGAAGGCGAGATTTCGGTCCTGCAGGTCGAGAAGAAGATCCGCTCGCGCGTGAAGCGCCAGATGGAGAAGACCCAGCGCGAATATTATCTGAACGAGCAGATGAAGGCGATCCAGCGCGAGCTGGGCGAGACCGACGACAGCCGTGACGAGATCATGGAGCTGGAGAAGCGCATCCGTAAGACCAAGCTGTCCAAGGAGGCGCGGGCCAAGGCCGAGGCCGAGGTCAAGAAGCTGCGCAACATGAGCCCGATGTCGGCCGAATCCACGGTGGTGCGCAACTATCTAGACTGGCTGCTGTCGATCCCGTGGGGCAAGACCAAGCAGAAGCCTATCGACCTGGCCAAGGCCGAGGACATCCTCGAGGAGGATCACTACGGCCTGGAGAAGGTCAAGGAACGGATCATCGAATATCTGGCGGTGCAGGCGCGCACCAACAGCCTGAAGGGCCCGATCCTGTGCCTGGTCGGCCCTCCCGGCGTCGGCAAGACCTCTCTGGCCAAGTCGATCGCCAAGGCGACGGGGCGTGAATACGTCCGCATGTCGCTGGGCGGGATGCGTGACGAGGCGGAAATTCGCGGTCACCGCCGGACCTACATCGGCTCCATGCCCGGCAAGATCATCCAGTCGATGAAGAAGGTGAAGACGACCAACGCCTTCATCCTGCTGGACGAGATCGACAAGCTGGGCGCGGATTGGCGGGGCGATCCGTCCTCGGCCCTGCTCGAGGTACTGGACCCGGCGCAAAACAATGCGTTTGGCGACCACTATCTGGAGGTCGATTACGACCTGTCGAACATCATGTTCGTGACCACGGCCAACAGCCTGAATATGCCCCAGCCGCTGATGGACCGGATGGAGATCATTAGGGTCAGTGGCTACACCGAGGACGAGAAGGTCGAGATCGCCAAGCGGCACGTGCTGCCCAAGGTGACCAAGGACAATGGCCTGACGCCGGCCGAGTTCGTGGTGCCGGACGAGACCATCCGCGACCTGATCCGCTACTATACGCGGGAGGCCGGGGTGAGGTCGCTGGAGCGGGCGCTGGGCGGTCTGGCCCGCAAGGCCGTGCGCGAGATGTCCAAGGAGAAGCTGTCGTCGATCACGGTCGATGCGGCCAAGCTGGCCGACTACGCGGGCGTCAAGAAGTTCCGCTATGGCGAGACGGACGAGGAGGATCAGGTCGGCATCGTTACGGGCCTGGCCTGGACCGAGTTTGGCGGCGACATCCTGACGATCGAGGCGATCAAGATGCCGGGGCGCGGGCGCATGACCGTCACCGGCAACCTGAAAGAGGTGATGAAGGAGAGCGTCAGTGCCGCCGCGTCCTATACGCGGGCGCGGGCTCTGAGCTTCGGCGTCAAGCCGCCGGTGTTCGAGAAGACCGACATCCACGTGCACGTGCCGGACGGCGCGACGCCCAAGGACGGTCCCTCGGCGGGCGTGGCCATGACGGTCGCCATGGTCTCGGTCCTGACCGGCATTCCGATCCGCAAGGATATCGCCATGACCGGCGAGATTACCCTTCGCGGGCGGGTGACCGCCATCGGTGGCTTGAAGGAGAAGCTGCTGGCCGCCCTTCGCTCCGGCATCAAGACGGTGCTGATCCCCGAGGAGAACGAGAAGGACCTGGCCGACGTGCCCGAGAACGTGAAGTCGGCGCTGGAGATCGTCCCGATCAAGACGGCGGACGAAGCATTGAAGTGGGCTCTGACCGGCTCGCTGACCCCGGTGGAATGGGACGAGGCGGCCGAGCCCCTGCCGGCGCCTCAGCCGGTGCAGGACACGGGAACCGTAGTCGCCACACACTGATCGAAAAGAACCCCGCCCGGAGCCATCCGGGCGGGGTTCTTAGTGATGGATAGGGTTGGATAATCCGGCAGGACAGGATGGATAATCCCTGACCGTGTGCACAAGCCTCAGAGGCTGTCGACCATCACCAGTTCAGCATCCGCCTTGGCGGTGATTGTGATCGTCGGCTCGTCCGCGATGGCAGCGCCGTCACGGGCGTTCAGCTTCACCCCGTTGACCTCGACCTCGCCGACCGCAGGCACCAGATAGGCGCGGCGACCCTCGGCCAGATTGTAGGTCAGGCTTTCGCCCGCATTCAGCGTGGCCCCCAGGACCTTGGCATCGGCATTGATCGTCAGGGCGTCATCGGTGGTGTCGCCGGAGGCGAGGACCGAAAATTGGCCGCTGCGGTCGCTTTTCGGAAAGACCTTCGCCCCCCAGCTGGGCTGGGCCCCACGCTTGTCGGCCTCGATCCAGATCTGGAACAGGGTGGTGGGCTCGTTCTCGAGGTTGAACTCGGAGTGGCGCACGCCCGTGCCTGCGCTCATGACCTGGACGTCGCCTGCGCCGGTTCGGCCCCGGTTGCCCATGGAATCCTCATGGGTGATGGCCCCGGTGCGGACATAGGTGATGATTTCCATGTCCGAGTGGGGGTGAGGCGGGAAGCCGGATTTGGCGGCGATGGTGTCGTCGTTCCACACGCGCAACCGGCCCCAGCTCATGCGGTTGGGGTCGTAGTAGTTGGCGAAGGAGAAGTGATGCTTGGCGTCCAGCCAACCGTGGTTGGCTCCACCCAGGCTGTTGAAAGGTCTGACGTCGATCATGGGGATGCTCCCGGGAATCCGAGGGTTAGAAACCTCGCTGAGGCCTATATAGGTAACAGTGTCAGTGGCGAAAAGGGGGCGGGGCGACGGCTACGTATTGCGTTCTACCAACTGTTGATGGTCGAGGCGGAGGTAATCGACCATTGATAGGAACCACTCGTCGAACCCGGTAAATGTGTCGATCAGACCCCCGGCGACCCAAAAGACTTTTCCTGGGTCTGATGTATGCGGGCGCGTCATCAGCATGAGATCGATATCATTCGACGAGGCCGCGATCGGGATCAGGTCGTTCTTTCCAAAACCACATAATGGCTCGAGTGGCTCTAGTGTTTCTGTAAGCTCAATCGCTCGTGCTGATCGAGCGCTCCCTACAAGATCGTCCACGCCGAAGATGTCGATGAACTGGCTGAACGACCGCCATCCGTTCGCGTGGAGCAGGAAGGCGCGGTACTGGGGATCCACCGAATATCCGAGTTTGGATTCAAGAAACTGCACCTGCTCTTCAGAGGCCCGAACTTCAGGCAGTGTGTTTTCCCAGAGACCGTCAAAATCGATCTTGGCAATCTCCTGTTTCACCAGATGAGCGATCACCAGTTCTCGCTTCCAATCCACAGGCGGTAGTCCTTCTTCGATGCGGGCGGTCAGATTATCTAACTTACCTGCGCGCGGTGCCTCAGCATGGCGTCAGCTAGCACACAGGCCGCCATGGCCTCCACCACCGGCACGCCGCGCAGGGCGACGCAGGGGTCGTGGCGGCCCTTGGTGCGCAGGTCGGTCTCGGTGCCGTCGCGGGTGACGGTCTGGCGCGGGGTCAGGATGGAGGATGTGGGCTTGAAGGCGACGCGGGCCGTCAGAGGCTGGCCCGTCGATATGCCGCCCAGGACGCCGCCCGCATGGTTGGACAGGAAGACGGGCTGGCCATCGTCGCCGATGCGCATCTGGTCGGCGTTGTCCTCGCCCGACAGCTCGGCGGAGGCGAAGCCCGCACCGATCTCCACACCCTTGACGGCGTTGATCGACATCAGGGCGGCGGCCAGTTCGGCATCCAGTTTGCCATAGAGCGGGCTGCCCCAGCCGGCGGGGACGCCCGTAACCTCCAGCGCCACGACCGCGCCGATGGACGACCCGGCCTTGCGCACGCCGTCCAGATAGGCCTCCCACTCTATGCCCACCGTAGCGGAGGCGGCGAACAGGGGGTTGTCGTAGACGGCGTCGAAGTCGATCTGGTCGGCCGACAGGCGATGTGACCCCAGCTGGACCACGCCTGCGCGGATGCGGATGTCTGGCCCCAGGACCTTGCGCGCCACGGCACCGGCGGCCACGCGCATGGCCGTTTCGCGTGCCGAGGAACGGCCGCCGCCACGATGGTCGCGCACGCCGTATTTGGTCTGATAGGTCAGGTCGGCATGTCCGGGGCGATAGGCCCGGGCGATCTCGCCATAGTCCTTGGAGCGGGCGTCCTCGTTCTGGATCTCGATGGCGATGGGGGTGCCGGTGGTGACGGGTCCGTCTCCGTCATCGAAGACACCGGACAGGATGCGGGCGGTGTCGCTCTCGCTGCGCTGGGTGACGAAACGACTGCCGCCGGGCTTGCGTCGGTCCAGCCAGGGCTGGAGGTCGGCCTCGGTCAGCGGGATCAGGGGCGGACAGCCGTCGATGACGCAGCCGATGGCCGGCCCGTGGCTCTCGCCCCAGGTGGTCACGCGAAACAGATGGCCGAAGGTGTTGTGGGACATGGTCCCCGACGCTTAAGCCGCCAGCCGGTCCGGCGTCCAGACCCGCGTGAACCGGGCCAGAAGGTCGTCGGCGGACGAGGGGGCGTCGACGCAGGGCTCCAGCATCACGAAGAGATGGCCCTGGGGGCGTCGGCCGCGAGCGGGCAGGCCCAGGCCCTTGAGACGGAGTTGGGTCATGGTGGTGCCCAGGCCGGCCACGACCCAGGCGGAGCGCAGCCCGGCATGGGTCTCGATCTCGATCCGGCCGCCGTCGTCCAGCAGGCGCTGGGAGACGGGCCAGCGCATGTAGACGTCGTCGCCCATGATCCGCAGGCTGGCCGTCGGGCGGATCAGGACGGGCAGATAAAGGTCGTTGCCGTCAGAGGCTGCCCCGGTCAGACGGACGTGGTCGCCGGTGCGAAGGCCGGCGGGGACCCGCACCCGAAGGGTGCGCTGGCCGATCCTGACCTCGACGGCACCGCCTTCCAGCGCCTGGGTCGGTGAAAGGGCGACGACAGTCAGACCTGCTGGTCGGGCCTTGGGGGCGGGCAGGGCGAGATGCCCCGCGCCTTGCATGCGGATCAGACCCCAGGCCGCGATGACGCGCCTGAAATGATCTTCATTGCCACCGGTCAGATCGGGTCGAGCCGCCTTGATCGCGCGGCGGAAGGCGGCCTTCAGCACTTCGCCGTCGGCCGGACCGTCGAGGCCGAGCAGGGCGTGGGCCTCTGCGATTGAGGCGATTTCGGAGGTGGCGCGCGACGACATGGCCCCAGTGGGCGCAGAACAGGGTCAACGCGCGGTTAACCGTGACAGCATGCCCCTCCCAAAACCATCGGTCCGGGTCTATCTGGGAACCATGACCGCACCCGTGATCCCACCCAGCCCGACCCGTGAAGAGTATGACCGGGACTATGCCGCCGCCCTGGCCGCCAATGGTGACGAGACGATCTTTGACCGGGATGAGCCGATCAGCCTGATCGTCGAATGGCTGGCGCAGGCAAGGGCGCACGAGATCAATGATTCCAACGCCATGTGTCTGTCGACCGTGGACGGCGAGGGTCTGCCGGACAGCCGGATGGTGCTGCTGAAAGATGTCGATGATCGTGGCCTGACCTTCTATTCCAACCGCGAGAGCGCCAAGGGGATGCAGGTCACAGCGAAACCCGCTGCGGCCCTGTTGTTCCACTGGAAGAGCCTGCGGCGGCAGGTGCGGGTGCGCGGGCGGCTGGAGCCGGTCAGTGCCGCCGAGGCCGACGCCTATTTCGCCAGTCGGGCGCGCGAGAGCCGGATCGGCGCCTGGGCCTCGGACCAGTCGCGACCGCTGGACAGCCGCGCGGCGCTGGAGGCGGCGGTGGCTGAACAGACGGCACGGTTCGAGGGACAGGATGTGCCGCGACCCGAGCACTGGACAGGCTGGCGCGTCATTCCCGACAGCGTGGAGTTCTGGCGGGACCGGCCGTTCCGGCTGCATGACCGTCTGCGGTTCGACCGGGACGGGCAGGGGTGGACGAAGACCCGGCTCTGGCCCTGAATTCTAGGAGGGTTTGAGCCCTGCCAGCAGGGGATGGGCCAGGACCGGCGCAGCCAGACGCACCACGGCCTGGGTGTCTTCCAGACGCACGGCGGCGGTCGCATCGGCGATGATGAAGTCGGCCCGGACGCGAGACGGCTCGGTCAGGCGCTCATGACCGGGGCGAACCGTCGCCAGATACTGGGCGACGACGGAATCGGCGGTGCGTCCCCGCTCGCTCTGATCGCGTAACAGGCGACGGATGAAGCGGATGTCGGCGGGGGTATCGACGAAGACGCGGATGTCGAACAGGTCGACCAGTTCGGGCGTGCAAAGGACGTGGGTCCCTTCGACGATCACGACCTCGGCGGCGCGGACGGGCTCGCCACCGGGCTCGCGGCCGTGATGGATGAAGGAATAGATCGGAGCGACGATGTCCTGGCCGGACTTGAGCGCGCGCAGGTCGCGGATCATCAGATCGTGGTCGCGGGCGGTGACGTCGTCGAAGTCGAAGGTGGCCGCATCAAAGCCGGGCAGGCTGGCGGCGTCGCGATAATAGCTGTCCTCGCGCATCAGGACCGCCGCGCCCGGGGGCAGGGAGGCGACCAGGGCTTCAGCCAGGGTGCTCTTGCCCGAACCGGAGCCGCCGGTGATTGCGATGAGGATTGCCATGGCTGTGTCCTAGACCGGGCGGTTCATCCTGCAAAGCCATCCAGCCGCCGTCAGATCACGAGCCGGTCATCTGCGACAGACTTGCCCTAGCGTCACGTTGCTTAACGCCGATCACCTGATTAGCGTGGCCTCAAGTGCCTCAGGTCGTAGGCGCAGAGCGAGGGACGCAGATGCTTGGATTGATGCAGGACTGGCCGCTGACGGTCGACAAGATACTGGACCACGCCAAGAATTGGCACGGCGCACGCGAGGTCGTGACCCGGTCGGTCGAGGGCCCCATCGTCCGCACCTCCTATGCCGACATCCACGCCCGCGCCAAGCGGGTGTCCAGCGTGCTGCAGGGCTGGGGGATCGGCGTCGGGGACCGGATCGGCACCCTGGCCTGGAACACAGGCAACCACATCGAGACCTGGTACGGCATCATGGGGATCGGCGCTGTGTGCCACACCCTGAACCCGCGCCTGTTCCCCGAGCAACTGGTCTACATCATCAATCACGGCGGCGACCGGGTCATCTTCGTCGACCTGACCTTCGTGCCGCTGTTGCAGGCGGTGCTGCCGCACTGTCCGAAGGTCGAGCGGGTCGTGGTCATGACCGACCGCGCGCATATGCCGGCGGTCGAACTGCCCGGTCTGGAGTGCTACGAGGACCTGCTGGAAGGCGCGTCCGAAGATGTGGTCTGGGGCGACTTCGATGAGCAGACGGCCTGCGGCCTTTGCTATACCTCGGGCACGACCGGCAATCCCAAGGGGGTGCTGTATTCGCACCGGTCCAACTTCATTCATACGCTGCTAGGTCTGCAGAGCACGGTTCTGGGTGCGACGCCCAGCGAGGTGATCCTGCCGGTGGTGCCGATGTTCCACGCCAATGCCTGGGGCATCGCCTTCGGCGCGCCAGGCGCGGGGTCCAAGCTGGTCATGCCGGGCGCGCGCATGGATGGGGCGGCCATCTATGAACTGATCGAGAGCGAGGGCGTGACCTTCTCGGCCGCCGTGCCTACGGTCTGGCAAGGGCTGCTGGCGCACCTGCGCGAGCACAGGCTGAAGATCCCGACCGTCAAGCGTGTGCTGATCGGTGGATCGGCTGTGCCAGAGAGCCTGATCCGGGCCTTCCACGACGAGTTCGGCATCGAGGTGTTGCAGGGCTGGGGCATGACCGAGACCTCGCCCATCGGCACCCTGTCCAACATGACGCCCGAGCTGCGCGCGCTGCCGTACGACGAGCAGATGAAGTGGCGGATCAAGCAGGGCACGCCGCCGCTGGGCGTCGAGCTGAAGCTGAAGAACTATGCCGGTCAGGAGATGCCCCACGACGGGCACACCTACGGGCGGCTGATGATCAAGGGGCCGACCATCGCGGGTGCCTATTTCAACGACGAGACGCCGATCCTGGACACCGAAGGCTTCTTCGATACGGGCGATGTCTCGACCATCGATGAGCATGGCTTCATGCAGATCACCGACCGCGCCAAGGATGTGATCAAGTCTGGCGGCGAGTGGATCAGCTCGATCGAGATCGAGAACATCGCCGTGGGCCATCCCAAGGTCGAACTGGCCGCCGTCATCGGCGCGGCGCATCCGAAATGGGACGAGCGGCCGGTGCTGATCATCAAGCTGAAGCCGGGCGAGACCGAGGACAAGCGGGAGCACCTGGACTTCCTGGTCGGCAAGATCGCCAAATGGTGGATGCCGGACGATGTTGTCTTCGTGGACGACATCCCGCTGGGGGCGACCGGCAAGGTCGACAAGAAGCTGATCCGCGAGCGGATGAAGGACTATCGCATCCCGACGGCGGGCTGATCCCGTGGCCCGTGTCAGACCGAAGAATGAGGGACTGGTTCAGGGTCTGACACTGGTCAGCCTGGCCACGCCGTTCCTGCTGTTGATCGCCGCCTTCGGGACGTCGCTGGGTCTCTGGGATGCATCGGTGGGTTACGACCTGCTGGCGCTTCAAGTCGCCTGGGCGCTGGCGTTCGTGGGCGTCGCGGCGGCCCTGGCGGTATCGGTCCTGGCGCGGCGCGATCTGAAGCGCTTGGGGCTTTACGTGGTCGTGGCGCTTATCGTGTCGTTGGGAACCCTGGGTGCCTTCGCCTGGCAGAAGGCGCGGCTGGCCGAGGGCCTGCCCGAGGATGTCAGCACCAATCCGGACGACCGGCCGGGGTTCTCGGAGGCGGTTGCGGGAATGCGCGGGGAGGGTGGACCCGCGACGTCGATCGGCCCCGAGGCGTGTCCGGCGGCTCAGCCCGTGATGCGTCAGGTGGCACCCCAGCGGGCCTATGAAGCGCTGCAGGCAGCGGGCTTCACGGCGCGAGGAGCGTTTGCGGCGCGGGCCGATGGCGACAAGACCGGCTTCTGGTTCGGCTTCACCCACGATGCGGTGGTGCGGATTCGACCGGGTCGGACCGACGTTCGGGTCGCGGCGCGGGACGGGCGCTCTCACGGTGGGGAGGCCTGTCGTCTGGCGGGCGAGATCAGCCGGGCCTTGCAGACCGCCGAATAGGGCTCAAGCCAGGGTCCAGACGGCATCCATGGCCGGGGCGGGGTCGGCGCGAACGCGCCCAGTCTTTTCCAGCGCGATCAGATGCGCCCAGACCGACAGGCTGGCGGCGGGCCACAGGCGCGGATCGACGGCGGCGTAGAGTATCGGCACCATGTCGGCGATGCGGGCGTGGCCGGCCTGAACCTGCGCCAGGACCTGGGCTTCGCGGTCCAGCCGGTGGGCCCGATAGGCTTCAAGAAATGGCGCGGGTTCCGTGATCGGCGCGCCGTGCGTAGGCCACAGAGTGGCGAACTCACGCGCGATGACAGTGTCCAGACTGGCCATGTAATCCGCCATGTCACCATCGGGCGGGGCCACCACGGTGGTGGACCAGCCCATGACGTGGTCGCCGCAGAACAGGGCGTTCTCGTTCTCCAGCACGAAGGCCATGTGATTAGAGGCATGGCCGGGCGTGAACAGGGCCTCGATGGTCCAGCCGTCCCCATTCAGTTTCTCGCCGCCGGTCAGGATCACATCGGGCTGGAAGCCGTCGTCGTCGTCCTCATCCAGCGAGCCCGAGGCGTGGATGGTTTTCAGCGGAGGCCGGGCCGCCAGAATGGGTGCACCGACCGCTTCGGCGAACGGACGCGCAAGCGGGGCGTGATCCCTGTGGGTGTGGGTGACCAGGATGTGGCTGACCGTCTGACCTCGGACGGCCCCGACCAAGGCGGCCAGATGATGGTCATCAAGCGGGCCGGGATCGATGACAGCGACGCCTGCACCGGGATCGTCCCGTCCGATGATGTAGGTGCCGGTGCCCGTGAAGGTGAAGGGGCCGGGGTTGTTGGCGATCACGCGCCGGATCATCGGCGAGAGCCGATCGCACCGGCCATAGGCGAAGTCGAAATCGCGTACGAAGGGGATCATTTGGCGGCCGTGTCTGGCGACCGCGAGCGGCATCGGGCTTGCGTTAGGGTTTCGTAAACCCTTTGCGGAGCGCTGATCGTGGCCCTGTCCATTGCCCTGACTGTCTCAAAACGGCTCCAGATCGTCGCCGTGACGGTGCTGTGTATCATGGCGAGCCAGCTGGTGGTGGCATCCTGCACACCCGAGCCTGCATCCTATGCGGCGCGCGGTGCTCTCATCCGCTGATCAGAGGGGCAGCCGGCTGAGGTCATAACCGGCCGCCGCAGCGGCGTCGCGCAAATCGTCAGGATCGGCACCGCCGAGCCGCTGCGCCATGGCCCAGGCGGCGGACGAGCGCATACCAGACCGGCAGAACATCGCGGTGCGGGCGCTTGCGTCTGCGTCGGCTTTCAACTGATGTCTCACCAGATTGACCGCCTGATCATCAGGCATGCCGCGGATAGGCGCGTGCAGATAGGCCAGGCCCGCCGCCGTCGCCGCAGCCTCTAGTTCGGCGGAAGACGGTTGACCCGGTTCCTCATCATCGGGGCGATTGTTGATCACGCTGGCATAGCCCTCAGCCGCCAACGCGGCCATGTCCGTGGGCTGCAACTGGGGACCGATACTCACAGAGGACGACAGGGATTTGAGTTGAGCCATGATTACTGTCTCCTGACGCGGACTACGCCGCTACGACCGACGGTGAGAAGATAGCTTCCCAGCGCGCCTCGACGAACTCGTACAGCCTCGCCTTCGCGATTGACGATACGCACGCGGTCGGTGTCGGTCTGGCGCCAGGTGCTGCCGTCGGCCAGAACGAAGGTCCAGCGGTTGTCGTCGGCCTGACTGGCGCGGACCAGAGTGGTCTCGATGGCGTCGATCCGGTCCTCAGGGCGGGGCGGTTGCAGGATGTCGGCAGGGGCCGTGGTGGAGCCGAAGGCCTGACGCCGGGCCGCCGTCGCCTGTGCGCGATCAACCACCAGAAGCTCACCGCTGGCGAGGGCAGTCTCAAGTCCTTGAGTCGCGCGCTCGAAGCAGGCCAGCCTGTCCTCGCTGGAAGCGACGGTACGACAAACGATCAGTTCACCGATCACTGAAGAAGCGGTTGCTGTCGACCGGTCCTGCGCGGCCGCGCCAGTTGCGATTGTCAGCAGAACGCAGGTGATTCCGGCTGTTAAGGGTTTGATAACCATGGCGATCTCGATGGGGCGGCATTTTGGAAGGCAGGAGTGCTTCCGGACGGATATCTCAAGCTGTCGTTTCGAGGCGTAACAATACGTGTCAAGAATGCGACACCTTTCCGACGGTAGTCTTACAGCGATGTAATTTTCTAGCGTAACAGGCGAGTCGGTGCCTAACTCGACAGGATTGCGAGGCTTCGGCCTGTTGCAGGGGAATATCTACGCAACCGCGGTGTCCCGCAAACAGAGCGTCACTGCTCCCGGGCACCATGAGGGGAGACTACACTTGAAGGTTCAACAAAATCGCCGCCGCCTGTTGGCGACGACCATCATCGCAGGGGCTTCGGCGCTCGCATTTGCCGCGCCGGCCATGGCGCAGGACGGCGAGCCCACCTCCATTGACGATGTCGTGGTGACCGGGTCGCGCATCGTCCGTCAGGACTATGTGGCCAACAGCCCGATTTCGACCGTCACCTCCGAGCAGATCCAGGCGCGCGGCGACGTCAATGTCGAGCAGATCCTGAACCAGTTGCCGCAGGTCGTGCCCGGCCTGTCCGCCAACTCCAACAACCCCTCGAACGGTTCGGCCACGGTCGACCTGCGCGGCCTCGGTGCCAGCCGTACCCTGGTGCTGGTTAACGGCCACCGCTTCATTCCTTATGACAAGAGCAACGCCGTCGACCTGAACAGCATTCCCGCCTCGCTGATCGAGCGCGTGGAAGTGGTGACCGGCGGTGCCTCGGCCGTGTACGGCTCCGATGCTCTGGCCGGCGTCGTCAACTTCATCTTCAAGCGCGACTACGAAGGCTTCGGCTTCGACACCCAGTACGGCATCTCGGGTTTTGGTGATGGCGAGCAGTTCAACGCCTCGCTGACCTTCGGTTCGAACTTCGCCGACGACCGCGGTAACGTGACGGGCTTTGTCGGCTATTCCGACCGTGACGGCTTCTTCCCGAACGAAGATCGTCCGTGGTCCGTGTCCAGCGCTGCCGGTGGTTCCGGTACGGGCGAATATGGTGGTCTGAACAACCTCGGTACCAATCCCTACACTGCCGCCGGTTGCCCAACGGCCAACCCCTGCCGCCGTTCATTCCGCACCACAGGCGTTCCTGGCCCGTTCAACAACGACTTCGGCCTCGGCCCGACCAGCGATCGCTATGATTTCGCACCGGTCAACCTGCTGCAGTCGCCGTCGGAGCGTTTCAACGTCGCCCTGATGGGTCACTACGACGTCACCAGCAACATCGAAGCCTTCGCCGAAGTCTTCTACACGGACAGCCGCAACACCTCGCAGCTGGCTCCGACCCCTGCGACCGGCATCCAAATCCCGGTCTCCAACTTCTTCGTGCAGAACTCGCCGGCCCTGTTGGCCTATGCCAACACCCGTCCGAACCCGCTGCTTCCGCTGAACTTCGACCGCCGCATGTCGGAAGTCGGTGCCCGTGTTCAAGGCAACAACACCGACGTCTATCAGATCAACACCGGCCTGCGCGCCGATCTGGGCAACGACTGGGAGCTTGAAGGCTACTACAGCTACGGTCGCACCGAACTGACCACCTCCATTCAGAACGACGTCTCGCGCTCGCGCCTGAACGCCGCTCTGGCCGGTGGCGGGACGGCCACGACCTGCGCCCCCTCAGCGCTGGCCCTGTTCCCGACTTGCGTGCCGATCAACCTGTTCGGACGCGGCACCATCACGCCTCAGGCTGCTGCCTTCGTTCGCTTGAACTTCACCGACCGCAGCATCTTCGAGCGTAACAACGCCCAGCTGAACCTGACGGGTACGCTGGCCGAACTGCCGGCTGGCCCTCTGGGTATTGCCGCCGGTATCGAATACCGCGAGGACAGCCTGGCCTACACGCCGGATGACGCCAAGAATGCCGGCGACATCTTCGGCTTCAATGCCGAACGTGCCGTTTCCGGTCGCAGCTCGTCGAAGGAAGCCTATTTCGAAGCGGCTGTGCCGATCCTGCGTGACATGCCGTTCGCCCAGTCGCTGGAACTGGAACTCGGTGTGCGCTACTCGAAATACAGCACCGTCGGCGACGTCTGGTCCTACAAGTTCGGCGGTTCGTGGGAACCGGTCGACAGCCTGCGCCTGCGTGCCCTGTATCAGCGTGCCAGCCGTGCGCCGAACGTGTTCGAACTGTTCCAGGCCAACGACCAGGGCTTCCCGGCCGTTCTAGACCCCTGCACCACTGTCAACCCGACCACAGGTGCACCGCGCACCCTGACCCCGGGCGTGATCAACTTCTGTACGGCACAACTTGGCTTCAACCCGGTCACCACCGGCTTCATCGCCCAGAATACCCAGACGGAAACCTTCTTCTTCGGTAACCCGAACCTGTCGGAAGAAAAGTCTGACACGGTCACCGTCGGTGCCGTGTGGCAGCCGACCTTCGCACAGGGCCTGTCGTTCTCGCTCGACTACTACAAGATTGAAGTCGAGGACTACATCGGCACCATCTTCGGCGGTGCCTCCGGCATCGTCGGCCAGTGCTTCGCCGCAGGTGCAGCCGCCTCGGCCACGACCCCGACACCAGTGTCGGCCGTCGCTGCCTGTAATGACGCGGGCATCGGCCTGCCGCTGATCTTCCGCGATCCGGCGGGCAACCTGAAGGCGCGCGCCCCTCTGGGCAACGTCTCGCAGCTGTCCACCAGCGGCGTCGACTTCTCGACCCGTTATGGCTGGTCTGTGCCGTGGGCTGGCGGCATGTGGGGCGACACGCTCGATATCGCTGTCAACGTGACCTATCTGGACAGCTACGAGCTGGACGGCATCGAGTACAAGGGCACCGCCGGCGCCTATAATATCAGCGCCACCCTGCCGGAGTGGAAGGCCAACATCTCGCTGGGCTACGACATCGGTCCGGTGCGTCTGGCTTACTCGGGCACGATCATCGACGAGTTGGACAACCAGGGCAACATCCCTGACTTCGCCGACCCGTCGGGTTATTCGGGCGTAGACTCCTACTGGTACCACGACCTCAGCGGCACGTTCCAAGCCACCGAAAACATGGAACTGTTCGCCGGCGTTCGTAACCTGTTGGACGAAGAGCCCCCGGTGTTCGACAACGCCAACGACGGTAACACCGACCCCAACGCCTATGATGTGGTCGGCCGCTACTTCTTCGTCGGTGCACGCCTGAAGTACTAGGGCCTGACGAACGACTGTTGGAATGGGCGGCGGGGCTTCGGCCTCGCCGCCTTTTTCTTTGCGTGCGACATGCCGTAGAAAAACCATCGCGGCGCTTCAGGCGTTGCCACACATCCCGACCCGTGTGGTCGCCCTTTCTCGAGTGCCTGTTTCCATGATCGCCAGCGTTCTTGCCGCCCTTCTTCTGATTCAGACACCGTCTGCGCCGCAGGACGGTCCCGTCGCGACCGCGCCGCGCGCCGATGTCGCCGGCGACGGGCCGGTCGCAACCGCCGCTCCCGCAGGTGGAGAGACGACGGACTCCCTGCGGTTCCGCGAGGCGGTGGCCTATGGCAACGAACTGCCGCGTGGCGCACCGCAGGGGGATTATCCGCTGGTCGCCTGGTGCGAGGCGCTGGTGAACGGGCATGTGGCCCTGGGCGAAAGCCTGAACACCACTGATCCGCTGGATCTGGACATCATCCGCCTTGGTCGTCTGGAAGCGGCCGACTTCCGCTCAGCTCTCAATGCTGCCGAGCCGCGCCAGACGGCGGCATCGCGCGAGGCGGCACGGGCAGCGGCCGCCGAGGCGACCGCCAAGTGGACGCCGCTAGCCGGTCAGTCCGAAGCCGTGCGCAGCCAGGCGTTCGGCCTGTTCTTCGGCCTGCCGGGTCGGTGCGAACACGCGGCGCGCCGCATCCGCGAGAACATCACCACGCCGCCCGTCACCCCGGCCGAAGTCGGACTGGAGTAGGGCTCAGGCGGCCGCGTTCCGCCGCGCCGCATCCGGATCATAGTTCAGGATCGGGGCCAGCCAACGTTCGGCTGTCTCCAGATCCCAGCCCTTGCGCGCCGCATAGTCTTCGACCTGATCGCGGTCGATCTTGCCGACGCCGAAATAGTGGCTTTGCGGGTGCCCGAAGTAGAGGCCGGACACGGAAGCTGGAGGCGTCATGGCAAAGCTCTCGGTTAGGGCCATGCCGGCGTTGTTCCCCGCGTCCAGCAGGCGGAACAGGGTCGCCTTTTCCGTATGGTCGGGTTGGGCGGGATAGCCGGGAGCGGGGCGGATGCCCTGGTATTTCTCCTCGATCAGGTCCTGGATCGTGGCCGCCTCGTCGGGCGCATAGCCCCATAGCGTGGTCCGCACCTCCTTGTGCAGCCGCTCGGCGAAGGCTTCGGCCAGGCGGTCGGCGAGTGCGGTGCACATGATTGCGGAATAGTCGTCGCCCGCCGCCTTGAACTCGGCCGCCTTTTCCAGTTCGCCGTGGCCGGCGGTGACGGCGAAGGCTCCGATCCAGTCGTCGCCGGTGGGTGAGACGAAGTCCGACAAGGCGGCGTTGGGCTTGCCATTCGACTTGGCGATCTGCTGTCGCAGGGTGTTCAACCGGGCGATCTCCGTGGTCCGGGCCTCGTCCTCAAACACCACGATGTCGTCGCCCATCGCATTGGCGGGCCAGAAGCCGACGACACCCTTGGCCGTGAACCACCGTTCGTCGATGATGCGCTTCAGCATCGCCTGGGCGTCCTTGAACAGGTCCTTGGCCGCCTCGCCGACGATCTCGTCGTCCAGAATGTAGGGATAGCGGCCGATCAGCTCCCAGCTGGCGAAGAAGGGCGTCCAGTCAATATGCGCGGCCAGATCGGCCAGGTCCCACGCCTCGAACGCGCGTACCCCCGTGAAGCTCGGCGCGGCCGGGCGCGGCGCAGTCCAGTCGATGGCAACGGGGTTCTTCCGGGCATCGGCGATGGTCGTCCGCGCCTTGACCTCCTGGCCGCGCGCGTACTGCTCGCGGATGCGGATGTATTCGTCGCGCGTGGCGGCCTCGTTCTTCGTCTTCTCGGTCCTGGACAGGAGGCCCGAGACCACGCCCACGGCGCGGCTGGCGTCCACGACATAGGTGGTCGAGCCGCGGGCGTAGGCCGGTTCGATCTTCACCGCCGTGTGGGTCCGGCTGGTCGTCGCCCCGCCGATCAGCAGGGGGATGTCGAAACCCCGCCGCTCCATCTCGCGCGCCACGAACACCATCTCGTCCAGGCTGGGCGTGATCAGGCCCGACAGGCCGATGATGTCGACGTTGTGGGCCTTGGCCTCGTCCAGGATTCGGTCAGCCGGGACCATGACGCCCAGGTCGATGACTTCGTAGTTGTTACATTGCAGGACGACGCCGACGATGTTCTTGCCGATGTCGTGGACGTCGCCCTTGACGGTGGCCATCAGGATGCGGCCCGCCTGCTCGCGCGGCTTTCCGGCCTTTTCGGCTTCCATGAAGGGTTCTAGCCAGGCGACGGCCTGCTTCATCACGCGGGCGGATTTCACGACCTGCGGCAGGAACATCTTGCCCGCGCCGAACAGGTCGCCGACCACGTTCATCCCGTCCATCAGCGGACCTTCGATGACGTGCAGGGGGCGTTCGGCCCGGGCGCGCGCCTCTTCGGTGTCCGCCTCGATGAATTCGGTGATGCCGTGGACCAAGGCGTGCTCGATCCGCTTGCCGACGGGGGCCTGGCGCCAGGTCAGATCGACGACCCGACCCGCGCCCTTGTCGCCCTTGTAGTTGGGGGCGATGTCGACCAGCCGCTCGGTATTGGACACATTGGTCCGCTGCGGGCGGTTCAGGATCACGTCCTCGACGGCTTCCCTCAGGGTCGGGTCGATGTCGTCATAGACGGGCAGGTCGCCAGCGTTGACGATGCCCATGTCCATGCCCGCCTGGATGGCGTGATACAGGAACACACTGTGGATCGCGCGGCGCACCGGCTCGTTGCCGCGGAAGCTGAACGACACGTTCGACACGCCGCCCGAGACGCGCGCGTAGGGCAGGGTGCGCTTGATCTCGCGGGTCGCCTCGATGAAATCGACCGCGTAGTTGTCGTGCTCCTCGATCCCCGTCGCCACAGCGAAGATGTTGGGGTCGAAGATGATGTCCTCGGGCGGGAAGCCGACCTCGTCCACAAGGATGCGATAGGCGCGGGTGCAGATCTCGATCTTGCGCGCGGCAGTGTCGGCCTGACCCACCTCGTCGAAGGCCATGACCACGACGGCGGCGCCATAGCGCAGGCATTTGACCGCCTGTTCGCGGAACTCGGCCTCGCCCGCCTTCATCGAGATCGAGTTGACGATCGGCTTGCCCTGGACGCACTTCAGCCCCGCCTCGATCACCTCCCATTTGGAAGAGTCGATCATCACCGGCACGCGGGCGATGTCGGGCTCGGCCGCGATCAGGTTCAGGAAGGTGACCATGGCGGCCTGCGAATCCAGCAGGCCTTCGTCCATATTGATGTCAATGATCTGCGCCCCGGCCTCGACCTGTTGCCGGGCGATGGCCAGGGCGGCGGTATAGTCGCCCTCGACGATGAGCTTTTTGAACTTGGCCGAGCCGGTGACGTTGGTCCGCTCGCCGACGTTGATGAAGGTGGGACGCATCAGGCGGTCCAGACTCCGGAATAGCCGCGGGTCATAAGCTCTATGTGAACTTCCGGAGACGCCACTTGGGCTCGCCCGGCAAGAACCGCGTCGCATACGGCCAATAAGAAATCGGCGTCTGCGGTCGAGCAGACGGAGCGGTCTTCGATGCAGAGATATCCGCAGGCCACCGACACGAACTCTCTACGACCGGAGATTTCGAGGGTTCCAGCCGGAGCCGGCATGAAAATTTCTGCATACCCGTCTGGCTCAAGTCGCACAGATGCGTGGTCGTTGGCCAAAGACTCAACCGCCGCCCAGAACTCATCAACGGCTTTGCTCACGCCAGCATCTCGAACGGTTCGAGCCCCGACAGCCGCAGCGCCACCGGCCGCTCCGGGATGACGCGCGTCGCCACCCCCGCCACCTCTTCGGCCACATGCCGGATGTGCTCCGGCGTGGTGCCGCAGCAGCCGCCGACAATGTTGACGAGGCCCGCGCGCGCCCACTCCTCGATGAAGTGGGCCGTCTCATGCGGCTGCTCGTCGTACTGGCCCATGGCGTTGGGCAGGCCGGCGTTGGGATAGGCGGCGACCAGGGTGTCGGCGACGCGGGCGAGCTCGGCGATGAAGGGTCGCATCAGATCGGCACCGAGCGCGCAGTTGAAGCCCACGGCGAAGGGTTTGGCGTGGCGCACGCTGTTCCAGAAGGCCTCGGCCGTCTGACCCGACAGGGTCCGCCCCGAACGGTCGGTGATGGTGCCCGAGATCCAGATGGGCAGGGGC
This sequence comes from Brevundimonas sp., assembly GCF_041919755.1. Lineage (GTDB taxonomy): Bacteria > Pseudomonadota > Alphaproteobacteria > Caulobacterales > Caulobacteraceae > Brevundimonas. The sequence continues at coordinate 364,113 of NZ_JAYRTD010000001.1, read as the reverse complement.
TCCTGACCCTCGTCCTCCAGATCCTTGATCGCCTTCAGACAGGCCTTGCAGTTCAGCGTGTCGGTGATGGTCTCGATCAGATACAGGTGCACGCCGCCCTCATTCAGGGCCTGCACCTGATGGCGATAGGCCTCATAGACCTGATCGAAGGTGACGCTGCGCGCGCCCGGATCGTTCACGTCCGAAGACATCGACAGCATCTTGTTCAGCGGCCCGATAGCCCCGGCGGCGAAGCGGGGCTTGTGTGGCTCCTTTTCCGTCCAGCGATCGGCGGCGGCGCGGGCCAGCCGTGCCCCCTCCAGATTGATGGCCCAGACGGCGTCGGCATCCAGCGCATAGTCCTCTTGCGCGATGGTGGTGCCGGAGAAGGTATTGGTCTCCGAGATGTCGGCCCCGGCGGCGAAATACTGATCGTGCAGGTCGCTGACAATGTCCGGGCGGGTGAGGCACAGGATGTCGTTATTGCCCTTCATCTGCCCCGTGTGGCCCGCGAAGCGCTCGCCGCGGAAGTCGGCCTCTGTCAGGTCTTGACGCTGGATCATCACGCCCCAAGAGCCATCGAGCACGAGGATGCGCTCGCGGGCGGCGGCGTGGAGGGCGGAGATGCGGTCGGCGCGGGTCATGCCGTCAACGCCTGTTCCTTGACGCCCAGGACCCGGCAGATGGCATAGACCAGGTCGGCGCGGTTCAGGGTGTAGAAGTGGAAGTCGGAAAAGCCCTCTTCCTGCAGCCGCGCGCAGGTCTCGGCCGCGACGGAGGCGGCGATCAGCTTGCGGGTCTCCGGGTCGTCGTCCAGGCCCTCGAAATGGGCGGCCAGCCAGTCGGGCACGGCGGCGCCACAGGCCGCGCTCATCCGTTTCAGGCCATTGAAATTGGTCACGGGCATGATGCCGGGGATGATGGGAATGGCGACGCCCGCAGCCTGCACCCGGTCGCGGAAGCGCAGGAAGGCGTCGATGTCGAAGAAGAACTGGCTGATGGCGCGGGTCGCGCCGGCATCAACCTTGGCTTTCAGAACCGTGATGTCATGGTCGATGGATCCGCTCTCCGGATGGCCCTCGGGATAGCAGCCGACGGTGATCTCGAACCCGCCCTTGGCCGCGAGGGCGGCGGTGAGCTCGGTAGCATTGGCGTAACCGTCCGTATACGGAACATAGGCTCCGCCGATGCCGTCGGTGCCCGGCGGATCGCCGCGCAGGGCCACGATGTGGCGTACGCCCGAGGCCTTGTAGCCGTCGATGACGGCGTCGACCTCCGCCCGGCTAGCCTCGACGCAGGTCAGGTGAGCGGCAGGCGTCAGATCGGTCTCGGCCAGGATGCGCTGGACCGTGCGGTGCGTCCGCTCGCGTGTCGAGCCGCCCGCGCCATAGGTCACGGAAACGAAGTCCGGCTTCAGCGGGGCCAGCCGGGTCACCGCCTTCCACAGGGTGGCCTCAGCCTCGTCGGATTTGGGCGGGAAGAATTCAAACGAGACGCGGGGGCGTGACCGGTCCTGACCGGCGCGGGCCACCGGCCCCAGCGGCGACAGCAGCAGGGCGCGGGCCTCGGCCAGATTGAGGCCGGCGGCGGTCATGCGGCCCTCGCATCGGTCTGCGGCTCGCGCTCTGCGGTCCAGATGCAGACGGTCAGGCCGTCGGTGTCGGGTGGCAGGACGATCGGGGCGGCGGGGGTCAGGCCGGCCTCGGCCAGCCAGCGCCGCATCTCCTCGTCGGCAAAGCCCAAGCGGCGGTGCTGATGCTCTTCGCGCAACTGCTCGATCTGATGGAGGGCGAAATCGACGATCAGCAGACGACCGCCGGGTGCCACCAGGCGCGCCGCCTCGGCCACCGCGGCGGCGGGATCGGCAAGGTAATGCAGCACCTGATGGACCAGCACGCGGTCGGCACTCTGGGCGGGCAGGCGGGTAGCGAAAATATCGCCGTGGCGCAGTTCAACCTTGTCCAGACCCGCGCGGGTCACATTGGCACGGGCGATGTTGAGCATGTTGTGGCTGAGGTCCAGCCCGACCGACATCCGGGCCTGTTTGCCAAGCAGGGTGAGCATCCGGCCCGAGCCGGTGCCCAGATCGACGACACGCTCGAACGGCCCGTCGCCCGCCGCCTTCAGAATCGCGGCCTCTACGGCGGACTCACAGACATAGAGCGAGCGGATGCGGTCCCACTGTGGGGCGATACGCTCGAAATAGGCACCGGCGGCCACCTCGCGCTCGCGGCGGACGTCTTCCAGACGGCGGTCGTCTGCGGCCCCCGCCTCGTCGTCCAGAAGGTCGAGAATGGTGTCGATCAGGCGGCGGGCGAGGGGGTCGGACGACAGGCGGTAGAAGACGCGGGCTCCGTCCGGAAAGCGCTCGATCAGGCCGGCGTCGGTCATGAGCTTGAGGTGGCGAGACACGCGAGGCTGGCTCTGATCCAGAATGCCGGACAGCTCCATAACAGAAAGCTCTTCGCCCGAGAGCAGCGACAGCACCCGCAGGCGGGTCGGCTCGCCCGCAGCGCGCAGGGCCTCGATGGTCTGGTCGGCGGTCAGCGTCATATAATCATATAAGGATATCCTTATATGATTTGGCAAGCCGTTTTTGCGGTTACGACAGTGGCTTCCGGAGGCGTGCAATGGCGATCATGATGGCGATGGTCCATGTGGCGAAGGCCGCTTCGAGCAGGCGCTGGGCGGCACCGTGCCATGGAAACTCCGGTCCGATGATCGGGATCATCAGGGCGGCGACCGTGCCGCAGGCCAGGCCGAGCGGAAACAGCCCGCGACTGCCGGGCCAGCCCCTGGATGCGATCGCAAGGACGAAAACGCCGGCGATGCCGAGCAGATAGCCCAGACCCCCGAGCAGTTCGTGCAGCATGCCAGACGCACTGGCCCCCTCGACGGCGCACTCGAAATCGCAGGGAAACACACCGCCGAAGACCAGGCCGGCACCATTGAGGGCGCACAGGATGAAGCCGATCAGGGCCAGCGGGCTGCGCAGGAAGACGGCGGCGCACAACAGCCAGAAGGCCGCGAGCAGCAGGCCCGACACGATGAAGGCCGTGCTGACCCAGGCCCCGGTGGCTGTGCCGCGTGCCCCCATTTCGCTGACGTACTGGCTGAGAGGATCATAGCCCGGATAGCCGAAGGGGGCTGCGATGATGACGACGGCCAGGGTCAGCAGGCTGGCCGTGCCGCACAGGATCGTCAGTTTACGCAGCATATGGGCCCCTCCGTCGCCGTCACGCTAGACGACCGCGAGGCCCAAGGCCAACTGCTCAGGTCCGCTGGAACGGGTAGAAGCCGCTACCGAGAGACAGAATGCCGGTCAGTTCGTCCAGCGCCCGGCGGCTTTCATCCAGCAAGGCGGGATCGGCCAGGTCGGCGGGGGTCAGGGTGTCGCGGTAGTGGGTGTTGCCCCACTGGCTGAGCCGCGCATGCAGGGTGTCGGTCAGGCGCATGGACGGATTGGTCGCAGCCTGTTCCGCCTCGGTGAGCACGACGCGCAGACGCAGGCAGGCCGGGCCGCCGCCGTTGCGCATCGACTGGCGCACGTCGACGTATTCCACCCGGCCGATGGGGCCGTTGGACGCGGTCAGGCCCTGGGCCACCGCATGACTGCGGGCGTTGTCGCGAGTCTCGGTAGGGCAGATCAGCGTCAGGCGGTCTTCGCCCGGCAGCGACACCAGCATGGAGTTGAACAGATAGCTTGAGATGGCGTCGGCGAGGGAGAGGTCGGCGGACGAGACTTCCACAAATATGGGGTCGAACCCGGTGGCCGCCGCGCGGATGGCGGCGTGGGTGCCCGCCGTGTCCTCGAAGGCCAGGTCATGGTGGAACAGGGTGTCGAGGGCACCGACGCAGACGACGTCGTTGTGGAAGGTGCCGCCCGCGATGGCGGCTCGGGATTGACGGGCCAGGACGGCACCGGACGCGCCGTGGCGGCGGGCGATGGCTTCGGACGCCTCGCGCGTCTGGCGCGCAGGGTAGGGGCCGGACCAGGGCTCATAGGCCTCGCGGCCCCAGACCAGCAGGTTGACGCCCGGCTGGCCGTGCTCGGCGCACAGGCGCACGTGGTTGGCGGCCCCCTCGTCCGCCAGATGGGCGACGGGGGGCAGGGCGTCGTGGATGGCAAAGCGCGTCGGATCCGGGAAGAGGGCGTTGAGAGCCGCTTGCGTCTGCCGATGCTCCAGCGAGCGGTGCAGATTGGTAACCAGATTGGCGGGGGTGAAATGCACCCGGCCATCAGCGCTGTCGGCGCTCGGCGTCACCGTCGCGGCATTGGCGGCCCACATGGGACTGGCCGAACAGGCGGCCGCGGCGAAGCTGGGCGCGTCCTTCCAGGCCTGTTCCAGCACGCGGGCGTCGATGCCGGTAAAGCCCAGGCTGCGCAGGAAGGCGATGTCGGGTCGCTCGTGCGGCGGCAGGACGTATTGCGGCAGGCCCAGGTCCGCCAGCCGCTTCATCTTGTCGAGGCCCTGCAAAACGGCGGCACGCGGGTTGGACGCCTCGCCCTTGTTCAGGCTGGAGGCCAGGTTGCCCGGCGACAGGCCCGCATAGGAATGGGTCGGGCCGATCAGGCCGTCGGCATTGGCTTCGACGGCGTGAGCTTTCATGCCTGCAAGCCCTTGATCTCACTCTCGATGTTCCTGACCGCCTCGGCCTCGAAGCTGGCGACGGGATAGGCACAGTAGTCGGCGGCGTAATAGGCGCTGGGGCGGTGGTTGCCACTGGCTCCCAGACCGCCGAAGGGCATGTCGCCGGCGGCACCGGTGGTCGGGCGGTTGAAGTTGACGACGCCCGCGCGGATGCGGCGGATGAAGGTCTGCCAGTTGGCCGGATCGTCGCTGACCAGACCGGCGCTGAGGCCATAGCGGGTGGCGTTAGCCTGTTGCACCGCTTCGTCGAAGCTGGCGACGCGGGTCACCGACAGGAAGGGCGCAAACATCTCCTCATCGGGCACGTCGACACCGGTGACGTCGATGATGGCGGGTTTGACGAAGGCACCGGGCAGATTGCCGACGGGGCCGGAGGCGCGAATGACCCTGGCCCCTGCATCGATCCGCTCTTGCAGGGCGGCCAGCGCAGCGGCCGCGGCCTTTTCGGAGATCAGCGGTCCGGCATAGGGCTCAGGCGCGCTGTTCCACGGCGCGAACAGCAGACGGTCGCTGAGGGCGGCGACGGCCTCGACGATGGCGTCGCCAGCTGCGCCCTGCGGCACGATCAGGCGGCGCGCGCAGGAGCAGCGCTGGCCCGTGGTGATGAAGGCGGACTGGACGACGATGCCGGCGACAGCTTGCGCATCCGCGGCGTCCCAGACCACCAGCGGATTGTTGCCGCCCAGCTCCAGCGCCAGGATGACGTGTGGATCGTCCGCGAACTTGCGCCGGAAGTGCGCACCGGCCGAACCGGAGCCGGTGAACATCAGGGCGTCGATGCCGCTGTCCAGCAGGGCGGCACCCGTATCGCGTCCGCCCTGGACCACATTGACCACGCCGGTCGGCAGGTCGGCGGCCTCGAACGCCTCGGCCATCAACTGGCCGGTCAGGGGGGTTTCCTCCGATGGCTTGAACACGACCGTGTCGCCGGCCAGCAGGGCCGGGACGATATGGCCGTTGGGCAGATGGCCGGGGAAGTTGAACGGACCGAGCACCGCCGCCACCCCGTGCGGGCGGTGGCGCAGGGTGGCGTGACCGAAGGCGGTGTCGGCGGTGCGTTCACCTGTCCGCTCGTCATAGGCGCGGATGGAGATGTCGACCTTGCCCTGCATGGCCGTGACTTCGGTCTGGGTTTCCCACAAGGCCTTGCCGGTCTCGCGACTGATGGCCTCTGCGATCTGGGGCGCGCGGTCCGTCAACACGGCCTGATAGCGTTTGACGGCGTCGATGCGATCCTGACGCGGACGGTCCGCCCAGTCCGGGAAGGCGGCGCGGGCGCGGTCGGTTGCGGCCTGAACCTCGGACGCGGAGGCCGCAGCGCCTTCCCAGATGGTGTCGCCGGTGGCGGGGTCGATGGACTGGAAGCGGGTCATTGGATCACTCAGGATTTCACGCGAACCACATCGCCAGCCCGGACCTTCAGGGCGTCGGCGGTCTCGCGGTTCAGGGTGGCGGTCTCGCCTTCGATATTCGCCCGCTGGCGCACGGCCCGGAAGTCGGCGACGCTGTCGGTCGAGATGAGGGCGGGGAGTTCGGCCTCGACCTCTTCCGCGATATCGACGGTAAGACGGCGGGCGTCGCGCACGGTCCGGATATTGTCGCGTCCGCAGGCCACGGTTGGGCCGGCATCGAAGATGTCGACCAGTCCATTGGGGCGAAACCCTTCGCTTTCGAGCAGAGCCATGGCGGGCACCCCTTGCGGATGCACCTTGCCGATCACGGCGCGTGCGGGTTCGGGCAGCAGTTCGATGTAGATCGGGTGGCGCGGGGCCAGGTCCAGGATGAATTGCTTGTCGGTCGAGCCGGTCATGCGATCGGCTTCATCGAACTCCATCGGGAAGAATTTGTGCGCCACATGGTCCCAGAAGGGGCAGGCCCCATCGGGCGTGAAGACGCCGCGCAGCTCGGCCAGGACGTTCTCGCTGAAGAGCTCCGGCTCGGCACCGATCAGCATGTAGCGCGACTGGCTGAGCAGGCGGCCCGCGCCGCCCTTGCGCCGGTCGGCCTTCAGGAACAGGGAGCCGACCTCGGTCCAGCCGGTACATTCGTTGACCAGGACCAGGGTCTTTTGTTCCAGCTTGATACCCAGTGAGGGCGAGGACTGGGCGTTGTTGACGACGCGAAAGCTGAAGAAGGGTCGGTTCAGTCCGACCGCAGCCTTTACCGACCCGATGCCGTCGACGTCACCCGTCTCGGATTCCTCCAGCATCAGGGTGTACCAGCGTTGCTGAGCATCGATGCGGCCTGCGAAGCTGTCGCGGCTGAGGTCCAGACGTTCGACCAGCTGGTCCGGATCCTCGGGCAGGCTGGTGAAGCCGGGGCCGGACAAGATGGCCAGTTCCAGCAGGTGATCGAGATCGGCAGGCCCGGCGGGGCGAACGACGAGCATGGTTACATCGTCTCCAGACGCAAGGATTTCAGTTTCAGCGCATCGATCTCGCCCGACGCGATCTTGCACAGGATCAGGGCGGACAACTGGGCGCGTTCGACGAAGCTCGCGGGCCAGGCGAACTCCTGATCCGAATGGATATCACCGCCACGGACACCGAGGGTATCGATGTTGGGTAGGCCTGCAGCATGCAGGTTGTTGCCTTCGCAGACGCCGCCTGACGGCTTCCAGGCGATAGTCTGGCCCAGCAGGGAGCCGGTATCGCGCACGGCCTCGAACAGGGCGGTCTGGCTGGCATCCATCGGCTTGGGCGCGCGTGTCATGCCGCCATGCAGGTCCAGAGTCAGGCCGGGGAAGGGCGGCTCGGTCGCGATCTGCTGCACCGTCTCGGATATCCAGGCGGAGGATTGAGCATCGGGGACACGGACGTTGAAGCGCACGACGGCATTGTCTGCCACGACATTCAGCGCGCCGCCGCCGCTGATCTTCGCGACATTGACCGTGACGCCCTCGCGCTGGCTGTTCAGCTCATGCAGGCGGGCGGCGATGATGGCGGCCCCGGCCACGGCATTGGCCCCTTCGTGGAAGGCGCGGCCCGCATGGGCGGCCTTGCCGGTGACGATCAGGTGATAGTTGCCGCTGCCCTTGCGCGCCCCGGCCAGTGTGCCGTCGGCGAGCGCCGGCTCATACGTCATGCCGACATGCCCGCGCGCGCCCAACTCGGCCAACAGTGGGGCGGAGGCGGGCGAGCCGATCTCCTCGTCCGGGGACAACAGCACGGTCCAGCCGACATTGGCCTTGTCCGGATGGGTTTCGAACGCCTCCAGCGCCGCCAGCATGACGGAAATGCCGCCCTTCATGTCTGCGATGCCGGGGCCGTTCAGGGTGCCGTCGGGACGGGTAGTCACGGTCTGGAACGTGCTCTCGGCCGGAAAGACGGTGTCATAGTGACCGGTCAGGACGACCTGGATCGGGGCGGTGGGGCGTTGGGTGATCTTCAGAGCGTCGGCATGGGCCTCCTGCCGCACCGTGCCGTCGTCGCCGATGCTGGTCGAGGGCGTGGTGGCGATGCGTTCGCAGGTCGCGTTGAGCGAGCGCGCCTCTGCCTCCAGCCGCACGAGGACGGCCTCCAGCCCGACAGCGTTTCGGCTGCCGGAGTTCAGGTTGGACCAGTCGATGGCCCGCTGGACGATGGCCTGGCCTCGCGCCGCGACATGGTCGAGCACGGCCTGATCTGTCGGCAGAATCCGCATGGCGCGGACCCTAGACGCGCGATGTCCAAAGGTGAAGGCTGGCGGCGGTTTCTATTGGCGGCGTCACGGGCTAGGCTGACGGTCAGGGGAGCGTGCCGCATGAATGACTGGATCCGGACTCTTGGCCCGACGGCCGGGCTGAAGACCGAGGCGCAAGCCCTGTCGGCCGCGCGGGCCAGCTCCATAGGCATGGTGCTGGGTGCCGCTCGGGATGCGGTGCTGGCTTGGTACACGGCCACCGCGGGGGCCGAGGCCACGCGACTGGCCGTTGATCAGATGACCCGACGTCCCGAAAGCGTCGAACAGATGCAGGCGGCGACGCAGATCGGACTGGCGGTCACCGGGGCGCTGGTGGTTTTGCAGCTGATTCTGGCGGTGGTCCACTGGCGCAAGCCGACCAGTCTGCTGCCCCTGGTCTTCCTGATGCTGGTGGTCTGGGCGCTGGGCACGGCCGCTCTCGCTCTGATCTATGCAGCGGGCGGGCAGCAGACGAGCGGCCAGCCGACAGGGTTGATCCTGCTGACGCTGATCCTCATGACGGTTGCGGCCATCCTGCACGCGACGGCGATCCGCGGAGCCGGTCGCCTGGCCGAGCTGCGCAAGCTGGGGGCGGGCTGAGCCGCAAACGCCGCTTTCGTCTGTAATCAAAGCCGGGCTAGGGTCGGGGCCTCATTACCTGGGAGGAAAGAATGAGTCTTATCGCATCAATGAATCCGACGGCCCCGATCAATACCCGACCGGAAGCCATCGCCGCGGCCCGTGCCAGCGCCATTGCCATCTTCATCGGCGTAGCCTGGGGCATCGTCGGTGTGATCTATCTGGCGACGGCCGGTTCCGCCGTCATGGAAGCGGCCCTGGCCGACGCTGCGGCTCAGAACCCTGATGCAGCCGGGATGTCCGGCATGGCAGGACTGATGACCGGAGCGGCCATCGGCACCGGCATCGTCATCGTCATCGTTCAGCTGGTGCTGGGTCTGGTCCAGTGGTTCAAGCCCAACATCGTGATCCCGATCCTGTTCACGGTGCTGGTGGTCTATGGCATCGGCTCCACCCTGCTGGGTCTGACGATGGTCAATGACCAAGTCGCGGGCGCGAACCCGATGTGGTTCACGGTGCTGGGCCTCGTCGTTCTGGTTGTGGAACTGGTTCTGCACATCGCGGGCATCCGCGGCGCGAATGCGCTGAACAAGATGAACAAGGCCGAACAAGCCGCTTATTGATCTGACCTAACGACCCTGACGGTTCTGGCGCCGGTCCTCTGGATCGGTGCCGGGCTGCCGGGTCTGGCGACGCCAGCGGATCGACAGGCTGGCACCTTCACCGCCGAACTTGGTGCTGACCGTCAGATTGCGGCGCACCTGCCATTCCAGATTGACCGCCGCGCCATTGTCGCCGCCGCCGATCACTTCCAGATACAGATCGTCCGTCAGATAGCGCCCGCCCGCGATGGTCAGGCCGGACGCTTCGCCGCCGAACGACAGCCGATCCAAACCGGCCAGTTCGCGCAGATTTCCGATCACATCAAATCCGCCGCCGCCCGCCAGCGATGCCACGCCGGCCGCCAGTTGCGCCGCCTCGAACCCCGACAACTGCGACGCCGAACGCCCGAACAGCACCTGGGAGAGGATTTCGTCCTGGGGCAGGGCGGGGTTGGAGGTCAGGCTGATCTCCGGCCGCGCCGCCGTGCCCGTGACACGGATGGTGGCGGTGATGGCCGGGTCCTCGCGCGTCGCCGACAGGTTCAGGCGAATCTGTTCCGGATTGGTCGACAGGCTGACCGTGCCGCGCGGATCGAAGATGAAGCGCTTGCCGGCGAAGTCGTAGTCGCCGCGCACGACGCGGGCCGTACCGGTCAACTGGGGCTGGGCGATCGTGCCGCGCACGCGGGCGTTGACGTTCATTTCGACGTTGAGGCCGCGACCAACCACGCGGACATCGCCGCCGGGCGATCGTATGGCGATGTCCAGCCCGATCTGGGGACCTCGAGGACGATCGGCTGTATCGATCTCTTCGGCATTGCCGCCGGGCTTGTTGATCTCGACCACATCCATGCGGACGATGCCGTTGGAGCCTGGCGGATTGGCCTCGATCCGGGCCTCGTCGATATCGATCTGGCCGGTCAGCTGGATGTTGCCGTCGGCACCGCGCACGACCGTCAGCGGCCCTGAGGCGCGCGCCTCGGCGATGTCGTTGTCGATGATGCGGAAGCGGGTCAGGGCCAGTTCGAAGTTGGAGCCAGAACCCTGACGCAGGCCGACACGGCCACTGCCCGACACCGTACCGCCCGATCCGTCATTGGCCGTGAAAGTCTCGACCAGGGCGGTGGTGTCGTCGAAGCGCGTAGCCAGTGTCAGACCGGCCAGACGCAGGCCCGTGCCATTGTCGCGGAACGCGCCCTGCTGCACATCGAGCCGACCGTTGATGCGCGGTGCATTCAGGGTGCCGGCCAGGGTGGCGTTGGCGTTCACCTGGCCGGACAGCGAGCGCTCTCCGCCAAGGAACAGATCCCAGATCGGCTGAATCTGACCCTGGATCGCCACCGTGCCGCTCATCGGACGGGTGCGGGCGATGGCGAGGCGCAGCGGGGCGGCCGAGGCTTCGACTGGCAGGGTGACGTCGGCGGTGGCGGACACAGCCCCGTTGTCGCGGGCGTCCGCCTGGATGCGCAGGGTGTTGTTGACCAGCATGGCATTGACCGTGCCGTCGACGGCCAGGCCTCGCGGAGCGTCGATGCTGCGGATATTCTCCAGCGCCACATTGGCCGAGCCGGACAGGTCGTCGCCCGCGCCGCGCAGGGACAGACGGCCCGTGACGCGGCCCCGAAGGTCCGGTGACAGGGAGCCCAACTCCACACTGGTCAGATTGGCCTCGATCACGGCCGCGCGGGAATCCCGACGCATTTCGCCGGTCAGGACGCCGCCGCCGACATTCAAATCCACGCGCGCCACCTGTCCATCGCCGGACAGGGCGAAGACGGCGGGGTTGCGTGTGGTGAAGTCGATCTCGCGCGCACTGCCCGAGCCGTTCAGCACGATGGTCTGGGCCACACCCTGGCGGGAATAGACCCCCGTGCCGTTGAAGGCGGCGGGCGTGCCGCCCCCGACATCGGCCACGACGGTGAAGGGTAGGCGCTCCAGCGTGCCGCGTCCGTTCAGGTCGATGCGGCGCAGGACCCAGGACTGGCCCGCCAGCCGGATGTTGGCCCCGGTGACATCGACGATGGCGGTATCATCGCCCGCGCCCTCGGTCAGGCGAACGCGACCCTCGGCCGTGCCGGACGCGAGGAAGGCTCCGGGCCGGGCCGTGAAGGCCAGATCCGCGCTGGAGGGCAGGTTGTTGGACAGGGCGATCGCCCCCTGCGCCGTCACTCCGCCGGCATCCAGATCGACATTGGTCAGCCGGATCTGCGGGCCGCCCAGATAGAAGTTTCCACTGGCGCGGGCGGGGCCATAGTTCGACTGGGCGGTGATGGCGATGCTGCCGTCGGACGCATCGGCGCCCTTGCGGAAGGTCAGCGCCAGATTGGCCTGGGTCAGGTCCAGAGGCCCGGCGGCGATGCGGTCGAACCGCGCCTTCAAGTCCGCCCGCGGTTGGGCCAGTGTGCCGGTCAGGGCCCCGTCGCCGGTCATGGCTCCATCGATCGCGACCGGGCCGACACCGAACGGGCCGCGCGCATTCCAGTCGAGGGCGAGCCGCAGCTGGCCGTTGCCCTCGATCAGGCCGCGCGCATTGGCATTGGCCTGGGCCCCCGTCAGGGCCGCACGCTGAATGGAAATGCGCCCGCCGTCCAGGCCGCCGGTCAGTTGTAGGCGCGGGGTGCGGCCCAGCAGACGATCCAGCTCGTCCTGGCCGGTGAACAGTCCGCGCCCGCGTCCGTCGAAGGTCAGGCTCCAGGGGGCACCGGTGCGGCGCATGGCGGCGGTGATCGGCCCACCGAACGCGCCGCGCGCGCCGGGCTGGATGCGCGAGGCGTCGGTGATCGTCGCATTGCCGCGGAAGCTGAGTCCGCCCAGCAGGTTGCGTCCGCCCGAGCCCGAGACCTTCAGGCCCTGACCGTCGGCCTCGATCCGCTGCAGCAGGATCGCGCCATCGGGCAGGCGCGCGGCCTGGAACCGCACGCGAGGCTGCGGTCCCAGCAGGCCACCGACGATACCTGCGGTCGAGCCCCCGGCGGCGCGGATTTCGCCGTCCGCATCGAACCGGCCTTTGCTGGAGCGGATATTGAGCGGGCCGGCGATGCGCCGGACCTGATAGCTGGAGAGATTGGCATTCAGCAGATCGACCGACCCATCCAGAGTCCAGGCCGCGCCATCGCCCTTGAACACAGCGGTATAGGCGGCGGGTCCAGCAACAGGTGTTCCGGCCAGTCGGGTGAGGGACGGGGTCGCCACCTCGATGCGGATGCCGTCGGGCGTGCTGCGGTCCGCCTTGCGCATCATGCCCGATGCGGTGGAGTTCAGGTTCTCGGACACCAGACGCCAGCCTACGCCTTGCAGGCCATCGTTGTCGTGGTCCGGGCGCACGACCAGACCGAACCGCGCCGTCCGGCCCACCCGATCCACGAAGGGCTGCAGCAGGTCCGAGCCGGAGAAGTCGGCGTAGCCGGCGATTCGCGTCTGGTCCTTGCCATAGGTGCCGCGGATAGTCAGGGGCGTGAAGGTGCCGGTGCGCACCACCACATTGACGACTTCGCCATTGACGATGCCGACGGCGTTGAACGGCTGGTCCGGCGAATAGCCCAGAGCTCCGGCCAGCGGGCCACCCTCGGACTCATTAGCCTGAACGTTCAGGCGGATGTCGGCCAGTTCGTCGCCCATCTTGCCGCTCAGGCGCAGGAAGTCGCCGGGGCGGGTGTTGCTGAAGGCGTTGATAGTGGCGGTCTTGTCGCCGACGCGGGGCAGGCCCAGCGCCCCGTCCAGCTTCCAACGGCCATACTCCTGGCTGAAGCCCTCTAGCAGTTCGATATTGGCCGCGAACCGGTCGATGTCGACGGAGATGGGCTGCTGGCCCGGCGGATTGGTGGAGGCCTCGACCTCGGGTCGGCGAATCAGGCGGACGACCTCGGCCTCGATGTTGGTCGCGTGGAAACGCCGCGCGACCAGGGGCCAGAAGCTCCAGTCCACTCGGACCTTGCGGGCCTCCAGCCAGACACCCTTGGCGTCGGTAATGGTAACGCGGCGGATGGTGAAGTCGTCAAACAGATCGCCCTCGACGCCCTCGACCCGGATCTCGCCGTAGTTGCCGATACGCTTGCCCTCGACGAAGCTGGTGACCAGTTCTCGGCCGGGCCCGGACAGCAGATACATCCGCCCGCCGACCAGACCGACCACCAGCAGGCCCAGCAGGACGGCGAAACCGATGCCGCCGAAGAAAGCGAGGGCCTGCAGGCGCGTGCGTTTGTGCTTCGCCTTGACGGCAGGCGTCTCAGGCTTGTCTTCGGGCGCGTCTGTGGGGGGCGGGGCGTCGGTCAAAACGCCTGACCCAGACTGACATAGACCTGGAAGCTGGGGTCGCCTTCGCGCTTGTCCAGCGGAATGGCGACGTCGGCGCGAATGGGGCCGAAAGGCAGCAGATAACGAACGCCGACGCCGGCGGCATAGCGCATGGCGCTGAAATCCGGGGTTTCGTCAAAGCCGACCGCGCCCGCATCGACAAAGGCCACGCCTTGGAAGCTGCCGAAGACCTTGCGGCGGACCTCAAGTGAGGTCTCGAACAGGCTCAGACCGCCGCGCGGCGTATTGTCGGGCAGGCGAGGGCCCACACCCTGGTACTCATAGCCCCGCACCGAACCGCCGCCGCCGGAGTAGAACAGCCGGTCGGCCGGTACGGTCAGCTCTTCGCCGCCGATGATGGAGCCCAGCTTGACGCGCCCGGCCAGCACGGTTTTGGCCTCCTGAAACGGCAGGTATCCCGACACCTCGCCCTCGGTTCGAAGGAACAGAACCGTATCCTCGCCCGCCACTGCCGTGGGTTGAGCCGAGGCGGTGACACGCCAGCCGCTGGTGGGGTTGAGCGGGTCGTTCGACCGATCCCAGTAGAAGCTGCCACGTCCGGTCAGAATCACCAGATCACGGGTCAGGCGGATCGGGGCCTGGGTCACGGGGTCGAAGCGGTTCTCATCATACTGACCGCCGTCGAGCCCGATGCCATAGCTGTAGTAGGAGGTCTTTCCGACCCGCTGGCGGATGTCGGCCGCCAGAACTAACGCGGTCCGGCGGTAGGCCTCGGTATTTTCGTACACCGCCGCCGTTTCCAGACGCAGCGTCTGGCTGGGCCTGCGCCAATGGGGAAGGCTAAGCGTGGCTCCGATCCGGCTGTCGATTTCGGCCAGGCGGGCCTGCCAGATTAGGGTGTCGGCCCGACCGAAGCGATTGTACCAGGTCCAGGTGCCCTCGATCGCCGAGCCGCCGGTGTTGGAAGGGGCGGCACCCGCCCGGCCCGCCGTGACGATCGCCTCGGCGGTCGACAGTGTGATGGCGGCTTCCAAAGTCCTGGCCGGTCTGTCCCGCAGGGTGACAACGACAGGCCGGGTGCCGTCGGCCAGCGTCTGATCCGCAGGCGACAGGGCCACCCCGACGCCGTCATAGACGCCGGTTTCCGTCAGCCGTCGCTCCAGCTCGGCGACCTGTTCGGGATCATAGACGTCGCCTGCGGTCCAGGGGGCGAGCCCCGCGACCCAGTCCGGGTTGGTCGGCCCGCGCGTCCGAAGCTGAATGCCGTCCAGCCGGACCAGCGGCCCACTGTCGATGTTGAAATTGGGTGTGACGGTATAGTTCGCGTGGTTGACCACCACCCGGCGACGCCCTGCCTCGGCGTCGGCATAGCCCCGGCGGGTCAGACCGGCGACGATACGCCCCTCGGCGGCCAGCACGTCGACCGCACGACCGGGATCGCCGGTCGTAAGCCCCACTTCGCCGCGGACGGCGGTGTCCGTCGCCTGATCGGGCGGCGGCAGGGTCCAGTTCAGACCATAGTCCGCCAGCAGGAAACGTGGGCCCGGCGTGACCTCGATGATGGCGACGGGTGTGTCCTCACCCTCGACCTGATCGACCAGCGTCGGCTGGTAATACCCCTCGGATCGCAGCAGGGCCTCGGCCGATTCCATCGCCGCACGGGCGCGGCGGCGGGCCTCGAAACGGTTGGACGGCGGCTCGTCCACGTCGCCCACGGCCCGCATCAGCTGCGCCCGCAACTCTCCATCCAGCTCGCCGCGGATCTGGGCGCGCGGCTCAGCTTGTGCAGCTGTCGCCAGCGCCAGAAAGCCCGCCGTACTCATCAGGAACAGGGCTTTGTGGCTCAAACGGAAACTCGGGCTGGTCGTGAGTGGTGCCTCCTATCCAGCCGTTTCGTGGCCGGGATGGGGCAGATCAGTAGAAAAGCGTTTCGCTCTCGGGCTGTACGGATTCTTCCGACGAACGTTGCTCGGGCGGCAAGGTGTCGACGGGCGGCGCTGAGGGCAGGGCGACCGGATCGGTAGCGGGCACAGCAGTGTCTTCGGCGGCCGGCGCTTCCGGTGCCTCCTCGACGACGACGGCAGGGGCTTCCCTGACCGGCTCGGGCTCATCGCAGGCGGCCAGCGTTCCGGCGCCGATCAGCGCAAATGTTAGGAACAGGCGTTTCACGAATATCTTCTCCCCGAACTCATCCAGCGAACGTGCTGATGTCGTTACAGTTCCATAGCCGCGATTATCGTCTTGGTCACCACTGACGGAAACCAATCCTTTCACGTTTGGTGTGACAACGTTCGCTCGGAGGGAACGATGACGACCACAGCCTATGCCAAGGTCGCGCAGGTGCGGTACCGGGAGCTCAAGACCCGGATCGCCCTGGCCGCCTTCATCGGCCTGACGGCCTGGACCGTGACGCCGACGATCTGGCCGATCATCTGGTTTGCGGCCATGCTGGTGACCCAAGCGCTGGATTGGGTGGTCTTCACGCGATATCGCCGCAACCCGGACTGGGCGCCGGATCGCGGCTATCTGGTCATCTCCTGCCTGACGACCTTCCTGGGCGTGACCGTCTACGCGGGCCTGACCGCCTATATGTGGTTCTACGGCGGCGAGACGGGGCGGATCTTCGCCATGATCCAGTGTGCGGGCGGCCTGCTGCATGTCAGCCTCCATATGCATCACGCGCGCGCCATTCTGATCTCGGCCGTCGTGCCCCACAGTCTGTATTTCCTGGGCTTGCCACTCTATCAGGCGGCACAGAGCGGTCGCTGGCAGGATCTGCTCGTTCCGATCGGCGGCCTGCTCTATATGAGCCATCTGGTTGTCGCCGTACGCCAGAGCTCCAGCACCACCCGCGAGATGCAGGAAGCGCGCGACGCCGCCCTCGATGCCCGCGGCAAGGCCGAGGTCGCTAATGCGGCCAAGTCGGACTTTCTGGCGGTCGTCAGCCACGAAATCCGCACCCCGATGAACGCCGTCATTTCTGCAGCCAATCTGCTGAAACAGACTCCGCTCGATACCCGTCAAGCCGAGCATGTCGACATGTTGATCGACGCCGGCGACGTCCTGATGGGCTTGCTGAACGACGTCCTGGACGTGTCCAAGATCGAGGCCGGCAAGATGGAGTTGGAGACGGCCGACATGGTTGTGCGGGATCGCCTGACGGCGCTGGGCCGTCTGTGGGAGCCGCGAGCCGAGGCCAACAATGTGCGTCTGGCCTGGAGAATCGCGCCCGAGGTGCCGCAGGCGGTGCGGACCGATCCGCTGCGCTTCCAGCAGATATTGTTCAACCTGATGTCCAATGCGGTGAAGTTCACGCGTGATGGCGACATTTTGGTCAAGGTCGACTGGATCGACGGCGTCATGACCGTGGCCGTGACCGACAGCGGTTGCGGGATACCGGCGGACCGGCTGGAGCATGTGTTCAACAGCTTCGAACAGGCCGACGCGGGGACGACCCGGCGCTATGGCGGCACGGGCTTGGGCCTTTCGATCAGCCGCAAGCTGGCCGAGGTCATGGGCGGGTCGCTGATCGTGGCCAGTGTCGAAGGCGAAGGCTCGACCTTCACCCTCAACCTGCCGATGACTGTCGTGGCAGTGGTTTGCGACCAGGCCCAGCAAGACACAGTCGACCCATCCGTCCTCGCCAACCGCTCGATTCTGGCCGCAGACGACCACCCGGTGAACCGACGCATCCTGGCCTTGCTGCTGGAGCCCTACGGCTGTCGCCTGACGCTGGTCGAAGATGGTGCCCAGGCGGTGGAGCGGGCAACGAAGGAACCCTTCGACGCCATTCTGATGGACATGCAGATGCCGGTGATGGATGGACTGGAGGCCAGCCGCCACATTCGTCGAGATGGCCCCAACCTCGAGACACCGGTCATTGCCCTGACCGCCAATGCCATGGATACGCATCGCGCAGCCTGGCACGCGGTGGGGGTCCACGCCTTCCTGACAAAGCCGATCAACCCGGCCCTTCTGGCCGTGACCCTGGCCGAAGCCTGCCGTCAGGCGCGGGCCGACGAGGTGGTCGAGGCGGCTTAAATTCCGGACCAGTCGCTGATGGCGTCGTCAAGCGACACAGTTGGGGGCTGGGTGACAATGTCGAGACTATTCGAACCAAACCGGGGGGCCGGCGCGGGCTGAGGCGGAGCGCCCGCAAACGTGCCGCGTGCGACGTTGTGCGGATGTTCAGCAGCCTCGGCCAGGGACAGTACCGGCGTCACGCAGGCCTCCGTCCCGGCAAAATGCGCGGCCCAGTCGTCGCGGTCGCGCGTCGCAAACAGCGCTTCAAAGCGCTGGTGCAGGACAGGCCAACTGACCATGTCGAACTGGGGCGCGTCCTCCGCCGCCAGGCCCAGACCCGCGATTAGGGCCGCGTAAAAGCGTGGTTCCAGCGCCCCCACCGCCACATGACCGCCGTCGCGGCAGGCGTAGCAGCGATAAAAGGGGGCACCGCCATCCAGCAGATTTCTGGCCCGCGTCTCGCTCCACAGTCCCCGTGAAGACAGGGCCGAGAACAGGCTCATCAGCAAGGCCGAGCCGTCGGTCATGGCGGCATCTACGACGCGGCCTTTGCCGGTGCGCTGCGCGTCCAACAGTCCGGCCAGAACGCCGGTGACCAGCATCATGGCTCCGCCCCCATAGTCGCCCACCAGGTTCAGCGGCGCACGGGGCGGGCGATCCGGCTCGCCCATGGCATGCAAAGCTCCGGACAGGGCGATGTAGTTGATGTCGTGGCCGACCTGATCGGCCATCGGCCCGGTCTGGCCCCAGCCGGTCACGCGCCCGAAGACGATGCGGGGATTGCGCGCGGCACAGATATCCGGTCCCAGACCCAATCGCTCCATCACGCCGGGCCGGAAGCCTTCGATCAAAGCGTCGGCACCCGCGATCAGGTCAAGGATGCGGGCATGGTCTTCTGGGTTCTTCAGATTGACTTCCACTGCCGCCCGACCGCGATGCAGCACCTCGCCTCCTACCTCGGCGAATACGGCCGAGCCCGCAGATGCGCTGCGGGTCAGGCGCAGGATCTCCGCCCCCAAATCGGCCAGGACCATGCCGGCGAAGGTGACGGGCCCCAGGCCGTCGAACTCGAGGATGCGCACACCGGACAGAGGTTTCATGATCTTTGAGTAGCCGTCCGGCCCCTGAACGTCGAGCCAGCCCTTGACCCGGCGCGGCCGATGCACCAGAAGGCGCGTCGCTGGTGACGCAAGCGCGTCCGGCGGCGATGTGCGTCCTTAGCTCAGTTGGTTAGAGCATCTGACTTTTAATCAGAGGGTCCTCGGTTCGAGCCCGAGAGGACGTACCATCACCATTTCCCACGATCGCTGAAGACCGCGTCAGTTGCTGACGTGGCGCGCGTGGAAGTCGCGGCGGAAGGCCTCGAACCGGCCGTGCAGGATGGCCTCGCGCATCGCCGCCGTCAGGGCCTGATAGAAGGCGATGTTGTGCCAGCTCAGCAGGACCTTGCCGAGAATCTCGTCCGCCCGGATCAGATGGTGCAGATAGGCCTTTGAGTATTGGCTGGACGCCGGGCAGGGGATGTCGGCATCCAGCGGATCCTGATCTTCGGCAAAGCGCGCGTTCTTGAGGTTCAGCGGGCCATCCCAGGTCCAGGCCTGGCCGTGACGACCGGCGCGGGTCGGCAGGACGCAGTCGAACATGTCCACCCCGCGATACACGGCCTCGACCAGATCGATGGGCTTGCCCACGCCCATCAGATAGCGGGGGCGGTCGGCGGGCAGCATTTCGGGCGCATAGTCCAGCACCTCGCACATGGCCTGATGGCCCTCGCCCACGGCCAGGCCGCCGATCGCATAGCCGTCGAAGCCGATCTCCTGCAGCTGTTCGGATGACTGGCGACGCAGGTCCTCGAAGGTGGAGCCCTGCTGGATGCCGAACAAGCCTTGGGTTTCGCGCGTTCCAAAGCGGGCCTTGGACCGCGCGCCCCAGCGGATCGACAACTCCATGGCCTTGCGGGCCGCGTCCTTCTCGGCCGGATAGGCGACGCACTGGTCCAACTGCATCGAGATGTCGGCACCGATCCGGTCGGCCTGGATTTCGATCGACCGCTCGGGCGTCAGGACGTGTTTGGAGCCGTCGATGTGGCTGGAGAAGGTCACGGCCTCCTCCTTGACCTTGGAGATGCCAGCCAGGGACATGACTTGAAAGCCACCGCTGTCGGTCAGGATTGGCTTGTTCCAGCCCATGAATTTGTGAAGCCCGCCGAGGCGCTCCATCCGCTCCGGCCCGGGACGCAGCATCAGGTGATAGGTGTTCCCCAGCAGGATGTCGGCCCCGGTCTGTCTGACCTGATCTACGGTCATGGCCTTGACCGTAGCGGCGGTGCCGACGGGCATGAAGGCGGGGGTGCGGATGTCTCCGCGCGCGGTCTTGAGCACGCCGGTACGGGCGCGGCCCTCGGTGGCGGCGATCTCGAAGGGGAAGGGCATCTAGCGGATCAGTCTTTCCAGCGCCTCGGCGCGCTGCAGGTCTTTGGGACGGCCGAACAGACGGGCCATGGCGATCTGTTCTTCGACGGTCGGGATGTAGACGGTCGCCTCGCCGACAGTGACGGGCAGGCGGGTGTGGAACTGCACCGGCACCCAGTCGCCCCCGTCGCGGATGTCCATATCCGCCATGATCTCCAGCGGCACGGGCGTGGTCAGGATGCGGCCAAACACGCGCGAGCGGAACACGCCTTCGCCCAGATCGGGCACGGCCTCGCCGCCCAGCGTCTCCAGCAGAATGCGGGCGTCGCGCGGACTGGTCAGTATGTCGATGTCGGGCACATGCAGCCCCTCCAGTCCGGCCAGGGCCATGGCCGTGCCGCCGAACACCCACCAGGGATCGCGCAGGGCAGGGGCGGCGGAGGCGACGGTCTCCAGCGAAGTGGTCAGGGGCGTGGGCAGGTCCAGCATGGACCGGAGGCGTTAGCGCGTTTGGGTCGCCGCGTCACGTCCGGCTGCGGAACAGCAGCGATCCGTCGCCGTAGGAGTAGAACCGATAGCCCGTAGCGACGGCATGGGCATAGGCCGCCTTCATGGTGTTGGTCCCGGCAAAGGCGCTGACCAGCATGAACAGCGTCGACTTCGGCAGGTGGAAGTTGGTCACCAGCACATCGACCGCGCGGAACCGGTAGCCGGGGGTGATGAAAATGGCGGTGTCGCCGTGGAAGGGCTGGACCACGCCTTCCTCGGTCGTGGCGGATTCCAGAAGGCGCAGGGACGTCGTGCCGATGCAGACGATGCGGCCACCGTTGGCATGAACGGCGTTCAGGGCGGCGGCGGTTTCGGCGGAAACCTCGCCCCACTCGCTGTGCATCCTGTGATCGGCCAGGTCGTCGGCCTTGACCGGCAGAAAGGTGCCTGCACCCACGTGCAGGGTCACGGCGTGCGTCGAGACACCCTTTGCGCGGATGGTCTCAAGTAAAGCAGGCGTGAAGTGCAGTCCCGCGGTCGGCGCAGCGACGGAGCCGTCATGCTCGGCAAAGACGGTCTGATAGTCCGACCGGTCGCGGTCGTCCTCGGGCCGTTTGGCCGCGATATAGGGCGGCAGGGGCATGACCCCGACGTCGCGGATGGCGTCGTCCAGCGTCGGGCCGGAAAGGTCGAATTTCAGGGTGATCAGGCCGTCGTCGGATTTGTCGGCGACGGTGGCGGACAGGGTCTGAAAATGGATCCGATCTCCCGCCTTGATCCGCTTGCCCGGCTTCATGAAGGCGGACCAGACGTCGGGCGCGTCGCGGTGGTGCAGGGTGGCCTCGACCGGGACGGTCAGAGTCTCGCCCTCCGCCCCGATGCGTTGGCGCATGCCTGACAGCCGCGCCGGGATCACTCGCGTGTCGTTGAAAACCAGGGCATCGCCTGGGCGCAGGAAATCGGGCAGGTCGCGGATGATCCGGTCGGCGAGTACCCTATCCTGCACCACCAGCAGCCGGGCAGAGTCGCGCGGGTCGGCGGGACGCAGGGCGATGCGGTCCTCGGGCAGATCGAAATCGAAATCGGCAGTCTTCATGAGCAGGCGCAAAGGCCATGCGCGGGAAAGGGGGTCAAGTCGTCACGCTGACACGTGCGGGGCGACACGCGATAACAGCGGCATGAAAACTATGACCGTAATCACCGCATCAGCTCTCGCTCTCGCGCTCGCTGGCTGCGAGGAGGCGACGTCAACCCTCCAGGAAATCGAGGATACCGCGGCTCAGGCGCGCGCTACGGCGACCGAAATCGATGCGCGCACAAACCAGATTCAGCAGGCCGTCGAAGACCCGGCGGGAGCCCTGCGGGGTCTGGTTTCGGCCAATTTGGCGAAGACGCCGACCGATCAGCCCGGCATCTATCTGCTGACCGATCTGCAGACAGGCTGTCAGTTTCTGGCGACGTACGGCGACGACGGGACGACCGTCAGCTCCATCGCGCCGCGCGTCGAGGCGACGGCAGCTGGCGGGACGCGGCAGCGCTGTATTGCTGTTCGTGGGCCAAATGCCGAGGCGCAATCTGAAGGTTGATCGCCTCCGGATGCGTTGACCCGGTGGCCTTGGCAGGCGAAACCGCCTGCCATGCTCCAGAATCTCGAAACCCTCGCTGCCGAAGCCAAGTCCTGGCCCTTCGAACAGGCCCGCAATCTGTTGGCGCATGTGCTGAAAAAGCGGCTGCATGAAGCAGATCTCGCTGAGGCCAGGGCCCTGATCGATGCGGGCAAGGCGGACGAGGCTCTGGCCCGTTTCGAGGCGCTGCAGCGGCCGGTCATTCTGGAAACCGGCTATGGCCCTTCCGGCCTGCCGCACATGGGCACCTTCGGCGAGGTGGCGCGCACGACCATGGTGCGCAATGCGTTCCGGGCACTGACCGGCGACCACTGGCCCACGCGGCTCATCGCGTTCAGTGATGACATGGACGGGCTGCGCAAGGTGCCGGAGGGCGTGCCGAACCCGGAGATGCTGCGCGAGGATCTGCATCTGTCGCTGACCCGTGTGCGCGATCCGTTCGGGACGCATGATAGTTTCGGGGCCCATAACAACGCCCGCCTGCGGGCCTTCCTCGACAGTTTCGGCTTCGACTACGAGTTCATGTCCTCGACCGAGACCTACAAGTCGGGCCGGTTCGACGCGACGTTGCTGACGCTTCTGGAACGGTTCGACGCGGTTCAGGCCATCATGCTGCCGACCCTGGGCGAGGAGCGGCGCGCGACCTATTCGCCGTTCCTGCCGATCAGCCCCGTCACGGGACACGTGCTGCAGGTGCCGACGCTGGAGCGGGATGTCGAGGCCGGCACCATCACCTTCGACGACCCCGCGGCAGGCCGGACCACGGTGCCTGTCACGGGCGGTCATGTGAAGCTTCAATGGAAGCCCGACTGGGCCATGCGCTGGACGGCGCTGGACGTCGATTACGAGATGTCGGGCAAGGACCTGATCGAGAGCGTGCGCGAAAGCTCCAAGGTCTGCCGCGCCCTGGGCGGGACGCCGCCGGAAGGGTTCAACTACGAGCTTTTCCTGGACGTCGAGGGCAAGAAGATCTCCAAGTCCAAGGGCAACGGCCTGACGATGGAGCAGTGGCTGCGCTACGGCACGCCCGAGAGCCTGAGCTGGTATATGTTCCAGTCGCCCAAGTCGGCCAAGAGCCTGC
The DNA here is from genome assembly GCF_041919755.1 of Brevundimonas sp. GTDB lineage: Bacteria > Pseudomonadota > Alphaproteobacteria > Caulobacterales > Caulobacteraceae > Brevundimonas. Next base: position 340,758 of record NZ_JAYRTD010000001.1, on the reverse strand, counting down.
ATTTCAACGTCATCCCGCGCGCCATCGACGACTATCTGGCGGCGATCGAGGCCTACAAGACCCAGGAACCGGCCAAGCGGATCGACAATGCCGTCTGGTCGATCCATGCGGGCGATCCGCCGACGCATACGTCGCCCGTATCGTTCAGCCTGCTTCTGAACCTGGTTGGCGTGGCCAATGCTTCGGACAAGGGCCAGCTGTGGGCCTATTTCGCCAGATACCTGCCCGAGGCGACGCCGGAAAACCAGCCACTGCTGGATCAGCTGATGGAGCGGGCGCTGAACTATTACGAGGACTTCGTGAAGCCGACGAAGGCCTATCGCCTGCCTGACGACAAGGAGAAGGCGGCGCTGCTGGATCTGGCCGAACGGCTCAAGGCTCTGTCCGCCGACACGACCGACGGAGAACTGATCCAGGGCGAGGTCTATGCCGTCGGCAAGGCGCATGCCTTCGAGCCGCTTCGGGCCTGGTTCGGGGCGCTGTACGAGGTTCTGCTGGGGGCAACGCAGGGGCCGCGCTTTGGCTCGTTCGCGGCCATTTATGGCCTGCCGCAAACGATCAAGCTGATCGAGGCCGGCGCCAACGGTGAGCTGGCCAAATAACATGCGCCTGCGCTCAAGCAGTGAGCGACCGCGTCGCGAACGTTAGCGCTTCCCTTGGCAAAAATGGCGCTCAAGCAGAGAGCGACCGCGTCGCGAACGTTAGCGCTTACCTTAGCAAAAATGGCGCTCAAGCAGCGAGCCGCCGCGCGGCGAGCGTTAGCGCCCTAACAAACATGAACCGAAAATAACGGCGAAGCTCCGGGAGCCTTCATGTGGCCGGGCGCATTCTGCACCCATCGACCAACCTCGATGAATGGAGAGAGCCATGTCGAAGATCATGAACACTACCCTGGCCACCGCCGCCGCCCTGGCCGCGCTGGTCACCGCCGCCCCTTCGGTCTCAATGGCCCAGCAGGCGAACGGCATCACCAACTGTGACGCTCCCGGTGGCCGTCAGCGTGCCGGTGCCCTCATCGGGGCCATTGCTGGCGGTCTGGTCGGCAGCCAGGTGTCGGATAATGAACGCACCCTCGGGGCCGTTGTCGGTGCCGGTGCGGGTGCCGCCGCCGGTTCCTATATCGGCTGCAACCAGCAGCGCGCCCGTGCCGCCTCGGTGCAGACGGGCGGGGCCTATCGCACCACCGCTAACCTGCGCATTCGCTCGGGCCCCGGCACCGGCTATCGCCAGGCCGGCATGCTGCAAGCCGGTCAGCCGTTCAGCGTGATCGGCTCGGAAGGTGAATGGGTCCAGATCGCTGGTGGTGGTTGGGTGAACGCCCGCTACGTCGTGCCGAACTGAGCCTCAGCGTCTTGGCAAATGAAGGGCCGTCTCCGAAAGGGGGCGGCCTTTTCGCTGGCTACTGGCTGACCCACAGGATGCGACCCATCCATAAGATCTCGCGGCGGGGCAGGGTGCGGGGCGGATAGGTAGGGTTGATCGAGGCCAGCGTCACGTTGCGCGTCGTCAAGGCGGCGATTTCCTTGGCCATCGTCTCTCCGCCTGTGGTTCGCACCACGACGCGGTCGCCCCTGCGCACATCGGTGGCGGCCCGATCGACGACGATTCGATCGCCTTCGCGATACAGCGGGGCCATGGAGTCGCCCGTGATTCTAAGGCTGAGCATGGTGTCGGTCGGGCGTGGCAGTTCCGTCTCGTCCCAACCTTCGCCTGTGGGCAGGCCTGCATCATCGAAGAAGCCGTCGGACCCCGCTTGGGCCATGCCCAGCAGCGGGACGGTCATGGGCCGCTCGGTCGCGTCGCGGGCCAGGGTGGCGAAGTCGCTCAGGGACACCCCGGTCGCCTGCAGGATGCGGGTCAGGCTCTCCGTCGAGGGCCAGCGGGGGCGCGGCGGGTCGCCGGGACCGAATCGCTTCGACGGATTGAAACTGGTGGCGTCCAGACCCGCCCGTCTGGCCAGGCCGGACGCCGTCAGGCCCTCGCGCCGGGCCAGGCCGTCGATCGCGCTCCAGAGCTGACTATGGGACAGGGGCATCGGGATGGGCCGGCGAGTGATTCGCCTTAACACACTATAGGAATATCAACCTAGGCCAAAGCCTACTCCAGGCCCTGCGCCACCCGATCCTGCCATGCCCAGAAAGTCCCCACAGCGATAGCGACCAACACGCCATAGCTTGCCAGATTGATCACCGCATAAAAGGCGGACAGGGGTGGCCTGACGTCCACAATTGTCAGGACATGGCTGAGCACGATGACGGACTGCAATGCGCAGACCCAGATCGGCCAAGCACGATCGGTCTTCCAGACAAGGGCGGCATAAACACCCAGCATGACGGAATCGATACAGAGCAAGCGCCAGTTGGTGCCGTCAAGCTGGCCTGTATCCTGAACCAGTAATGAAGCCAGGAATGCCAGGATGTAGGCACCCGCGCCTATCCGTTCAGGCTCATCGCCTTTCAGAAAAGCAAACGCCGTGACGCAGACCGCGACAGCGGCCCCGATCTGGGATGGAAGCGTTTCAAACATGCAAAAACCCCCATGCCCGAGGGCACAGGGGTGATATTGCACATATCGTAGCGGTTCCGGAATGACCCGGAGCCGACATTACGCCGAATTAAACCGCGCGAAGCACGTTGCGAACCGGCGGGCGGCTCTCGGACTCGGCAGGCTTGTCGAGGGTACCCAGAGCATAGGTGCCCCAACCCATGCGGCGGTGGTCCTTGGCCATTTCCTCATGGCAGGCAACCACGGCGTCGCGTGCGGTCGACAGGGCGGCGATGGCGGCCATGACCTTGGCTTGTGAATCGGCCGCCGCGATGGGCGAGATGCCGAGGGCCGTGCGACCGGCGATCATCGCCTGGACCATACCTGTGGCGTGGACGAGGGCGGCATCGACAGCCCGCTCGGTTTCATTCAGTTCACCGGCGATACCGGCGACAACAGCAGCCTTATCCATCTTCAACCCTCCAAAACCAACTATGGTAAGCGAAGCTTTAACATGAACTGCGTTCGCCGGGTAGGGATTTCTTCACCACGTCTATAAGTCGAATTTTAACCTTCTATGGACGTTGCGCTGGCTAGGTGGTCCAGCGTCGGGGCGATGAGCGTCTGGGCTGAGCCGTCTCTGGGGTGGAAGCTCAGCGGTAACGCGCTCCAGTCTAGGAAGACGCGAGCCTGAAGCTTAATCTGACGGGGGGCGCCGGTCGCTGTTCAGGCCGGCCACGCTGTCGAATGGCTCCGGCCACGCGGTGACCGTAACCTGACTTTTTAGCGAGCCGTGGGCAAAATGGCTGACAGGCTGGATGTCCGCCCCGTCACGATCGGTGGGATCGCGACCCACACCCCGATAGGGTGTTTGTTCATCGCGTGGTTCAGGTAGGGGCCGGCGCGTCACACACGCCGAGCAAAAGCAGCAGGCGATCGACGACGCTACTGATTGTCGGCGTTCATCAGAAAATGCGCCGTCAGGGTTGCGATCGGCTGGTCGCGTTCTGCCTGCCAGGCCTTGGCGTGCACATGCGCGACGCGGCGGCCCGCGCGAACGACACGCGCCGTGGCCGATACAGCCAGCGGCTTGCCTGACCTCAGATAGGCGATCGACACATTGATCGGGCGCGGCAGGCGGAGCGCCGGATGCAGCCGCGCGATCTCGGCGATGGCTGTGAACTCCAGCATGGCAGCCGTCGAACCGCCGTGCAAGGCCGGCAGGATGGGGTCGCCGACCAACCGGTCCGCGAACGGCATGGTCACGATCAGTTCGTCGTCCTGCATGGCCGAGGTCAGGCCGAGGAAGCGCGCATAGGGCAGGGTAGCCAAGATATCGCTCATGCGCCCTCTCCACGCGAAGGACCCAGATTGGCCCCTATGCCCCGACCCGCCCGGGAATCGACGACGTAGGCGCTCTGGGCGGCGGCGATGGGATCGGCAGGATCGTCCTCGAACGCCCAGGCCCGCACGAAGGCGATGGAGTGGGTCAGGCGATAGCAGACCGCCTCGGCGATCACATCGCGCCCGGTGGCGGCAGGGCGCATATAATCCACGCGCAGATCCAGGGTCGCGATAGGCACAAATTGACCCGACTTCACCCAGACGGCCAGTCCTCCGACATGGTCCAGCAGGGTCGTCACCAAACCGCCGGCGATGACGCCCGTCTGCGGATCGCCGATCAGGTCGTCGCGCCACGGTACGCGAAGTCTGACGGTGTCGCCCTCAAGCCCCTCCAGCCGAAAGCCGAGGGCATGGGTATGGGCCGATCCGCTGGCCAGTTGGGGAAGGATGTCGATCAACGCCATGGGTTGGGTGTGGCGCGACCCGCCGGACGAGGCAAGAGGCGACGCATGGCGGCTTGGCGCGTTGTGTCCGCCATGACCACTGCCATAGTCCGCTCATGATCCGTTTCGAGGACCTGCTGCATCCCACGCCGTCAGGGCTGTATTGCCCGCCGGGGGACTTCTATATCGACCCGGTCGTGCCGGTGGATCGCGCCGTCGTCACCCACGGCCATGCCGACCATGCGCGCTCAGGCCATGGCACTGTTCTGGCCACGCCCCAAACCCTGGCCATCATGGGCGAGCGATACGGTGTGGACTTCACCGGACAGCGGCAATCGCTGGTCTATGGTGAAACCGTCAGCCATCGCGGCGTGTCGATCACCCTTTATCCGGCAGGTCACGTGTTGGGTTCGGCCCAAGCCCTGATTGAATGGAAGGGTCTGCGGATGGTGGTGTCGGGAGACTACAAGCGCCGCCGCGACCCGACCTGCGCCGCCTTCGAACCCGTGCCGTGCGATGTGTTCATCTCCGAGGCGACGTTCGGCCTGCCTGTCTTCGTGCATCCGCCGGATGCTGAGGAGATCGGGCGTCTGGTCCACAGCCTGGAGCAGTTTCCCGAGCGGGCGCATCTGGTCGGGGCCTATGCCCTGGGCAAGGCGCAGCGCGTGATCCGCCTGCTGCGCGAGGCGGGGTGGGAGCGGCCCATCTATGTGCACGGGGCGTTGGAGCGGTTGAACCGTCTGTATGAATCCGAGGGGGTCGCACTGGGGCCGATTCTGCCCGCGACCGGCCTTAAGGGGAATGCGCTGGGCGGGGAGGTGGTCGTCGCCCCGCCGTCGGCGACGCAGGATCGCTGGGCCCGTCGCTTCGCCGATCCGGTGCTGGCCTTTGCATCCGGCTGGATGGGGGTGAGGGCGCGGGCGCGTCAACGCGGTGTCGAGCTGCCACTGGTGCTGTCCGACCACGCTGATTGGCCGGAGTTGATCGCCACCTTCACGGAGCTGAAGCCGGAGGAAGTCTGGATCACCCACGGGCGCGAGGAGGGTCTGCTGCGCTGGGCCGCCCTGAACGACCAGAAGGCGCGCGCGCTGCGGCTGGTCGGCTATGATGAGGACGATTTTGAGCAGGACCCGACGGTGCCTGCGTCCGACGACGCGGTCACGCCGCCGAGCGCGCCGGGCTGAGGTCCGTGACCGACGCGGTCTTCTGTTCCAGCGCCGTATTGATAGCAAAGCGCAGGCGTTCGGGCTTGATGGGTTTCTCGACTACGCAGGCCATGCCGCTGGCGACATAGCGTTTGGCGTCTTCGGGATCGGCATTGGCGGTCAGGGCGACGATCGGAATGGCGCTGGCCGGACCATCCAGAGCCCGGATGGCCTGGGTTGCCTGGACGCCGTCCATGCGCGGCATCTTGATGTCCATCAGGATCAGGTCGAAGGGGCGCTCCTGCACCGCAGCCACCGCCTCGATGCCATCCTCGACCGTTTCGGAGGTGCAGCCGAACATTTCGCACAGGGCCTGGGCCACTACGCGGTTGGTTGCATTGTCATCGACGATCAAGATGTGGGGTGCGGTCTGACCGGTCGTTTCGGCGGGCTGAACCGGTTCGGCGGGTATTTCGATCTCGCTCTGCCGGGCGGTCAGCATGATGGTGAAGACGGCACCCCGCCCGGGGTTGTTCGCCGCTGTCAGGGTTCCACCCATCTGGGTCACGACCAGCCGCGCCAGAGCCAGGTCGAAGCCGCCGGTGTCGTCCTGTTGCATCAGCGGGTCGAACAGGGTGTCCAGTCGCTCGGGTGCGATGCCGGGTCCGTCGTCGCGGACCCAGGCTTCCAGGCCGACCTGGCCATTGCGAGCGGTCGCCTTCAGGCGGGCCTCCACCAGCCCGTCGCGGGCATAGGGAAGTGCATTGCCGATCAGGGTATCGAACACCGCCCCAAGACGCAGGGCATCAAGATCGGCGGCCAGATCCGTGTCGCCCTCGTAGCTGACCATCAGGGTAACAGCGCTGTCAGAGGCGCGGTGCGACCAGCGGTTCTGAACATCGTCCATCAGGGTGCGGAGCGGAGTGGCCACGGGAGCGAGCACAAGCTCGCCCGCGTGGGCCCGCGAAAAATCGAGCGCCTTGTCCAGCGCCCGTGTCACCTCGTCAGAGGCTTCGACCATGGTGGCGACGTGCGCGCGGACTTGGGCGTTCAGCGGCTGGCGCTGTAGCAGATCGCCAATGGCTTTGAGCCCGCTCAGCGGCACGCTCATCTGGCGGCTGAGCACGTTGAGCAGGCGCGTGCGGGTTCGGCCCGCCGCCTGAACCATGGCGCGGTCGCTCGTAGCGGTCTCAAGCTGGATTTTCAGGTCTGTGTTCTGGCGGCGCTGGCGTTCGTTGACGGCCTGGAGAAGGGACAGGGCCGTGCCGACGCCGTGGTAGCGCCCCTCACGTGTGACGATGAAACCGCGCATCAGATCGCGCGTGCGACTTGACAGAAAGACGTCGCTGAAGGTGTCGAACGCGACGCCGGCCTCGATCACCGCAGGCTCGGCATCCATGACATGGGCGGCGGTGCGATGGGCGTAACCGGCATGGCCGAAGGGGGCCCCAAACTTGACCAGAAAACCGTCGCGCTCGATCAGGCCGACAGGATGATCGCCGTCGACGACAGGTATGGCGAAGGTTTCAGGTTCGCTCTCGAAGCGCGCGAAGATTTCGCGGCCCAGGGTGTCGGGCGATACCGGCGCGATGCGCTCGGTCAGGGCTTCGATCGTCGGCATACTGGCCGGTACTCCACAGAAAGCCTGTGGACAGGTAGCCGGAACCGGTTGCGGAACGGTTAAGCCTGACAGTATGCGCCACTTTCTCGCCTTTTTTGCTCGAGAGCGGGCGGTGGTGTAAGGCGGCGGCAAGTCAGACGTCCCACCTTGAACCCCTTTTGCATGCGCGCGGCCATTTTCGGCCGACCGCAGGTTTGTCATGAGCGCCATCCAGATCGACACCGCCGCAACCTCCGCTCTGGTCCTGTTTTCGGGCGGGCAGGACAGCGCCACCTGCCTGGCCTGGGGGCTGGAGCGATATGGGCGGGTGGAGACGGTCGGCTTTGACTATGGCCAGCGTCATGCGGTGGAGATGCAGGCCCGGCTGGCCGTGCGGGACGGTATGGCGCAGATCCTGCCGCAGTGGGCGACGCGGCTGGGGCCGGACCATGTCATCGACCTGACCGGTTTCGGTGCGATCGGCGAGACGGCCATGACGACCGACCGGGCCATCGAGGTCGGGGCGCGCGGCCTGCCATCGACCTTTGTGCCGGGGCGCAATCTGGTCTTTCTGACGGTGGCCGCAGCGCTGGCGGATCGGCGGGGACTGGAGGTGTTGGTCGGCGGCATGTGCGAGACGGACTTCTCCGGCTATCCTGACTGTCGGCGCGTCACGATTGACGCGATGCAGTCTGCGCTCGGCCTGGGCCTGGACAAGCCGGTGCCGATCGAGACGCCGCTGATGACCCTGACGAAGGCCCAGACATGGGCGTTGGCCGACCGGATTGGGGGCTCTGCCTTGGTCGAACTGATCGTCGAGGCCTCGCACACCTGCTACGTCGGCGACCGATCGCACCGCCACGCTTGGGGTTATGGTTGTGGCCTTTGCCCGGCCTGCGAACTGCGAGCGGCGGGCTATCGGCAGTGGGTGGCCGCGTGACCTATTCGGCCAAGGAAGTGTTCCTGACCGTGCAGGGCGAGGGTGGCCAGGCGGGACGGCCCGCCGTTTTCCTGCGCTTCGCGGGCTGCAATCTCTGGAATGGGCTGGAGCGGGACCGGACCAGCGCCGTCTGCACCTTCTGCGACACCGATTTCGTGGGCACTGACGGTGATGGCGGGGGCAAGTTCGCGACGGCCGACCTGCTGGCCGACCATGTCGCCGCGATGTGGCGGGGCAGGGCGGGTGATCCGAAACTGGTGGTCTGCACAGGGGGCGAGCCGCTGTTGCAGCTGGATGCGCCCCTGATCGAGGCCCTGCATGCGCGCGGCTTCGACATTGCGGTCGAGACCAACGGCACGCTCCGGGCCCCTGCGGGCATCGACTGGATCTGCGTCAGTCCCAAGGCCGATGCGCCCGTGGTGCAGACGAGCGGCCATGAGCTGAAGCTGGTCTTCCCCCAGGCCGCCGCCATGCCGGACCGGTTCGAGCATCTGGATTTCGAGCGGTTCTGGCTGCAGCCCATGGACGGCCCGGATCAGGCGGCCAATACCGCCGCCGCCCTCGACTATTGCCTGAGCCATCCCAAATGGCGGCTCAGCGTCCAGACCCATAAATACATCGGCGTAAGATGAGCGTTTTCGAAATCACCAAGGCGGCCACCTTCGATGCGGCCCACCATTTCCCCAATGAGCCGGACGGTAGCCCCTATCGCCGCATGCACGGCCATTCCTTCGCTGTCGAGGCGACCGTCCGAGGCGAGGCTCTGGATGCGCATGGCTGGGTCGCGGACCTGGGGGCCCTGGACCGCGCGCTGAAGGCGGCGGCCGAGGAGCTGGATCACGGCCTGCTGAACGACCACGAGGGGCTGGAGCTACCGACGCTGGAAAACCTGTGCCTATGGTTCGCGCAGCGTCTGAAGCCCGAATGGCCGCGGCTGAGCCGGATCGCGGTTTCGCGCCCGACCATCCATGAGCGGTGCGTGCTGACGCTCTAGATCAGCAGTCCTGACCGCGCTGCTGGCGCTGTTGGCAGCGGCGCTGCTCGCGCTCGTAGTCGCGCTGTTCCCGCTCGCGCTTGGCGCGGGTTTCTTCGTCCGAGGTGGTGACGGCGTCGAAGCCGGCACCGACGACCGCGCCGGTCGCCTTGGCCGTTCCGCCGACGACGGCTGCGCCTGCGCCCACGACGGCCCCGACGACACAGCCCTGCAGCATCGCAGCGCTGCCCAGGGCGGCGATGACGATGGCGGTGCGAGTGGCGGGCGTTCGCATGGTCGATCTCCGATAGACCGTCCTGACAGAGCAGGGGTGAACGGCGTCTGACGGCGAATGGTAGGCGGCGACGGGTTCGAACCGCCGACCCTCTCGGTGTAAACGAGATGCTCTGACCAGCTGAGCTAGCCGCCCGTCCATACGCCCGGGACGCTTAGACCATTTTGGCCGCAGGTCGAACGGGTCGCGCGAAAATTATTTGCTCAGTCGACCGCGCGGCATTCGGTGGTGGGCTTGTCGCTGGCGGTCCAGGTGGCCGTGATGCCCTTGCCGCGCAGTTCGTAGCCCGAGGCCTTGTACCACAGGCCGTCATCCGCCTGTTCGCGGAACAGGTCATAGGCCATGCCGCCCGAGGTGCGGACGGTCGCCATCTGGCGCGGATTGTCGAAATCGACGGTCAGGCGTTCGCTGTCCTGACAAAGGTAGACAGTGCGGATCACGCGTGTGGCGGCGCGTTCCTGGATTTCGGCACCGGTTCGCCGCCGGGCCGTCTGGGCGGTCTGTGCCCTTTCGCGGACCGCGTCGCCGTCATTCGGCGCTTCCGACGGCTGGGCTCCGCAGGCGGCCAGAATGGTGGCGCAGGCGAGGGCGGCGCTGACGACCAGAAGTTTCATGCACGACTTCCCCAAGCGCCACCGTGGCGTTGTGCCCTAACGTGCCGGGTCGGTCCTCGTTCCTTTGCGCCGTGCGCGGAAGAAGGCGCGAAGCATTTCGCCGCCCTGATCGGCCAGGACGCCGCCGGTCACAATCGGTTTCCAGTGACAGGTGGGCTGATCGAAAAACCGCGGGCCGTGGGCCACCGCGCCGCCCTTGGGATCGTCCGCGCCCCAGACCACGCGACCGATCCGGGCGTGGCTGATGGCCCCCGCGCACATGGCGCAGGGTTCGAGCGTCACATAAAGTGTCAGGCCGGTGAGCCTGTAATTCTGCATCTTTTGTGCCGCGTGCCGCAGAGCCACGATCTCCGCATGGGCGGTCGGATCGTGCGCGACGATGGGGCCGTTTCGGCCCTGCCCGACGACTTCGCCGGTTGCCTCATCGACGATCACGCAGCCGACAGGCGTCTCTCCGACGTCTGCCGCCGCTTGCGCCAAGGCCAAGGCCATGTGCATGAACCGCTCATCATGGTCAGCCATTCCAAAGACAACGACAAGAAGCCGCGCCCGCGTCAAGACGCCGACCGCGACGGCCCCCGCAAATCCTTCGCCAAGCCGGGCGGAAAACCCGGTTTCGGCGGTCCGCCGAAGTCCGGCGGCTCCGGCAAATCTGGAAAGCCTTTCGCCAAGGGCGGCAAGCCCGGTGCCGAGCCCGACGCGCCCAAGCGCAGCGAGCGGATCGCCAAGGCCATGGCTCGCGCCGGTATCGCCTCGCGCCGCGAGGTCGAGCGGCTGATCGGTCTGGGCAAGGTGGCGGTCAACGGCAAGATCCTGGATACGCCCGCCACCCTGGTGACCCGCGACGACGTCATCACCGTGGACGGCAAGCCTATCGGCTCGGCCGAGAAGACCCGCGTCTGGCGCTATCACAAGCCCGCCGGCCTGGTGACGTCGCACAATGACCCCGGCGGTCGCCCCACCGTGTTCGACGCCTTGCCCAGCGGCCTGCCGCGGGTGATCTCCGTCGGGCGACTGGACCTGAATACCGAGGGCCTGCTGCTGCTGACCAATGATGGTGAGCTGAGCCGCGCACTGGAACTGCCCCAGACCGAACTGGTCCGTCAGTACAGAGCCCGGGCACGAGGTCGCGTTTCTCAGGCTCAACTCGACACGCTGAAGGATGGCATCACCGTCGACGGCATCCGCTATGGGCCGATCGAGGCGACGCTGGATAAGGCAACGGGCGGCGACGCGGAGAAGCAATCCGCGAATCTGTGGCTCAGCGTTTCCATCACCGAGGGCAAGAACCGCGAGGTCCGCAAGGTGCTGGAGCATCTGGGTCTGACGGTGAACCGTCTGATCCGCCTGGCCTATGGTCCGTTTCAGCTGGGCACCCTGCCCATCGGCTCGGTCGAGGAAGTAGGGCCGCGCGTGATCCGCGAACTGCTGGCCCAGCATATCCGGCCCGAGAACCTGCCGACCGGCAACAGCGTCTCGACGCCCGCGCCCATTCCGGGTCGCCGAACCTCGGCCCCGATCGTCAAGGGCAGCTCCGGCTCGGCCCTGTCGGACCCCTCGCGCAAGCCCAGCCGCGTCCGTGCCGCCGGGGCCGCCGCCGAGGAGGGCACCGACCGAGCCTCCCGCCCGCAGAAGAAGGCCGGCTGGGCCAAGGCCGCGCCGAAGTTCGAACATCCGAAGAAGAGCTTCACCCCGCGTGCGCGCCCTGACGCCGCTTCGGCGGACGGAGAGCGACCCAAGCGCGTCTTCAAGCCGCGCGAGGACCAGTTCATCGACCGCCCCCGTGGCGATGCCCGTGCAGGCGCGCGTTCTGCACCGGCCAAGGGCGGCTATGCGGGCAAGGGCGGGGATCGGCCAGGCGGCCGCCCGGCAGGTAGTGGCTTCGGCAAGCCCGGCGGATCACGTCCGGGCGGTTTCTCGGGCGGTGGCTCCAGAAGCGGCCCCGGCGGCGGCAAGGGTGGACCCAGAGGGCCGCGCTCGGGCGGCTGATCCTTGACAGGAGGCTGACATGGCCGATGCGGCGAGTGAGCGTTTGAAGGGCCAGTGCCTGTGTGGTGCCGTGACCTTCAGCGCCATACCCCAGGGCGGCATGCACGCTTGCCATTGCCCCTCCTGCCGCCGTCAGTCGGGCGGCGTGTCCTTGAGCGTCCACTGCGGCGACAGTCTGGAGGTGCAGGGTCCCGTATCGACCTATGACTCCTCCGACTGGGCGGTACGGCAGTTCTGTTCGTCGTGTGGGTCGAACCTGTTCTGGCGGCTGAAGGCCGGGGGCATGACGACGGTGTCGGTTCAGGCGTTTGAGGACCCCTCGGTCTTCGACATGGCCGACGAGATCTACATCGACTGCAAGCCGGGCAACTATGATCTGGCGGGCAATCATCCGCGCCTGACGGGCGCCGAGGTCGAGGCGATGTTCGAGGCCGAAACCTAGATCGCTTCCGGCCTGCGCCGCCGCGCCATCCCCTCCACCGCCGCCAGCATGACCACGGCCGTCACCACCTCGAAGACCAGATAGATCGGCGGAATGGCCTGACCGGGCAGGGCCGCCGACGACATCGGCTCGATCAGCCAGGCGATCAGCAGATTGTTGGCCAGGTGGGCCCCGACCGCGAACTCGATGCCGCCCAGGCGCAGCGCAGCCCAGGTCCAGACGAAGCCGGAAAGGGCCCGGGCCACAAAGGCGGTCGGGTCCGGGTCCAAGTGGATGGCGGAGAACAGCACAGCATTCAGCACGCAGATCAGCCAGAGCCTGCGCGTCAGCCCGGCGGTGACCTTCAGCAGCACGGCCCGGAACAAGATCTCTTCGGCGAGGGCTGCAATGAGCAGCAGAAGGATCGCCCAGCCCGCATAGGCGAGGCGGGTCTCCAGCAAATAGGCCGGGTTCAGGATCGGCGCGGGTGCGGTCGCCGGCTCGAACAGCAGCGACACCCCCAGCAGCACGACCGACACCGCCGCCATGATGCCGAAGCCCGCCAGCAGCAGGCGCGGCGAGAAGCTCCGCCCCGGCCACAGAAACTCCGGCCCCGCACGGTGATAGACGATCATGGCCGCGAACAGGATGGCCACGGCCAACAGCATCAGGGAGGCGGCCAGAAAGGCCATGAAGGTGATCTCGCCGTTCAGGCGAAACGGGCTGTCGGGCAGGGCACCGCTCAGATCTGGCACCTGATAGCCGCTGAACGATAGCACGGCCCCCAGGCCCAGCACGCCCACGATCATGAAGACGATCGACAGGGCGATCAGCGCCGCCAGCCGCAGCCACGGATGGTCTGTGGCGCCCCGCGTCAGATACGGGCTGTGCTGCGCCGCGGCCCAGCTGTGGCGCAGGTTGGGCAGGGCGAATCTAGGTGACGACATCGCGCACCGTTGCATCGCGCCCGCTTTCCGGTCCAGAGGCTGAGGCCATGAGAATCGTATCGGGACAGTTTCGCGGGCGCAGCCTGGTCGCGCCCCAGGGGCAGGCCACGCGGCCGACGTCGGACCGGGCGCGTCAGGCCCTGTTCAATGTGCTGGAACACGCCGCCTGGGCCGAGCCGCTGGAGGGGATGCGGGTCATCGACCTGTTCGCCGGTTCGGGCGCACTGGGGTTCGAGGCCATGAGCCGGGGCGCGGGCTTCTGTCTGTTTGTGGAGACGGACGAGGGCGCGCGCGGCGCGATCCGCGAGAATGCGGAAGCCTTCGGCCTGTTCGGCTCCACCCGCGTGCATCGACGCAGCGCCATCGATCTGGGGCCGCGGCCGGGGTCGGTGGGCGATGCCTTCGATCTGGCCTTCCTGGATCCGCCGTACGGGAAGGGGCTGGGCGAGCAGGCGCTGGCCCGGCTGGTGGCCGACGGCTGGCTGAAGCCGGGGGCGCTGGTGGTCTATGAGCGCGGGTCTGACGAGCCGGAGATCGACACGCCCGGCTACCGGCGGCTGGACACGCGGGACTACGGCGCGGCGCGGGTGTTGTTCCTGCGGGCGGAGTAGAGTTGGCGTCGCGCATGACCCAGATCGACCGCCGCGCCCTCATCGCCTCCGTCACGGCCCTGAGCCTGGCCCCTAACGTCGCTCGCGCCCAGGCGGCGACGGGTCCCCAATGGACGACGCTGAGTCCGCTGCCCTGGGCGGTGCAGGAGATCTACGCGGCGGTCTGGGACGGGCGGATCGTGACAGCGGGCGGCCTGAGGCGGCGCGGACAGGAGACGCAGATCGAGCATCGCGTCGGCCTGTATGATCCCCGCGGCAATCGCTGGAGCGAGCTGCCCCGCCTGCCTGAACCCCGGCACCATCCGATGGTAATGGTGGCCGACGGGCGGCTGAACGTCGTCGGCGGCTATGGCCGCAGCGATGCGGGCGAATGGACCAATACGACCACGGCCTGGGTGCTGGAGGACGACCGCTGGGCCCCGACTTCCCCGCTGCCGTCGCCGCAGGCAGAGGCCGTGGGCGTCGGCATCGACGGCCGGCTGCATCTGGTCACGGGGCGCAGCCCGGCGGATGGAGCCAATGGCCAGTGGAACGATCAGGCCGACACCGACCGCCATCTGGTCCGGATCGACGGACGGTGGGAGACGGCGCGACCCGCCCCGGCGGCCCGCAACAGCGCGGCCGCGGCGGAGCTGGACGGGGCCATCTGGGTCGCCGGCGGGCGGACGGTGTCGGGCGGGGGGACCGGGCGACTGGACCGCTATGACCCCGTCGCCGACCGCTGGGACACCCTGGCCCCGATCCCGCGATCCTTTGCGTCGAACAGTCAGGTCGGGGGTGGCCTGGCGATGGTCGCCATCGCCGGACGACTGGTCGCGTTCGGAGGCGAGTGGTTTGCACCACGTGCTGCGGGTGGCGGTGGCGGTGTGTTTGCAGAGACCTGGATTTACAGCGCGGACGGCGACGTCTGGACGCCCGGGCCCGACATGCTGACGCCCCGCCACGGCCTGGCGGCCGCGGCCATCGACGGCACCGTCTATGCCATCGCGGGTGGGGCCGTCGTGTCAGGCGGTGGGGCCGTGGGGACGGTGGAAAGCCTCAGCCTGACGGCGTTCTACTGAGATGAGATCAATCTTGTGATCGCAGCCGCTCCACCAGCCCCCGCGCCGCCGCGGTGACCTCGGCCCAGGTGGTGTCGAAGCCGGAGGCGTCGCCGAACCAGGGGTCGGTCACGCCCTGACCCTCCCGGCCGGGCACGTGGTCCAGCAGAAGGCTGAGCCGGGCCGTGGCGTTCGCGGGCGCAAGCTTGCGCAGGTTCTTCAGGTTCTCGTGGTCCAGAGCGACGATGCGGTCGAAGCGGGTGAAGTCGGCCCGCGTCACCTGCCGCGCCCGCAGGGCCCCGATGTCCACCCCGTGCCGCGCCGCTACCGCTATGGCCCGCTCATCCGGCGGCTCGCCCGCATGCCAGTCGCCCGTGCCTGCGGAATCGACGACCAGATCCACCCCGCGCCGCCGCGCCTCCTCGCGCAGCGCCGCCTCCGCGAGGGGCGAGCGACAGATGTTGCCGAGGCAGACGAAGAGTATGGAGGGCATGCGCTTCATCTCCGCCCAAACAGCCGCTCCAGATCCGCCAGCTTGAGCTCCACATAGGTCGGCCGCCCATGGTTGCACTGCCCACTATGCGGAGTGGCTTCCATTTCGCGGAGGAGGGCGTTCATTTCGGGGGCACTCAGTACGCGGCCGGCGCGGACGGAGCCGTGGCAGGCCATGGTGCCGCAGACCTCGCCCAGGCGCTCGGTCAAAGCGAGGGCGGCGCCGTGTTCGCTGAGGTCGTCGGCGATGTCGCGGATCAGGCCCTGGACGTCCGTGTCGCCCAGCAGGGCGGGGGTTTCACGCACCAAAACGGCCCCGCCGCCGAACGCCTCCACGATCAGGCCCAGCTCGGCCAGTTCCTCGGCGCGGGCGACCACGCGCATGGCCTCTGACGGGTCCAGTTCGACCACCTCGGGCGTCAGCAGGGCCTGGCGGGTGACGGAGCCCCTGGCCATCTGGACCTTCATCCGCTCATAGACCAGCCGCTCGTGCGCCGCGTGCTGGTCCACCACGACCAGGCCGTCGCGGGTCTGGGCCACGATATAGGTGCCGTGCAACTGGGCGCGGGCGGCGCCGAGGGGGTGATCGACCTCGCGGTCGAGGGAATAGGGATTAGGGGTTAGGGAGTAGGGAGTGTCGGTGCCCGGCTCGACACGGGCGCTGCGTTCGTTCAGGCCGGGGATCAGCTGGGCCGTTTGCGTGGCCGGGGCGGCCCAGCCCTGCCATCCGCTGTAGCCGGACGCGCCCGCGGACGACCCTAGTCCCTGACCCCTAGTCCCTAGTCCCTGAGGAGCTCCCGCATGGGCCTGAAACCCCGCCAGCACATTGTCGGCGACGGTGGTGGAGGCGCGGTGGCCGGCGGCGGCGAGGGCGTGGCGCAGGCCGCCGACGATAAGGCCGCGCACCAGGGCCGGGTCGCGGAACCGGACCTCGGCCTTGGCCGGGTGGACGTTCACATCGACATACAGCGGGTCGATGTCGAGAAACAGGACGGCGGCCGGGTGTCTGTCCCGCGCCAGGAAGTCGGCATAGGCCCCTCGCAAAGCGCCTTGGAGAAGGCGGTCGCGCACGGGGCGGCCATTGACGAACAGATACTGATGCGCCGCATTGCCCCGCGAATAGGTCGGCAGGCCCGCATAGCCGGACAGGCGCACGCCGTCCCGCTCCTGATCGATCAGCAGGGCATTGGCCTCGAAGTCGCGGCCCAGCAGGGCGGCGAGGCGTTTCAGCCGCCCTTGATCGCCCGGGTGTTCGGCGGGCAGGCGCAGGGTGGTGCGACCGTCCAGATCGAGCGTGAAGGCGACGGCTTCATGGGCCATGGCCTGGCGCTTGATCTCTTCCGAAATGGCCATGGCCTCCGACCGCTCGGACTTCATGAACTTCAGCCGGGCGGGAGTGGCATAGAACAGGTCGCGGACCTCGACCCGTGCTCCGTGCGGGCCAGGGAAGGCGGCGGGGCTGACGGGTTTCTGATCGCCGCCGTCGACGGTGATGCTGTGGGCGTCGCCGCCTGCTTTCGGGCGGCTTGTGATCGTCAGGCGCGCGACCGAGCCGATGGAGGGCAGGGCCTCGCCGCGAAAGCCCAGGGTCGAGATGCGCAGCAGGTCGACGTCGCCCGCATCGTCGGGCTCCAGCTTGGAGGTCGCGTGCCGTTCGATGGCCAGGGCCAGCTGGTCCGGGGCCATGCCGTGGCCGTCGTCGGCGATCAGGATGCGGCTCAAGCCCCCGCCGTCGGCCTGAATCTCCACCCGCGTCGCGCCCGCGTCGAGGGCATTCTCGACCAGCTCCTTGATGGCGCTGGCCGGGCGTTCGACCACCTCGCCGGCGGCGATGCGGTTGACGGTTTCGGGGGGGAGGCGACGGATGGGCATTGAGTCGGGAAGTATGCCCCAGTTCGCCGATTGAAACCCCTATTCGATCGGCGTGATCGTCATGGTCAGCAGGTCGCCGCTCTGATCGCCCACCTGAACGGCCGCCTTGTCGCCGCGCAGGAAGGTCAGGCGGGGTGAGGCGATGTGCTGCTCGCCGCGAGACAGATTGGCCTCCAGCTGCAGCTGGGCATCGTCGCCGTCGCCCTGGACCGTGAACAGCTCGGCCTCGAATTCATAGGTCTGGCCTCCGACGCTGGCAGAGGCGCTGGCCGGCGCATCCTCCAGAATCTGGGTGCGAGCGGAGACGATCTGGACGCCGTCCTGAACGACCGACAATTCCAGCAGGTAGCGCTGGGCACCCGGTTCCTGAGCGAGGGCAGGCATGGCGATCGAAAGGGCGGCGGCGATAACAGCGAGGCGGATCATGAAAGGCTCCTTGGCGAGGTGAAGCTGTCCAGTGATTCCTGTTACAGGAACACTACCGCTGCTCTTGTGAAATGCCGGATATCCGATCAGGCTCGGGAGCATCCACAATCCACGTCTGGAGCCCTAATGCCCGTCAAGACCGTCTCCGAATTCATCGACGCCTACAAGGAGAAGGACGTCAGCGCCGAGGCCTTCGAGCTGGAGAACGACCACCTGCTGGAGGTGCGGGTCAACGGTCTGGTCTGGGCCAAGGCCGGGGCCATGGTCGCGCGTACCGGTCAGGTGAAGTTCACCCGCCAGGGCATTCTGGAGCAGGGCCTTGGCAATCTACTAAAGAAGGCCGTTAGCGGCGAGGGCATGGTTCTGATGAAGATGGAGGGCCAGGGGCGGGTCTATCTGGCCGACGAGGGCAAGAAGATCACCCTGCTGCGGTTGGCTGGGGACACGATCTTCGTCAACGGCAACGATGTGCTGGCCCTGGAAGCGGGCATCGACAACCAGATCACCATGATGAAGCGGGTGGCCGGCATGCTGTCGGGCGGCCTGTTCAATGTGCGTCTGAGCGGCCATGGGATCGTGGCCATCACCTCCCACTATGAGCCGCTGATCCTGAAGGTCAGCGCGGCGACCGGGCCGATCTTCACCGACCCGAATGCGACGGTCGCCTGGTCGGGCAATCTGACGCCCGAAATCGCCACGGACATCTCGTTCAAGACCCTGATGGGTCGGGGCTCGGGCGAGAGTATCCAGATGAAGTTCGCCGGCGAGGGCTGGGTCGTGGTCCAGCCTTATGAGGAAACCTATATGCAGGCCTCGACCAACGGCTGACTAAGCGGGCGGGGCGTTACCGCTCCGCCCTAGCTGCGCTCCAGGCCGGCGATGGCCTCTCCGATGTCTTCGGCCTTGGCGGCGACGACGGCCTGGGCGTCATAGAGGCCACGATTGTAGAAGAACGGCCCGATTTCCCGGCCCAGGAAGTCCACCAGCATCTCGGCGGGCAGGGCGGCCAGATCGAACTCCAGCTCATCGCGGAAATAGGCCCGCAGCTTGGCGGTGATGGCGGCGGTTTCCTCACGGCTGAAGGCGATGGGCTTCATCTCAGGACACCTCGGCCAGGGCTTCTTCTGCGGCGATCCAGGCCTGTTCGGCGGCGTCGAGGTCGGCCTGGGTCGTGGCGCGCGCGCGGCTGAGGCCTTCCAGCGCCTTGGGATTGCTGACCGAAGCATTGGCCATGTCGTCGTCGATCCGGGCGATCTCGGCGGTCAGTTGCGCCATCCGCTCCTCGGCCTTCTTGACGCCATGACGCAAAGTTGACGGCGACGGGCCTGATTTTTTGTCGTTCTTCCTGCCCTTGTTGGCCGACGCAGGCGCGGCTGCGGCAGCGGTCTCCTCCTTGACCTGGCTGGGCTTGGAGATCGCGGCCTTGGCGCGGTCGAGGACGAATTTGGCATAGTCGTCCATGTCGCCGTCGAAGGGCTTCACCATGCCGTCGGCCGCCAGCCACAGCCGGTCGGCCACCAGTTCCATCAGCGAGCGGTCGTGGGTGATCAGGATGACGGCCCCGGAGTATTCGTTCAGCGCGTCCAGCAGGGCGCGGCGGCTGTCGATATCCAGGTGGTTGGTCGGTTCGTCCAGGATCAGGACGTGGGGTGCGTCCATCGCTACCATGTTGAGCAGCAGGCGCGCGCGCTCGCCGCCGGACAGGGCCTCGACCTTGGTCTCCTGCTTCTCGAAGGCCAGGCCGAACTGGGCCAGGCGACTACGGCGGCTGGATTCGGAGGCATCCGGCATGGCGCGACGGATGATTTCCAGCGGCGTGTCGGTGGGGTCCATCGCCTCGATCTGATGCTGGTGGAACCAGCCGACGCGCATTTTCCTGTCGCGGTGCAGTTCGCCCGTTTCGATGTCGAGCGCGCCGGCGATCATCTTGGCGAAGGTCGATTTGCCCGCTCCGTTGACGCCCAGAAGACCGATGCGGTCGTCCAGATCCATGCGCAGGTTCAGGTTCCGTAGGATCGGTTTGGAGGGCTCATAGCCGACGTTGGCCTTCTCCAGCCGGATCAGCGGCGGGGCGAGCGGGCGGGGCGGAGAGGGCAGGGTGAAGGGCGCGACCCGCTCGTCGGGCGGCAGTTCGATCCGCTCCATCTTCTCCAGCTTCTTGACGCGCGACTGGGCCTGGGTGGCCTTGGATGCCTTGGCCTTGAAGCGGTCGATGAATTTCTGAAGGTGCGCGCGTTCGGCCTCCTGCTTGGCCTGGGTCGCCGCCATCAGGCGCAGCTTCTCGGCGCGGGCCTTTTCGAACTGGTCGTAGTTGCCGGTGTAGAGCGTCAGCTTGCGGTTCGACAGATGCAGGATGTGGGTGCAGACCTCGTTCAGCATCTCGCGGTCGTGGGAGATGATCAGGGCCGTGTGCGGATATTTCTTGAGGCGCGCCTCGAGCCAGAGCGCCCCTTCGAGATCGAGGTAGTTGGTCGGCTCATCCAGCAGCAGCATGTCCGGCTCGGCGAACAGGGCTGCCGCCAGGGCCACGCGCATGCGCCAGCCGCCGGAGAATTCGGACATAGGTCGCTGCTGATCGGCCTGGCTGAAGCCCAGACCGACCAGGATTTCGGCCGCGCGGGCCGGCGCGCTGTCGGCGTCGATCTCGATCAGTCGCGACCAGATCTCGCCCATCTCCTCGGGTTCGGCCGTCTCCAGCCGGGTCATCAGGTCGTGGCGCTCTGTGTCCGCCTCCAGAATGGTGTCGACCACGCTGACAGGGGTGGCGGGGTGTTCCTGATCCACCGAGCCGATACGGGCGGTCTTGGGCAGGCTGACCTCGTCGCCGTTGCCGGCCAGCTCGCCCAGAATGATCTTGAACAGGGTCGACTTGCCGATGCCGTTGCGACCCACCAGGCCGACCTTAGATCCCGGCGGCAGGCTGACCGAGGCGTCATCCAGAAACTGGCGGCCCCAGGCATTGAAGGTCAGGTTGGTGATCTGGAGCATGGATGGGGAGCGCTTGAATTGGGTCCGTCCCTCGTGCAGCGAGCGGCCCAATCCGGGAGGGGGCCGAGAGCGTTAGGGATGCCTTGGAAATGACTGAGGGCGCGTCTATAAGCCCCCACCTTCAATCTCCCAAACAAGAAGTCACTTCTCATGACCGAACGCACCTTCTCGATCATCAAGCCCGACGCCACGCGCCGCAACCTGACCGGCAAGATCAACGCCGTGATCGAGGACGCCGGCCTGCGCATCGTCGCCCAGCGCCGCGTGCACCTGACCGAAGCCCAGGCCAAGAAATTCTACGAAGTCCACGCCGAGCGCCCGTTCTACGGCGAATTGGTCGAGCAGATGACGGCCGAGCCGGTCGTGGTCCAGGTGCTGGAAGCTGACAACGCCATCGCCAAATATCGCGAAGTTATGGGCGCGACCAACCCGGAGCAGGCCGCCGAAGGCACCATCCGCAAGCAGTTCGCTCTGTCGATCGGCGAGAACTCGGTCCACGGTTCGGACTCGGCCGAAAACGCCAAGATCGAGATCGCCCAGTTCTTCACGGACGACCAGATTGTCGGCTAAGGCGTGCAGCCAGCACTGACAAAGGCCCCGGCGAGCGATCGCCGGGGCCTTTTTCGTTCGGTTGCAACCTGCTCACCAGATGCGCGCGCGGGCTTCCGGGGCCAGATACTGCTCGTCGCCGGGCTCAACACTGAAAGCAGCGTACCAGGCGTCGATGTTGCGCGGCGGCACCGCCGCCCGGTACTGAGCCGGGGCGTGCGGGTCGGTGGTCACCTGATTGCGCAGATATTCATCGCGCGAGTTGTTGCGCCACACCCGGGCCCAGCCCAGGAAGACCCGCTGATCGCCCGTCAGGCCATTGATAATCGGCGCGGGCTGGCCGTTCAGCGACAGGTGATATGCATCCAGCGCCATCAGCAGACCACCCAGGTCGGCGATGTTCTCGCCCATCGTCAAGTCGCCGTTGACGGTCGCGCCCTCGATCGGAGACAGGGCTGAATACTGGGCTCCCAGCACCGCCGCACGCTGTTCGAACTTGGCCCCGTCTTCGGCCGTCCACCAGTCGCGCAGGACGCCGTCGCCGTCGACCTTGCGGCCCTGATCGTCGAATCCGTGGGTGATCTCGTGGCCGATCACGGCACCGATGCCGCCATAGTTGACCGCTGGATCGGCATTGGGATCGAAGAACGGGGCTTGGAGGATGGCCGCAGGAAACACGATCTCGTTGCGTGGCGGGTTGTAATAGGCATTCACAGTCTGGGGCGTCATGCCCCATTCCAGCGGATCGACCGGCTTGTTCAGCTTGCCCAGGTTGTAGGCCCATTCAAATGCGCTGGACCGCTCGACATTGCCGTAAAGATCGCCGGGCACCAGCTCCAGCCCATCATAGACGCGCCATTGCTCGGGATAGCCGATCTTCACATTGAACTTGCTCATCTTGTAGAGCGCCTGCTGGCGGGTTTCCTCGCTCATCCAGTCCAGACGTTGCAGGCGGGCCGTCATGGCGAGCCGCAGGTTGGCGACCAGCTCCTCCATCTGTGCCTTGGACTCGGCGGGGAAGTGGCGGGCGACATATTCCTTGCCGAGCACCTCGCCCAAGGCTCCATCGACCAGGGACACACCGCGCTTCCAGCGGGGCTGGTTCTCCTGACTGCCGCTCAGCGTTTTGCCGAAGAAGTCGAAGTTGGCGTCGACGAAGGCCTTGGACAGATAGGGTGCGGCCTGGTTGATGACGTGGAAAGCCTGCCAGGATTGCAGCGTCTCGACGGGCGTTTCGGAATAGACACGGGCCATGCCGGGCAGGGCGGTATTGGTCGTCGCGATCAGAGTCGGGACATTGGAAATGCCCGCGCCGCGTGCCCAGCCGGCCCAGTCGAAGCCGGGGGCCGAGGCGGCCAGGTCGGTCAGAGTGGTGGGGTTGTAGATCTTGTCCAGCTGGCGCGACTGGACCTGGGTCCAGTGCTGTTCGGCGAGGCGGGTCTCGAACGCGACCACGTCTGCGGCCTCCTGTTCGGGGTTCGCCCAGCCGGCCAGTTCCAGCGCCTCGGCGACATAGGCCTGATAGGCCGCCTTCTGCTCGGCAAAGGAGGCCTCCAGATAGTAGTCGCGATCCGGCAGGCCCAGACCACCCTGGCTGACGTAGGCGCTGTTCTTGTTGGGCTCGCGAAGGTCTTCAAAGACGCTGACGCCGAACAGATTGACGCCAAAGCCGCCTTGGGTGCGGCCCATCAGCTCGGCCATCTTCTCGCGGGTGTCGGCGGCGCGCACCTCGGCCAGATCGGCCTGAAGCGGGGAGGCCCCCAGCCGTTCGATCGCGGCCTCGTCCATGAAGCTGCCGTAAAAGGTGCCGATGCGGGCGGCGTCGGGGCTGGACCCCGGATTGGCCGCGCTCTCGTCCACCAGCGCACGCAGGTCCAGCTGGGCCTGATCGTCCAGCTTGTGGAAGGCCCCATAGGACGACTTGTCCGCCGGAATCGGCGTGTTGCGCAGATAGGTGCCGTTGGCGAAGCGGTTGAAATCGTCTCCGGGGCGGACCGAGGTATCCATGCCTTCGACATCGAAGCCGAAGGTGCCGATGGCCGGGGCGTCGGTCGATGGAATCTCGACCACCGGGCGGGTCTGGGCCGAGGCCAGGCCGGCGGACAGCAGGATGGCGGCACCGGCGGTGCAGGCCAGAAGACGAAGTTTCAGCATGGGCAGCGTTCCGTTTGACAGATCGGGCCGGAAACTGCGCCTGCTGCGGACGGTTGTCGCCCGCAAAAGCACCAGATTACGAAAATCTAATCCAGCGTCCGGCACAGCTCGGACAGCACCTGTGGGTACAGCCGATGCTCGGCCTCAAGCACGCGTTGGGCCAGGCTGTCGGGGGTGTCGTCGGGCAGGATCGGCACGGCGGACTGGCCCAGAATTTCGCCTTCATCGACGCCTTCGGTCACCTGATGCACGGTGCAACCGCCCTGGGTGTCTCCCGCTGCGATGGCGCGGGCGTGGGTGTCCAGGCCGGGATAGAGCGGCAGCAGGCTGGGGTGGATGTTGATCATCCGCCCCCGCCAGCCCTGGACGAAGCCGGGTGTCAGGACGCGCATATAACCGGCCAGGGCGACAAGCTGTACATCGTGCTGGATCAGCAGGCGCTGGATTTCGGCCTCATGCGCGGCACGATCCGCTCCGAATGGCTGGTGGTCGATGGCGACGCCCTTCACACCCTTGGCCTCGGCGATCGCTAGGCCGCCGGCATGGGGGCGATTGGCGACGACTAGGACCACCTCGAAAGACGCGCCCGGTTTCTGCCCCTCGTCGATCAGCGCGGCCATGTTGGAGCCGGTGCCTGAAATCAGGATGGCGACGCGGACCTTGCGAGCGACGTTGGTCACGGCCGGTCAGGCAGCCTGGAGCTGACCGCAGACGAAAGCGACTTCGCCGGCGTTCAGCAGGGCCTCCAGGACCGGCTCGGCATTCTCGGGCGCGACGACCAGCATGAAGCCGACGCCGCAGTTAAAGGTCCGGCGCAGTTCGTGATCGGAGATGCCGCCGACCTCGCCCATCCACTGGAAGACCTGAGGCATGGGCCAGGCGTCCCAGTCGAATGAGGCCTCCAGACCCTCGGCGATGCACCGGGGCGGGTTTTCGATCAGGCCCCCGCCGGTGATGTGCGCCGCGCCCTTGATCAGACCGGCCTTCATCAGCGGCAGGACCGGCTTCACATAGATGCGGGTCGGCTCCATCAGCGCCTGGGCCAGGGTGCGGTCCTTGGCGAAGGGGGCGTCGTCACCCCACGACAGGCCGGACTTTTCGACCACCTTGCGGATCAGGGAATAGCCATTGGAGTGCGGACCCGAGGAAGCCAGGCCGATGATGATGTCGCCGGCAGCCTGGCGATCCAGATAAGGCAGGGCATGCCCGCGCTCGACGGCGCCGAGCGAGAAACCGGCCAGGTCATAGTCGCCGCCCGAGTACATGCCCGGCATTTCGGCCGTCTCGCCGCCGACGAGGGCGCATCCGGCCTGACGACAGCCTTCGGCGATCCCGGTCACCACGCGGCGGGCGGCGTCGATGTCGAGCTGGCCCGTCGCATAATAGTCGAGGAACAGAAGGGGCTCGGCCCCCTGCGCCAGCAGGTCGTTGACGCACATGGCGACCAGGTCGATGCCGACGCCGTCATGACGTCCGGTCTCGATGGCGATCTTCAGTTTGGTGCCGACACCGTCGGTGGTGGCGACGATCAGCGGGTCCTCGAACCCCGCCGCCTTCAGATCGAACAGCGCCCCGAAACCGCCCAGCGAGGCCTCCGCGCCGGGCCGACGGGTCGATTTGGCCAGGGGCTTGATGGCGTCCACCAGCCGCTCGCCCGCATCGATGTCCACGCCGGCATCGGCATAGGTCAGGCCGTTCTTCAGCGGGTCGGGGGTGTCGCTCATGGGTCACGGGCCTGAATCAGAGAGGCGGAAATGTGTCGCGGCTCTTGCCACAACCGTATCGCGCGGGGCTATAGCATCGGAATGACGCCAATCACCACCACCGAGGCTTTGCGCGACTTCTGTGCGAAGCTGGCCACAGCCCCCTTCATCACGGTCGATACCGAGTTCATGCGGGAGACGACCTATTGGCCCAAGCTGTGCCTGATCCAGGCCGCTTCCAGCACCGACGCCGGCATTATCGATCCCCTGGCTGAGGGCATCGATCTGGAGCCGTTCCTCGATCTGCTGCGTGATCCGAACATCCTGAAGGTCTTCCACGCCGCCCGTCAGGACACTGAAATCTTCGTTAAACTGGGGGCCATGCCCAAGCCGATGTTCGACACTCAGGTGGCCGGTATGGCCGCAGGCTTCGGCGATCAGGTTTCCTATGAGGCGCTTGTCCGTCAGATGCTGCGTCAGGACGTGGACAAGGGCAGCCGCTTCACCGACTGGGCCCGGCGCCCGCTATCGGACGCCCAGCTGACCTATGCCCTGGGCGACGTGACCCACCTCGCGGCGCTGTATCCCAAGCTGCGTGACCGGCTGGTCAAGGAGGGTCGGCTGGACTGGGTCATGGCCGAGATGGAGGATCTGACCGATCCGGACCTCTATGACACCACGCCGGAAAAGGCCTGGAAGCGGCTCAAGCCCAAGAAGTTCTCCGCCAAATACCTGGCCGCCTTCGTCGCCACCGCCGTCTGGCGCGAGCGGGCGGCGCAGGAGCGAGACCAACCGCGCGGCCGCATCCTGAAGGACGAAGCCATCGACGAGATCGCGGCGCAGGGCCCTACAGACCCCGAAGCCTTCAACCGCCTGCGCTCCGTGCCCAAGGGTTTCGGTGCGTCGCGCCTCGGTCTGGAACTCTGTGCCGAGCTGAAGCGGGTGCTGGCCGATCCGGAGGCCCATGCGCCCAAGCTGGAACGCCCTGGCCACAACCAGCCCGCGCCGCCCTCTGTTGTCGAGCTCTTGAAGGTGCTGCTCAAAGCCAAGAGCGACAATGCCGGGGTCGCGACCAAGCTGTTGGCCAATGTCGCTGATCTGGAGAAGATCGCGCTCGACGATCAGGCGGACGTGGATGCGCTCAAGGGCTGGCGTCGTCAGCTGTTCGGCGAGGATGCGCTGAAGCTTAAACGGGGCGAGATCGCGCTGGTCCTCAATGGGCCGAGGGTCGAAGTCGTGGAGATAGAATAGAAAAAAGGGCCGCTCGTTCGAGCGGCCCTTTCGATATCAGGCCACCGTGGCGGTGACGATCTTGCCCGGGTTGCGGGGCGGTTCGCCCTTGGGCAGGGCGTCGACGTGTTCCATGCCCTCGGTCACTTCGCCCCAGACGGTGTACTGACCGTCCAGGAAAGACGCGTCGTCCAGGCAGATGAAGAACTGGCTGTTGGCGCTGTTCGGATCGCTGGTGCGGGCCATGGAGCAGACGCCGCGGGCGTGACGCTCGCGCGAGAACTCCTGCTTCAGGTTCGGCTTCTTGGAGCCCGATGTGCCGGTGCCGGTCGGATCGCCACCCTGGGCCATGAAGCCGGCGATGACGCGGTGGAAGACCACGCCGTCATAGAAGCCTTCACGCGCCAGCTCGGTGATGCGGGCGACGTGGTTCGGCGCCAGGTCGGGACGCAGCTTGATCACGACATTGCGGTCTTCGCCGTCGCCGGTGTCGAGTTTGAAAGTCAGGGTTTCGTCGGCCATCGGCGCGCTCCATGTGTTGAATCTGGCGGGGGTCATAGCCCGTGAAGGCCGTCCCGGCTATGTGGGAAGGATGAGTGACGACGAAAAGACCCCTCCCGCCCCAGAGCGCCGCCGCATGGTCCGCCCTCCGTCGGGCGGCACGGCCGCCGGACGCGGCATGGGCACCAAGATGAAGACGGCGGACACCAAGTCGATGTCCAGCCAGCAGTGGATCAAGCGCCAGCTGTCCGACAAATGGTCCGAGCGCGCGCGGGCCGAGGGCTGGCGCAGCCGCGCGGCCTTCAAACTGCTGGAAATCGACGACCGCTTCCGCCTGATCAAGCCGGGCAGCCGGGTCATTGACCTGGGGGCCGCGCCGGGCGGCTGGGTGCAGGTCGCCTTGAAGAAGGGGGCCAGGTCGGTGGTCGGAGTCGACCTCCTGATGATCGAGCCGATCCCGGGGGCCGAACTGGTCCAGGCCGATTTCACCCATCCGGGCGTGGATCAGCAGATGATGGACCTGCTGGGCGGGCCGCCCGATGTCGTCCTGTCCGACATGGCGCACAACACCGTCGGCCACCGCCAGACCGACCACCTGAAGATCATCGCTCTGATCGAAATCGCCGCCGACTTCGCCATCCGAACCCTGAAGCCCGGCGGGCATTTCGTTTCCAAGAATTTCCAGGGCGGGGATGCGGGCGGCGTGTTGGCGCGACTGCGGGCTGAGTTCGAGACTGTGAAATACGTCAAGCCTTCGTCGAGTCGGAAAGACAGCGCCGAAGTCTTTCTGGTGGCCATGAACCGGAAGTAGGCCTCAGACCTCGGCCAGCTCTGCAGCGCGCCGGGCCTTTCTCGCTTCGATCCGGGTCCAGACGCGGTCATGCACGGTAAAGAACAAGGTCTGGACCAGCGGCTCGATCGTCCCGATGGCCAAGGCCACCCGCCAGTCGCGGGTCAGGGCAAAGGAGACCAGCACAGCCACGGCAAAATGCATGATGCCGTAGGTCACCGTCTTGGCCGCGATCTGCTTGAACGAGCGGGGCAGGGCGTGGCTGTGGCCAGCATGGGAGCCGAAGCCGAGACCATGCCCGTGGGCGCGGGTCTGTTCCTCCGGCGTCATCATGCCCAGGCGGGCGGTGAAGGCCTCGGACGCCTCCTCGACGCCGGTCAGCATGCCGCGACGCTCGACCCGGTGCCAGACACGGTCGTGGATCGAATAGGCGATGGTCTGGAAGAAGGGCTCCACGAACCCGACGGCCAGGGCCAGTCGCCAGTCGCGCGTGATGGCGAAGGCCACCAGAATGGCCACCAGCAGGTGCATCACACCATAGCTGGCGATCTTCAGCGCAAGGCGACGGGCAGTGGACAGGATGGCGCGGACCATGGGTGCTCTAGATGTGGGGGCGGGGCCACGCGGCGCAAGCCAAAAGTCTTTATCGTCACTATAGGGCGCCGTGGCCCTTGCGGTTCCGGCCCGACGGGCGTTATACGCGGCCCGCAAAACGGAGACTCCTCATGGAGATACGCGAAGGGCTCACCTTCGACGATGTTTTGCTGGAACCCGGCGCCTCAGAGATCATGCCCGCAGATGCGGACGTCTCTACGAAGCTGACCCGCGACATCAGTCTGAATATCCCGCTGACCTCGTCCGCCATGGACACGGTCACCGAAAGTCGGCTGGCCATCGCCATGGCCCAGGCTGGTGGTCTGGGTGTGATTCACCGCAACATGACCGTCCAGGAGCAGGCCGATCAGGTCCGCGAGGTGAAGCGGTTCGAGAGCGGCATGGTCATCAATCCGGTGACCATCAACCCCGGCACGACCCTGGGTGAAATCCGCGAGATCGTGGCCCGAAAGAAGATCAGCGGCTTTCCAGTCGTCGATCCCGAGACCGGTCGTCTGGTCGGCATCCTGACCAATCGCGACATGCGGTTCGACACCGACCCGAACCGCAAGGCCATCGAGCTGATGACCACGGGCGACCTCGTCACCGTGCGCGAGGGGGCCGGGCGCGACGAGGCGCGAGCCCTGCTGCGGGATCGCAAGATCGAGCGGGTCATCGTGGTCGACGAGGACTATCGTGCCACCGGCCTGATCACGATGAAGGACATCGAAAAGGCCCAGGCCCATCCCCATGCCGCCAAGGACGATCAGGGTCGCCTGCTGGTCGGGGCGGCCTCGACCGTCGGCGACGCAGGCTATGAGCGGGCCATGGCCCTGGCCGAGGCGGGCGCGGATGTGGTGGTTATCGACACCGCCCATGGACACTCTGCCCAGGTCAGCCGCGTGGTCGAACGCATCAAGCGCGAGTCGAACCGCATCCAGCTGATCGCCGGCAACGTCGCCACCTATGACGCCGCGCGCGCCCTGATCGACGCGGGTGCCGACGCCGTGAAGGTCGGCATCGGCCCGGGCAGCATCTGCACAACCCGCATCGTCGCGGGCGTGGGCGTTCCGCAACTGACGGCGATCATGGAGGCGGTTCGCGCCGCCAAGGGCTCGGGCGCGCCGGTCATCGCCGACGGCGGCATCAAATATTCCGGCGACCTGGCCAAGGCCATCGCGGCCGGGGCCAGCGTGGCCATGA
Organism: Brevundimonas sp.; assembly: GCF_041919755.1. Lineage (GTDB taxonomy): Bacteria > Pseudomonadota > Alphaproteobacteria > Caulobacterales > Caulobacteraceae > Brevundimonas. The sequence goes on along the minus strand of NZ_JAYRTD010000001.1, from coordinate 311,410 downwards.
TGGGCTCGATGTTCGCCGGCACCGACGAGAGCCCCGGCGAGGTCTTCCTGTACCAGGGACGCTCCTACAAGTCGTACCGCGGCATGGGCTCGGTCGGGGCTATGGGGGCCGGCTCGGCCGACCGCTATTTCCAGAAAGAAGTCGAGGACACCCAGAAGCTGGTGCCCGAAGGCATCGAGGGTCAGACGCCCTACAAGGGCCCGATCGCACCCGTGCTGCATCAGATGGTCGGCGGCCTGCGCGCCGCCATGGGTTACGTCGGTGCCGGGACGATCCCTGAGCTTCAGGAACGCGCCCGCTTCGTACGCATCACCGGGGCTGGCCTGCGTGAGAGCCACGTCCACGACGTGATGATCACCCGCGAAGCGCCGAACTACCGGCAGGGCTGAGGGACGGGTTCATGACGACCGAACTGATCTATCTGTCGGCGACCCTGATCCTGGCGGTGGTGCAGATCTTCCTGCCCGCCGCCGGTCGCACGGCCCAGTATGGGGCCAAATGGAATGCCGGTGCCCGCGACGGCGACATGCCGCCGGTTAAGCCTGTCACGGCCCGCCTCGAACGCGCCCAGACCAATCTCTACGAGACCCTGCCGCTGTTTATCGGTGCGGTCCTGATCGCCCATGTCATGGGGGTTCAGGACGGTCTGACCCTGTGGGGCGCAGCCCTCTATTTCTGGGCCCGCGTCGTCTATGTGCCCCTCTACGCCTTCGGCGTGCCCTATCTTCGCACGGTCGTCTTCCTGGTCTCGCTGGTCGGGCTGTTGATGGTGATCGCGGCTCCCCTGTTGACCCTGATCGGAACGTCTTGACCCCAGCCGCCCGCCTCGTCGCCGCCGCCTCCATTCTGGACAGCATCGCCCAAGGCCGCGCGGCCGCCGATGTCGTCATCAAGGCCTGGGGCACGGCCAACCGCTATGCCGGGTCCAAGGACCGTCGCGCCATCGCCGAGCGGGTCTATCTGGTGCTGCGTTCGCGCGGTCGTCTGGTCCGCGCCATGGGTGGACGCGAGGATGGGCGGGCCCTGGTGATCGGTTCGCTGGCGTTTTTGGACAGGCTGTCGCTCGAAGAGATCGAGACCCTGCACAGTGGCGACGGCTATGGCCCACGCCCGCTGTCCAAACAGGAACGTGCCCGCATCGAGGCCGGGGAGGGCGATGACGCCGACGGTGCCGTCGCCGGTCTGCCTACCTTCGTGATCGAGGACTTCAAGGCGACGTTCGGCGACGACTGGGCCACGCAGGCGCAAGGGTTGATGGCGCGAGCCCCCGTCGATCTGCGCGTCAACACCGCCCGCACGACGCCGCAGGCGGCGAAAGCAGAGCTGATGGCGGCCGGTCTGACGCCGGAACCCATGCCGTGGTCGGCTGTGGGCCTGCGCCTGCCGTCCGAGCCAGCCCCGAATGTCCAGGCTCTGGACGCCTTCAACGGCGGCCGCGTCGAGATTCAGGACGAGGGCAGCCAGCTGGTAACCTGGCTGGCCGGAGCGGGCCTCTCCCTGACGCCAGATAGTGTCGTGATCGACTATTGCGCGGGCGGTGGGGGCAAGACTTTGGCCCTGGCCATGCTGGCGCTGCCCGTCGCCTCGTCCGGTCCGACCGCGCCACCCCGGGCCGCAGGCTGGTCGCCCGTAGGCGATGCTGATCCGGCCACCGCACCCAAGCCGCCAGTATCCGGGGTCCGTCTGATCGCCTGCGACGTCGTGCAGAAGCGGCTCGACAACATCCAGCCACGCCTGGCCCGAGCCGGCGTCGCTGCCGACCTGCGCCTGATCGGCCAGAATGGCGGCGGGGTGGAGGAGTTCAACGGCAAGGCGGATATGGTCTTCGTCGATGCGCCCTGCACCGGCTCGGGCGCGTGGCGTCGCCACCCGGAGGACGCATGGCGGCTCAAGGCGGACGAGGTCGAGCGGCTGCATGCCCTGCAACGGCGCATCCTGACTCAGGCAGCACAGCTGGTGAAGCCGCGCGGCCGCCTGGCCTATGTCACCTGTTCGGTCCTGCGCGCCGAGAATGAGGCGACGGCGGAGGCTTTCGAGGCCGCAAACCCCGGCTTCCGGCCGGTGGCCGTCGCCGATCTGGTCGCCACCCACACCCTGACCGATGCCGCCCGCGCCACGCTGGCAAAGGCTGCGAATGGCCACACCCTGCGCCTGTCGCCCGCCTCCACCGGCACCGACGGCTTCTTCATCGCGCTCTACGAGAGGACCTGATGACCGACCACCAGAAAGTCCTGATCGTCGATTTCGGCAGCCAGGTGACCCAGCTGATCGCGCGCCGCCTGCGAGAGGCCAGTGTCTATTGCGAAATCCATCCCTTCCAGAAGGCCGAAGCCGCGCTGGCTGCCATGAAGCCCGCGGCCATCATTCTCTCGGGCGGTCCCGAGAGCGTGCACGAAGAGGGCAGCCCCCGCGCACCGCAAGGCGTCTTTGAAGCCGGCGTGCCGGTCTTGGGCATCTGCTACGGCGAGATGACCATGTGCGAGCAACTGGGCGGCAAGGTCGAGGGCGGCCACACCCGTGAGTTCGGTCGCGCCGAGATCACCGTCCAGAAATCATCGCTTCTGCTGGCCGACCTGGCTCCCGTTGGTGAGGAGGAGACGGTCTGGATGAGCCACGGCGACAAGATCGTCGCCATCCCTCAGGGCTTTGACGTGGTCGCCACGTCTGAAGGCTCGCCCTATGCCGTGATCGCCGACGAGGCGCGCCGTTTCTACGGCGTGCAATTCCACCCCGAGGTCATGCACACCCCGCGCGGCCACCAGATGTTGAAGAACTTCACCCACGGCATCGCCGGGCTGAAGGGCGACTGGACCATGGCCGCCTACCGCGACGAGAAGATCGCCCAGATCCGCGAACAGGTCGGCGACGCCAAGGTGATCTGCGGCCTGTCGGGCGGCGTCGATTCATCCGTCGCGGCCGTGCTGATCCACGAAGCGATCGGCGACCAACTGACCTGCGTGTTTGTGGACACCGGCCTGCTGCGCAAGGACGAGGCCAAACAGGTCACGACCCTGTTCCGCGAGCACTACAACATCCCGCTCATACACGTTGATGCGTCGAAAGAATTTCTCGGCGCGCTGGCCGGGCAGTCGGACCCCGAGACCAAGCGCAAGACCATCGGCCGGGTCTTCATCGAGGTGTTCGACCGCGAGGCGTCCAAGATCGACGGCGCCGAATTCCTGGCCCAGGGCACCCTCTATCCCGACGTGATCGAAAGCGTGTCCTCGTCCAGCGGCAAGGCCCACGTCATCAAGAGTCACCACAACGTCGGCGGCCTGCCCGACTATATGAAGCTGAAGCTCGTGGAGCCGCTGCGCGAGCTCTTCAAGGACGAAGTCCGGGCGCTGGGCCGCGAGCTGGGCTTGACCGATGCCTTCGTGGGCCGCCATCCATTCCCCGGGCCAGGCCTGGCCATCCGCATCCCCGGCGAGATCACGCCCGATGCCGTCGAAACCCTGCAACAGGCCGACGCCATCTATCTGGACGAAATCCGCAAGGCCGGCCTCTACGACAAGATCTGGCAGGCCTTTGCCGTCTTGCTGCCTGTCAAGACGGTTGGCGTCATGGGCGACGCCCGGACCTATGAAAAAGTTCTGGCGCTGCGAGCCGTCACTTCCACCGACGGCATGACGGCGGACTTCTTTGAATTTCCCTGGGACGTTCTGGGTCGCACCGCGACGCGCATCGTCAATGAAGTCAGGGGCGTGAACCGCGTCGTCTACGACGTCACCTCAAAACCACCCGGCACGATCGAGTGGGAATAATTCGGGCCTTTCGGGAGCTTTCGAGAACGCTTCCGAAATGGGCTGTAAGTTGCTGACGCGAAAGTGAATTCTGTCGAGACCGTTCGGAGCCTTTCGGAGGGTCTTTTTTTCGTGATGCCGACCTGTCTGACGGTATCGCGCTCCGTTGCTCCCATGGATTCCGGCTCATACCGTCTGGGCCACGGCGAGCCGTTGACGGTATTCTTTTCAAGCAAGACGCTGAAAAGGCGAGAAAATATCGACCTCGAACCGCCGATTTCCGGGCCTGTCCGGTGCGAGGAGGTTTTACCGTGCTTACCGATGCCGCTCTGAAGAATTTGAAGCCTAAATCAAAGCCTTACAAGAGTACCGACAGGGACGGCTTGTACGCCTACATCTCGCCCGGGGGAGCGATCTCGTTCCGCTACGACTATCGCTTCAACGGTCGGCGAGAGACGCTCACCCTGGGGCGCTACGGACGGGGCGGTCTGAGCCTCTCGCAGGCGCGGGAACGTCTGTTCGAGATCAAGCGGACCATCGCGGACGGCGTGTCGCCCGCCCTGGAGAAGCAGCGCGCCAAGCGTCGTCTGAAAGAGGCGCGCAGCTTCGAGCATGTCGCCCAGCGTTGGATGGACACCGCACCGATGGCGGACAGCACACGGAACATGCGCCGGTCGATCTTCAATCGCGAGGTGCTGCCGCAGTGGCGAAACCGCCTGCTTAGCGAGATCACTCCCGACGACATCCGGGCGCACTGCAAGACCATCGTGGACCGCGGCGCGCCGGCGACGGCGATCCATGTGCGCGACATCGTCAAACAGATCTACGCCTGGGCGATTCTGCACGGCGAGAAGATCGACAATCCGGCCGACGGCGTCGGGCCGGCGTCGATCGCGACCTTCCGGCCGCGAGACCGCAGCCTGTCGCCGAGCGAGATCCGCATCATGCTGGGGCTTCTCGGAGAGGTGGCGACCCTGCCGACCATCCGGCTCGGGCTGAAGTTCATCCTGCTCAGCATGGTGCGAAAGAGCGAACTGCAGGATGGCGTCTGGCCAGAAGTGGATTTCGAGAACGCCGTCTGGTCGATCCCGGCGGCGCGGATGAAGCGCTCCCGGCCCCACAACGTCTATCTGTCGACCCAGATGCTCGACATCCTGATCGCCCTGAAGACCTGCGCGGGGAACTCCAAATACATCCTGCCGTCGCGCTACGACGCGGACGCGCCGATGTCGCGGGCGACCTTCAATCGCGTGACCTCCGCCATCGCCGCGCTGGCGAAGAAGCGGGGACTGCCTTTGGAGCCGTTCACCGTGCACGACCTGCGACGGACGGCTTCGACCCTGTTGCACGAGATGGGGTTCAACTCGGACTGGATCGAAAAGGGCTTGGCTCACGAGGAGCGGTCGTCGCGCGGGGTCTACAACAAGGCGGAGTTCGAGATGCAGCGACGGCATATGGCGCAGCAGTGGTCGGACGCGGTCGAGGCCTGGGAGGCCGGGCGGACGTTCACGCCGGTGCTCAGTGTGCCGGAGGGAGAGGGACCTCGCTTCGATCCAAAGTTCTGACGGGTCGGCTGACGCGTCGGCGGACATCGGGCGGCGGGGCGCGGCGGATCGGCTGGTTGCGGCGCCGCTCGAGCCACGCCTCGACCTCGGCCAGGTCCCAGACCACGCAGCGGGGCGTCAGAAGGAACCGCTTCGGAAACTCGCCCCGGCGCTCCATCTCCCAGATGGTGCTGTCGGCGAGCGGCACCATCTGGTGCAGTTCAGGTTTCTTGATCGTGCGGCGTAGGGGTGGGCTGGCCTGGGCCATCGAAATCTCCGCTTTGCTGGGAGAATCGAACCCGAAAGATTGCGACAGGCCTAGCCGTATCCTCTCCACCGTAGGCTTGCGCATCCCCTGGCGTCAGCGGCTTGAATACTTCCATATTTCGACTAATGCGGAACTATGGAAGCCGAAGCCTCGATTCTCGCTCTCGCTGCCCTGGCGCAGTCGACCCGGTTGGAGGCGTTTCGTCTCCTGGTCCGTCACGAACCGGAGGGCCTGCCGGCCGGTGACATCTCCAATCACCTCGCCATCCCGGCCAACACGCTTTCGTCCCATCTGGCCGTCCTAAGCCGGGCGGGGCTGATCCAGTCGGAACGTCGCAGCCGGTCGATCATCTATCGGGCCGACCTGGACCGGCTTCGCGACCTGGTCCTGTTCCTGCTCAAGGACTGCTGTGGGGGCAGGGCGGACCTGTGCGAGCCGCTGTTGGCAGACCTCGCGCCCTGTTGCTCGTGAGGACGCCATGGACATCGTAATCTATCACAACCCCGCGTGCGGGACGTCTCGCAACGCCTTGGAGCTGATCCGGCACGTCGGGATCGAGCCTCACGTAATCGAGTATCTGAAGACGCCGCCGTCGCGCGCCATGGTCGCTTGGCTGGCCGGGCGGACCGGCGCGCCGCTGCGTGACCTGCTGCGGGAGAAGGGCACGCCCTTCGCCGAGCTGGGTCTCGAGAACCCCGACCGGACGGATGAGCAACTGCTCGATGCGATCGAGGCCCATCCGATCCTGCTCAACCGTCCGATCGTCGTCGGTCCCCTGGGGGTTCGTCTCTGCCGCCCGTCGGAGGCCGTGCTGGACCTGCTGCCGGTCGAGAACCTGAAGCCCTTCACCAAGGAAGACGGAGAGGTCGTCATCGACGCCGACGGCCGGCGGGTGGGACGATGACCGAAGCGCCCGCCAGGTCGCCACGCCGCCTGTCGTTCCTTGATCGCTGGCTGACGGTGTGGATTTTCGCCGCCATGGCCGTCGGCGTTCTGCTCGGAACCATGGTGCCGGGCCTGCCCGCCTGGGTCGACAGCCTCTCGGTCGGTACCACCAACATCCCGATCGCCATCGGCCTGATCCTGATGATGTACCCGCCGCTGGCCAAGGTCCGCTATGAGGCCTTGCCGCGCGTGTTCGCCGACAAGCGGGTCCTCGCGCTGTCGCTGGTCCAGAACTGGATTCTGGGTCCGGTGCTGATGTTCGCTCTAGCGGCGATCTTCCTGCGCGATCAGCCGGAATATATGACCGGCGTGATCCTGATCGGCTTGGCGCGCTGTATCGCCATGGTGCTGGTCTGGAACCAGTTGGCCCGAGGCGACAACCAGTATGTGGCCGGTCTCGTGGCCTTCAACTCGATCTTCCAGATCCTGTTCTTCAGCCTCTATGCTTGGCTCTTCCTCACCGTTCTGCCGCCGCTGTTCGGCCTGCGGGGCAGTGTGGTGGACGTCAGCGTCTGGACCATCGCCGGAGCCGTGCTCGTCTATCTCGGCGTTCCGTTCGTGGCGGGCTTTTTGACGCGCCGCTGCCTGATCGCCCGCAAGGGCGCCGGTTGGTACGAGCGTCGTTTCCTGCCGCGCATCGGACCGATTACGTTGATCGCGCTGCTCTTCACCATCGTGGCCATGTTCAGCCTGAAGGGTGGAGAGGTCGTGGCCCTGCCGCTGGATGCCCTGCGCATCGCCATTCCGCTGACGATCTACTTCCTCGTCATGTTCGTCGTCAGCTTCCTGATGGGCAAGCTGATCGAGGCCGACTACCCGCGCACCACGGCGCTGGCCTTCACGGCGGCCTCCAACAATTTCGAGCTGGCCATCGCGGTCGCCATCGCGGCGTTCGGCCTGGCCTCGCCGGTCGCCTTCGCCGCTGTCATCGGCCCGCTGGTGGAGGTGCCGGTGCTGATCCTGCTGGTGTCGGTCGCCCTCTGGATGGGCCGGCGGTGGTTCCCGGAAACGGTCCCGCCGGCGGACGCCGGGTGATGGTGGTCCTCTATCTGATCGAACCGACCGACGCCGGCCTGATCGCCGCGCTGCGGGCCGAAGGCCTGCCCGCGCCCGACGCCGGCCGCTACTTCAGCGCCGATCACCACGGCGCCGTCGTCGGCTATGTCGGACTGGAAGGGGAGGGGCGCGACCTGCTGGTCCGCTCGCTGGTCGTCCTCGCCGACCGGAAAGCGCGGGGCCTGGGAGCCCGGGTGCTGGCCGCCGCCGAGATCATCGCCGGCGACATGGGCGGCGCACGCCTGCATCTGCTCACCACGGCGGCCGAGCCCTTCTTCGCCCGACACGGCTACCGGGCGGCGAACCGCCAGACGGCGCCGGAGGCGATCCGACGGACCCGCGAGTTCGCTGGACTCTGCCCGGCGTCGGCAGCCTATCTGACCAAGGACCTCTGATGGCCTTCGCCCGCCTGCGCCCGCTTCCCGATCCGGATCACCTGCCGGCCTTGGACAAGGCCTATCTCTCGGCCGATCCGGCCCGCGGTCTGGGGCCGCACGACCAACCACCCCGGATCCTGCTCCTCTACGGATCGCTGCGCGAACGGTCCTACTCGAGGTTCTGCGTCGAGGAGGCGGCTCGCCTGCTGCAATGGATGGGATGCGAGACCCGCATCTTCGACCCGTCGGACCTGCCTCTTCCGGGGGCGCCGGGCGACGATGACCACCCGGCGGTGCGCGAACTGCGCGACCATGCCCTGTGGTCCGAAGGCATGGTCTGGTGCAGCCCGGAGCGGCACGGTCAGGTCTCGGGCCTGATGAAGCTGCAGATCGATCATCTGCCCCTGAGCATGGGCGGCGTGCGCCCGACCCAAGGGCGGACCCTGGCCGTCATGCAGGTCTCCGGCGGGTCGCAGAGCTTCAACGCCGTCAACACCCTGCGGCTGCTCGGCCGCTGGATGCGGATGATCACCATTCCCAACCAGTCGAGCGTGGCCAAGGCCTTCCAGGAATTCGACGACGCCGGGCGAATGAAGCCGTCCGCCTACTATGAGCGCATCGTCGATGTGATGGAGGAGCTGGTCCGTTTCACCATCCTGTCCCGGCCTCACGCCGCGCAGCTGGTCGATCGCTATTCCGAGCGCAAGGCGGTCGGAATTCCGATCGACGCAGCGACCGATCTCTCGTCGATAGCGGTTGCGCCCCAATCCCGACCAAACGCCTGAATGTCGGTCTGCTTAATGTCGGCAGTCTCGGTCCTGAAGGACTTCGATGACCTTGCAGGCTGAAACCCGGCCGCCGGCGCAGTCGGCCGTCATCCGTGAAAGTTCAGTCTGGAGCGCCTGTAACTGCCGAATCTTCTCCGTGACATCGGCCAGATGCCGTTCCGCGATGGCGTTCGCGTCACTGCAGGTGCGGTCGGGGTGATCGGCAAGGTCGAGGAGCGAGCGGATAGCGTCGAGGTCGAAGCCCAACTGGCGGGCGTGCCGGATAAAGCCGAGCCGGCGTAGTGCGGGTTCGTCGTAGAGCCGACGGTCGCTGGCGGTGCGCGGCGGCTCGGGCAGGAGCCCGGCCTGCTCATAGAAGCGGATGGTCGGCACCTTCACGCCGGTCGCGGCGGAGAGCTTGCCGATGGTCAGATGCGGAGCGGGAGTGAGCGTCATCGGCTGAAAATAGGCGCTTGATCCTCTAGTGACTAGAGGATGTAGACCAGTCTTCATGGACACGAGCGAGACCGCCTGCCGCCCGGCCGCCGGCTGCTGCGGACACGATGTGAAGTTTGACGGCTCCACGCCGGCCTATCGCCGCGTGCTGGTGGCCGTGATCGTCATCAACCTCGTCGGCTTCGTCGCGGTCTTGGCCGGCAGTCTCGCGCAGGGGTCGGCCGCGCTCGCCGCCAACGCCCTCGACTTCCTCGCCGACAGCGTGACCTACGCCGTGAGCCTTTGGGTTATCGGCCGCTCGGTGCGCCTCCGCGCCGGCGCAGCCCTCGCCAAGAGCGCCAGCCTGGTCGTGCTGGGGCTGTCGGTCCTCGGCTTCGCGGTCTGGCGGGCCATGACCGGGGCCGCGCCGGAGGGCTTCGTGATCACGGGCCTGGGTCTGTTCGGCTTCGCCGCAAACCTGGTCGCCGCCACCCTGCTGCTGCGCTTCAGGGACGGAGACGCCAATGTTCGATCGGTCTGGCTCTGTACGCGCAACGACCTGGCCCACAACCTCGGCGTCGCCGCGGCGGGCGGTCTGGTCTGGCTGACGGGATCGCGCTGGCCGGATCTCGCCGCCGGCGCCCTGCTGGCCTTCATCTTCCTTCAATCCGCATGGTCGATCACCCGTCAGGCGCTCGTCGAGACCCGCGTGAACGCTCGCTCGTCCGCCGCCCTGCCTGGAGCGGGCGCTTGATCCGCCGGGCCCGATCCGGCGTGACCGGTCGTCGCAGCAGGGCGGGTCGGAGCGCCTGCCCGTCGCGCAAGGCCGGGGCCGCCGGAGCAGCGTACTGTGTAACAGATTGCCGATACGGGCGAACGAAAGTATGCAGCCGCCGATGACCTGGTCGATGGTGACATGGGCGAAGTTGATTCTGGCGGTGACCTTCGTCGCCGCCGCCTTCTTCGTCGCGCCCATCGCTGACGCAGCGACCTGCCAGCCCGAACCGCCCGCCGCCCACGCCCTGGTCGATCACGATCCGGCCGAAGGCGACCACACCGGCGGCAAGGACCACGGCATCTGCTCTCACGGCCATTGCCATCACAACGCCGCCGCTCGCACGACGGTCGGCGAGGACCTGCCTCTGCAAGTCTCCGACCGGCCGCTCCACGCCTTGCCCCTGAGCGATCTCTTCGGCTCCATCGCGCCCGACGGACTGAAACGCCCTCCCAGAGCCTGACACGACGACCGCGCTTCGGCGCGGCCTCTCTCGTGTCACTCCCTCTGGAAGATGAATCATGCCTGCCTCATATCGCCGGCCGCCGCGTTTCGCGGTCGGCTGCGCGCTCGCCGCTCTCGCGGCTGTGCTGGCCAGCCCCGCGTGGGCTGACCCTGCGCCTTCGTTCGCCGAGCTCCTCGCCCGGCTAGACCAGACCCCGGCCACCCTGGAAGCCGGCGCGCTTCTGGACGCCGCTGAAGCCCGGGCGCGCCAGGCGCGTGTCCGCCCCAACCCGACCCTCGCGCTCGATGCCGAGAACGCGTTCGGGAGCGGGCCCTTCTCTGGCTACGGCAATGCCGAGACCACGCTCTCGATCACTCAGGATCTTGAGCTCTGGGGTCGACGCACGGCTCGCATCAACGCGGCCCGCGCCGATGCCGGGACCGCCTCGCTCCGACGAGATCTGGCCGTGGTCGACGCCGCCGGACGGTTGGCGCTGGTCTACGCCGACGCCGAGGCGGCCGAGCGGCGCGCGACCTTGGCCGAGGAGAACCTGAGCCTCACCCTCGCCGACGCCCGCGCGGCCTTGGTGCTGGTGGAGGAGGGGCGCGAGCCGCTTCTGCGCGGCATCCAGGGCGAGAGCGAAGCCGCCGCCGCGCGCGCCGGTCTCGACGAAGCCATCGCCGAACGGGACGCGGCCTTCGCCCGGCTCACGGCGGTGGCCATGCTCGCCGAGCCGGTGACGACCATCGACGTCAGCTTGCTGGACCTCGCGCCGGCGACCGCCCTTTCGCCGACGGGCCAGACGCCGACCGTGCGCGTGGCCGAGGCTGAGCGCTCGGCCGCAGAAAGCCGCATCGCGGTCGAACGCACGCGGTCGCGACCGGACGTCAGCGCCAGCGTCGGACTTCGCCGCTACGAGGCGGAAGACGCGACGGCGCTGACCTTCGGCCTCAGCCTGCCCCTGCCGCTGTTCGATCGGAACCGCGGCAACATCGAAGCCGCCCAGGCGGACTTCAGGGCGGCCGACGCCCGGCTGATGACCGCCCGTCAGGAAGCCCAGGCGGACCGGGCCGCAGCACAGGCGCGCCTCCGCGCCTCGGTGAGCCGCGTCAACGCCGCCGACGCCGGGGTGACCTCCGCCGAAGAAGCCTACCGCCTCTCGCGGATCGGCTTCGAGGCGGGCCGGATCTCGCAGCTTGAGCTTCGCGCGACCCGTACCGCCCTGGTCAACGCCAGAACCGCCGCCGTGGACGCCCGCCTCGCCCGGGTCCGCGCGGAAATCGATCTCGCGCGCCAGGACGGCCGCGCCCCCTTCCAAGGAGCCCAATGATGCGCAAGCGCACTTCCAATAAGACCTTGCTGATCGGCGGGGTCGCCGCCCTCGTCATCCTCGGGGCCGGGGGTCTTTACCTCGCCATGGGACGGTCGGATCCGCCCGCCGCCGAAGGCGCGGCGGCTGAAGGCGAAGCCAGTCACGCCGAAGAGGAGGGCGGTCACGCCGAAGGCGAGGCCGAAGCGCCCGAGGGCTTCGTCGCTCTCAGCGCCGCCCAGGCCCAAGCCGCCAATCTGGTCGTCGTCGGCGTCGGTCGGGGCGGGGGCGCCGAGACCCGGCTCTCCGGTCGCGTCGAACCCATGATCGACGCCCGCGCCGCCGTCGCCGCGTCTGTCGGCGGACGGGTGGAACGGGTGCTGGTGGCGCCCGGCCAGTCCGTTCGGATCGGCCAGCCCCTGGCCAGCCTCGTGAGCGGCGACGCGGCCACCTTCCGCGCCGACGCGGACGCGGCCGCGGCCCAGTCCGAAGTCGCGCGCCAGGCCTATCAGCGCAACAGCAACCTCGCCGACCAGGGCGTCGTCGCCCGGCAAGAGGTCGAGGCGTCCCGGGCGCAGCTGCTCAGCGCCGAGGCGGCGGCCCGAGCGGCCCGCGCGCGGTCGAGCGCGGCCGGATCGCCCAACGCCGCCGGACGGCTGAGCGTGAACAGCCCGATCGCCGGCGTGGTCACCAGCGTTCAGGTCGGCCCGGGCGGCTTCGTCCCGCAGGGCGGCGTGATCGCCGAGGTGACCAACCCCGCCCGCGTCGAACTCGTGTTCAATGCGCCGCCGCACCTTGCGGCGCTCGTCCGCGCGGGATCGAACTTGCGGGTCTCCAGCCCCGCGGGCGATTTCGACGCCGTCGTCACCGGCGTCGCCGCCGGGGCGGGCGCGGAAAGCGGCGCCACCGTGATCCGGGCGCGCCCGACGGGAGCGACCCTGCCGCCGGCCGGCTCCGCCGTCACCGGCGCGATCGTGACGGGTGAAGCCGCCGGCGGCCTGACCGTGCCGACGGAAGCCATCCAGACCGTCGACGGCGCCAGCGTCGTCTTCATACAGGTCCCGAACGGCTTCCAGCTCCGTCCCGTGCTCGTCGGTCGCCAGGCCGGGGGACGCACGGAGATCCTGCGCGGCCTCGACGGGTCCGAGCGGGTCGCCGGAACCAACGCCTTCCTCCTCAAAGCCGAACTCGCCAAGGGCGAGGCCGAGCACGGCCACTAAGGGGGCGCGCGAATGTTCAAATTCATCATCGAGCTGTCGGTCAAATTCCGATGGTTCATCGTCCTGGCCACGGCGCTCGTCGCGGCCTACGGCCTCCTCGAACTGACACGGTTGCCGATCGACGCAGTGCCGGACATCACCAACCGCCAGGTGCAGGTGACCACCGTCGCCCCGGCCCTGGCCCCCGAACAGATCGAACGTCAGGTCACCTATCCGATCGAGACCGCCATGGCCGGCATCCCCGGCCTGACCTCGACCCGGTCGCTGAGCCGCAACGGCTTCAGCCAGGTGACCGTCATCTTCACCGACCAGACGGACATCTATTTCGCCCGTCAGCAGGTCGCCGAACGACTGGCGCAGGCGCGCGAGACGATGCCCGAAGGTGTCGAACCGGCGCTGGCGCCCATCACCACCGGCCTGGGCGAGGTGCTGATGTGGACGGTGGACTACAAGCCGTTCAACAGCGCCAACCTGGCCAGGCCGGGCCAGACCGGCTGGCAGGCCGGCGGCGCCTATCTGACGCCTGAAGGCGATCTCCTCACCACCCCGCAACAGCGCGCCACCTATCTGCGCACCGTGCAGGACTGGATCATCGCTCCGCAGATGCGGACGGCGCCCGGCCTGGCCGGCGTGGATACGGTCGGCGGTTATGTGAAGGAATACGCGGTTCGTCCGGATACGGCGCGTCTGTCGGCCTACGGGCTCGGCATGGGCGACCTCATCCAGGCGCTCGACCGGGCCAACACCCAGGCCGGGGCCGGCTATGTGCAGCGTGCGGGCGAGGCCCTGACCGTTCGCACGGACGCGCTGGCCTCGACCGTCGAGGACCTCGCCCAGGCGCCTGTCGTCAATCGAAGCGGCCTTGTGGTCCGCGTCGCCGACGTCGCCACCGTCGAGGTCGGCCAGGCCCCGCGTCTGGGCGGCGCCAGCCGCGACGGACACGAAGCGGTCCTCGGCACCGCCCTGATGATCGCGGGCGGCAACAGCCGCACCGTGGCCCAGGCCGCCGGCGATCGGCTCGAGGAGGTGCAGAAGACCCTGCCGCCCGGCATCGAGGCCGTGACGGTGCTGGACCGAAGCGCCCTGGTGAACTCGACCATCGCCACGGTGGCGCGCAATCTGACCGAAGGCGCGCTCCTGGTCATCGTCGTGCTCTTCCTGCTGCTCGGCAACATCCGGGCGGCGAGCATCACGGCGTTGATGATCCCGATCAGCTTCCTGTTCGCCGTCATCGGCATGAACCGGTTCGGCATCAGCGGCAATCTGATGAGCCTCGGCGCGCTGGACTTCGGCCTGCTTGTCGACGGCGCCGTGGTCGTTGTCGAGAACACCCTGCTGATGCTCAGTCAGAAGCGCGCGGAGGCCGGGCGCATGCTGACGCGGCGCGAGCGTCTCGGCGTCGCCGCCGCGGCGGCGCGCCAGATGGTCAAGCCGGCCGCCTTCGGTCAGCTGATCATCCTGCTCGTCTTCACCCCCCTGCTGATGCTGGAAGGGGTCGAAGGCAAGACCTTCATCCCGATGGGCGCGACGGTTATGCTGGCCTTGGTCGGCGCCTTCATCTTCTCCTTCACCTTCGTGCCGGCGATGACGGCGCTCTTGGTGCGGGATCCCAAGAAGGTCGAGGTCGACGAACACGGCCATGCCCACGAGCACGAGACCTTCCTGCTGCGCCACGCGCGCCGCTGGATCGCTCCGGCCATTCGCACGGCCGTCGATCGTCCGAAGATCGTCCTGCTCTCCGCGCTCGGCGCCCTGGTCATCGGCGGCGTCACCTTCACCACCCTCGGCCGGGAGTTCATCCCGACCCTGGACGAAGGCGACATCGCCATGCAGGCGCTGCGGGTTCCGTCAGCCTCGCTCGAGCAGTCGCTCGCCATGCAGATGGCGATCGAGCGGGCGATCAAGGCCCAGCCGGAAGTGGAGACCATGTTCTCGCGGACCGGCACCGCCGAAGCGGCTGTGGACCCCATGCCGCCCAACATCTCCGACAGCGTCATCGTTCTGAAGGACCGCAAGGACTGGCCCAACCCGGGTCTGGAGAAGGAGGAGCTGATCGCCCGCTTCGAGGAAGTCGCGTCGCGGCAGATCGGCAACAACTTCGAATTCAGCCAGCCGATCGAGCTCCGCTTCAACGAGCTGATCTCGGGGGTGCGGACCGATCTGGCGGTCATGGTCTATGGCGACGACTTCGCCACCATGCAGCGGGTCGCCGACCAGGTGGCCAACGCCCTGCGCCAGACGAACGGGGCGGCCGACGTGAGGGTGGAGCAGGCGTCCGGCCTGCCTACCCTGACGATCAGCGTGGACCGGTTCGCCGCGGCCAACTACGGCCTGTCGGCGGCCGACGTCTCCGAAGCGGTTTCGGCCGCGATCGGCGGCGCCGAGGCCGGCCGCATCTTCGAGGGCGACCGGCGTTTCGACGTCGTGGTCCGTCTCCCTGACGACGCGCGCAACGATCCGGCGGCGCTGGCGGCCTTGCCGATCGTTTCATCGACCGGCGTGACCGTGCCCCTGTCCTCGGTCGCGCGCATCCAGAGCGCCGAGGGACCGAACCAGATCAGCCGCAACGACGGCAGCCGCCGCATGGTCGTCCAGGCCAATGTGCGCGGTCGCGATCTGGGCGGCTTCGTCACCGACGCCCAGAAGTCGGTGGATCAGGTTCAGCTCCCCCCGGGCGTTCGCCTGGACTGGGGCGGCCAGTTCGAGAACCTCAAGCGCGCCGAGCAGCGGCTGGGCCTGGTCATTCCGATCGTCTTCGTCCTGATCGGCGTATTGCTGTTCATGGCGCTGGGCTCCTTCGCCGAGGCGGGTCTGGTGTTCGCCTGCGTGCCGCTCGCCCTGGTGGGCGGGGCGCTGGCGCTGCTCCTGCGCGGCATGCCGTTCTCCGTCTCGGCGGCTGTCGGTTTCATCGCCGTCTCCGGCGTGGCGACGCTCAACGGCCTGGTGCTCATGCAGGCGATCCGCGAGCGGCTTCAGGCGGGATTGCCGCCCCGTGACGCGGCCATCGAGGGTGCGTCCAGCCGCCTGCGGGCGGTGCTCACTACCGCCATGGTGGCGATCGTCGGCTTCATTCCGATGGCCATCGCTCACGGCGCGGGGGCCGAGGTTCAGAAGCCGCTGGCGACCGTCGTCATCGGCGGCCTGATCACCGCCACCGCCCTGACCCTGCTGGTCCTCCCGACCTTCGCGGCCAAGGCGGTGCGTCATCGCAAGGACGAGGGGATCGAAGACTGATGGCCCGGCCCCAGGATGACCGTCAGCAGCGCCGGACGCTGCTGACGGTTCTCGGCCTCAACGCCGGCCTGGCGGCGGCGCTCGGGATCGGCGGCGTGTCCGCCGATTCCAGCGCCTTGCTGGCCAATGCGCTGGATAACGCCTCGGACGCGGCGGTCTATCTGATCAGCTTTTTGGCCATCGGTCGGGCAGGGACCTGGAAACGGGGCGCCGCAAGGGCGTCGGGGATCATGTTGCTGGTCTTCGCCGTCGGCGTCCTCGTCGACGCCGTGCGCCGGGTGATCACCGGAACCGAGCCGATCGGTCCGACCATGATGGCGCTCGCCCTGGTCGCCGCCGTCGTCAACCTGATCTGCCTGCAGCTCATCCGCCGCCAGCACAGCGGCGACGTCAACATGAAGGCGGCCGAGACCTTCAGCTTCAACGACTTCGCGTCCAACGGCGGCATCCTCGTCGCCGGCGGTCTGGTCCTCTGGCTCGACCAGGCCTGGCCCGACCTCGTCGTCGGCGTTCTCGTCGCGGCGATCGCGATCAAGGGCGGCGTCGAGATTCTCCGCGACGCCAACGCCGCCTCCGACCACCCACAGGAACGCGCTTCATGACCATCCACGACCATTCCAACGGGCACGCTCACGACCACACCGCCGGGGCCAACGCCCGGCAGCTCACCATCGCCCTGGCGCTGACCGGGACCTTCCTGATAGTTGAGGTCATCGGCGGCCTGGTGTTCAACAGCCTCGCCCTGCTGTCGGACGCCGCGCATATGTTCACCGACGCGGCGGCCCTCGCCATCGCGCTGTTGGCGATCAAGATCGGCCAGCGGCCGGCGGATGAGAAACGCACCTTCGGCTACAGGCGGTTCGAGATCCTGGCGGCGGCGTTCAACGCCGTGCTGCTCTTCGTCGTCGCCGGTTACGTCCTCTACGAGGGGATCAAGCGCATTCTGGATCCCGAGCCCGTCGGCTCGATCGGCATGCTGATCGTCGCCGCCGCCGGCCTGGTGATCAATCTGATCTCCATGCGCATCCTGTCGAGCGGCAAGGATCGCAGCCTCAACGTCAAGGGCGCCTATCTCGAGGTCTGGGCGGACATGCTCGGCTCGCTCGGCGTCCTCGTCGCCGCCGTCGTCATCACCGTGACGGACTGGCGCTGGGTCGATCCGATCGTCGCGATCGCCATCGGCCTGTGGGTCCTGCCCCGCACCTGGATCCTGCTGCGCGACACCACCCACATTCTGCTGGAGGGCGCCCCGCGCGGCGTGGCCCTGTCGGACGTGCGGGTCGCCATCCTCGCCACCCCCGGGGTCGCCAGCCTTCACGACCTCCACGTCTGGGTTTCGGGCGCGGATCAGGCGAGCTGCACGGTTCACGTCGTGCTGTCGGAGGGCGCCGACGCCGATGCTGTCCGACAGGCCGTCGGCGACATGCTCGAAGAGCGCTTCGACCTGCATCACACGACCGTCCAGACCGAGCTCGAGCCCTGCGGTGACGCCGGAGGTCTGCACGTATGACCCGAAGCGACGACCCAGCCCGGTCCGCCGCCATGAGGGGCGACGAGATCCAAACCCTTTTTCAAACTCAAAGGAAAACGCCATGAAGCGCACCGGTTGGATCTCGGTGATCGCGGTCTTCCTCGCCGTCGCCGCCTTCGCCTTCGGCATTCTGTCCCGTCGAGGCGCCCCCGACGCCTCCGCCCCGCCGCCGGTCGAGGCGCGAGCGATTGATGGGCACGCCGGCCACGAGGGCGCGCCCTCGGATACGCCGTCGACCCGCGCCTATCGGGAGGCCGCCGACCGCATGCACCAGGCAATGAACATCGACTACTCCGGCGACGCCGACATCGACTTCCTGCGCGGCATGATCGCCCACCACGAAGGCGCGATCGCCATGGCCAGGATCGCCGTGGAGGAGGGCGAGGCGGATGACGTGCGCGGCCTGGCGCAGGAGATCATCCGCGCCCAGGAAGCCGAAATTTTGCGGATGCGGATCATGCTGGCGCGGCACGAGGACGCGCCGGCAGTCTCAGAACGGCCCTGACCCCATGGCCGGCAAGCGCTTCACGGTCCGCAGCCGCAGCATCCGCTGGCGCCAAGGGCGCTACAAGGGCCGCCGCGGCTCGAGCCCGCGCCGGCCGCCGAAGCCCCGGCCAGTACTTGATGTCGTAATCGCCGTCGGCGCCAGCCTGATCGCGGCCTTCGTCGTCCTGTGCATGGCCTTCTCCCTGCTCGGCGCCTACGGAACGCCGCTCTACATCGGCTACGGCGTGATGATGAGCCTGGTGACGGGCGGCTGTCTGGTGTTCGGTCCCCGCGACCGGGCCGGATTGATGATCGCCGGCGGGCTCGGCGTGCTTTGCGTCGCCGGAACGCTCATCCTGTACGGGGTGCGGGCGGACGTGCACTACCATCCTCACGCCAACGAACGCCCCGCCGCCACAGGGAAGCGCGAATGACGAGAAGCTCCGACGGGGAAGGTCAGGCCCGCCGCCCCGCGCGCATCGCCCGCGGAGGGTGGCTGGACGTGCTGCGGTTCGCCGCGGGATCGCTGATCATCCTCTACCACTTCCGGGAAGCGGCCCCGCTGCCGCTCGGACAGATCCATCCGGTGTTCGACCGGGGGTTCCTGCTGACCAATTTCTTCATCATCGACTCCGGCTATGTGCTGGCCCGGATCTACGGCGAGTGCCTGGCCTCGGGCGGGATCGACGTCGGGGCCTACGCGCGCCAGCGGCTGCTGCGCGTGTTCCCGGCCCATCTGGCCGTGATCGCCGGTCTCGCGGCCTTGGTCGCGGCCGCCGCTCTGGCCGGGGTCCGACCGAGCAATCCCCAATGGTTCGACTGGAGCCAGCTGCCCGCCCAGGTCTTGCTCGTGCAGGCCTATGGCGTGCCGGGCGGCGTCGGCTGGAACGCGCCGACCTGGACGCTGTCGGCTCTGATCGGCTGCTATCTGCTCCTGCCCTGGATCTGCCGGGCGCTCTGGAGCCGACCCCGGGCCACGGCCGCGATCGCGATCACCCTGCTTCTCGCCGCCGACGTCGCCAGCCGCGTCTGGCTGGGCGATCCGGTCTATCGCCTCCCCCTGCGGTTCGGATTCCTCCGCGCCCTTCCGCTCTTCCTGCTGGGCGTGGCCGCCGCCGTGGTCGGTGCGCGCGTCTACGTGCGTCCGTCCGTGGCGGGCGCCTTGGGACTCGGCGCTTTCGGTGCGCTCGCGCTCGGTCAGGCCGTTGGCCCCTTCGGCCTGGCCTCCCTGCTGCTGATGACGATCATCATCTGGGCGGCTGGAGCCTTGCCCGTGGTGCGCTCGTCGCGCCTGATCGAACACCTCGGCTTGATGTCGTTCGCGATGTTTCTCACCAATGAAGTCGCCCGCATCGTCTGGTTCGGCGTCTTCGACGCCGTCGGACAGTCGGACTGGTCCATCGGGATGCGCTGGGGCGTCTGGGCCGCCGGTCTGGCGGCGGCGTTCATGGGGGCGGCGGCGTTCCGGTATGGGTTCGACCGGCCGGTTCAGGCCTGGTTGAACCCGCCGAGGCCTGCGACGCCTGCGCCGGGGGTCAGCGCGGATCGGCCGGTGGCCTAGGGTCAGGGTCCCGCGCTCGCCAAGGCGTCCAGATAGCCGTCGCAGCCGGTGAAATAGCCGTCTACGCCCTCGATGACATCGGCAAGGACGGAGAGGTCCATATAGCCGTGGGCCAGCTCGATCGGCCGCCCCTGGGTGTCGACCGGATATCGGAACGAGAAAGAGCCGGGATCGACGGTCGCGAACTCCGCGACGAGCCTGCCGACCGCAGCGGTCGCGCCGTCCTCGTCGTCGCTCCCGAACGCCTGGAGCACCGCCTCGAACTGCGTCCACAGTTTGGTGAGGTCGTGAGACTTCCAGATGGGATCAACTCCGACGGTCCGGCCGTAGGTCGAGATCAGATACTTCAGGGAGAGTTCGAGGAATTGGCGGTAGTTGAAGATGATCGGGAAGACGAGGGTGTCACGATCGGCCGTATCCTCGACGGCCTGCTTGACCAGACTGTCCGCCGCCCGCTTGTAGCCGGTCAGCATCAGCACCATTCGGCTATGCGGATGCTCAGCCAACACGGCGTTCCCGTCCCACCGGGCCGAGACCTGAAAAAGTCTGTCGTCCGCCTTCGGCCATCGGAAGGGGCGTTGCATCAGGTCATCAAAGCTCATGGGTTCGCTCTCCGGATCACCGCGTCCATATAGGGTCATGAAGTTGATCCCACAGACGATGTTCGACGTCTTCGCGCTCGCCCTGCCGCGGGGCCACGGTTTTGGCGACCGCCCGCCCATTGGCGCGTGGGGCGACGCAGCGGGGATGGTGTGCGGCATCGTCACCCAGAAGACGGAGGACGGTTCGCTCGGGATCATGCCATGCGACGCCGCGTCGATCACGTCTGGACGGTGACCGGGGAGGAGCTCGGCTTTGCAAGCCTTGAGGACGCCAAGGCCCGCCTCGAGCTCCTTTTGCGCATCGGCGCGCCCCCAGAGCCTCTCCCGCCCAACACCGCGCCACGGCCTCCGCTACACGATCTCAAGGGTCGGACGCCCGGCGATCAGTTCTCGGTTCTCCTGCGACCCACGCACCATCTCGCCGCATGGGTCCTGAACCAGCTCTATCTCGCCTTGCCCAATCCGGACCGGAACTGGGCGGGCGACTGCCAGACCCGGAACTTCCACACGCGGATGTGGGAGGCTCAGCTGCTCGCAGCCTTCCGCGAGCAGGGGCTTCTCGTCAGTCAGCCTGTGGACTCCCCGGACTTCCATATCCAGAACCCATTGGGCGGAGAGGCCTGGGTCGAAGCGGTGACCGCCAACCCCGAGGTGCCGTTCGAGCACGTCAACGCGCCGAGAAGCGCGCCGCCAACTGAGCGAGACGCGCTGTTCTTCGGACCGGCGGCTGTTCGGTTCGCCAAGACCCTCGGCAGCAAGCTGCAGCGCGGCTACGATCGGATGCCGCACGTCACCGGCAAGCCGTTCATGCTGGCGGTCGCGGACTTCCATGCGCCCGCGTCGATGCTCTGGAGCCGCGAAGGCCTGATCGGCTACCTCTACGGCGAAGGGGCGGAGGTTGCCGACGACGGCGGGCGCAAGGTGGCGCGGACCACCAGGGCGGCGCACCTGCAGGGGCCGTCGGCCTTTCCCGCCGGACTGTTCGCCAACGCCGACCACGCCGAGCTGTCCGCCGTCATCTTCTCCAACGCCTGCGCCATCTCGAAGCTCAACCGGGTGATGGTGTCCGCTGGAGCCGAGGCCAAGGGGCTGCGTTACAGCCGCATCGGGCGCTTCTTCGATCGGCGGCCGGGGGCTCTGGAGGGCGAGCCCTTCTGTCTTGACGTCGCGAGTCCGGAGTACCGCGGGCTCTGGCCCCAGGGCTATGAACCTTGGTCGGCGGAGATGGAGGTGTTCCACAATCCCTACGCCCGACACCCAGTCCCGCACGCCCTTCTGCCCGAAGCGACCCACTGGTTCGAACAGGACGGCGAGCGGGTGTGCACGTCCTTCTACGAGACCTCCATCCTCTGGTCGGAGACCCATATCACGGACCTGGACCAGCCTGCCCCGCGCCTTGAGGACTTCCTTCGCCCGGCCGCCCCGTAGCGCAAGAGCGCGGTTGGCGCCGCCGCGCGCGCCGGAACCGGTCGTCAGGCCGCCGAGCGCATGAGAATATCAGGGAACAGTGCGTGGACGATGCGGCCCTCCACGGAGCCTTGGGTGATCTGGGGAGAGGTGAGGGAGGCCCGGAGCTTGCGCGCGACGCTCGGCTTCTGCAGAGCCGCCAACTGATCGGTCGCTCCGGCCACACGCCGGATCAGCCCCGCGAACTTGTGGCGCTCCTCGCTGTTGCTGAAGAAGGTGTTGAGCATCTCGACCAGGTTGCTCTGCTTGGTCGCCACAGGCTGCCGCAGCTCCAGCGACAGGATCAGGCTGACGAGCACCGGGATCTGCAGGGTGTCGAGGTCGCGGGGCTCCACCCCCGTGAGGGCGACGCGTTCCACCAGCTCCTGCAGCAGGTCCTGCCGGGCCTGCCACGGAAGGTGCCCTTCCACGACGGCCTCTCGCCATCGACGCAGATGGTCGACGTTCCAGGGCGCGACGGCGTAGGGCAAGCCTGAGGCGGGCCATTGCAGATCAGACAGGGCGAAGATCGCGGACCGCCAGTCGCGCCCGTCCTCCCAATGGCAGCGCACGAGGAAGCGGCCTTCCTCGCGCGATTGGGCCAGGACCTGTTCATCGAGTGAGAACAGGTTCTTGTTGTGCGAATAGAAAATGTCGAGGAACGCCGTCAAAAGCAGCCGGCGAGGAACGGGCTGGAACTTCCACGTCAGCCAGACCAAGTGGTAACCCTCTCGCCCGTAGAAATGCTCTCGACTGTCGATGATCGGCAGTTGCGTGCTTGAGAGCTGGATCTCCAGCGCCAGGCTTCGGCCGTTGTTGATCGCCCGTACGTCGGGCCGTCGGTGGCCGGTCTCGCCTCTCAGATACTCGTCGATATGGATTGAGCCGGCCTCCGTCGCCGGATCGATGGCGAGAATCTCCCCGACCTGATGTTTGAGCCAGCTGTGGAGAGGGCTCTCCTGCGCGCCCTGAAACTGCGCGGCGCTGCGCTGATCGACCGTGGCGGGGTCCCCTGTCCACCAGGGGCAGGTCGTCGGCGCACCCTTGTGGTGACGCCAGTAGGGCAGGCGGGTGCGCGCTTCCTTTGGCGCATAGACGCCGTGGCCGCATTGCTCGCAGACATAGGCGGCCGCCCCTTCGCGGCGGGCGGCCGCAGCGTTGCGGCGGATCTTCTGGTAGCGGTCGGGATCAATGGCGAGAAGCTGGTCGCTGGTGATGGTCGCGCCGGTCGACAGGTCGGTGACCCGTTCCAACGTCCTTTGCGGCTTCCTGACCGTTGCGACCATGTCCTCTCCGTGTTCCCAGTATGTTCACTGCGTGATTCCGCGCAAGGGCGATCGGATCGTCATCGGTCGGAAGCGCTAGGGGCTCCGCCCCCGCGCGGGCCAGGGTGAAGCGGCTACGCCGCCGGACCGGCCGGTCTCCCCGACCTTCCGCGCCGGCGAAGGCGCGATCCTCGGAATAACGGGCAGGCTTGTGCAGGTCGGGCGATCCCCCTCCGGCCGGTCCGCCCTGGCCCTTGCTACCCCGGTCTCGCCGACGGGCAGGGTTTCAGGCGCGCAGTTCGCGTGCCTGCAACCCTTGCCCAAGGAGGCAGACATGACTGCTCAATCCATCGAAACCGCCGCGACCGAAGCGACCGCGCCGCAGCACGGCTCGGAGATCACCGTGCCGCTCAACCGGCTCAAGGCCTCGCCGAAGAATGCGAGGAAGACCCCGCACAGCCCGGCGACCATCGAGGCCTTCGCGGCCTCCATCAAGGCCAAGGGGGTGTTGCAGCCGCCCGTGGTCGAGATCGAGCGGGACGGGGAGGGCGCGCCCACCGGAAACTACCTCGTCACCATCGGCGAAGGGCGCCGTCAGGGGCTGCGGCTGCTGGCCAAGCGCAAGGCCATCAAGCGGACCCATCCGGTGCGGGTCATCGTGGACGCCGAGAACGACGCCCACGAGATCAGCCTCGACGAAAACATGACCCGTGAGGCCATGCACCCCGCCGACCAGTTCGAGGCCTTCCAGCGGCTCGCCGCCGAGAAGGGCTACGGACCCGAAGAGATCGGTGCCCGGTTCGGAGTGTCGGCCCATGTGGTGCGCCAGCGGCTGCGGCTCGGGTCGGCGGCGCCGGAGTTGATGACGGCCTATCGGGAGGGGACGCTGGCGCTCGACCAACTGACCGCCTTCTGCGTCAGCGAGGACCGCGAGCGGCAACGGCAGGTGCTGGAGCAGATCGGGCCGCACACCCCGGCCTACGCCATCCGCCGCGCCATGACCGAGGCCAAGGTCCGCGTCGATGACCGGCGCGTCCGCTTCGTCGGCGTGGAGGCCTACGAGGCCGAGGGGGGCGGGGTGCTGCGCGACCTGTTCACCGAGGACGGCGGCGGCTGGCTGGAGGATGTGGTCCTGCTGGACCGGCTGGTCGGCGACAAGCTGACCGGACTGGCCGACGAGGCCCGCGAGCGCGAGGGCTGGAAATGGGCCGAGGCCTGTCTGGACTACCCCGACGTTTCGGCGTTCGGGCGGGTCTATCCGGTGGCGGTCGAACGGTCGGACGCGGACGTCGCCGAAATCGCGGCCCTGTCCGAGGAATACGACCGCCTCGTCTCTGAAACCGACGCGGCGGAAATGTTCCCCCCCGAGGTGGACGCCCGGCTGGAGGAGATCGACAAGGCCTTGCAGGCCTTCGGCCCGGACTTCGCCTATGCCGACGAGGCCAGGGCGCGGGCCGGGGTCGTGGTGACGCTGGGTCACGACGGCCTCGCCCGCTTCGAGCGCGGACTGGTCCGCGCCGAGGACGTGCCCGCCGATCCGCCGTCGCCGTGGCAGGAGGAAGAGGCGGCGGACGAGAGTGCGGACAATTCGCCGGGCTCGGAGGCGGAGGCCGCCGAGGACGAGGCGCCCTCGGCCTTGTCGGATCGTCTGCTGATCGACCTGACCGCCCACAAGACCATGGGTCTGCGCGACGCGGTGCAGGCCGATGTGAATGCGGCGCTGGCGACGGTGGTTCACGCGTTCGCCCTGCAGGTCTTCTATCCGGGCTACGGCGTCTGGACGCCGTTGCAGCTTCGGTTGACGACGACCGGGCTGGAGCGGCTGGCGCCGGGGGTGGAGGACGGCCCCGCCGGACGCCGGGTCAGCGACCGGTGCGAGGCGTGGGGCGCGCGCCTGCCCGAGCGCCCGGAAGACCTCTGGGGCGTGGTGGCCGCGCTGCCGCCTTCGGAACAGTTGGACCTGATGGCCTGCTGCGCCGGGGTCGGTCTCTACGCGGTGCGCGATCCGCACGACCGGCGGCCCGGCGCCTTGGCGCAGGCCGAGACGCTGGCGACGGCTGTAGGGCTCGACATGGCCGGGACGTGGACGGCGACGGCGGCCAGTTACTTCTCGCGGGTGGCCAAGGCGCGGGTGCTGGAGGCGGTGACCGAGGCCGTCAATCCGGAGGAAGCGGGCCGGATCGCCGGGTTCAGAAAGGGCGACATGGCCGAGGCGGCGGAACGGCTAGTGGAGGGTCGGGGCTGGCTGCCGTCGGTGTTGCGGACGCAGGCTGGTGTGCCTGCGGAGGCGCAGGAGGCAGGCGAGGGTGCTGACGACGAAACCCGCACCGCGCCGAACGACGACGCCTATGCGTTCGCGGCCGAATACCCGCATCGCGGCGACGCGGCGCTCTACCTGGCGCATCAGTTCGGGAATTTCGTCGTAATGCTCTACCTCGATTGTCCTCAGTCCGTAGCGGCGAAGGTCCTTGGCCCAGTGCTTATGCTGCGCCGTGCGGGCCCTGAACTCGTCCTCGGAAGAACAGTCCGCCAGGCTGGGCGGCTTCACGATTGCGAAGTGCTCCGGCGGCGCTTCAGTGAAGCTCTCACGAATGAGGGATAGCACGTGCCGGACATTGGGATCGGTCAGGCTGAGCCCGATGAAAAGAACGGACATGCTGCTGAGATGCGCCTGCAGCAGGGGGAGGAAGGCCCCACGCTTGGACCGATAGAGTTCGTAGTCGTCGGTCGAGATGACGATGTCGTCCATTCGGTCGACGGACCCATGCATCTTGTAGAGCCGTGCCGCGCCGGGCCGGGCGCGGAGCGAAAGGTCGGCCGCCCCGGAGACAACATCGACAGGCCGATTGATCACGGCGAAGGCGCGCTCAACCAGACGGTCGTAGTTCGTCGTCCAGATCTGCCGAACGGGGAGGCGCGCCAGCACCTCCAAGGTCGGCGGAACCGGTCGATCTTTGCCGATCTCTTGCCGGATCACGTTGCGGACGCCGGTCGCGGCACCGCTCTCGCTGATGTGCCACTGGGCCAGTGCGGCGAGGTCCTGGATGTCGCTGGAGCGGACACCGAGTTCCTCGCCGATGTCCTTAAGAAGCTCCGCCCAAGTCGGATATCCCGCGGCCTTCGAAACACCGGCGCCGACGAACACTGCGCCAACGCCTTCGTGGAGGGCAGCTGGAAAATCCTTGAGAAAGCGATTTCGGCTTGACGTAGGCATCCTACCGTCCGGCCCGCTTGGCCGCCTCTTCAATCCGAGCCGCCAACCGGGCGTGATCGGCATACTTGTAGACGGGCACCCCGGCCCTCGTAAGAAGAGCCGGGGTAGCGCCGGCAAGATCCGTATTTCCGAGCCTATCCTTGAGCTCGTGAATCTGGATGCCCACTATCCCGTTGCCCCGCGCGATCGATTGGCTGATTTCGTAGTCGATGTACTTGCGGCCCGCTGAGGCCGCGCCGATGCAAACAACCGTAACCGACGTGTTGAGCAGCGCGTCGTCGATCATCTTCTTGATCGCCGTATCGCCCTTCTTTTTGGCTTCTTCCCAGAGCGAGGCGTCATGGAACCCGACCGCCGCGGTGCCCACGATCTCGCCGATGTTGCGAATCTGATTCACACGCCAGATGTCGCGTTGATAGTGAAAACTGAAGAACACCCGACGTGCCATGTTTCCCTCCACGGGTCTGAATCGCCCCTTGCTAACGCTTGGGTTGCGCTCGGCGGTCCTCCGAGTCAACGGCTACGGTTGTCGGATATTCCCGCCACTACGGGTTCGCGATCGGACAGCCAGCCATACGATGTATGTTGGTCCGCCGCCGCGTGCGGACAACTTCGATTTTGTCGAAACATCTAGTTCTCGGCGGCGGACTGATGTCCGCTCTTTGGCGCTTCACCGCAGTCTTATCTGTCCGTAGCCCCAGGGAGGAGGCGATGGTCATCCGCGGGATATCCGGAGGCGTCGCCATTCGGAACCCCGTCGCGGCGCTTGGGTTGGACTCCGATCAACCAAGGAGCCCTCCGATGCAAATCCAACCAATGATCAGCACCCATCCCGACGTGCGCGGAAGCGTCAACGACAGTCTCGTTCGCGCGATCGAAGCGGCTTACGGCTGCGCCGCGGTGTGCCACATCTGCGCCGATGCCTGCCTGGCCGAGGATATGGTGAAGGATCTCACCCAGTGCATCCGCCTCAATCTTGATTGCGCCGACGTCTGCCTGGCCACGGCCGGCCTCGCCGCGCGTCGCGCCGGCAGCCACGAGACACTGATCCAGCGCATGCTCGAGACTTGCGCCGAGGCCTGCGCGGATTGCGCTGTCGAATGTGAGAAACACGCCGAGATGCACGAGCATTGCCGCATCTGCGCCGAGGAATGCCGCCGCTGCGAAAACGCTTGCCGCGAGGCTGCCTCCTCGATCACACCGTCACGCCATTGAGGCCGATCGCCGTCAACGGCACTCGACCGTCAGATGCCCGAGCTCGTGGACCGGCCTCAGCCGGTCGCGAACGGTCGCGACATCCACAGCCCCGGTCACGCTGACGATAGCCGAGTGCGCGTCCGGCCCGATGCGCCAGACGTGCAGATCGGTGATCCGGGCGTCGCCCGGCCCCTCGACGAATTCGCGGACCTCGGCCTCGATGGCGGTGTCCGTTGTGTCGAGCAGCACCGCGGCGGTGTCGCGCATCAGGGACCACGACCACCGGGCGATGACGATCGCGCCGACGATGCCCATCAGCGGGTCTAGCCAGACCCATCCCATATAGCGGCCCGCAAGCAGGGCGATGATCGCCAGCACCGAGGTCAGGGCGTCGGCCAGCACATGGATGTAGGCGGCGCGCAGGTTGTTGTCGCGATGGCCGCCATGACCGTGCTGGTGATCATGGTCGTCGTGATGATCGTGGTCGTGGTGATGGCCATGCCCGTGGCCATGACGACCGTGGTGGTGCCCCCCGCCGGACAGAAGGACGGCGCTGACCAGATTGACCACGAGACCCAGGATGGCGACCAGCGTCGCCTGGCCGAAGGCGACCGAGCGCGGATCGATCAGGCGGCCGATGGACTCTCCCGCGATCCCGAGCGCCACGATGCCCAGAACCAGCGCCGAGGCGAACCCCGCCAGGTCCCCGACCTTGCCGGTCCCGAAGCTGAAGCGCCGGTTGGCGGCATGCCGCTTGGCGTAGGCGTAGGCGCCGGCCGCAACGGCCAGGGCGCCGGCGTGGGTCGCCATGTGAAAGCCGTCGGCCAGCAGGGCCATCGAGCCGTAGACCAGGCCGGCGATGATCTCCCCGACCATCATGACGGCCGTCAGGCCGACCACCCACAGCGTTCGCCGCGCGCTGTCGTCGTGCGAACGGCTGAGGAAATAGTGGTCGTGGGTCAGATAGTCGGTCTCGGACGCGGACATGGCGCGGGCCTTACTTTGAATAGCGGCGAATGATGGCGATCAACTCGTCGGCGCCGCCCTGCCGGGCGTCCTCGCTCAGATCGGGATGAGCGACGTGGTGGCGCAGATGGTCTTCAATCAACTCTTCCAGAAGCCCGCCCATGGCGCCCCGCGCGGCCGCGACCTGCTGCAGGATTTGCGAACACCCGGCTTCAGACTCGATGGCGCGCTCTATTGCGCTGAGCTGACCCGAGATCCTCCGGACCCGCGCGACGAGCTTCTTCTTGTTCGTGGAGGTATGCGCCATGGATACTCCCCTATAGTATCTTGCACCGGCGCGCGACACCTCCTATGAGGCCGCTTCCTGTTGGGGAGTAGCTTCCGGCGTCTGATCGCCGGGGTCGGATCAACACACTCGCGTTTCGGCGCGCGGTCCGACCAGCGGAACCGCCGCCTAGCGAGACCAGCGCGTCCCACCGCCGCACCGGCCGGGGAGGGAAGCGCTGTTCGTTGCCGGGTGGATGCTCGTCATGACTCCTGTCGCCATCGCCGTTCTGTCTCTCAGCATGTCTACCGACGCCTTCGCCGCCGCCGTTGGGCGTGGTGCTTTGCATCGACCGAACCTGGCCGGCGCCGTGAAGGCAGGCCTGGTATTCGGGTGTATCGAGGCCATCACCCCGGTGATTGGCTGGGGGCTCGGCATGGTCGCTGCAGGCCTCGTCGAACGCGTGGATCATTGGATCGCCTTCGGCCTCCTCGCCGCTGTTGGCGGCAAGATGATCTGGGAAGCGACCCGTCCCCTGGCTGAGGATGCCCCACGCCGGTCCGGACCTTGGGCGCTGATCGCCATGGCGGTCGGGACCAGCATCGACGCGGCGGCTGTTGGCGTCGGCCTGGCCTTCATCGGAGCCAATATCTGGGTTATCGCGGCCTCAATCGGCGTCACGACCTTCCTGCTGACCACGATCGCCATGCTGATTGGCCGGGCCGTCGGCCAGCGTTTTGGCAAGATCGCCGAGCTTCTGGGAGGGCTCGCGCTTGTCGCGCTCGGTCTGATGATCCTGCTTGAGCACCTCGGCGTCATCGGCGCGTGATTGCCAGGACCCTACCGGCTCGACAGGGTGCGCAGGTCATCACCTATGCGATCGATCCGAGTTCTGCGATCACCGGACACCGAACCCGCCCGCCTTCGCTGCAGTCCGCGACGGCCTGCTTAAGCACCGTCCGGAGCCGCTCCAGATCCGCGATTTTGGCGTCCACGCTGGCGATGTGGTCCTGGGCCATGTCGCGGACTTCGCAGCAGGCCTGGACGCCCGGCTCACTCAACGCGATCAGCCGCCGAATGGCGTCGATGCCGAATCCCAGTTCGCGGGACCGGCGGATGAAGCGCAGGCGTTGGGCGTGTTCCGGCTCATAGCTCCTGTGTCCGCCCTCGGTGCGGGCCGGGGCGGGCATCAGGCCGATCCGCTCGTAGTAGCGCACCGTTTCCAAGTTCACCCCGGCGCTCTCTGCGAGGCGCCCGATCGTCAAACTTCGTGCGGACATGGCTCTTGATCCCGTAGCGGCTACGGGTTGTAGCCTGTAGCAGAAATCGAACGGGAGGCCCCATGGCCATCGATCAAGACCGGCCCAACATTCCTGAGGTCGCCGTCAGCGCCTCGGCCGCCATCGGCGGTGTGGCCTCGGTGTTCGCCTGGGCCGCGTGCTGTGTACTGCCTCTGGCTCTCTCGGTGGCGGGCGTGTCCTTCGCCGGCGCCGCGGTCATCGCGGGCGCGCGAACCTGGCTGACGCTTCTGGCCGCCGTCATCTTGGCCGCCGGCTGGCTGCTGCATTGGCGTCGCCTGCGGATGTGTCGGAAGGACGCATCCTGCCGCCGGCCCTCGCGTCTGGCGTTCTGGCTGCTGGTGATCGCCAGCCTGCTGATCGTCCTGTCCCTGGCCTGGCAGCCCTACATCGAACCATGGGCCATGCCGCGACTGGCGGCCATGCGATGAGCCCCGCCATCGTTCTGGAATCGACGCTGACCTGCCCGCACTGCGGTCACGTCGCGACCGAGACCATGCCCACCGACGCCTGCATCTGGTTTTACGATTGCCTCGGTTGCGGCGTGAAGCTGAAGCCTCAACCCGGCGATTGCTGCGTGTTCTGCTCCTATGCCGACGTGCCGTGTCCGCCGATCCAGGTGGATGGAAAGGGCTGTTGCGGCTAGGCTTAGGCGGCACTGCTGCATTCCGGAGTTCGCCGTGACCGATCACGCCACGCCCAACCTGCCGTCGCGGGATTTCGAAGCTACGTCCCAGTTCTACACTCGACTGGGCTTCCAGCAGGGCTGGCGCGACGAAGGGTGGATGATCCTGAAACGGGGCGGGCTGACGCTTGAGTTCTTCCCGCACCCGGAACTTGATCCGCTGACCAGCAACCTCAGCTGTTGCCTGCGGCTTGACGATCTCGACGCGTTCTACGCCGTGTGCCTTGGCACCGGACTGCCGGAGACGTGCTGGGGCCAACCCCGATTGCACGCGCCCAAGATCGAGGAGTCGGGCATGCGGATCGGCGCGCTCATCGACCCGGACGGAACCCTGATCCGCCTGATCCAGAACTGAGGCTTCGCGCCTTGCCCCGATGCACGCGTTGCGCGAGACTCGCGTCATGAAGACTTCGATCGATCATCTGCCGCCGCGCAAGCAGGTGGAACTGCGCCGGGTGGTCGAGGTGATCCGCGAGTCGTTCGCCGAAACCGTCTCGACCCGTCGGGCCGAGCGGCTGAAGAACGGCAAGATCCTCAAGATCATCCTCTACGGATCGTATGCGCGCGGCGATTGGGTCCATGATCCGGTCGGACGCTACTTCTCGGATTTCGATCTGTTGATCGTTGTCGATCATGAGGATCTGACCGACGGCGAGTTCTGGCATGACGCCGAGAACAAGCTGATGCCGGGCGAGACCCTGATCCGCACGCCGGTGAGCCTTATCGTGCACAGTCTGGAAGACGTGAACGAGCAGTTGGACCGCGGGCGATACTTCTGGGCCGACATCGTGCGTGAGGGCATCGTTCTCTTCGACACGCCCGGCGCCAAGCTGCGCAAGCCGGCTGACCTGAAAGCTCAGGTTGCCCTTAAGGAAGCGGAGGAGTTCTTCGGAGATTGGACGCAGAGTTCGGCCAGCTTTGCTCGTGGCGCGAAATTCTATATGGGCGAGGGCGCTGATCCTAAGCTCGCCGCGTTCAACCTTCATCAATCGGCTGAACACCTCTACCACTGCGTTTTGCTGGTTGTGACGCTCTACAGCGGCAAGGCGCACAACCTCGCCTTCCTGCGCAAGAAGTGCGAGGCGATCGACGCCCGCCTGGCCGAGGCCTGGCCGCGCGAGACCAAGTTCGAGCGCCGCTGCTTCGAGCTGCTGCGCGAGGCCTATGTGAAGGCTCGTTACTCCAAGCACTACAAGATCAGCGTCGAGGAACTGACCTGGTTGACCCAGCGGGTTGAGGTGCTGCGCGCGCTGGCGACGACTGTGTGCGAGGAACGGCTGGCCCATCTGCGCGAAGCGGCGAGCGATGACCCTTCCGCGTGATTTGATCCCGCCCAGCATGCGCGCGACGCTGGACGCCGCAAGACGGATGGCCGATCCCTTTGAGGACGTCCGCCGACAGCACGATATGCTGCGGGCCAGCGGCGTGCTCGGCATCGCCGAGCGCATGAAGCTGGAGACCCCGCTGGCCTTGGCCGCGATGGGTCGTAACCCGTTCATGGACCGGATGCAGGGCGTCGGCGCCCTGATGAGGGCTCAGACCGACGCGGACCGCGTCTATCGCGCCGCGTTTCCGAATGGCCTGATCGAGCAGGCCGAGCGGATCGCGCAACTGTCCGCCGGCTTCGCCTTGCCGGATGGTCTCGAGCGCTTCAGGACGCCGACGGACAGTTTCGTCGATCGCATCCTCCGACTGTCGGACAGTGGTCTTGGCGCGAGCGCCCTGGCGATCGGGCGACCCGCCCAGATCGAGGCCTTCGCGCGGGCCTCGGCGATGGCCGACATGTTCGCCGAGAGCGACCGGCTGACGCGGGGAGTGCGAGAGGCGGTCGGCGCCTTCTCCATCACGGAGATGCCGCAGTTCGCCAATCTGGCCGGTTATCGCAGTTTCCTCGACGCGGCGGGACTGCGGCTTGCGCACTGGCCGAGACGGCGTCTCCTGACGATGGCGGAGAAGCGCCGTCGCCTGAAGGCCCGCCTTCAGGCCAACTCGGCCCCGCCGCATGTGAAGCGCGCCAAGACTCTGGTTCACCGCTACGAACTGACCTTGAGGGAAATTCTAGATGCCGTGATGGCCGAGACCTACGGTGAGGACTGGGCGGACGAGCGCCTGCCGCTGTGCGACTGCAAGGATTTGCTGGGGAAGTGGAAGAAGCGGGGAGGCGAGGTTTTCGACCATGCCGACTACACCCACTACGCGCGGATCATGAGCCATCCGGAGCATTTCCAGGCGATCTTCGAGGCTGGTTTCGACGACCCAGAGGCGGTGTTCGATCTTCTGAAGCAGGCCGGGAAGCTGCGCGCGGCGTCGCACCATGCGCACCTGTTCACGCCCGAAGATCTGAAGGCGCTCCGCCTGACCTGGAACCAGATCGAAACAGGCTTGATCGCGCTCACTCCGGATTTCGCACTCGAGTGGACGGGTTAAAAGGCGACGAGGTCGGAATCGCCGTCCTCTTAGTGGAGCACTTCCCCGCCGACCGGATCGACCTGACGCAACTGGCCGGCCGCGTCCTGGACAAAGACTTCCACTTGCTCGCCCTTGTCGATCAGCGTCGTCGCCTTCACGAGCGCGGACTCTATGGCGTCGACGCTGAAGTCGAAATGCCCTGAGGGTCGGCCATCGCGAAGCACCCGCCAGTCGCTGTCGCCCCGGATCACCGTGAACTGGATGGTGTCGGACTGCCTCTCCAAGGGATCCCTCCTTCGCTCCAATCCGCGATGCGGATGGCGCCATGAACCGACCGCGACACCGCTTGAGCGTCATAGCATGTAGCCCACATCCGATGCGCCCGTCGGATAGGCGAACATCGTGGTCTTGAGGTCATCCGCAGTCAGTCCATGGCGGATCGCCAAAGCGAAAATATTGATGACCTCGTCCACGTTCGGGCCCACGAGGTGGGCGCCCAACACCCGTTCCGTCCCTTCCTCGACCAAGACCTTGAGGCCGAAGGTGGGTTCGGCCGCTGCGCGTGCTGTGAACCAGTCGGAGGCCTTCTGATTTTTGACTCGGTAGAGCAGACCCTGATCCTTAGCCTCCCTCTCCGTCAGCCCGACCGCCGCGATAGGCGGGATTGTGAAGGCCACGCTCGGGACGCCGCGATAGTTCGGCCTTTCGGAGTTACCGTTCAAAATGTTGGCCGCCACGACCTTGGCGTCGTGGCTGGACACGGGGGTCAGCGGCGGACCGACCTGGGCTGCGTCGCCCGCGGCATAGACGGCTGGATTGGAAACGCTCTGCAGAAATTCGTTGAGCTTCAGGCGGCCTCCTTCATGCTCGACCCCGGCGGCGTCAAGGCCGAGATCGTCGATCGCAGGTCCTCGTCCGGCGGCGTGAATGACCAGATCAGCATGGACATCGACGGCTTTCCCCTTCGTCTGGGCGTGAACCCGAAAGCCTGCGCGCGTCTGCTCGACCGCCTGGACTGTCGTTTCGAGGCGCACGTCAACGCCGAGTTGGCGAAAGCTTTCCATGAGCCAACCGACCACGTCCGGGTCGAACTGGGGAAGCAATCGCTCGCCACGCTGGAGGATTACGACTTCGGCGCCAGCCCGCGCGGCGATGTGGGAGAACTCGGCCGCGATATAGCCTCCGCCGACCAGCACAATGCGCTTTGGCATGTCACCCAGCTCGAGGAAGCCCTCGTTGGTGACCAGATGCTCTTCCCCCGGGATGCCGAGTTTCCTGGGTTCGGCTCCGGCGGCGATGAGCAGGTTCGAAAACTCCAGCGTTTCCTCGCCCACCTCAAGGCTGTTGCGGCCGGTGAGGCGCGCCCGTCCATGAAAAGTGTCGATGCCTCTTTCAGAGTACCGCTCTTGGTGCTTTTGGGGAACGGGATCGGTGAAACCCCGCTTGAAGGCCATGAGGTCGGCCCAAGCAATTCGGGCGTCGCCGGCGACACCCCTGCCTCGCATCCGCCATGTATGATCGACGGCGTTGGCCCCGCTGATCAGCATTTTTTTTGGATCGCAGCCCCGGAGCGCGCACGTGCCTCCAAAGGGACGAAAATCGACAACCGCGACGCTGCGACCAGCAGCGCGAACCCGCATGGCTCCGACCATGGCGGCGGTCCCGGTCCCGATCACCACAAGATCATAATGTTTGGTCATCGATGTATGCTCCGCGCTCGCTCTGTAGCGGCTACCTTGGGACGGACGAGGCGGTACAGTGCCTCGGTCACCACCGCGTTGACGGCGCCAAAGAGAAGGTGCCCGGCGACCCCTCTAGCCTGGGTGAGCAGGGGGTTGTCTCGATTGGGAGCACTGTAGCCGAACACAGGCGTCAGACCTTCGTCGATCATCAAGAGCATGGTCGCTCCAGCACTTCCTCTTCCCGTACTTTCGGCGGCTTGATCTGGTAGAGCGCCGTCTGCGCCCTCTCGGTTACCCTCGTGGCCACGAGACCGGCGATGACGCCGAGGGCTGTCTCCGCAGCCAGCGATTTTGATGGAGTTGCGCATTGTTCTGACTCCCGATGAGCACGCTCCGGCCGCCTCATCCGGCTGGCTTACGACACCGCGACTGTCCCTCGAACGGAACGCTCGGAAGGGGAACGAAGCTGGAGTTGCTTCAGGTTCCCTTCATAGCAGGAGACACCTCAGATTCATGCCAGGCGTGCCGCGCCCGTCGCCATGCCGCGCGTCAGCTGCGACGACGCGGAAGCGGTGAATCCTGGGCACGTCTTTGGTGGCGGAGCGGATGCACCGGCATTGGCGGCACGATCCCTACGAGCGCCGCGATTGGCCGCATGGTTTAAGCGGCGGTGACCAGCCGTCTCTCCTGCGACGCGCCAAGCCTTGCGCGGCCTCTCAATGGCCTGATCTGACCGAAGCCCGTCCGGCTTCCGCAACCGTTCGCGCGACTTTCTTCCCCGGCCGGACGGCCTTCCTCGCGAGGCAAGAAAGTCGCGCTCCCGGTCCTCCGCTGCGCTGCGGGGCTCCCTGTGCTCGCCTGCGGGCCGCCCGGCCTCCGGTCCGCCGATCGCCATCGAGGCCGCGGCAGGCGTGGCCCGAGATCAGCAAGGAGAGACTTCCATGGCCACCATCGGTTCCTTCACCCAGCAAGCGGACGGCAGCTACAGCGGTTCGATCAAGACCCTGACCCTCAACGTCAAGGCGGCCCGACTCCGGGCCAATGACAAGACCGACGACAAGGCTCCTGATTTCCGCATCTTCTCCGGCCAGACCGAGTTCGGCGCGGCCTGGAAGAAAACGAGCCAGCAGAACCGCGACTACCTGTCGGTCAAGCTCGACGATCCCAGCTTCCCGGCCCCGATCTACGCCTCGCTGGTCGAGATCGATGGCGGACACAGCCTGATCTGGTCCCGCTGAGCGAGCCGCGGCGGCGCTGACGACAGCGCCGCCGCCCCTTCTTCAAATCCCGTCTTGAGGAGGCCGCCATGTCGCGCCCCAACGAACCCTCACGTCCCGACCTCTACACCCGCATCACCCACCAGATCGTCGCCCAGCTCGAAGCCGGCGTCCGGCCCTGGAGCCAGCCCTGGGCCGCATCCGAAAGCGTCAGCCGACCCCTCCGGCACGACGGCACGCCTTACCGCGGCGTCAACGTCGTCCTGCTGTGGGGCGAGGCCGCCGCCCGAGGCTTTCAGTCCTCCACCTGGATGACCTTCCGGCAGGCGCTGGCCCTGGGCGCTCATGTCCGCAAGGGCGAAAAGGGTTCCACCGTCGTCTACGCCGACCAGCTGGTCCGCATCGACGATGACGACGCCGGGGAGGAGACGACCCGACGCATTCCGTTCCTGAAGGCCTACACGGTCTTCAACGTCGAACAGATCGAGGGTCTCCCGGCCTCGTCCGCCCCGGCGCCCGCGCCGGTCCTGAACCTCGGTCAACGGATCGCCCGGGCCGAGACGTTCTTCGCCGCGACGGGCGCCGACGTCCGTCATGGCGGCGGCTGCGCCTTCTATGCGCCGGGACCGGACTTCGTGCAGATGCCGGTGTTCGAAAGCTTCCGCGAGCCGGAAGCCTACTACGCGACGCTGGGCCACGAGCTGACGCACTGGACCAGGCACCCCGCTCGGCTCGACCGCGACTTCGGACGCCGCCGGCATGGAGACGCCGGCTACGCCCGGGAAGAACTGGTGGCCGAAATCGGCGCCGCCTTCCTCTGCGCCGACCTGGGGCTGGCTCTCGAGCCGCGCGAGGATCACGCCGCCTATGTCGCCTCATGGCTCGAGGTGCTGCGCGACGACAAGCGATTCATCTTCTCAGCCGCCGCCCACGCCCAGCGCGCCGTGGACTTTCTTCATGCGGCCGGCGAGGGCGGCTGACGCCGGGGACGTAAAAGATGCAGGGGCGCGCGCCGGTCATGGCTGGCGCGCGCGTCACCTGCGCTGTAACCTTGGGGTCTTGCTGGACGTATTGAGCTTGATGATCGGACGTCGAACAACTGCGGCCTGGGCGCCGGCCATTCTGGCCGTGTTCGCCCTGCTGTTCGCGTCGAGCCCGGTCACGGCCTGGGAGACTCCGGCCGCGGCCATGTCGATGCCGATGGCGCCCGCCGACGGCTCCAGTCCGGATGCCCCCTGCGATCCCGTGAAGATGAGCTGCGCTCGGCTGTGCGCCGTGCTCTGCCATGGCCTGGTTCCGACGCCCGCCGCGGCCGTCCCGGTAGCGGCCTCCGCCGATGTGCACGATCGTTTACCGGCCGACGCCCTCGCGGGGGTGGAGCCGGAAGCGGAGGACCCGCCCCCTCGAACCTGATCTCCACCGACGATCCTTTTCTCAGAAAACCGATCCATGGAGATCAACAATGAAACGTGCTTTTTCGCTCGCGGCCCTCGTGCTGCTGACCTCGGCCTCGGCTGCCTTCGCGGCCGCGCCCGACTCGGTGGTCAAGGCCGCCGCCTCCTGCTGCGAGCTTCTCGCGGCCTGCTGTAACGGCGGACCCTGCTGCTGATCCGCTGACGGAGGACGCCCGCGCGAAAGCGCGGGCGTCTGCCTCCTAGGCCGCTTCCCTCCTCATGATCCGTCCGGCTGGGGCGTCCGACAGGACGGCGGGCGAGCGGCCGTGCAGCGGTCGCCGAGGGGAGGACGTGCAGCACCGGAGGCCTACGGGGCGAGGGGGGTGACGGTCAAGGGCAGGATAGGCTTTGCGCCGGCAACGTCTGACAGACCCACCTCCCGATGGACCGCCTCACCCTTCGCGTCTCGCCCGATCTGATCCGCCGGTTCGACGCCGCGGCGGCGGGGCAGGGCGGGCGCTCGCGCTTGCTTCGCCGGCTCATGGAGGGGGCTGCGCAGGCGTCCTTTCCGGCGCCGCCGGAGGCGGTCAGCGCGCCCAGGTCGGGCAAGCTGACCCTGCGCCTCGGCGAGACCGACCTGCGTCTCCTGGAGGCCGAGGCCGCCGCCGTCGGGCTGTCGCGAACCCAATGGAGTGTCGCGCTCATCCGGCGGCGGTTGCGGGATCGTCCGCAGTTCAGCCGTCCCGAGGCCTTGGCGCTGATCGAGGTGCGGCGCGAGCTGCGGCGCATCGGCGTGAACATCAACCAGATCGCCCGCGCCCTGAACACGGCGGTGATGGAGGGGCAGGTGCTCGATCTGGAGATGGCCCAGCTCGGCGCCTTTCAGGCTGAGATCGCGGCCTGGGTGGAAGCGCTCGGCGAGGCCTTTGACGGCAACCTGTCCTATTGGGCCGGGCGGCCGTGAGCGACTTCCGCTCGCCGCGCGGGTTCGAGGAAGCCTTGCGGCCGCCGGTCGATCCGCGCCGCGCGCGGATCACGCCGGCGGTGCTTCAGTCGCCTCGGAACAGGGATCAGGATCCAGCCGCGCGTTTCGTCCGCGTCGCGCGCCGGGCGCCGGAGGTGATGGTCAAGGTGACGGGCCGAACCCGGGACGGCGGCCATCTGAAAGCGCATCTCGACTACATCAGCCGCAACGGCGCCCTGGCTCTGGACGGGCCGGACGGGGAGCGGCTGGACGGGCGCGCCGAGGTGCATGCGCTCGCCCGCGCCTGGGCCGAGGAATTCGCGATGGAGCCGGGACGCAGGCGCGACGCCTCGATCTCCCTGTCGATCGTGCTCAGCATGCCGGCCGGCACCGACGCGGCGCGTCTGCATGACGCCGCCCGGGCGTTCGCGGCCGAGACCTTCGGCGAGCGCTTCCCCTATGTCTTCGCCCTGCACGACGAGGGACGGCACCCGCACGTGCATCTGACGGTGCGCCGGCTGGGACGCGAGGGCGAGCGGCTGAATCCGCGCAAGGCCGACCTGCAGATCTGGCGCGAGGGCTTCGCCCGGGCGCTGCGCGACCGGTCCATCGAGGCGGAGGCCACCCCGCGGCGGACGCGCGGCGTGACCCGAAAGGCGGAGCGGACGCCGATCCGCAAGATGCGGGAGCGGTTCGTGGCGGGGAAGGGCGATCTGCCCGAGACGCTCGCCGCCGCCTACCGCGACGCGCTCCGGGGCGACGGCGGGGAGGGACCGTGGCTGGAGGCAATTCAGGCGCGTGAACTGGCGATGCGGCGCGCTCTGGTCGCGGAAGCGGTTCGACTGGGTCGGTCCGATCGGCTGGCGGATCGCACCCTGGCCCTGGTGGTGGAGCGGTTCGTGCGGGACCGGCCCGGGCCGAAGACGCGCGACCAGGCCTTGAGGGACGCAGGCGTCGATCGCTCGACCGGGCGAGAGCGAAGCCGATGAAGCGGCGCGACTCCACGGGCCCGGTTGCGGAGTGTCAGAAACAGAACTATATTTCTGACACGGAGACGATCATGCAAGTCCTTGCTGAACAGATCATGGAGCGCGTCCGGGCCCTGCCGGAGGGCGCGCCGGTCGCCGCCAAGGGGCTGCTCCATCTGGGCAGCCGCGCGGCGGTGGATCAGGCCCTGTCGCGCCTCGTGCGACGGGGGCGGCTCGTGCGCGCCGGGCGCGGCGTCTACATGCGTCCGCTGGAAAGCCGCTTCGGATCGCGGACGCCTTCGGTGGAAACGGTCGTGCGCGCGGTGAGCGAGCAGCGCGGCGAGGTCGTCGCCTCCAACGGGGCGGCGGCGGCCAACGCCCTGGGCCTGACCACCCAGGTGCCGATCCGCATGGTCTATCTGACCAACGGCAAGAGCCGGCTCCTCAACGTTGGCAAGCAGACGGTGGAGTTCAAACATGCGCCGGCATGGCAGCTGCTCCTGGCTGATCGTCCGGCCGGCGAAGCGGTTCGCGCCCTGGCCTGGCTGGGGCCGGAGAAGGCCCCGACGGCGCTGGAGACCCTGAAGCGAAAGCTGGGACCCGCCGCCTTCGGCGAACTGGTGTCCGTCGGACCGCGTCTGCCCACCTGGCTGGCGCGGTCGGTCAGCCAGGCGGCGCATGTCTGAGACCTTCCTGCAGCTTTCGGCCGAGGACCGGGCCGAAGCCCTCGCGGCGGCGGCGTCGGCGTCCGGCCGGCCCTCCCATCTGCTCGAGAAGGATGTCTGGGTCGTCTGGGCCCTGAGCGCGCTGTTCGAGGCGCCCTTGGGCGAGGGGCTGGTCTTCAAGGGCGGGACGTCCCTGTCCAAGGCCTACGATGTCATCCAGCGGTTCTCGGAAGACATCGATCTGACCTGGGACATCCGTCGCCTGCTTCCCGATCTGGCCAATGCGCCCGAAGACCCGGTGCCGCGGACTCGCGCTGAGGAGAGCGCACCTGAAGATCGGCCGTGGTCCAGGAGCCGATGCGACGCCCGGAGGTGTCGGCGTAGTCGGAGACATGATCCACCGCTCCGCCGAGGGTGAGCGGGCCCCTCGTCCAGCTGAGATGGGTGCGACCCCGCAGGCCCACGGGATAGTTCGGTCGATCCAGCTGGGAGACCACGGGGGAGGTGGGCGTGGCCCGGGCGTCGAAGCGCTCCAGCCAGGTCAGGCTGCTGGTCAGATCGAAGGCGTCAGGGCCGACCGCGAAGGCGTAGGCGACCGTGAGGTCGGCGCCCTGGACCTGGACGCTGGCGGTGTTGACGTAGCGGGCGTCGACGATGGCGCCGTAATCGGTGGCCGGGAACAGGTCACGCAGGTTGGTGGTCGGCAAATCGAGGATCGCCTGCATGTCGGCGCGATCCTGGGCGTTGTTGGCCGGATCGATGATCCGAACGAACGGGCTCAGGGTGGTGTCGCTCAGCGCGGTGAGGATGTTCTCCAGAGCCGGTTGGCCGATCCGGTTCTCGAAATCCGTGCGGAAGGCGTTGACGCTGATCCGGAGACCCTGAACCGAGGCGGGCTCGAAATCGCCCCCAACCGTCCAGGTGTCGGCGGTTTCGGGCTCCAGATCCGGATTGCCGCCATACAGGATCATGGTCAGGATCTGGTTGGGTCCGCGGGGCAGGATCGAGGGACTGGCCGTCGCCGCGTCATTCACCTCGCGCAGGGCCGGCGCCCGGAAGGACCGGCCGTAGTTGGCCCGCAGGCGCGCGCCCGCCATGGGTTCCCAGACCAGACCGACCTTGGGGCTCGTCGTCTGACCGACATCGCTATAGTCCTCGAACCGGGCCGCCAGCGACAGTTCGAGCCGTTCCAGTCCCGGACGGCTGTTGCCGGCCCCGAACAGGGGAATCCGCGCCTCCGCATAGACCGCCGCCACGTCGCGCTCGCTGGCGTTCAGCGCGCCCAGGACGGGCGCGATGCCGGAGGTGAAACTGTCCACCTTGCGGTCGAAATTCTCGCGCCGGAGCGCCGCCCCGACCGCGAGTTTCAACGGGCCGCCGGGCAGCTCCAACAGGTCGCCGTCCAGCATCACGTTCGCCGTGGTGATGCGGCTCTCGCTCCACAGATGGGTCCAGCCGCCCGTGATGAAGTCCAGCGCGGCCTGCGGATTGACGTTCCCCGCCCCGAACGGATTGAGAAAGCCGTCCCTGGCGGCGCTGTAGCCCGTGGCCGGATTGTCCGCCAAGGCGCCCAGCGCCTCGCGCAGATAGGTCGATTGCAGCGTGCCCGACGACCCGAAGCCGGCTTCTTCCGCGCCGTAGGCGAGATAGCTCGACAACCGCCACGAGCCGCCCAGGTCGAGATCGGCGCCGATCGTCGCGGACAGGGTCTCGACCTCCCCGGATTGCACCGGGTTGGGCGTCTGACCGGCGAAGGAATAGGCGATCAGGTGCGAATTCGCGCCCGTCGGGGATTCGAAGAAGGGGTTATTGCGGTTGACGGTCAGCAGCGTGGCGATCGGCGACGATCGGGTCTCATAGTCGCGCCGGGCCCAGCGCGCGTCGCCGGACAGGGTCAGCCGGCCGCCGAGATCCTGCCGTCCCGCCAGATAGGCGATATGGCGGGTCTGCCGCGGAAAGACGTTCATGCCGAACCGCTGATTGGTGCGGTTCTCCTGCCCCGGGAGGAAATCGCCCGGAGCCAGGTTGGTCCCGTCCTGACCGCCCGGGATGGCGAAGGCGGAGACATAGGCGCCCGACGCCGGGTCGATCACCATGATGTTGCCGGGGTTGCTGTAGTTCAGTCGGCGATCCGATCCGCCGAAGCGGCGCAGATCGGCGTCACCCGCGCGATCGCGTTCGGCCGCGGGCAGGGCTTCGCGGTCCTGGTATTCGTAGACGCCCATAAGACTGCCGCTGCCCCATCGCCGCCCGATCGTCTGGGCGAACAGGACATCGGAGAAGGCGCCGTCGGCGGCCGTGCCGTAGCGCGCTCTGGTCTCGGCGCCGTCGTAGTCGTCACGCAGGACCACATTGATGACCCCGCCCACGGCGTCGGCGCCGTAGAGAGCCGAGGCTCCGTCGAGCAGGACGTCGATCCGCTCAACGGCGGCCGTCGGAATCGACGAGACGTCGGCGAAATCGCCCTTGGAGCCGGTCCCGGCGATCCGCCGGCCGTTGACCAACACCAGGGTCGCGTCGCTGCCGAGGCCGCGCAGGTTCACCCCATTGGAGTAGTTGGCGTTGGTGCCGCTGCGGTCGCCGCCGTTGCTGAGGGTGGCGTCATTGGCGGTGCCTGCGAAATTCTGCGGCAGCGCCGCCAAGGCTTGAGCGACGGTCGCGTGGCCGTCGCGATCAATCTGGTCGCGGCTGACGACCACCACCGGCGAGGGGCCGTCGAGCACCCCGCGCAGCAGGCTGCCCGTGACGACGACCTCGTCCAGCTGGACGGCTTCCAGCTGTTCGGCCTCGGCGCGTTGCGACGGGTCGATGAGGACGAACACATTGGGCCGGCTCCGTCGATAGGTCAGGCCGGTGTCGCGCAGGAGCAGCGCCAGCGCCGTCTCGACGGAATAGTCGCCCGAAAGTGACGCCGAGGCCCGGTCCGCCACCAGGGCGCTCGGATAGAGGATCTGCTGACCGCTCTGGCGAGCGAAGGCGGGGAGGGTGCGCGCCAGCGGCCCTGCCGGGATGTCGAAGCGACGCGCGGACTCGGCCTGCTGGGCGCAGACCGGCGTCGCCGACGCCATCAGAAGCGCCGCGAGCGCCGTTGAAGTGAAGCCCTGTCTCATGTGTCTCCCCCGGTTTCTTATCCGCATTGATGCGGGACCGGGAGGAGACGACCGGTCGCGGGCCTTACCCTAAGTCCGGGGTCAGATTATTTTTCGATGCGCCCGAAAGCACCACATGACCGTCCTCGGCCCGTTCGGCGGTGAGCGGATAGAGGTCGCGCAGCGCCGCCACGAAACCCTCGACGTCGCCGGCGTCGAACACCCCGCTCACCCGGATGGAGGAAATGTCCCCGGCGCGCAGTTCGATCGGATGACGGGTGTAGCGGTTGACCTCAGCCACGGCGACGCCGATCGGCGTTTCGTGGAAGGTCAGTCGGCCCGCCGCCCAGCTGGTCGCCGCGGGTAGATCGGTCGTGACCACCCGGGGTCGGGGGACGGACGTCACCAGCTGCTGTCCCGGCTGCATCGACCAGCGCCGGTCCGCCTGTTCGCCCTCGCGCACATCGACCCGGCCCTCGACAAGCACCACGCGTGCGCCCGTCCCGAAGCGCCGGACGTCGAAGCTCGTGCCCAAGGCCGTAACCTCGGTGTCGCCGGCCTTGACGACGAACGGCCGGTCCGGGTCGCCCTCAACGTCGAACCGGGCCTGGCCCGTGACGAGGGTGACCAGCCGGCGGCCCCCGGTCAGGCGAACGTCGATCCTGGAGTCCGTGTCGAGCGTGATCGTCGAGCCGTCGGCCAGTTGAACGACGC
The DNA here is from genome assembly GCF_041919755.1 of Brevundimonas sp. Taxonomy (GTDB): domain Bacteria; phylum Pseudomonadota; class Alphaproteobacteria; order Caulobacterales; family Caulobacteraceae; genus Brevundimonas. Next base: position 267,674 of record NZ_JAYRTD010000001.1, on the reverse strand, counting down.
GGCGTTCGCCGACCTGGGTGAGATAGGGGGTCGGCTGCTGCGCTGACCACAACCACCAGCCCACGGACAGGGCCGCGATCGCGGCGCCGACGGCGCCGACGGGGGCGAGAACACCGAGCAGGCGGGGGCGGGCCCTGCGGCGGGAGGCGGCGCGGGTCCGGGCGTCCGCCGAAAGCGCGGCCATCTCGGGTTGGTCGGCCAGGGTGCGACTCGCGTCCCACATCGCCTGCATGCGGTCGAAGCTCTCGGCGTTCCTGGAGTCCCGTCGCCAGGCGCTGAACGCCTTCACGTCCGCCGTGGTGACCTTGCGCTGGTTGAGCCGCGCGAACCAGTCGGCGGTCTCCTTGCGTCTGATGTCGGCGTCAGCCTCGGTCGTCATCAGTCTTCGCCTAAAGGTCCAGCCGCAGCGCGCAGTAGTCGAGCGCCTTGGACATCCGCCACTCCACCGTCTTGACGCTGATCTCGAGCTCCTTGGCGATCTCGGGATACGTCATACCGTCAAAGCGGCTCAAGACGAAGACGTCGCGGTAGAGTTGCGGCATGGATCGTATGATCTGGGCGAGCAGAACCTGATCGAACTGGGGCGCGCCTTCGGATTCGGGGGATTGGAGGTCGGCGTCGCTTGGCCGACGGCGCCTATGTTTGGCGTCATCGCGCACCAGATTGAGGGCGACCCGGAGCAGGAAGGCGCGGGGATGGGCGATCCCGCCGTCGGCGAAGGGCGCGATGCGGATATAGGTTTCCTGCACGACGTCGGCCGCATCGTCCGGACCGATCCGAGCCCGGAGGCGACGGTTCAACCACGCAGCGTAGCGGCGGTACAGGCCGTCCAGGCCGCCGCCGACCTCCGCTTGCAATGGCTTCGCTTCGCTCACCCTGCCTCTCCGACCGCAATTCAGACGGCTGGAATCCGGGGCGCGAACGGACAGCCGGGCGCAGGCGCTCACACGCCTGACACGGTGATCCGGTCAGCGACAGCCACGCCGCGCGTGGGTCGTCGAAGAAGATATCGCACAGGGGATTCCAAGCCCCTGCCGACGCGTAGGTCGGCCTGGCGAGCATGAATCAAACGGAATCCCGACGCAAGCGGGAGGGGTCGGGCGTTGGAATCCTCTGCGAACGAGGCCCGTTACTTCAGCGCGCAGCGCCGCCTCCGTCAGCGACGAACCCCGGCTCCGGCTGTGCGCCTATCTCGCGGCGCCCGACGGCCCCGCTGTAGTCGCGACCTGTCTGCGGTTCAACCGGTGGGGAGGCTTCCGTCCCGCAAGAAACCTGCGGGCGACCCGCAATTCATCGACGTTGCCCGGGCGCGAACCCGCCGTGTACGGAGGGAGTCGGACAACCGGTGGTGTAATATGGAAGCTGTATCCGAAGATCCGGGCCGTGGATCGCACGCGGTCACCCTGAGCCCGCGCGAACAGGAATGTCTGCAATGGGTCTGTCGCGGGAAAAGCTCTTCCGACATCGGAATCATTCTGTCGCTGTCGCCCCGCACCGTGGACAGCTATCTTGAGAAGGCCTGCTCCAAACTCCGGGTCCGGACCCGGATCGAAGCGGTCGCCTCGGCGGTCCGGCAAGGTCTGATCGACCCGGGATGAGGGGAGGGGGCGGGCCAGGAACTTCTGTGATGAAGCCCGGCGTTTCGCCGCCGATCGCCGCCGACGTTTGCACGTCCCCTGGCTCTTGATCGGCGCCTATCGTTCCCGGAACCCGCCGCCGGCGAGTCTAGATCGGCCAGCCCAAGCGCGCCAGCCGGGCTTGACCCCCGGCAGCAGTGGAGCAAGACACCCAGATGGCTAAATACGCGCCGCTCGCAGCCTTTCTCCGACGTCAGAAGAGCGCCGAGGTGGACCTGTCCTTTCGGGACATCGAGCGGATCGCCGGGGGCATTTTGCCCAAGGCGGCGTCGCTGGAGGTTTGGTGGCGCGTGGATACGGCGAGGGCGCCGATGCCCCAGCATCTCGCCTTCGCCGAGGCGGGTTTCGTCGCTGAACCGCGGACGCGGGCCGAGACCGTCCGTTTCATCCGGATTGCGGCAGGCGGCGCCCCAGGGAGCGAGGCGCGGCTCAGCGCGGCGAAGACCGAGAGTTGACGCCTGTCCGCTCCGGGCAGACCTCCGATCAGTCGGAGCGCCTGCCGGAGCGGTTCAGATCGGCCGGTCAGTTATGGTCGGCGTGACCTTGGGGAGCCGGAGCATCCGAGGGCGCCGGCGCGGGCGGCGCGGGTTCGGCGGGCGGCGAAGCGTCAGACTTCATCTTGTCGCAGCAGCTCATGGCGGCGTCAGCGGCCATGTCCTCGCAACAGTCGCAGCCTTCGGCGGCCAGGGCCGCTCCAGCGCTCAGGGCCAGGATCGCGCCGGCGGCGGCCAGCAGGTTGGAAACTCGCATCGTCGTTCTCCTAGTGAACCATGAAGCTGACAGAGCCGGACATCTTGTGGCCGTCCGGACCTTCAGCGGTCCAGGCGGCCGTGTAGGTTCCCGCGGCGAGCCGGGGAAGAGCCACGCTGACGGTCGCGGCGGCCGGCGCGGCGGGGGCGTTCACGACCACCGGGGCCTGTCCCTCGGCGGTCAGGGTCACTGTCTTCAGGACCATCGCGTGCGGGAAGGTGACGCTGAAGCGTTCGGGCGACCCATGGGTCATCGCCCCGTTCGCCGGAACCGTGGTGACGCCCGATTGCGGCGCAGCGGCCTGCGCCGGCATCGTGTGCCCGGCGTGAGGATCCTGAGCGGCGGCGGCGCCGGCGAAGGCCAGGGCGGCCGTGAGGACGAGAGTGCGGATCATGGGGGGTCTCCTTCGGTCAGAACCAGGCCTTGAGGCCGACGACGAGACGGGTGTCGTCAGCCTCGCCGCCTCGGGCTTCGATGTAGTCGGCGGTGTCGCCGAGCGCTCGGCTCCACTCAACGCCGACATAGGGGGCGAACTCCTTGCGGAACTCGTAGCGCAGACGCAGGCCCGCCTCGATCGACGACAAGCCGGAGCCGATCTCCAGCTCCGGAATGTCGCTCGCCGAAGCGTCGATTTCGAGGCGCGGCTGGAGGATCAGGCGCTGGGTGATGCGCTGGTCGTATTCGGCCTCGACGCGGGCGGTCAGGTCGCCTTCGGTGGAGAGGAAGGCGGCCGCGTCGATCTCCCACCAGTAGGGCGCGAGGCCCTGCAGGCCGAGAACAAGGTGCGTCGTATCCTCGCCGTCGGGCCGGAAATCCTGGCGCACGCCGGCCTGCATATCCCAGAACGGCGAGATCGCGCGGCTGTACAGCGCCTGGACCTCGGCCTGCCCCAGCTCGCCGCCAAAGTCGCCTTCGCCTTCGGACTTCCACCAGAAGCGATTGATGTCTCCGCCGCTCCAGCCCTGGACGTCCCAGAGATACGACTCGCCGTCATCGCCGAAGCCGGCTTCCAGACGGTCGATGATGACGGCCGTGGTGCGGACGTCCCCGTTTTCGCGAACCAAGGTCTCACGGGCGGCGGCCATCGCCTCGGCGCCGAAAACCAGATCGGCGGCGTGCGCGGGACCGCTGAGGGCGGCGGCGGGGAGCGGATCCTCCGGAGGCCGGCCGGGATTGTCGGCGCTGGTCGGCACGTCCGGCGGCCCCTTGCTCATGGTCGACATGTCGTGACCGGCATGGGGATCGGCTTGAGCGGAGGGCATGGCGGACATGTCGTGGCCCGCGTGCGGATCGGGCTGCGTCGTTGGCGCCATGGTCGACATGTCGTGACCCGCGTGCGGATCGACGCTCTGGGGATCAGCCGGCATCGGATGACCGGCATGAGGGTCCGGCGCCGGCGGCGTTGGCGCGGGCTGCATGACATGACCGGCATGCGGGTCCTGAGCGGGCGAGGGAGGGGGCGTCTGAGGCCGGACGACCGGTTCAGGCGCGGGTCGCGGCGCCGGGGTCGCCGGCATGACATGGCCCGCGTGTGGGTCCTGCGCCTGGGCGCTAAAGGCGCTGGCGGCGAGGATCAGCGGCGCGAGGGCGACGGCGAAACGGTTCATGACGCGACTCCGTCCAGGGGGCGGACCGTGACGACGTTGAACATGCCAGCGTGCATGTGCATCAGCATATGGCAGTGGAAGGCCCAGTCGCCGGGCGCGTCGGCGGTCAGGTCGAACGTCACCTTGCCGCCGGGCGCGACGTTCACCGTGTGCTTCAGGGGTTGATGTCCGGCGGGGCCACCGGTGACCAGCTCGAAGAAGTGGCCGTGCAGGTGAATGGGGTGGGCCATCATGGTGTCGTTGACCAAGGTCACGCGCACCCGCTCGTCGCGCTCGAAGCGGATCGGCTCGACCAGCTCGCTGAACTTGCGACCGTCGAAGCCCCACATGAACCGCTCCATATTGCCGGTCAGGTGTATTTCCATTGTCCGCGACGGCGGGCGCTGGTCCTTGTTCGGCTGCAGCGACACCAGGTCGGTGTAGACTAGAACGCGGTGGTCGACGTTGTTGAGACCGATCGGCCGCTCGCCCAGGCGATTGGCCGGATCCATGGCGATCGCATCGACGCCGACGCCGACCGCCATGTCCGGAGGCGCGTTCTCGGGATCGCGCATGTTCATGCCCGACATGGACATTTCGCCCATGTCATGCGCCGGTGTCGCGCCTTGCGCCGGGGCGCCATGGTCCATGCCTGCCATCGCACCATGATCCATCCCGGCCATGCTACCGTGGTCCATGCCGCCCATGGCGCCATGGTCCATTCCGCCCATGCCCATGTCGCGCATGGTAAGGTTCGGCACCTCCCGCAGCGGCGGGACTTCGGCCGTCATTCCAAGGCGCGGGGCCAGGGTCGCCCGGCCCATGCCTGACCGGTCGATCGCTTCGGACACGATGGTGTAGGCCCGGTCTTCGGTCGGCCGGACGATAACGTCGTAGGTTTCGGCGACCGAAATCTGGAACTCGTCGGTCTCGACCGGGCGGACGTTCTCGCCGTCGGCCTGCACCACGGTCATCGGCAAGCCAGGGATGCGGACGTTGAAGATCGACATGGCGGAGGCGTTGATGATGCGCAGCCGCACCCGCTCGCCGGGTCGGAACAGGCCGGTCCAATTCTCCTGCGGGCCGTGGCCGTTGATCAGATAGGTGTAGGTCGAGCCGTTGACGTCCAGGATGTCGCGCGGGTCCATCCGCATCTCACCCCACATGCGCCGCTCCTCCAGGCTCATGCGGTCGCTGCCGTCCATGAGGCCGGCCAGGGTGGTGCGCTGCTGGTTGAAATAGCCGGGGCTCTTCTTCAGCTTCTCCAGGATCTCGTGCGGGTGCATGAAGCTCCAGTCCGACAGGACCAGCACATGCTCGCGGTCGTAGCCGACCGGATCGGCGCCCGCCGGATCGATGACGATCGGACCGTAGTGGCCCATCGCCTCCTGGAGATTGGAGTGGCTGTGGTACCAGAAGGTGCCTGACTGCTTGATCGGGAACTCATAGACGAAGGTTTCCCGCGGCTTGATGCCCGGGAAGCTGATGCCCGGGACGCCGTCCATCTGGAATGGCAGCAACAGGCCGTGCCAGTGGATCGAGGTGTCCTCATCCAGGCCGTTGGTCACGGACAGTCGCACGTTCTGTCCCTCGCGCAGGCGCAGCAAGGGCGCCGGAAGCACCCCGTTGATCGTCACGGCATGGCCAGTCCGGCCTCCGACCGTGAAAGGCGAGTGGCCGACCATCAGGTCGATGTTGGGCCCGCTCAGCGTCGGCAGGTCCGCTCTCAGCCCCGCCGATCCGGTCTGCGCCCAGGCCGGCAGAAGGCCCTGCAGGCCAAACAGCCCGCCGCTTACGGCGGCGCCCCTGAGAAGCATTCGGCGATCGAGACTTGGCATGGGCATAGGCGGGGGGTTCCTCGGACGCGTGTCGGCTTCTGGTAGACATACGCACGTCGGCGACAACGCCCTTGCGGCAGGTCGCCACACCTCGAAATAAACCGCCCTTCGCCGTCCGGCGACACGATGAGGTCAAGCGCCCCCGGGAACGGCCATGTTCTCGGCAAGCCGCTTGCGGGCGCGGGCGATCCGCGTCTCAACGGCCTTGGTCGTGACGCCCATGATCGCCGCGATCTCGCCGTGCGAGCGACCTTCGAGCGTGGCCAGCAGAAGAGGGGCCTTGAGGCCGTCAGGCAGGCGGGTCAGTGCGCGATGAAGCGCCTCGGCCCGGCGGCGATCGTCCAGTTGGGTTTCTGGAGACGGCGTCTCGATCCGAACCGCCGACGCTTCGGGGGCGTCGAGGCCCATGACGCCGCGCACCACCCGACGCACCGCACGCCGACGGCTCCAGTCCCTGCATTTGTTCAGGGCGATCGAGCGGAGCCAGACCTCGAAGGGGCGAGCCGGATCGTACCTTCGCAGGGCGAGCCATGCGGCGGTGTAGGTTTCCTGGAGCAGGTCGTGCGCTTCCGCTTCGTCGCCGACATAGCGGCGCACGAACCTGTAGAGATCGCCCTTGGTCGCCGCCATCAAGGCGCCGAACGCGCCGGCGTCGCCGCCAGCCGCGCGGGCTTCAATGCTGTCGCCGTCCTTCACGCGCCGCGCCTAGCCGGCGTCGGCACGCAGGGCGTCCACCACGGCGGCGTCGAAGACCTCGGCCTGCGCCGGGGTGAGCACCGACCGCATCTCGAAGACGTGGGCGATGGTCGCCTTCTGCAGATCGCCCATGGCCACGTGGAAGTGATCCACCGCCGCCTGCACCTGGGGCGTGTTCCCATCGCTTGCAGCGATGGCGGCGGCGAGCTCGCGGTTGGCGGCTCGCACTTCTGCCTCCAGCCCGGGGCGGCGCGCGGCGAAGCGCGCTTCGATCGCGTCTAGACGACCATCCTGTTCAGCGCTCAGGTTCAACTGCTCATGGACGACGCTATGCAGGCTCGGCGGCTGACGCTCGCGCATGACCCAGGTTGCGCTCGCCCAGGTCGCCGCGCCGCTGGCGAGCGCCGCCAGCACGGCTGTCAGGACGATCGATTTCCAGCGCGCTCTCATCCCCGGGCATCCAGTGGACCGAGCGGCGACAGGCCCGCCGAGACGGTGAAGATGCGCAACTCAGAGGGCTCAGGCCGCGGCGACGCCACGAGGAGCAATCCACCGTTGGCCACGCCGAGCACGAGCGCCAGCCCTACGGCGGCGACCCGAACCTGGCCCATTGACGCCGCCTCCCGGCGCACGGCGATCCGTGTCCAGACAGCGTCTTCCAGGCCGTCCAGCCGCCCCGCATCGTCTGGCCCTTCCGCCGCAATCAGTCGTTCGATCTCATCAGTCATTGCGCACCTGCATCACGCCCCCTTTGCCATACGCGCCAAACCGTCCGGCCCCTTACGAGGGGACGAGATGTCCGCCGCGTAGATACCAGAGAACGACCGGGAGGACCCGCTCGTGTCGGGGGAGGCGATGTGAGCGAGAGGACAGATCCGGCCGCGGGTCCGTTTCCGGATCGGCTCGATCCGCTGACGGGGGTGAGGTTCTTCCTCGCGCTCGGCGTGGTGCTGTTTCACTACCAGCTGCAATGGACGCTGCCCGAAGGTGCGGCCGGACTGTTAAACCGGGCCCGTCTCGGGGTCGATATCTTCTTCATCCTGTCTGGGTTCATCCTCACCCACGTTTACCTGCAGGGTGATCAGCCAGTGAACTACAGGCGGTTCATCGCGGCGCGGTTCGCGCGCATATACCCGGCGCATTTGTTCATCCTGTTGGCGATGCTGTTGCTGGTGCTCGCCGCGCCGGTGTTGGGCATCGGCCTGGAGCCCGGGCGGTTCAATCCTGCGGATTTTCTGGCCACCCTCTTTTTGGTTCAGGCCTGGTTGCCGCGAGACGGGATGGTCCTGTGGAACGGGCCCGCCTGGTCGCTGTCAGCCGAATGGTTCGTCTATCTCGCTTTTCCAGCCTATGCTGCGGTCGCCCTGCGGTTTCGACACAGGCCATGGATGCTCGTAGCCGCGGCGACGAGCCTGTTCATCCTGCTGGATGCGATCTACCGGCATTGGTTCGGCTCGGTTCTGCCCCGGGCGGAAGACAATATGGGCGTCTTGCGCATCATTCCGGAGTTCCTGCTCGGGATTGGCCTCTACTATCTCGGAGCGCGCTGGGCGCCGTCCCCGCGCGTCGCGATCGTCGGCGCCGTCGGAGCCACCGCGCTCCTCTTGCTCGCTATGCAGATCGGGGCCGATGATCGCCTTATCGTCGCCGCGTCGGGACCCTTCGTTCTCGCCTTGGCGCTGCTCGCCAAGGCGGGTGTCAGAACCTTCCTGTCGCACCCGGTCGCAATCTTCGCCGGTGAGGCCTCGTTCGCCCTCTACCTCGTCCATATTCCGATCCTGATGGTCTGGCGCAATGCCGCCCAGGCCATCGGGGGCTGGCCGGGCGACTATCGAATGGGGCTTCTGGAACTGGCGGCGATGCTGGCGGTGACCCTCGCCGCGGCGGCCGCCATCTATGGTCTGGTCGAGCGACCGAGCCGCCAGTGGCTGAGGCGGCGCACCTTCGGTCGGATGCCGGATGCCGACGCCAGACGCACCGTTCACAGCGATCAGGGAGAGCCCTTTTGACGACCGCCTACCTCCACCGAAGGCTTTTCTTAGGCGCCGCCGTCAGCGTCGCCCTGACCGGAACAGCATGCGCCCAGACCCAGGCGTCGAGAACCCTCACGGTCTTCAAGACGCCAACCTGTGCGTGCTGCGACGCCTGGATCTCGCATATGCGGGAGGCTGGCTTCAACACGACTATCACCGTTCTGCCGAGCCTCCAATCCGTCCGCAGCAGCCGGGGGCTTCCGGACAGCCTGGCCTCCTGCCACACCGGGTTGATTGATGGCTATGTCGTAGAGGGCCATGTTCCGGCACGGGACGTCATACGGTTGCTTGCCGAGCGGCCGGCAGCGCTCGGTCTCGCGGTTCCGGCCATGCCCCTCGGTTCGCCCGGCATGGAGACGCCGCAGGGACACAAGGACCCTTACGACACGCTGCTGGTGCTTCGCTCCGGCGCGACGCAGGTGTTCGCCCGTCACAACCCGCCCACCTGACCTGACCTTGTCTCACCTGATTCATAAGCCGGAGCCCATCATGTCCCCCAAACCTCTCGTTCTCGCCCTCTCTCTCGCCGTCCTGTCGGTGACGCCCGCTGTCGCGCAGGACCATTCTCACGGCCATGCCCAGACCGCGGGGTCGATCAGCGCGGAAGCGACGGAGGCGGCCACGACCGTCGATGCCTTCCATGCCGCGCTCAAGGCCGGTGACACATCTGCCGCCCTGTTGCTTCTGGCCCCCGACGTCATGATCTTTGAAGAGGGCGGAGCGGAGCGCTCGCGCGACGAATACGCCTCTCACCATCTTGCGTCGGACGCCGCCTTCGCGGCCGCGTCGGACAATGTCGTAAGCCGCAGATCGGGCTGGGCGGACGGCGATGTGGCGTGGATCACGAGCGAAGGCCGCACCACCGGTCAGTTCAACGCACGCGCCGTGGACCGTCTGACAACGGAAACCATGGTGCTAAAGCGCCACGCCGACGGCTGGCGCATCCATCACATTCACTGGTCGTCGCGCGCTCCGCGGTAATCCGCCTCTCCGGTTTGAACGCCTCAGTGCGAAAGCGCGCGGCGTTCAGACCGTATTTGTCCGCTTAAGCCGGGATCCGGGAAGCCCGATGGGAGGACGTGACAACATCTCGACCTCGGAGAATGGCGCCACGACCGCAGCGGCGCTCCACGCCGCGGGCCACTAGATCGTCGGATCACGTCGCGACCGGCGGAGGGAGGGTGCCCATAAGCGCGACGACGGCGAGGACGACGAGCCCGAGGGCCGTCTCCGTGACGATACTGCGCCGCAGCCGTCGAACCGCCGAGATTGACTGTCCTGTGTGCTCCAGTTCCAGACGCAGGGCGGGTGTCAGGCGGAAACGGTTGTCCGCCGCCAGGCCCAGCATCAGCACGAAGAGCGCCAGCTTGGCGATCAGAAGCTGTCCATAGAGGCTTTCGCCAAGGTTCACGAAACGCTCCGATCCGACGAGGAACCAGCTGTTCGCGAGACCCGTGGCCACAAGAAGGGCTACGGCGAGCGTGCCCAGGCCCGAGAACCCATGCAAGGCGCGGTAGAGGGCCCCATCGTCGACCCCGGGGCGGCGAAGCAGCAGGATCGTCAGCGCTACAAGCGCACCAAGCCAAAGGGCCGCCCCGACGGAATGGACGATGTCGGAGGCGAGGTGGACCAGGCCCTCGGGGCCTTCTGTCGCCGCGCCGTGTCCAGTCCAAGCGAAGCTCGCGACCACGAAGAGCCCGAGGCCTAGCGAGATGCTCCAGGCCGTCTTGCCCGGTCTCAAGGCCAGGACCGCGACGACGGCTGCGAGGGCGAGGGCGGCCCGCGCGACCATGGCTTTCCCCAAGGCCGTGCCGGTGATCATGAAAGACAGAGACACAGGCTTGATGGCTTCCGCCAGCGAGCCCGCCATGACCGCTGTCTGTCCGAGTAGCGCCAGGAGCGCGCTCGCGACGACGACCAAACCTGACCCTATCAGGATCGCGCGCGACCAGGTGAGCTCCACGCCGTCGCCGCGCCTGAAGGTGTACAACAGGAACAACGGCGTCCCGAGAAGGACGACGGCTCCGGCGTACTGGAGCCACCGGAGCGCGACGACCGCGATCTCGAGCACGGCGTCAGCGCACCGTGAAGGTGTACGAGCCGGTCATGCGGTGACCGTCGCTCGAGGCGATGCGCCAGTCGACGCGATAGTCGCCAGCAGTCAGCGGTCGCCTCAGAGTCCCGGTCAGGGTCTTGCCGTCTTCAGCGACCGAAGTGCGGACCGCGAGCTTCTCGCCGGCCGAGTTGACCACGTCGAAGCCGGAGAACGCAGGCACAGAGCGCTCGCTGAAGGTCAAGGTCAGCGTGCGGGTCGCACCGACTGTGGCGTTCGGCGCGGGCGTGGCGCTGACAAGACGAGCGTGAGCTGCCGCAGGTCCAGCGGCGAGGACGACCGCAGTCGCCAGGGCGACATAGGGAACGGGGTTGAATGCACGCATACTGTGTCTCCTGGCGATTGGCCGGTCCGGCCTTCGACTAGTCTACGCGTCGCATCGACTTTCCCCTCGCCAACGGCGGCCGACGCTGGCCGACCTCACGCCGTGAAAACGACGACAACACTCGGGGCGGCGAGCGAGGCCACCTCGAACGGGAATGGCGAGTTGGCGGGACCGGCGGACGTGTCCCGCCGGGAGAGCCGTCAAAGCCGATCCTGAATCGCCTGCATCTGTCGGATCTCGCGCTTCTGGGCCTCGACGATCTCTGCGCACAGCGCGACCAGTTCCGGGTCGCTCAGCTTGGCCTTGCCGCACATCAGGATCGCGCCGGAGTGGTGGGGGATCATTCCTCGAATGAGTTCCTTGTCGCCGATCGCCGCCTGGGTGCGCATGGCGTAGAAGCTGCCCGCGAAGATGATCACCGAGGCCAGCCCAATGGCCAGGTTGAGCCGATTGTTCGGATACATCTCGCGCATCAGAACCAGCATGAGGACAGCCATTGGCGCGACCATCATCAGCGTCATATAGAGATTGTTCAGATTGAAGTTGAAGTGATCGAGCGTCGCGATCATCGTGAACATCACCAAATACATGATGATGAAGTGGACGATGAGTTCAATCGCGAGGTTGCGATAGCTCTTTTCGTGCATGAGTGGCCTCCCGCCGGCGGACAGACGCCGACGATCGACGCCGTTCAAAAGCAAATACGCACGGGCAGACCAGTCCCCGCGCGTATTCTTCCCGCGTCAGGCTCCGGGCTGGACCGAACCCGAAGCGGGGGTTGCCGCGGCGGACCGATGTTGCGCGACCCACTGCTCCAGCGCCGTGATCTCCTGGCGCTGCATCGTAATCGTCTTTTCGGCCATCTCGCGGAGCGCGGCGTCAGGGTTTTCGCGCATCAGGACCTCCGACATGGCGATGGCACCCCGGTGGTGCTCGATCATCTTCAGGGCGTAGGTCTCCTGCGGGTCCGCGCCGTGCGCCTGCATCATGGCCTGATGCATCTGCTGTTCGGAGGCGGAATAGGGCGTCTCGGGCCCCGCCATCGGCTGAACCGCCGGAGCGCTGTGTTCGGCCGCCGATCCCGCGTCGGCCGTCGCGGTTTTATCGGCCTGTTCCGCTGGATTGCACGCCGTGAGGAGCACGGACAGGGCGGCGGCCGCCAGACCGACGTTCAGTTTGATCGACATCTTCGTTCTCCGAAAGTGATGATCAACGAACAGTTCTGACTGCGGGACGTTCCGGTCCTCGCGATTGCGTGGCCACGCAGTCGGGTTTTTCCCAGGCGGGACGGCTGCCGGCCCTCGCACCCCGTTCGCCAAGACAGGGCACGATTTCAAACCTTTTCACCCTGAAAGGCCGAAATGATCGGACACGGTCCGCTGTCGTTCGCCGCGCAAGCGCTCGCCAGTCGGCGCAACGCCGCTCTCGCACCCTCAAGATCGGAGATGGTTCGATCCAGCGCCTCCAGCCTCTCCGCGGCCAACGCACGGGCGCGCGTGCGATCCTCGCCAGCGTCGAGCGACAACAGCTCTTTGATCTGCTCGAGGGTGAAGCCCGCCGTCTGTGCGGAGCGAATGAACCTCAGCCGGCGCACGTCCTCCTCGCCATAGCGTCGAACGCCCGCGCCAGCGCCATCACGCGACCATTTGTCAGGCGTCGAAAGCAATCCGCGACGCTGATAGAAGCGGACAGTCTCCACCCCGACGCCGCCGTCTCGCGCCAACCCCGCGATCGTCCGAACGTTCATGCTTGACTCCGTATCTAGGTACGGAACCTAAGAGCTGTAGCTCGGATTTGAAGATCAAGGAGCCTGCAATGACCAAGACCGCTGTCATCTATCGGATGGTGATGCCCGACCACACCTGTCCGTGGGGGCTCAAGGCCCGGCATCTTCTCAAGAGCCGGGGCTACAAGGTCGAGGACCACTGGCTCACGACCCGCGAGCAGACCGACGCCTTCAAGGCCGAGCACGGCGTCAAGACGACGCCTCAGGTCTTCATCGACGGCCAGCGCGTCGGCGGCCACGACGATCTGCGCCGCTATCTCGGTCTCAAGGTCCGCGATCCCAAGGCGACCACCTACACGCCGGTCCTCGTCGTCTTCCTGACCACCGCCGTGATGGCGACGATGCTCAGCCTGACGATTTTTGGCACGCCGTTCACCGTGCGGGCAGGGGAGTGGTTTATCGCCCTGTCTATGATGGCCCTCGCCATGCTGAAGCTCCAGAACATCGAGAGCTTCTCATCCATGTTCCTGAACTACGACCTGCTGGCCAAGCGGTGGGTGCCATACGGCAAGGTCTATCCGTTCGCCGAGTTCGGGGCAGGCGCGTTGATGGTCGCGGGCGTCCTGACCTGGTTGTCGGTCCCGGTGGCCCTGTTCATCGGCGGCATTGGCGCGGCCTCGGTCTTCAAGGCTGTCTACATCGACAAGCGCGAACTGAAATGCGCCTGCGTCGGTGGAGACAGCAATGTGCCGCTTGGCTTCCTATCCCTGACCGAGAACCTGATGATGATCGCCATGGCGATCTGGATGCTGGTTATGCACTACGCTCTGCCGGCGTCAGCGATGGCGATGTAGGTTCTGTTCATGCTAGTCTAGCGGAGGCAAGTGAACGCGCAAGAATCGATTGTTAATTCGAGTTTGAGATTGTCAATACGTCTCGAAAGATTGCGCGATCACGCGGTTTTTACATCGGTCTATTTATCTAATGTTTTCAGAACCAAGCCGAACGGTCGGGCGACGAGCCGGTGTTAAAGTAGGTGGGCCGCGAAAAAACCAACTGATTCATGATTTTACCCAGCTTAGAGCAATCGAGTGGGAATAGGCCCAATAGAAAAACGCCCCTGACATCTGCTGTCAGGGGCGTTTCTGGTTCTAGAAGCGGTAGTTGATGCCGACCCGCAGGTTCCGGCCCGGCTGGGGTGCGATGTCCTTCAGGAAGGACACATGTTCTCGCGCCTCTTCGTCGGTCAGATTGCGGGCCTCGGCGAAGACGGTGACGTTCTTGTCGGCGAACGGACGCCAGGCACCGGACAGGTTGACCAGCGTGTAGCTGTCGGTCGGAAGTTCGAACTCGGCCACCTCGTCCTGCTCGCCCACGTGCCGGATCTCCAGTGCCACGTCGAATGGCGTGGAGGCGTACTTCACGCGGCCGGTTAGTGAATAGGGCGGGATGCGCGCTGCGGGGCCCAGATCAGTGTCGGCATCGACATAGTCGGCGGCGGCCTCCAGCGTCACGACCTGGCTGCCCGACGTCCAGACATCGTACGCCGCCTGGGCTTCGAAGCCTTTGAACTCGGCGTCGGTCTGCAGATAGGCGAAGATGGGGAACTCCTCGATCTCGCCGTCCTCGTCGAACTCGAACACCAGGCCGGTGTCGCGCTGGTCGATGAAGCCGTCATATTTGGAGGCGTAGACGTGCAGATCGCTACGGAAGGCTCCGCGATCGTAGTGGACCGTCCCCTCCAGCGTGGTGACCTTCTCCGTATCCAGCGTCACGTCGCCCAGCTCATAGGCGGCAGTGGCGATGTGGACGCCGTCCGAGAACAGTTCGACCTCCGACGGCGCGCGCTCGGTGCGTGACAGGCTTAGACCGAGGAACAGACCGGAAGCAGGGCGCAGGAAGGCGGCGGCCGAGGCCGACCAGTTGTCGAACTCCCGCTCTATCTCGGCTCCGCCCGACAGTGGCGTGGCCGTCAGGCTGCGGCGGTCGTAACGAAGGCCGCCCTCGAAGCCATAGCCGTCGCGGTCCAGCCGCTGGACCGTATAGATCCCCTGTTCCTCGATGTCGGTTGTGGGCACGAAGGCCTCTTCGCCGATGGCCTCGAAGGTGCGTTCCAGAGCCTGGATGCCGATCGCGCCGTTCCAGCCGTCACGCTCGCGCTGCACCAGGTCCAGCCGGGCTTCCTGACCATCAGAGTTGAAGATTGTGCCGGGCTCGCCGGGCCCCTCGAACTCGGTGTGGGTGTAGTCGGCCTGACCGTATGTGCCGCGGATCGAGCGGAAGGGGCCGGCGTCAAAGCGGTATTCGCCGCGCGCGTCGAACCGCTGCTGCTGCAGGTCGATGAAGACACCCTCTTCGGCCACCACGCCATAGGTGCTGTCGGTTTCCTTGTAGGAGACGCCGAAGAAGCCCTTGTCGCCGATGTAGGAGCCGCCGACGCCCCAGGCGTCCAGTTGCGAAAAGCTGTTGGGCAGGACGCCGCCCGTATCTGGCCGCTCGATCCCGTCGGCGGCGGCGCGACGGGCGGAAATGGGCGAGGAGGGGATGTCGTAGCTGTTGGCGTCCTTGGTCACCGCATCGACCGTCAGAGCGAACTGGCCGAGCGCGACGGTGGCGCGACCGTTGAAGGCAGTGCCGTCGTCGACGGTCGAGGTCTGGGCCGAGAGGGAGCCGTCGATACCGCCCTCGGGCAGTTCTTCCGGAATGCGACCGTCCAGGATGTTCACCACACCGCCGATGGCCGAGCCGCCATAGGCCAGGGTGGCTGGTCCCCGAATGATCTCGATCCGGTTCGATTCCGCCGGATCGGTCGCCACCTGGTGGTCGGGCGAAACGGACGAGGCGTCGATCAGGCCCACGCCGTTGGTCAGCACCTGCACACGCGGCCCGGTTAGACCTCGGATCACCGGACGGCTCGATCCTGGCGCAAACGCCGTGGAGCGTACGCCCGGCAGGCCGTTCAGCAGATCGCCCAGCGACGAAGCAGGCGCGATGGCGAGGGCCTCTTCATCCACCACGCTTGTGGCGATGGTGGTGGCATTCTGGCTGATCCCGAAGGGCTGACCGGTGACGATGACATCATCCAGTTGCGTCGGCTCGGTCTCTGCCGGCACCGACTGCGCGGCTGCGGTACCCGCCAATGCGGCCCAGCCCGTTGCGGCCAGCAGGAGGGTACGGGTGGAGGGGTGATGACGCATGACGGAACTCTCTCGGGGAATAAGCGCGTCTGTTATGAAATAACGTACTGGCACGTCAAGGCCGCTTGATCATGACGATGGCCTGCATGTCGGTTGTATCGCCTGACGGTGCCCAACGAACTGACGCGTCATCGAGGTCGCCAAAACTGCCAATGCGCCGTTCCAGGGCGCACTGCTGTTCGCAAGGCGTCAAAGTTGGACGATGTCGATATCGATTAGAGCGTCTTTAAGCGTCGTCGGCGTAGCTTGCGTGGGTGGATCACTCAGCCAGCTTCTCACGCCAGAACTTTACAGCATGGGACAGGTTGCGTCGCCCCATCTGGATGTTCGACGCAGTAGCCCTGAAGGGTGTTTACGCCAACCCGGCGGCACTGGCGCTCTGGGGGGCGACGTCTCTCGAAGAGTTGCTGTCCCGCGACTTTTCTTCGATTTCTGAGAGCGTGAGGGCACGCACCGACAATCTGGCTATGTCTACGGCCAGTGGCGGGGAAGTCAGTGAACGCTGGACGTTTTATCCGAATGGGCAGCCGATCACGGTTCAGGCGACGATCTCGACTGTCCATCTGGGCGATGGTACGCCGGTCCTGTTGTTTGAGGCTTCGTCCCTTGACGCTGAGCCGGAAGAGCGGCGTGCGCTCGAGGCTCTACGTCATACTTCATCCCTGATCAGCCTCTTTGGCGATGACGGACTGCCTCTTTTCGCCAATCCAGCGGCTTTTGCCACCTACGGTCGGTCAGATCTGCCCTTTGTGTCGCGGTTCGCTGCCGTCGATCACGGTAAGGCCTTGCTTGCATGCGCTCTGGATGGCGAAGCGAACGCCCTTCTCAGTGAAGTGGACACTGTGAGGGGGCGGCGATGGCACCATCTGGATGCTCGTCCCGGTCTGGATCCGGTCACGGGCAAGACGACCGTGCTGCTGAATGAGCGAGACGTCACGGACACCGTGGAAGCACAGGCCGCCCGTGCTGCAGCCGAACACAAGGCTGCAGAAGCTGAGGCTCGCCAAGCGTTTCTCACAAGAATGTCGCATGAGCTCAGGACGCCCCTCAATGCCGTGCTCGGGTTCTCCGAACTGTTGTCCAAATCGAGCCTCGACCCCGAACAGCTGCAGCAGGCCGAGCGCATACGTCAGGGCGGTGAGAGTCTCCTAAGCGTCGTCAACGAGATGATCCGGGTCTCCGAAGGTGCGGTCTCTGCTCCGGCAACTCTGCCGCTGCCTGCCGTTGTCACCTCGGCCCCGTCGGATCGCGCGCCACGTGTTCTCTACGTTGACGACAGTGAGCCAAACCGGAGACTGGTCGTGACAGTCCTCCGGAGCCAAGGCTTCGAATGTGAGACCGCCGACGATGGAAAGCGGGGTCTGGAGGCCGTAATCAGCGGTGATTGGGACGTGATCCTCATGGATATTCAGATGCCCGTTATGGACGGCGTTGAGGCGAGTCGCGCCATTCGCGCACTTGGCAACTTCAGGCGCAGCGTGCCCATCATCGCCGTCACCGCCAATACGCTGGTCGCCCAACTGGAAACCTACAAGACAGCTGGCATGAACGACTGGATTGAGAAGCCCGTGGACGTCGGCCTTCTTATCGAAAAATCTGCGAGCTGGGCGGGCAGTGACTGGCGCAATCATGTTGTGAGGGTGGAAGAGCCAAAGTGGGCGACAGAAGTCGCATGACCCCGACACTTTACGGCATCCCAAACTGCGACACCGTCAAGAAGGCCCGCGTCTGGCTGGACCAGAACGGCACCGCCTTCACCTTCCATGACTACAAGAAGGCCGGCATCGACCGGCCCCGTCTGGAGGCCTGGGTGGCCGAGCATGGGTGGGAGACGGTTTTAAACCGAGCCGGGACGACGTTCCGGGCCCTGCCGGATGCGGACAAGGCGGGGCTGGATGCGGACAAGGCCACCGCCCTGATGCTGGCTCAGCCATCGATGATCAAACGCCCGGTGCTGGACTTGGGCGACCGGACGCTGGTCGGCTTCAAGCCGGAGCTTTATTCGGCGGCGCTGGGCTGATTCCTAGCGAACCAGGGTGAACTGCGCCGCCTGACCCGTCTGGGCGCTGGCGCTCAGCCAGACGTCGAACAGGCCGGGCTCTGCGATCATCGTGTGATCTGGGCCCATGAACTGCACATCGGCGAACGTCAGGGGCATGGTTACCTCGACCGACTGGCCGGCAGGCACGTTCACGCGCCGGAACGCCTTCAACAGCCGCACGGGCTGGGTCAGGGAGGCGACGCGGTCGCGGATATAGAGCTGAACCACCTCGGTCACGTCACGGTCGCCGCCGTTGGTCAGGGTGACGCTGGCCTCGATCTGGCCGTTCCAGGCCATGGTCTGCGACGACAGCCGCGTCTCGGACCAGTCGATGGGCGCATAGGTCAGGCCGTGGCCGAATGGATAGAGCGCCGCATGCGGCACCTCGCGGAACTTGGCCGTGAACTCCTGATCCGTCGGCTTCGACGGACGTCCCGTCGCCTTGTGCGCGTAGTAGAAGGGCGACTGGCCCGAGCGGAACGGGAAGCTGACCGGCAGCCGGCCCGTCGGCTCGTGATCGCCGAACAGGACATCGGCGACGGCATGTCCCGTCTCCGATCCCAGGAACCACGTGACCAGAATGCTGTTCGCCCCGGCGACCGCGCCCGACAGCTCCATGCCGCGCCCGTTGCGCAGCAGGACGACGACCGGCTTGCCCGTCGCCGCCACGGCCTCCGCCAGGGCCAGCTGGGGGGCAGGGATGTCGATGCTGACGCGGGACTTGGACTCCGCCGACATGACCGACGATTCGCCGATGGCCAGCAGGACGACATCCGCCTCATTGGCCGCCGCCACCGCCGCCTCGATACCGCCCGACAGGGGGGCCTCCACGTCGGAGCCCCTGACCACGGTCAGGGCGTTCGGATCTCGAAGCGCCTGACGCAGGCCTTGTTCCAGCGAGACCGCCAGATCGGTGTCCTTGAAGATCGACCACGGGCCGAACACATCGGCGGCGTCCGCCCCGAACGGCCCGATCAGCGCCAACCGCTGGCCCGACTTGGGCAGGGGCAGCAGGCCGCCCTCGTTCTTCAGCATGACGATCGATTTGCGCCCGGCCTCGCGGGCCAGGGCCAGGTGATCGCGGCTGCCGACGACGCGGCGCTCCACGGCCACATCCGAGCCGCGATAGGGGTTGTCGAACAGGCCCAGCGCCGCCTTGGTCATCAGGACCCGCCGCACCGCCTGATCGACGCGCGCGATCGGCACCTCTCCGGTCTGGATCAGGCTGGGGATGTGACGCAGGTACAGGCCACTCTTCATCGACATGTCGACGCCGGCCATCAGGGCGATCCGCGCCGCATCACGTCCGTCGGCCGCAAAGCCGTGGGCGACCAGCTCGGCCTCGGACGTATAATCGGACACCACGAAGCCCGCGAAGCCCCATTCGCCGTGCAGGATGTCGGTCAGCAGCCACTTGTTGCCGCTGGTCGGCACGCCGTTCAGGTCATTGAAGGCGCTCATGACTGACAGGGCCCCAGCGTCCAGCGCGGCCTTGAACGGCGGCAGATAGACCGAGCGAAGCATGACCTCGCTCATGTCGGTGGAGTTGTAGTCCATGCCCGATTCCGCTGCGCCATAGGCAGCGAAATGCTTGGGACAGGCCAGCAAGCTGGACCAGTGGGCCAGGTCGTCGCCCTGGAAGCCCTTGGTGCGGGCCGCCGCGAACAGATTGTTCAGCAGCACGTCCTCGCCGGCCCCCTCGACGACACGGCCCCAGCGCTGGTCCCGCGCCACATCGACCATGGGGGCATAGGTCTGGTGCACACCCGATGCGCCACCCTCGACGGCAGCGGCGCGAGCGGTCCGCTCGGCCAGGTCCAGGTCCCAGCTGGCACTCTCGCCCAGCGGGACAGGGAAGGTGGTGCGCAGGCCGTGCACGATGTCCGCCGCGAACAGCAGGGGAATGCCCAAGCGGCTTTCGCGCACCGCCATGTCCTGAACCAGCCGTGTCGTTGCGGCACCCACGCCGTTGAACAGGGCCCCGATGCGCCCGGCCTTGATGTCCTCTGCCGTCTGGGCCTGATCGCTGTCCAGCCGGTCGCCGGGGTTGACCCCCTCGGGTCGCCAGCGGAACGGGTCATTCATCAGGTTCAGCTGGCCGGCCTTCTCCTCGATGGTCATGCGCGCCATCAGGTCATCGATGCGATCCTTCGCCTCGGCCTGTTTCGCCAGCGACATGCGCGGTGCCATCATCAATCCAGCCATTATGGCTCCACCGGCCAGGAGGGATCTCCGCGTCGATACGGATTGAGACAATGGACGCATAATGTAACCGGTTTCACAATGACAGATCGCACAACTAGCGGCAGGACGGGTGCTCGACTACCCCCACGGGGCGCAGGCGTCGATCACAAGCGATTGCGGTCAACCCTGGACGTCGGTGTCCGGCCGATCATGGCCGTCGGCGCGTTCGGTCACCCATTCGCCGGAAGTATTCTCATACTCGATGAAGGCCGTCTGATCCGGCACGCGCTGTTCGCGGGCGACCGCAACGGCGGCCGCGCGGGCGGCGTCGTGGCTGGCAAAGGTTTCGGAAAACGTGCCGTTGGACGTATAGGCCCAGCCGCCGTCGTGTTCGACGATGCGATAGGTGACGTGGCTCATGGCAGGCTCCGGTTCGGAAGGGCTGTGTGACGGACTGGATACAGGACCGGACGCCGCCGAAACAGCCCCGGCGTGAGTCAACGCAGGCCGATCGTCGCGACGACCCCGAAATGGTCCGACGGATATTCGCCGTTTGTCGGCTGATCGCCGATCAGGCTGGCCTGACCGATCTTCAGCCGGTCTCGCTCGGCGAAGATGTGGTCGATCTGGCGTTCGGGATGGTTCTTCGCCGGATTCAGCGTGGTCACCACCGCGCCGTGGGGCAGGGCGGTGGTAAAGCGCGGCCCCGTCAGGGTCGCCAGGCCCGGATCGGTCTGCTGGGCATTGAAGTCGCCTGTGACGATCAGTGGCGTTTCGTCCTGCGGCAGCCAGCCCATCAGGTCGGCGATCTGACGGGCCCGCACGGCCGCAGCGTCCTGCTGCCAAGCCAGGTGAGTGTTGACGACATCCACGGATCGCCCGTCGACCGCGACCCTCACCCGGACAGCGGTACGATAGTCGTCCAATGGCTCCAGTTTTTTCCATTCGTGCTGAAGAAGCGGCAAGCGCGACAGGATGGCATTGCCATAACGGCGGGGTGCGCCCTCGGCATCGGTGGAGACGAAATGCATCTGATAGCCGCCCAGGGCGTCGGCCAGGGTCTGCGCTTGATTCGGCAGGCCCACAGCGGCGTCCTCCAGTACCTCCTGCAGGGCGATGACGTCGGCGTCCTCTGCCCTCAACGCCGCGATCAGCAAGGGCAGTCGGGCGGCCCAGTCGCCCTGATTGTGCCAGATGTTGAAGGTGATCAGTTTGAACTGGCTACTGCCGAGCCCAGCGGCCGATGACACGGTCGGACCGGGCAGTGGCGCACACGCCATCAGCGGCGTCGTGGCCAGTCCGGTGAGCAGAAGGCGGCGATCGATCATGGCAGACTCCCTTTCAGCGGACCTTTTCTCCCGCGCGGAGGCAGGGTCAAAAAGAATCTGCAATCGTCTGCATCCGTTTCTCCGACTGCCGGCCTCTTGTTGACAGAAGGACGCGGCGCCACGCTGCCTCCGTCATTGAAAGAGAGACTATTCCATGGGTGTCGAAATCCTGATCCCTCTGGCGGGCATCTTCATGATCATCGCCATCGTCGTCGGCCCGGCGTGGCTGAAAAGCCGCGAGCGGCGCGAGATGCAGAATACCCTCAGGGCCGCCGTCGAACGCGGCCAGCCCCTGCCGCCTGAACTGATCGATGCCCTGACCAAGGAACAGGTTCGCAAGCTGCCCTCGGCCTCGCGTGATCTGCGGATGGGCGTCATTCTGCTGGCTCTATCGGGCGGTGTCGCGGCTGCCTTCCTGTTGCTGGGCCAGGGCGTGGAAAAAGAAGCGGGCTATGTCGCCGGTTTTGCCGCCATCCCCGGTGCCATTGGTCTGGCTTTCGTTATCCTGAGCTTCTTCAACAAGAACAAGGACTAAGCCCAGGCCTCCGGGGAATGCCATCATGATGCAGGCGCGCGACAAGCCCCTGATCGACCGGCACGACGTCGAGCTCGCCGCCCTCGCGGCGGCGGGCGGACGGCGCGAGTTCGGTGAACTGGTCCGCCGCCACGGTACGCCTGTGCGGGCGCTACTGCGGCGCATGGGGGCGCAACCCTCCGTCGCCGACGATATCGCCCAGGACGCCTTCATTCAGGCCTTCCAGCGGTGTTCCGAGTTTCGGGGCGACGGCACCTTCGCCGCATGGATCAAACGGATCGCGGCCCGGCTTTATATCAAGCGTTGCGTCAAGGAGGCCCGCTATGTCGATGAAGTCTCGGATGATGAGGTGGTCCACCAGCCCCATCCCGGCGATCGAATGGACCTCGACGAGGCCCTGAAAACCCTCAGCGAGCCGGAGCGGCTGTGCGTCTCCCTGTGTCACGGCGCAGGCATGGCCCATCCGGAGATCGCCTCCGCCCTGAATTTGCCACTCGGCACGGTGAAGTCTCATGTCAAACGTGGTCTGGATAAACTCCGCGCGCGGCTCCAGCCGGAACCCGCTCAAGCCCAATCCGCTCAAACCCTGGGGAGAGCACAACATGTCGGCTGACGAGTTCGATCCCTTCGTCGAGCGGCTGTTCTCGCGCACTCCGCCCATGGCCGATGCCGCCCTGTTCACCGCCGGCGTCGAGGCGCGGTTGCAGAAGGGCTCGCGCTTCCGCAACCTGGCCATCGTCCTTGCTGGCCTGGTTGGCGGGGTGGTCGCGGTGCGCGAGACCATCACGGTCAACGTCAATCTGGAAGGTCAGCCCGAGGGCGTCGTCGCCGGCCAGGCCTTAAACCAGGGGGTGCAGTCCGCCTCCATAGGCATTCAGACCGCGATCGATTCGGCCCTGTCCGGTCTGGGCCTGAACCAGCTGGAGCTGGGCTCGGTCGGTGGCATGCAGGTCTTCTGGCTGGCCGCCGCAGGCATCATCGCCCTGGCCACGATCAGCGCCGTGCGCCTGTCGCAGGAAGTCTGAACCGGCTCATTCGCTCGACCTGACGGGATGCACGGCCTATCTAGGCCGCGAACAGTCAGGGATACTTCATGTCCAGCCAGATCCAGAGCCCGATCAAGCGGATCACCGTGCCCGACATCCGGGCCAGAAAGGGCGGCGAGCCGATTGTCGTCCTGACCGCCTATGATGCGCCGACGGCGGCCCTGATGGACGCGCATTGCGACATCCTGCTGGTCGGGGACAGCGTGGGGATGGCGGTCCATGGCCTGACGTCCACGGTCGGCGTGACGCTCGAGATGATGATCTTGCACGGCCAGGCCGTGATGCGCGGCGCGAAACGGGCCCTGGTCGTCATCGACATGCCGTTCGGCAGCTATGAAGCCGGCCTCGAGACGGCCTATGCCAATGCCGTGCGCGTCCTGAAGGAAACCGGCGCCCAGGCGATCAAGGTCGAGAGCGGTCCGACCGCCCCGGCCACCATCGACTATCTGGTCAAACGCGGGGTGCCGGTTATGGGTCATGTCGGCCTGTTGCCCCAGTCGATCAACATCGACGGCAGTTTCAAGGCCAAGGGCAGGGAGGAGGGCGAGCGCGCCCGCATCCTGCAATCGGCCCGCGACACCGCCGATGCCGGAGCCTTCGCCGTCGTCATCGAGGGCGTCGCCGAAGGGCTGGCGCGAGAGATCACCGAGGCGATCGACAAGCCGACGATCGGCATCGGGGCCTCGGTCGCCTGCGACGGTCAGGTGCTGGTCTCGTCCGACATGCTGGGCGTTTTCGACTGGACGCCGAAATTCGTGCGCAAATATGCCGATCTGCGCGGGGTGATCGATCAGGCGGTGGCGACCTATGCCGATGATGTCCGTGCCCGCCGTTTTCCTGCCGAAGTCGAGACCTACTTCTCCAAAAAGCCGGTTTCCACCTGAACCGCCGCGTTGCGGTGGATGATGCGACGCACTAGGGTCGCGCCGGATTGAATTTCAGCGGTTTTGGGGCGGTTTTTCGTGGTTGATGTCTTCGAACAGGTCGAGGAGGAGCTTCGCTCCGATCGATACAAGCGGCTGGCCCGCACCTGGCTGCCCGTCGTCGGCGGCGTGCTGCTGATCGCCCTGATCGCGGCGCTGAGCTGGTGGGGCTGGGACAGCTGGCAGACGTCCAAGGCGGATAAGGCTTCCGTCGCCTACGACCGCGGGCTGGATTCCCTAGAGGCCGGCAACCCCATCGGAGCCGACGCCGCCTTCGTTCAGGCCGCCAAGGAAGGCAACGGAGCCTACAAGGCCCTGGCGCTGCAGATGCGCGCGCAGATTGCCGTCGACGCCAACCGCATCCCTGACGCCATCCGGCATCTGGACGACGCGGCCAAGGCCACGCGCGATCCGATCCTGTCTGACATCGCGGCCCTGAAGGCCGCCTGGCTGGTGATGGACACCAACGCCTCCCTGGCCGACGTCGAAGGTCGCCTCGAGCCGCTGACCGGCGACAAGCGTCCCTACCGCTATGACGCGCGCGAAGCCTTGGCCATGGCCCGACTTCAGGCCGGTCAGACCGCGGAGGCGCGTCAGGCCCTCGTCCTTCTGAAGAATGACCTGGATGCGCCGCAGCCGGTCATCCAGCGCGCCGGTGCGGTCGTCGAGGCGATCGACGGGGGCGTCGCCGCCAATCTTTCGGCGCTGTTGCAAACCATGCGCAACCTGCCCGCGCCCGTCGCGACGCCGCCCGCCGGCGCTCCAGGTTCGGCCCCGGCTGCCGCACCCGCACCCGCGCCAGCCCCTGCCCAGGCTCCTCAAGCCGCCCCGGCCAGTCAGTGATCCCCGTTTCCAGGACGTCGCCCATGAATCGCGTGATTAAAGTCGCCCTGCTATGCGGTCTGGCCGTCACCGTCGCCTCCTGCGGCACCGTGCGCCGTGCCCTGCCGTTCGGGCTTGGCGGTGCGGAGCAGCCCGAGGCCGTCGCCAGCGAGGGTGCGCGGATTTCCATCCTGGAGTTCGAACAGCAACTGGCCCCGTCAGCCGCCCTGTCGGGTCGCGACTTCTTCCTGCCCGGACCCCAAGCCGCAACGGCCTGGACCCAGCCCGGGGGCACGGCTGAGAACCTGGTCGAACACGCCATCGCCGCCCCTGACTTCACGGTCGCCTGGCGTCGCAGTATCGGCGTCGGCTCCAGCCGCACGCGCCAGGTCATGGCACCCGTCATCGCCGACGGGAATCGCATCTTCGTCCTGGACGGCGAAGCTTCGGTCGCCGCCGTTGACGCCGGCACGGGCGAGATCGCCTGGAAGACCAACATCAAGCCGGCCGAGGACACTCGCCGCACCGGCTGGTTCGGCATGGGCGGACGCTCCGACGGCGGTGGCTTCGGCGGCGGGATCGCCGCAGGGGCCGGGCGCGTCTTCGTGGCCTCGGGCTATCGCGCCGTCACAGCGCTGGACCAGGCTACGGGTGCCGTCGTCTGGACGACCCCGGTCGATGTGCCGATCCATGGCGCACCGACCTTCTCCGGCGGCCGCGTCTTCGTCGTCGATGTCGAGAACCAGCTTCTGACCTTCGACGCCGCCACGGGCCAGCAATCCTGGAGCTTCCGCGGTATCCCTGAGCCCGCGCGTCTGATGCGCGCCTCCAGCCCGGCCGTCACGGGCGACACCGTCGTCGCGCCGTTCTCGTCCGGCGAACTGACCGCCTTCCGCGCCTCGACCGGCCAGGCCGTATGGCAGCACGTCCTGTCGCGCACCAGCCGCACCAGCGCCCTGTCCGAGATCCGCGACATCGCCGGTCGTCCGGTCATCAGCCGCGGCACCGTCTATGCGATCAGCCACTCAGGCGTTCTTTCGGCGCTGGACATCCGCTCGGGCGAGCCGAAGTGGGCCGAACTGCCTATCGGCGGCGTCAATGCGCCCTTGCCGGTCGGCGACGTGGTCTACGTCGTGTCCAAGGAAGGCGAGCTGACCGTCATCAACCGCGATACGGGCCAGGTCTACTGGACCCGCGACCTGAACGAAGGCCGCGTGCGTCAGGAGGGGGGCTTCCTGGGCTTCTGGGATCGCACCGTGCGCCCGGTCTGGTCCGGCCCGCTGCTGGCCTCCAACCGTCTTGTCCTGACCAACTCCGACGGTGAACTGGTCGCCTTCGATCCCAAGACGGGGGCCCAGACCGCCAGCCTGAAACTGGGTGGTCCGGCCTATCTGGCCCCCGCCGCCTACAACGGGGCGCTCTATGTCCTGACCGACAAGGGTGACCTGGTCAGCATTCGCTGATCACGCTCACGCCTCAGCCCAAACTGCGTTAGAAGGCCGACATGGCTCTCAAAGTCGCCATCGTCGGCCGCCCGAATGTGGGCAAGTCGACACTGTTCAACCGCCTCGTCGGCAAGCGCCTCGCGCTCGTCGACGATCGCCCCGGTGTGACCCGCGACCGCCGCTATGCCGACGGTCACATCGGCGACATGGACCTGACGCTGATCGATACGGCTGGGTACGAAGACGTCAGCGATGACAGCCTCGAAAGCCGCATGCGCGAGCAGACCGAGGCCGCGCTGGAAGACGGCGACCTGATCCTGTTCATGATGGACGCCCGCGAGGGCGTGACCTCTCTGGACCGCATCTTCGCCGACCGCCTGCGCAAGGTGCACAAGCCGGTCATCCTCTTGGCCAACAAGTCCGAAAGTCGTGAAAGCGGCGGCGGCATCGGCGAGGCCTATGCCCTGGGCTTCGGCGAACCCGTCGCCATCAGTGCCGAACACGGCGAGGGCATGGCGGACCTCTATGCCGCCGTCGTCACCGCCAGTGCGGACATCTTCGTCGAGGAGATCGATGAGCCGGACAAGCCGATCCGCATCGCCATCGTCGGTCGGCCCAATGCCGGCAAGTCCACCCTGATCAACCACCTGATCGGCGAAGATCGCATGCTGACCGGTCCCGAGGCCGGGATCACACGCGACAGCATCTCGGTCGACTGGGAATACGAAGGCCAGAACATCCGCCTGGTCGACACCGCCGGCATGCGTCGCAAGGCGCGGGTGCAGGAGAAGCTGGAAAAGCTGTCGGTCGCCGACACCATCCGCGCCATCACCTTCGCCGAGGTGGTTGTCCTGGTCATGGACAAGGACAACGCCTTCGACACCCAGGACCTGCAGCTGGCCGATCTGGTCGAGCGCGAGGGCCGGGCGCTGGTCTATGTCGCGTCGAAATGGGACCTGGAAGAGAACCCCCAGTCCAAGCTGGCCGAGCTGTCGCGCCTGGCTGAGGACAAGCTGCCCCAGCTGAAGGGCTCGCCCTTCATCGCCCTGTCGGCGCACAACGGGCGCGGCGTCGAGCGGCTGATGCCCGCCATCCTGCAGGCGCATGCGACATGGTCGGTCAAGGTCAAGACTAAGGACCTGAACACCTGGCTGTCGATGGCGACCCAACGCCACCCGCCCCCCGCCGTGGATGGAAAGCGCATCAAGCCCAAATACATGGCCCAGACCAAGGCCCGGCCGCCGACCTTTGTGCTAATGGCCAGCCGTGCCGAGGCCATGCCGGAACAGTACAAGCGCTATCTGGTCAACAATCTGCGTGAGAGCTTCGACCTGCCCGGCACGCCGATCCGCCTGATCGTCAAGTCCGGCAGCGACAACCCCTATGCGCCGGGCGGGGCCAAGTCGGGTCCCGAACGCTACAAGGGCGACGCCAAGATCGCGCCGCGCCGGGTCATCAAGAAGGCCGAGCGCGAGGCCGCCCTGTCCAACCTGCCAGGCAAGGCGCTGGAGCAGAAGAAGTCCGGTGCCAAGCCCAAGCCCTTGTCCGGCCTGAAAGCCAGCG
This sequence comes from Brevundimonas sp., assembly GCF_041919755.1. Taxonomy (GTDB): domain Bacteria; phylum Pseudomonadota; class Alphaproteobacteria; order Caulobacterales; family Caulobacteraceae; genus Brevundimonas. Next base: position 239,886 of record NZ_JAYRTD010000001.1, on the reverse strand, counting down.
CCTCAAAGAAGGCCGGCTCCTTCATCGCCGTCCAGAAGGGTGCGCGCGGCGGGGCCCGTCAGGTCTCACGCTCGGGCCGCATCCGTACCGGTCAGAAGCACGCGCCGAAGAAGTGACTTCCGGTTGACGGGGGACCCTGGACTGGCACATTGCGCCGGATTAAGGGGGAGTTCAGTGATGAAACTATTTTTGGCTCTGGCGACCGGCATGCTGCTCGCTGGATCGGCGATGGCGCAGGACGCCGGCTCGGTCGCTTCAGCCTGCCCCGTTCCAGCAATTCCCGTTGTTGAACGACCGACCAAGCCAGAGCGCCCGGCGCTGCCATCTTGCGTCAACGAGGCGCGCGGCACCCATAACTGCAACAACCGCGTACTGAATGCGTATGAGACCGCCAATCGCGAGTACCAGGCTTCATTCACGGCCTATGTGGCTCAGGTAAACAGCTACATTCAGAAGCTGCAGACTTACACGCGGGAAGCTGTTGCCTATGCCGAATGCGAACGAGATGTCGTTCTGCCTTCGACTCTGATCAACGGTTGAGTCGGTCCCGGACCACCGTCTCAGTCTCCTAGCCGGCGCTCCAGTCCCTGAACTTCACCTCCAGCGCCGGTTCACGGTCGCCGCGCGCCAGCTCGACCATCAGCGGGCCGATGGCAGAGGGGTGGATCACGGTCTCCGGCTCCTCGCCCGGATAGGCCTGGGCGCGCAGCTGGGTGCGCATGCGGCCCGGATCCACGATGCTGGCGCGAATGTTGGTGCTTTCGATCTCGTCGGCCCAGCATTTCATCAGGGCCTCGGCCCCCGCCTTGGTCGCGGCATAGGCCCCCCAGAAGGCCTTAGGGGCGGAGGCGACGCTCGAAGTCAGATAGATGGCGCGTCCGGCGTCCGAAGCCCGCAGCAGCGGCTCCAGCGAGCGGATCAGGCGATAGACGGCGGTAAAGTTGGTCTTCTCGATCTTGGCGAAGCCGCGCACGTCGGCGTGGGCGACGGGGGTCAGCCCCTCGGCCCCCATGATGGCCGCCGACTGCACCCAGATGTCCAGCTTGCCGAACCGATCGAACAGCGCCCCGCCCAGCCGGTCGATCGCGCCGCCGTCTACCAGATCGAACGGGATCAGCGTCGCGTGCTTGCCGGTGGCGGCGAAGATGGCGTCGTCCAGCTCTTCCAGCCCGCCCTGGGTCCGCGCCGTCGCCACGACACGGGCCCCGGCCTTCGCTAGCGCCAGGGCAGTCTCGTAGCCGATACCACGCGAGGCCCCCACTACGAGGGCGATACGGTCTTGAAGAGGCAGGTCAGTCATAGAGGGATCAGGCACTCACCAGCAGGGACAGCTGACGCTGGGGCTCCTCGCGGCCACCTTCCTCGATCTCGCGATCCAGCAGGCGGGTGGGGTATTCGCCAGTGAAGTAGTGGTCGGTGAACTGCGGCGTCTTGGGATCGCGGGGCCCGGCCTCCATGGCGGCATACAGGCCATCGATGGACAGGAAGCCCAGCGAATCGACCTCTAGATATTCGCGCATCTCGTCCAGCGACTTGTTGGCGGCGATCAGCTGGTCCCGCTCGGGCATGTCGATGCCGTAGAAGTCGGGATACAGGATCGGCGGGCTGGCCGAGCGCAGGTGAACCTCTTTGGCCCCTGCCGCGCGCACGGCTCGCACCAGCTTGACTGAAGTCGTGCCGCGCACGATCGAATCGTCGATCAGGACGACGCGCTTGCCCTCCAGCACCGAGCGGTTGGGGCTGTGCTTCATGCGCACGCCCTTCTGGCGGGTGGCCTGGCTGGGCTGGATGAAGGTGCGGCCCAGATAGTGGCTGCGGATGATCCCCATCTCATAGGGAATGCCGCTTTCCTGGGCATAGCCGAGGGCGGCGGGCACACCGGAGTCTGGCACCGGCACCACAACGTCGGCCTCGACGCCATGCTCGCGGGCCAGGCCCTGGCCCATGCGCTTGCGCACGCCATAGACCGAGCGCCCGTTCACCACGCTGTCGGGGCGCGAGAAGTAGACGTATTCGAACAGGCAGGGCCGTGCCGCGCGGCTCGGGAAGGGCTTGAGCGAGCGCAAACCCTTTTCGTCGATGATCACGACCTCGCCATGCTCGACATCGCGCACAAACGTGGCCCCGATGGTGTCCAGCGCACAGGTTTCGGACGCCAGCACCCAGGCCTCGCCGATCTTGCCCAGCACCAGCGGGCGGATGCCCAGCGGGTCGCGAGCGCCGATCATCTTGAACCGCGTCTGGCAGACCAGGGCATAGCCGCCCTCGATCCGGCCGATGGCGTCGATGAAGCGGTCGACGATCTTGGCCTTACGGCTGCGGGCGATCAGGTGGAGGATGACCTCGCTGTCCGAGGTCGACTGGAAGATCGAGCCCTCGCCGACCAGTTGTTTGCGCAGATAGTGGAAGTTGGTGAGATTGCCGTTGTGCGCCACGGCGATGCCGCCCGAATCCAGATCGGCGAACATGGGCTGGATGTTGCGCAGGAAACTGCCGCCTGCGGTCGAATAGCGGGTGTGGCCCACGGCGGCGCGACCGGGCATGCGGGTGGCCAGATCGGCACCGCCGAACGCTTCGCCGACCAGACCCATGTGGCGTTCGGTATGAAAGCGGCTGTCCTTGACGCTGGCGATGCCGCAGGCTTCCTGTCCGCGATGCTGGAGTGCGTGCAGACCCAGGGCCACGATGGCGGAGGCGGCGTCTTCGTCGGCCCCCCAGACGCCGCAGACCCCGCATTCCAGACGCAGGGTGTCGTCATCGGCGTCGCGCCAATGTTCGCGGTGGATGACCGGATCGGCGATCAGGTGGCGCATCGTGGGGCTCCGATGACCTGCTGAAACTATATCAGGGGGCTGTGGCCGGGGAGTTAGGCGGGCTTTGCGTCGGGGGCAAGGCTTCTTCATCCGAAAACCCTCTGCTGACAGACGAAGACACCAGCGGCGTCAGGGCGTCGGCCCCACGCCCCAGGCCCGGCAGGATAATCTGGATCACTCGCGCAGACCCTGCCGACAACGGCCGGACGGCCGCATCCGTCAGCCAGCGCGGAGTCCGCTCGCCCGGCATGGCGGCGACCACGACCAGATGGATGGCTCCCAGCAGGACCAGCGCCCGCACCGCCCCGATGAAAACACCCAGGAACCGGTCGATCCCGCCCAGCTGCGGATGATCCTTGGCTCCCTTGGATAGGGCGGACCCTCCCAGACGGATCAGGAAATAGATCAGGACAAAGGACACGATCACGGCCATGATCGACCCCAGCCAGTCCGGATCGATCAGGCCGCGCCCGATCGGCGCGGTTACCGGCAAGGCCAGCATGGCCACGAAGGCCGCCAGCACAAAGCTGAACAGGGTGATGACCTCGCGTAACGCCCCGCGCACCCACCCCGCCCCGGCGGAGATCAGGATGACAATGAGGGCGAAGATGTCGAAACCGGTCACCCCACCTCAATAGCGGTTCTGCGAGATTCGTTCGACCACTTCGGTCAGGCGGGTGACCGAGGTCAGTTTCACGCCCTTGTCCTTGACCGTGAGCGGGGGGGTCAGGGCATTGTCGAAGCCCAGCTTGTTGGCTTCCCGCAGCCGCGCCTCGGCCCGGCCCACACTGCGGACCTCGCCCGACAGGCTGATCTCGCCAAAAACGACGCAGCCCTGGGGCAGGGGCATGTCGGTGGCCGAACTGATCAGGGCCGCCGCCGCCGCCAGATCCGCCGCCGGTTCGTTGATGCGCAGGCCACCCGCCACGTTCAGATAGACATCCTGGTCTCCGAAGCCGAAGCCGCAGCGTGCCTCCAGTACGGCCAGCACCATGTTCAGCCGACCGGTATCCCAGCCGACGACGGCGCGGCGGGGCGTGCCATAGGCGGACTTGGACACCAGGGCCTGCATCTCGACCAGCACGGGGCGGGAACCCTCGATCCCGGCGAAGACGGCGGCTCCCGGTGCACGATCCTTGCCCTCGCCCAGAAACAGGGCGGATGGGTTTGAGACTTCGCGCAGGCCCGCATCGCCCATCTCGAACACGCCGATCTCGTCGGTCGCGCCGAAGCGGTTCTTGCCCGCACGCAGGATGCGGAAGGGATAGCCGCGCTCGCCCTCGAAGCTCAGCACCGCATCGACCATGTGTTCGACCACGCGCGGCCCGGCCACCTGGCCGTCCTTGGTGACATGGCCGACCAGAACCACGGCCACGCCCTGCGACTTGGCCAGCCGCACCATCTCCCCGGCACAGGCGCGAACCTGCGTCACCGAACCGGGCCCCGCCTCATGGGCGTCGGACCATAGGGTCTGGATCGAATCGACGATGACGATGTCGAACTTTTCGCGCTTCAGCGTGCCCAGGATGTCGCGGAGCGCCGTGGCACTGGCAAGTTCGACCGGAGCCTTCTCCAGCCCCATCCGCTTGGCGCGAGAGCGGATCTGCTCGACCGCCTCCTCGCCCGAGATATAGGCCACGCGGCGTCCCGCCATCGCCGCACGGCCAGCGACGTCCAGCAGCAAGGTAGACTTGCCCACGCCCGGATCGCCGCTCAGCAGGATGGCCGAGCCCGGCACCACGCCACCGCCGCAGACGCGGTCGAACTCGGTCACACCGGTGACGAGACGAGGCGGCTCAGGCGTGTCCGACTGCAGCGTCTCGAACTGCAGACCGCGGGTCCTGGCCGCACTGACCGGCTTCAGGGCACCGGGCGGAGCAGAGCGGCTCTCCTCGACGATGGAGTTCCACTGGCCACAGGCCCCGCACTGGCCGGACCATTTGCCGTGGACGGCTCCGCAGGACTGGCAGACATAGATCGCACTGTCGCGGGCCATCAGAAAATGCACTCGAAAAAAACGGGGTGCAAAAAGTGCAACTTCGCTGTGGGCTTCATGTCAGGCAGACGACATGCTGATCGGATTGTCATCGTCTGCCCCTCGAACCCGGCGGGAACATAGGGGGAACATGTGGCCTGCGCTAGAGGGTCACCCGATATAGTGCCTTGGCACGCGTGAAGTGATCGAGGTGAGCAGTTCATAGGCGATGGTCCCGGCGGCCTGTGCCGCATCGTCGATCGGCCTGTGCGCACCGAACAGTTCGACGCTATCGCCCACGGCTACGTCAAGATCGGTCGCATCGGCGGCGCAGACGTCCATGGAAATCCTTCCGACCAGCGGCCGCAGCGTCCCGCCGATCCAGACCTGGCCTTTCGGGCTGTACGACCTCAGGACACCGTCGGCGTATCCCGCCGCGACCGTCGCGACCCGGCGCGGTGTGTCCGCGACGAAGCCGCGCGAATAGCCGACGCTCTCGCCTGCAGGCACGTCACGGACCTGAAGTATGTCGGCGGAAAAGGTAGCGACAGGGCGGATGCGCGGGTCGGGCCGCCCCTCGGGACCGCCGCCATACAGGCAGATGCCGGGGCGCGCGGCGTCGAAGGCATAATCCCGGCCCAGGAAATCGCCGCCGGAGTTGGCGAAGGACCGGATCGCGCCGGGATAGCGGGCGGCGACGGCGGCGAACACGTCACGCTGGCGGGCGTTCATCTCGGCCGAGGAATCGTCGGCGCAGGCCAGATGGCTCAGAACCATCGTCAGGCCCTCGAACGGTGCAGGAGCCTCCTCCTGGCGAAATCCCAGACGGTTCATGCCGGTGTCGATCTGGATGGCGCAGGGCCCGGCCCCGGCAGCGCGCCAGGCGGCAAGCTGGGCTCCATGGTTCAGCACCGGACGCAGATTGGCGGCCTTTAGAACGGAAGCCGCATCGCCGACGCAGCCGTCTAGGACGTAGATCGTCGGCGCGGGCCCTAGCGCCTCCCGCAAGGCGACGCCTTCCGATGCCCGCGCCACGAAGAAGGTCCGGGCCCCCTCTGCCATCAGACGGGTGGCACAGGCGACGGCCCCCAACCCATAGCTGTCGGCCTTGACCACCGGATGGACCGGTACGCCGGTGGCCGCTTCCAGCGCATGGAAGTTGGCGGCCAGGGCGTTCAGGTCGACGGTCAGGCGGGTCGGGGAGGGCATGCGGGACTGTAGAAGCCAGACGTTGTGCGATGCAACAGAGTCTCCTTCTCCCCTCGCGGGAGAAGGTGGGCGGCGGAGCCGCTCGGATGAGGGTGCTCTACAAGTTCGAACGCCGTCTGACGATGAGCGAGAGGCTGACAGCCCCCTCATCCGGCCCTCCGGCCCACCTTCTCCCGCAAGGGGAGAAGGGTCAGAGTCTCTGAAACGCCATCCCGTGCGCATCAAACAGGTGCGCTTGCGAGGCTGGAACCTTCAACGTCATGACCTCACCCGCTGTCGGCCGCGCCTCGCCGGGGAGCAGGGCGGTCAGGGCGATCTCGCCATAGGTCAGATAGGCATAGGTGGCGTGGCCGAGCGTTTCGACGAAGGTCAGAGTGGCCGGGAGGGTGTCACCCTCGGTCGCCCCGCCGATGTGCTCGGGCCGGATGCCGACGGTGACCTTGTCGCCCGCCTTGGCTGCCGAGGCATCGACCGCGACCGACAGGGTTTCGCCACCCACCAGTCGCACCGTCGCACCGCTCGCTGTCGCCGTGACCAGTTCGCCGGGCAGCAGGTTCATCTTCGGGCTGCCGATAAACTCGGCGACGAAGAGGTTGCGGGGGTTTTCGTACAGATCCATCGGCCGGCCGACCTGTTCGATCACGCCGCCGTTCAGGACCACGATCCGGTCGGCCAGGGTCATCGCTTCGACCTGATCGTGGGTGACATAGATCATGGTCGTCTTCAGCCGTTGGTGCAGGGCCGCGAACTCGTAGCGCATGCGGACGCGCAGACTGGCGTCCAGGTTGGACAGCGGCTCGTCGAACAGGAAGACCTGCGGCTCGCGCACGATGGCGCGGCCGATGGCGACACGCTGGCGCTGGCCACCCGACAGGGCCTTGGGCTTGCGGTCCAGGTATTCGGTGATGTTCAGCGTCTCGGCCGCGCCGCGTACGCGCCGGTCGATCTCGGCCTTGTCGGCCTTGGCCAGCTTCAGGCCGAACGCCATGTTCTCGTACACGCTCATGTGCGGGTAAAGCGCATAGGACTGGAACACCATGGCGATGCCCCGGTCGGACGGCGACAGGTCGTTGACGATGCGGCCACCGATGGCGATCTGGCCCGCGTCGGCCTCTTCCAGTCCGGCGATGGTGCGCAGCAGGGTGGACTTGCCGCAACCGGAGGGGCCGACGAAGACCACGAACTCGCCGTCGGCGATCTCCAGATCGATGCCCTTCAGGACTTCGGTCGTGCCGAAGCGCTTCTTCACACCGGCCAGCCGGACGTCCGCCATGTTTCCTCGACCCGCAGTCTCTTGATTTGCGGGCTACCGTAAACGGTTACAGAGGTGGCGCAATCCATTCCTCCCCCATCGGGGGAGGGGGACCATCCGAAGGATGGTGGAGGGGGAAAGACGCAAACGCCGGTGTCTGGGGCTGGCCCCCTCCACCACGCTACGCGCGGTTTCCCTCCCCCGATGGGGGAGGAGTACTCAGCCGCGCGGGGTCTTACCCTTGTAGGGTTTGCTGGTCGCGGGCTTGCCGCGGGCGTCCTTGGCGGCCCATGGGCGGTCGCCGCCCTGCGGTTTGCTCCTGGGCTTGCCCTTCCACGGCTTGTGGCCGGCCGCGCCGGGCGTGGCGTCCGAGCGCGGGGCCCAGGGCGTCTTGCCCTCGACTGGCGGCTTCTTGATCCAGGGCTTCTTGCCTTCGGGTGTCGGGGTGTCGGGCGTGCGCTTCACCCACTTCTTGCCTTCGACGGCGGGGGCAGGCGGGGCGTCCTCGCGGGCCTTCCACGGCTTCCTTTCAGAAGATGCCGTGCTGTCGTCGCGCTTGACCCAGGGCTTCTTCGGACCCTCAGCACGGTCCTCGCGCGGTTTCCAGGCGGGCTTGTCGGCACCCTCTTCACGCCTGGCCCAGGGCTTCTTGTCAGGACGGTTGGACTGCGGACGGTCGCCGGATGGCTTCTTGTCCCAGCGACCGACGGGCTTCTCCGACGGGCCGGGCTTGACCGCAGGCTCGATCTTGACGCCGTCTTCCAGCCCCTGCGCGATGGCGGCCTCAAACTTGGCCTTCATCTCCATCGTGATCTCGAACTTGGTCTCGCGGTCGAAGATCTTGATGGAGCCGATATCGCGCTTGGTCACATGGCCCAGCCTGCACAGGGTCGGCATCAGCCATTTGGGATCGGCGTTCTTGTCGCGGCCGATGTTGATCCGGTACCAGGCCATGTCGCCGCCACGGGCAAAGTCCGTGTACGGAACATCAGGCTGACCCTTGTCGTTCTTGCCGCTGGCCTGCTGGCGCTTCATCCGCTCGTCGTCATAGACGTCTTCGGGCGGCGGAAGCTTATGGCGATACAGCTGGATGAGGGCCGCGGCGATCTGTTCCGCGCTGGATTTCTCCAGCAGCTGGCGACCCATGGCCAGGGTGTCCTCGTCCTCGATGACGGTCGTCAGGACGGGATCGGCCAGCATGCGCTGCTGGTCCTTGGCGCGGATTTCGTCGGCGCTGGGCGGGCCCGACCATTCGGCGGTGATCCCCGCCGAGGACAGCATGATCTCGACCTTGCGGCGGCGCGTATAGCTGACCAGCAGGACAGACACGCCCTTCTTGCCCGCGCGACCGGTCCGGCCCGAACGGTGCAGCAGCCCGGCCTTGTTGACCGGAATCTCCGCATGGATGACCAGCCCCAGATCGGGCAGGTCCAGACCGCGCGCGGCGACGTCGGTGGCGACGCACACCCGCGCATGGCCGTCGCGCAGCGCCTGCAGGGCCTCGGATCGCTGGCTCTGGGTCAGTTCGCCGGACAGGCCGACGACGGAGAAGCCGCGCTCGCGAAGGCTGGCGGTCAGATGCTTCACCCGCTCGCGCGTATTGGCGAACACGAGGGCCCCGGGGGCCTCGAAATAACGCAGCACATTGACGACGGCCAGTTCGACCTCGTTCGGCGCCACGCGGATGGCCTTGTACTCGATGTCGGCGTGCGATCCGGCACCGGCGACCGTATCGATGCGCAGGGCATCCTTCTGATAGGTCTTGGCAAGCTGCACGATGTCACGCGCCAGGGTGGCCGAGAACAACAGGGTCCGACGCTCGGCGGGTGCGGCGTCCAGAATGAAGGTCAGGTCTTCGGAGAAGCCCATGTCCAGCATCTCGTCGGCTTCATCCAGCACCACGGCCTGAAGCGTCGACAGATCCAGCGCGCCCCGCTCGACATGGTCACGCAGTCGGCCGGGCGTGCCGACCACGATGTGACAGCCGCGTTCCAGCGCTCGGCGTTCCGTCCGAGGGTCCATGCCGCCGACGCAGGAGACGATGCGCGCGCCGGTCTGGGTATACAGCCATTGCAGCTCGTTGGAGACCTGCAGGGCCAGCTCGCGGGTCGGGGCGATGACCAGGGCGACGGGAGCACCGAACTCTGCAAACTTCTCCGCCTCGCCCAGCAGGGTAGGGGCCAGCGCCAAGCCGAAGGCGACGGTCTTGCCGGACCCGGTCTGGGCACTGACCAGCAGATCCCGACCGGACCCATCGTCATTCAGCGACGCCTCCAGAACGGCAGCCTGGACGGGCGTCGGCTCGGCATAACCACGGTCGGAAAGAGCGCGGTCGAGCGCGGGATGGCTGGCAGGAAAAGGCATGATCGTTCCGTAGGGCACCAGGGCGGTGCACGCCAGCCGTCACGGTTGGCGAAAGGGGCGCGCACATGCGCCACGATCAAGGCCGAATGGTGGTCGAGACCGCCAGCTGACCCTTAAAGAATCAATATTAGCCGCAACCCGGCGTCGCCTCGCGTCGGATCGTCAATGTTTGAACGGCTGTGCCTTGCGCAGACACGGCCTCTGTTCGGCGCTCCAGGGTGTTGGCCCACCCATCCAGCGTCGACAGTTCGCCCACCAGTGTCGTGGTCGTCCGGTCTTGTGCACCCTCGACCTGGGCCGACGATCCGCTCTGGAACCGGGCCGTGCAGCGGGCCGGCTCGATCATGTCCAGTTCGGCAAATCGGGTCGATACGACAAAGCGATTGTCAGCGACTGGTGTACGCGTTTCAGGTGCGGTCACGCGACCCAGCCGTACCGGGCCGCGAGGCTGCATCTGGGCCAAGGTGGCGACATCCGACAGGATGGCGAGAGCCCGGACATTCTCCGGCATGGCATTCAGGCCGGCCAGAGTGCCGTTTCGCAGAGCTTCTTCGTCAGGCAATGCCCGGGCCATGTTGGCTTCCAGGGCCTGGCTCACGCGGGTCCAGTTGATGATCCGCTGTGGCATCCCGTTCAGATTGGCCTCGAACTCGATCGGCACATCAACGTATGACTGCAGAAGGCCAGCGAGATAGGGGCGCGCCGCATCCTGTGCCTCAGCGGATTTGAGTCTGTAGCGCATCAGAATCTTTGTGCGGGTGAGCGCCATGGTTTCCAGCGCAAATGTCTGGCGGTTCTGCGAAGCAACGCCACCCGGACCGCTTTGCACGGTTTCACTGACATAGCTGCGAGTTTCGCCGATCTGTTCTTCACGGGTCTGGGGGCTGACGCCGGTGAGCACCTCAGCAGCCGTTGGCGCTTGCGGTGAATTCGCCGCGTCCTGAGAGTGTGCTGCCCCGCCGGCAAACACGAGCGACGCAGTCATCGAAAGCAGCAGGATCTTCACGGCGCACACTCCTCCAGCCACGTTGTCCAATCCATGATTGATCGGCGGTTAGCACGCCAACCGCCGATATCGATAGCGGTTCGCCCAGCGCGTGCAAAGGCGTCTTTCTTATTGATAACCATGGCGTTCACCATTAACGGCTGCCGTTCATCGAACTGTGAAACATGTCAGACTTGGACGCTCTGCTTACATCAACCCATCGCAGCGCCGTTAAGGATGCGAGCGAGGCCGTCGCGGAATGGGCCGGTGCCGATCCCGCGCGGCGGCTGATCGTGACCAAGGACCTTTGCGTGGTCTGGGCCAGCGAAAGCGCGCAGCGCTTTCTGGACGACGCCACGATCCTGCATCGCGCCGGGTCGGCGATACGGCTGACCGATCATGCCCTGCAGTCTGAACTGACAGATCTGGTCGACAGGGCAGATGACACGTTCAGCACCTGGTATCTTTCGCGGACGGGAAGTCAGGAGCAACTGCTCTTCGTGGCACGCAGGATCAGCGCTGGCTCAGAGCTCGTTGGGTTGCGTATCCAGGATACGAGCATCGGCTTCCAGCCGCAGTGGGCCAACTTCGCCCCTGCATTCTCTCTGACGCCGGCAGAATATCGGGTGGCCTTGCTGCTACTCGATGGCAACAGTGTCGAGCGGACGGCGTCACTTCTGGGACTGGGCGCGGCTACCGTCAGAACCCACGTCAAGCGCCTGTATTTGAAAATGGACGTGTCCAGCAAAGAGGAAATGTTCCGCCGGATGGCGGGGTTTCGCATAGCTTAACCATTAACGTCTCGGGTCCGCGATTTTTTTTTGCATACCAATGGTCGATTCCCCCTAGACGCGAAAAGCCAGCGGCGACGGGAAACATGTTGGTAAACACGGACTAAGCTCAGGCATAAGGTTGATAAAACATTGATATGTCCCCAATCTTGGGGACGATTAACAAAATGCTAACGAACATATTCCGCCGCGAACGAACCCGGGGATAACGGGGTTCGCTGGGGTTGGGTGGAATAGATGAAACGCATACTCGCACCGCTCGCGGTGGCGCTGTCCGTCTCGGCAGCCGCCATCGCAGGACCGTCACTTGCTGCCGAAGGTGACCGCGACGTCGCCGATGGTGCAAAGCGGCTTCAGATCGAATTTTCAGGCCGCATTTCCCAGCGCTGTAGCATGGGTGACATCCCTGATGCCAACCTGGGCGTGATGGGCAACACCGGCTTTCGCATCCGGGCCAATATGGCGCTGGACTGCAATGTGCCCTTCACCCTGTCGTTCCAGTCCTCGAACGGCGGTATCGCCCATGACGAAATGCCGAACGGGCAGGGGCCCTATGCCGGTCGCCTGACCTATCAGATGCGCGTCGATCTGCCGGTCCGCTCGCCTGAGGCTCGCGTCATCGAGGCCAACTTCACATCGGACCAGATGCGCTCGGGCGCGACGGTATCCAGCCAGGACGGCATCTCGAATGGCGCGGCCCGACTGCGCTTCGATGTCGCCCCTCCCACCGGCGCTGGGCTTCTGGCCGGGCGATATTCGGAGACCATCACCGTGGTCCTGGCCCCCAGGACCTGAACCCTTTCGCGGCGGGCGGTGATCGCCCGGCGCTCAACCCTTTGGGCAATCGTGCCCAATGCGCCTTCTGATCCCAATGGTCGAAGGCATTTAAGTCGGAGAGAATGACATGAAAGCCTTCCGTTTGCTTGCGGGCGTCGCCGCCCTCGCCCTGATCTCCACCGCCGCTCAGGCCGGTGACGTCTATCACGCCTCGATGTCGGTTCCGGTTGGTCAAACAGGCCCTTCGGTCAACGTTCCGGGCTTTGGCACCTACACTGCAACGCCTCCGGGCTATCCGACCAACTTCACCTTCAACGAGGGCTTTAACAACCCAGCTGCGAAGGGTTACCTGCAAGGCGCATCGGCTCAGGTGATGAACACCAGCGCCAACGTTTCGATGATTGAGATCATTGGTTCGTCGGCGGCCAACAACGGTCAAGCTGTGACGACGGTCAGCAACAGCTTCACGATCAGCGGCAACGTGACGCCTGACTGCTCGTTCTTCGTCGGCAACGTCGATCGCTCGATCAACTTCGGCGTCATCGGCATCGAAGCCAACGACAACGTCGGCCCGGCCTCGGCCTTCGACATGACCGCTCCGGCCACGGCCTCGGTCCAGACCAACGTCGCTGGCTGCAACACCCGCAACCGCGTCACCATTGCCAAGGGTCGCGCTACCGGCATGGTGTCTGACAACACCGCTGGCTTCGACCAGACGCAGTTCACCAACGAACTTGACTACATCGTCAATGCCAGCTGGCAGGGTTCGGCTCCGTCGGGTGGCGCAGCGGCTCCGGTTGCAGAGACTCTGAACGTTGGTTTGAACACGCTGAACAACAACAAGCAGCAAGGTGCCTGGAAGTCGGTGTTTAACATGAACATCAACGTGCCGGTTCCGACCCGCTCGCTGCTGGCCGGCAACTACTCTGACACGATCACCGTCACGCTGGACGTGATCTAAGGGCCTGAAAGTCCTACCCAAACGGGTCGGCAAGGATCAGCGGGGCGACATCTGTTGCCCCCCTGATTCAGCTAAATCACAATTTCTCTTCTTCGACTGGAACTACCTATGAAAGCCTTCCGCCTTCTTGCTGGCGTCGCCGCCATCGCACTGGTTTCTACTGCCGCTCATGCTGGCGATGTATATCATGCATCGATTGATGTCCGCCCAGGGTATGCGGGTCCGACCGTGTCTACGCCCTCTTTCGGCAACGTCTACGCCAACGACCAAGCTCCGACCCAATTCAACGAAACCAGCCTTGGTGCGATCGGACGTGAATATCTGATCGCTGCTGACAGCGTCATTTTCGGGCTAGGCATGAACGCAAACGTCTCGCTGATCGTCATCGAAGGTTCGTCGGCGGCCAACAACGGTCAAGCTGTGACGACGGTCAGCAACAGCTTCACGATCAGCGGCAACGTGACGCCTGACTGCTCGTTCTTCGTCGGCAACGTCGATCGCTCGATCAACTTCGGCGTCATCGGCATCGAAGCCAACGACAACGTCGGCCCGGCCTCGGCCTTCGACATGACCGCTCCGGCCACGGCCTCGGTCCAGACCAACGTCGCTGGCTGCAACACCCGCAACCGCGTCACCATTGCCAAGGGTCGCGCTACCGGCATGGTGTCTGACAACACCGCTGGCTTCGACCAGACGCAGTTCACCAACGAACTTGACTACATCGTCAATGCCAGCTGGCAGGGTTCGGCTCCGTCGGGTGGCGCAGCGGCTCCGGTTGCAGAGACTCTGAACGTTGGTTTGAACACGCTGAACAACAACAAGCAGCAAGGTGCCTGGAAGTCGGTGTTTAACATGAACATCAACGTGCCGGTTCCGACCCGCTCGCTGCTGGCCGGCAACTACTCTGACACGATCACCGTCACGCTGGACGTGATCTAAGGGCCTGAAAGTCCGACCCAAACGGGTCGGCAGGGATCAGGGAGGCGACGACAATCGCCTCCCTGACTCCGGCATATAGTTTGCAAGTTGTTTACCGATGCGGCGCACAAGCTGATCGCTGTTATCCGGAGTTGACCCATGCTGATCCAAACCATGAAACGCATGCGGAAAGCCATCGTGCATTCCCTCGCGGCGGTTCTCGCTTTGGGACTGGTCCTGATCACCGACGCCGAGGCCATGCGGGTCTCGCCGATGGTCTCTGAAATCACTACACGCGGTGCCGGTTCATCGGCCCGGATCGAGGTTCAGAACGTCGGTTCGACCTCTCTGGCCTTCGAAACGCGGATCACCCGCATCGAGTTTGACGAAAACGGTCAGATGATCGAGACGCCGTCGGACGATGAATTTCTGGTCTTCCCGCCGCAAGGGGTGATTCCCGTCAATGGTCGCCAGGTCGTGCGCGTCCAGTGGGTCGGCGACCCCGAACTGGCCGTGTCGCGCGCCTACTATGTGGGCATTCACCAGCTGCCGGTCGACGTGGAGGGAACGGCCTCCGACGCGGCCGTCGGTGCCCAGGTCCAGCTTGTCTATCATATGAAATCTTTGCTGACGGTCGCGCCTCCCGGTGCCGAGCCTGATGTGCGTGTGCTGTCCGCTGTGCCCGCCATGGTGACGACCGCCGCTGGGCCGTTGGAGCTGACGTCCGCCACCTCCGAGGCTGCCGCGGCACCCGCCGCCGCGGCTGGCGAAGTTCCCGGCGTCGAGGTCGAGCTGCGCAACACCGGCACGCGCTATGCGCTGATGAGCGGTGCAGACTGGACCTTTGAGGGCAAGGATCCGCAAGGCCAGGATGTCCGTGTCCGGCTGACGGCCAATCAGATCAACGAAGCCGTTGGCGTGGGCTATCTGGCTCCTGCCGGTGGCCGCCGCGTCTTCCGGGTGCCCACGGGTCAAGCGTTCGCTGAAGGCCAGCCGATCAAGCTGAGCTTTAGCCAGTGACATCATCCGGGGGGAAGATGCGTCGCAACGGTGCCGCAAAAATTGTAATGCAGCGATCCTGTCTGGCTTCGGCGCGGCTGGCAGTTGCCCTGCTGGGCGGTGTTTCCATGTTGGCGATCGACGTCGCCGCCGTGCACGCTGACGCCCCGGAGACCGCCGAGTTCGTGCGCACGGCTCCGCCCGTACTCCAGGACGTGCCGCAAGACCGCGCGCCTGTGGTGACCTCGCCGCCAGCGCTGCCGGTCGAGCCAGTGCCGGAGACCGCCGCTCAGCTCGCCCAGGATCCGGCGACGCCGGTGCCGGTCGCCACGGGACAGGTCGCGCAGGTTCGCGATATCAACCCGTTCGATCGGGACATCGAACTGACCGTCCCCCTCACATTCAACCGGCGCACTCTGGGTGAAATCCCGGTCCTGCTGACCCGCGACGACCGGTTCGTGGTCCAATCTCAGCCCTTCATCGAGTTGTTGCGCCCGCTTCTGAACGAGCAGGGCGTCACGGAACTGACGACGGCACTTTCGGGGAGGGATTCATTTGAAGCTGGCGATCTGTCATCAACAGGCATCGTTCTGGATTACGATCCCAATGCCTTGTCCATTCTGGTTTTGCGAATCGAGCCTTCCAAACGCACCCTCGAATCCCTGTTCGACGCCGGCGAAGCCGAGGAGCCAGGCCTGCCGCCAGAGAAATTCACGGCCTATCTGAACTCCACCGCCGTCGCCTTCTATCGATCCAACACGGGGCCGAGCCAATCCGCGACGCCCACACCCAGCGTCTTTCTGAACGGGGCCGTCCGCTACAACACAACCGTCTTCGAATTCGATTTTCAGGGCCGCGAGGATCAGTTCACCGAAGAGTACGAGTTCATTCGTCGATACGCCCGTCTGGTGTACGACCAGCCTGAATATTACCGGCGCTTCTCGCTAGGCGATCTGGACACCGAAACGCGTGGGCGGCAGGGTTTCGTCAACATGGGCGGTGTGGGGGTCGTGCGTCAGACACGCCGCTTCAACAGTTTCCGTCCCGGACTGCTGTCGGGCGAAAGGCAGGTTCTGCTTCAATCGGACTCGACCGTTCGCGTCTTGCGAAATGGCGTTCTGGTGCGAGAGTTTCGACTGGATGCGGGTCAGTACGACTTCTCCAATCTTCCGCTGGAGGTCGGCAGCAACGACGTCCAGCTCCAGATCGTCGACGATAGCGGGCAATCTTCGGTGGTGTCCTATCGCGCCTATCTGGACGCCATTGACCTCGATCCGGGTGACTATGAATACGGGGCCTACCTCGGCGTCGTTGCGCCGCTGGCTATTGGTTCGCCCGACTATAGCGACGGCGATCCGGCCTTTACCGGTTACTTCCGCAAGGCTTTCGAGAACCGGCCCGCCATCGGTGTCGGCTTGCAAGTCAGCGAGGCGGTCCAGATGGTGGACGGCCAAACCCAGTTCATCCTGCCGGGTGGCAGCCGACTTCAATTCAATGCGGCGCTGAGCAATGCCGACAATCTGGGCGGCGGCTATGCTGCCGCCGTCATCTACGACATGTTTGTAGATCGCGGAGAACAGGTTGATCGCGTTTCGCTGCAACTCGATCACGTCTCACGCAAGTTCGCCACCCTCGGCAATCTCGGGGGACAGAATCCGATCGAGTTTACCTTTACTGCGGTCTATTCGCGGGTCTTCAACGACCGCCTGTTCGGTTCGATCAACGGCTCCTATCAAAAGGGCCGCGACGGCTTTGGCGATTCCTACCAGGCGTCGGCGGACCTGTCTTACCGCGTAACTGATCAGTTCACCCTACAAGGCGGGATCAGCTACACCGAGTTCGAACAATCCACGATCGCGCGTGATAACGTCGGCATCAACATCGGTCTCGTCTGGACGCCCCGCTACGACACTCGTCTGGACGCACGTTACGAAAGCGCTGGGGATTCCGGTTCAGCGTCCTTCTTCCAGACAGGAGACGGCCGCGTCGGATCGACCAATGCCAGCGCCCTGGCATCCTATGATCGCGGCGCGGGTAGCCTGAGCGGCTCGGTCGGCTATGTCGGCAACCGGTTCGACGCCAATCTGGCGCACGCCGCGTTTGGACGCAGCTTCAACTCCCTGACGGATCAGCAGGTCACGTCGCTGGCCCTGACCAGCAGCGTCGCCTATGCGGGCGGCAAGGTCGCCCTGGGTCGCCGGATCGGGGACAGCTTCGCCATTCTGTATCCGCATGAAACCCTCGGCAATCGCCGTGTCATCACCGGGGACGATCTGGACGGCGGCCGCTATAACGCTTCCAGCGGCGTGCTGGGGCCGGCGCTGGACAATGCGCTGGGGTCTTATGTGAACCAGTCGCTGCGATACGACGTCGTCGATGCGCCCGCGGGCTATGACATCGGCGAAGGCATCCTGCGCCTGCGTCCGACCTACAAGTCCGGCTATGCCTATGAGATCGGCACTGACGCCTATGTCAGCGCGCTTGGGACGCTGGTCGGCGATGGCGAGGTGCCGCTGGCCCTGGTTTCCGGCCGCCTGCGGCCCGCAAACGAGCCGGATGCAACACCGGTGCCGTTCTTCACCAATACGGTCGGCCGGTTCGCCATGCAGGGGCTTCGTCCCGGCGTGCGTTACCGCGTCGAACTGCTCACGGATCCACGTCAGACCTTCGAGTTCGAAGTGCCTGCGGACAGCGACGGCCTGCTGAACCTGCAAAGGGTTCAGGTCGCCGTGCCAGTCAATCAAGGGAGGTCGCAATGAAGACCATGTTCGCTCTCGCCCTGGCCTTGGTTGGCATAGGCGGCGCCGCTAGTGCTCAGACGGCTGCACCCGCACGCGATTGTCAGCTGCGCATCGACCCTCAGTCGACCCAGTGGGTCATCGCAGCCTACGACCCCTTCAGTGGAGAGCGCGCCACCGGGTCGTTCCAGATCACCTATGTCAACGACGGCGACCGCACCTGCCGCGGCGATGTCAGCGTGCGGCTGAATGGTGAACCCTATGGACTGGAAAGTACGACGGTGTCGTCGGCCAGTCGGCTGCCCTATGTCCTGGTCGATGAGTTCGACGGGCGCGATCTGACCCCCTATGGCGGTGTCGCCCTAGGCCAGACGCCGCGTCAGCAATTGGTCGTCGAGGCCGGGCAGCGGGTCATCAAACGCTACAGCCTCTCTGTCGACGACCGAAATCTGGGAGCCGACGGTCTGTTCCAGCAGACAGTGTCATTCGCCGTCGTGCGTCCCAATATGATGGTCGAGGCCGAGCGTCAGGTGAACCTGGCGTTGGACGTTCGTCCGTCTGCGGTCATGGGTCTGGCGGGGACGTTCAATCGTCGTGGCGGGGTTGCCCGCATCGATCTGGGTGAGCTGTCCGAAGGGGCCGTCAGCCTGCCGGTCTCGCTGTGGGTTCGCAGCACGCGCGGCTACCGCGTCGATGTCAGTTCCGAAAACCAAGGTCGCTTGGTCAGCGGCTCGCGCGGCTGGTCCGTGCCCTATTCGCTCAGTCTGGGCGGAGAGCGGATCGATCTGGGTGATCCGTCGGCTCTGCGTTCTTCGCCCGGTGGTGGGCTGCGAGACGACAACTATCCGCTGGTATTGCAGGTCGGCAATGTCGAAGGGGCGAGGGCAGGGCGCTATTCCGACCTGCTGACACTGACGCTCGCCCCGTTCTGACGTTAGATCGGCTGGATCGACAGGACCAGCACGACAGGCGTGTCCAGCCGGGCTTCCTCAAACGCGTAGTTGACGGTGCGGATCTGCGCGATCCGCGACCGGCGCAATGTCAAATTCCCGGTTTTCGGCAGGTCCAGCAGGGTATCGGCGTAACGCAGACGCGCCGACTCGCCGGCCTGAAGCTGACGGTAGCTTGCATTGACCACGAACCCGCCGGGGCTGTTGCACGCTTCGACCACGCGGCCGGTCACGGTTTCCGAACTCATCGCCTGTTCCGGACGAACCCAGCAGGCGACAGGGACACGGGCCGTCAGGCGATAGGTGCCAGACTTCTGCTGGGCAGATGCGGACGTCGGAGCCAGAGCAATCGCGGCCACCGCAGCAAGCATACCAACCGACAGTGTCGCTTTTTGTGTAGTAGACATTTTGTCCTCATCACGTCGCAATCGACACTGCGATATAAGAGGACAGGCTTGAACTTGACGGTAACAAGCAGGGTTAGAGACGTGCCAACAACCACGGTTTACATCGGGTAATCTTAATCCGCCTTAACCCTGTCGTCTGAACGGACGCTTTATTGACCGGTCGTTGAATGTTGGAAGATGGTGGATGCGACAGGGATTGAACCTGTGACCCCCTCGGTGTGAACGAGGTGCTCTCCCGCTGAGCTACGCATCCATCTGGCCGGTCATGTCGGCCCGCCGATCGCTAAGGATCGGGGAGGGCGGGGACATAGCCCGCACGGCGGGGCCTTGCAACAGGCAAACGCAGGCTCAGATCCCGGCGGCGCGTACGGTGTCCGACGTCTCTGCCTCCGGGTCGCCGGGCAGCCAGGCCACATGGCCGTCATAGATGCCCTGATCCAGTATGCCTTCTTCCCTTGCCACCAGTACGGGGACCAGCATCTGGCCGGTCACATTGGTCGCGGTGCGCATCATGTCGATGATCCGGTCGATGGCCACGATATAGCCGATGCCCTCCAGCGGCAGGCCTGCGGTCGACAGGGTCAGGGTCAGCATGACGATACTGGTTCCCGGTACGCCCGCCGTGCCCAGCGATCCCAGCACCGCCGTCAGCCCGATCAGGACATACTGCGTCATCGTCAGATCGATCTTGAAGTACTGGGCGATAAAGATGGCCGCGATGGCCGGGTAGATGGCTCCGCAGCCGTCCATCTTCACATTGGCCCCCAGCGGCACGGCAAAGGCGGCATAGGCCTGGGGCACGCCCAGACGCTCGACCGTCTGGCGCAGGGTAATCGGCAGGGTGCCCAGCGAAGACGAGGTGGCGAACGCCGTCTGTTGTGCTGCGAAGGCTCCGCGGAAGAAGCTGCGCACCTTCAGCCCGTGCGCCTTTAGCAGGCCGGAATAGACGATCAGGATGTGGAACAGGCAGGCCGCGTAGATGGCGAAGATGAACTTGCCCAAGGGCAGCAGCGCCTCCCAGCCATAGCCGCCGACCACCGAGCCGATCAGGCCGAACACCCCGAACGGCGTCAGCTGGATCACCCAGCGTGTGATGCGGAATATAATGGAGGCCCCTTCGTCCACCAGCCGCCGCACGCCCTGCGCCCGGTCACCCAGCGCCACCAGCGCCATCCCGACCAGGGCCGAGAAGAAGATGATCTGCAGCACCTTGCCTTCGCTCAGTGCCGCGAAGGGGTTTGTCGGGACGATGCCGATCAGGACTTCCAGGGGCGTAGGTATCTCCCGTGCCCGCACCTCGCCCAGCGGCAGGTTGGACAGCCCCATTCCGGGATTGATGATGTGGCCGAACGCAAACCCTACCAGAACGGCCAGGAGCGAGGTGACCGCGAACCAGACGATGGTCCGCACACCCAGCCGGACCGCGCCCACGCCTTCGCCCAGCTTGGCGATAGAGCTGGCGATGGTGAACAGCACCAAAGGGGCCACCACCATGCGGATCAGGTTCAGATAGACGTCGCCGATCGGTTGTAACCAGGTTTCGGCATTCTCGCGCAGGACCAGGCCAGCGACGATCCCCAGCACGAAACCGGCGGCTGTGCGCTGCCACAGGGGGATGGCGAAGAAGCGACGGAGCATGGCAGGGCCTCTTGGGCTGTCGGCCGCATTATGTGTTCGCAGTCGCAGCAATCCGCAACCGTCGCGCCGACAGAAAGCCGTCGATGGCGGTTTCGATGTCCGCAAACCTGTCCACCATCGCGTCGCCGCCCAGTTCCGTTGCCGGTATGGGCGTATAGCCGTAGGTGCAGACGATGCACGGCATGCCCGCGTCCCGCGCCGCGCCCGTGTCTGGGGCCGCGTCGCCGACCATGACGGCTCTCGCCGGATCGCCGCCGGCCAGTCGCACGGCCTCTTTCAGATGCGCGCCGTCCGGCTTGCGGGCACTGACCCGGTCCGGCCCCACGATGGCGGCGAAATGCCGGGTCATGTCCAGCGCGGCCAGCAGCCGTTCCGACAGGTCGCTGCGCTTGTTGGTCGCCACGCACAGGATGGCCCCCCGCGCCGCCAGCCGCTTCAGCGTCTCGACCACGCCGTCATAGGGCCGCGAGTGGTCGGCGATGTGCGCTATGTAGTCGGCGATGAAGGCCTCGAACAGTTCGGGCCGCCGCGCATCCTCGGCGCTGGCCCCCGCCGCCGCGAACCCATGCTCCAGCAAGGCCCGCGCCCCGCCGCCGATCAGGTCCGCCGCGCCCTCCATCGGCACAGTCGGCAGGCCCTCGCGGACCAGCATGCGGTTCAGCGTGCCGACCAGATCGCGGTGCGTTTCCACCAGCGTCCCGTCCAGGTCGAAGGCGATGGTCCAGCCTTCCAGGTCGCGTTCCGTCACGGCGGCATCTCCCAAGGGTCGCCGCGATAGGCTAGACCACCCGCCGTGACTAACCGCCGGACCGATTCATGACCAGACGCGCTGCCATCATCCTCGCCGCCGGCCAGGGCACTCGCATGAAGTCGCCGCTGCCCAAGGTGCTGCACCCCGTCGGCGGCCGGGCCATGCTGGACCACGCCATCGACGCGGCCCAGGCCCTTGGCTGCGAGCGGATCGTGGTCGTGGTCGGCAATCATTCGCCGGAAGTCCGCGCCCATGTGGTCAAGCGTCTGGGGGAGGGGGCCATCGCGGTCCAGGATCCGCCCATTGGTACCGGCCACGCCGTTCGCGCCGCCGAGGCTGCGCTGGCGGGGTTCGAGGGCCAGGTGGTCATCACCTATGGCGACGTGCCACTGCTGAAGGCCCATGACATCGAACCGGTCTTTGGCAGTGCAGACGGCGTCACCGTCATCGGCTTCGAGGCGCGCGACCCGGGCGCTTATGGCCGACTGGTCATGGAGGGCGACACCCTGGCCGCCATCACCGAGGCCAAGGAGGCGTCGGCCGAGGTTCTGGCCCTGACGACTTGCAACTCCGGCGTCATGGCCGCGCCGTCGGCCCTGCTGTTCGGTCTGCTTGCGCGCGTCACCAACGACAATGCCAAGGGCGAATACTATCTGACCGACGTGGTGGCCCTGGCCCGCGCGCAAGGGTTACCGACCCGCGCTGTCATGGCCGGTGAAGACGCCGTCATGGGCGTCAACGCCCAGTCCGAACTGGCCGTCGCCGAGGCCCTGTTCCAGAAGGTCCAGCGCGAAACCTTCCTGGCTGCCGGGGTGACCATGGCCGCGCCCGAGACGGTCCATTTCTCTTTCGACACCGAGGTAGGCGCAGGCACCGTCATCGAGCCCTTCGTCGTCTTCGGCCCCGGTGCAAAGGTCGCCCCCGGCGCGCGCATCCGCAGTTTCAGCCATGTCGAAGGGGCCACCGTCGCCACGGGAGCCGAGGTCGGACCCTATGCCCGCCTGCGCCCCGGCGCAGACCTGGGCGAGGGGGTCAAGGTCGGCAATTTCGTCGAGGTCAAGAACGTCCGCATGGACGTCGGGTCCAAGGCCAACCATCTGGCCTATCTGGGCGACGGGACGGTGGGGGCAAAGGCCAACATCGGCGCGGGCACCATCTTCTGCAACTATGACGGCTTCTTCAAACACCGGACGACGATAGGCGAGGGGGCCTTCATCGGCTCCAACAGCGCCCTGGTCGCGCCGGTGACCATCGGCGACGGAGCCATGGTCGGCTCGGGCTCGGTCATCACCCGCGACGTCGGGCCGGGTGACCTGGCCCTGGGCCGAGGCGATCAGCTGGCCAAGCCCGGCTGGGCTGCACGCTTCATGGACACGATGCGGGCCAAGAAGGCGAAGCTGAAATGAGCGATCTGCAAAAACGCCACGCCGGCGAAGCCGCCGCCCTGCGCGTCGAGCCGGGCATGGTCGTGGGCCTGGGCACCGGCTCGACCGCCGCATGGTTCGTCAAGGCTTTGGCCGCCCGCAGCCTGACCGGCCTGCGCTGCGTCCCCACGTCCGAAGCCACCGCCGAGCTGGCCCGCGACCTGGGCCTGACGCTCTCCACTCTGGAGGACACACCCCGCATCGACCTGACCGTCGATGGCGCGGACGAGATCGGGCCGGGCCTCGCCCTCATCAAAGGCGGCGGCGCGGCCTTGCTGCGCGAAAAGCTGGTGTGGGAGGCTTCGGCCCGCTGTCTCTGCATCGCCGACAGCGCCAAGGTGGTGAAGACCATGGGGGCCTTTGCCCTGCCGATCGAGGTCGTCGCCTTCGGGCACAAGACGACCGCCAACCGCATCGCCGATGTCCTGGCCGATCATGACATCGCCATGCCCGCCCGCGTCCGCATGGCCGACCGGGGTCTGGTCCGGACTGACGGGGGCAATCTGATCTATGACGCGAAGTGCGGCGTCATCCACGACCCCGTACGCCTGGCCGATGACCTGAAGCTGATCACCGGCGTGGTCGAGCACGGCCTGTTCCTGGACCTGGCCGACGAGGCGCTGATCGGCACGGATGCAGGCGTGCGATCATATCTTCCGTAGACTCCGGCCGTTCAACCGGGGTCTTGGGATTGCAGGCGAGTGTGAGCGTCCTGAATTGATGAAACGATCTCGCTTCGGTTCGCTCTCAGATCGATCCGATTGCGCTCAGCGCTATACAGTCCATCCAGATAAGCAAGGTCCCAGTTCGTTAGGGTATCAACAGTTTCGGGATCGTCGAATACGTTCAAAATTGAAGCGTAGCGGTTTGTTTCCGCATCCGGATTGATCTGGGCCAGAGTGATCATTGCGATGTAGTCGGCCAGTTGAAGCGTACTGAGGCCCTCGATCTTATTCATGTCCAGAACGATCACGGTTCGGATGATGGTATCGACCACCTGCTGGTTCAGGCGCGATGCGGCGGCCACGTTTATGATCGGCGCATAATCGATCGGCAGATTGCACGGCGCCTGACAATCTCCGTCGATGCGGGCTGCGCGTTTGCCGGTTTCGCTGTCCACCGGCATGCTGACCTGCCACCAGCGCACGGGCCGGTCGGATTGGATGAAATCCTCGAAGGCGTCACCGCCACGATCCATGCCGGTGCCACCCATGCGGAAAGCCCGATGACGCTCTTCCACCATTGCCTGGGTGATTTCGTCAGGCTTATCGCTCGCCACAATGATTACATTCGGGCTGCATCCGGGCGCGCCCGGATTGAGGCCCACATTCTCGGCTACTGTCGAGATGCGATCTACGAGATATTGTGCGGGTTCGGCCCTGAGATTGGCGACACCTATACAGATGTTCGACTCCCAACGCGCAATCCCCCGATAACGATTCGGGGCTGCAACTTCGGACACGAAAGACCGGATCATGGTGTCCAGAGGACGCCCGACAACCTGGACGTCATCCAAATCCGTCGGCGTATCTGCGATCGCTGCCGCATTAGCCGGCGGCGGATCTTGCGGGGCGGGAAGTGCGGGCTGCGGGGGAGCAGCCGCCAGCATAGCTGCGAGAACAAGCGCAGAGATCATAGCTTTACCCCTCTTTGGCGACGAACATGCAAGCAGCCGGTCGCTCGCAGATGTCCGTCAAAGCTACTCGGCATCAAGTCTTAACTGGCATTCAAGTTCAGTCAGTCGCTTCGTCATCATCGACTGCTCGCAAACGCGCGTGCTCACGCTGGATCGAGCCTACAACCTCCGTCAGGTTTGAACGACCATTCAACCGATTTCTTTCGGCTTCATACAGCCCACTGAGATAGGCCCGATCCCAACTTGTCAGTTCACTCACCGCTTCTCTGTCCTGGAAGACGTTGAGAATGGAGGAATAGGCCCGCGTGTCGGCATCGGGGTCGATCTGCGCCAAGGAGACCAACGCGATATAGTCGGCCAGTTGCTGTGTCGATAGGCCTGCGACGTCGTTGATATCGACGATAACGATCGATCTTATGATGTTATCTACAATCTGAGTGCGTAGTCTGGACGCGCCGGCTATGGCGATCACAGGCGCGTAATCGTTGACCGTGCTGCATGCATTACGACATTCACCCGGGATACGGAACGCTCGTTGGCCGGTCTGGGAATCGATCGGCAGGCTCATCTGCCACCATCGCACAGGGCGATCCGTGGCTTGAAAATCTTCGAGTGCAACCTTGCCCCGATCCATACCACTGCCGCCCATGCGAAAGGCTCTGCGGCGCTCGGAAACAAGTTGCCTGGCAAGAGCACCGCCGTCATCCGTCGCAACGATCACCAAATTAGGCGTGCACCCCGGTTCACCGGCTTCCAAACCCACGTCTTCGGCAATAGTGGAGACTCGATCTACGATATATTGGGCTGTATCGACCCGCAGATTGACGGCGCTGACACAAATGCGGCTGTCCCAGCGCGCGAGCCCGCGAAAGCGGTTTGGTTCGGCCACTTCAGTTGTAAAGCCGCGGATGAGATCCGTAAGCGAACGGCCCACAACCGTAACGTCTTCCAGCTCAACGGCTTCCGGATCCTGTACCTGCCGTGTTTCGGCGGGTGGGGCCTCCAGTGTGGGTGTAGGATTTGGTGTTGAGCCCAGTAGAACTGCTGTCGCGACAAGAGCCTCAAACATAGTCGATCTCCACCGGGCAAACGCTAAGGTTGATACCGTAACTCAGGTTTGCGAAAACACAATGGCCTTGGTCTGGACGTCGCGACCCACGGTTGCCACATACGCGTCCACAGCAACGGATCAGGTCCTCATGACCGCTTACGACTATGACCTCTTCGTCATCGGCGCCGGCTCTGGCGGGGTGCGCGCCGCCCGCCTGACCGCGCTCGGCGGCAAGCGCGTGGCCATCGCCGAGGAGTTCCGCGTCGGCGGCACCTGCGTCATTCGCGGCTGCGTGCCCAAGAAGTTCATGGTCATGGCCTCCGAGGTCAGCCACGCGCTGAAGATCGCCGAGGGCTACGGCTGGTCCTTCGACAATGCGAAGTTCGACTGGCCGACCTTCCTTCAGGCCAAGGATGTCGAGATCGCGCGTTTATCCGGCATCTATGCCGCCAACCTGGGCAAGGCGGGCGTCGATCTGGTCCATGGCCGCGCGGTCCTGACCGACGCCCACACGGTCCAGATCCTGAAGAAGGACGGCACCACCGACCGCTCCATCACTGCCGAGCGCGTCCTGATCGCAACCGGCGGTCGCCCGTGGATGCCCGAAGAGCTGGAGGGCATCGAGCACGCCATCACCTCGGAAGAGGCCTTCCATCTGCCGGAACTGCCCAAACGCATCCTGATTGCGGGTGGGGGCTATATCGCAGTGGAGTTCGCGGGCATCTTCGCCGGACTTGGGGTCGAAACGACCCTCATCTATCGCGGCCCCAATATCCTGCGCGGCTTCGACGACGACGTGCGCGCCCATCTGGCGGGTGAGATCGAGAAGCGCGGCATCAAGGTCATTCTGGGCTGTCAGCACAAGTCGCTGGAAAAGACCGACACCGGCATCGTCAACCACCTCGAAAACGGCATGACGATCGAAACCGACGTCGTCATGTTCGCCACCGGGCGGGTGCCGCACGTCAAGGGCCTGGGCCTCGACAAGGCCGGGGTGAAGATCGACGACAACGGGGCGATCTGCGTCGATGAGTATTCGAAGACCACGGCCGACAACATCTGGGCCATCGGCGACGTCACCGACCGGATGAACCTGACCCCCGTCGCCATCCGCGAGGCCGTGGCCTTTCATGAGACGGTCTACAAGGACAACCCCCGGCATTTCGACTACGAGGCCGTCGCCACCGCCGTCTTCAGCCAGCCGCCGGTCGGCACGGTGGGCCTGACCGAAAGCGAGGCGCGCCATTCGTGCCCTGGCGAGGTCGACGTCTATCTGACCCGCTTCCGGCCCATGAAATATGCCTTCACCGGCTCGGACGAGCGGGTGCTGATGAAGCTGGTCGTGGATGCCCAGAGCCAGAAGGTTGTCGGAGTCCACATCGTCGGCCCCGAAGCTCCCGAAATGATCCAGCTGGCCGCCATTGCCGTAAAGGCCGGCCTGACCAAGGCCCAGTGGGACGCCACCTGCGCCGTCCACCCCACCATGGCCGAGGAACTGGTCACGCTTAAGGAGAAGCAGCAGCCGGGGAATATGTCGGCAGGTTAGATCCTGCCTTCTAAGCCTTTATCGGCAACCCGATCGACCAGCTATGGCCGAACGGATCGCGCAATTGTCCGTAGCGGTCGCCCCAGAACTGATCGGCGATGGGCAGGACCGGAATGGCGGCGTTCAGCAAGGCGCGCGTCCACCATTCGTCGGCGTCGTCGACCTGGAGATGAAGGGTTACGCCACGCGGCACCATGTCGGGCTCGTGGCCATATTCGGGG
Source organism: Brevundimonas sp. (assembly GCF_041919755.1). Taxonomy (GTDB): domain Bacteria; phylum Pseudomonadota; class Alphaproteobacteria; order Caulobacterales; family Caulobacteraceae; genus Brevundimonas. Next base: position 212,480 of record NZ_JAYRTD010000001.1, on the reverse strand, counting down.
AACTCGTCATGCAGCATGACGCTGGTCCCGTTGATCAGCAGATGGGCGTGAATCAGCCGCTCGCCGTCCTCGGCCAATTTCTGGTCCAGCACCTGGGCTCCAAAAGCGCGGGCATAGAACTCCAGCGCGGCCTGTCCCCCGCGCGACGGAATGGTCAAATGGGGCGTGACGCCGTTGGTCGGGCCTTGCTGGGTCGCCTCGGTCATGAAGAGCTCCTTGCCTGCATTAAAGCCCTTCCCCCTTGATGGGGGAAGGGTTGGGATGGGGGTGAAGCTGTTCGGAGGTTTGCTGCGTTCCAGAAATCTGCCGAACCTGCCGACACGGGCCAATCGGAAACACCGTCACCCCCAACCCCGGCCCTTCCCCCATCGAGGGGGAAGGGAGCAGTATGAGTTCGCATGACCGACCTCTTCGAAGCCTCCGGCATCCATCCCCCCGACGCGCCGCTCGCCGACCGGCTGCGGCCGCGCACGCTGGAGGAGGTGGTGGGTCAGGACCATCTGCTGGGCGAGGGCGGGCCGATCCGGCGGATGATCGAGGCCGGGCGGCTGGGCTCCATGATCCTGTGGGGCCCGCCGGGCACCGGCAAGACTACCATCGCCCGCCTGCTGGCCCAGGCGGCGGGGTATCAGTTCCAGCAGATCAGCGCCGTCTTCTCCGGCGTCGCGGACCTGAAGAAGGCCTTCGAGACGGCCCGGATGCGCCGGGCGGCGGGGCAGTCGACGCTCCTGTTCGTCGACGAGATCCACCGCTTCAACCGCGCCCAGCAGGATGGCTTCCTGCCGTTCGTGGAGGAGGGGATCGTCACACTGGTCGGGGCCACGACCGAAAACCCGTCGTTCGAACTGAACGGCGCGCTGCTGTCCCGCAGTCAGGTCTATGTCCTGAAGCGACTGGACGATGTGGCCCTGGATCAGCTGCTGGTGCGGGCGGAGGCGCAAGAAGCGAAGACCCTGCCCCTGACACCCGAGGCGCGTCAGGCCCTGCTGGCCCTGGCCGATGGGGACGGCCGCTATCTGCTGACCATGTCGGAGGTTCTGTTCGATCTTCAGGACGCCGAACCGCTGGACGTCCAGGCCCTGGCCGGCATCCTGCAGAAACGCGCGCCCGCCTACGACAAGAGCCGCGAGGAGCACTACAATCTGATTTCCGCCCTGCACAAATCCGTGCGCGGCTCGGACCCGGATGCCGCCCTCTACTGGCTGGCGCGGATGCTGAACGGGGGCGAGGACCCGCTGTATCTGGCGCGGCGCATCGTGCGCATGGCGGTCGAGGATATAGGTGAGGCCGACCCCCTGTCGCTGCTGGTCGCCATTGCGGCCAAGGACACCTACGACTTTCTCGGCAGCCCGGAGGGCGAACTGGCCCTGGCACAGGCCGTGGTGCACCTGGCCACCGCGCCCAAGTCGGTCGCGGTCTATGAGGCCTTCAAGGCCGCCAAACGCGCCGCGCACGAAACCGGCTCGCTGATGCCGCCCGCCCACATCCGCAACGCCCCGACCAAGCTGATGAAGTCGCTGGGCTACGGTAAAGGCTACCAGTACGACCCCTCGACGCCCGAGGGCTTTTCCGGCGCCAACTTCTTCCCCGACGGCATGGATCGCCACGTCTTCTATGCGCCGAAAGGGGAGGGGCACGAGGAGAAGGTCAAGGCCCGGCTGGAGCGCTGGGCGGCCATGCGGGCGGAGAGGGATGCCGCTGACTGATCACCGTTCATTGCCAAGCTTGGCTCGCAGGGCGTAGCGTCTTCTCTTAAACCTTGGGAGGGGTGGATGAACCAGATGACTGTACGGACGCCGTGGCACCTGTGGGTGGTCGGGGTGGTGTCGCTGATGTGGAATGCCTTCGGAGCCTTCGACTTCGTCAGCACCGTCACGCGCGGCGAGGCCTATCTGCGTGAGATGAAGTTCGATCAGGCGATGATCGACTATTTCCTCGCGATGCCGGACTGGATGTATGTGCCTTGGACCCTGGGCGTCTGGGGCGCGGTGATCGGCTCGATCCTGCTGCTGCTGCGCAATCGTTTCGCGGTCTGGGCCTTTGCCCTTTCGCTGATCGGTGCGGTGGTCAGCCTGATCTACGGCCAGTTCATTGACCCGCCACCGCTGGCACCCGACATGGCGATGATGAAGTGGATGCCCTACGTCATCATGGTCATCACGGTGCTGCTGTTCGTCTATGCCTTCAACATGCGCAAGAAGGGCGTGCTGCGCTGACGGGCTGACGGGAAGGCTCGGGTCGCGTATGCACGCGCCGTGACCCGCACCCCCGCCGACCTTTCGCCTGAAGACATGGCCGCCGTCCGGTCGTGGGTGATCCACGAGGATGCGCACGTCATCGCCTTCAACAAGCCCAGTGGCCTGTCCAGCCAGGGCGGGCGCATTCAGGCGCATACGCTGGACGACCTGCTGTGGGCCTTTGCGCGCTCGAACGGCAAGCGGCCGGAGCTGGTGCATCGGCTGGACCGCGACACCTCGGGCGTCATCCTGGCGGCGAAGACCAAGCCGGCGGCGGGATTCCTGGGCAAGGCCATGCAGGCGCGCCGGTTCAAAAAGACCTATCTGGCCCTGCTGTCCGCCGCGCCCGAGCCCGCATCCGGCACCATCGATGCGCCCCTGTTGCGCCAGGAGATCGGGCGTGAAAGCTATATGCGCGTCGTCGCCCCCGAGACGGCCGGGGCCCAGGCCGCGCTCAGCCGCTACCGCACCCTGGCCGCCTCCGAGGATGGTGCCCTGGTCGAGCTGGACCCCGCGACGGGCCGCATGCATCAGTTGCGGGTGCACATGGCCTCCATCGGTCGGCCCCTCGCAGGCGATGCCCGTTACGGCGGGGCGCTGACCTTCGCAGGCAAACCGGCGTCTCGGCTGATGCTGCATGCGTCGAAGCTGGTGTTTCCGCACCCGGAGGGTGGCTATCGCACGCTTGAGGCCCCGGTGCCTGCCGACTTCGAGGCGCTGAAGGTCGCCGCAGGGCTGGCGACAGCCGGCTAGGCAGTGGGAACGAACGCGGGTCGTGATACGCTAAAGACCATATATCCGGAGTTCCGTCATGAACCGCTTTTCACTTGCCGCCGTTGCCCTGACTGCGCTGTCGCTCACAGCCTGTGCCAGCCTGTCGCCCTATGGCCCGCAGTCGTCGCCGGGCGGGCAGGGCTATTCGGAGCAGCGGATCGAGTCCAACCGATATCAGATCACCTACCGCGGCGTCGGCGATCCCCGTCCCGTGGCCGACTTTGCTCTGCTGCGCGCGGCGGACCTGACGATCGAGACCGGCAACGACTGGTTCGAGGTCACCCAGCGCTGGATCGACGGTCGTCCCGACAGCGCCGGCGGCGTCCGCCCCAGCGTCTCCATCGGCGCGGGGTCCAGCAGCTATGGCGGCTGGCGCGCGTCGGGCGTAGGCGTCGGTGTCGGCCTGAACTTCAGCGGGCCTCAGCCGACCTCGACCGTGCTGGAAATCATCATGGGCGAGGGCCGCAAGCCGGAGCGGCCGACGGCCTATGACGCCCGCGAGGTGCGCGACAGCCTCGGCCGCTAGAACGGCCAGCGCGCCATGGCGGCGGCGCACGCCACCAGCGGAAAGATCAGCAGCAACTCGATCCCGACCCAACGGCGCGCGCTGGCGACGGCCGCGGTATCCGGCTGCCATCCCGCATCGGTCTTGCTGGCCCGCGCCCATTTGACGAAAGCGATGGTCGGAAGGACGGAGATCAGGCCGATCACGGTGAAGATCGCCAGCTTGGCCCAGAAGAAGGGGTTGGCCTCGTAGAAAGCCCAGCCCTTGCCGCCCCAGATCACGCGCGCAACCCCGACTGCCAGCACCAGCACCGCCGTCACGCCATAGCCGCCGTCCAGCCCCGCCAGACGCCGCGCCTCAATCACCGGGGCCTTCAGCAGCGTCCGTTCGATGGCCAGCATGGCCACCAGCCCGAACACCAGAATGTGGTGCAGGACCGCCAGGGTCAGACCAAGCATGCACGCCTCCCTTCGCATTGCCGCAATCCGGCGTATAAGCCCGCATCATGACACGTTTTCTGATCGTTGCAGCAGGCGGAGCCCTGGGGGCCGTGGCCCGCTATGGCACCGGCGTGGTGGTCGGACGGATGTTTGGCGGCATGGCCTGGCCCTGGGCCACGCTGACGGTCAATGTCGTCGGCGGCCTGCTGATGGGCGCTCTGACCGGCTGGCTGGCCTTTCGCGGCGGTCTGCATGCAGAAAGCATCCGCCTGTTCGCCGCCGTCGGCGTCCTGGGCGGCTTCACCACCTTTTCGGCCTTCTCGTTGGAGACGGCCCTGATGATCGAGAAACGCCAGCTGGCCCTGGCCGGGGGCTATGTCGCCGCCTCGGTGGTGCTGTCGATCATCGCCCTCTTTATCGGCCTGACGGTCGCCCGCCGCGCCTTCGGAGCCGCCCTTTGACTGATGAACCCATCCGCGAGGCCGAAGCGCCGCCCAAGCGCGAAGTCCTGACGATCTACGTCGCCGAGGACGAGGACGGCATCCGCCTGGATCGCTGGTTCCGTCGCCGCTGGCCGCACCTGTCCAACATCCAGGTGCAGAAGATGGCCCGCAGTGGCCAGATCCGCGTCGACGGCGCTCGGATCAAGCCTGAGGGTCGCCTGACCGCCGGGGCTGCCGTGCGCGTGCCGCCGATCCCTGACGATACCTCGCGCCAGGCGGGCGACGCCCACACCCTGTCCGAGAAGGACATCGCCTTCGCCAAGTCGCTGGTCCTGTACGAGGACGACATGGTCATCGCCATCAACAAGCCGCACGGCCTGGCCGTGCAGGGCGGCACCAAGACCAGCCGCCACGTGGACCGCCTGCTGGGGGCCTGGGGCGAGGGGATGGACCGCCCGCGCCTCGTCCACCGGCTTGATCGCGACACCTCCGGCGTCCTGCTGCTGGGCAAGGGACCCGAGGCGGCCAAGCGACTGGCGGGGGCCTTCGCGCGGCGTCAGGCCAAGAAGACCTATTGGGCCATCGTCATCGGCAACCCCAAGCCCGCCGCCGGCCAGATCGACATGCCGCTGAAGAAGACCGGCATCAACGATTTCGAGATGATGCGCCCGGCCGACCGCAAGGACCCGCGCGCCGAACCCGCCGAGACCGCCTTCGCCACCATTTCCAGAGCCGCCCACCGCGCATCCTGGATGGCGCTCCGCCCATTCACCGGGCGGACGCATCAGCTGCGGGCCCACATGTCCGGCATCGGCCATCCCATCCTCGGCGATCCCAAATACGGCGACGACAAATCGAGGGAGCTGTCAGGCCCGCTGAAGCTCCAGCTTCATGCCCGCAGCATCGAACTGGACCACCCGCGCGGTGGCGTGCTCAAGGTCACCGCGCCTTTGTCGCCCGAAATGAAGGCCGGCTTCGCCCACTTCGGCTTCGATCCTCACGAGGGCGACGAGAGCGATCCGTTCGAGGGCGTGAGGCGTCAGCGTTGACGACGACGGCCGCCGTTCTGCTACAGGCTCAGGCGCTGGCCGGGGCCGGCCGTCTGCCCGAGGCTGTGGCTTTGCTGAAGCGGATCGGGCGGCTGGATGTGGCGCTGGACCTGCGCCGGGCCGAGGTCGCGCAGCGCTCGACCAGTGCTGTGGCTGAACACAATCTGGCAGCGCTGCTGGGCGACATGGGCCAGGCCGCAGAGGCCGAGGCCGCCGTCCGCCGCGCCTTCGCCAAGGGCGGGGATGCCCCCGAAACCTGGCTGGTCCTGGCCCGTGCCTTGCTGGCTCAGGACCGGTTCGACGAGGCCGACGCCGCCTATCGCCAGGCCCTGACGCGCCGCCCCGTCTATGCCGAGGCCGTGCGCGATCTGGCCCAGCTGATCTGGATGCGCAGCGGCGACGCCCAGGCCGCACTGCACCCGTTCGAGGCGGCGCTGACGGCAGCCCCAAACGCCATCGATCTTCGCATCGCCCGAGCCACCATGATGGAATACGCAGGCGCGACGCCCGATGCCGTGCTGGCGGCCCTGAACGCGGACGGCACCCATCCCGAAATTGAGCTGGCCGCCACTCACGCCGCGCTGGGCGTGGATCACGACCGCGCCCTGGCCCATGCCCGCGCCGCCCATGCCCTGCGCCCCCACATACGCACGGCGCTGAAACTGGCCGAGGTCCATCTGGCGCGCACAGAACCCGACGCGGCGATGCCATTGATCGAGGCGGTGCTCAGGGCCCTGCCCGAGGACCAGAACGCACTCAGCCTGCAGGCCGTCGCCTGGCGTCTGGCGGGCGATCCGCGGGCTACCGAACTCTATGACTACGACACCATGGTCGGGGCCTGGACCATCGATACGCCCGCGCCCTGGACCAGCCTGCCGGCCTATCTGGCCGACCTGGCCGCCGCCCTGCGCCGCCTGCACGGCCTGACCACCCATCCGCTGGGCCAGAGCCTGCGTCACGGCACCCAGACGACCGCCAGCCTGCTGACCAGCACCGACCCGGCCATCCGCGCCTTTTTCACCGCCATCGACGGCCCAATCCGCCGACATATCGCCGGGCTCGGCACCGGTGCCGACCCTTTGCGCCGCCGCAGCACCGGAGCCTACCGCCTGTCCGGAGCCTGGTCCGTTCAGCTGAAGCCCGGCGGCTATCATGCCGCCCACATCCACCCCGAGGGCTGGCTGTCCTCGGCCTGCTACATCGATCTGCCCGATGCGGTTCAGGCCGAAGGGCGGCAGGGCTGGATCGGCTTTGGGGGCGCGCCCTTCACGCCCGATCTGCCGCATCAGCATTTCAAAAAGCCCGAGCCCGGCAAGCTGGTGCTGTTCCCGTCCTACATGTGGCACGGCACCGCGCCGTTCGAGGGCGATCAGACCCGCCTGACCATCGCCTTCGATGTGGTGCCCGCATGACCCGACCGAGCTCTGCGCGTCCTTTGGCCGTCTTCGACATCGACGGCACGCTGGTCGACAGCCGCGCCTCGATCCATCAGGCCGCCACAGAGGCCGCGCGTGCCCTCGGCCTGCCCGATCCCGACTACGATCGTGTCCGCCAGATTGTCGGCCTGTCCCTGCCTCATGCCCTGGCCGTGCTGGAGCCGGGGCTGACGCCGCCGGAGCTGGAGCGCTTCACCGCCGAATTCCGCGCCAGCTTCGGCCGCATGTACGACGCCGGTCACGAAGAGCCGCTCTATCCCGGCACCATGGAAACCCTGCGCCGCCTGCATCGCGACGGCTGGCGTCTGGCCCTGGCGACGGGGCAGAACCGGCGCGGGGTGGCCCGCAATCTGGCGCGCGAGGGCTGGGCCGATCTGTTCATCTCCAGCCACTGTGCGGAGGACGGCCCCGGCAAGCCCGATCCGGCCATGCTGCATGCCGCCATGACTGCCTGCGGAGCCGACGCCGCCACCACCACCATGATCGGCGACACGGCCCACGACATCGGCATGGCCCTGGCCGCCGGGGCCCATCCGCTGGGCGTCGCCTGGGGCTTTCATACGCCCGAGGAGCAGTTCGCCGCCGGCGCCCACCACGTCGCCACCGACTTTCCCGATCTGGAGGCGGCGCTGGCGCGTTTCGCCTCCGACCGCCTCGCTGCCTGAGACCTCGCCATGAGCCATATCCCGCCCCTCGATCCCATGGTCGCCGCCCGCAAGGGCTTTCGCGAATCCGAAGAGCGGCTGAAGCGGTTCTGGACCGCCGTCGATGTCGCCCTCGGTGACGACGGCTGGTCCGTCACCCTGGACGGTCGCACACCCAAAACCCCCGCCCATGCGAAACTGACGCTGCCGACGGAAGGCTCCGCCCGTCTGGTCGCCGAGGAATGGTCCGCGCAGGGCGAGTTCATCGAACCCGGCACCATGCCCGCCACCCGCCTGGCGTCCACCGCCATCGACCGCGTCAGCCAGACGCGGGAGCCCGTCGCCGACGAGATCGCCGCCTATGCCGGCTCTGACGCCCTCTGCTACCTGGCCGAACACCCGACCCCGCTTGTCACGCGACAGGCGCGGGAGTGGGCCCCCTGGCGCGACTGGGCGGCGAACGAACTGGGCGTCGCGCTGGAACCCGCCGAGGGCATCGTCCACAGGGCCCAGGACCCGGCCGCCATCGCCCGTGTGCGCGATCTGGCCCTGTCGCTGGACGACTTCGCCCTGACGGGTCTCGCCACTGCCGTGCCCCTGCTGGGCAGCGCGATCCTTGGGCTAGCCCTTCAGCGCGGAGCCCTGTCCGGAGGGGCCGCCTTCGACCTGTCCCGGCTGGAGGAGGTCTTCCAGGAAGAACAGTGGGGCATCGACGCCGACAACGCCGAACGCACGGCCCTGCGCCGCGCTGAGGCCGTGCTGCTGGAGCGGTGGTTCAAGGCGCTCGAAAGCTGACTTTCCAATTTGAAAAATCATCGCTTGCCGTTATGGAAAGTCATGATACGCTTTCCATATCGGAAAGTGAGGAATGTCCATGACCCAAGACCCCACCCCCCAGGAAGCACTGGCCTCCATCCAGGCTGCCCGCGCCAGGGTGGGAGAGACGCTGGACTATCCCTTCGGCTGGGATCTGGCCTATGGCGGCATGCTGGCCCTGATGGTCGGCGGGGCAGGGCTACCCCAGCCATGGAGCACCCTGACGCTGGTGCTCTCCATCGTCGCCCTGGTCTTCATGGTGCAGTGGTGGCGCAAACGGACGGGCTGGTGGGTCAGCGGCTATGCCCCGCCCCGCGCCCGCTGGGTGGCTTGGCTCATGGTCGCCGTTATGATGGGGCTGATGGGTCTGTCCTTCTGGACCCGCCTGTTCGACGGACCGTTCTGGGCCCCCATCGTGGCCGGAGCCCTGGCCGGTGTCACCGGCATCATCGGCGGGCGGCTGTGGATGCGGGCCTATCGCCGCGATCTGCTGGCGGGGCAGGGATGAGCACCGCCCCCGCCCTCGACACCCTGATCCATGCGCCGGGCCGGTTGCAGATCTGCGCCATCCTGTCGTCCGTCTCCGATGCCGAGTTCGCCATGCTGCGCGACGCCATCAAGGTGTCGGACTCGGTCCTGTCCAAGCATCTGAAGCTGCTGGAGGAGGCCGGCTATATCGCGCTCAGCAAGATGACCCAGGACGGACGCCAGCGCACCTGGGCCAGCCTGACTGGCAAGGGGCGCAAGGCCTTCTCCGCCCACGTCGCCGAACTGACCCGACTGGCCGCCCTGACGGGTTGATCGGACTGGCCACACCTTGCCACCGGCCCTGCGTCTCCTTAAGCCTCGCCCCTCAAGGAGACGCCTCATGCAAGACATCCTCGACCAGCTCGAAGCCCGCCGCGCCGCCGCCAAACTGGGGGGAGGTGAGGCCCGGATCGCGGCCCAGCACAAGAAGGGCAAGCTGACCGCGCGCGAGCGGATCGAGGTCCTGCTGGACGAGGGCTCGTTCGAGGAAACCGACATGTTCGTGGAGCATCGCTCCCACGAGTTCGGCATGGACAAACAGCGCATCCCCGGCGACGGCGTGGTCACGGGCCGCGGTACCATCGGCGGGCGTCTGGTCTATGTCTTCTCCAAGGATTTCACCGTCTTCGGCGGCTCTCTCAGCGGCGCGCATGCGGCCAAGATCGTCAAGATCCAGAAGATGGCCCTCACCAATGGCGCCCCCATCATCGGCCTGTTCGACGCCGGCGGCGCGCGCATCCAGGAAGGCGTCGAATCCCTCGCCGGCTATGCCGACATTTTCCTGCAGAATACCCTGGCCTGTGGCGTCATCCCCCAGATCAGTGTGATCATGGGCCCCTGCGCGGGCGGCGACGTCTATTCGCCCGCCATCACCGACTTCATCTTTATGGTGAAGGACACCTCCTACATGTACGTCACGGGCCCCGACGTGGTGAAGACCGTCACCAACGAGGTCGTGACCCACGAAGACCTGGGCGGCGCCCGCGTCCATGCGGGCAAGTCCGGCGTCGCTGACGGCGCCTTCGAGAACGATCTGGAGGCCCTCAGCGAGGTCCGCCGCCTGATCGGCTTTCTGCCCCTGTCGAACCGCGAAAAGCCCCCGGTGCGCGACAGCTATGACGACCCGGAGCGGGACGAGGCCAGCCTCGACACCCTGGTCCCCGCCAATCCGAACCAGCCCTATGACATCAAGGAGCTGATCCTCAAGACGGTGGATGAGGCCGACTTCTTCGAGATCGGCGCCGACTTCGCCAAGAACATCGTCTGCGGCTTCGGCCGTCTGGACGGCCAGCCCGTCGGCATCGTCGCCAACCAGCCCCAGGTGCTGGCCGGCGTGCTGGACATCGATTCATCACGCAAGGCCGCCCGCTTCGTCCGCTTCTGCGACGCCTTCGGCCTGCCGCTGGTGACCTTCGTCGACGTGCCCGGCTTCATGCCCGGCACGCGCCAGGAATACGGCGGCCTGATCAAGCACGGAGCCAAGCTGCTGTTCGCCTATGCCGAGGCCACCGTCCCCAAACTGACCCTGATCACGCGCAAGGCCTATGGCGGCGCCTATGACGTGATGAGCTCCAAACACCTGCGCGGCGACGTCAACTACGCCTGGCCCAGCGCAGAAATCGCCGTCATGGGTGCCAAGGGCGCGGTCGAGATCATCTTCCGAAAAGAAGCCGGCGACCCCGAAGCCCTCGCCGCCCGCGAGGCCGAATACAAGGAACGCTTCGCCAACCCCTTCGTGGCGGCGGGCCTGGGCTATATCGACGACGTGATCATGCCGCACGGGACGCGGCGGCGGCTGATCAAGGCGCTACGCACGCTGAAGGGCAAGGTGCAGGAGAACCCGTGGAAGAAGCACGATAATATTCCGCTTTAGCTACCATTACCGAACGTACACCCTGGGCTGCGCTGAGGGAGTCCTGACTAAGGCGACGGAGACAGCCATGCTACTTCTGAAGAAGGCCTGCAGCAGCTTTTTCGCCGCTAGCTGTATGGCTGGAGCGATCGCCGTAAGCAGCAACGCCGAAGCCTGCTCGTTAGCAAGCTTCAGTGACAACGGTCGATATATCGGCGGTGGCCTTGCTACTCAAATCGCAAGTAAGTCCAACACGATTCAGATCGTATCTGTGAAAGCGAGATATTTGGTCCATAGAACCTTCACTCAAGGTGAATGGTATCTCTCGGAAGGAAGCACGGAGGTCCCGGAAGGCCACCCTGATTTCACCGACGTGTTCGCCTTCGAACTTGAGCCGGTCGAGACGCTAAAGATGGGCGGGGATCCATCTAATTTTGTTTACGAGAACGAGCTCCGCATCGCCGGGTATGACCCCGGTGTTTTCGGAACAAGTTCGCCTAGCGAGAGACAGATCAGTCACCCCAACGGCCTGCCCGACTGGCTGCTAGAGCGGCCTGGCAATGGAGGCTACGCTTTCCACGGTGCGTCAGCGAGTAGTGGATTGGGTGGCGGCGAGTGTAATGCGCCCTACTTTCTGGAGGTGGGGCAAACTTTGGTCGCCCTGCGGGATTCGCTTGGCAGGCTCTATCCAATGGACGGAGCCTTCCCCCTCGAAATCGACACGCAGTTCCTTTTGGAAAATGGGCGACGAGAACGTTTGTCGCTGAGGATGCAGTCCCTCATTCCGATTAGCGGTCCAAATGATCCCTTCCTAGTGAGCCTGCGCGAGGCATTGGCCACGCGCGCAGCCGCCCGATGAAGAAAACCATCTGACCAACCTCCTCTTCCTCTGTTCCCGCAACCGCCTCCGCTCCCCCACGGCCGAGCAGGTGTTCGCCACATGGCCCGGCGTCGAGACCGCCTCCGCCGGCCTGGCCCCCGATGCGGAGGAGGAATGCTCTGCCGAATTGGTGGAATGGGCCGACATCATCTTCGTCATGGAGCGCGCCCACCGCGCCAAACTCCAGCGCCGCTTCAAGGCCCACCGGAAGCGCGCCCGCGTCATCTGCCTCGACATCCCCGACGACTGCACCTTCATGCAGCCTCAGTTGGTGGCGTTGCTGAAGAAGGTGGGGCCGTTCCTCTGATCCTGCCTTCGCACACTCCTTTTGCCGCACTGCAACGCCGTCCGTTGTCGCGGCCCCGTCGAAAGCCTATTCTGTACTCATGACAACGCGCTGGACCCCTGAAAGCTGGAGACAGAAACCCGTCGTGCAGATGCCGACGGACTATCCGGACATGGCCGAACTGGCGCGGGTCGAGGATGAACTGCGCGCCATGCCGCCACTGGTCTTCGCGGGCGAGGCGCGACTCCTGACCTCCAAACTGGCCCAGGTCGAGGCGGGCGAGGCCTTCCTGCTGCAGGGCGGCGACTGTGCGGAGAGCTTCAAGGAATTTTCCACTGACAACATCCGCGACACCTTCCGTCTGATCCTGCAGATGGCGGTCGTCCTGACCTTCGCGGGCCGCAAGCCGGTGGTGAAGGTCGGCCGTATCGCCGGACAGTTCGCCAAGCCGCGGTCGTCGGGCGTGGAACAGATCGGCGATGTCGAGCTGCCGTCCTATCGCGGCGACATCATCAACGGCATGAGCTTCACGCCGGAAGAGCGGATCCCCGATCCCCAGCGTCTGCTGCGGGCCTATAACCAGTCGGCCTCGACCCTGAACCTGCTGCGGGCCTTTGCGGGCGGCGGCTATGCGGACCTTTACAATATCCATCGCTGGACGCTGGGCTTCGCCGACCATGCCGTCGGGGCCCAGTATCGCGAACTGGCCGAGAAGATCACTGAGGCCCTGGCCTTCATGGAGGCGGTCGGCGTCACGCCCGAGACCCATCCGGACCTGAGCCGCGTCGAGGTCTTCACCAGCCATGAAGCCCTGCTGCTGAACGTCGAGAGCGCCCTGACGCGGCTGGACGGCGGGTCCGGCGAATGGTTCGATACCTCGGCCCACATGCTGTGGATCGGCGAGCGTACGCGCCAGCTGGACGGGGCCCATGTCGAGTTCATGCGCGGCATCCGAAACCCCATCGGGGTCAAGTGTGGGCCGACGATGGAGCCGGACGATATCCTGCCGCTGATCGACGCCCTGAACCCGGACAATACGCCGGGCCGCCTGACGCTGATCGGCCGCTTCGGTCACGACAAGGTCGGTGATCGCCTGCCGCGCCTGATGAAGGAGGTGAAGGCCGAGGGTAAACGCGTAATCTGGTCCATCGACCCGATGCACGGCAATACGCTGAAGGCGTCGAACGGCTACAAGACCCGGCCCTTCGACCGGATCCTGGGTGAGGTGAAGACCTTCATCGACGTGGCCGAGGCCGAGGGTGTCCACCCCGGCGGTGTCCATCTGGAAATGACCGGTCAGAATGTCACCGAATGTCTGGGCGGGGCTCAGGCCGTGACCGAGGACGATCTGTCCAGCCGCTACCACACCCACTGCGACCCCCGTCTGAACGCCGATCAGGCGCTGGAGCTGGCCTTCCTGGTCGCCGAGCGCCTGAAGACCGGGCGTCAGTCGCGATCCAAGGCGGCATGAGCATGTTGGAGGGCGTCGGCAGGCCCGAGGGGGACGACGTCGCCGGACGCTGTGGCTATCAGGGTGCGGCCGGGGCGTTCAGCCACGAGGCGTGTACGGATCTGCGCCCTTGGGACGAAGCCGTGGCCTATGAGACCTTTGAGCACGTGCTGGAGGCGCTTGCCGTTGGTGACATCGGCTGTGCCCTGATTCCGGTCGAAAACTCGACCATCGGCCGTGTCGAGCCCGCCGCGACCCTGGTGGAGAACAGCGGCCTCCATATCGTCTCCGAGGTCTGGCGACCCATCCGCCTGGCCCTGATGGCTCCGCACGGCGCGCGCCTGTCGGACATCAAAACGGCTGAAAGTCACCCCATCGCCCTGCGCCAATGCACTGGCACCCTGACGGGTCTGAACATCGAGCCGGTGATCGTCTTCGATACCGCGGGGGCCGCACGCGCCGTCGCCGAGGCCAACGACAAGAGCCGCGCCGCCGTCGCGCCCGCGCGTGCAGCCGAGGTGTATGATCTGTCGATTTTGCGCAACGATATTCAGGACGAAGCCGATAATCGGACGCGTTTCGTCCTGCTGAGCGCCAAACCGGCTTGACGCCGCACGTTCCTTGCGTTCACTGAGGCGCATGGCCCGTCCGCAAGCAATCGCTGCGACCTTTACCGCCCGCGTTTTCGCGGTGTCGGGCCTCTATGCCTACGGCTTTCGATACGCCGGCTGAGGCGTCGGGCACTCGCTCCTGACGGCCTCGCCGGCGACCGCTCCGCGACGGAGCGGCGGCTCGCAAAAGACCTCATCGCAGCCCTGTCGAATACCGAAAGCCCAATATCGTGCCCCACACTAGAACCGCACTCCAGCAAGTCTGGCCCGCCCCCGACACATCTGCATTGACCGACATCAGTCCCGAACACATGGCGCTCGCGGCCTTGCGCCACGAGATCGACCTGCTGGACGACGAACTGCTGGCCCTGTTCCAGCGCCGCCTCGCCATCGCCGCCCGCGTCGGCCAGGCCAAGGACGCGCCTGCCGGGCCCCATGTCAAACTGCGTCCCGACCGCGAACAGCGCGTGCTGGATCGCGTCCTGGCCCAGGCGGAACCACACAATCACGAGGCCGTCGAATCCCTCTGGCGTCAGATCGTCGGCTGGGGTCTCGCGCGTCAGGGTCGGATGAAGGTCCAGGTCTGGTCGCCGATCGAGCCGACCCGCGCCTTCGACGGGGCCCGCCTGCGCTTCGGGGCCGCCGCCGACATGCGGGCCGTGCGCGATCCGCAGGCGGCGCTGAAATGGGCGTCGGAAGGCCACGGCGTCGCCGTCCTGGCCGTCAATGGGGGCGACCCCTGGTGGACCGGTCTGCGCCGCGAATGGGCAGGGCTCAGCGTCTTCGACGGCTTCGGCGGTGAAACACCCAGCGCCCTGGCCGTTGGCCGGATCGACCCAGCGGCTCTGCCCACGGGTCGTCGCGTCGTGGTGGACGCGGGCGGCGATGCCGGGGACGGTGGCGGTATCCGCCGTCGCGGACTCGATACCCACCACGGCTGGACCCTATCCCTCACCGATGCCGCGCTGCCGGTCGGTGGCGACGAAGGCTGCGTCGGGGCGATCCCCTGATCAGCCCGCCTTGGCGGCCCGGATGGCGGCGTCGATATCGGACGGCTGGATGGTCGCGCTGGCCTTGCCGTTGATCAGGAAGGTCGGCGTACCTTGCAGACCCAGCGTCGTCGCCGTCGTCTGAACGTCTGCCAGGTGCGAGGCGATTTCGCCACCGGCCATGGCCGCCTCGGCTTGGGGCAGGGACACGCCATTGTCGTTCAGGATGCGGGCGATGCTGTCGGGCGTCAGGTCTGGCTCGGCCATCAGATCGCGGAAAACGGGCAGGTACTTGCCCTGACGATGCGCGGCCTGGGCCGCCCGGGCCGACAGGTGCGAAACGCCGTCGCTGCCGCGATCCAGGATCGGCCAGTCCTTGAACACGAACCGCACGTCCGGATGCGCCTGCATCAGAGCCAGAACTTCCGGAGCCGTCGCCTTGCAGCCGGGACAGCGGAAGTCGAAGAATTCCACCACCGTCACCTTGGCATCGGCGGGACCGAAGGACGGATCGCGCGGATCGGGGGCCAGCAGGGCCGGATTGGCGGCGGCGCGGGCCGTGATCTGCCCGGCGAGCTCGCGGTCCGCTGCCTGACGCGCGACATCGGCCTTGGCGTTCAGGGCGTCGCTGACTTCCTGAAGCACTTCAGGATTGGCTAGCAGGTAGCTGCGAACCCGCGCATCGAAGCCGCCGCCGGTCGCATAGGGCACGACTGCGATGGCCAAAGCGACCACGCCTACGACCAGTCCGGCCAGACCCACCCTGGCATCGGACAACCATGGCCCTTTGGCAGGCGTCGGCGCGGCATCGGGCTTGGGTTCGGGCGTGTCGGTCATGCGTATCCTAGTATTGATCAGCCGCCGGCGGGCACGATGACCGGCTGGCGGCGGGCATTGCGGCGGTCGACGTCATCGACATCCGCCTGGGTCGCGCCCGAGGCGAAGACGATGTCCATGGCGCGCGTCCACTCCGGCGTGCCGCGATCCAGCATGTCGCGGGCCCGCAGGGCGAACTGGGTCGATTCCCGCTCCGAGCCCATGGCGAAATACATCTCCGCCGTCGCCAGTCGGGCCAAGCCCTCCTTGCCCTGGCTGGAATAGGCCTGCGACAGCAGACGCCAGGCCAGGGTGTTCTCCGGCTCCAACGCCACGGCGCGTTTCAGTTCCAGAATGGCGGGGTCCAGCTTGGCCGGGTCTTGCGAGGCGATCAGGGCATGGCCCAGATTAACCCTCAGCAGCGGCGCGTCCGGCTTCAGCTCGACCGACCGCTGGTGCGAGGCGAGGGCATCGGCGGGGCGACCCTCTTCCATCAGCACCTGACCGCGCAGTTCCCAGAAATACGGATTCTCGGGCTGCTCGGCCAGCAGCACATCAATGGCGGCGATCGCCTTGTCGATCTCGCCCTGACGATACCAGGCGATCGCGCGGGCATAGCGTCCGGGCAGGCTGACGTCGGTTTCAGGATAGGCGCGCAGCGTATCGGTCGGATGATCCATGAAGGCATGCATCTTGGCCAGGACCAAGGCGTGCTGGGCGGCGCGCTCGGGCGTATCGACGGCATCGTTGTGAGTGCCTTCGGCCACGATGCGACGCAGGTTCTCTATCCGCTCGGACGACAGCGGGTGACTACGGAAATAGGGATAGCGGCGGGCGTCGGAGAAGACTTCCTCGGTGCGAAAGTTACGCTCGAAGAAGGTCACCAGTCCGCGACCCGACTCACCCGCGCGATCCAGCGCACGCGCAGCGGTGTTGTCGGCCTCGCCTTCTTGGTGGCTGATATAGCGCAGGGCGCTCAGCGTGCCGAAATACTGGCTGTTGCCGATCAGGACTGCCCCGGCATCTGGCGCACCGGCCGCGATGGCCAGAGCGCCCAGCGCCATGGTCATCAGCAGGGGCTGCATGCCCGCATTCTGCGCACCGTCACGCAGCGTGTGTCGGTTCTTGATGTGGCCGGCCTCGTGAGCGACCACGCCCAGCAGTTCGTTGGCGTTGCGGGTGCGCATGATCAAACCGGTGTTCAGCCCCATGATCCGGCCGCGCGTGGCGAAGGCGTTCAGGCTGTCGTCATTGACCAGCAGGATTTCGACTTCCTCGGGCTCCAGCCCCATGGCGACGAAAACCGGCGAAGACCATTCGTGAATGATCTCCTCGATCTCGGTGTCGCGGATGGCGCTCTGGGCCGAGGCTGGCGAGGCAGCCGCCAGCAGCATGCCGGCAGCGGTCGCGGCCCCGAACAGGCGGCGGACAGGTCGAGACAGCCAGGTCATGGCAAACTCCTCAAGCCTCGAACGCCCCCGTTCGGTACGATCTCACAGACTAATCGCGTCCTTTCAACGGCGCCACCACCCGCGTTTGGGCTTTTCGGGCGGTGCGACGATCTGGTTCGGGTCTTCCGCGATCAGGGCCGCGACGTCGACCTCGGGCTGAGGAGCCACATGTTCGACGACGGTCGCCGCCATCGGCTCCGTCACGGATTCGGCCCGTTCCTCGACAGCCTCGGCCGGCGTGACGTCGAGCTCGGCGAGCTCGGCCGGGACAGGCTCGGCCTCGTTGGGCTCAGACGGTTCAGTGACCGCTTCTGGCTCGGAGGCCTCGGTCGCGCTGGCGGACATCTTACGACGAACGCGGCGGCGTTTCGGCTCTTCGATCACGGCCACCGGCGGTGTGTCGGCTTCAGCCTCGATCTGAACGGCCATCGGCGTGTCGGGCGAGCCGTCGGCCGGCATGCCTTCGTTGGTGGCGCGGGCCTCGACCTTGACCTCGTGAGTCAGTTCGCCGCCACGGTCACGACCGCGGCCCCGTCCGCGACGCCGGCGCGAGCGACCGCCCTCGCGGCCTTCACGCTCGCCCTCGGGACGCTCGCCGATCCGCTCCTCGGACTCGCCTTCGATCGGCGTCGATGCTGTGGTCTGGCGGCTGTCCTGAGGTTGCGGACGTTCCGGATTGATCGGGTCGAACCAGACGTAAGGGTCGTCAAGGGACGGCGTGCGACCGCGCACCCAGAAGAAGGCATCGCGCTCGGAGCCTTCCTCGCGCGTGCGACGACCCCCGCGGCGACCGCGGCGGCGGCGGCGACCGGCGTCGCTGTCGTCGTCGTCTTCACCTGCGGTCAGGGCAGGGGCGGCGTCGTCATCACGCGGAGCGCCGTCGCCTTCGTCACGACGGCCGCCACGACGGCGACGACGCCCGCGTCCGCCGTGTTCGCGGTCGCGGCGCTCAGCCCGTTCGCGCGGCTCGTCATCGTCGGTGTCTTCGCGATCCTCGCCGTCGTCGGCGTCGTCATCGTCGGCGATGATGTCATCGTCGTCGGCTTCATCTTCGTCGTCATAGGCGCTGTCGTCGAAGTCGTCGTCCAGGTCGATGAAGGCCGGTGCCTGTTCGGGCACGAAGTCCTCGTTGGTCTCGATGCGCTCAATGGCGTGTTCGCCCTGACCCAGGCTGTCGTCAATCAGGATCACGACGTTCAGGCCCCGCTTGACCAGCAGGCTGTTCAGATATTCGCGCTTGTGGTTCAGGATATACAGGGCCACAGCGGTCGAGAGGCGCAGATTGACAACGCCCGCGCCGTTCTTGCCCGCCTCGATATCGACGGCTCGCAGAGTCATCAGGGCGGCGCTTTCCGCCGAGCGGATGCGACCCGCGCCCTGGCAGTGTGGACAGACCTCGGTGGCTCCCTCGATCACGCCCAGGCGCCGACGCTGGCGACTGATTTCCATCAGGCCGAAGCTTGAAATCCGACCCATCTGGATGCGGGCGCGGTCCTTGGCCAGGGCATCCTTCAACACCTTTTCGACGGTGCGGTTGTTCTTGCCTTCATCCATGTCGATGAAGTCGATGACGATCAGGCCGGCCAGGTCGCGCAGGCGCAACTGGCGCGCGGCCTCGATGGCGGCCTCGATATTGGTCTTGGTGGCCGTGGCCTCGACATTGCGCTCCTTGGTCGAGCGACCGGAGTTCACGTCGATGGCGACCAGGGCCTCGGTCTGGTTGATCACCAGATAGCCGCCGGAAGGCAGGGGCACGACCGGCTGATGAATCTGGGTCAGCATCTCCTCGATGCCATTGGTTGCGAACAGGGGCCGCGCGCCCTGATACAGATGCACCTTCTTGGCTTGCGAGGGCATCAGCACCCGCATGAAGTCGCGCGCCTCCTTGAAGCCTTCTATGCCCTCGACCTGGATGCCGTCGAAATCCTTGTCGAACATGTCGCGCACGGCGCGGCGGACCAGGTTTTCCTCCTCGTAGATGATCGAGGGGGCGTTGGACTTCAGCGTCGTCTCGCGGATCGTCTCCCACAACCGCAGCAGATATTCATAGTCGCGCCTGATCTCGGCCTTGGTGCGCTTGGCCCCCGCCGTACGGATGATCAGCCCCATGCCGCGCGGCACGTCGAGAGCGGCGGCTGCGGCCTTCAGGCGCTTGCGGTCTGTGGCCTGGGTGATCTTGCGCGAAATGCCGCCGCCCTTGCCGGTGTTGGGCATCAGCACGCAGTATCGGCCGGCCAGCGACAGCCAAGTGGTCAGGGCCGCGCCCTTGCCGCCACGCTCGTCCTTGACGACCTGGACCAGCATGACCTGACGACGCTTGATGACGTCCTGGATCTTGTAGCGGCGCATCAGGCGACGTTTCAACCGCTCTTCCTCGGCCAGACCGCCTTCCGCTTCGCCGTCATCGCTTTCGCGGCCCAAATCATCGTGATCGTCGTCGTCCGAATGTGCCTCGGCCATGATGGCTTCGCGGTCGGCGACCGGGATCTGATAGTAGTCGGGGTGGATTTCGTTGAAGGCCAGAAAGCCGTGGCGATTGCCGCCGTATTCGATGAAGGCGGCCTGCAGGCTGGGCTCTACGCGGGTGACCTTGGCGAGGTAGATGTTTCCACGAAGCTGGCGCTTCGTACGGGATTCAAAGTCGAATTCCTCGATTTGACGCCCTTCGACGATCGCGACGCGGGTTTCTTCCGCATGTGCCGCATCGATAAGCATGGTCTTTGACATGGAGGGTCTCTCTCTGGCGCGCTCGGGCCAGGACCGCCGGTACATGACCGGTCAGTGTGGCGGCTCGCCGAATGGGGGTGAGGCGGGCGGGCGCAGGCGTCGTTCCTCGGCCACAGCGCGGCATGGTGCCGTCGATGCAGGCGAAGTCGGTCAACTCAGACCGGAGGGAAGCGCTGGCGATAAAGCCCATGAGTTCAGTCGGTCCTGGTCGCGGTCGCGCCCGGTCAGGGGCGGTGCGGACCCGGTCTTCGAATCGTCGGGCCTTGTCGCCCTGTCGATCCTAGGATCAGTGGAAGTCCAACCTGACGAGGAGGGCGCGTCCGCTCCTGAACAGGTCAGGGAACGCGATCGGTTCGCAGGCAGACAGATCATAGTCATGAAAATCATGAATTAAAAGGCACAGCTGTCTTAACCCCTTGGCGACGCCCGCCCGTCATCATGGTTGCAGAGTGATGAACGAGGCCTCCGTCAGAATGAGAGGGCTGTGGCGTAGCAATCCGACGCGTTGGACCCCGCGCCAGTGGGCGATGGCGGCTGTCGTGATGCTGGCGTTCGGGGTGGCAGTCTTCGCCGCAGGGCGTGGTCTGGCGACCGGCGCCATGGGCGAGGTCCTGCGCGTCCGGTTTGGCGGCGATGCGGAGCGGACGCGCGTCGTGGTCGATCTGGATCGCACCTCGCGCGGCGAGGTTGTCCAATCCGGAGACGACGGTCACGTGGTGGTCGCGCTCGCGGGTATTGCGCCGGGGCAGACCCGAACAGGACAGGGCAGTGGTCTGGTGCGCAACTGGCGGATCGCCGGGGCGGGCGGGGCTTCGCGGGTCGAACTGGACCTGAGCAGCACAGCCGAGATCGAGCGCCGCTTTCTGCTGCCGCCCGGCGACGGCATCGATCACTATCGTTATGTCATTGATCTGAAGGCGACAGGTCGTGCACCGACGCCACGTCCGGAACGCGGCGTGCGTTTGCCGACGCGCCGGACCGAGCGCCCGCTGGTGGTTATCGACCCGGGGCATGGCGGGCGCGATCCGGGCGCATCCGGAACCACGACCAGTGAAAGCGCGGTCACCTTGGCGGCCGCCCAGTTGCTTAAGCAGGAACTGGAGCGCACGGGCCGGTATCGGGTCCAGTTAACCCGCGACACGGATGTCTATGTCGGTCTGAACCGCCGCGTCGAGATCGCGCGCCGGGCCGGGGCCGACCTGTTCATATCCCTGCACGCCGACGCCATCGCCGATCCGGCCACGCGCGGGGCCAGCGTCTATACCCTGTCCGAACAGGGGGCCGGGCGGGCGGTGCGCGAGTTTACGCGCGACGAAAACTGGCAGCAGAACCTGAACCTGCCGGGCCGCGACGCCTCGGTCGATCGCATCCTGCTGGACATGACCCAGCGCGCGACCCAGAACCGCTCGGCCCGCCTGGCGCGGACCCTGCTGGGCGAGATCGAACAGGCGGATCATCCGCTGCTGCGCCGTAGCCACCGCGATGCGGGCCTGGCCGTCCTGCTGGCTCCCGACGTCCCCGCCGTGTTGCTGGAGATGGGCTATATGACCAATCCCGAGGACGAGCGGCTGCTGACCGACAGCCGCGCCCGGCGTCGCCTCATTCGCGCCGTCGCGGCAGGCATCGACGCCTATTTCCGGCAGGCCGACGGTGACGTGCAGATGGCCGCGACCGGCGGAACGGGACGACCCTGAGCCCCAACATTCGGACGCATGTCATCGTCACCCTAGCGAACCCCGGCGACGCAAGCTAAACCCATGCCGATGCACGCGCCCCGGAGTTTCAGGTGAGAATTGCCGAACGCTGGTTCGTAAGGGCGGGGATCGTCCTGCTGGGTGGCATCGCGCTGGCGGGGCTGGCCGTGGCCATCTATGCGGCCTGGCTGTTTCACGACCTACCGGACGCCTCGGATCTGGCGGACTATCGCCCAGCGACGGCCACGCGGGTCTATGCCGGTGACGGGACCCTGATCGGCGAGTTCTCGGACGAGCGCCGGATCTATGTGCCCTATTCGCAAATCCCGGACACGGTGGTGCAGGCCTTTCTGTCGGCCGAAGACAACGACTTCTTCAACCACGGCGGTATCGACGTGTCGGGCCTGGGCCGGGCCATGTTCAAGAACGTCTTCAACGCCGCCTCGGGGCGGCGTCTGGAAGGCGGCTCGACCATCACCCAGCAGGTCGCCAAGAACGTGCTGCTGGAGGGCCAGACCGGCATCAACCGCAAGGTCAAGGAAGCGATCCTGTCCAACCGCCTCGAGGCAACCCTGACCAAGGACCAGATTCTCGAGCTGTATCTGAACGAAATCTACCTGGGTTATCGCTCGTTCGGCGTGGCGGCCGCGGCCTACAACTATTTCGGCAAGTCGCTGAGCGAGCTGACGCCGGACGAGGCGGCGTTCCTGGCGGCCCTGCCCAAGGGACCGGCCAATTATCATCCCAAACGCTTTCCGGGTCGCGCCACCGGCCGCCGTGACTGGGTGCTGGGCGAGATGAACCAGAACGGCTGGCTGACGGATGCGCAGCTGATCGAGGCGCGCGCCAAGCCGCTGGTCACCCAGGACGCCCCGCGCCGGGCGCAGTATGCCGACGCCGACTTCTTCGTGGAGGAAGCCCGGCGGCAGGCCATCGCCCGCTTCGGCCGCGAGGAGGTCAACCGAGGCGGCTATTATATGCGCACGACGCTGGACCCGTCCCTGCAGTCGGCGGCGCGCGACGCCCTGATGCGCGGGCTGGAAAACTACGATCGTCGCCACGGCTGGCGCGGGGCGTGGGGCACCACCGACTTTGCCGACGGCTGGCAACAGGTCGCTCTGGCAGAGACGCGGCCACCCGAACGCCGGGCCTGGCAGGCAGCGGCGGTCGAGAGCGTGTCCGGCAACAACGTCCGCATCGTCACTGCTCGCGACGGTGACACCGGCAGCCTGCTGGCTGCCGATGCCGCCTGGGCCAATGCCAACCGCCCGCTGAAGCGTGGCGATCTGATCTTCGTGGAGCCGACCGGGGGGCAGTTCGCTCTCAAGCAGGTGCCACGCGTCAATGGGGCCCTGGTCGCCATCGAGCCGCAGTCGGGTCGTGTGCTGGCGATGGTCGGCGGCTATTCCTATGCCCTGTCCAGCTTTAACCGAGCGACCCAAGCTGAGCGCCAGCCGGGCTCGGCCTACAAGCCCTTCGTCTATGCGGCGGCATTGGAAGGCGACTTCACGCCAGCCTCCATCGTACTCGATGCACCGATCAGCTTTGCGGGTGGGGCCAATGGCGGGCGCTGGACGCCAGAGAACTACAGCCGTCAGTATTATGGGCCGCAGACCCTGCGGCGCGGGCTGGAACTGTCGCGCAACGTCATGACGGTGCGGCTGGCCCAGTCAGTGGGCATGAACAATATCGTGGCCCTGTCCGAGAAGATGGGGGTGGCCGATAATCTGACACCGAACCTGTCGGTATCGCTGGGGGCAGGGGAGACGACACCCTATCGCCTGACCGCCGCCTATGCCGCCTTCGTCAACGGGGGACGCAAGGTCGATCCCTATCTGATCGAAATGGTCCAGGACCGAGATGGCGAGACCCTGTATCGCGCCGACGATCGCCGCTGCCGCGACTGCGGGCGACCGTTCACGGGCCAGGAATCGCCACGGCTGGACCCACGCGGCCAGCAGGTGATCGATCCGATCACGGCCTATCAGATCAGCTCCATGCTGGAGGGCGTGGTTCAGCGCGGTACGGCCGCCAGTGCGCGCGGCCTGGGTCGCTGGGTCGGCGGCAAGACCGGCACGACCAATGAATACCGCTCGGCCTGGTTCGTCGGCTTTTCTTCAGACATCGTGGTCGGCGTCTTCATCGGCTTCGACGACAACCGCCCGCTGGGCTATGGCGAGACGGGCACGACGGCCGCGGTGCCGGTGTTCGCCGACTTCATGCAGACCGCCCTGCGCGAGCGTCCGGCGCGACCCTTCGTGCGGCCGAAGAATGCGATTTTCCGCAGCGTGAATGGCATCGAGGAAGCGTTCCGCCCGGGAACGACCCGCCGGATCGAGGAGCGCGCGCCGACGGGTCCGACCGTCCCGACCGGGCCGCAAAACTATAACGACGTGATCCGCCGCGAACAGGAAGAGGCGGAAAGGCCGAGTGCCGGCCCCGCTGTGCCGCCACCTACAGCACCACCGCCGGTGAAGCCGCCGGCGGAAGACCTGAGCGGGCTTTACTGATCCGTCGGCCCTAGCCACTCGCGGCGACACCCTCTATGTCCCGCGTCCCTTACCTGTCGCTTGGAGATTGCGATGAGACCGGATGTCGAGGCCATGAAGGCCGACATCGAGCAGAGCCTCGCTCTGCTCAGGAGGCGTCTTTGACTGGGATGTCGCGCTTCGAAAACTGGATGAGCTGAACGCGCGGGTCGAGGACCCGACGCTGTGGAATGACGCCGAACAGGCCCAGGCCGTGTCGCGTGACCGTGCCCGCCTTGCCGCGCAGATCGACGCCGTCCGCGAGATGGAACAGGGTCTGGAAGACGGCGTCATGCTGTCCGAAATGGCCGATGAGGAAGGCGACGAGGCGACGCTGGAAGAGGCGCGCGCCAGCCTGAAGGCGATCAAGGATCGCGCGACGCGGGCTGAGCTGGAGGCCCTGCTGTCCGGCGAGGCCGACGGCAATGACGCCTATCTGGAAGTGAACTCCGGCGCGGGCGGGACCGAGTCAAATGACTGGGCCGGTATGCTGCTGCGCATGTACAGCCGCTGGGCCAAGGCGCATGGCTATGAGGTCCAGATCGAGGCTCAGGAAGAGGGCGAGCAGGCCGGCATCAAGTCGTCCACGATCCTGATCAGCGGACCCAATGCCTATGGCTGGCTGAAGTCGGAATCGGGCGTGCATCGCCTGGTGCGCATCAGCCCCTATGACGCCGCCGCCAAGCGCCACACCAGCTTCGCCTCCGTCGGCGTCTCGCCCGTGGTCGACGACACGATCGAGATCGACATCAATCCCGCGGATGTTCGCACCGACACCTATCGCGCCTCGGGCTCGGGCGGTCAGCACATCAACAAGACCGACTCGGCCGTGCGCCTGACCCACACGCCGACCAACACCGTGGTCGCCTGTCAGGCCGGACGTTCACAGCACCAGAACCGGGAGATGGCGTGGAAGATGCTGCGGGCCCGGCTGTATGAGCTGGAACTGCAAAAACGGGAAGCGGCGGCCCAGGCCATGGCGGATGCCAAGACCGATATCGGCTGGGGTCACCAGATCCGGTCCTATGTCCTGCAGCCGTATCAGATGGTCAAGGATTTGCGCACGAACGTCGAGACTTCGGACACCCAAGGGGTGCTGGACGGCGATCTGGATGCCTTCATGGGGGCCGCTCTGGCCGCGCGTGTGGGCGAGACCAGGGGTTCGACGGTCGATTGAGGCGGTGGCTCCCTCCCGCTTGATGGAGGGATGTCGGCGCTAGGCGACGACAGGGTGGGAGAGGCTTGGCAACACAGACACCGGGCTGCCCTGCCTTAGCCCTCCCCACACGGTCGCTGCGCGACCACCCTCCCCCGAGGGGGAGGGAGAAATCATGTTTTAGGCCGACTTCGCCTGCGCGACTGATGCCTTGCTGGAGGCGACCGTCACATTCGGCATGGCCGGGGCGACCGGCGTTTCCGGCTGATAGCGTTCGGGCTTGGCCGCTTCGGCCTCGGCGATGGCGGCAGCGGTGGGCAGTTCGCGCTTGGCCTGGATGGAGCGGCCCTGGAACCAGGCGCCGGGCTCGATCGCCAGCTGTTCCTGGGTGATGTCGCCCTCGACGCGGGCGGTGGCCAAAAGGCGCACGGACTTGGCCGTGATCGAGCCGTTCACCTTGCCGCGCACCTCGATCATGTCGGCGGTGATTGCGCCCTCGACCGAGCCGCTCTCGCCGATCAGCACGCGGGCCAGACGCACATCACCCTTCAGTGCGCCGTCGACCTGCACATCGCCGCCGCCGGAGATATTGCCCTCATAGCGGACACCGGCGGACAGGGTCGACAGATTGGTCGAGCGCGGAGCCGAGGCCGACGTCGTCACGGCGGTCGTGCTTGGGCGCGGGGTGTCCGGCGCGCGCGCGGGCTCGGGGGGTCGTTCCGTCATCGACGGGATGTTCAAACTGTCGTCCGACTTGCTCTTGTTGAACATGGCTGTCTCCGCCTGTCGTGTAAAAGCCCCGGCGGCAGTTAGGCCCAGGCCTTGCCGGGTGGCAAGCGCTGGTTCCGATCAGCGCTCGTCGAACCTTACAGCGCGCGAACGGCAGCCAGAACCTCTTCGGCATGACCCTTAACCGACACCCTGCGCCAGATGCGGCGCACGATGCCCTGGCCATCGATCAGAAAGGTCGCGCGTTCGATGCCCATATAGGTCTTGCCGTACATGCTCTTCTCGACCCAAACCCCGTAGGCTTCGGTGACACCCGCCGTCTCGTCGGAGGCCAGCACGACGTCCAGATCGTGTTTGGCCTTGAACTTTTGAAGCTTCTTCACCGGGTCCTTCGACACACCGGTCACGACGGCCCCGGCGCTGGCGAAATCCGCCGCCAGGGCGGTGAAGTCCTTGCCCTCGTTGGTGCAGCCGGGCGTATCGGCCTTGGGGTAGAAATACAGCACGGCCGTTCGCCCCTTCAGCCCGCCCAGAGAAATATTGGCGTCGCCGTCGGTGGGCAGGTCGAATGCGGGGGCCGGAGTGCCTTCGGTGATCTCGGTCATGGATTTCTCACTTCAGACGGGACGGACGAGGACGATCTTCTTCTTGCCGGCGGCCAGTTTCAGGACGCCATCAGTGTTGATGTCCGACGACTCGATAAGCCGGGCACCGTCGGAAATCGCCTCGTCATTCAGTCGCAGTCCGCCCCCTTGGGCCAGGCGCCGCGCCTCGCCATTGGAAGCGGTCAGGCCGGCGCGGGTGGCGACGGCAGCGATCATGGCGCCGACGACCTCGGCTGAGGGAATCTCGACGGTGGGCAGGTCGGCGGACAGGGTGCCGCGCTCGAACGCACCCTCTGCGGCTGCGCGGGCCTTGGCGGCTTCGTCGGCTCCGTGGAGCATGGTCGTCGTCGCATCGGCCAGAGCTTTCTTGGCATCGTTAATCGCCGCGCCTTCCAGCGCCTCGTAGGCCGCGATCTCGGCGTCCGACAGGTCGGTGAACAGGCGCATGAAGCGGCCCACGTCGCCGTCTTCGGTGTTGCGCCAGTATTGCCAGTAATCATACGGCGAAAGGGCGTCGGCATTCAGCCAGACGGCCCCGCCGACGGTCTTGCCCATCTTTTGGCCCGAGGCGGTGGCGAGTAGCGGCGTGGTCAGGCCGAAGGCGGCTTTCTGATCGACTTTTCGGGTCAGTTCGACGCCGTTGATGATATTGCCCCACTGGTCCGATCCGCCCATCTGAAGCGTGCAGCCATAGCGGCGGTTCAGCTCCAGAAAGTCCGTGGCCTGCATCAGCATGTAGTTGAACTCGAGGAAGGTCAGGGGCTGTTCGCGTTCCAGCCGCAGCTTGACCGAGTCGAAGCTGAGCATACGGTTGACGGTGAAATGGGTGCCGTAGTCGCGCAGGAATTCGAGGTAGCCCAGCTTGGACAACCACTCGTCGTTGTCGAGCATGACGGCGTCGGTGGGGCCGTCGCCGAAGGTCAGGAATTTCTCAAACACGCCCTTGATGCCGGCAATGTTCTCGGCAATCCGCTCCTGCGTCAGCAGGGGGCGCTGGGTGTCCTTGAAGGAGGGATCACCGACCTTGGTCGTGCCGCCGCCCATCAGGACGATCGGCTTGTGGCCGGCCTGCTGAAGACGGCGCAGCAGCATGATCTGGATAAGGTGGCCGACGTGCAGCGATGGGGCCGTGGCGTCGAACCCGATGTAGCCGGTGATCACGCCCGCCTTTGCCGCCACATCCAGCTCCGCCGGATGAGTGATCTGATGAATATAGCCCCGCGCCTGCATGGTCTTGAGGAAGTCGGACTGGAAGGCGGTGTCGGTCATCAGAAAGGGTCAGTTATGTTGGCAGGGGCTCTGGCTCTAGCATGGGGTTCGAATGGAGCGAATGCGAATGACCCCAAAACCTCGCCATAAGGCCATCGGCTGGCAGCTGCTGGCGACCGGTAGCCTGTTTTTCGGTCTGGCCCTGGTATTGGGTGTCGGCGTCGGCGGCGTTCAGGTCTTCAGCCAGCCGATGCTGATTCTGGTAGTGTTCAGCGCGATCACCGGCTGGGCGGCGATGCAGCTCTGGCGGCGAGGTCGTTACGGTCTGGCATGGCCTATCGTGGTGGGGGCAGGGCTGGCGGTGCTCGTCGGCCTAATCGCCTTGATCTATGCCTCGGCCGCTTCTTTCGCCAACGGCCCGGACTGGTACGGCGAGTTGTGACGGGCTAGCAGGTTTGGACAGTCCAAACCGAGCCCCCAAATGCCAGCCACCCTTATTCGACACCCTGTCTCTGAGGGGCCAGACGTCGTCGTTTGCGTGCATCACGAACGGCAGGGAGATCGGCTGTGGGTTCGGTTCGTGGTCGAGGGCGATGTCGATGCCATCCGATGGCCTGCGCCGAAGCCAGGCGGGCGTGAAGACCGTCTGTGGGAACACACCTGTTTCGAGGTCTTCGTCACGACGTCCGACGGCTACCGAGAGTTCAACCTTTCGCCATCCCACCAGTGGGCGAGCTATCGTTTCAACGGCTATCGTATGGGCATGACTGACGCGCCGGAGGGCGTGAGAGACCTGGCCCCCGATCTGGCGTCCGACATGTTCGCAATGGAAGCCCATATCGACCTTCCACCGAACGCCGGCAAACTGGCGTTATCGACCGTGATCGTGGCGCATGACGGGTCGAAGTCGTACTGGGCCTTGACCCACCCGGGCGAAACGCCCGACTTCCACCATCCCGCGTCATTTATTCTCGACCTGACGGAGCCCGCATGAAGTTCGGCATCGATCGCCTGCTGTCCGAGCCGGAGTTGCTGGCCGCGCTGAAGGGCCGCCGCGTGGCGCTGGTAGCGCATCCGGCTTCCGTGACGGCAGACTTGATCCATTCGGTGGATGCCATGATGGCCTGTCCAGACATCGATCTGACCGCGGCCTTCGGCCCCCAGCACGGGATGAAGGGCGACCTGCAGGACAATATGATGGAGACGCCGGACGAGACCGATCCGGTGCACGGCATCCCCGTCTTCAGCCTGTATGGCGAGGTGCGTCGGCCGACGGGCCAGATGATGAGCACCTTCGATGTCGTCCTGATTGACCTGCAGGACGTGGGCTGCCGCATCTACACCTTTGTGACGACCCTGCTCTATATGCTGGAGGCGGCGGCCCAGCACGGCAAGGAGGTCTGGGTGCTAGACCGGCCCAACCCGGCGGGGCGACCCGTCGAGGGCACGCTGTTGCAGCCCGGTTGGGAGAGCTTCGTCGGGGCCGGGCCCATGCCGATGCGGCATGGGATGACCCTGGGCGAAATGGGCCACTGGTTCATCGACCATTTCAAGCTGGATGTGGCCTATCGCGTCATCGAGATGCAGGGCTGGAAACCCGACGAGGCCCCTGGCTATGGGTGGCCTCTGCATCAGCGAAGCTGGATCAACCCCAGCCCCAATGCGCCCAATGTTTCGATGGCCCGCGCCTATGCTGGGACCGTCATGCTCGAGGGGACAACCCTGTCGGAGGGGCGCGGCACGACCCGTCCGCTGGAGCTGTTCGGCGCGCCGGACATCGACGCCCGTGCCGTCATCGCCGAGATGCGGGTCTTTGCGCCGCAATGGCTGCAGGGCTGCGTGCTAAGAGACATGTGGTTCGAGCCGACCTTCCATAAGCACGTCGGAAAGCTGTGCTCAGGGGTTCAGATCCACGTCGACGATCCTGCTTATGATCATGAGGCCTTTAGGCCGTGGCGGCTTCAGGCCCTGGGCTTCAAGGCCATTCGGCGGCTGTATCCGGACTATGACCTTTGGCGGGATTTTCCGTATGAGTATGCGTTCGGCAAGCTGCCGATCGATGTGATCAACGGCGGGCCTGGTCTGCGCGAATGGGTCGACGATCCAGCGTCGGTGCCGGACGATCTGGATGCGGCGGCCCGGCCGGACGAGCAGGCCTGGCAGGAGATACGCCGCCCGCATCTGCTGTACTGACGATGCAACGCGACCGCCTGATCGGCGTGCTCAGCGGCATGGGGGCGGGGGCCCTTTGGGGTCTTGTGTTTCTGGCACCCAAGATCGCCCCCGACGCCTCGCCCTTGCTGATGAGTGCGGGGCGGTATCTGGCCTATGGAGTGATCGCCGTGGCCTTGCTGGCTCCGCGCTGGTCGCGGGTGACGGCGCTGCTGGATCGGAAGGCCTGGCTTGCGCTCGCCTGGCTGAGCCTGGCCGGCAACATCATCTACTATCTGTTTCTCGTGGTCAGCGTCCAATTCGCCGGGATCGCGGCCTCGGCCCTGCTGGTCGGCATGGTGCCGGTTGCGGTGGCGGTCTGGGGGCTGCGTGATGCGGATGCGCCGCCGTTACGGCGTGTGGTGCCGCCCATCCTGCTAGCGGCACTGGCCGTGGGCCTGATCGGCTGGGAGAGCGTGTCGCGCGAGGCGGGCCAGCGCGATACGGCCTCGGTTTTGATTGGCCTGGCCTGCGGCTTCGCGGCTTTGATCAGCTGGTCGGCCTATGCGATCGGGAATAGCCGCTGGATGGCGCGTCTGCCGCAAGTGGGAGCGCACGACTGGTCTTTGCTGACGGGGGTGGTCACCGGCGGCGTTGCCCTGCTGCTGGCGGTCCCGGCCTTGATAGGATCGGCCGGTGCGCCACCGGATCAGTGGGCGCGACTGGCCGGGGTCAGCGTAGGCGTCGCCATCCTAGCCTCCATCGTCGGAAACGCCTTCTGGAACCAGGCCAGCCGCCTGCTGCCGCTGTCGCTGCTGGGCCAGTTGATCGTGTTCGAGACGCTGTTCGCCTTCCTGTACGGATACCTGTGGGAAGGCCGCGGGCCGACCGTCGTCGAGATCGTGGCCATGACGATGATGGTCATCAGCGTCGTCTGGTGCCTGCGGGCGCACCGCCAGACGACCGAGGTCATCGTGGACGGCGACCGCTAGGCGTCAGGCAGGCTTCTCTTCCAGCCGCTTGTCCAGATAGGCCCCGACGCGGCGATCGACGGCGTCGACATGGTCCTGCCAGAAGTGGCTGGCGCCTTCTTCCAGCTCATAGTCGATGACGATGCCCTTCTGGGTGCGCAGCTTGTTGACGACGCGCTCCACCTCGATCGGCGGGACGACGGTGTCATTGGTGCCGTGCAGGAACAGGCCCGAAGCCGGGCAGGGGGCCAGGAAGCTGAAATCGTACATGTTCGAGGGCGGCGACACCGAGATGAAGCCGTCCGTCTCGGGCCGGCGCATCAAGAGTTGCATGCCGATATAGGCCCCGAACTGATAGCCGGCGACCCAGGTCTGGGTGGCGGCGGGATTGTTGGCCTGGAGCCAGTCCAGCGCCGTGGCCGCATCGGCCAGTTCGCCGATGCCGCTGTCGAACTCACCCTGCGACTTGCCGACGCCGCGAGAGTTGTAGCGCAGGGTGGCGAATCCGCGCTTCACGAACAGCTGGTACAGCGTCACCGCCACGGGGTTGTTCATATGCCCGCCCGCCTTGGGGTGGGGATGCAGGATCAGGGCGATCGGGGCATTGGGGCGTTTGCCCGGGGAATAGCGGCCTTCGATGCGGCCAGAGGCGCCGGGCAGGATGACTTCAGGCATGGGCGGAGCGGATTCCCGTATTCAACTGTCGTTTCGCAGATGCGTAATACTTGACCGATGCGGTAGGACTTTCTAAGTCCCCATGGCACGCAGCCGCTTTCGTGAAGGCGCGGGTTCTAGCACAGGACCCCAAGAATGCGTGCGATTTTTAGCGGGTGTCCAATGCGACTGTCGACCAA
The DNA here is from genome assembly GCF_041919755.1 of Brevundimonas sp. Taxonomy (GTDB): domain Bacteria; phylum Pseudomonadota; class Alphaproteobacteria; order Caulobacterales; family Caulobacteraceae; genus Brevundimonas. Next base: position 180,649 of record NZ_JAYRTD010000001.1, on the reverse strand, counting down.
GGGACGATATGCCGTCATGGCGATGGCGGATCTGGCCAAAAATGGCCGGACTGCCGACGGCCGCGACCGGGCCGTATCCCTGGCCGAAATCGCCATGCGCCAAGAGATTTCATTGAGTTATCTGGAACAGCTGTTCGCGCGTCTGAGAAAAGGCGGGCTGGTGCGCAGCGTGCGCGGCCCGGGGGGCGGCTATCGCCTGGCCAAGGGTCCGCACGAGACGGTGGTGGCCGAAATTGTGCTGGCGGTCGACGAGCCCATCCGTGCCACACGTTGCGTCGGCCATTCCTCGCCCAAGGGCTGCATGATGGCGGGCGAGCGCTGCATTACCCACAATCTGTGGGAGGATCTGGGCGACGAGATCCATCGCTATCTGGCCGGGGTGTCGCTGGAAGACGTGGTGATGAACCGCACCGGGGCGCGCCGGCGGGCAACGGCCGACGAGATCGGGGTGGCCGCATGAACCCCGTCTATCTGGACTACAACGCCTCCGGCCTGGTTCGTCCTGAAGTTCAGGAGGTCATGGCCAAGGCACTGGCCGACAACGGTAATCCGTCAGCCGTGCATGCGGCAGGACGCCGTGCGCGGGCGCGGGTCGAGACGGCCCGGGCCGAGGTGGCCGAGCTGGTTGGGGCCGATCCGACGGCGGTGGTTTTCTCCTCCGGCGGGACCGAATCGAACGCACAGGCGATCCTGAGCGCCTTGGCCGCGGGCTGCGAGCGGCTGATCGTCGGGGCGACGGAACATCCATGCGTGGCCGAGGCAGCCGCCGTGTCCGGTGCGCCGGTCGAGGTGCTGCCGGTCGATGCGAATGGTGTGGTCGATCTGGCCTGGCTGGCCGATGCGCTGGCGAGGCCGGGCCGAGCCGTCGTGGCCATCCACCATGCCAACAACGAGAGCGGCGTCATCCAGCCGATCGCCGAGGCGGCCGCGCTGGTGCGGGCGGCGGGCGGCTGGCTGCACGTCGATGCGATCCAGTCGGCGGGCAAGGTGCCGGTCGACATGCGGGCGCTGGATGCCGACACCCTGACCCTGTCGGCGCACAAGCTGGGCGGGCCGCAGGGCGTAGGCGCGCTGGTGCTCAAGGACGGGATTGCCGCCGTGCGCATGCTGCATGGGGCAGGGCAGGAGCGCGGTTTGCGGGCGGGCACCGAGAATGTCCCAGGCATCGCAGGCTTCGGCGTGGCGGCTGACTGTGCTGCGCGGGATCTGGATCAGGCCATGGCGCATGTCGTCTGGCGCGATGCGGCCGAGGCGCGGGTCGTGGCGGCGGGGGCCACCATCATCGGCGGCGCGGTCGAGCGCCTGCCCAACACCCTGTTCATGGCGGTCGAAGGCTGGGACAGCCCGCAGCAGCTGATCACCCTGGATCTGGCGGGCATCATGGTCTCGGCGGGCAGCGCCTGTTCGTCGGGCAAGGTCAAGCCTTCCAAGGCGATATCGGCCATGGGGCTGCATGCGCTGGCGACCGGCGGCGTCCGCGTCTCCGGCGGCTGGGGTACGACGCAGGACGATTGGTCACGCTTCGCCGACGCCTGGGTGACCGCATATGAAAAGCACAGCGCCCGTCAGGCCGACCGCCTGAGCCAGCGCGTGAAGGAAGTCGCGTAAGATCATGGCCGCCGTTCAGGAAACCATCGACGCCGTCGCCGCACTGGAGAAGTACGAGCACGGATTCACATCGGACATCGACACGGAATATGCCCCGCGTGGGCTGAATGCCGACATCATCCGGTTCATCTCCGAAAAGAAGGGCGAGCCGGAGTGGATGCTGGAATGGCGTCTGGCCGCCTATGAGCGCTGGCTGGCGATGGAGGAGCCGACCTGGTCGTCGGTGAAATACACCCCGGTCGATTATCAGGACCTGTTCTACTACGCCGCGCCCAAGAAGAAGGACGGGCCCAAGTCTCTGGACGAGGTCGATCCGGAACTGCTGGCCATCTATGCCAAGCTGGGCATCCCGCTGAAGGAGCAGGAGGTGCTGGCGGGCGTCGAAGGCGCGCCGCGTTATGCCGTGGACGCGGTGTTTGACAGCGTCAGCGTGGTCACCACCTTCAAGGAAGAACTGGCCAAGGTCGGTGTGATTTTCATGCCGATTTCCGAGGCCTTGCGCGAACATCCTGAACTGGTGCGCCAATATCTGGGGTCGGTGGTGCCGGTCTCGGACAACTATTTCGCGGCCCTGAACAGTGCGGTCTTTTCGGATGGATCTTTCGTCTACATCCCGCCGGGCGTGCGCTGTCCGATGGAGCTGTCGACCTATTTCCGCATCAATGCCAGCCAGACAGGCCAGTTCGAACGCACCCTGATCATCGCCGACAAGGGCAGCTACTGTTCCTATCTGGAGGGCTGCACCGCCCCGATGCGCGACGAGAACCAGTTGCATGCGGCGGTAGTCGAGCTGGTCGCGCTGGACGACGCCGAGATCAAATATTCGACGGTGCAGAACTGGTACCCGGGCGACGCCGAGGGCAAGGGCGGCATCTACAACTTCGTCACCAAGCGCGCCGACTGCCGGGGCGACCGGTCAAAGGTGTCGTGGACGCAGGTGGAGACGGGGTCGGCGGTGACCTGGAAATACCCGTCCTGCATCCTGAAGGGCGAAGAGAGCTCGGGCGAATTCTATTCCATCGCCATCACCAACGGGCATCAGCAGGCCGACACCGGCACCAAGATGATCCACTTGGGCAAGAATTCGAAGTCGCGGATCATCGCCAAGGCAGTCTCGGCGGGGAAGTCGGACTCGACTTATCGCGGTCTGGTGTCGGTGCATCCGAGGGCGACCGGGGTGCGCAATTTCACCCAGTGCGACAGCCTGCTTATCGGCGGCGACTGCGGCTCGCACACCGTGCCCTATATCGAGGCCCGCAACGGTTCGGCCCAGCTGGAGCACGAGGCGACGACGACGCGCCTGTCGGACGACCAGCTGTTCTACGCCCAGCAGCGGGGGCTCTCGCAGGAGGAGGCGGTGGCTTTGCTGGTCAACGGCTTCGTTCGCGACGTGATGCAGAAACTCCCGATGGAGTTCGCAGTCGAGGCGCAGAAGCTGGTGGCGATCAGTCTGGAAGGGAGCGTGGGGTGAGCATCGACAGTGCCCTGATCGTTGAGAGGACCGCCCTTCCCAAGACGGCGCAGCTGGTTGCCGATATGACGGAAACCGGGGTGACCGTTGTCTTTCCGGCGGACTTCGAACTGGACCAGAACGTCGGGGGCTGGGTGCCGGTGACCGTCGATGGCGAGGCGAGCGGCTTCAACTATGGCGTCCAGTCGCTGGCCGGGATCGACCCTGCCGAACTGCCGGACGGTGCTGCCGAGGCTGGGGACACCCTCCTGGCCTTTGGGGCGCAGGGCTCATTGTCTGCCGAGACGGTGACCCTGATCCATGCCGTCATGGGGCGTCGTTATCGCGCCTGGTTGCTAATCGAGGATGAACTACTGTCTCCCGAGGACGACTGGGGTCCCGGTGCATCGCTGGACGATATCCATGTCGATCGGCGGGGAACACCGGCGAAGCTGGCGGCCGATGTCGATTCCTATGTCGCCCAGCATTATCCGCCGTTTACGCCGGACCCGCACGCTAGGACGAAAGACCTGCTGAAGCAGGTGATCGTTCCCGTTCTCATCTTTGCCGCGCTTGGCGGCTTTTATATCTGGTCACAGTTGCAGTGATGCTCTCCATCCAAAACCTCCACGTCTCTGTCGGCGAAAAGCCAATTCTCAAGGGGCTGACGCTCGACGTTCCGGCTGGCGAGGTGCACGCCATCATGGGGCCGAATGGGGCGGGCAAGTCGACGCTGGGCTACGCCCTGTCGGGACGGCCGGGCTATGAGGCGACCGAAGGATATGTCGAATGGTCGGGAGAGGACCTGCTGGCGCTGGACCCGGCCGAGCGGGCGGCCAAGGGCGTCTTCCTGTCGTTCCAGTATCCGATCGAGATCCCGGGCGTGCCGGCCCTGACCTTCGTGCGCACGGCGCTGAATGCGCAGAAGCGGGCGCGGGGCGAGGACGAGGTGTCGGCACCGGCCTTCCTGAAGCAGGTCAAGGCGGCGTCGGCGGCGCTGAAGATGGACTTCGACATGCTGAAGCGGCCGCTGAATGTCGGCTTCTCCGGCGGCGAGAAGAAGCGGATGGAGATTCTGCAGATGGCCCTGCTGGAGCCGTCTTTGCTCATCTTGGATGAGACGGACTCCGGCCTGGATATCGACGCCCTGCGGATCGTGTCGGAGGGGGTGAATGCCCTGCGCAGTCCCGACCGCGCCATGCTGGTGATCACCCATTATCAGCGGCTGCTGGACTACATCAAACCCGACCGGGTGCATGTGCTGGCCGGGGGGCGAATCGTGGCCTCGGGCGGACCGGAGCTGGCGCACCAGCTGGAGGCGGAAGGGTACGACAAGTATCTGCCGCAGGCGGCGTGAGCACCGCCGTCGATTTGAGAGACCCGTCGACCTTCCCGTCGCGGCGGGTCGAGGCGTGGAAATACACCGACCTGGCCCGCGTGCTGCGCGAGACACCGCCGCCGTCGCCGACCACCACGGTCGGACCGCCCGGACCCTTCCATGAGCTGGGCGGGGATGCGATCGTGTTCGGCAACGGGCGCGCGATCGGGGTGACGGACTTCCTGGCTTCGGGCGAACAGACGCTGCGGCTGCGCTTCATTTCCAATGCCACCGAGACCGGACATACCGCTTCGGCCCGCGTCGTGGCGCGGCCGGGGGCCAAACTGCTGCTGCTGGAAACGCATGAGGGCACCGGCTCGGCCTATGTGGCCCACAATCGGCTGGACATCGATGTGGCCAGCGGTGCCGAGGTGACCCGGATCGTTCTGGTCGATGAGCCGCACGACGCCATCTCCCTGACCGACGTCGATGTCCGCGTGGCCCCGGGTGGCCGCTATCGCCAGACGACGATCACGAGTGGGGCACGGCTGCAGCGTCAGGAGACACAGCTAATCCACGGCGGCGAGGGGGCCGATGTCCTGCTTGATGGCCTTTATGCCCTGTCCGGCGAGCGCCATGCCGACCTGACCAGCGTGGTTAGCCACAAAGGGCTGAACGGCGTCACCTCGCAACTGACCAAGGGCGTCGTGCGCGACACCGCGCGGGGTGTGTTCCAGGGCAAGATCGTCGTCGAGCGCGGCGCGGACGGCACGGACGCGCGGATGGGCCATCACGCCCTGATCCTGGGCGAGCGCGCTGAGGTGGACGCCAAGCCCGAGCTGGAAATCTATGCCGACGACGTGCAGTGCGCGCACGGCAATACGGTCGGCAATCTGGACGAGGCGGCGCTGTTCTACATGCAGCAGCGCGGGATCCCGGCGAACGAGGCGCGCGCCTTGCTGACCCAGGCCTTCCTGTTCGAGGTCGTGGATCGCATCGATCATGAGGCGGCGAGGGAGGTGGTCCGGTCATGGCTGACGGCACGACTATAGCCCGCTTTGACCCCAACGCCGCCCGCTCCCAGTTCCCGATCCTGGCGCGGACGGTGAACGGCAGGCCGCTGGTCTATCTGGACTCCGCTGCCTCGGCGCAGAAGCCGAAGGCGGTGATCGATACCATGACGGCCGCGATGGAGGGCTCATATGCCAACGTCCACCGCGGCCTGCACACCCTGGCCAATGAGACGACCGAGGCTTTCGAGGCGGCGCGCGAGACGGTCGCGCGCTTCCTGAACGCCGAGAGCGCCGAACAGATCGTCTGGACCAAGGGCGGCACCGAGGCGATCAATCTGGTCGCGGCGGGGCTGGGGCAATCCCTGCAGGCCGGTGACGAGATCGTCGTCACGCAGATGGAGCATCACGCCAATATCGTGCCCTGGCACATGCTGCGCGCGGCAAGAGGCGTGGTCCTGAAATGGGCCCCGGTGCTGGACGACGGGTCGCTGGACATGGCGGCGCTGGCCGAGCTGATCGGGCCGCGAACGAAGCTGGTGGCCGTCACGCACATGTCGAACGTGCTGGGCACGGTGAACGATGTGCGGACCATCGCCGATCTGGCGCATGCGGCGGGTGCGCTGGTGCTGGTGGACGGGTGCCAGGGGGCGGTGCATTGCAGCCCCGACGTTCAGGCCCTGAACGCCGATTTTTACGTTTTCACTGGCCACAAGCTGTTCGGGCCGACCGGGATCGGCGGCCTGTATGGCAAGCCCGCGGCGCTTGAGGCCCTGCCGCCCTATCAGGGGGGCGGCGAGATGATCGCGACCGTCACCGAGGATGCGGTGACCTATGCCGGCATTCCGCACCGGTTCGAGGCGGGCACGCCGCCGATCCTGGAGGCCATCGGCCTGGGCGCGGCGCTGGAGTGGCTGTCCGGCTTTGATGCGGCAGCGATCGCGGCGCACGAGCAGGCCTTGCTGGCCCATGTCCGTACTCGTCTGGAGGGCCGCGACTGGCTGACGGAGATCGGCACGGCGGAAGGGAAGGGCGCGATCTTCACCTTCACGGTCGAGGGGGCGCATGCCCACGACATTGCCCAGATCATGGACCGCTATGGCGTGGCGGTCCGCGCCGGACTGCACTGTGCCGAACCCTTGTCGCGCCGATTTGGCCTGACCTCGAGCGCGCGCGCCAGCTTCGCCCTATATAATACCACCGAGGACGCCGACGCCTTCGCCGACGCCCTGATCAAGGCCCGCGAGTTCTTTGCATGAGTGACGACACGACCCTGCTGGGCAAGGATGACGACGGTGGACGCGGCGCGGCCGTGGCCAGCGGAGCCATCACGCCTGCCGAACTGGACCGGCTGACCGACGACATCATCGCGGCGCTGAAGACGGTGTTCGACCCGGAAATCCCGGTCGACATCTATGAGCTGGGCCTGATCTACAAGGTCGATCTGTCCGACGAGTTCGACGCGCGGATCGAGATGACCCTGACCGCGCCCGGCTGTCCGGTCGCTGGAGAAATGCCTCTCTGGGTCGAGCAGGCGGTGATGAAGGTCGAGGGCATCAAGTCCGCCACCGCCGACCTGACTTTCGACCCGCCATGGGATGCGTCGAAGATGAGCGACGAGGCCAAGATGGCCTTGAACATGTTCTGAGACCACCGATGACCGAACTTCAGACCACGCCCCGTCCGCGCCGTCCGCGTCCCGCCGTCCTCACCCTGACCGAGGCCGCGGCCGAGCGGGTGCGCGTCTTGACCGAGGCCGGCGGACACAAGGCGTTGCGCGTCGGGCTGAAGAATGCGGGTTGCGCGGGGCAGGAATATACCTTCGCCTTCGCGGACGAGATCGGGCCGCTGGATGAGGTTGTGACCGACAAGGGTGCCACTGTTGTGGTCGACACCAAGGCGATCCTTTTCCTGATCGGGTCGGAGATTGACTACGAGACCACCAAACTGGCGTCTAAGTTCGTGTTCCGGAACCCGAACCAGACCGATGCCTGCGGCTGCGGCGAGAGCGTTACCATCGTTCCGGTCAAGGCCCTCGAAGCCGAAGAGCAAGCCGACTGATGATCCAGCTCGAGGGGGTAACGCGGCGCTTCCAGAGCGCGGCTGGCGAGCGTGTGGCGCTGGATGCCGTCGACGTGACGGTCGAGGCCGGTCAGGTGTTCGGCGTGGTCGGACGGTCGGGCGCGGGCAAGTCGACCCTGATCCGCACGATCAATCTGCTGGAACGCCCGGATGCCGGACGCGTCGTCGTTGACGGCCAGGACATGACGGCGCTGTCGCCCGCCGACCTAAGGGCCGCGCGCCGCCGGATCGGCATGATCTTCCAGCATTTCAACCTGCTGAACGCCAAGACGATCGCCGAGAATGTGGCCTTTCCGCTGCGGCTGGAGGGGCGGCCGTCTGCAGACGTGGATCGTCGGGTCGCAAGCCTGCTGGATCAGCTCGGTCTCGCCGAACACGCCAAGAAGCATCCCGCGCAACTCTCCGGCGGCCAGAAGCAGCGCGTCGGCATCGCCCGTGCACTGGCCTGCGAACCCGGCGTCCTGCTGTGCGACGAGGCGACCAGTGCGCTGGACCCCGAGACGACGGACGAAATCCTGACCCTGCTGGATCAGCTGAACCGCGACCTGAACCTGACCATCGTTTTGATCACCCACCAGATGGAAGTGGTGCGCCGGGTCTGCGACCGTGTGGCTGTGCTTAAGGACGGTCGTGTGGTCGAGGAGGGGGCAACCGCCGACGTCTTCCTGCATCCGCGCCACGCTGCGACCCGCGCCATGCTGGCCGAGGGCGAGGAGGCATTCGACGCCACGACCGTACCGCCGGGTGGGCGTCTGGCCAAGCTGACCTTCCGGGGTGGCTCGACCTATGAGCCGGAGCTGAGCCGCGTCGCACGGTCGGTCGGCGTGGATTACTCCATCCTGTCGGGGCGGATCAGCCGTATCCGCGGCGAGCCCTACGGCCAGCTGGTCGTGGCCTTCACCGGCGGCGATGCGGAGGCGGCGGTGGCTCAGCTGACGGCGCGCGGCGTGACGGTCGAGCAGATGGGGGAGGTAGCCTGATGGACAGCTTCTTCGTCAACATCGACTGGTCCGAGATTGCACGCGCTGCGGTCGACACTCTGTTGATGCTCGGCGGGGCGATGGCCCTGACCGTGGTGTTCGGCATCCCGCTGGGGGTTTTGCTGTATCTGTCCGGCAAGGGGCGACTGGCGGCCAATCCGGTGCTGAATGGCCTGTTGTCCTTCGTGGTCAATGTGCTGCGGTCGGTGCCCTTCATCATCCTGCTGATCGTCATGTTGCCGGTGACGGTTCTGCTGGTCGGGACGTCCTTGGGCGTAGCGGGTGCCATTCCGCCACTGGTGGTGGGTGCCGCGCCCTTCTATGCGCGGCTGGTCGAGACGGCTCTGCGCGAGGTCGACAAGGGCGTGGTCGAGGCGACCCAGGCTATGGGCGGCTCCACATGGCAGATTGTTACCCGCGCCCTGTTGCCCGAGGCCATGCCCGGCGTGATCGCCGGTGCGACCGTCACCGCCATCGCCTTGGTCAGCTACACCGCCATGGCCGGTGTGGTCGGCGCCGGGGGACTGGGCGACCTGGCCATCCGTTTCGGCTACCAACGCTTCCAGACCGATGTCATGGTCGTCACCGTCCTGCTGCTACTTGTCCTCGTGCAGGGCTTGCAGATGCTGGGCGACCGACTGGTCGCCGCCGTTTCCCACCGCTGATCCCGCTTAGAAGGCCGAACCCATGCTGCGTCGCTCCCTCCTGACTCTCGCCCTCGCCGCCGTGACGCTCAGCGCCTGCGGGCAGGGGGCGGACAAGGCTGTGGGGCCTGATGCGCCGCTGGTTGTCGGGGCTACCGCCGTGCCGCATGCGGAGATCCTGGAGCACATCAAGCCGCTGCTGGCCGCCCAAGGGACGAACATCGAGATCAAGGTCTTCAACGACTACGTCCAGCCCAACACCCAGCTGGCCGAGCGCCGCCTGGACGCCAACTATTTCCAGACCAAACCCTATCTGGACGAGTTCAACGCCGCGCGCGGCTCCGATCTGGTGACGGTGGCGGGCGTGCATGTGGAGCCACTGGGCGTCTATTCGCGCAAGCATCGCGACCTGGCGGCTGTGCCAGCCGGTGCGCTGATCATCCTGCCCAACGACGCTTCGAACACGGGCCGCTCGTTGCTGCTGCTGCAGAGCGCCGGTCTGATCACGCTGCGCGACCCCGCCAATCCGTTGCAGACGGTGCGCGACATCTCCGGCAACCCGCGCCGGTTCACGTTCCGCGAGGTCGAGGCCGCCACCATCCCGCGTATTCTGGACCAGGCCGATCTGGCGGTGATCAACACCAACTATGCGCTGGACGCGGGCTTGAAGCCCCGCACGGATGCCCTGTCGCTGGAGGGCGGGGACAGCCCCTACATCAACTATCTGGTGACGCGGTCCGACAACCGGAACGACCCGCGCATCGCGGCCTTAGCGGCCATGCTGCGTAGCCAGGCGGTGAAGGACTACATCACCAGCAAGTATGACGGCGCGGTAATCCCGGCCGCCTAAGCCGCGACTTCCGCCGCCGCCTTCGCCTCGCGGACTTCATCGGGGGCCTGCACCCGCACCGCAGGCGTGACCGGACGACCGGTCGCCTCGGCGATGAGCTCTGCTGTGCGGTCCTCGACGGCCGCTTCCAGTCGCGCCAGGAACGCTTCCTTGCCGAGGCCCGTCGGGATCGGGTCCAGAAATTCGATCGTGGCCAAGCCTGGTGTCTTCGTGAAGTCCTCCTGCGACCAGAACAGGCCGAGGTTGGAGGCCAGCGGTACGACCGGCATGTCGAAGTCGCGGTACATATGCCAGACGCCGGAGCGGTAGCGAAACTTCTCGCCCACCTTGGCCAGATTGCCCTCGGGATAGATCAGGATCTTGCGGCCCGCCGCATGGGCGTCGGCGCTGCGGTGTTTCAGGACGTCACGCGCTTCGCGCCCCCCGCAGTTGTTGACCACGATGGCTCCCAGCTTGCGCAGGACGGTGCCGAGCAGGGGAAACTTCTCCAGATGATCGCCGGTCACGAAGGCCAGATCGTCGAACTGGTCATAGACGGCAAAGCCATCGCCCCAGCTCTGATGCTTGGACGCGATGATGAAGGCCCCGTCGGGCAGGCGCTCGCGCCCGCGCACCTGCAGTTTGATCCCCGCTAGCAGCCGCATGGCCTGCACCATACGCTTCACATAGCGGCGGATGATCCAGCTGGTCGCGCCACGTCCGGGTGCGAGCGCTGCAAAGGCGGCCGTCAGGCCGTAGCCGATCGACAGGGTCCAGTAAGCGAGGGCAAAGGCGAAGCTGCGCATGGGGAGACTAGAGCCGAAACCCGGCGCGTCGGCTAGGCCGCTGTTTCGAGACGTTCTGCGGAGGTAACGCGGTCGCGGCCTTCGCGCTTGGAAACATAGAGAGCGGCATCGGCACGCTCCAGCAAACCGACGGCGGTTTCACCCATGTGGCGGTGCGCAAAGCCGGCGGAGAGCGTGACGGTGCCCAACTCGTCATTCGTAGAGCGGCGGCGCAGGGCGCGAGAGCCGATCTCCTTGCGGATGCTCTCCAACGCTCTTTCGACCTGGGGCATGCTTTCCATCGGGAAGATCATGGCGAACTCCTCGCCGCCATAGCGCGCCGCGACGCGGGGCGTCCTTGCCACCCGGCCCAGGACGCTGGCGACGTAGCGAAGGACCTGATCGCCGGTCTGGTGGCCCCAGGTGTCGTTGAAGGCCTTGAAGTGGTCGATGTCGAGCACCGCTAGTGTCAGGGCCGTGCCCATGTCCTCGGACTGGCGGCACGCTGCCTCCAGATGGTCGTCGAAGGCCTTGCGGTTGGCCAGATTGGTCAAGGCGTCCGTCATGGCGTCGCGCCGCACCTGTTCCAGATGCTCGCGCAGCTTGGCGACTTCCTTTGTCGAGGTTTCGAGCTTCTTCTCGAGGGTCACGTTCTCACGCTGAACGCGGCGCGTAGCGGTGGTCAGGCTGCTGACGATGGTCTGCAGGGCAGGCGTGCCGTCGGCCCCCTCCATGCTGGTCGCGGCACCCTCCAGCGTCTTGCCATAGGCGGACTGGGTCTGGTGGGCTTGGGAAATAGCGGCGGCGACGCTGGAGAGTTCGCGGTCCAGCACCCGTCCCGCATCGCGGATTTCCTCGGTCAGGCGACCGCGCGGCAGATATTCAGCGGCCAGCATGTCGGCGGTGGCCTCGGTGAAACGCTCACCAGCAGCCAGTAGCCGCGCGATTTCCGTGCCCAAGGGGCCGTCGGGTTCGGCCAGATAATGGGTCCAGATCTCGAAATTGAGAGGGCTGGGCCAGACGGAAGCGGCCTCCATGCCATCGATCACCCGCCGCGCCAGATCATAGGCTTGCGGACCCCTGAGGGCGGTTTCGACCTTGGCCGTCATTCAACAGTCCCCGACACGTCGCCTTTTGCGATCTGGTCGAAGACGCTACGGGCTTTTCCGTAACGCCGAGTTAAACGGCGTTACGGGAATGCGAAGACATTCAGCCCTTCAACAGTACGGGGCGACGCAGGAAGGCGGGGATTTCGCTGTCGCCGAACGGGCGGCCGTTCGAGGCGCGGGGTTCGCTGTCGTCCTGCTGTCCGCGACGATCGGACTGGCGCAGATGGGCCTTCTGGGCCGGGCGCTCCGAGACGGCGGGAGCGACGATCTCGACAGGGGCGGACTCGACGACATCCTCGACCGGCGCGGCTTCGGTCGGTTTGGAGCCACGGCGACCGCGGCGGCTGCGCGACCGATCGGCGGGCTTCTCGGTGCCGTCGGCAGGCGACGTGACGGTCTGGGCTTCTGTCGGGACAGCTGCGTCATCGGTAGACACGACTTCCATTGCGCCTTCGGCAGCGGTTGCCCTTGCGGTCGTCTTGCGGCGGCTGCGCCCGGCCTTGGGTGCTTCAGTCTCGGTCGCAGGCGCAGACTTCTCCGCGCGCGTGGATGATCGCGCCGGAACACCCAGATCGGCGGGGTCCAGCACCAGTTCCTGCGGATCCTTCTTGATCAGCTTCAGCACCTTATCCAGCGACTTGTCGTCGGCCGGGGTTACGATCATGTAGGCCTGGCCCAGCTTGCCGGCGCGACCCGTACGACCGATGCGGTGCACATAGTCGTCGGCATGGTGGCTGACATCATAGTTGAAGACGTGACTTACGTCGGGAATGTCCAGCCCGCGTGCGGCGACGTCGGACGCCACCAGCAGCTTCAGCGCACCGGAACGGAAGTCTGCCAGCGTCTTCATTCGCAGGGTCTGGTCGAGGTCGCCGTGGATGGGAGCCGCATCGAAGCCGTGAGACTTCAACGACTTGGCGACGACGTCGACCTCTGACTTGCGATTGCAGAAGACGATGCCGTTGCGAACATCCTCGCGCCCGACCAAGGCCCGCAGGGCGGCGCGCTTCATCTTCGGATCGCTGGAGGGCAGGCGGACCAGATACTGGGTGATGGTGTCGGCGGTCGCAGCGGGGCGCGAGGCCTCGATGCGGGTGGGGTCTTTCAGAAACTGGGTGGTAAGCCGCGTGATCTCGGGCGGCATGGTGGCCGAAAAGAACAGGGTCTGGCGCTTGGGCGGCGTCAGTTTGAAGATCTTTTCGATGTCGGGGATGAAGCCCATATCCAGCATGCGGTCGGCCTCGTCGACGACCATGAGCTCGACGCCGTTCAGCATCATCTTACCGCGCTCGAACAGGTCGATCAGACGGCCCGGCGTGGCGATCAGCACATCGACGCCCTTGTTCAGGGCCGCGACCTGATCGCCCATCGACACACCGCCGATCAGCAGGACCCAGGTCAGCTTCGTGCCCTTGGCATACTTCGCAAAGCTCTCGGCAACCTGGTCGGCCAGTTCGCGGGTCGGGGCCAAGACCAGGGCGCGCGGCATGCGGGCGCGAGCCCGGCCACTGGATAGACGTTCGACGAGGGGCAGGGTGAAGGCGGCGGTCTTGCCAGTGCCGGTCTGGGCGATACCGAGTACGTCACGACCGGCCAGAGCCACAGGGATGGCTTGCGACTGAATCGGGGTAGCGGTCGTGTAGCCGGTATCGGCGACCGCTTGCAGGGTCATGGGCGATAGGCCCAGTTGGGAAAATTCGGTCATAGGTCCTTGGGACTGAGAGAAGGACGCCCCGCGCATCGGGGTCGTCGTGCGATGTCTCGGAACCGCCCTGTCTCTGGGCGAGCGGGCGGCGCGGATTCGCCAGTCCTGTCCCGAACGTGCGCCGCATATAGAAGTCCATGCGGAATAGTCAACTATTCCTGCTGCGCTGCGGTCACGCTTGGCAATCGATTAATGATCGGTAATGTTCGCTAGAGGGAAGGCATACAACGAGGGGATAACATGCAGCGCGTACTTGCTGGAGTGGCGGCAGCCGCTGCCTGTCTGATCGCGATGCCGGCACAGGCCGACATGGATGCGGTGTTCAGTAATACAGTGGTGTCGCGCTATCCGGACGGCGGCTGGGTCAAGCACTGGTTCAATCGGGACGGTACCTATTCCGCGCAGTTCTCGGACGGGCGCAGGATTTCAGCGCGATGGTCCGTGAATGGCGAACGGGTCTGTCTGACAAATATCCGGCCAAACATGCTGATCCCGCGCTTCTGTACGACCATGGTCAATGCCGATGTTGGTCACACCTGGCAGTCGCGCGACCCGCTGGGCCGACGCGTACAGAACGTTCTGGTCGCAGGACGCGACCAGTAAATCCAGCCTTTCGATAAGGGGGAGACGCGCCATTCCCTGAGAGACTTCAGAGGGAATGGCGCGAGTGACGGGGCTCGAACCCGCGACCTCCGGCGTGACAGGCCGGCACTCTAACCAACTGAGCTACACCCGCGTATCCCGGCCGCGGCGCTGGTCTGCGTCGCGGCGAGGGGCGTCGTTTAGGCGGGGGGGCGGCGCACTGTCAAGCGCCACTTCCGACGAAATCGAACGATCAGCGTGACGCCACCCCCGGACCCGCCACGGCGGCTGCCTCGGGAGGAGCGACCGGGCCGGAAATACCACCGTCGGCCGGAGGCTGCAGGGCCGCTGCGGGCGGCGGCACATCGTAGTGGACGCCAACGCCCGGCCCCAACGGCAGGTCAAATGTGACCCAGGCCGCGATCATCAGCAGGCCCGCGATCAGGAATGAGCCCGCATAGGGCAGCATGGTCGACATCAGCGAGCCCAGGCCGAACTTGGGGTCCCAGCGCTGGGCGAAGGTCAGGATGAGCGGGAAATAGCTCATCAGGGGCGTGGCGATGTTGGTTACCGAATCGCCCATGCGATAGGCGGCGGTCGTCATTTCAGGGCTGATGCCCAAAAGCATGAACATCGGCACCACGATGGGTGCCAGCGCCGACCACTTGGCCGAGGCCGAGCCGATGAACAGGTCGAAGAAGCACGACACCAGCAGGACGGCGATCAGCAGGATGGGCGCAGGCAGGTCGATGGCCTTCAGCCCTGCTGCTGCATTGACCGCGAGGATGGGGCCCAGACCTGACCAGTTGAACATGGCCACGAAATGGGCGGCGAAGAAGGCCAACACGATATAGGGGGCCAGTTGGGCGATGCCCTCGACCATCATCCGTACCATGTCGCGATGGCTTTTCACCGTGCCGGAGCCCGCGCCATAGGCACCGCCCGCGACGAAGAAGGTCGTGGCGAAGAAGGCGACCAGGGACTTGTAGAGCGGATTGAACCGCTGGGCCGGCTCGGCCTCGGGATCGACGAAGGGCGAGCCGGGCAGGAAGGTCACCAGCGTCCACAGGGCGATCATGCCCAGGATGGCCAGGCCGGCCCAGGCCAGGCCGCGCTTCTCTTCGCGCGTCAGACCCTTCCGCTCCTCGGCGTCGGATACCGGCGCGGTCTTCGACGGCGTCCACGCACCGAGGCGCGGTTCGATGATGCGGTCGGTCAAGAACCAGATGATGGGCGTAAAGACGACCACGACGCCGACGATAAAGAACCAGTTGCCCGCGATGTTTACCGAATAGGACGGGTCGATGAGGCGGGCTGCGGGCTCGGTGATGCCGAGGATCAGGGCGTCGGAGGCTCCCGGGAACAGATTTCCGGCATAGCCGCCAGAGACCGCGGCAAACCCGGCGGCCAGGCCGGCCAGGGGATGGCGCCCGGCGGCGGCGAAGATGACGGCGGCCAGAGGGATGACCACAACATAGGAGGCATCGGACGCGTGGTGGGACACCATGCCGGTGATCACCACGACCGGCGTCAGGATGGATTTGGGCGCATTCAGCAGGGCCCCACGGATGGCCGTGCCGAACAGGCCGGTCCGCTCGGCGACCGATGCGCCATAGATGATGGTGATCACGATCCCCAGCGGCGGAAAGTCCGCCAAGGTCGACGGCATGCCGATGAACAGCCGCTCCAGGTTCTCCGGCGACAGCAGGCTCTGGGCCTCAAGCGTATCGCCCGTCACCGGATTGACCGCCGACCAGCCAAGGCCTGCGCCCACCAGGCTGAGCGCGATCAAGCCCAAGATCAGCCAGAGGAAGAGAAAGACGGGATCAGGCAGCTTGTTGCCGATCCGCTCGACGCCGTTCAGAATTCGGGTGCCAATGGCCATCAACTGCTCCGATGGGGTGTCCTGATCGATCCGCCATAGGGGAGCACGGCGCTGCGAATGGCAAGCATCATCAGCTTGACAAATGCGCCAACCGGCCTGCGAACCATTCGCAAGAAAATCCTTTTGCCGCATGGGTTTGAACCTCGGCGCATCCGGGTCTAGAAAGCGCCGAATCCGCCCCTCCCACTGTGGCGGACGAGGTCCCTTCCGGATGAATGCATATCTTCTCGAATATCTGCCGATCGTGGTCTTTCTCGGGATCGCGGCGGTGCTCGGTCTCGGTTTCATGGTCGCGGCCTGGGTGCTGGCCCCCAAGAACCCCGACTCCGAAAAGCTGTCGGCCTATGAGTGCGGCTTCAACGCTTTCGACGATGCGCGAATGAAGTTCGACGTGCGCTTCTATCTGGTGTCGATCCTGTTCATCATCTTCGACCTGGAAGTCGCCTTCCTGTTCCCGTGGGCCGTGTCGATGTTCGATCTGGCGCGCGGCGAGATGATCTTTGCCTTCTGGTCGATGATGGTCTTCCTGGGCGTGCTGACCGTGGGCTTCATCTACGAATGGAAGAAGGGAGCTCTCGAATGGGAGTGATCGCTCCGCCGTCTGGCCCCACCAGCCTGTTGCCGACCAATCTGTACGGCACCGGCGCACGCTCTTCGGTCGAGGGCTATGACCCGGCCATCCACGACAAATTCTTCGAGGCCGTGAACACCGAACTGGGCGAGCAGGGGTTTCTGACGACCTCGCTGGATGACGTGATCAACTGGGCCCGCACCGGCTCGTTGATGTGGATGACGTTTGGCCTCGCCTGCTGCGCCGTCGAGATGATGCAGGCTTCGATGCCGCGTTTCGACATGGAGCGATTTGGCATGGCTCCACGCGCCAGCCCGCGCCAGTCGGACCTGATGATAGTGGCTGGCACCCTGACCAACAAAATGGCTCCGGCCCTGCGCAAGGTCTACGACCAGATGCCGGACCCGCGCTATGTCCTGTCGATGGGCAGCTGCGCCAACGGTGGCGGATATTATCACTACAGCTACAGCGTCGTTCGCGGTTGCGACCGGGTTGTGCCGGTCGACGTCTATGTGCCCGGGTGCCCGCCGACGGCAGAGGCGCTGCTGTACGGCCTGCTGCAACTGCAGAAGAAGATCCGGCGAACGGGGACGATCGAGCGATGAGCGCGCTGGCGAAACTGCAGGAGATCGAGACCGCCCTGACGCCGCTGGGTGCGGAGATGGTCGGCGAGCTGGGCGTTCAGGCCCAGGTGGCGTTCGGTGAGCTGACGCTGATCGCCGAGCGGGATGCGATCGTGAATGTGCTGACCGTGCTGAAGGACCGGTTCGGCTTTCACCAGCTGCTTGATATCTGCGGCGTGGATTTTCCGGATCGCGCGGAGCGGTTCGAGGTCGTCTATCACCTGCTGTCGATGACGCGGAATG
Source organism: Brevundimonas sp. (assembly GCF_041919755.1). Taxonomy (GTDB): domain Bacteria; phylum Pseudomonadota; class Alphaproteobacteria; order Caulobacterales; family Caulobacteraceae; genus Brevundimonas. The sequence goes on along the minus strand of NZ_JAYRTD010000001.1, from coordinate 163,225 downwards.
CGCGGGTGCGGGTCAAGGTGACGACCGACGAGGTTCAGCCGGTGCCCAGCGTCATCTCCGTCTTCCCTTGCGCCGACTGGTTCGAGCGCGAGGCGTTCGACATGTACGGCATGCTGTTCTCGGGCCACCCCGACCTGCGTCGCCTGCTGACCGACTATGGCTTTCAGGGGCATCCGCTGCGCAAGGACTTCCCCATGACCGGCTATGTCGAGGTCCGCTACGACGAGGAGCAGAAGCGGGTGGTCTATGAGCCCGTCAAGCTGACCCAGGAGTTCCGCAACTTCGACTTCCTGTCGCCGTGGGAGGGAGCGGAATACCCGACCGACGTCGTGCCCGGCGACGAGAAGGCGGCACAGGCCGCGGCGGTTGCGGGCGAGGCTCCGTCCGGAAGCAAGGCATGACCGACACCGCCCTGACCCCGCCGATCGGCGCGACCGACATCTTTGACGACACCCATGACGGGCGTACTGATCACGCGCGCGCCCTGGACGACCGCAAGTTCACGATCAACTTCGGCCCGCAGCATCCGGCCGCGCACGGCGTGCTGCGTCTGGTGCTGGAGCTGGACGGCGAGCTGGTCACCCGTGTCGATCCACATATCGGCCTGCTGCATCGTGGCACCGAAAAGCTGATGGAGGCCCGGACCTACCTTCAGAACATCCCGTACCTGGACCGTCTCGACTATGTGTCGCCGATGAACCAGGAGCACGCCTTCTGCCTGGCCATCGAAAAGCTGATGGGCATCGACGTGCCGTATCGGGCCCAGCTGATCCGGGTGTTGTATTCCGAAATCGGGCGCATCCTCTCGCACCTGCTGAACGTGACGACCCAGGCCATGGACGTGGGTGCCCTGACGCCGCCGCTCTGGGGCTTCGAGGAGCGCGAGAAGCTGATGGTCTTCTACGAGCGGGCCTGTGGGGCGCGCCTGCACGCCAACTATTTCCGGCCCGGCGGCGTCCACCAGGACCTGCCGCCTGCGCTGATTGACGACATCGGGCGCTGGTGCCAGGAGTTCCCGGCAGCGCTGAAGGACATTGAGTCGCTCGTCACCGAGAACCGCATCTTCAAGCAACGCAACGTCGACATCGGCGTGGTGTCCAAGCAGGAGGCCCTGGACTGGGGCTTTACCGGGGTGATGCTGCGTGGCTCGGACATTCCGTGGGACCTGCGCAAGTCGCAGCCCTACGAATGCTATGCCGACCTGGAGTTCGACATCGCCGTCGGCAAGAACGGCGACTGTTGGGACCGCTACCTGTGCCGCATCGAGGAGATGAAGCAGTCGGTCCACATCATGGAGCAGTGCATCCACCGTCTGCGCAACTGCCCCGGCGAACCCGTCATGACCGAGGACAACAAGGTCGTGCCGCCGCGTCGCGGTGAGATGAAGCGGTCGATGGAAGCCCTGATCCACCATTTCAAACTGTACACCGAAGGCTTCAAGGCGCCCGAGGGCGAGGTCTATGCCTCGGTCGAAGCGCCCAAGGGCGAGTTCGGCATCTATCTGGTGTCCGACGGCACCAACAAGCCCTACCGCGTCAAGATCTCGGCCCCGGGTTTCCGCTCGCTTCAGGCCATGGACTGGATGAATCGCGGCCACATGCTGGCCGACGTCAGCGCCATCCTGGGCTCGCTCGACATCGTTTTCGGAGAAGTGGACCGATGAGCGTTCGCCGTCTCGCCAAAGTTCAGCCTGACAGCTTCGCCTTCTCACAGGCGACGAAGGCCAAGTGCGACTGGTGGATCGCCAAATATCCGGCCGACCGTCGTCAGTCGGCGGTGATCCCGATCCTGTGGCTGGTCCAGAAGCAGGAGGGCTGGGTGTCGGAGCCCGCCATCCGCGCCATCGGCGAGCTGCTGGGCATGCCGTACATCCGGGTGCTGGAGGTCGCGACCTTCTACACGATGTTCATGCTGGAGCCGGTGGGTTCGGCAGCCCTGATCCAGGTCTGCGGCACCACGCCTTGCATGCTGCGCGGGGCGGGCGAGCTGATGGCCGTCTGCAAGTCGAAGATCGGCCCCAAGGATACGCTGAGCGCCGACGGTCGCTTCACCTGGCAGGAAGTGGAATGCCTGGGAGCCTGCGCCAATGCGCCGATGGCCCAGATCAACGACTATTATTTCGAAGACCTGACCGCCGAGACCATGGCCCAGGTCATCGACGACTTTGCCGCCGGCAAGAAACCCAAGCCCGGCTCGCGCGTCGGCCGTCACAGTTCCGAGCCCGAGGGCGGAGCCCAGACCCTGCTGGATCCGAAACTCTACGACGGTTCGGCCGCCAAGCCGATCAAGTCGCTGCCCAACAGTAAGCCGGTGTCCGCATGAGCGGACCCGATCTGTCCACCGACGAAGCCGTCGCCCGCTACCGCGCAGAGCTGCGAGCCGTGGGGCGCAGCCAGCGTCTGGCCGGCTTTGGCCTGGTCATTGTCGGGGCCATCGCCGTCTTCGCCTCCAGCCGTGCAGGCGACATGGGCCAGGCCGTTCAGATGGGTGGCTATGCGGCCCTGGCGGCCGGCTGGGCGCTGATGATCGCTGCCATTTTTCTTCGCACCCGCTATCACCGCCGCCGCATGCGCGAGATGAACTGAACCATGGTCGGAATCCTCGAAGACAAGGATCGCATCTTCACCAACCTTTACGGCTTCCAGGACTGGACGCTGGAGGGGGCGAAGAAACGCGGCGCATGGAATGCGACCAAGGACATGCTCGACCTTGGGCGTGACTGGATCATCACCAACGTCAAGAACTCGGGCCTGCGCGGACGCGGCGGGGCGGGTTTCTCGACCGGGCTGAAGTGGTCCTTCATGCCCAAGGAGGTCAAGGACCGACCGCACTATCTGGTCGTCAACGCCGACGAATCCGAGCCCGGGACCTGCAAGGACCGGGAGATCATGCGCCATGATCCGCAGCTGCTGATCGAAGGCTGCCTGATCGCCAGCTTCGCCATGCAGGCCCACGCCTGCTACATCTATCTGCGCGGCGAATATGTGCTGGAACGCGAGCGCATGGAAGCGGCGGTCAAGCAGGCCTATGAGGCGAAGCTGATCGGTAAGGACAATGTCCATGGCTGGGACTTCGACGTCTACATCCACCACGGGGCAGGGGCCTATATCTGCGGTGAAGAGACGGCGTTGCTGGAAAGCCTTGAAGGCAAGAAGGGCCAACCTCGCCTGAAGCCGCCGTTCCCGGCCGGCGCGGGTCTGTACGGTTGCCCGACCTCGGTGAACAACGTCGAATCGATCGCGGTGGTGGGCACGATCCTGCGTCGCGGGGCCGAGTGGTTCGCGGGTTTCGGCCGTCCGAACAACACCGGCACCAAGATCATGAGTATCTCGGGCCACGTGAACCGCCCGTGCAATGTCGAGGAGGTGATGTCGATCCCTCTGCGGCAGCTGCTTGAGGATCACTGTGGTGGCGTGCGCGGCGGCTGGGACAATCTGAAGGCCATTATTCCGGGCGGCTCGTCCGTGCCGCTGATCACGCGCGAGATGTCCGAGGTCGCTCTGATGGACTTCGACAGCCTGCGTGAGATGAAATCCGGCCTGGGCACGGCGGCGGTGATCGTGATGGATCAATCGACCGATCTGGTGAAGGCCATCGCCCGCATCAGCTATTTCTACAAGCACGAGAGTTGTGGCCAGTGCACGCCTTGCCGCGAGGGCACCGGCTGGATGTGGCGCGTGCTGGAGCGGATGGCGATCGGCGAGGCCGACCCGTCGGAAATCGACATGCTGCTTGAGGTCTCGACCCAGATCGAAGGCCATACCATCTGCGCCTTGGGCGACGCCGCCGCCTGGCCGGTCCAGGGTTTGATCCGCCATTTCCGTCACGAGATCGAGGACCGCATCTCTTCATACCGCAGTCGCCGCGCGAACTTCGCCGGCCATGCGATCGCGGCGGAATAGACCGATGCGGATGGTCGTGGCATCCGCACTGGCTGTCATCGCCCTTGCCGCCTGCGGTGAGGGCGATGACAAGGCTGCGCCGAAAGCTGAGGCACCCGTGGTGCCTGCGGCCCCGACCGTGACCGCTGCGCCAACCGTTTCGACCCCCGCCGATCTGCAGGCCGCCTGCCGCGAGGCGGTGCGCCGTCTGGCCGGACAGGAGGGCGACACCGTCCAATTTCGCGCCACGGGGTCGAACACCGCCACCATGTCCTGGCGGGCGCCCGTCGACGGCGGCCGCCAGACCATGACCTGCACCGTCGGCGCGAACGGTGTCGAGCTTGCTACCGACGTCGGACAGATGTCCGTCGACGCATCCATAGTACCAGCGGCTCCGGCTGCTCAAGAAGAGGCCCGCTGATGCCGATCGCCAAGGTCAACGGCGTTGAAACCGAGTTCGAGCCCGGGATGACCGTGCTTCAGGTCGCCGAGAAGGCCGGCCACGAGATTCCGCGTTTCTGCTATCACGAGCGGCTGTCGATCGCCGGCAACTGCCGCATGTGCCTCGTCGAGGTGAAGCCCGGACCGCCCAAGCCGCAGGCGTCGTGCGCCCTGCCGGCTGCCGAAGGGCAGGAGATCTTCACCGACACGCCGATGGTCAAGAAGGCGCGCGAAGGGGTGATGGAGTTCCTGCTCATCAACCACCCGTTGGACTGCCCGATCTGCGACCAGGGCGGCGAGTGCGACCTGCAGGACCAGGCCATGGGCTACGGCCGCGACGGTTCCCGCTATGCCGAGAACAAGCGCGCGGTCGAAGAAAAGAATATGGGTCCGACGATCAAGACCTACATGACCCGCTGCATCCAGTGCACGCGTTGCGTCCGCTTCGTCACCGAAGTGGCGGGCGTGCCGGACATCGGCATGATCTCGCGTGGTGAAGACGCCGAGATCACCACCTATCTGGAAAAGTCGGTCGACAGCGAGCTGTCGGGCAACGTCAACGACCTGTGCCCCGTCGGGGCCCTGACCCACCGTCCGTGGCAGTTCCACTATCGTCCGTGGGAACTGAAGAAGACCGAGACCATCGATGTGATGGACGCTCTGGGCTCCAATATCCGCGCCGACGCCAAGGGGGCGGAGGTCATGCGGATCCTGCCGCGCGTCAACGAGGGCATCAACGAGGAGTGGCTGTCGGATATCAGCCGCTATGCCGTCGACGGCCTGCAACGTCAGCGCTTGGACAAGCCCTATGTGCGTGAGAACGGCCGCCTGCGCGCCGCCTCGTGGGACGAGGCGCTGGCCGTGGTGGCTGACAGGCTGAAGGCCGCTCCGGCCAACCGGATCGGCGTCGTGGCCGGCGACCTGCAGGACGCGGAATCGATGAAGGCGGCGCTGGACCTCTTCCGTGCCCTGGGATCGGCCAACACCGACTGCCGTCAGGAGGGTTCGGCTTTGGGCTATGGCCCGCGTGAGAGCTGGCTGTTCAACAGCGGCCTGGCCGGTATCGAGAATGCGGACGCCGTCCTGATCGTCGGAGCCAATCCGCGCACAGAGGCCCCGCTGCTGAACGCCCGCCTGCGCAAGGCCTGGCTGGGTGGCAAGACCGAGATCGCCCTGATCGGCGAGCAGGCCAATCTGACATTCGACTATGCCTATCTGGGCGCGGGATCGAAGACCCTGGCCAAGCTGCCCAAGGCGGCGATGGACATGCTGACCAAGGCCGAGCGTCCCGCCATCATCGTGGGGGCAGGGGCCTTGTCGGGCGACAAGGGCTCGGCCGTGCTGAACGCCCTGGGCGCACTGGCGACGAAGGTTGGGGTGGTCACCGAAGGCTGGAACGGCTTCAACGTCCTGCACACCGCCGCCGCGCGCGTCGGAGGCCTGGACATGGGCTTCGTGCCGGGTGAAGGCGGGCTGAGCGTGGCCGATATGGTCAAGCCGGGTGCGCTGGACGTGCTGTTCCTGCTGGGCGCCGACGAGGTCGACCCGACGGGTTCGGACGCCTTCCGCGTCTATCTGGGCAGCCACGGCGACCGCGGAGCGCATGGGGCGGACGTCATCCTGCCCGGCGCGGCCTATACCGAAAAGTCGGGCCTGTATGTGAATATCGAGGGCCGGGTGCAGATGGCCGAACGGGTCGTCTTCCCCAAGGGGCAGGCCAAGGAAGACTGGGCTATCCTGCGCGCCCTGTCGGCGGCAGTGGGCCACACCCTGCCGTACGACACGCTGGAGGCTTTGCGCAGCAAGCTGATGGCGGACCATCCGACGTTCGGCCGGATCGATTACCTGCCGGCACCCGCGTCGTTCGACGTGGCCGGGCTGGGTGCGAAAGGCGATCTGGGCGACGCGGCCTTCGTCTCGTCGGTCCGCGACCCCTACCTCAACAACCCGATCACGCGCGCCAGCGTGACCATGGCCGAGCTGTCCGCCCTGCGGATCGCCCCGGTCGCGATGGCGGCGGAGTAAGGCCCGATGGATTTCTGGACTTCTCCTCTCGGCTGGACGCTGGCGACGGCAGGCGGCATCCTGCTCGTTGTCGTCGGCATCCTGATCTCGCTGGCCTTCCTGCTGCTGGCCGACCGCAAGATCTGGGCGGCCGTGCAGATGCGCAAAGGGCCCAATGTCGTGGGGCCGTTCGGCCTGCTTCAATCGTTTGCCGACTTCTTCAAATTCGTGCTGAAGGAAATCGTCGTGCCGGCGGGCGCGGACAAGGTGGTTTTCCTCTTGGCCCCGTTGCTGACCTTCATCCTGGCCTTCATCGCCTGGGCGGCCATTCCGTTCGCGCCGGGCTGGGTCATCTCGGACCTGAACGTCGGCATCCTGTACATCTTCGCCATCAGCTCGCTGGGCGTCTACGGCATCATCATGGGCGGCTGGGCTTCGAACTCGAAGTATCCGTTCTTGGGCTCGCTGCGGTCCGCGGCCCAGATGGTGTCGTATGAAGTCTCTATCGGACTGGTGATCATCAACGTCATCCTGCTGGCCGGGACGATGAACCTGACGGAGATCGTGACCCGTCAGGAAGGCATGTTCTGGAACTGGTTCGTCTTCGGCGGCGGGGCCGGGACCTGGCCAACGATCATCGTCCTTCTGCCTATGGCGGTCGTTTTCTTCGTGTCGGCCCTGGCCGAGACCAACCGTCCGCCGTTCGACCTGCCCGAGGCCGAGTCCGAACTGGTGGCCGGCTATCAGGTCGAATATTCCTCGACGCCGTATCTGCTGTTCATGATCGGCGAGTACGCCAACATCGTCTTCATGTGCGCCATGATCAGTCTGCTGTTCTTCGGTGGCTGGAACCCCGGCGTGCCGCAGGCCTGGCTGGACAGCCTGCCGGGCTGGCTGGAGCAGGGCATCTATCTGGTCACCTTCCTGTTCAAGATCGTGGTCGCCTTCTTCATGATCGCACTCGTGAAGGCCTTCGTCCCGCGCTACCGCTACGATCAGTTGATGCGTCTGGGCTGGAAGATCTTCCTGCCGACGTCTCTGGTGGCCGTGGTGGTGGTGTCGGGTTGGCGGGTCGCTGTCGAAGCGGGTCTGATATGACCCGCATTCTGATCCTGACGATGGCGCTGGGGCTGACGGCCTGCACCATCCCGACCTATGAACCCGATCCGGTCTCGGCCACCCAGTGGGAGCGGCGGCAGGACGCTATAGAGCGCCAGCAGGCCGAGAAGGCCCGCCTGTGCCAGATCACCAAGGATGACGATCCGCGCAAGGAAGAGCTTTGCCGCGGCGTCAGGAGAGATCGCTGATGTTGAACCGTATCGTCCAGGCCGCGAAGGGTGCGCTGCTGATCGATGTGATCGGTGCCGTCGGCCTGTCGCTGAAATACATGGCCCGTCCCAAGATGACGGTGAACTATCCGTTCGAGCGCAATCCGCAGTCTCCGCGCTTCCGCGGAGAACACGCGCTGCGCCGCTATGCCAATGGCGAGGAACGCTGCATCGCCTGCAAGCTGTGCGAGGCGATCTGTCCGGCCCAGGCCATCACCATCGAGGCCGAGCCGCGCGCGGACGGCAGCCGCCGCACGACCCGTTATGACATCGATATGGTCAAATGCATCTACTGCGGCCTGTGCCAGGAGGCCTGCCCGGTGGATGCGATCGTGGAGGGTCCGAACTCGGAGTTCACGACCGAGACTCGCGAAGAACTGCTGTATGACAAGGATCGACTGCTGGCCAACGGCGACCGTTGGGAGCGTTTGATCGCCAAGAATCTGGAACTCGACGCGCCTTACCGCTAAGGCGCAATCGCTGAAACGGGCCGCGATTCCTGCGAAGGTGTCGTCGCCATAGTCGAAAGGGGCGCAGGCCTCCGATGTTGCAAGGCATTGCCTTCTATCTGCTGGCGGCGGTGGCCGTGGTGAGCGCCCTTCTGGTCGTCACCGCGAAGAACCCCGTGCACAGCGTTCTGTGGCTGATCCTGGCCTTCTTCTCGTCTGCCGGACTGTTCGTCCTGCTGGGCGCGGAGTTCCTGGCCATGCTGCTGGTCGTCGTCTACGTCGGCGCAGTGGCGGTGCTGTTCCTGTTCGTCGTCATGATGCTGGACGTCGACTTCGTGAAGCTGCGCGAAGGCTATGCGCGCTACCTGCCGCTGGCGGCGATCATAGCGGCGGTGCTGCTGGCCGAGATGATCGTGATCTCGCTGACGGTCGCCAGCGGCGGCGCGGCGGCCGATGCGGTCGGCCCGGTCGCGGCCACGGCGGACCAGAGCAATATCGAGGCGATCGGGCGGGTGCTCTATACCGACTACGTCTACTTCTTCCAGGCGGCGGGGATCGTGCTGCTGATCGCCATGATCGGGGCCATCGTCCTGACCCTGCGCCACAAGCCCAACATCAAGCGCCAGAACATCGCCCGCCAGGTCGGCCGCGATGCCAAGACCGCCATGGAGGTCAAGTCCGTGACCACCGGGGCCGGCGTCACCCCGGAGGATCTGATCTGATGGTCGTCTCGCTCGCACATTATCTGGCGGTTGCCGCCATCCTGTTCACCATCGGTGTCTTCGGCATCTTCGTGAACCGCAAGAACGTCATCATCATCCTGATGTCGATCGAGCTGATCCTGCTGGCCGTGAACATCAATTTCGTCGCCTTCTCCGCCTATCTGAACGACGTCCAGGGGCAGATCATGGCCATGTTCGTCCTGACCGTCGCCGCGGCCGAGGCCGCCGTCGGCCTGGCCATTCTGGTGACCTTCTTCCGCAACCGCGGCGACATCGCGGTTGACGATGCCAGCGTGATGAAGGGCTGATCGTGGACTATCAGACCCTCGTCATCCTGGGCGTCTTCGCCCCCCTGATCGGTGCCGCCATCGCCGGCTTCTTCGGCCGCCGCATCGGCAATACGGCGTCGCAGGCCGTCACGACCGGCCTGTTGTTCGTGTCCTGCGTCGTCGCCTGGATCGTCTTCGGCAACTGGACCTGGGGCGAGCTGGAGCCGTTCACGGTCACCCTGGCTCCCTTCATCAACGTCGGCGACTTCCAGTCGGACTGGGCCATCCGCATCGACGCCCTTTCGGCGACCATGCTGGTGGTGGTCACCACCGTGTCCTCGCTCGTCCACCTGTACAGCTGGGGCTACATGGCCGAGGACCCGGACAAGCCGCGGTTCTTCGCCTATCTGTCGCTGTTCACCTTCGCCATGCTGGCGTTGGTCACCGCCGCCGACTTCATGCAACTGTTCTTCGGCTGGGAAGGGGTAGGGCTGGCGTCCTATCTGCTGATCGGCTTCTGGTTCAAGAAGCCGACGGCCAGCGCCGCGGCCATCAAGGCCTTCGTGGTCAACCGCGTCGGCGACTTCGGCTTTGCCCTGGGCATCATCACCGTCTTCTGGATGTTCGGCACGATCCAGTTCGCCGAACTGTTCCCGATGATCGCCTCCAAGGTCGGGACCGGCTGGGACTTCCTGGGCCATCGCTGGTCGGCGCTGGATCTGGCGGGCTTCCTGCTGTTCATCGGGGCGATGGGCAAGTCGGCGCAGTTCTTCCTGCACACCTGGCTGCCTGACGCCATGGAAGGCCCGACGCCGGTGTCGGCCCTGATCCATGCCGCGACCATGGTCACGGCCGGCGTCTATATGGTCTGCCTGCTGAGCCCCATCTACGAATATGCGCCCGTCGCAGCCGGCATTATCGCCGTCATCGGGGCCATAACGGCCATGTTCGCCGCGACCGTCGGCCTGATGCAGAACGACATCAAGCGGGTCATCGCCTATTCGACCTGTTCGCAGCTGGGCTACATGTTCTTCGCGGCGGGCGTCGGGGCCTATCAGGCCGCCATGTTCCACCTGTTCACCCACGCCTTCTTCAAGGCCCTGCTGTTCCTGGGCGCAGGCTCGGTGATCCACGGCATGCACCACGAGCAGGACATGCGGAAGATGGGTGGGCTGTGGAAGCTGCTGCCCGTCACCTATGCGGTCATGACAATTGGCACCATCGCCATCACCGGCCTGGGCATTCCTGGCGTCGGCGGTTTCGCGGGCTTCTATTCCAAGGATTCGATCATCGAGAGCGCCTATGCGGCGGCGATGACGGGGCACAGCCCGTTCGGCCTGTTCGCCTTCTTCATCGGCATCGTGGCGGCGGGTCTGACGGCCTACTATTCCTGGCGTCTGGTCTTCATGACCTTCCACAACAAGCCGGTCTGGAAGGACGACGGCGCGCATCATCACGACGATCATGCCAACGATGCCCAGCTGGAAACCCATTCGGAGCCCCTGGCCGACGACGGCCATGCCCATGACGATCACGCGCATGACGACCACGCCCATCACGGCCCGCTGAGCCCGCACGAGAGCCCGTGGGTCATGCTGGTGCCGCTGATCGTGCTGTCGGTCGGAGCCGTGGCCGCCGGTCTGGTCTTCGCGCCCAGCTTCATCGGCGATCACGAGCATCATTTCTGGCGGGGCGCGATCTTCGTGTCCGAGGCCAACCATGTCCTGCATGAAAGCCACTATGTGCCGACCTGGGTGAAGTGGTCGCCGCTGATCCTGACGCTGATCGGCACAGCTTTCGCCTTCTGGATCTATGTCCTGAAGGAAGGCATGGCCAAGCGGATGGCCGATCGGGGTGGGGTCATCCACGGCTTCCTGTACAACAAGTGGTATTTCGACGAGCTGTACGCCTTCGTCTTCGTGCGCGGGGCCAAGGGGCTGGGTGACCTGTTCTGGAAGGTCGGCGACGTGAAGGTCATCGACGGCGGCGGGCCCAATGGCGTCGCCTGGCTGTCGCGCCGGTTCGCCGGCGGTCTGGCCCGCTTCCAGTCCGGTCAGGTGTATTTCTACGCCTTTGTCATGCTGATCGGCCTGGTCGGTTTCCTGGCCTATGCCATCACTTCGTGGGGAGCCTGATCTTGCCCCAGATCCCCTTCATCCTCAGCATCATCACCTTCCTGCCCCTGATCGGCGCGGGCTTGATCCTGCTGTCGCGCCTGTTCAACAGGGCCGGTGCCGACAATGCCGCGCGCTGGATCGCCATGGGCACGACCCTGGTCACCCTGGCGCTGTCGGTCGTGCTGGTCGGTGCGTTCGATCAATCCAGCGCGGCCTATCAGTTCGTGGAACGCTACGTCTGGTTCGCGGGTGCGCAGTATCACATGGGCGTGGACGGGATTTCGATCCTGTTCGTGCTGCTGACGGCCTTCCTGATGCCGATCTGCATTCTGGCCAGTTGGAAGACCATCACCGACCGCGTGGTCGAATACATGATCGCCTTCCTGGTGCTGGAGACGCTGGTCATCGGGGTGTTCACCTCGCTGGACCTGTTCCTGTTCTACATCTTCTTCGAGGGCACTCTGGTGCCGATGTTCCTGATCATCGGCATCTGGGGCGGGGCGAACCGCATCTATGCCTCGTACAAATTCTTCCTCTACACCCTGCTGGGCTCGGTGCTGATGCTGCTGGCCATGCTGTGGATGGCCCAGGATGCGGGCACGACCAGCATTCCGGCGCTGAAGGAACACGTCTTTGACGCCCGCTATCAGCCGCTGCTGTGGCTGGCCTTCTTCGCTTCGTTTGCGGTCAAGATGCCGATGTGGCCGGTGCACACCTGGCTGCCCGATGCTCACGTTCAGGCTCCGACGGCGGGCTCGGTCATCCTGGCCGGTATCCTGCTGAAGCTGGGCGGCTATGGCTTTATCCTGTTCAACATCCCGATGTTCCCGCTGGCGTCCCAGATGTTCGCGCCGCTGGTGTTCGCTCTGTCGGTGATCGCCATCGTCTACACTTCGCTGGTCGCCTTCCGTCAGACCGACATCAAGAAGCTGATCGCCTATTCGTCGGTGGCCCACATGGGCTTCGTAACGATGGGCATCTTCGCGGGGAACGACACGGGTGTGCAGGGTGCAGTGTTCCAGATGCTGAGCCACGGCCTGATCTCGGGCGCGCTCTTCCTGTGCGTCGGCGTCGTCTATGACCGGATGCACACGCGAGAAATCGCCTTCTACGGCGGCCTGACCAATCGCATGCCCTGGTTCGCGGCCATCTTCCTGATGTTCACCATGGCCAACGTCGGCCTGCCGGGCACATCCGGCTTCATCGGGGAAATCCTGACGATGACCGGCGTCTATCAGGTCTCGACCTGGGCGGCCTTTGTGGCGGCCTCGGGCGTCATCCTGTCGGCCATCTATGCCCTGACGCTGTATCGCAACGTCATGTTCGGCGAGATCGTCAATCCGGCGCTGAAGACCATCGCGGATATCGACAAGCGCGAGCTGGCGCTGTTCGTGCCGCTGATCGTCGGTACCATCTGGCTGGGCGTCCAGCCGGGTCTGGTGCTGAATTATACCGCCGCCTCGGTCGAGGCGCTGACCGCCACCTATCGCGCTGTGATCGGCGGGTGAGACCATCATGCAAGATCTGATTCCCGCCCTTCATCTGTCCGCGCCCGAAGGCACGCTCGCCGTCGGCGGGCTGGTGCTGCTGATGCTCGGGGCCTTCATGGGCGAGAAGAGCGCCCGACTGGTCTCCATCCTGTCGGTGGCCCTGCTGGTTGCCGCCACCGCCGTGACCGTGACCGGCCCGTTGGGTCAGGCGTTCAACGGGGCCTATGTGGCCGATCCGCTCGCCGTTTACGGCAAAGCGATCATCTTCCTGTCCAGCGCGGTCTGCATCGTATTGGGTGGCGGATGGATGCAGCGGGCGAAGATCGCGCGCTTCGAATATCCCATCCTGATCGTCCTGGCTTCGGCGGGCATGGGCATGATGGCGTCCTCGGGCGACCTGATCTCCATGTATGTCGGGATCGAGCTGCATTCGCTGGCGCTGTACGTGCTGGCCGCCTTCCACCGTGACGACCTGAAGGCGTCGGAGGCGGGCCTGAAGTATTTCGTGCTGGGCGCCCTGTCGTCCGGACTTCTGCTGTACGGGGCCAGCCTGGTCTACGGCTTCACAGGCTCGATGAACTTTCAGGAGATCGCGGCCTATGCGGCGCAGAACCCGTCGGTGGGCCTGGTCTTCGGCCTAGTCTTTGTGATCTGCGGTCTGGCGTTCAAAATCTCGGCCGCGCCGTTCCACATGTGGACGCCCGACGTCTATGAGGGTGCCCCGACCCCGGTCGTGGCCCTGTTTGCCACTGCTCCCAAGATGGCGGCCATGGTTCTGGTCGCGCGGGTGCTGATTGACGGCTTTGCCGGCTCGCACGACCAGTGGGCCCAGGTTCTGGTCTTGATCTCGCTGATCTCGTTCGCGGTCGGGGCCTTCGGTGGCCTTGCGCAGAAGAACATCCAGCGCCTGCTGGCCTACTCCTCGATCGCCAATATCGGCTACGCCCTGCTGGGTATCACGGCGGGGACGGAGGCGGGGCTGCAGGCCATGCTGATGTTCATGACCTTGTATGTGGTGGATCAGCTGGGCTTCTTCGCCATCCTGCTGTCGTTGTCCAAGGGCGGCAAGCCGGTGCGGACCATCGCCGATCTGGCGGGTCTGAAGCGGACGCGACCGGTGACCGCCATCGCCCTGACGGTGCTGTCGCTGTCGGTGCTGGGCATGCCGCCCTTCTCGGGTTTCTGGGGCAAGTACTATGTCTTCGGTGCCGCCGTGGATGCGGGCTACTGGATGGTGGCGACGGCCGGTCTGGTCGCCTCGGTCGTGGCCGCCTTCTACTATCTGCGGATCATCAAGCTGATGTGGTTCGACCCGCCGGTTGACGAGGTACCTTTCGACGCCGCCCCCGTCGAGGCCAGGACCATCGCCGTCGCCGGTGCCGCCTTCGCCTTTCCGCTGGTCATCGTCGGTCTGACATGGATCGAGCCGCTGAGCCGCGTCGCCGCGACCAGCTTCAACGCCGGCTAGGGTGGACGCGGCCCCCGTCCTGCTGTTCGACCAGCTCGACTCGACCAATGCCGAGGCGCGGCGTCGGGCCGAGGCAGGGGAGGCGGGGCCGCTGTGGATCACCGCCCGTCGTCAGACACAGGGCCGGGGGCGTCGAGGCCGCGAATGGGCCAGCCAGGACGGCAATCTGTTCGCCACACTTCTGCATGTCGTGCACAGGTCGCCCGCCGAGGCGGCGCAGATCACCTTCATCGCGGCCCTGGCCGTCGCAGACCTGCTGGACCGCTATGCGCCGCCGTCTCTGGTCACGATCAAATGGCCCAATGATGTGATGCTGGCAGGCGTGAAGGCTTCCGGCATTCTGGTCGAGTCCGGGGCGCATTCGTCCGGTGGCCTGTGGCTGGCAATCGGGATCGGCGTCAACCTGGCCCATGCGCCGCAAGGCACTGAAAGGCCCGCGACGGCCCTGATCGATCATCTGGCTGCCGGTGCTTCCGCGCCGCCGACGGTGGAGGTGGCCGTGCGTCAGCTCGCCAAGGCCTTTGCCGTCTGGCTTCACCGCTGGGAGATGCTAGGCTTCCAGCCGATCCTCGACGCCTGGGCCACCCGCACGCCGGGGCTGGAAGGTCCTGCCACTGCACGATTGGGCCATGAGACGGTCGAGGGCCGGGCCGAAGGTGTCGCCGCAGACGGGGCCCTGAAGCTGCGACTGGCCGACGGATCGCTGCGGTTGATCTCCGCCGGCGATGTCTTCTTCGGAGAGGCTGCCTGATGCTGCTGGCGATCGAGCAAGGCAATACCAACACCCTGTTCGCGATCCACGACGGGTCCGACTGGATCGCCCAGTGGCGGACCTCCACCTATGCCAACCGCACGGCGGATGAATATGCGGTCTGGCTGCATCAGTTGCTGACCATGCGGGACCTGTCGATCAGCCAGCTGGATGGCTGTATCATCTCCAGCGTGGTGCCGCAGTCGATCTTCAACCTGCGCAACCTGGCGCGGCGCTATCTGGGCGTCGAGCCGATGGTGATCGGCGAGAACGTCGATCTGGGCATCGCCGCACGGATCGACAAGCCCAGCGAGGCGGGGGCCGACCGGCTGGTCAACGCCATCGGGGCGCATCTGGTCTATCCCGGCGACCTGATCGTGATCGACAGCGGCACGGCCACCACCTTCGATGTCGTGGCCGCCGACGGGGCGTTCGAGGGCGGCATCATCGCGCCCGGCGTCAACCTGTCGCTACAGGCGCTGCACGAGGCCGCCGCCATGTTGCCCCGCATCGCCATTCAAAAGCCCGCCAAGGTGATCGGCAAGGACACCGTCTCCAACATGCAGTCCGGCGTCTTCTGGGGCTATATCGCCCTGATCGAAGGCCTGGTGGCGCGCATGAAGGCCGAATGGGGCGCGCCCATGACCGTCATCGGGACCGGCGGCGTGGCAAGCCTGTTCGAAGGCGCAACCAATTCAATCGACCGGTTCGATCCGGACCTGACCATCCGCGGCCTGCTGGAAATCTGGCGGCGGAACACCCACCTCAAGGACACATGAAAAACAACACAAAAGACGAACTCGTCTTCGTGCCGCTGGGCGGTTCGGGCGAAATCGGCATGAACCTGAATGTCTACGGCTATGGGCCGGAGGCGAACCGCGAATATCTGATCGTCGATGTCGGCGTGACCTTCGGTGACCTGTCGACGCCCGGCGTCGATGTGATCGTCCCCGATCCGGAGTTTCTGGATGGCGAGACGATCCGCGGCATCGTCCTGACCCATGCGCATGAGGATCACATCGGCGCGCTGGGCTGGCTGTGGACGCGCATGAAGGCTCCGATCTATGCCACGCCCTTCACCGCCTTTCTGATCCGCGAAAAGCTGCGCGAGGCGGGGGTGCTGGATCAGGTCAAGATCGTCGAGGTGCCGCTGTCGGGCACGGTCGAACTGGGGCCGTTCCAGGTGACGATGATCACCATGACCCATTCGATCGCCGAGCCGAATGCCCTGGCCATCAAGACTCCGCTGGGCACGGTGCTGCACACCGGCGACTGGAAGCTGGACCCCACGCCGGTCATCGGTCAGCCGACCGACATCGCGGCCATCACCAAACTGGGCGACGAAGGCCTGCTGGCCATGGTCTGCGATTCCACCAATGTCTTCGTTGAGGGGCAGGCGGGGTCGGAACTGGATGCCCAGGCCGGTCTGATCGAACTGATCGGCAGTCTGAAGAAGGGACGGATCGCGGTCGGCTGCTTTGCCTCCAACGTCGCACGCATGGTCAGCGTGATGAAGGCCGCGCAACTGGCCGGACGTCGCGTGGCTCTGGCCGGCCGGTCGATGCACAAGATCACGGCGGCGGCGAAACACGTCGGTCTGTTCGACGAGAGCCAGCGCATCCTATCGGAGGAAGAGGCTCGCGTCTGGCCCGCCGATGAAATCCTGTACCTCTGCACGGGCAGCCAGGGCGAGGATCGCGCCGCACTGTCCCGCGCCTCGCACGGCACGCACCCGGTCATCAAACTGGGTCTGGGCGACCACTGCATCTTCTCGTCGCGGGTCATTCCGGGCAACGAACTGGCCATTGCGGCCTTGCAGGACCGGCTCGCAGATCGCGGGGTACGGCTCTATACCGAAAAGGATCATCCGCATGTCCACGTGTCCGGCCATCCGTGCCGGGACGAAATGAAGCAGATGTACGCCTGGGCGCGGCCGAAGATCGCCGTCCCGACCCACGGTATGCGCCGCCACCTGGCCGAACATGCCAACCTGGCCAAGGATCTGGGCGTGGCCGAGACGGTGCAGCCTCGCAACGGGGACATGGTGCGCCTGGCTCCCGGACCGGCCGCCATCATCGACGAGGTGCCTAGCGGTCGTCTGTATGTCGATGGCGGTCGTCTGGTTACCGAACAGGGCGAGGCCATGCACGAGCGTCGTCACGCCTCAAACAACGGCGTGCTGATCGTCAGCTTCGCGATGGACAAGCGCGGCAAGATCGTCAGCGACATCGACGTGCGGTCCATCGGCCTGCCGGGAGACGCCGAGCGTCCGCTGGGCGACGCCCTGGACGATCTTGCCGAACGGGTCGAGGTCGCGGTCGGCAAGCTGAAGGGCGAGGCGCTGGAGGACGAACTGGTCATCGAGCAGGCGGTGTCGCGCGCGCTGAAGAAGGCCAGTCAGCAGATCTGGGATCGTCGCCCCATCGTGGAGACGGTGATCCTGCGGCTCTAGAGGCCAAGGCGATGGGCGGGCGCGAACGGATCAGGGCAGGCGGACTTAAGGCGCTTGAGCGCGTCCGGCAGGCCCGCCACCCGCTGCATGGCTGGCGCAAATGGGCGCTGATCCTGTTTCAGGCTCTCGTGGGTCTGGTCGTTCTATTCGCCGTCGTGAACCTGACGCTCAGCCTGACGACATTCCGCGGGAGTAATCCCGCCGATCGCATGGTCGACGAGGTGAGGGGCCTTTGGTTCAGCCCGGCGGATGGACGTGCCATCTCGGCTGAGGCCTTTGTCGCGGTGCATGGCGAGGAGCTTGGACCCGATCCTTCGGCGGGTGCCATTCGCGCCTATTTCGAACGTGAAGCCGAGCAGGGCGTGTTCCTGCTGGACCACGTCATGGCCGATCGTATCCTGAAGCGGTTCGGGCGGATCGACAGCCGGACCCTGCCGTCGGGCGTCTATGTCGGGGCGCATGCCTTGGGGCCGGACGGCGACCCATGGGTGCGCATCACCAAGTGGCCGGCGCATTATCTGATGTTCCCCCGTCACGCCTATATTCTGGTGGTACCGGAGGAGGGCCCGGCGATCGCCTTCTCCGCCAGCCAGAATGCCAAGTTCGATCCCGACCTGCCCGACGGGGACCGTCTGGGGGCGCGTATCGCGCTCTATGATCCTGACGCTTATGACTTTCCCAGTTCGGGGCAGGCGCTGCACGAGATGACCCTGATCACCCGAGATCCGGCCGAGGTCGCCGCCGCGCCTGCCGATCTGGCGCGGGCGAGGGGCCAGCTGGATGCCAGTGGCCTACGTTACGGTCTACTGGCGCCGAACTCGAACACCGTCGTCGGCTGCATTCTGGAACGGTCGGGGGCGATGACGGCCGAACAGCGCAGCCGCATCCTGCTGGCGGTCCGGGCACCGGGAATCGGTGCCGACTGCTGGTAGGCTTTGAATCCCGGCGCGGGCCTACCTATAAGGAGCCGAATCCCGCCGCCCCAAGGTTCCCAGCATGCCCGACGCCCCCTCAGAGTTCCGATACAAACGCGTCCTGCTGAAGGTCTCGGGCGAGGTACTGATGGGCGATCAGGCCTATGGCATCGACCAGAAGACGGTGGCGACCGTGGCCCAGGCCGTGGCCGATGTGGCGCGGGACGGCATCGAGATCTGCCTGGTCATCGGCGGCGGCAACATCTTCCGTGGACTGTCCAAGGCTGCCGGAGACATGGAGCGGGCCACCGCCGACTATATGGGCATGCTGGCCACGGTCATGAACGCGCTCGCCATGCAGGCGGCGCTGGAGAAGATCGGTGTCCAGACCCGCGTCCAGAGCGCCCTGACCATGAATGCCGTGGCCGAGCCCTACGTCCGCCGCCGCGCTCTCCGCCACCTCGAGAAGGGTCGCGTTGTGATCTTTGCCGCCGGCGTCGGCGCACCGTTCTTCACGACCGATTCCGGGGCCGCCCTGCGTGCCGCCGAAATGGGGTGCGATGCCCTGCTGAAGGGCACCAGCGTGGACGGCGTCTATACGGCCGATCCCAAGAAGGACAAGTCCGCGACCCGGTATGAGACCCTGACCTATCATGATGTCTTGGCGCGCGACCTCAGGGTCATGGACGCCTCGGCCATCGCCCTGATGCGTGACAGCGGCATCCCGATCGTGGTCTTCTCGATCCGGGAAGATAATTCGCTCCGTCGCACTCTGACGGGCGAAGGCACGTTCACCGTGATATCGTCCTCCGACAAGGCCGCCTGATCGGCCGCCTACGCACGACAAGAATCTGGCGCACGACAAGAAACGACGAGAGAAACGACCATGGCCAAGCCCGATCTGAAGACCTACCGCGACCGCATGGACAAGGCCGTCGCCGCCCTGAAGGAAGAGTTCAACGGTCTGCGCACCGGCCGCGCCAACGCCGGTCTGCTGGATCCGGTGCAGGTTCAGGCTTACGGCTCCAACTCGCCCCTGAACGCCGTGGCGGCCATCAGCGTGCCGGAACCGCGCATGATCTCGGTCAGCGTCTGGGACAAGAGTATGGTTGGCCCTGTGGAGAAGGCCATCCGCGCGGCAGGCCTGGGCCTGAACCCCATCGTCGACGGTCAGACCCTGCGTATCCCCGTGCCGCCCCTGACCGAGGAGCGTCGCAAGGAGCTGGCCAAGCTGGCCGGGCGGTATGCGGAACAGCAGAAGATTTCGGTCCGCAATGTGCGCCGCGACGCCAACGATGACCTGAAGAAGGCCGAAAAGGCCGGCGAGATCAGCCAGGACGAGCAGAAGAAGATGGAGGCCGAGGTTCAGAAGGACACCGACGCTGCCATCAAGCGCGTCGATGAGGCCCTGAAGATCAAGGAACAGGAGATCATGCAGGTCTGACGACCCCGTTCGACCTGTCTGTGCCCATGGACAGCCCCGCCTATTCCGTCCCGTCCGGCAAACCCGGCCCCCACCACGTCGCCCTGATCATGGACGGCAACGGGCGCTGGGCCGAGGCGCGTGGGCTGCCACGCGCAATGGGCCACCGTGAGGGCGTGCAGGCACTGAAGCGGACGGTGCAGGCCGCGCCCGATCTGGGCATTCGCTGCCTGACGGTGTTCGGGTTCTCGACCGAGAACTGGCGGCGCCCGGCGGAAGAGGTGATCGACCTGATGGGGCTGGTGCGATCCTATGTGGCCAGCGACCTGAAGCGGTTGGAGAAGGAGGGCGTGCGGGTGCGGGTCCTCGGGCGTCGCACGGGTCTTCCGGCCGACATCGCCGCCATCGTGGAGCGAGCCGAGGCGACGACGGCCCACAACGACAAATTCCTGCTGCAGGTCGCCTTCAACTACGGCGGTCGGGCCGACATCGTAGATGCGGCACAGAAACATGTGGAACGGGTGATGGCGGGCCTGGCGACTGGCCCGCTGGATGAGGAAGCGCTGGGTCTCGGCCTGTCAACGGCGGGCGCTCCGCCGGTGGATGTGATCGTCCGGACTTCGGGTGAGCAGAGGCTGTCGAACTTTCTCCTGTGGGAGGCCGCGTATGCCGAACTGGTCTATCAGAATGTGTTGTGGCCGGATTACGGGGCGACGGCCCTGGCCGATGTCGTGCAGCAGTATCTGAACCGCGATCGGCGGTTCGGCGGGGTAACACCGACCACCGCACCGGCGCTCGTCAGCGGCTGATGGCGGTCCGCGCCGGCGACATCGGGCTGAGAGCCGCCTCCGCGATCGTGCTGGCTCCGGCCGCTGTGCTGGCAATCTGGCTGGGTGGTCTGTGGTTTCTGGCGCTGATGCTGCTCGCCTGCGGATTGCTGGCGGTCGAATGGTCGACGATGAGTGCCGCGCGGGCCTGGCGAGTCATGGCCGGGGCCGTCGGATTCGGCCTGATCGCAGGCGTCATCGCCGCCTATGCCAATCAGCTGTCGCTGGCGCTGGTCTTGCTGGTGTTCGGGGCCGCTGCCGCCGGGATCTATGCCCGCAGCCGCGGGCAGGAAGCTCTGGATGCCGCCTATGGGGTGCTCTATCTCGGCTGGCCTGCCGTCCTGCTGATCTGGCTGAGAGATGGCGACACAGCCATCGGCCTGTCCTGGACGGTCTTTGCCTTCGCCGTGGCCTGGTCGTCGGACGTTATGGCCTATCTTGTCGGTAGTTTGGTCGGCGGGCCCAAGCTGTGGCCGCGCTTTTCGCCCAACAAGACCTGGTCAGGCTTCATCGGGGGCTTGGTCGCCGGGACCGCGACCGGGGCGATTATGGCAGGCGTATTTCCCGCGTGGTTCTCCTTTTGGCCTGACATGGGTCTGAACGTCCTTTGGGGAGCCATGCTGGGTTTCGCGGCGGCTGTGGCGACCATGGCCGGCGATCTGTGGGAATCGGCCCTGAAGCGCCGGTTCGGCGTCAAGGATGCTGGCACTCTGATCCCGGGGCATGGCGGTCTGCTGGACCGGGTCGACGGGCTGATGTTCGCTGTCGTCGTGGTCGCCTGTGGTCGCCTTTTCGCCATTCATTGGGGAGGCGGTGCATGATTCGGCGTCGTGTCACGGTGCTGGGCTCCACCGGTTCGGTGGGCTGTTCGACGCTTGAGCTGATGGATCAGGCTGAGCGGGCCGGAACGGGCTTCTTCGAGGTCGAGGCCCTGACGGGCGGAGCCAATATCGCGCGGCTGGCGGAGCAGGCGAGGCGCTGGAAGCCACGCATCGCCGTGACGGCCGACCCGGCGCGGTTGAACGACCTGCGCGCCGCTCTGTCAGATACCGGCATCGAGACTGCCGCAGGCGATCAGGCCGTTGTGGAGGCCGCCACCCGCCCCGCAGACTGGATCATGGCCTCCATCGTCGGGGCTGCGGGTCTGCGCTCGGCTTGGGCGGCTGCTTCGACCGGGGCAACGCTGGCCCTGGCCAACAAGGAAAGCCTGGTGTGCTGCGGTCCAGCCTTGATTCAGCGAGTTAAAGCCAGCGGTGGACGCCTGATCCCCGTCGATTCCGAGCACTCCGCCATCTTCCAGGTCTTCCCGCACGAGGCACCGGAGCAGGTCGAATGCTTGATCCTGACCGCATCGGGCGGACCGTTTCGCACCACGCCACGCGACGCCCTGACCGCCATCACGCCCGAACAGGCTGTGGCCCATCCCAACTGGAGCATGGGGGCCAAGATATCGGTCGACAGCGCCACCATGGCCAACAAGGGTTTGGAAATGATCGAGGCGGCCTATCTGTTCGACATGCCCGCCGACCGCATCGATGTCGTCGTACATCCCGAATCGATCATCCACAGCCTGGTCGAGTATGTCGACGGCTCGACGTTGGCCCAGATGGGGCCGCCGGATATGAAGACGCCGATCGCCTGTGCCTTGGCCTGGCCCGACCGTCTGACTTGGCCTGCGCCCAGGCTTGATCTCGCTGCCTTGGGCAAGATGACGTTCGAGGCGCCGGACGAGGACCGTTTTCCGGCCCTGGCTCTGGCTCGTCAGGCTCTGGAGGCGGGCGGGATCGCGCCCATCGTGTTCAACGCGGCCAATGAGGTCGCGGCCCTGGCGTTTCTCGACCGACGGCTGACCTTTCTCAATATTGCCGCAGTCGTCGCCGACACCGTGGAACAGATGACGGGATCGGTTACGCTCCCGAACGAAGGGGATGCCTGCGATTCTGCGCTGGCCATCGACACGATGGCCCGGCGGGTGGCTGAAGCGGTCGTTCTCAGGCTGAGCAAGACGGCGTGAGCCGAGACGGGGAGATGACGACTGGATGATCGCCTTCATCGGCCAGGTACTGATCTCGATCGCGGCCTTTCTGGTCGTGCTGACCACGATCGTCACGATCCACGAGCTCGGCCACTTCTGGGTGGCGCGAGCGTTCGGCGTGAAGATCGATCGTTTCTCAATCGGTTTTGGCAAGGGCATCTTCAGCCGCACGGACAAGCACGGCACTGAATGGCGCCTCGCCTGGCTGCCGCTCGGTGGCTACGTCAAATTCTCCGGCGATTTGGATGCGGCCAGCGTACCTGATGCCGCCGGCCTGGCCGTACTGCGCCAGCGTTTGGTGGCAGAAGGAGGGGCGGGAGCCGAGCGCGATTATTTCCATTTCAAGCCGGTCTTGCAGCGCGCCTTGATCACGGCGGCCGGACCTGCCGCGAACTTCGTACTGGCCATGGTGCTGCTGACTCTGCTGTTCAGTGTGGTCGGTGAACAAATCGCCGCACCCAGGGTCTATGCGGTTCAGCCCAACTCACCTGCTGCTGCTGGAGGTTTTCAGCCTCGCGATCTCATTCTGACCGTGAATGGCCGCGCTGTGCGCGAGGGGGATGAGGTAACTCAGGCTGTGATCCTGAGCGCCAACGATCCTCTGACCTTTACGGTCGAACGCGCGGGGCAGATCGTCACGCTTGTCGCCACGCCGCTCCGTCAAATGGAAAACAATGCCGTGGCTGGCCGCATTCGTGTTGCACGTATCGGTCTTGATCTCCGCCCCATGTCTGTCCAGGACGTCACCTTGCGTCGCCTCAACCCGATCGAAGCCGCCGCCAAGGGCGCGGACATGTTCGGCTCGACCCTGAACAGCACCGTCACCTATCTGGGCCGCATCTTCGCGGGCAAGGAATCGGGCGATCTGCTGAACGGCCCGGTCGGTATCGCCAAGGCGGCGGGCGGCATCACTCAGCAGGCGGCCTCGGTCTCGGACGATCTGGGCACCCAGGTGAAGTCGGTCGTCCTGACGCTGATTTATTTCGGCGCCATAGTTTCGATCGGAATGGGCTTTCTAAACCTGATGCCGATTCCGGTTCTCGACGGGGGTCATCTGTTGTTTTACGGCTATGAAGCTGTGGCACGCAGGCCAGTCCCCGCGCGCGTTCAGGAGGTCGGCTACCGGGTCGGTCTTGCTTTGCTGGCGGGATTGATGTTGTTCGCCACTTGGAACGACCTGCAGAAGCTGAGCCTGTTCAAATTCCTCGGCGGGCTCGCATGAGCCGACGCCAGCCCCCGATGGTTTCCCGTATGATCCGACAAGATGCGTCCGCCCTCCGTTTCGCTCGCCGCCTGAGCCCCAGCCTGATGGCGCTGGCCATGGCGGCCGGTCTCGCCAGCCCGGCCTTGGCGCAAAGCCCGCCCACGACCGGCCCAATCACGGTCGAGAATGCGCCGGCCGTGCAGGCCGCGCCGCAGCCGCAAGATCAGCGCCTGGTCATCAACCGCATTCTGGTGCGCGGCGCACAGCGGATCGATCAGACGACGATCCTATCTTATCTGCCAATTCAGCCCGGCGACACGGTTGATGCTGCGGTTCTGGACGTCGCCGTCCGGACGCTGACCCGGACACAGCTGTTTGCCGATGTGCAGCTGGGCATCCAGAACGGCGATCTGATCGTCGAGATCGTCGAGAACCCTATCATCAATCAGGTGACGTTCGAAGGTAACAGCGCGATCGGCACGACCAAGCTGACGGAAGAGGTCACGATCAAGCCACGCGGCATCTATACTCGGGCACGTGTCCAGGAAGACGTCGGCAAGATCGTCGAACTGTATCGCCTGTCAGGGCGTATCTCGGCCACCGTCACGCCCAAGCTGGTTCAGCTGGATCAGAACCGCGTCGATGTAGTTTTCGAGATTAACGAAGGCCCGGAGACGGGTGTCCGGTCCATCACCTTCCTGGGCAACAGCGCCTTTTCTGACAACGAGCTGCGCGAAACCATGGTGACCGAGCAATCGGCCTGGTACAAGCTGTTCACGTCCAACGACAACTACGATCCCAACCGTCTGGATTATGATCGCGAACAGCTGCGGAAGTTCTACACCAACCGCGGCTATTATGATTTCCGCGTGTTGTCCGCGATCAGCGAACTGGCTCCTGACGACAGCGCCTTTGGCATCACAATCACTGTGAATGAAGGTGATCGTTATAACTTTGGCGAGATCGATATCGTCACTGAGAACGATCGGTTGAACCCTGATTTCCTGAAGTTGCTGCTGCCTATCCAGTCCGGTCAGCTATATGAAAGCGACAAGATCGAAACCGCTGTCGATGCTCTGACATTTGCAGCAGGATCGGCGGGGTACGCATTCGTAGAGATCGAACCAACCTTCCGGGCCAACCCCGACACCGACACGGTGGATGTCACCTTCAACGTCAAAGAAGGTCAGCGAGTCTACATTGATCGCATTAACATCGTAGGTAATACACGAACATTAGACAACGTCATTCGCCGTGAACTTACATTGAGCGAGGGCGATGCCTTTAATCGAACGCTTCTGGAGCGATCGCGCAATAACCTGCGCGCACTCGGTTTCTTCAAGGACGTTAAGGTTGAAGAAGCCAGAGGGTCGGCACCCGATCGTTCAGTCGTCAATGTCACGGTCGAAGAGCAGCCGACCGGCGAGTTGTCTGTAGGGGCTGGGTTTAGCTCAGTTGACAGTTTCGTCGTAAATCTGGGTATCACAGAACGCAATTTCCGCGGTCGAGGTCAGAATGTCGTTGCGCGCGTTGAGTGGGGTGCGTTGCGTCAACAAATCGACTTCCGGTTTACAGAACCTAAGTTTCTCGGCCGAGATCTGCGGGCTGGGTTTGATGCCTTCCACTCGCGTTATGACCTCAGCGAGTTTTCTTCGTATGACTACCGCTCCACTGGAGGTGGGGTGAGGCTTTCGTATCCTCTAAATGGCTACACTCTGCTGAGTGCTCGATACTTCCTCAAGAGTGACGAAGTTATAGTCCCCAACGGTTTCTGTGGAACCAACGGTGCAGGCTCTAATGCCCTATGCGACCAGATCGGCTCATTTCTCAACTCGTCCGCAGGCTACACGTTGTTGGTTGATCGCCGGAACGATCCGATCCGTCCGACACGAGGCTGGACAGGAACCCTGCGGCAGGACCTCGCTGGTATCGGAGGTGACGTCAACTATCTGAAGACTGAGGCTGACGTGTCCGCCTATTGGGGCATCGCGCCTTCCTGGATAGTCACCACTACTGCATCTGCCGGATATATCAGCGGGTGGGGCGGCGATCCGATTCGCATCAATGATCGCTTTTTCAAGGGCGGTAATAGTTTCCGTGGGTTTGAGACCGCTGGATTGGGGCCTCGCGACCTAACAACCCAAGATGCGTTGGGTGGTAATTTCTACGCAATCGGCACGGTTCAGTTGACTGTGCCCAACTTCCTGCCGGAGCAATATGGCATTCGGACGGAACTGTTCGTCGATGTCGGAACCTTGGGAGCTCTCGACGACCGTTACACTGTCACTGACCAAGGCTTGCCCGACCCCAACATCGTTGACGAGCTTAATCTGCGAGCGTCTGCGGGTGTCAGCATTCATTGGCGTTCGCCTATGGGTCCGATCCGCTTTGACCTCAGCCAAATCATAGGCGCGGAAGACTATGACCGCACCGAAACCTTCCGCTTCTCCACATCAACGCAGTTCTAAACCGCGGCTGAACACCGTCGCTTAAAGGTAGACCATGAAACTGATCGCTCTTGGCGCTTTCGCGCTCGCCTCTCTGGCCGCCGGCACGGCCTCGGCTCAGAATGCAACCCCTATCAATCACGGTGCTCCGATCACGGGCGTCTGCATCTATGACAACGAGGAAGTCCTCGCACGCTCGACGGCTGGCCAATCGGTGCAAGCCGGCATGCAGCGCCTGCTGACCGAGGTTCAGGGCGAACTGGCACCCTACAGCTCTACGATCCAGGCCGAGGTGACCGCCCTGCAGCAGGGTGGTGAGGCTGCCGACCCTGGCGGTACCCGTCGCCAGGCCCTGCAAGCTCGCGCCCAGGAAGCGCAGCAGTTGCAGCAAACCCGCAGCAACGAGTTGCAATACACTCAGGGTGTGCAGCTTCAGGCCATCGGCACGGCCGTCGAACCCATCGTCATCGCCCTGTATCAGGAGCGCGGCTGCAGCATCCTGCTGAACCGCAGCGCCATCTACAGCGCAAATCCGGCCATGGACATCACGCCGACCGCGATCGAGCGCCTGAATGCCGCCTTGCCGTCGCTGTCGTTCAACCGACTGACGCCTCCGGCCCAACCGCAGCAGTAAGCGGTTCAAGGTGCCCGATCCGCGCTTCTTCCAGCAGGCCGTCGATGCTCTGAGCGTCGATGATCTGGCGGCGCGGATCGGTGGAGAGGTCTTGCGCGGCGGAGACAGGTATGTCTCCGCGGTAGCGCCTTTGGCGGTAGCAGGGGCTGCGGATGTTGCCTTTCTGGGGGACAAGCGCTTTCTTGTGTCGCTGGCCGAGACTAGGGCCGGGTGTGTCATCTTGCCTGAGTTTTCTATCGAGCGAGCACCGGCTGAGACCGCGCTCATTGTCTCGCGAGAGGCGCAGGCGGCTTGGGCTCACGCCGCCGGACTTTTCCATCGCCCGATGACGTTGGATGGGGCCGCCGACCCTGCATTGGCTACCGAAGATGACACCGTGGTGCTGGAGCCTGGCGTTGTCTTGGGGAAGGGGGTCCGCATCGGCCGCGGCACCCGGATCGGCGCGAACACGGTCATCGGCCCCGGCGTTCAGATCGGGCGCGACTGCCAAATAGCCTCGAACGTCAGCATCGGTTTCGCCCTGATCGGCGACCGGGTGCGGCTCTACGGCGGGGCGCGCATCGGCGAGGCGGGATTTGGCGCTGCGGGCTCCAGCACCGGTCCTGTCGACATACCCCAGCTGGGTCGCGTCATCATCCAGGACGGCGTCACCGTGGGGGCCAATAGCTGCATCGACCGCGGGGCCTATGACGACACGGTCATCGGTGAGAACACCAAGATCGATAATCTGGTCATGATCGGCCACAACTGCGTGATCGGGCGGAACGTCCTGATGGCGGCCCATACGGGGATTTCCGGCTCGGTCACGGTCGGCGACAACGTCATGTTCGGCGGACGTGCGGGCGTCGGCGACCATATCTCCATCGGAACCGGCGCTCGTGTCGCGGCCGGGGCGGGGGTGCTGGCCGACATTCCGCCGGGCGAGACCTGGTCCGGATATCCGGCCAAACCCTTGCGTCAATCCTTGCGCGAAGCGATCTGGCTCGCCAAACAGGCAGCGGGAAAGGCGCGTTCCTAGGCGCCGACGTTCAGAAAGCCCTGGAATGACCGACACGACCACCAGCACCAGTATCGACTATGCCGAGGTGATGCGCCGCCTGCCGCATCGCTATCCCTTCCTGCTCGTCGATAAGGCTGAGGATTTCATGCCGGCGACCTCGATCACCGGCATCAAGAACGTCACCCACAACGAACCCTTCTTTCCCGGCCATTTTCCCATCGACCCAGTCATGCCGGGCGTCCTGATCGTGGAGGCCATGGCCCAGACGGGCGCGCTGCTGATGTCCAAGACCATGGACGTGGCGGTGGCGGACAAGGTGATCATGTTCATGTCGATCGACGGCGTCCGCTTCAGGAAGCCCGCGCGGCCCGGCGACCAGCTGCGCATGGAGGTCAAGGTGACCCGCGCGCGCGGCGATGCCTACAAGTTCCGGGGCGAGACCTTCATCGACGGCAAGCTCGCGGCCGAGGCCGAGTTCATGGCCATGGTCGTCACCGTCGATCAGCCGGCCACCTGATGGCGATCCATCCGACAGCCCAGGTCGATGCCAGTGCGCGGCTGGCGGATGGTGTCGAGATTGGTGCCTGGACCATCGTTGGGCCCAACGTCGTCCTGGCCGAGGGCGTCCGCATCGCCAGTCATGTCGTCATCCAGCAGGACACGACTGTGGGCGCGGGCACGACCATCCATCCCTTCTGCGTCATGGGCGGGGATCCCCAGCACGGGGGCTACAAGGGCGAGCCTGTGGCGCTGGAAATCGGCCGGAACAACACCATCCGAGAGCATTCGACGTTTAACCGGGGCACACCGGGCGACCGCAAGCTGACGACCATCGGGTCGAATGGCTTGTATATGACCGGAGCCCATGTCGGCCACGACTGCGTGGTGGGCGACAATGTCACCTTCGCCAACAATGCCACCCTAGGCGGCCACGCGCGGGTCGGGGACCGGGTGTTTCTGGGTGGCCTGGCTGCCGTGCACCAGTTTGGACGCGTGGGCACCGGTGCCATCGTCGGTGGGCTGTCGGCGGTCACGCGCGACGTGATCCCCTACGGCTCGGCCTGGGGCAATCATGTGCGGCTGCACGGGCTGAACCTGATCGGCCTGAAGCGTAAGGGCTATGGCAAGGATGCCGTGCGGCGGCTGCTGGCCGCCTATCGCGACATGTTTGAAGGTGAAGGCCTGTTTTCCGAGCGGCTGGATGCGGCGGCGGTGACCTATTCAGATCTGCCAGAAATTCAGGAGATCATCGCCTTCATCCGCGAAGACACACGGCGCCCCGTCGCCCTGCCTGACCGGTGAGGGCATCGGCGTGACCGGCAAGCTGGGCCTGATCGCGGGGGGAGGGGCGCTGCCAGTGTCCGTGGCCGCGCGCTGCGAAGCCGAGGGCCGCTCCGTCTTCGTCGTGCGCATGGCCGGGTTCGCCGATCCCCATCTGGCACGATATCCGGGTATCGAGGCGGGCATGGCCGAGATCGGACGAACCCTGTCGGCGCTCAAGAAGGCCGGATGCGAGGCTGTCTGTTTCGCGGGAACGGTCAGCCGCCCGGATTTTAAGACCCTGAAACCCGACTTCAAGGGCGCGACCCTGTTGCCCGGTATCGTCGCTGCGGCCAGCAAGGGGGACGATGCCTTGCTGAGGAAGATTCTGTCGATCTTCGAGGGTGAGGGCTACGTGATCGAAGGGGCCGACGATATCCTGGGCGGCGAGACGCTGCCTGCGGGTGCGCTGGGGGCCATTCAGCCGACACCGGAGCAGCTGTCTGACCTGAAAAAGGCACTGCATGTCGCGGCAAAGGCCGGTGAACTGGATATAGGGCAGGGTGCCGTCGTCTGTGACGGGCTGGTGCTGGCGGTCGAGGCGCAGGAAGGCACTGACGCCATGCTGGCCCGCGTCGCCAGCCTGCCCGCCGATCTGCGCGGCTCGCCCGAGGCCCGCAAGGGGGCCCTGGGCAAGGCTCCAAAGCCGATCCAGGACCTGCGCGTGGACATGCCGGTGATCGGGACGCGTACGCTGAACATGGCGGCCGCTGCCGGGTTGGCCGGCGTCGGCGGCATCAGCGGCAAGCTGATCCTGATCGACCGGCCCGCCATTATCGCGACGGCGGACCGTCTTGGGCTTTTCGTCTGGGGCGAGACGGGCGAAGCCCGGCCATGACCCCGCCGCTCAAGATCATGCTGGTCGCGGCCGAAGCGTCCGGCGACGCGCTCGGCGCGGGCCTCGCCAAGGCATTGAAGGCGCGAAGACCCGATGTGAGCTTTGTCGGCGTGGGTGGCCCGCGCATGGCGGAACAGGGCGTCGAAAGTCCGTTCGACATCGCCTCTCTATCGATCCTCGGCTGGATCGAAGGCTTGAAGGCCTACGGACTGGTCAAGCAGCGCGTGGCGGAGACCGTGGCCCTCGCCGTGGCGGAACGCCCAGATGCCGTGGTCCTGATCGACAGTTGGGGATTCACGATCCGTGTCGCCAAGGCTTTGCGCGTGCAACTGCCCGGCGTGCCCCTGATAAAGTACGTCGGGCCCCAGGTCTGGGCTTCACGGCCGGGCCGGGCAAAGACACTGGCGGGGGCCGTCGATCATCTGCTGGCACTCTATGCCTTCGACGCGCCCTGGTTCGAGCGTGAGGGGCTGGCGACCACGGTCGTCGGGTCGCAGGCCCTGCATGTGGATATGTCCGGGGTTGATCCCGCCGGTTTCCGCCAGTCACGGGGGATAGGGGCTGACGCCAAGCTGCTGCTGGTGTTGCCGGGCAGTCGCCCGTCTGAGATCCGCCTGATGACGCCGATCTACGAGGCTGCGGTCGCGCGGTTGAAGGCGGCCGATCCTTCCCTGGAGGTCGCCGTAGCCGCGGCAAGCACTGTCGCAGACGACGTCGCTGCCCGCGTCGCCACATGGCCGTTCCGGGCGCATCTGGTGGCTGAGGCGGAGAAATACGACGCGATGCGCGCCGCGACCGTCGCCCTGGCCACCAGCGGAACGGTCTCGACCGAGCTGGCCCTGGCGGGCGTGCCCATGATTATCGCCTATCGATTCCAGCCGCTCAGCTACGCGCTAATGAAGCCTTTCTTTACAGGCAAGTATGCGACCCTGTTCAACCACGCGGCCGATGCCGAGATTGCACGCGAGCTGATCCAGAACAACGCGACGCCAGAGAAGGTCGCGGCGGAGGTAGGGCGGCTGCTGGCCGATCCGGTTGCTCAAGCCGAACAGGTGCGTCGACAGACCGCTGCCTTGGACCTGATGGGCCGCGACGCCGCCGATCCTTCCACACTGGCCGCAGAGGCGGTGCTGATGGTCATCGCCACAAAAAACGCCGGGGCCTGAACCCCGGCGCTTGATCTTCATGTTTCGGCTGAGCGATCAGCCCCGCTGCTGGATCGGCACGTAATCGCGCTCGGTTGGGCCGGTGTAGAGCTGGCGCGGGCGACCGATCTTCTGCGAGGAGTCGGCGATCATCTCCTGCCACTGGGCGATCCAGCCCACGGTGCGGGCCAGGGCGAACAAGACGGTGAACATCGAGGTCGGGAAGCCCATCGCCGACAGGGTGATGCCCGAATAGAAGTCGACGTTCGGGAACAGCTTGCGCTCGATGAAATATTCGTCGTTCAGCGCGATCCGCTCCAGTTCCTTGGCGACCTGGAACAGCGGGTCGTTGGGGTCGCCGACGGCGGCCAGCACCTCGTCGGCGCTTTCCTTCATCACCGTCGCGCGAGGGTCGTAGTTCTTGTACACCCGGTGGCCAAAGCCCATCAGCTTGTATTTCTTGGCCTTCACGCCCTCGATGAAGGCGGGAATCTTGTCCGGGGTGCCGATCTCCTTCAGCATGTTCAGTGCCTCTTCGTTGGCACCGCCGTGCGACGGGCCCCACAGGCAGGCGATGCCGGCAGCGATACAGGCGAAGGGGTTGGCACCCGACGACCCAGCCAGACGCACGGTCGAGGTCGAGGCGTTCTGCTCGTGATCGGCGTGCAGGGTGAAGATGCGGTCCATGGCTCGGGCCAGAACCGGATTGACCTCATAGTCCTCGGCCGGGACGGCGAAGCACATGCGAAGGAAATTCTCGGCATAGGTCAGGTCGTTGCGTGGCGACACGAACGGTTGGCCGATGTGATATTTATAAGCCCGGGCGGCGATGGTCGGCATCTTGGCGATCAGGCGGATGGCCGAAATCTCGCGCTGGCGGGCGTCGTGGATGTCGAGACTGTCGTGATAGAAGGCCGACAGAGCCCCGACCGTGCCGACCATGATCGACATCGGGTGGGCGTCGCGACGGAAACCTTCAAAGAAGCGATCGAACTGCGAATGCAGCATCGTGTGCATGGTGATGCTGTTTTCGAACTTCTCGTATTCCGCGGCCGTCGGAAGCTCGCCGTGCAGCAGCAGGTGGCAGACCTCGACGAAGTTGGACTTGGACGCCAGCTGGCCGATCGGATAGCCGCGATGCAGCAGGATGCCCGCGTCACCGTCGATATAAGTAATGGCGCTTTCGCACGCGGCGGTCGAGGTGAAACCGGGGTCGAAGGTGAAGGCGTCGGTCGCGCCATACAGCTTGCGGATATCAATCACATCCGGGCCGGTCGAACCGGTCAGGACCGGCAGTTCGATGGACTTGTCGCCATAGGTCAGCGTCGCGGATTTGGCAGTTTCGGTCATCTAGGCCCCTTGCACCCTTGCGATAGACGCGGGGAGGCGCCGTCGCGTTTCTGTCTGAAAGTTAGATAGTCTGTTGCAACGCATCATCCAAGCGCCCGAGGCTTTCTTCTCGCCCCAGGGCGGCCAGTGTCTTGGCGATATCGGGCGAAACGCCGTCGCCGGTCAGGGCGGCGCGCACGGCCGGACCGATTTTGCCGAAACCTACGGCTTCTTCCTCGGTAAAGGCCTTCAGCTCGGCCTCAAGTGCGAAGACATCCCAACTGGCGAAAAGCTTCAGACGATCGCGCAGCCGGGCGATGCGCTGGCCGGACTCGCCACTCAGCAAAGGCAGGGCCTTTTCGAAGATCTTCAGCGGCCGCTGACGCAGGACGAAGGCTGACTGGTCCGCGAGCTCCAGTGTCGTCTTGGCGCGATCCTTCAAAAACGGCATGGCCCGAACCAGTCGCGCCTCGTCGTCAGGAGACAGGCTGTGGCCCCGCGCCAGATGCGTATCCAGCGTCAGCTTGGCCAGGCGGTCGTCATCGGCCAGCCGGATCCAGTGCGCATTGACATGGGCCAGCTTGTAGAAGTCCAGGCGGGCCGGTGCCTTGCCGATGGCATCCAGGTCGAACCACGCCTGAGCCTGTTCGTCGCTGAACAGTTCGTCGTCGCCGTGGGCCCAGCCCAGCCGCGCCAGATAGTTGCGCATGGCCTCGGGCAGATAGCCCATCTCGGCGTACTCATGCACCGCCTGGGCCCCGTGGCGTTTTGAGAGCTTGGCCCCATCCGGGCCGTGGATCAGGGGGATGTGAGCAAAGGTCGGGCGGGCCCAGCCCAAGGCGTCATAGATCAGGCTCTGACGCGCGGCATTGTTCAGGTGATCGTCACCTCGAATGACGTGGGTCACGCCCATGTCGTGGTCGTCCACCACCACGGCCAGATTATAGGTCGGCGCGCCGTCCGACCGCAGGATGACCAGATCATCCAGCGAGGCCGAGTCCCACCGCACAATGCCCTGCACCGCATCTTCGACCACGACGGCGGTGTCGGCAGGACGGCGAAAACGGACGGTGTGCGGCTGCATCAGGTCGTCGACGGTCGGCGTGCGGTCGCGCCACGGCGATTCGAACGCGCGCCCCTCGGCCTTGGCCTGATCGCGCAGGGCCCCCGTCTCCTCGGCTGTCAGGAAGTCGCGGTAGGCATGGCCGCTCTCCAGCAACTGGTTGGCGACCTCGCGGTGGCGATCGGCACGGCTGAATTGGAAGACGGGCTCCTCGTCAGCAAACAGTTCCAGCCAGCTCAGGCCGTCGAAGATGGCCTTGACCGCATCGTCGGTCGATCGCTCGCGATCGGTGTCCTCGACCCGGACCAGAAACTTGCCCCCGCGGCCCTTCGCGTAAAGGTAGTTGAAAAGCGCGGTCCTTGCCCCTCCTATGTGCAGGTATCCGGTCGGCGAGGGGGCGAAACGGGTGACGACGTCGGATGTGACGGGGGCGGGCGCAGGAGTCATGGGGGGTGTTATAACGCCCGCTGCGGCAAAGCCCACGGCTGCGTCGCGGATTCTTGCCTTCCTGTCGGCGCAGGTCGCGGCCCAGACGCTGCGC
The DNA here is from genome assembly GCF_041919755.1 of Brevundimonas sp. GTDB lineage: Bacteria > Pseudomonadota > Alphaproteobacteria > Caulobacterales > Caulobacteraceae > Brevundimonas. The sequence continues at coordinate 129,133 of NZ_JAYRTD010000001.1, read as the reverse complement.
TGGCGCATGTGGGCTCCGGTCGGCTTCGGCGGCGGATGCGCGGTCTATTTCGGCCTGAAGGTCGAGCCCCCGCTTTGGCCACTTCTCCTGATCGCGGCGGTGGCTATGGCCTTCTGGCTGGCGGCGCGATGGAAAGGCGCGGCGCGGCTATGGACCCTGCCGCTGATGCTGGTGGCCTGCTTCGCCTTGGGGATGGCGGTGTCCAAGCTGCGGACCGACGCGGTGGCGGCCCCCATCGCCCCCGCCATGGCCGAGCCGACGGTGGTCGAGGGCTGGGTCATGGATGTCGACAGTCCGGGATCGGCCGGGCCTCGCGTCGTCATCGCCCCTGTGCGGGTGCGCGGGCTGGCACCGGAGGCGACGCCCGAGCGGCTGCGCGCGACGGTGCGAGGGCCGATCCCGGAGCCGGGCACGGCGATCCGCCTGTTCGCCATCATCAATCCCCCACCGGCCCCGGCCAGTCCGGGAGCCTACGACTTCGGCCGCAACGCCTATTTTCAGAGCCTGGGAGGCGTGGCGTTCGGCCTAGGCGAGCCGAGGGCGATTGATCTGGCCCCACCGCCCTGGAGCCTGCGCGCTGCTATGGCAGTAAACGCCATGCGGTTCGATCTGGCCCGGCGGATCGTGGAGCGGCTCGGTCCGCGCACCGGTGGTGTGGCCGCGGCCATGACGACAGGGCAGGAGGCGTGGCTGGATCCCGCCGAGGTCGAGATCATGCGGGATTCGGGCTTGGCACATATCCTGTCGATCTCGGGCCTCCATATGGCCGTGGTCGGCGGGTTCGCTTTCTTTCTGATGCGGTTTCTGGTGGCCTGCTGGCCATGGCTGGCGCTGAGAGTTTCCGGCAAGAAGGTCGCGGCCTGGGGTGGGCTGATCGCAGTCGGGACCTACCTGGTCATTTCGGGTCATCCGCCGCCGGCCGAGCGTGCCGCGATCACAGCCTCGATAGCGTTCATCGCCATTCTGCTGGATCGACAGGCGATCACCATGCATGCGCTGGCGGTGGCGGCGTTCGTGGTGTTGCTGCTGCAGCCCGAAGCCATCGTCACGCCGGGGTTCCAGATGTCGTTAGCGGCCACGGCGGCTCTGGTCGCTCTGGTCGAGGCCTGGCCACGGCGGCCACGGGAAATCTCCGTGCCCTGGCCCATCCGGATCGTTCAACAGGCCGGTGTCTGGCTGGCGGCGGCGGTCATGGCCAGTCTTGTAGCCGGGGCGGCGACAGGCCCATTCGCCATGCAGCATTTCAACCGCACGGCTATGTACGGGCTGGTGGCCAATCTGGCGACGGCCCCGCTGTCGGACTTCCTGATCATGCCAGCCTTGGCGCTGGGAGCCTTGCTGGAGCCAGTGGGTCTGGGCGCACCCTTCCTTTGGCTGGCCGGGCAGGGGATCGGGCTGATGCTGGCGATCGGGCAATGGACGGCGGATCTGCCGGGCGCGGTGCGGACAGTGGCTAGTGCGCCCGACTATGTCCTGCCTATCGCGTTCCTCGGTGTACTGTTCTGTTGTCTCTGGCGCGGACCTCTTCGATGGCTGGGCCTGCCGCTGGCCATGGCCGTCATGGTCTGGCCAAGAGCGCCGACGCCGGACCTCTGGATCGGAGATGGCGGCACCCAGGCGGCCTTCGTGCAGGGCGGCAAGGCTGTCGTCACCCGCCCCGGTGTGCGCCAGTTCGCAGTGGATGTCTGGAGCCGCAGGCGCGGAGTCAAGCCAATAGATCGGCCTGCGCAGAGCTGGACCTGCACCCGTTTTTCCTGTGCGCCGGAAAAACCCGAAGCCGGGCTGGTCGCCGTGTGGTGGGGCAAGAAAGCGCCGACAGCCGAGCAGTTGTCGAGCTTGTGTGCCACAGCCGAGGTTGTATCGATCCGGGCGTCCGTGTCGGCCTTACCTCAAGGGTGCGCCAACCGCCTCGTTCTGGACGGCACCGACTATGCGCGGGGCGGGGCCGTCGAGCTGTGGCGTGATCCGCTCTCAGCCAGCAACTGGCGTGGAGTCTGGACTGCCGACGTCAGGGGCGACCGGCCGTGGAGCCGGTTCGGAGATGCTGATACCGCAGACGCGGGCTAGTGGTACTGGCGCAGCAGACCGACAAGCTTGCCCTGAACCTCGACCTGATCCGGGCCGAAGATGCGGGTTTCATAGTTGCGGTTGGCGGGCTCCAGGGCGATGGAGGCTCCCTTCTTGCGCAGCCGTTTCAGCGTGGCTTCCTCGCCCTCGACTAGGGCGACGACGATCTCGCCGGAGTTGGCGCTGTCGGACTTCTTGATGATGACCATGTCGCCGTTCAGGATTCCGGCCTCGATCATGGAATCGCCCTCGATCTCCAGAATGTAGTGTTCGCCGGCCCCCAGCATGGACTCTGGCACCGGATAGCGGGCGGTTTCGTGCTCGATGGCGGCGATGGGCGTACCGGCCGCAATCTTGCCCATCAGGGACAGTTCGCGGGTGTCGTTGGCCGGTTCTGCGGCGGAGGTGCGGCCACCCTCGATCACGCCAGGGCGGAAAGGCGCGCGGGCGGTCCGCCCCCCCGTTGCCGCCTGATCCGGCAGCTTGGTCACTTCCAAAGCCCGCGCCCGGTGGGCCAGGCGGCGGATGAAGCCCCGCTCCTCCAGCGCCGTGATCAGGCGATGGATGCCTGACTTTGACGCCAGATCCAGCGCCTCCTTCATCTCGTCGAAGGAGGGCGAGACGCCGGTCTCCTGAATCCGCTCATGGATGAACATCAGAAGTTCGTGCTGTTTGCGCGTGAGCATGGCGTCGAATCGTCCAGAACAAGGCGTGAACCGTTGCCGATGTTCTGTAAGTGTTCCTGCCTAATGTCAACTTAACGGCAGAGGGCGAGTTTTAGGCAGCAAGCAACGCTCGCGTCGCCGCCTCGACATCCGCCTGACGCATCAGGCTCTCGCCCACCAGCGCGGCCTGTGCATGCGCCTCTGAAATCGTCGTCATGTCGTCGGGGGTGAAGATGCCGCTTTCGGCCACCAGCAGGGCGCGGACCGGGCTGAGCATGGCCAGGCGGGCGGTCGTCTGCAGATCGACCTCAAAGGTACGAAGTGACCGGTTGTTGATGCCGACCAGATCGCCGCCCAGCGTGCAAGCGCGGGCCATTTCGGCCTCGTCGTGGGTTTCGATAAGGGCGTCCATGCCGAACTGCTCGGCCTCTGCCAGCAACTCGGCGGCCAGGGCGTCATCGATCATGGCCAGGATGATCAGGATGCAGTCGGCCCCCAGGGCCCGGCTCTCGGCTACCTGCCACGGGTCGACCAGGAAGTCCTTGCGCAAACAGGGCAGGGCGGTGGCGTCGCGCGCCTGGACTAGGAAGGCGTCGTCGCCCTGAAAACTGGGGCCGTCGGTCAGGACTGACAGGCAGCTGGCCCCGCCGCGCTCATAGGCGCGCGCCACGGCGGGCGGGTCGAAATCGGCGCGAATCAGTCCCTTGGACGGGCTGGCTTTCTTGATTTCGGCGATCAGGGCGGGGCGACCCGTGTCCTCGACATGCCGCTCCAGCGCAGCGCGAAAGCCACGCGGGGCCGAGGCCGTCGCGGCTTGCGCTTCGATGGCGGACTGGGACGTGCGGGCCTTGCGGGCGGCAACCTCCTCGCGCTTGTAGGCGGCGATCTGGCTGAGAATGTCGGTCATGCCGGGTCGTCCTCAATCGGGGTGTTTGTGGCGGCGACCAGCGCCGCGAGAGCCTGTGCCGCATGGCCGTCGTCGATGACGCGGGCGGCCTGTTCCACGCCGTTGACAAGGTCGGTGGCGCGTTCGCCCACCATCAGGGCAGCGGCGGCGTTCAGCAGGACAATATCGCGATAGGCCCCTCGCTCTCCTTCCAGCAAAGCAGTCAATGCGGCGGCATTGACCTCGGCATCGCCGCCGCGAATGTCGTCAATGGACGCCAGTGGTAGGCCTGCATCCTCAGGCGTGACCGTGAAGCGGCGCACGGTACCATCTTTCCATTCGGCCACCTCGGTGGGGCCCGTGGTGGTCAATTCGTCGAGACCCTGGCCGTGGACAGTCCACGCGCGGGTGGCCCCCAGTCGGCCGAGAACCTCGGCCAAAGGCTCCAGCAGGCGCGGATCATAAACGCCCATGACCTGGCGCTTGGCCCCCGCTGGATTGGACAGTGGTCCCAGCAGGTTGAAGACCGTGCGAAACCCGATCTCGGCCCGCACCGGCCCGACGTGGCGCATGGCCCCGTGATAGGTCGGGGCGAACAGGAAGGCGATCCCGGCCGTCTCCAGCGCGCGCAGCTGCTGGGTGGGTGTCGCGGCCAGGTTGACGCCCAGCATCGACAGCACATCCGACGAACCGGACTTCGAGCTGAGCGCCCGGTTGCCGTGCTTGGCGACCTTCAGGCCCGCGCCCGCCAGCACCAGGGCCGCGGCGGTCGAGATGTTGAAGGTGTGCTGGCCGTCACCGCCCGTGCCGCACGTATCGATCACGTCATAGGGATGATCCAGCGTCAGGGCCGCTTCGCGCATGGCACCGGCAAAAGCGGCGATCTCGTCCACCGTCTCGCCACGGATGCGCAGGGCTGTGACGGCGGCGGCGACCTGGGCCGGGGTCGGCTCGCCGCGCAGACAGGCAGCGAAGAAGGCATGGGCCTCCTCACCGGACAGCACGCGGCCTTCGACCAGCCGCGCCAGCAAGCCCTTCACATCGTCGGCCATGCTCAGACTGTCGCCCGGCGTTTGACGTTGGCCAGGTCCAGGAAATTGGCCAGCAGGTCGTGGCCGTGTTCCGTCGCGATGGATTCGGGGTGGAACTGAACGCCGTGGATCGGGCGCGTCCGGTGGGCCAGGCCCATGATCTCGCCGTCGGCGGTCCAAGCGGTCACCTCCAGCACGTCCGGCAGGGTCTCGCGCTTCACCGCCAGCGAGTGATAACGCGTTGCGGTGAACGGAGAGGGCAGGCCTGCGAACACGCTCTTGCCCTCATGCAGGATGGGCGAAGTCTTGCCGTGCATCAGGGCCTTGGCGCGGATCACGTCGCCGCCGAACGCCTGGCCCATGGCCTGATGGCCCAGGCAGACGCCAAAGATCGGCATGTCCAGAGGAGCGGTGTCCAGCAGGGCCAGGCAGACGCCGGCCTCATTAGGCGTGCAGGGACCAGGCGAAAGCAGGACGGCTTCGGGCTTCAGCGCCCAGGCCTCGGCCGCCGTCAGATCGTCGTTGCGCACGACGCGCGTCTCCGCGCCCAGCTCCGCGAGGTAGTGGACGAGGTTGTAGGTAAAGCTGTCGTAGTTATCGACGACCAGGATCATGCGGGCGGTTCTAGGGGGTGAGGGCGCTTCCGCCAAGGTGCCGCGACAGTAAGCGCCCGTTAACCGTTTCCGTCCGATTTCGGGACAGCGAGACGGAGGGGCCCGTGACAACGATCGATTTCGACAAGGTGCGTCTGTTGCTGACGGTCAAGCCTGCGCCGGCAGGCAGTGCCTATGCCGCCCTGGCCGCGGCCGCGCTTGCCGCCCTGTCTGCCGTCGCCATGGCCGGGGTAATGGTGCTGGGCGCCGGTGTCAGCTTTCCCGACCCCGGCGAGCTCAGCCAGCCGCGCTAGCGATTGCCGAACGGATAGCGCCAAGCGTCCTCGGCGGCCCGCATCGGGGCATTGGCCTTGGCGCGCGTCTCGGCATATTCGGCGGCTGGATCGCTGTCGGCGACGACGCCCGCCCCGGCCTGCACGAAAATCTGACCATCGGTAAACAAGGCGGTGCGCAGGACGATGCAGATGTCCGCCTCGCCGCCCGCCGAGATGTAGCCGACGCCCCCGCCATAGCCGACGCCACGCTTGGTCGTCTCCAACTCGTCGATGATTTCCATGGCGCGGACCTTTGGCGCGCCAGACAGTGTGCCGGCGGGCAGGGCGGCCAGCAGGGTGTCGACCGCGTCTAGGGACGGATCGGCGGCCCCTTGAACCTCCGACACGATGTGCATGACCGAGCTGTAGCGTTCGATGCGGAAGCTCTCGATGACCTCGACCGTACCTGGAGCCGAGACGCGGCCCACGTCATTGCGGCCCAGGTCCAACAGCATCAGGTGCTCTGCCCGCTCCTTGGGATCAGCCAGCAGTTCGGCTTCCAACGCGCGGTCGATCTCTGGAGTTTCGCCGCGCGGGCGGGTACCGGCCAAGGGGCGGATGGTGACGCGGCCATCCTTAAGCCGGACGAGGATTTCCGGGCTGGACCCGGCCAGCTGGAAGTCAACGAAGTTCAGATAGAACAGATAGGGCGACGGGTTCCGCCGACGCAGGGAGCGATAGAAGGCAAACGGATCGCCGTCCCACGGGGCCGAGAAGCGGTGGCTGAGCACCACCTGAAAGATGTCACCGGCGGCGATGTAGTCCTTGGCCTTGGCGACCAGTTCGCCGAAGCCGACCCCATCGACAGGCGAGGCGAAGGGGGCGATGTCGCTCGGGACGGCGGCGGGAATGGCGGGCAGTGGCGTACGCAGGTCCCGCTCGAAGGCATCCAGCCGCTCGACGGCGCGTCGCCAGGCCGTTTCGGCATCGTCTCCGCCATCGGGATAGGCGGCGGCGACCAGGACGATCTCGTGACTGACCGAATCGAAGACCGCGACCAAGGTCGGCCGGGTCAGGACAGCGTCGGGCAGGTTCAGCGGATCGGGATTAGCCTTGCCCAGCGGCTCCAGCAGCCGGACCATGTCATAGCCGAAGACCCCGAACAGACCGGCGGCCATAGGCGGCAGGCCTTCGGGCAGGATGAAACGCGACGCCGCCATCAGACCGCGCAGCGAGGTCAGGGCGTCGACCGCATCGGGTGCGAAGGTTTCGGCAGCGATGGCCGCGCCGCGGGCGACCTCGGCCTGTCCATCGCGGCACCGCCACACGACATCCGGCTCGCGCGTGATAATCGAGTAGCGGCCGTTGACGGCCCCGCCCTCGACGGATTCCAGCAGGAAGGCATGGGGACGACCGTGCCCGACCTTCAGAAAGGCAGAGACGGGCGTCTCGAGGTCGTCCACCAGCCGACGCGTAACGACCTGCGGCCGTCCTTCGGCCCAGGCCTGCGCGAAGTCGACGAACCGTGCCTCGGCGAAGACTGCCGTCATTGCGCCGGGGCAGGTGTGCGGGGCGCGGTCGCCGCACCTGCAGGCGTCTCCTGTGCCGTCTCGGGCAGGCCCAAGGCCACGCGCGCCGCCGGTTCGTCATAGCCGACCTCGATACGGGCAGCCGCCGCCTTCAGCACGGTCTGCAGTACGCCGTTCATGTTCTCCTGGCTGAGCTGCGGGTTGATCTGCTGTGCCAGCGGAGCTGCCAGAGCAGGGGCGGGCGCGGTGATCGCCTCGGTGCGCCCGATGACGAAGCTGTCGTTGCTCTGCTGGGCCGAAAAGACCTCGCCTTTGGCCGTCGTGAAGGCCCCACGGAACACGCCCGGTCCGACCTCGGCCTGGCTTTCGCGGGACATGGCCGTGCGCGTCTGGACCTGAGCCCCGACCGAGGCGGCAACGGCGGCGATGTCTTCACCTCCCCGGACGCGTGCCGCCAGGGCATTGGACTTGTCGGTCAGCAGTCGCGCATTCTCACGCAGCACCCATTGCTGGGCCAGCGGGCCTCGGATTTCGGCCAGAGGCGGCAGGGCCGCGGGCACAATATTGTCCAGCCGAACAACAAAGTACTGGCTGTTGCCGGCGTCGATGACCTCGCTGGCGGCACCCTTATTGAGCGTCCACATGGACTCGAGGATGCGCGGCGGGCCATTGAACTGTGACCCGTTCTGGAAGCGGCCTTCTCGGGTTACCGGCTGCACGGGCAGGGCACGGGCTCCGACCTGGGCGACGGCGTCATCGACGGACTTGCCTTCGCCGCGGGCCGCCTCATAGGCCTGGACCCGGCGGTAAACACCGGCGCGCACGGCCTCGGCCTGCAGTTCCTCGACGATCTGAGGACGGACATCAGCCAGGGTGACAGGCCGACCGGCGGTGATGCCCGTCACCTGTGCCACGACGAATCCGACGCGGGCCTGGATCGGATCGGAGACCTGATTGGCGGTCAGGCCGAACACGGCGGCGGCGATGGCCGGATCCGCCACTGCGGTGCGAGGCGTGTCCGTATAGGTGGCGGGTTGCAGATTGTTGGCCTGGCCCACGGCCTGGGGCGTCTGACCCGCCTTCAGCGCTGCGGCGATGCGGTCGGCCGTGGCGCGATCCGGTGCAGTCAAGGTAGCAAAGGTGCGACGTTCGGGCTGGGCCAAGCTGTCCTGACGCAGGCGGAAACGCTCGGCGACGCGCTCTTCCGTCACGGCGGTCGAGACGTCGGCCGCATTGTCGAACAGGATGACGGTGGCGCTGCGGAACTCGGGATTGCGGATCTGGTCAGCGTTCTCGGCCATGAAGGCCGTCAGTTGGGCATCCGTGGGCGTGCCGGCGGTTCCGGCCATGGCCTGGGTTACCGTGAACCAGCGCGCATCGCGGGTCGCCAGCGACTGATTGGCCAGGACGGCGGAGTAGACGCGAGGCAGACGCGCACCGCCGCCGATCGCAGCGCCGATGTGGCGCTCCATGATGCCGTCGCGCTGACCTTCGTTAAACATCTCCGGTGTCAGACCCCTCTGCTGCAGTTCGGAGACGAAACGTTCTTCGCTGAACTGGCTTGTAAGTGGGTCGAAGAACAGCGGCTGTTGCCGGATAAATTTGGTGATCAGTTCCGGACTGGGTCGCACACCCGCTTTGTAGGCCCACGCTAGAAACCCCAGGCTTTGCGAGCGTTGCCCCAGAATCTGGGCGAGAATGCCAGGGGGTGACAAATCCTCGAAGGAAACTTCGCTGCCAGTCTGCTCTCTTTGCTGTCGCAAAGCGATGTCCATTTGAGATCGAAATTCCAGTGCATCGACGCTGCGGTCGCCGGCCTTGATGATGTGCTTGGGTCCCAGGTTGCCCAGCACGTCCATCTGGGTCCCGCCCGTGACGACCAGGGCCAGGCCCAGCACGACCAATAGCCCGACGGCCCATTTGGATTTGGCGAAGTTGCGGAACAGGGTCAGCATGTATCGGTCCTGGGGGCGCGTCTCATGGGTATGGCTCGGGCTATAGGGCTTCGAACCCCCCGACGGCAAGACGACGTCACGGGATGATGGCCAAAGCCAGGTGCGGGTCTCGCATCTTGCCTTGGCCCCCCGTCGCGACCTAGACAGTCGCGCATGAAACAATCCGTGAAGTTGATCGCCGGAAACTGGAAGATGAACGGCCTTGCCGCCGATCTGGCCGAGGTTGATGCCTTGGTCTCAGAACTGGCGAAGGAGGCCGCAGCCTGCAGGGTCGCCTTGTGTCCGCCCGCCACGCTGGTTCAGCGCATGGCGGACCGCGCGAGAGACACGCTCGTCGACATCGGGGGTCAGGACTGCAGTCCCGAAGCCAAAGGGGCCTTCACCGGCGACATCTCCGCGGCCATGCTGGCCGATGCCGGGGCGACCCTGGTCATCGTCGGCCATTCCGAGCGGCGTCAGGGTCATGGAGAGAGCGATCTGGTGATCGCAGCCAAGGCACAAGCGGCCTTCGAAGCCGGCCTGGCCCCCATCATCTGCGTGGGCGAAACCCTCGAGCAGCGAGAGGCAGGCCGGGCGGTCGAGGTTGTACGTCGCCAGGTAATGCAATCACTGCCTGCGGCCTTGGCGGGTCAGCCGTTTGCCGTCGCCTACGAACCTGTCTGGGCGATCGGTACCGGGCTGACGCCCACGCTACAGCAGATCGAGGAAGTACATCGCGCGGTGCGCAGCGCCATGATCGAGCGGTTGGGTCTGGGTGTCGCGTCTGTGCCGATCCTGTACGGCGGCTCGGTCAAGCCGGATAATGCCGCCGACATCCTGGCCGTGCCCGAAGTCGGTGGCGCGCTGGTCGGGGGGGCATCTCTGAAGGCGGCGGATTTTCTGGGCATCATCCGGGCCGCCTGATCGCCCGAGTCCGTTTGCTCCCTCGCATCATCGATGATAGACGCCGCCGCTTGATCGGCGCAGGCGCGCCACACATATCGGCTGCCATGCTCCAGACCATTCTCCTCGTCGCCATGATCCTCGTCTCGATCGCGCTTGCCGGCGTGATCCTGATTCAGCGCTCCGAAGGGGGCGCGCTCGGCATGGGCGGCGGCCCGTCGGGCATGATGACGGCGCGCGGTGCGGGCAATCTGCTGACCAAGACGACCTGGGTTCTGTCCAGCCTGTTCTTTCTGCTGGCCATCGCGCTGACCATCCTGGGCAACGTCGAGCGTGCCGGTCAGTCGATCGTCGATCCTGACGCGATCGGTGAACTGGCCACGCCACCTTCCGGCCAGACGACACCTGCCGATCAGCCTGCGGCCCCGACCCCCGCCGCGCCGGCCGCGCCGTCTTTGCAGGACCTGGAAAACAGCCTGTCGCAGCCTTCGGCTCCAGCGGCCGCGGCTCCGGCCCAGCCCACTCCGGCTCAATAAGGATGGGCGGGGAGGTTATCCCCGCCTTCCGCTCTCGCCCGAACAGTCTGTCCAGCAACGCCGCCGAATCAGCGGTAAGGTGATCTCCCATGGCCCGTTACGTGTTCATCACCGGCGGCGTGGTTTCCTCATTGGGAAAAGGCCTCGCCTCAGCCGCTCTCGGCGCGCTTCTGCAGGCGCGCGGCTTCAAAGTTCGCCTGCGTAAGCTCGACCCTTATCTGAACGTCGATCCGGGCACGATGAGCCCCTATCAGCACGGCGAGGTCTTCGTGACCGACGATGGAGCCGAGACCGACTTGGACCTCGGCCACTACGAGCGGTTCACGGGCGTGTCGGCGGCCAAGTCCGACAACATCACAACGGGCCGGATCTATTCGACCATCCTGGAGAAGGAGCGGCGCGGGGATTACCTCGGCGCGACCGTGCAGGTGATTCCGCACGTCACCGACCAGATCAAATCCTTCTGCCTGACGCCCGCCCTGACCGATGAGGGTGAGGAGGTCGATTTCGTCCTGGTCGAGATCGGCGGCACTGTCGGCGACATCGAAGGGCTGCCGTTCTTCGAGGCCATTCGCCAGCTCGGCCAGGACCTGCCGCGCGGTCAGAGCTGCTTTGTCCACCTGACACTGCTGCCCTACATCAAGACCGCCGGGGAGATGAAGACCAAGCCGACGCAGCATTCGGTCAAGGAACTGCGCTCCATCGGCATCCAGCCGGACATCCTGCTGTGCCGCTGCGAGTTCCCGATCCCCGAGGACGAGAAACGCAAGATCGGCCTGTTCTGCAACGTCCGGCCGTCTGGCGTGATCCAGGCCATGGACAGCGCGGACATTTACGCCGTGCCCCTCGACTATCACCGCGAGGGGCTGGACGCCGAGGTTCTGGCGCATTTCGGCATGACCGATGCGCCCGCGCCGGACCTGTCGCGCTGGGAAACCATCGCCCAACGCCGCCTGCACCCGGACGGTGAGGTCACCGTAGCGGTCGTCGGCAAATACACGGTCCTGAAGGACGCCTATAAATCGCTGATCGAGGCCCTGCACCACGGCGGCGTGGCCAACAACGTCAAGGTCAACATCGACTGGGTCGAGGCCGACACCTTCGAGGGCGACCGCGACGCCTGCGAGGCGCGCTTGCAGGGAGCCCACGCAGTGTTGGTGCCCGGCGGCTTCGGCGAGCGGGGGTCGGAGGGCAAGATCGAGGCCGCGCGGTTCGCCCGCGAGCGCAACATCCCCTATTTCGGCATCTGTTTCGGCATGCAGATGGCGGTCATCGAGGCGGCGCGGAATCTGGCGGGCTATCCGAAGGCGTCTTCCACAGAGTTTGGCCCGACGACCGAGCCGGTGGTCGGCCTGATGACCGAATGGACGCAGGGCAATCAGCGGGTTCTGCGTCAGCAGGGCGGCGACCTGGGCGGCACCATGCGGCTGGGAGCCTATGACTCGACGCTCAAGCCCGGCTCCAAGATCGCGCAGATGTATGGCACCACCACAATCAGCGAGCGGCACCGCCACCGCTATGAGGTCAACATCAACTACCGCGAGGCCATCGAGGCCAAGGCGGGGCTGATCTTTGCCGGCCTGTCGCCGGATGGCGTTCTGCCAGAGACGGTAGAGCGCGAGGACCATCCGTGGTTCGTCGGCGTGCAGTATCATCCTGAACTGAAGAGCCGCCCCTTCGCGCCGCACCCGCTGTTCGCCGGCTTTATCGAAGCGGCGGTGGTGCAGAGCCGGCTGGTCTGAGCAACTCGATGACGCTCCAGACCGGCACGCCGTGGCAGGTCGCCGCCCTGTATCGCTTTGCGCCGATTGGGGACTGTGCCGCCGTGCGCGACCGGCTGAAGGCGCTGTGCGGGAGCGAGGTGCGCGGCATCCTGCTGGTGGCGACTGAAGGGATCAACGGGACGATCGCAGGGCCGGACGCAGCGGTTCAAATGGTGATCGACGGCATCAAAGCGATGCCGGGATTCAGCGAACTGGACGTGAAATACTCGACCGCCGCCACGCCGCCGTTTCTGCGGCTGAAGGTGAAGATCAAGGCCGAGATCGTGACCATGGGCCAGGTCGGTCTGGACCCCGTGCGCCAGGCCGGGACCTATGTGTCGCCTGAGGACTGGAACGCCCTGATCGCCGATCCGGACACGGTCGTGATCGACACCCGCAATGACTATGAGGGCGCCATCGGGGCTTTTGCCGGGGCCGTGCAGCCCAATACCCGCAGCTTTCGAGAGTTCGCCGACTGGTTCGAGCGCGAGGGCCGCGCCTTGCTGGATCGACCGACCCCGCCGCGCGTGGCCATGTACTGCACCGGCGGCATCCGCTGCGAGAAGTCGACGGCCTATCTGAAGGCCCAGGGCGTGCAGGACGTTCACCATCTGGAAGGCGGCATCCTGCGCTATCTGGAGGCGGTGCCCGAGGAGCAGAGCCTGTGGTCGGGCGAATGCTTCGTGTTCGACGAGCGGGTCGCGGTGGGTCATGGCCTGACCCCCGGTACCCACAGCCTGTGCCGAGGTTGCCGCATGCCGGTCAGCGAGGCCGACCGCGCCTCGACCCACTATGTCGAGGGCGTCTGCTGCCCCCGCTGCCACGACGAGCGCACCGAGACTCAGAAGGCCCGCTATGCGGAACGCAAGCGCCAGATGCAGATCGCCGAGGCGAGGGGCGTGGCCCATATCGGCGAGGTGATGGGGACGGGCCGGAGCGCTGATCCTGCCGAGTGAGGCCTTCGACGGTCAGTCGGCCTTGTCGGCGGACTGGCCCGGCGCGGTCTTGAAGGTGTCGCCGACGACCGTGGCATCCGGCCCGTCTGGGCCAGCGGCCTTACGCGACTTCAGTCCGGTCCGGCGCACCGCCTCATCCGAGGTGGCGGGATCCGGCTTGCCGCCCGGCGAGGCGGCGTTGTCTTGGCGTCCCTGAGTCTGTTTATCGGCCATGGTCCTGATCCCTGAATGAGTGGTCCAGAGCCAACAGGGCTGGGACCAACCGGTTCCCGGAAGGCGGCACCCGCCACGATGATCCGGCTGAGACAGGGTCCAGAAGGGGTTGGTGCCTCCCCCCAAAGAAGGGGTGCCCTTTTTCAGTTTTGAAACGCGGAGTGTCGGCCGGCTGTGAGGCGGGGCCAAGGCCCCATTGAGGCCCAGTTCCGATGATGATGACGATGTGAAAGACCCCTGCACGGCCTGTATCGCCGCCGATATCGCGTGGACTGACAAGGGGAGGGTGCGGGGCGGTTGCAAGGGGGCTAAAGCTGGAAATTCGCGGTCGCTGAGGGACGAGAGTCTCCACTGCGGGGTCGGGAGGGGCGCGAGGATTGGGGTCGGGAAGGCACCATGAACCGACCCCTCCTGCCGCCCGGTTCAGATGGTCGGGATGGTGCCTCCGTCGATCACATACTCCGCACCGTGAATGGCGGAGGCCCGTGTCGAGGCGAGGAAGACGATCAGTTCGGCGACCTCGTCAGGCCTGGCGGCGCGACCCAGCGGTATGCCGCCCAGCCCGTCGAGGACGGTTTGCCGGGCCTCTTCCACCGATCCTCCGGTCTCGGCCGCGATGCGTTGGAGCAAGGCATCGGCCGCCTCGGTCGCGATCCAACCGGGCGATACGACATTGACCCGAACGCCCTTCGGCCCAAGCTCCTTGGACAAAGCCTTGCTGTAGGTGGTCAGGGCCGACTTCGCCGCCGCATAGGCGATCGTGGACTCCGGCAGCGGGAGGGCGCGCTGGATGGAGGCGACATGGACGATGGCCCCCTGTCCTCGCGCGATCATCTGGGATGCCAGCAGCCGATCCAGACGGACGGCGGGCATCAGGTTCAGATCCAGCTCCGTGCGCCAATGATCCTCGCTCAGGGCCGCGAAACCGCCTGCGGGCGACGACGAGCCGCCGACGACATGGGCCATGATGTCGATCCCGCCCAGACGAGTCATCGCCGCCTCGGCCAGGGCCTCGCACCCGTCCAGCGTCAGGAGGTCGGCCTTGACGAATTCGGCCGCGTTCGACGTCGGGGAAGGCTCCCGCGCGGCGGTGATGACGCGGGCCCCGCCGGCCAGGAAGCGCTCCACAGTTGCCCGGCCTGCGCCCTTGGTGCCAGCCGTGACGAGCACTCTCTGTCCCTCGAACTCACTGGGATCAGGACGCGCGGTCACAGCGTGATCCTCAGCGCGCGGATGACATCGCCATCCAGGGTGAAGCGAAAGGTGAACCGCAGCGGGCTGCCTTTGAAGTCACCCACGGTAGGTCCCTCGACCACAACGTGGTCGCCCTCGTGATGCAGGGTGTCAGGGGTGAAGATGGCCCTGCTGGCGACAGTTTCCTGCTGGATCCACGACCGGATCTCGGCATGGCCGACATGACGATGCCGGTCGTCTTCCACGACGGCATCAGGGGCGAAGGGCTGGACCATGCCTTCGAGGTCGAGGCGGGCATTGGCCGCGACATAGTCGGCGATGGGTCTGGGCAGGTCGGGGATCATCGGGCGCTCCGGCATGGCTGTTGTGTCCCGACCAAACTGGAAATAAGCTGTTGAGATGGCAAGTACAGACGAAAAGGTAAGGTACGCACCCGACGGTAAGCGGGTGGACTACACCCCGCAGACGGCCGCCTCGAGTGCCCAGAATGTGATCCGGATTCTGGAGGGACGGTGGAAGCTGGTCATCCTGTTCCAGCTGTTCGGGGCGAACGTCCGGCGCTTCTCGGAACTGGAACGCGCCATTCCCGGTGTGTCGCAGAAGATGCTGATCCAGCAACTTCGACAACTGGAGCTGGACGGCGTCGTCGCGCGTATCGTCCACCCCCAGGTGCCGCCCAAGGTCGAGTATCACCTGACCGAGTGGGGACAGACCCTGTGTCCTGTGCTGGATAAGCTGTTGAACTGGGCCGAGGCGGCACCTGACGCGGTCAGGCAGCGGCTGATCGATGCCGATCAACAGGCACAGGCGGTATCATAGACTGCCTCTCTGGATCGGTGGCGCCTTCGCTACTCCACCGCGTTGAGACGGTTGGGACCGGACGGAGGCGGCAGGATGCGCGGTGAACTGAAGACCTATCAGGCCAAGCGGAAGTTCGGCGAGACGCCGGAGCCGAAGGGCAAGAAGGCCGCGCGCGCCAAGGCGGGGGGAACCTATCTGATCCAGCGGCATGCGGCGACGCGGCTGCACTATGATTTCCGCATCGAGGCGGACGGGGTGCTGAAGTCCTGGGCTGTGACCAAGGCCCCTTCGCGGGACACCTCGGTCAAGCGGCTGGCGGTCGAGGTGGAGGATCATCCGCTGGATTATGGCGGGTTTGAGGGCACGATCCCCGACGGCAACTATGGGGCCGGTACAGTGCAGATGTGGGACACCGGCACCTGGGAACCGCAGGAGCCGGATCTGGAGGCCGCCTGGGCCAAGGGCCAGATCAAGATGGTCCTGCACGGCGAGCGGCTGAAGGGGAAATGGGCGCTGATCCGACTGAAGAGCGATCGGGGCAAGCCGTCCAAACGGAACAACTGGCTGCTGCTGAAGGAAAAGGACGAGCATGCGGTGGCGGGCGAGGGCGATGCCCTGGCCGAGATCGACGCCTCGGTGACGACCGGGCGGTCGCTGGCGGAGATCGCCGAGGGCAAGGCGCAGTGGACCTCGTCCAAGCCGACGGGGCGCAAGGGCCCTGCGAAACCCAAGCCCTCGAAGGCCGCGACGAGCCGCGCGACCAAGCCGCCTGCTTTTGTGCCAATCCAGCTATGCAAGGTCGTGGACCACCCACCCGGCGCGGCGGGGTGGGCGCATGAGATCAAGTTTGACGGCTATCGGCTGCAGGTCGGCATCGGCGGCGGCAAGGCGGTGCTGCGGACCCGCAAGGGGCTGGACTGGAGCGACCGGTTTCCGGACCTGGCGGCCGATGCGGCGGCCTGGCCCGATGCAGTGATCGATGGGGAGCTCTGCGCCCTGGACGATGACCACATGCCGGACTTCTCGGCCTTGCAGGCGGCCATTTCGGACCAGAAGACGGGCGACCTGGTCTATTTCGCCTTTGACCTGCTGTTCGAGGGGGCGGAGGACCTTCGCAAGCTGCCGCTGTCGCATCGCAAGGCGCGGCTGCAGGCCTATGTGGATCGGGTGGGCCAGAAGGCCGGGACGCGGCTACGCTATGTCGAGCATTTCGCCTCGACCGGTCAGGCGGTGCTGGAAAGCGCCTGCCGGATGGATCTGGAGGGGGTGATCTCCAAGAAGCTGGACGCCCCCTATCATGCCGGACCGTCGAGCAGCTGGGTGAAATCCAAATGCAGGGGCCGTGACGAGGTTGTCATCGGCGGCTGGTCGTCGGAAGGCGGGACGCGGTTCCGCTCGCTGCTGGTCGGGGTGAGGGACAAGGGCGGGCTGCGTTATCTGGGGCGGGTCGGCACGGGCTATGGCGATGCGGTGACGAAGGCGCTGGTGCCCGCCTTGAAGGCGGTGTCGGCGGACAAGAGCCCCTTCACCGGCGCAGGCGCGCCCAAGGCGGCCAGGGACATTCACTGGGTCAAGCCGGTGCTGGTCGCCGAGGTCGAGCACGGCGGCTACACCGAAAGCGGCTCGCTGCGCCAGGCGGCGTTCAAGGGGCTGCGTGAGGACAAGACCGCCGCCGAGGTGACGGAGGCCCCGCAGGCTCCGGCTAGCACATTGGCCAAGACGTCGGCACCGAAGACGGAGAAGGCGACCACTACGGTCAAGGCCGCGCCCAAGGCAGGCAAGGGCAAGGTCATCGTGGCGGGCGTGACGATCTCCAGCCCGGACAAGGTGCTGTGGCCCGCGGTCGGCGACCGTCCGGCGATCACCAAGGCGGACCTAGCGCGATACTACGAAGCCGCCGCCGAGCGCATCCTGCCCCACGTCGGCGACCGGCCGACCTCGATCATCCGCGCGCCAGACGGCATCACCGGCGAGACCTTCTTTCAGCGTCACGCCATCGCCGGGTCCAACCCCCGGCTTAAGCTGATCGACGTCAAGGCGCGCACACCTTACGTCGCCGCCGTCGATGTCGGGGGGCTGGTGGCCATCGGTCAGTCGGGCGGACTGGAACTGCATCCGTGGGGCTGTGCGCCGGGCCTTCCCGAAGTGCCGGACCAGATCACCTTCGATCTGGATCCCGACGAGGGGCTGGCCTTCGGCGACGTGATCGCCGCGTCGAAGGTCGTGAAGGCGAAGCTGGAGGCGCTGGGGCTCAAGCCGTTCGTCAAGACCACGGGTGGCAAGGGGCTGCACGTGGTGGTGCCGATCAAGACGGATGCTCGGAGCCGTGTCACCTGGGATCAGAACAAGGCCTTCGCTAAGGCGATGTCCGAGGCGGTTCGAGCCGACGCCCCCGACCGCTTCACCACCACCCTGGCCAAGAAGGCGCGGGGCGGAAAGATCTTCATCGACTATCTGCGCAACGGGCGGATGGCGACGGCGGTCGCGCCCTGGTCGCCGCGCGCCCGGCCGGGAGCGGGGATCGCTTTTCCGCTGTCGTGGGGGCAGGTGAAGGCCGGGCTGGATCCCGCCGCATTCAACCTTTGGACCTATGCGGCCTTGCTGAAGAAGCCCGACCCCTGGGCCGATTTCCGCGCTTCGGCGGTCAGTTTGAAATCGGCGCTGAAAAAGATGGGCGTCTAGGCCGCTGTCTTCTTCTTTGCCGCAGCCTTCCTGGGCGCCGCCTTCTTGGGCGCCGGCTTTTTTGCCGGGGTCTTCTTGGCGGCAGGCGTCTTCGTCCCCGTCGCCGATCCTTTCAGGCTGTTCCGCAATGCGGCCATCAGGTCGATGACATTGGTGTCATCGGGTTCGGCGACATCGACCACGCCCTTGCCGCCCTTGGACTTGGCCTTGATCATCGCGCGCAGGGCGTCGTCATAGCGGTCCTTGAAGTCGGTCGGATCGAAGTCCGCCTCCTTCTGACCGATTATGCGCGCAGCGATCTCGACCATGTCGGGATCGGCCTTCACCGTCGGAATGTCGTCGAAATATTCGTCGGAATCGCGCACCTCGTCATGGGCGCGCAGGGTGTAGGCGATCAGCCCCTTGCCCCGGACCTCCAGCGCCAGCTGGCGCTCCTTGCCGCGCAGGACCAGACAGCCCAGGGCGACCTTCCCCTGTTTCTTCATCGCGTCACGGATGACGGCGAAGGCTTCGACGCCTGCGCCCTTCTCCGGAACGACGAAGAAGGGCGAATCCCAGAACAGGCGGTCGATGTCGGCCTCGTCGACGAACTTGTCGATGGAAATGGTCTTGGTGCTCTCCAGCTTGACCTTGTCGAAGTCGGCGTCTTCGAACAGGACGTATTCGTCCTTGGACACCTCATAGCCGCGCACCAGATCGCTGCGCTCGACCGGCCCGGCGTCCGGGTCGGTCGGCACCATGCGGATGCGATTGTTGGTGTCCGGATTGATGAGGTGAAACCGCACGTCGTTCGTGCTGGTCGTCGCCGTGAACAGCGCCACCGGACAGGTGACCAGCGACAGCTTCAGATGTCCCTGCCAGGTCGGTCGCGCGGCCATGTCGTCTCTCCCGTGAGCCCTCTAAATGCGGCCTGAGGGCAAAGGGTTCGCGGATGGCCCCTCAATCGTCGGCCAGCACTGACTTGTCTCCCGGCCCGGCGGTCGGATCGGCCGGGGCAGCGAGCGCGGTCGGCTGTTTCGACAGGGCCGTGGCCAGCGCGTCGCGGTCCAGTTCCCCCTCCCAGCGGGCGACCACCAGGGTGGCCACGGCATTGCCGATGAAGTTGGTCAGGGCCCGGCACTCGCTCATGAACCGGTCGATGCCCAAGATGAGGGCCATGCCCGCCACCGGCACGTCCGGTACCACCGACAGGGTCGCGGCCAGGGTGATGAAGCCCGCGCCCGTGATGCCGGCCGCGCCCTTGGAGCTGAGCATGGCGACAAGCAGCAGGGTGATCTGTTGCGTCAGGGTCAACTCGATGTTCAGCGCCTGGGCGATGAACAGGGCCGCCATGGTCATGTAGATGTTGGTGCCGTCCAGATTGAAGGAATAGCCCGTGGGCACGACCAGGCCGACGACCGACTTGGACGCTCCAGCGCGCTCCATCTTTTGCAGAAGGCTGGGCAGGGCGGCCTCTGACGAGGATGTGCCGAGCACCAGCAGCAGCTCTTCCTTCAGGTAGCGGACCAGCTTGAAGATCGAAAAGCCGTTGGCCCAGGCGACCAGACCCAGAATACCGAAAACGAAAACGGCGGCGGTGACGTAGAAGGTGGCAACCAGGGCGGCGAGATTGGCGATGGAGCCAATCCCGTATTTGCCGATGGTGAAGGCGAAGGCTCCGAATGCCCCGATCGGTGCCGCCTTCATCAATATGGCCACCAGTTTGAAGAAGGCGGTGGACAGGGCCTCCAGCAGACGCAGCACCGGCCTGCCTGCCTCTCCAACCATGACCAGAGCGATGCCGAACAACACCGAAATGAACAGCACCTGGAGGATGTTGCCCTCGGAGAAGGCAGACACAACGGTGTCGGGAATGATCGACAGCAGGAAACCCACGATGGTCGATTCATGCGCCTTGGCCGCATAGTCTGCGACGGCGGCGGCATCTAGCGAGGCGGGATCGATGTTCAGGCCGCGGCCCGGCTGAACCAGATTGGCGATAATCAGGCCGACGATCAGAGCCAGGGTCGAGAAAGTCAGGAAATAGGCGAAGGCCTTGCCGACCACACGGCCGACACTGCCCAGATTGCTCATGCCCGCGATGCCGGTGACGATGGTCAGGAAGATCACCGGCGCGATGATCATCTTCACCAGCTTGATGAAGCCATCACCCAGGGGTTTCAGCTGCTCGCCCAGACCCGCTATGGCCTGGCCGTCCGGTCCGATCGTGCTGGGGAAGAAATGCCCGATCAGCCCGCCCATGAAGATGGCAAAGAGCACCTGGAAATAAAGCTGCGCGTAGAATGGCTTGCGCTTGACCGGCTGGCCATCAGGGGCGGTGAGAGTGCCGATCTGCATGCTGTGCCTCGTACTACGATCACGGAAGGTGCAGCGATTCTGGCGGAAGCGGTGGGATTCGAACCCACGGACGGCTTTCACCGTCGCTGGTTTTCAAGACCAGTGCCTTAAACCACTCGGCCACACTTCCTGATCGACGGCAGGCCTGTGAGGGCCATGCACCGTGCGGACCGGCGACATAGCGCAGAAGGTTGCGTTAACCAAAGCGGAAATCTGTTCTCCGATACTGACCGCCTGAGTTCGATGCGGGAGCGGCGCGGTGACGGCTAGAATTGCGAAGGGTCTGGTCGTGGCGGCAGCGATGTCGCTGCTGGCGGCGTGTGCCAGCGGGGCCTCGTCGGGCGGCATTGGCGGGGGCGGGCGTCTGGCGGATGCCGGTCGGATGCCGGTGGTGACCGATCCGGCGCCGATCGTGTCGGGGACCATGCGGCCTTATCAGATCCGGGGGCGGTGGTACCGGCCCGAGGAACAGCCAAACTATGACGAGACGGGGCTGGCGTCCTGGTACGGGGCGCAGTTCAACGGACGCCCGACGGCAACGGGCGAGCGGTTCGACATGCATGCGCTGACGGCGGCGCACAAGACCCTGCCGCTGCCTGGACTGGTGGAAGTGACCAATCTGGCCAATGGGCGACGCATCGTGGTGCGGGTCAATGATCGCGGACCGTTTGCTGAAGGGCGGATCATCGACCTGTCGCGCGGGGCAGCGGAGGCGCTGGACCTGTTGCAGCGGGGCGTGGGCGAGGTGCGGGTGCGCTATCTGGGCCGGGCCCCGCGCGAGGGTGGAGGCACGACGATGCAATATGCGGCGGCCGAGCCTGTGGCGGCGGCTCCGGCGGCCTTGCGCGGGCCGGTGCCCTATCTGTCGGTGGCGGGCGGGCAGGGGGCGGCTCGAGGGCCAGAGCCGGTGTCGAGATCCGTTTCCGAACCGGTGCGCTATGAGGCACCCACCCCTGTGGTCAGGGCGTCCTCGCCCGCATCGACTGCTGCGGGCCAGTGGGTGCAAGCCGGGGCCTGGGCCGATGCGCGGGCGGCGCGGCGTGCGGCTGACAATCTGGGCGGCAGCGCGCGGGTCGAGCAGGAGGCGGGCGGGGCCTGGCGGGTGCTGGTGGGGCCCTGGCCCGATGCCAGTGCGGCGGAACGGTCGCGGCGGGCGGTCATATCGCGGGGCTATCCCGACGCCCTGTTGATATCGGGACAGTAAGGCTTGCGAAGACGCCCGGCGTCGCCATTGTGCGCCGGTGACCCAGGGCAGATTCATCACATTCGAAGGCGGCGAAGGCACCGGCAAGTCGACCCAGGTCGCGCGCCTGGTCGAGCGGCTGCGCGCGCGCGATCTGGAGGTCGTGCAGACCCGCGAGCCGGGCGGCTCTCAAGGGGCCGAGGAGATCCGCAATCTGGCCCTGAACGGCGACGCCGGGCGCTGGTCGCCGATGACCGAGACCTTGCTGATGTTCGCGGCCCGGTCGGACCATCTGGAGCGGACCGTGCGACCTGCGCTGGAGGCCGGGCGCTGGGTGGTCTGTGACCGCTTCGCCGATTCCAGCCGCGCCTATCAGGGGGTGGGTGGCGGTACGCCCGCAGATTTCATCGAGGCGCTGGACGCCGCTGTGGTGGGGGTGACGCAGCCGGACCTGACTCTGGTGTTCGACCTGCCGGTCGAGGTCGGACTGGAGCGGGCGTTCGGGCGGGGCCTGTTCGAGACGCGGTTCGAGTCCAAGGGGCTGGCGTTTCACGAACGGCTGCGCCGTGGCTTTCTGGAGATCGCGCGGACGCATGATCGCTGTGTCGTCATCGACGCCGACGGCGACATGGATACGGTGACCGAGCGGGTCTGGGCGGCGGTCCAAGGGCGGCTGCTGTGAGCGACCATCCCCGCGACCGGTTCGACCTGATTCCCGACGCGAAGGCGGAGGCCGCGTTTCTGGATGCCCAGTCGCGCGGGCGACTGCATCACGCATGGCTGCTGTGCGGGGTTGAGGGATCGGGCAAGGCGACGTTCGCCTATCGCGCGGCGCGGCGGCTGCTGGGGGCTGCACCCGATACGTCGCGGGGTCTGCTGGGGACGCGGCCGGACGATCCGGTGGCGCGGCTAATCTCCGCCCAGTCGCATCCTGACCTGCTGGTGCTGGAGCGGGCGGTCGAGGGCGGCAAGATCAAGAAGTCGATCTCGGTCGATCAGGCGCGGGAGCTGCCGGAGTTCTTTTCCAAGAGCCCGTCGCAGGCTCAGGCGCGAGTAGCGATCATCGATGCAGCCGATGACCTGAACCTGAATGCTGCCAATGCCTTGCTGAAGGTTCTTGAGGAGCCGCCTGAGAGCGGCGTGCTGTTTCTGGTGACCCATGCGCCCGGGCGGCTATTGGCCACGATCCGCTCGCGGTGCCGGCGGCTGGCCTTTCCGGTGTGGCCCGAGCATGCGCTGGAGGAGCTGGTGCGCAATCGGACAGGAGTGCCCTCCGCCGAGGCGGCGCGGATCGCGGGCATGGCGGCCGGATCGCCCGGACAGGCGCTGGCCCTGGCGTCCGGCGCGACACTGGAGGCTGATCAGCTGGCACAGGACTGGGTCAATGCCGACGTCGTGGATCGGGCCGAAGCCATGGCGGTCGCCGACAAGTTCCGGGGCGCGGAGGGGCAGGCGCGGTTCGAGACCCTGATGGAGCGGCTGATCGCGGCGGTGAAGATCAGGGCGCTGAACGAGGGCGCGTCCGGGGCCCGCTGGGCCGAGCTGTGGACACGGCTGTCCGAACTGCCCGACCGGGCGGCAGCGATCAATTTGGATCGGGCCGATGTGCTGGCGGGCGCGCTGGCGGACCTGCAGAGGACCAAGGCTCAGGCGGGGGCGCGCTGATGCTGATCGACAGCCATGTGAACCTGCATGCGCCGCAGTTCGACGATGACCGCGACGCCGTTATCGCGCGCGCGCGCGAGGCGGGCGTCGGGCTGATGGTCGAGATATCGGACAAGCTGTCGACCTTCGCGGCGACGCACGGCCTGGCCATGGCGCATCCGGACATCTGGTGCACGGTGGGGGCGCATCCGCATGAGGCCAAGGACCACACCGACCTGACGGCGGCGCGTCTGGTGGAACTTGCAGGGCGGGACCGGGTGGTGGGGATCGGCGAGTGCGGGCTGGATTTCCACTACGACTTCAGCCCGCGTGACGTACAGGCGGCGGTGTTTCGCCAGCATATCGCCGCCGCACGCCAGACGGGCCTGCCGCTGGTGGTGCACACACGCGAGGCGGATGCGGTGATGGGCGATATTCTGGAGGAGGAGATGGCCATCGGGCCGTTCCGGTTCCTGATGCATTGCTATACGTCTGGTGCAGAACTAGCGGAAAAAGCAGCAGAACTCGGAGCGTGGTACTCCGTCTCCGGGATCGCCACCTTCAAGGCGGCGGGCGATGTGCGCGAGGTCATCGCGGCCATGCCGGCGGACCGGATCATCGTGGAGACCGACTGCCCCTATCTGGCCCCCATCCCGTATCGGGGGCGGCGCAATGAGCCGGCGTTCATCGGTCATGTGCTGGACAAGCTGGCCGAGATTCGGGGCTGGTCCCGCGAGGAGGCCGAGGCGCGCACGACGGACGCCTTCTTCACCCTGTTCGACCGGATCCCGAGGCCTGCAGGCGCATGAGCGAGCTGGAAGTCGTCATCCTGGGCAGCGGATCGTCGGGCGGGGTGCCGCGCGGGGACGGCGACTGGGGCGACTGCAATCCGGCCGAGCCGAAAAACCGCCGCAGCCGCTGCTCGGCCCTGATCCGGCGGCATGGGCCTGACGGCGTGACCAGCGTGCTGATCGACACCTCGCCGGACCTGAGGGAGCAGGCGCTGGCGGCGAGCATCCGGCATGTGGATGCCGTCCTCTATACCCATGACCACGCGGACCAGACGCACGGCATCGACGACCTGAGGGTCTTTGCCATGCGCACGCGGCGGCGCATCCCGGCCTGGATGGACCAGGCGACGATGGACGCCCTGACGACGCGGTTCGGCTATATCTTCGAGAGCGTCGAGGGCTATCCCGCCATTCTGGACGCGCATCTGATTCCGCCGCACGGCCAGCACTGGTCGGTGGGCGGCGCGGGTGGCGAGGTGCCGGTCGTGACCTTCAACCAGGCACACGGACCCATCCGCTCGGTCGGCTATCGCATCGGGCCTGTGGCCTATTCCAGCGATGTGTCGGACCTGGACGAGGCGGCGCTGGAGGCCGTGCGCGGCTGCGACCTGTGGATCGTCGACGCCCTGCGTTGGACGCCCCATCCGACCCACGCCCACGTCGACAAGACTCTGGACTGGATCGCGC
This sequence comes from Brevundimonas sp., assembly GCF_041919755.1. Classification (GTDB taxonomy): domain Bacteria; phylum Pseudomonadota; class Alphaproteobacteria; order Caulobacterales; family Caulobacteraceae; genus Brevundimonas. Next base: position 104,463 of record NZ_JAYRTD010000001.1, on the reverse strand, counting down.
GATCGGGTGTCAGGCGCGCGGTGCTGACCAACCTGCATCTGGACCTGGACTATGAGGCGCTGAGAGCCGTCGTGCCGGACAATGTGGAGGTTGGGTTCGACGGTTGGAGTGCAAAACTTGAGCTCTAACTCATCTAGTCAAAGACCTCTGTGGTAGCGACGACGGAGTAGGGCATCATGGCCGAAAAAAGCCAGCGTCGAGATCGGCGAGTGGGCTGCCTATTGGTGCTTGTGACGGTGTTGGCGGTGCCCTGGTTCTGCTGGGAACTCTACAGCTACCGCTACTATCAAGGCTGGCTTCCTCGAGGCGTCGATGCGCCGATCGTGCAGTACCGAAAAGTCGCCACGTTCGGGTTCGGTCCAGGTGGTCAGGATACGGGTCTTATCGTCATGCGTATGACTGACAAGAGTGCTGACCTGATGGAACGCAAAGGACTTGTTTTCTTACAGAACAGCAGATCGTCCAGAGCCAATGGCTACTATGGCTGGACCAAAACGCCTGTGGCTCCAATGTGGAGCGGACATGGGGAACATTCTTGCGGTCGAGAACCCGGTATTGCCGCCTACGTGGACTATGGAGATTTCCGGTGCCACCTGAAGGCATCAGTCGTGGCAGAGATCAACCGGATTATCAGTTCGCCTGGCGCCTACTATGCGAGAGGATCTGGAAGCCGCGTGATCATCGTCGCGCCACAGCATCGCAAAGTGATCATCGCCTTTAATGGCTAAGCCAGCAGCCGCGCCGCCTGGGGCGCAAAGTAAGTTAGCACGCCGGCACAGCCGGCCCGCTTGAAGCCGTGCAGGGTTTCCAGGATGGCGCGGTCTTGGTCCAGCCAGCCGTTGGCGATGGAGGCCTGCATCATCGCGTATTCGCCGCTGACCTGATAGGCGAAGGTCGGGACGCGGAAGGTTTCGTGCACCCGGCGGACGATGTCGAGATAGGGCATGCCGGGCTTGACCATGACGGCGTCGGCCCCCTCGGAGATGTCCATGGCGACCTCGCGCAGAGCCTCGTCGGAGTTGGCATAGTCCATCTGGTAGGTCTTCTTGTCGCCGACCAGCATGGCGGCCGAGCCGACGGCGTCGCGGTAGGGGCCGTAGAAGGCCGAGGCGAACTTGGCCGCATAGGACAGGATCATGGTGTCGTGCAGGCCGTTGGCTTCCAGCGCCTCGCGGATGGCCTGGACGCGGCCGTCCATCATGTCGGAGGGGGCCACGACATCGGCCCCGGCATGGGCGTGGATGAAGGCCTGCTCGGCCAACCGCTCCAGCGAGGCGTCGTTCAGCACCCGCCCGTCCTCGACCACGCCGTCGTGGCCGTGGTCGGTGTAGCAGTCCAGCGCCACGTCGGTCATGACGCCGATGTCCGGCACCGCATCCTTGATGGCCCTGATGCAGTCGGGGATCAGGCCGTCGGGATCGGTCGCGCCGGTTCCGATCGCATCCTTGATCGCGCCGTCGACATTGGGGAACAAGGCGACCATGGAGATACCCAGGCCGTGGGCCTCCTTCGCTGCCTCGGCCGCCGCCTTGGGCGACAGGCGAAAGACGCCGGGCATGGAGGCGACGGGGACGCGGTCCTCGGCTCCGTCATGGACGATCAGGGGCCAGATCAGGTCGGCGGGGGTCAGGGTGGTCTCGGCGACCAGACGACGCACCCAAGGGCTCGAGCGCAGGCGGCGCGGACGGGCGTAGGGGAAGGCGGCAGGCGCGAAAGGCTGGGTCATGCCCCCCCTTAGCTTCCTTCACCCGTTGGGAGAAGGTGGCGCGCAAGGACGACGGCTGCGCAGCCGTGCGCTCAAGCCCTCTCCCGCCGGGAGAGGGAAGAGGCTAGAACGCCCAAAACGCGAAGGGAACGCTTTATGGATTTCGCCCTCAACGACGATCAGCGCGCCATTCAGGATGCGGCGCGGGCCTTTGCCGAGGCTGAGCTGGCCCCGCTCAGCGCGGAGTGGGACGAGACCAAGACCTTCCCCGTCGAGACGATGCGCCAGGCGGCGGAGATGGGATTTTGCGGCATCTATACGGCTGAGGAGCACGGCGGGATGGCGCTGGGCCGCGTCGAGGCGGCGGTGATCTTCGAGGAGCTGTCGCGTGGCGATGTATCGACCGCGGCCTTCATCAGTATTCACAACATGGCGACGTGGATGATCGACAGGTTCGGCTCCGCCGACCTGAGGGGCCGGTATGTGCCGTCGCTGGTGTCGATGGAGAAGATCGCCAGCTACTGCCTGACCGAGCCGGGTTCGGGGTCGGATGCGGCCGCCATGCGCACGACGGCCCGGCTGGACGGCGATCACTATGTGCTGAATGGCTCCAAGGCCTTCATCTCCGGGGCCGGGACGTCGGACGTCTATGTGGTCATGGCCCGCACCGGCGAGCCGGGAGCCAAGGGCATTTCGGCCTTCGTCGTCGATCTGGGCACACCCGGCCTGTCGTTCGGGGCGCAGGAAAAGAAGATGGGCTGGAACAGTCAGCCGACCGCCATCGTCCAGTTCGACGACTGCCGCGTGCCGGTGGCCAATCTGCTGGGGCAGGAGGGCGACGGTTTCCGCTACGCCATGATGGGGCTGGACGGCGGGCGTTTGAACATCGCGGCCTGTTCGCTAGGCGGGGCGCGTCTGGCGCTGGAGACGGCCCAGGACTACGTCGCCAGTCGCAAGCAGTTCGGCAAGGCACTGGCCGAGTTCCAGAACACCCAGTTCAAGCTGGCCGACATGGCGACACAGCTGGAGGCCGCGCGGCTGCTGGTGCTGCGCGGTGCCTGGGCCATCGACACCGATCATCCGGAGAAGACCAAATGGTGCGCCATGGCCAAGCGGTTCGCCACCGACGTCTGTTTCCAGATCGCGGACGAGGCGCTGCAACTGCACGGTGGCTACGGCTATCTGAAGGACTATCCGCTGGAGCGGATCGTGCGCGACCTGCGGGTGCACCGCATTCTGGAAGGCACCAATGAGATCATGCGGGTGATCACGGCGCGCGAGATGATGCGTCAGTAGGCTGGACCCATCCGCGCCCTCGCCGTATCAGCCCCTCATGACAACCGAACCCGCAATCCTGACCCGCATCGCCTCTGGCGTGGGCATCATCACACTGAACCGGCCCAAGGCGCTGCATGCGCTGAACCGGGGTATGTGCGAGGCGATGACGCGGGCGCTGCTGGACTGGCGTCAGGATGACGCGGTCAAGTCGGTGCTGATCGACCATGCGGGCGAGCGAGGGTTCTGTGCCGGGGGCGACATCCGGATGATCGCCGAGAGCGGGGCAGGGGATGCGTCGGAGGCCAAAGCCTTCTTCAAGACCGAATACCGGCTGAATCATCTGATGTTCGACTATCCGAAGCCGATCACGGCGCTGGTCGATGGCATCGTCATGGGCGGAGGGGTCGGTATATCCGAGCCGGCCGTCGTGCGGATCGCGACCGAGCGGACGACCTATGCCATGCCGGAGACGGGGATCGGGCTGTTCCCGGATGTCGGCGGCGGCTGGTTCCTGCCGCGGCTGCCGGGTCAGACGGGGGTCTGGCTGGCGCTGACGGGCGCGCGGCTGAAGGCGGCGGATACGGTGTTCCTAGGTATCCACACCCACTATCTGCCCAGTGATGCGCTGGAGGCTTTCCGCGCCATCCTGTCGGCCGATCCGGCGCACCCGGTCGATGTGGCGGACGGGCTGGAGGACGATGCGGGCGAGGCCCCGATCGAGGCGCATCTGGAGGCCATCGACCGGCTATTCGCCTTCGACACCGTCGAGGAGATTTTCGCGGCGCTCGAGGCAGACGGGTCGGACTGGGCGCTGGCGCAACTGGCGACGCTGAAGACCAAGTCGCCGCAGTCGCTGAAAGTGTCGCTGCGCCAGATTCGCACCGGGGCGACCCTGACCGACTTTGCCGACAATATGGCCATGGAATATGCCCTGGGCGGGCGGGTCGTTCAGACCCACGACTTCCAGGAGGGCGTGCGGGCCGTGATCGTGGATAAAGACAATGCGCCGAAATGGTCGCCCGATACGCTGGACGGCGTCACGGATGCGGCGCTGGACGCCCTTTTTGCGCCTCTGGCTGCTGACGAGGCCTGGACGCCGCTTGACTGAGCGGTGCGCGGGGCTTGCGTCGCAGCGCGAACCATTGCCTTGATCCGTGGCTGTTTCGGAGAGCCCCATGCTGAAGTCCTCGATCCTTGCCGCCGCCATGGCGGCCAGTGCCGTCGCCCTGTCGGGGTGCGTGATCATCGCCAACGATGGCGGGACGCGGACGGTCTATGTGTCGGCTGAGGAAGCAGCTGCGATGAGTGCACCGACGGCCGCTGATTATGCCTCCGTTTTGGCCGACCCGCGCCGGCTGGAAACCGAGGTGGCGCGCGATCCGCTGCGCAAACCTGCCGAAATGCTGGCCTTCGCACAGATCGGGCCGGGCGATGCCGTGGCCGACATCCGGCCCGAGGAAGGCTATTTCACCCGTCTGTTCGCGCCGGCGGTGGGCGAGACCGGCAAGGTATATGCCTTCGTGCCCAACCAGACGGCGGGGCGCGAGAATGCCTTTGCCGACACCTTGGCCGCGACCTATGCGAACGTCAGCCGCGTGACCGGGGCGTTGGAGACTATGACGTTCGACCGTCCGCTGGACGTCGTCTTCATGGGTGAGGAGTACCACGACTTCACCATCCCCCGGTTCGGTGTGGATGTGGCGGCGATGAATGCGGCGGTGTTCGCGGCGCTGAAGCCGGGCGGGCTGTACGTCATTCTGGATCATCAGGCGGCGGACGGCGCGGGCATCAGCGTGGCCGGAACCCTGCACCGGATCGAGGCGGCGGAACTGCGCCGCCAAGTCGAGGCCGCGGGCTTCGTCTTCGACGGCGAGAGCGATGCGGTGCGGGTGCCAAGCGACGACCACACGCTGAGCGTCTTCGACGAAAGCATTCGCGGACGCACCGACCGATTCGTCTATCGCTTCAGGAAACCAATTTAGTCCGGAGACGCACCGCAGACATCTGCGCAGCGGCACAGATGGCCTTAATCAGGCTGTCCGGTCGCGCGATGCCCCGTCCGGCGATATCGAAGCCCGTGCCGTGGTCGGGCGACGTACGAACGATCGGCAGGCCCAGGGTCACGTTGACGCCGCCCCAGAAATCCAGTGTCTTGACCGGGATCAGCGCTTGGTCGTGATACAGGCAGACGGCGGCGTCATAGCCGGCGCGCGCCTCGGCGTGGAACATAGTGTCGGCGGGGCGAGGGTCGGAGATGTCGATGCCCTCGGCGCGGAGGATTTCGACGGCGGGGGCCAGGATTTCGATTTCCTCCAGCCCCATGGCTCCACCCTCGCCCGCATGCGGGTTCAGTGCCGCCAGAGCCAGACGCGGGCGGGCGATACCGAAATCACGCCGCATGGCTTCGTGCACCACCCGCGCGGTTCGACACACGCGCTCGATCGTGACCAACTCAGGCACCTGGGCCAGGGAGGCGTGGATGGTCACCAGACAGGCCCTCAGGTCCAGGGCCGTCAGCATCATGACCGGCCCGCGCGTGTCGGCGAACGGCACGTCGGCCGTCAGTTCTGCGATGAACTCCGTATGTCCGGGAAAGCGGAACCCTGCGGCATACAGCGGGGCCTTGGCGATGGGGGCTGTGACGATCCCGCCCACCTGCCCATTCAGCGCCAGATTGACCGCCTGTTCGATCCAGTCGGCCACGGCCCCGGCATTGGCGCTGTCCGGGCGACCGGGTACGACTTGTGCTGAAAGGGGGTGGTCCAGCACAGGAATGGCTCGCGCAAACACGCCGGGTGCGTCGGCCGGAGACGTGATGGCCTGCACCGGATGACCTTGAGCGCGCATGAGCGACGCGTCGCCGATGACGACAAAGGGCTGACCGCCTTCCTTCAGCGCCGCCCAGGCCTTGGCGATAATCTCAGGCCCGACACCTGCCGGCTCGCCCATCGACAGGGCCAGCGGCAGGGGCGAGACCATCAGGATTTGAACTCAATCGCCGCGTCCTGACGCAGGTCGCGCATATAGCGACGGCCAAGGGTGGCCAGGTTCTGGCCGAACAGGCGGTTTTCGACCTGCTGGGCGTTCGGAGCCTCGGCCCCGCCCGCGCGACGTCCGCAGACGGCCAGCAGATGGACGCCCAGCTGGGTGCGGATCGGCGTACTGATCGAACCGACCGCACCGGAGCGGGCGACCTGCTGGAACTGAGGCAGCAGGTTCGCTGGATCGGCCTCGCCCAGATCAGTGCCGAGCAATCCCTGTTCCGACGTCGCGCGGGCCAGGATGTTGTCGCACGTCAGCTGCGGGCGCAGGGCCTCCAGACGCTGGGTCGCGGCGGCCACCTGGGCCTCCGTCGCCGTCGCCGGCAGTTCGACCATCATCTGCTTGATCTGGGCCAGGCTGGAGGTCGAACCGTCGCGCTTGTCGCGCATGTACAGGATGTAGACGCCGCCTTCCACAGGGATGGGACGGGACAGTTCGCCGGGGCTGAGCTGATCCATGGCCTGCTGCAGGGCGGGCTGGACCGTGCCTTCGACCACCCAGCCGGCATCGCCGCCGCGGGTGGCGGAAGGCGCAGCCGAGAACTGCTGAGCCACCGCCTGGAAGGGGGCACCTTGCACCATCTGCTGCACCAGCTGGGTCGCGCCGTTCAAGGCTGCCTGCTGACCGCCGACGCGCGCGGATTCGATGTAGATCTCACCGATCAGATACTGCTTCTTCAGGGCCGCTTCGGTCGCCTGCCGAAGAGCGGCCTGCACGGCCCCTTGGCTGACCCGGGCGCGGCTCTGGAAGCGACCGCCGACCAGCCGCTGCCAGCCGATCTGGGTACGCAGCTGCTCACGCAGCGTCGAGGGGCGGATGCCGAACTGGGCCAGGGACTGGGCGTAGGCCTCTGCGGTTGCCCCGACCTCGGAGGCCATGGCCGTCAGTTCTTCCTCGACCTCGGCATCCGTCGCCTTGATATCGGGATAGCGGTCGAGTTCCTGGTTCTGCAGTCGCTCGTCGATGATGAGGTTCAGCGCCTGCTGACGAATGGCCGGCAGGTTTTCCGGCGTGGGCTGGACTTGGGTCTGGGCAATGAGCAGCAGCATCCGCTGGCGCAGGTCGAAACCGGTGATGACGCTGTCGTTGACCGTCGCCAGGACGCCGTCGGCAAGCTGAAACTGAGGGGCAGGCGCGGCCGCAGGCGTCGCGGGTCCGGCCGGATTGGGCACGCCGGCGGCCGCGGGTCCCGGCGTCTGCGGGGCCGTCTGGGCCAGGGCGGTGCTGGACAGCAGGGCGGCGACCGCTAGGCCTGTGATGGAACGCTCGAAACGCATGTCAGTCCTGATTCCTGTGGCGGCGCTGATCCCGGATCGGCCCGGAAATCGCGTCTCGCATATCCCCGAGTCGCGCGGCGTTCAGCGCCTTTCGCTTGATCAATACCCTGTACCGCCGAAAGTGGCGAGGTTTAGGCGCACATAGACGCCCTCGGACGGGCCGGTCGGTCTGACGCGTGTGTTGTCCCGGCGCCACCCCAGTTCGAACCGGTAACAGTCGTCGTCGAACAACAGCCCGACCTCGGAGCGGGTGATGAGATCGCGTTCCAGGTCCGCGATGCCCGTGACGGCCACGCCCCAATTGCCGTAAACGAACTGCTGGCCCGTCAGCTGCACGAACTCGTAGTTCCGGTTGTTCGGCCCCTCCAGAGGGTTCGAACGGTCGATGATATAGCTGACGCTGGCCAGGTTGCGGCGGCCCCAGCGCCCATCGACGGTCGCCTCGGCGCGGCGGATTTCTCCAGCAGAATCGATGGTGGCGTGACCCCAGCCGCGGATGCGGTCCGAGGGCGAGAAACTGCCCTGCACGACCCAGTCCGAAGTGTCCGAGCCGAGGCCGGAGGGGTCGTACAAACGGGCGGGATCGTCCGGGAGCGGAGCGAGGTAGGCGTTTTCCTGGGCGTCGCGGATGCTGCGGCCGACGAACAGGCTGGCCTGGCGACCGTTGTCCCAACGCAGCGTGGCCCGGGCCCCGGCCGTGAAGCGCGCGCCGCCTTCATAGAGGTCGTAGCCGGGGAAGCGGTCGATGCGGAACAGCGAGCTTTCGTCTAGTTCGACGGCCTGACTGTCCTCGATCGGCACGCGGGGATCGAGGTCGGGATCCGACGAGATCGACAGCTGGGCCATGGGCTCCAGAATCAGGTCGGCACCGGGCCCCATCTGGCGGATCAGGGGATAGCTGACATCGACGCCGGCCGTCGCACGGCCTCTGGTGATGGCCTCTTCCTCCAGCCCCATCATCGGCGGCAGATCACCCACGGAATAGATGTCGGCGCGAAGATCGACGAAGGGTTCCCAGCGAATGCCCATGGGCGAAATGAGGGTGCTCCGCCATTCCACCTGTCCCGAGACGCGGCGACTGTCCACGCCGGGCAGCCCCAGGGTCGAGCCGGTGGGAATGATCTCGGGTCGCAGGACTGGCCCGCCGACGTAGTCGTCACGATACAGGGACACCGCCGAGCCCTTGAGCCTGAGACGCCCGCCGAAGATCGGCCCCTCGGGTTCCCAACGGGCTTCGATCAACGGCGCGACGACCGGCAGGGAGCCGTCCGTCTCGAAGACGTTCAGCGCTGGCGTGACCGGATCGAACTGGGCGACACGCAGGCTCTGGATCGTGAAGGCCGCAACGGAGACGTAGGAGCGCGGGGTCTGATGCTCCAGATACAGCTGGCTGATCAGGCGGCGTTCGTCGCCGTAGTACAGGCCGTTGTCCTGATAGGGCGAGCGGACGTCATAGCGGTCGAAGAGCGTCTTGTCGGAGGTGCGTTCGGCCGTGAATCCGGCGCGCCACGGTCCGGCGGGATCGAATGAGCCGTGGGCCAGAAGATAGCTGCGGGCCGTGCGGTCGCCGAAATCGACGTTGCTCTCGGCCCGGCCGTCGCCGTCCAGATCAAAGTCGCCGAAGTTGCGCTCATAGGTGCCGCCGGCACGGACAACGACGGTGCCCGTCTCGAACCTGCGTCGCCATTGCAGGTTCAGGAAGGGTGCCACGCGGGTGTTGACCTGAGGGCTAATCAGCCAGTCTTCGGACGGCGAGGCGACCTGCAGATACGGCACCTCCAGGCTGACGCCGCGCCCTTCGTCATAGCTGGGGATGGGCACCAGAAAGCCCGAGGCACGCTCGACCGTCGGATCGGGGTGGGCGAAATAGGGCAGGTAGAAGACGGGCACGCCGCCGACGCGAAACACGGCGTTGCGGTACAGGATGGCGCGCAGCCCTTCATCCTGCACCACGGTCTCGGCCTGGATCGAAAGGCTGGGTTCCTTGGGATTGCCCTCGGCGTCGCAGATGGGGCAGGGCGTGAAGATGGCGTAGTTCAGCTGGTTGACGTTCTCGCTGCGTCTGACGGCCGTGGCCGCCATCAGGCTGGCCCCGGTGGCGAAACGGGTGGCGAAGTCCACCGCCACGCCTGCCCTCAGATCCGAGTCGGTTTCCAGATAGCTGGCGAAGACGGTGTTGCCCTCGTCGTCGGTCAGTTCGACCTGACCGTCGGCGGAGGCGATCCCCAGACCCAGATCGTAGTTGAACTGGCGGGCCCGCAGGGTGCTGCCGCTGAAGCGGCCGAGCGCGCGGTGGTCGAGCGTTCCTACGGCCGAGACGATATCGCCCTCGCGGGTGACGGCGTCGGCCTCGATATAGGCGGCCCCCTGGATCAGGCCGTCGGGTTCCGGTTGGGCAGGCGCCGTATCCTGGGCCAGGGCCGGCAGTGCGGTCGCACCCATGGCCAGGACGGCGGCACCGGCCATCAGCCGCAGACGCAAACCGACCGTTTCGGGCGCAGGGCGCTTACGCAGCATACAGGGTCACTCGGATCGGTGGGAAAACGGAAGGCGCAGGCGAACAGGTCGCTTAGCCGTCTTCGGTATAGAACAGCAAGGTGAAGGCCGCGAGGGCCGTCATCAAGGGCGGCAGCCAGGCCGCGAGCCAGGGCGGTATGACCTCTGCCGAGCCAAAAGCCGACGCCGCCTGATTGACGAAGAAGAAGCCGAAACCCAGCACGACGGCCGCCGTGCTCATCTTGGCCAGATCGCCCAACCGCATCAGCCGCAAGGAGAAGGCGGCCGCGAGGATGGACATGGCGGCGAACATCAGGGGTGTGGCCAGGAGCTGGTCCAGCCTCAAACGATAGGCTGTGGACGAAAAGCCTGCCGCCTCGATGCGCGCGATCTGGCCGGGCAGGGACCAGAAGGGTGTGGACTGAGGACGGGCAAATCGCTCGAATGCCTCGTCGTCAGCCAGGCTGGAGGGCAGGTCCAGGGTGGCATAGCGCACGGCGCGCTGGCCGGCCTGGGCACCCAGGGCATCGGTCAGGCGCCATCGGCCCTGGGCCAGGGCCGCGGACTGGGCATCGATGCGTTCGGAGAACTGGCGAAGTCCGTCGGCATCGGCGGTGTAGATGAAGAAGGTGACGTCCAGCAGGCGGGCGCTGGCGCGATCCTGACGCGCGGCGCGGATGACCATCTGACGCGTGTCGTCGCCTTCGCGGATCCAGACGGCTTGATTGCTGTCGGCCCCGGCGACCGAGCCGGACAGCCGTGCGCGCTCGCGTTGGAATAGTCCGTCCGCCGAAGCCGACATTGGTCCCAACACGGTGACGGTCAGCACGCCGAACAGAAAAGCCGCGCCCGCTGCGGGCAGTACGAACCTCCAAGCCGACAGTCCGGCCGCGCGCATGGCGATCAGCTCGCTGCGCCTGTTCAGGCCGACATAGGCCGCCAATGTTCCGAACAGGAAGACGAAGGGCAGGAGCTGCACGATCACCTGCGGCGACTTCAGCAGCATGAGGCCCAGGATTCGCGCGGCCGACAGATCGACATCCGAGCCGACGCCGCGCGATATCTCCACGAAGTCGATCAGCATGATCAGGGCGGCGATTATGCCGAGGGCCACGGCGAGCGAACGCGCCTGCTGGACCAGCACATAGCGTTCGATCCGGCCGAGGCGGAACAGCGGAGCGGTAAGTGTCGGACGGGTCATGCGGCCTGAGCCTTCAGAGCGCGTCTCACGCGGCGGCTGCGACGGGGCTTCAAAGCGCGGAACAGCAGACGCAGGGCGATCGCCGTCGCCACGATCGGCAAGAGATACTGCAGGATGTTCAGCCAGCTGTTCCAGGCACTGCCGGCCACGATGCCGTAGCCGACCACCCGCACGACGAGAAAGGCGGCCGCCGCCTTGGCGATGCGCAGGGAATAGCCGGTGCGGCTGAACTGCCCGCCCATGATGGCCGCCAGCGCCATGGCCATGGCCATGAGGGCATAGAGCGGGGCCGAGAGCCGGGCATGCCCCTCTGCCGTCAGCTCACCGCGCGATCCGACAGTGCCGACGTCCTGAGGGGCCGGGTCGAACAGCTGGGTCAGATAAAGATCGGTCGGCTTGAACCGGGGACGTTCGGTCGCGTCGATGTAGGGCGACAGGTCGAAGACGTTCCGGTCGAACGAGCCATAGGTCAGAACGCCCCGGCTGGAATAGCGGGTGGTCGAGCCGTTCAGCATGGTCAGCATCGGCGCGCCGTCGATGCGCTCGAACCGCGCCTCGGCTGCATCCCAGGTCGTCGCGTCGTCGCCGTCGGGCAGGTAGATGAAGAGGTTCTTCAGCAGGCCGCTCTGTTCGATCTGCTGGACATATACGGTCAGGCCGTCGGGACCTTCGACGAACTCGCCTTCCTCGACCAGCAGGGCGGCGATGTCGGAGCGGATGGCGAAGGCCTCGGCGCGCGCCGTGCGCTGGGCCCAGGGCTGGACGATGGTGGTGATCAGGAGCGTCAGTATCGCCACGATCGCCGCCAGACGGATGGCGGGGCGAATCGCGGCCCATCGCGTCACCCCAGAGGCGAAAACCGCCGTCAGCTCCTGCTCGCGTTGCAGTCGGGTGAGGGCGATCAGAGCGCCGACGAACAGGCCGATGGGCAGGATCACCGCCAGCAGCTGAGGCACGGCCAGAAGGGTCAGCTTCAGCATGACCCAAACGCTCTGGCCACGTTCGACGATGATCTCCAGCTGGTCCAGGCTCTGGCTCAGAATGCCGATCCCGGCCAGGGCCGCGCATGCCGCCGCCACGGGACGGCCGATCTGGCGAAAGAGATATCTCTGAATCAGCGTCATGAACGGTGGAAATCGCCCGGTTGCGGGTGGCGGCTGCGGAGCGCATCTAATACACACCGCGATGCCCCGGCGAAACCGGTGGCGTCCCTTGTCCTACCCATCGCCAGCCGAGGGCGTAACACCCGGCGGGAGTTGTCCATGAAGATCGAGTTCGTCACATCCGCCGAAGCCGCCGAGGTTCTGGCTGTCCTGGTCCACGAAGGCCGCGCCTTCGTCGGCATGGGCACCCATCTGGACACCGCGACCGGTGGCAGCCTGACGAAGGCGATGAGCCACAGCCGCTTTACCGGCGGGACCAACAGCACCCTGGTCGTGGCTGCACCGGCGGGCGTCAATGCCGCATCCATCGTGCTGACCGGCGCGGGCGAGGCCGACAAGTTCGACGACCTGGCGCTGGAAGCCGCCGCCGGTGCCGCCTATCACGCGGTCAAAATGTCGGGCGCAACCTCACTGACAATCGACGCCTATTATCTGACCGCTGAGCAAGCGGGCCGCGCCGCCTTTGCCGCCCGTCTGGCGGCCTATCGCTTCCTGAAATACCGCACGACGCTAAAGCCCGCCAAGACGCCGTCGATCGAGACGATCCGGGTCGTCGCCGCCGATGTCGCCGCCGCCCAGGCCGCCTATGATGCCCTGTCGCCGGTGGCCGAGGCCGTCGAGTTTGCGCGCGATCTGGTGGCCGAGCCCGCCAACGTTCTTTATCCGGTCGAGTTCGCCAAGCGCGTCAAGGGCCTGGAAAAACTGGGCCTCGAGGTCGAGATCCTGGGCGAGAAGGAGCTCGAGAAACTGGGCTTCCGCACACTGCTGGCCGTCGGCCAGGGCAGCCGCCGCGAGAGCCAGGTCGCCATCATGAAGTGGAATGGCGGCACCAAGGGCGACCAGCCCATCGCCTTTGTCGGCAAGGGCGTCACCTTCGACACCGGCGGCATCAGCCTGAAGCCCGCCGATGGCATGGAAGAGATGAAGTGGGACATGGGCGGTTCGGCCGCCGTGACCGGCCTGATGCATGCGCTGGCTGGCCGCAAGGCCAAGGTGAACGCGGTCGGCGTGATCGGCCTGGTCGAGAATATGCCCGACGGTAATGCCCAGCGTCCGGGTGACGTCGTGGAGTCGCTGTCCGGCCAGACCGTCGAGGTGCTGAACACTGACGCCGAGGGTCGCCTCGTTCTGGCGGACTGCCTCTGGTACACGCAGGAGCGGTTCAAGCCGAAGTTCATGCTGGATCTGGCGACCCTGACCGGTGCCATGATCATCGCCCTGGGGCTGGAGTACGCCGGGGTGTTCTCGAACTCCGACGAACTGGCCGATAACTTCCTGGCTGCGGCACCCAAGGTCGGCGAGAACGCCTGGCGCATGCCGATCCCGACCTTCTACGAGCGCCACATCGACACCCCGATCGCCGATGTGAAGAACACCGGCAACGGGCGCGCCGGTGGCTCGATCACCGCGGCCCTGTTCCTGCAGCGCTTCACCAATGGCACACCCTGGGCGCACATCGACATCGCGCCGGTGGCCTGGGTCAAGGACAGCCGCAATCCGACCGTTCCCGACGGTGCTGTCGGCTGGGGTGTGCGCACCCTGGACCGCATGGTGGCGGATTCCTACGAAGGCTGAGGGACTGCAGAGGTAGAGCCGGGTGTCTGACGCCAAGCCGGAAATCTGGTTCTACCATCTGGAGCGATCCACGCTGGACGAGGTGCTGCCCGGCCTGCTGGAGAAGACGCGCGAGCGCGGCTGGCGGGCGCTGGTCCGGTCTTCGGATGCGCGGCTGCTGGAAGACCTCGACGCCCGGCTGTGGACCTATCGGGACGACAGTTTTCTGGCCCACGGCCGCGCGGACCAGCCTGAGTCGGCGCGTCAGCCCATACTGCTGACCGAATCGTCGGAGAACCCAAACGGCGCTCAGGCGCTGTTCATCGTGGACGGCTCAGACATGGGCGCAACGGAGGGTTTCCAGCGATGCTTCATCATCTTCGACGGACGGAACGAGACGGCGCTGACCGGCGCCCGCGTACGCTGGAAGACGCTGAAGGACGCGGGGGCCAATCTGGCCTACTGGAAACAATCACCCGAGGGGCGCTGGGAAAAGGCGGCCTGATTGCCCTGGCCGGACTGGCCGCGTGTTCGACGCCCGCTTCGGATGCCGTGGCTCCGCGCACCATCGAGGAAGCCCAGCTGAATCAGCCGGTGGGCAGCCGTGTGCCGCAGGATCCGACCGCTGACCTCTGCAAGGCGGGTGAACTGCAATGGCTGGTCGGCAAGCCCAAGACCGAAATCCCCGTGCCGGTGCAGGTTGTGAACCGTCGGGTCGCCTGCACGACATGCGCGATCACCGAAGACTATTCGCCCTATCGCCTGAACATCTTCTTCAACGAACGCACCGAGATCGTCGAACAGGTCCGCTGCGGATAAGCCTGAACCCTAGGGAGACCAAGCCATGAAGACCCTGACTGTCGTTCTCGCCGCCACCGGCCTGATGGTCGCCGCCTGTGCGCCGATGGAGGATACGACTACGCCCATGCCGCCCGCCGATGGCCCGACCCAGTGCAAGGCCGACCAGTATCAGCGGTTCGTGGGCCGCAATCGCTCCGAACTGCCCGCCAAGCCGGCCAACGAGACCTGGCGCGTGACCTGCACGACCTGCCCGGTGACGATGGACTATAATCCCACGCGACTAAACATCGTCTATGAAGAAGCGACCGGCGTGATCCGTCAGGTCAAATGCGGATGAGGGCGCTGGCAATCGCTGCCGTCGCAGCCTTGGGCGCTGCGGCATGCGCACCGATGGAGGCCTCGGCGCCCGCCGTGCCGGTCGCGGGTGGACCGCAGCGTTGCAACGCGGCGGACGCCCAGTCGCTGGTGGGCACGCATGTTGGCGTGGTGACCTTCGCGCCCGACGCCAATGTTCGGATCGTCTGCACGACCTGTCCGACGACCCGCGACCTGCGGCCCGATCGGCTAAATGTGCGCTTCGATCAGGCGACGGGCATCATCAAGTCGGTCGATTGCGGGTGATCTTGGCCTGACGCGTCTCCCGGTCCATGATGTATCAGGGCAGGGAGACACGATCATGCGGACCATTCTTCTGGCGGGCGTCTGTCTGGGCAGCATAATGTGTGCGCCTGCGGCCGTGGCCGATGCGACGGCGGATCGAGCAGCGCGGGAGCTGATCGAAAATCCGCAGGTCTGCGGACGCGCGGGCACGGCCGATAGCGGCACGCCCGTGGCCGACATGGTTATGGTCGAGGGATTTGGCGACGGCGGCTTTCTGATCGATACGGCCAATCCCGAAGCCCAGGCCTGGTTCAACCACGGCATAAGGTTGCGCTGGGCGTTCGAGCATTCGGAATCGGTGCGGGCCTTTCGCAAGGCCCGCTTGCTCGATCCGAGCTGCGCCATGTGCGCCTGGGGCGAGGCCTGGGCGCTGGGGCCCAACCTGAACGGCGGCGGCAACGATCCCGACAGTCAGTTCACGGCGCTGAAGGCCGCGCGCGACGCCCGTCGTCTAGGCCGCCATGCCACGCCGATGCAGCGCCAGATGATCGACGCCCTGATCCAGCGCTATTCAGGCCGCGAGGCCACGCGTGCCGAACGCTATGCCACCCGAATGGATCGCATTGCGCTGCGCCATCCGGATGATGTGACCCTGGCCGCCCTGACCGCCGATGCCTGGATGCTGAAGGCCGAGACATGGTGGGACGACGACGGCAAGGCCGCCGATCCGGCCATCCCCCGAGCCATGAGCATTCTGGAGACGTCGCTGGCGAAGGCCCCGGACGATCCCGGCACCATCCACCTGTATATCCACCTGACCGAATGGTCGGACGATCCGCACAAGGCCATACCCTACGGCGAGCGGCTGGCGCGTCTCGCACCGTCGGCCAGCCATCTGGTGCACATGCCGTCGCACACCTTCTATCGCGTTGGGCGCTACAAGGACGCCATGATGTCCAACGTCAACGCCGTGGCGCTGGACAAGCGATACAACGAACTGGCGGCTCCTCCGGGCGGAGTGGTCGGCATGCCGCTGCATGGCCACAACCTGCATTTCGGCATGGGCGGAGCGCTGATGGTGGGCGGGGCCGAGGAGGGGCTGAGGCTGGCCGAAGGGTTTCTGACCACCTATCCGGAGGTGTCGCCGGACAATCTGTGGCGTCAGGCCATGTCGAACAATGCCTATGCCCTGTATGGCCGCTACGGGTCGCCCGAGCAGGTCGCCGCCCTGAAGAAGCCGGCCGACAGCCTGCCGATGATGCAGATCAGCTGGCACTATGCCCGGGGTGAGGCGGCGGCGCGGGCCGGTGACGTCGCAGCCGTTCGAGCCGAGGCAGAGGCCATCGCTACCCTGCGTGGCCATCCGTCCTTCGCGACCGGACCCATGGTCGAGATGCGGGCCGGGTTCGTCGAGATCAGCCAGCGTATCCTGGAAGGCCGTGCGGCCATGCTGGCGGGCGATGCGGACGCCGCCGTCACCGCGTTCGGTCGTGCTGCCGAAATTCAGGGCATGGGCGAGGAGGGCGGCGACCCTCCCATCATCTGGTACCCGATCCGCCGCAGCCTGGCCGCCGCCTTGCTGGCAAAGGGCGACGCCGCCGCAGCGCGGGCCAAGGTTTTCGAACTGCTGGAAGACTGGCCCAGCGACCCCTACAGCTATTTCGTCCTGGCGCAGGCCGAGACGGCGTTGGGTAATGACGCGGCAGCGGATGACGCGCGGCGTCGGTCGCGGGTGGAATGGGTGGGCGGGGAGATGTCTCTCAACCTGGCTTAGCGAACCGGTTCAGCCCGCCGGCACCGCCATGTTGTCGATCAGCCGGGTCTTGCCCAGCCAGGCGGCGGCGAGGATGCGTCCCGGTTGATCAACCCTATCCGCGTCGAAGGTCGCCAGACTGTCGGCCTGTCGGATGGCGACATAGTCCACCTTGGCAAAACCGGCCTCCAGAAGGGATCTGGCCGCCTGGGCCTCGATCTCCGCGACCGAAGCTCCAGCCGTCGCATCGGCTGCGGCCAACGCCAGAATCCCGTTCAGCCGCCGGGCCACCTCGATCTCGTCGGCTGACAGATAGGCGTTGCGCGACGACAGGGCCAGGCCATAGCCGTCGCGCTGGGTCGGGGCACCGACGATGCGAGTGGGGATGTCGAGATCTCGAACCATGCGCCGCACGACCATCAGCTGCTGGTAGTCCTTCTCGCCGAAGACGGCGACATCGGCCTGGACCTGGTTCAGCAGCTTGGCCACCACCACCGCGACGCCGCCGAAGAAGTGGGGGCGGAAGTCGGTCTCCAGTCCTTCGGACGGTCCGCCCACACTGACACCGGTGGAGAACCCCTCAGGATACATATCGCCCGTCGTCGGGGCGAACATCAGGTGGCATCCTGCGCCGGCCAGCAGTTCCGCGTCGCGCGCCTCTTGGCGCGGATAGGAGCCCAGATCCTCATGCGCCGCGAACTGGGTCGGATTGACGAAAACGCTGGCCACCACGCGGTCGGCCTGCTGACCGGCCTCGCGCACCAGGGTCAGATGCCCTTCGTGAAGCGCCCCCATGGTCGGGACGAAGCCAACAGTGAGGCCCTGCTTCTTCCAGCCACCGACAGTCTCGCGTAGATCGGCGACGGTGGTGACGAGCGGCAGGGTAGGAGGGATCGTCTGGTCCATTAACCCGCTTTCAAAATCGCTGTGGCAGGGTGTGCCTTATGACCTTCGTCGCTTGCGTCCGTCCAGTGCTGGTCCTGCTCGCCATGGCGGGGATCAGTGCTTGTGGTGCCGTCGAGGACCCGCACCGCTTCGAGACGATGGCCCAGCAGGTGGCCGACATTCCGCTGGAAGGCCAGGCGCAGCCGAAAAGTCAGTCCGTGAATGCGCAGGCGCAGGGTGGCCTTCGACCCGCGCTGAAGGTCGATGTCATGGATGTGCACGACTTCTGGGACGCGCGTGACGGCATCGCCTCGGCGACGGACGCCGTAGTCGATGGCGTGGCCGATACCGTCAAGCCGGTCGTGTCGCGCGCGGTTGTGCGGCAGGTTGAAGACGGTGCAGACGGTGCAGCACTGCGCCCGGCCATTCACGCGCAGGATGTGCCGCTGGAAACGGTCATGCGACCCTCGTCCGGTCTGGTCCAGCTGGGCGCCTATGCCAGCGAGGAAGCGGCGCGCGCGGCGTGGGCCCGGCTGAAGTCCGGCAGCGCCGCCTGGGCGCTGGAAGGGCTGACGCCGGTTTACGAGACCGTTGAGGTCAACGGCCGCCGTCTGGTGCGGCTGAAGGTCCAGACGCCGCCCGCCGGTGCGCCTGCCGTCTGTGCGGCGGCCGGGATCGATGACCCGTGGTGCCACCGCGCCACCTGAGACATCCACGCTCGAGCATCCACAGTTATGCTGTTAAGGTCTCGTTGACGTCCGGCGCGCCGGACGCGACCCTGTAGGCCTATGACCGCGCGTCTGAGTCGGCGGTCGCATCGAGGCAAGCGCATCCATGTCGGATCCCACAGTCATCGTCGTCGGTAATGAAAAGGGCGGGGCCGGCAAGTCCACCCTGGCCATCCACATCGTCACCGGCCTGCTGCATGCGGGCAAGCGGGTGGCCATCATCGATCTGGATCTGCGCCAACGGTCGCTGTCGCACTTCTTCGCCAATCGTGCCGCCTGGTCCGCCGCCAACCAGCAGCCCCTGCCCATGCCGACCGAGCCTGATCTGGGCGACGGCAAGGCCCTGGCCCGCGCGGACGAGGCCGAGCAGACCGCGACGTTCCAGGCTGCCTTCGCCGAGGCACAGGCCAACGCTGACGTCATCCTGATCGATACGCCTGGCGGTGACACCGTCCTGTCGCGGCTGGCCCACGGCCTGGCCGACCAGATCGTCACGCCGATGAATGACAGTTTCGTCGACTTCGACCTGCTGGGTCAGGTCGATCCCGGGACGATGGACCTGATCAAGCCGTCCATCTATTCCGAGAGCGTCTGGGAGGCGCGCAAGCAGCGGGCGATCACGCGCGGCCGCAACGCCACCATCGACTGGATCGTGGTCGCCAACCGCTTGGCTGTGGCCGAGGCGCGCAACCGCCGCCGCCTGGAAGAGCGGATGCAGAAACTGTCCAAGCGCGTCGGCTTCCGTATGGGGCCGGGCCTGCGCGACAGGGTCATTTATCGCGAGCTGTTTCCGTTTGGCCTGACCGTGGCAGACCTGAACAACGACATTCGCCCGGTCGCGGTGTCGCTGGCCCATGTCGCGGCGCGTCAGGAGATGCGTAACCTTATGCAGGCCCTGGGTCTGGAAGACGCGTCCCTGTCGACGCCGCTCGACGCGGCGGCGTGATCACAGTGACCACATGAGCCTTGCCTGGCTGGCCCTGGCCGCCGTCGCCGTCTGGGCCCTGATCCGGCTGGGCCGTCAGACCGAGCGGGACTCCGGCCGTCGCGGGCGGGCCCACTGGCGGGTTGCGGCGACGCTGTTCGCGTCCGTCCTGATCGGCTGTGGCGTCCTGCTGGCCTTTCGCAGCGCCTGGCTGCCCGCCGTCGGCCTGATTGGCGCGGGACTGTGGTTGACCTTCGCCTCTCGCCACCGCCCGCTGCCACCCCGCAGCGCGGGCCTGACTGATGCCGAGGCCCGGTCGTTGCTCGGCGTCACTGCCGACGCCACCCCCGGCCAAATCAACGCCGCCTGGAAACGCCTGATGGGCCGGGCTCATCCCGATCAGGGCGGCACGGAGGGGTTGGCGTCACGGCTGAATGCGGCGCGGGATCGGCTACTCGGGAAATAGTCGTCTCGCCGAGGGGAGAGGGATCAGCTTTCGGCCTTTGTCACCGGGGCCTTCTTCTTTGCCGCTGGTCTCTTGGCAGCAGGCTTCTTCGCCGCCGCCTTCTTCGGTGCCGCCTTCTTGGCCGGAGCCTTCTTGCCCTTGGCCGGTGCCGCCGCAGCCCGCGCTGCCAGCAGGGGCAGGGCCTCGTCCAGCGTCAGGTCCTCAGGGGCCGTGCCCTTGGGCAGGGTCGCATTGATCTTGCCCGACTTTACATATGGACCGAAGCGGCCGGCCATGACGTGGATAGGCTCGCCGGTTTCCGGGTGCGCACCCAGGTCCTTCAGCGGCGCTGCCGCTGCCCCACGCCCGGCGAACTTGCCCGCCCGCTTCTCGGCCAGCAGGACGACGGCACGGTTCAGCCCGACCTCGAACACCTCGTCGATGTCGGCTACATTAGCATATGTGCCGGCGTGCAGCACGAACGGGCCATAGCGACCGAGGCCCGCCGTGATCATCTTGCCGTCCTCGGGATGCGGCCCGACCTCGCGCGGCAGGGCCAGGAGGCGCAGGGCCTGATCCAGCGTCAGCGACGCGGGCGACCAGCCCTTGGGCAGGGATGAACGTTTCGGCTTCTCCTCGCCGGGGGGGGTAGTTTCGACATAGGGGCCAAAGCGGCCGATCTTCAGCTGAACAGGTTGGCCGGTCGCGGGATCGACGCCCAGTTCGCGATCGCCCCCCTCGGCCCCGCCGTCCGTCGCATCGGGAGACGCCACAGGCCGGGTAAATTTGCAGTCGGGATAGCGCGAGCAGCCGACGAAGGCCCCGAACCGGCTGGTCTTCAAGCTCAGCTGACCCTGATGGCACAGGGGGCATTCGCGCGGATCGGACCCATCCTCCTTCTTCGGAAATATGTGTGGCCCCAAGGACTCGTTCAGCGCATCGAGAATGGCTGTGGTCCGCAGCTCGCCCGCCGCGCTGGTCGCGGCATGGAAGTCGGTCCAGAACTCGCGGAGCAGCACCTTCCAGTCCAGATCGCCCGCCGAAACCTCGTCCAGCCGGTTTTCCAGCGCGGCGGTGAAGTCGTATTCGACCCATTTGGCGAAGAACTGCTCCAGGAAAGCCGTGACCAGTCGCCCCTTGTCCTCCGGATAGAAGCGGTTCTTGTCGACGCGGACATATTCGCGGTCGCGCAGCGTCGTCAGGATGGAGGCATAGGTCGAAGGCCGGCCAATCCCCAGCTCTTCCAGCTTCTTGACAAGGGTCGCTTCCGAATAGCGCGGCGGCGGTTCGGTGAAATGCTGGTCGGTACGGATCTCATCGACCTGGGCGACGGCCCCTTCCTTCAGCGCGGGCAGGCGGGTGGTGTCGTCCTCGTCGTCGGCACCGTCCTTGGGTTTGTCGTCGCGACCCTCTTCATAGACGGCCATGAAGCCGTCGAAAGCCACGACCTGACCGGTGGCGCGCAGGGCGGTCTGGCCGGTCGGCTCCTCGATCTCGACCGTGGTGCGGTCCAGACGCGCCGACTCCATCTGGCTGGCGATCGTCCGCTTCCAGATCAGTTCGTACAGCTTCTGCAGGTCGCCATCGAGACGCAAGGTCTCGGGCGCACGGGTCATGTTGGTCGGGCGGATAGCCTCGTGCGCTTCCTGGGCGTTCTTGGCCTTGGTCTTGTAATAGCGCGGCTGCTCCGGGACATAGGCTGGACCGAAGCGGTCGCCGATGACTTCACGCGCCTGGGCGATGCCTTCCGGGCTGACGTACAGCCCGTCGGTCCGCATATAGGTGATCAGGCCGCCCTGATCATCCACCCCTTCGTACAGCTTCTGGGCTGCCTGCATGGTGCGCTGCGCCGTGAAGCCAAGCTTGCGGCTGGCCTCCTGTTGCAGAGTGGAGGTCATGAAGGGCGGGCTGGGCGCGCGCTTGACCGGCTTCTTCTCCACGGAGGTAACGGAGAATGTTCCGGTGTTGATGGCGTCGTGCGCCGCCTTCGCCATGGCCTCAGACACGATGTCCAGACGCTGCACCCGCTTGCCGGCATGTTTGACCAATCGCGCCGTGAAGGGCGGGCTGTCGGCGTTCAGGTCAGCCTCGACGGACCAGTATTCCTGAGGCTTGAACTTCTCGATCTCCATCTCGCGATCGACGACGATGCGCAGGGCGACCGACTGCACACGGCCCGCCGAGCGCGCGCCCGGCAGCTTGCGCCACAGGACCGGCGACAGGTTGAAGCCGACCAGATAGTCCAGCGCGCGCCGGGCCAGATAGGCCTCGACCAGTTCCATGTCGATCTGGCGCGGGGCCGCCATGGCCTCCAGCACGGCCGACTTTGTAATGGCGTTGAAGGTGACGCGCTCGACGTGCGTGTCCTTCAGCACCTTCTTCTTGGTCAGGATCTCCAGCACATGCCAGCTGATCGCCTCGCCCTCGCGGTCGGGGTCGGTGGCCAGGATGACGCGGTCGGACTTCTTGGCGACCTCGGCGATCTCGCTCAAACGCTTGGAGGCCTTGGCGTCGATCTCCCAAGACATGGCGAAATCGTCGTCAGGCAGGACCGAGCCATCCTTGGACGGCAGGTCGCGGACGTGACCGTAGGAGGCCAGAACCGTATAGTCCGAGCCGAGATATTTGTTGATGGTCTTGGCCTTTGCGGGGCTCTCGACGACGACGAGGTTCATGCGGGGAGGGGGCCTTTCAGAGGGCCGGGAAGGTGGTTGGCTCAAGCCTCGCTGTCAATCGCACCCGTGTCAGAAGATATTCATGATTGTGTTCCAGATTGCGAACGAACCAGTGGTTGTGCAACAAATGATCGGTGCGAGAGAGGGATTGGGCATGCGAACCGAGACGGCAACGACCTCCGAGCCCAGGCAGACAGAGCGGGCTGTCGATCTGGGCGACTATCCGGTGCGGGAGTACATCCGCGCCATGTCGACAGAGCTGGCGCAGATGGCGCTGTGGGACGGCGACCCCGCTTTGGCCCAGGCTCTCGAGGCCGCAGCCCGACTGGCCAATGTGCCCAAGGTGGTCGAGCCTGTGCGCGATCCGACCGCGCGCCGCCGGCGGGCCAGCTAGCGGGACACCAGGCCTCCGGCCAGCAGGGTCGCGCGGCCGGCCAGGCTGAGTTCCAGAAGGGCTGCGGCCACCGTGCCGATCGAGACGCCCAGCGCCCGGGCCAGTTCGTCGCGGGGCGTCGGCGTGGGGGACAGCAGACCTGCCACCTGTTCAATCAGGGCCTCGTCCAGTTCGTCCGGCGCGCCGTCGAACGGGTTGCCGTGCTCCGGTTCGCGCAGGGTCCGCAGGGTGTTGAACGCCCGCTCCACATCCTCCAGTCCCTCGCAGAGTATTGCTCCCTGACGCAGCAGTTCGTTTGGTCCTTTTGAGCGTGGATCCAGCGGTGAGCCGGGCACAGCGAACACATCGCGCCCTTGTTCGCCGGCCAGTCGCGCCGTGATCAGCGAGCCGGAGCGAATCTCGGCCTCGACGACGATCACTCCGCGCGACAGTCCTGAGATGATGCGGTTGCGGCGAGGAAAGTCCCGCGCCTGGGCTCGCGCCCCAACCGGGCTTTCGGACACGATGCAGCCGCGCTCCATGATCTGGACATAGAGGTCGGCATTGTCGGGCGGATAGATGTCGTCCACCCCGCCGCCAAGAACCGCGACCGTACCGGTTTCCAGCGCGCCTGCATGGGCCGCCCCGTCTATGCCGCGCGCCAGACCCGACACCACGACATGACCCGCCTGACCCAGTTGCTGGGCCAGACCACGGGCGATTCGCTGGCCCCCGGCCGAGGCGATGCGCGCGCCGACTATGCCGATGCAGGGCCGGGCCAACAGCCTGACATCGCCCCGCGTCCAGAGCAGGGGTGGCGGCGGGTCGAGCGCGGCCAGCATTTCGGGATAGTCGGTCTCGCCCAGCACGATCAGCCGCGCGCCGATCCGCTCGCCCGCCGCCAGTTCGGCCTCGACGGACGCGACGGTGGGCAGGGTATGACCTGTGCCGCCACCCTTGCGGATCAGGTCGGGCAGGGCCTCGACCGCGCGAGCCGCACTGCCGAACCTATCCAGCAACTGGCGAAAGGTGACTGGGCCGACCTTGTCCGTCCGGGCCAGGCGGACCCGCGCGAACCGCTCGGCTTCGCTCAGGCCTGTGCTCACGCCGACTTGGCCCCGATGCGCGGTTCCACGCCCTTCAGCAGCCGGGCGATATTCTCGTGGTGCCTAACCCAGATCAGCACGGCGGTGAGCGCCGCCAGCACGGCAATGGGCTGAGGCGCGGGCAGTTTCAGCGCGGCCACGGGAATTAGCGCAATCAAAGGAGCCGCGGCCGATGCGACCAGAGCCGCCAGCGACGACATTCTCAGCAAGGCCGCGGTCAGCAGCCAGATCGCCGCCGCCGCCAGCCCCAGCGGCCACCAGGCCGCCAGCATCAGGCCAAAGAAGGTCGCCACGCCCTTGCCGCCCTTGAACTTCAGCCAGACGGGAAAGAGGTGGCCGAGAAACGCCGCCCCACCGGCTACTGCACCCGCGATCTCGGCATTCTGGCTCGCACCGCCCAGAAGGAACTTGGCCAGCAGCAGAGCCGCCGCGCCCTTGCCCGCATCCAGCAGCAGTGTCGCGATGGCCAGGTCCTTGCGCCCGGTCCTCAGCACATTGGTCGCGCCGATATTGCCCGAGCCGATGCTGCGAACGTCGCCCGCGCCGCCCAGCCGCGTCAGGATCACGCCGAACGGAATGGAGCCCAGCAGATAGCCGCCAACCGCCATAAGGGCGAGCATAGCCGCGAAAGGCATGGCGGGTTCGGGCAACTGATTCGCTCCTGTCAGACGTCGCCGTGGACGATGCGGCCACCGACGACGGTGAGCAAGACCTTGCCTTGCAGGCGGCGGCCGTCGAACGGCGAGTTCTTGGATTTGGATTTCAGCGTGGCGGCGTCGATCACAACGGGGGCGTTGGCGTCGAACAGGATGAGGTCGGCGGGTGCGCCCTCGGCCAAGCGCCCCGCGTCAAAGCCCAGCAGACTGGCCGGGCCATGGGTCAAGGGACGCAGCACATCCAGCAGGTCCAGCCCCGCCTCGTGATGCAGGGTCAGGGCGGCGGGCAGCAGAGTTTCCAGCCCGATGGCTCCGGGCGTTGCCTCGCTGAACGGCCGACGCTTGTCCTCGGCGGGGGCCGGGGCGTGGGCGGAGGTGATGACGTCGATCAGGCCTTCGCGCACCGCCTCGATCAGGGCCTGTCGGTCGGCCTCGCTGCGGAGCGGCGGGTCCAGCCGGTAGAAGGTGCGGTAGTCGCCGATGTCGATCTCGTTGAAGCACAGGTGGTTGACCGACACCGAGGCGGCGATCTCCAGTCCCTTGGCGCGCGCGCGGGCCAGGGTTTCCAGCGCGCCCTCGGTCGAAATCTGGTCCACCAGGAAGCGCGCGCCTGTCTGTTCGACCAGGGCCAGATCACGCTCCAGCTGGATGCGTTCGGCGATGGCGGGCACCGACGACAGGCCCAGTCGGGTGGCCAGTTCGCCACTGGTCGCCACAGCCCCCTCCGACAGCCAGGGATCAGCCGGGCGGCAGGAAATCAGGGCGTTGAAGGTGGTGGCATAGCTCATGACCCGCTGCAGGGTGCGGGTATTGGAGATCACGCGGTCGACGTCGGTGAAGTACACCGCACCGGCTTCGTCCATCAGACCGATCTCGGCCATGCGCTGGCCGTCGCAGGTCCGGGTGGCGGCCCCGGCGGCGCGGACGTTGACCAGCCCCAGCGCGGCCCCGCGCCGCTGGATGAAGTCGATCGTGGCCGGGTCGTCGAGCGCCGGATCGGTGTCGGGCTGGATGACGATGGTGGTGACGCCGCCGGCCGCCGCCGACTGGGCCGCCGATTTCAGCGTCTCCCTGGGTTCGGCGCCCGGCTCGCCCGTCTTGACCCGGATGTCGATCAGGCCGGGGGCCAGACAGCGGCCGTCGGCGTCGATGACCTTGATACCGGCGGGCGCGACCGCATGAGTGCCCCGGATCACCTCGACGATCTGTCTGTCCTCGACCAGCACCGCGCCGGGGCCGTCATAGTCGGACGCCGGATCGATCAGGCGGGCGTTCAGGATTGCGAGAGCGCTCATGCCGCGTCTCCATCCAGCCGTACGGACAGGGCCGCGAGGACTGCCATTCTCGCCGCCACGCCCATCTCGACCTGATCCTGGATCAGGGACACCGACAGGTCGTCGGCGACGTCGGAATCGATCTCCACGCCCCGGTTCATCGGCCCCGGATGCATGACCTTCGCTCCGGGCTTGGCCCAGGCCAGCTTCTCGCGGTCCAGGCCCCAGAAGCGGAAATATTCGCGGGTCGAAGGCACCAGCGCGCCCTCCATTCGCTCCAGCTGAAGACGCAGCATCATCACGACGTCGCAGCCCTGCAGACCGTCCTTCATGTCGTGAAACACCTCACAGCCCCAGCGGTCGGCATCGCCCGGCACCAGTGTCGGCGGCCCGATCAGCCGCACCCGCGCGCCCATCATCGACAGCAGGGCCACATTGGACCGCGCCACGCGGCTGTGGGCGATGTCGCCGCAGATGGCGACCGTCAGACCGCCCACATCGCCGAACGCCCGGCGCAGGCTCAGCAGGTCCAGCAGGGCCTGGGTCGGATGCTCGTGACGCCCGTCGCCGGCGTTGACGACCGCACAGCCGACCTTCTGGCTGAGCAAATCCGCCGCGCCGGAAGCCGAATGGCGGACAACCAGCACGTCCGGCTTCATGGCGTTCAGCGTCGCCGCCGTATCGATCAGGGTCTCGCCCTTGGCCACGGAGGACGTATTGGGCGACAGCGCCGTCACATCCGCCCCCAGCCGCTTGGCCGCGATCTCGAACGAAGCGCTGGTCCGCGTGGAGTTTTCAAAGAACAGGTTCACCACCGTGCGCCCGCGCATCAGGTCCAGGCCCTTGGCATTGGACCGGTTCAGATCGACGAAGGCGTCGGCCAGATCCAGCAGGGCAGGGGCGATCGCGGCATTGAGGTCGCCGGCGGCGAGGAAATGGGCCTTTGGAAACGGCATCAGCCGTTCGCGAATCAGATCGGTGAGGGCGTCGGGCTGTCTCATCGAGGCCCGGCTATAGGGCCAGTCAGGCGGGAGGGGAAGCGCGCAACCGGTCCAGCGCACCCTGCAATATCCAGGCGGCGGCCGTGCGGTCCACGACATCGGCGCGTCGCTTGCGGTTCAGGTCCAGGTCCTCAATCAGGAACCGTTCCACCGCACTGGTCGACAGCCGCTCGTCCTGGAAGGCGTAGGGGACCGGCCGCAACCGCTGCAGATTGCGCGCAAAGGCCCGACATGACTGGGCGCGTGGCCCTTCTGAGCCGTCCATGTTCAGCGGCAGGCCGATAACCAGACCCGACACACCGCGCCCGTTCATGATCTTGAACAGGGTCTCGGCATCCTGGGTGAACTTGACCTTGCGGATCAGCGACAGCGGGCTGGCGATCATCCGGCTGGTGTCGGACACGGCCACACCGATGGTCTTCTCGCCCAGATCCAGCCCCAGCCAGGCGGTTCCCGGCGGGGTCGATGCGGACAGGGCTTCGAGGGTCATTTCGGTCACCGCGCGGCGGTAGGCGCACACGGCCCCGCTGTCAAAGCCGTTGCGGCGTCTGAATCCTTGTGAAATCCAGTCGGGGCCGCTAATCCCGCCCGCTTGGAACTGTTTCTGGAGGGCCGCATGGCCATCGACGCCGCGACGGTGCGCAAGGTCGCCCACCTCGCCCGCATCAAGACCCCCGAGGACCGGCTGGAGCCGCTGGCCAAGGAGCTTAACGGCATCCTGGCCTGGATCGAGCAGCTGGACGAGGTCGACATCGACGGCGTGGAGCCCATGACCTCCAATGTGGCCCAGCCCATGCGCCTGCGTGACGACGTCGTGACCGACGGCGGCAAGGTCGAGGCCGTCCTGTCCAATGCGCCGCGCTCCGCCGACGGCTTCTTCGTCGTACCCAAGGTGGTCGAGTAGAATGTCCGACCTGACCAAATTGACCCTCAAGGCTGCCATCGACGGCCTCAAGGCCCGCGACTTCTCGTCCGAGGAAATCACCAAGGCCTTCGTCGCCAACATCGACGCCGCCAATCCGACGCTGAACGCCTTCGTCGTCCAGACCACAGACAAGGCGCTGGAGATGGCGCGGGCCTCCGACGCTCGCCTGGCCAGGGGCGAGGGCGGGGCGCTGGAAGGCGCGCCGCTGGGCATCAAGGACCTGTTCTGTACCCAGGGCGTCCAGACGACGGCCGGGTCGAACATGCTGCGCGGCTTCGTGCCGCCATATGAATCGACCGTCACGGCCAACCTGTGGGCCGACGGCGCGGTCATGCTGGGCAAGCTGAACATGGACGAGTTCGCCATGGGCTCGTCCAACGAGACCTCGGCCTTCGGTCCTGTCAAGAATCCGTGGAAGTCCAAGACCTCCAACGCCGAACTGACGCCGGGTGGCTCTTCCGGCGGTTCGGCCTCGGCGGTCGCTGGCGACCTTTGCCTGGCCGCCACCGCGTCCGACACCGGCGGCTCGATCCGCCAGCCCGCCGCCTTCACCGGCACGGTCGGGATCAAGCCCACCTATGGCCGCGCTAGCCGCTTCGGCATGGTGGCCTTCGCCAGTTCGCTGGACCAGGCCGGGCCGATCACGAAGACGGTCGAGGACGCCGCCATCCTGCTGCGCTCCATGTGCTCCTTCGATCCGAAGGACGCGACGAGTCTCGACATTGAAACGCCGGACTGGACCCAGTCGCTGGGCAAGTCGGTCAAGGGGCTGCGCATCGGCGTGCCCGCCGAATATGTCGTCGACGGCATGCCTGCCGAGATCCAGGCCCTGTGGGACCAGGGCATCGCCTGGCTGAAGGCGGCGGGCTGCGAGATCGTGCCGATCAGCCTGCCGCACACCAAATATGCCCTGCCGGCCTATTATATCGTCGCCCCGGCCGAGGCCTCGTCCAACTTGGCCCGCTATGACGGCATGCGCTTTGGCCACCGCGCCGAGGGCACCACCAGCCTGACGGACCTGTACGAGACCAGCCGCGCCGAGGGCTTCGGCAAGGAGGTCCAGCGCCGCCTGACCATCGGGGCCTATGTGCTGTCGGCTGGCTTCTACGACGCCTATTACGTCCGCGCGCTGAAGGTCCGCCGCCGCATCGCCGAGGACTTCGACAATGTGTGGGACAAGGTCGATGCCATCGTCACCCCGTCTACGCCGTCGGCGGCCTTTGCGCTGGGCGACAAGCAGATCGATCCGCTGCAGATGTATCTGAACGACATCTTCACCGTGACCGCCAATCTGGCGGGTCTGCCGGGGATTTCGGTGCCAGCGGGTCTGGATAGTGGCGGCTTGCCGCTGGGCCTTCAGGTCATCGGCAAGGCGCTGGACGAGGCGACAGTGTTCCAGGTGGCGAGCGCGCTGGAAGACGCGGCAGGGTTTGTGGCCAAGCCGGAGAAGTGGTGGTGAGCGTGACTGACAAACTCATCCATGGCCGCACCGGGGCCTGGGAAATCGTCATGGGGCTGGAAATCCACGCCCAGGTGGCGTCGAAGGCCAAGCTGTTCTCCGGAGCCGCCGTCGGCTTTGGCGCGGGGCCGAACGAGCAGGTGTCGCTGGTCGATGCGGGCTTTCCCGGCATGCTGCCGACGCTGAACAAACACTGCGTCGAACAGGCGGTCCGCACGGGCCTGGGCCTGAATGCGCAGATCAACAAGCGCAGCCAGTTCGACCGCAAGAACTACTTTTACCCCGACCTGCCCACCGGCTATCAGATCAGCCAGCTGTATTTCCCCATCGTCGGCGAGGGCGTCGTCGAGGTGGAGGCCGAGGACGGCAGCTTCTTCAACGTCGGCATTGAGCGGCTGCACCTGGAACAGGATGCGGGCAAGCTGATCCATGACCTTTCGCCGACAGAAAGCTACGTCGACCTGAATCGCGCAGGCACGGCCCTGATGGAGATCGTGTCTCGTCCGGACATCCGCTCGCCGGAAGAGGCGGTGGCCTACGTCAAGAAGATCCGCACCATCCTGGTCTATCTGGGCACCTGCGACGGTGACATGGAGAAGGGCAATCTGCGCGCCGACGTCAACGTCTCGGTCTGCCGCGAGGGCGGCTATGCCCGCTTCAAGAAAACCGGCGACTTCTCGCACTTGGGCACGCGCTGCGAGATCAAGAACGTCAACTCGTTCCGCTTCATCAGCCAGGCCATCAACTATGAGGCCCGGCGCCAGATCGAAATCCTGGAGGACGGCGGCAAGATCGATCAGGAGACGCGCCTGTACGATCCCACAGCCGGTGAGACCCGCTCGATGCGGTCCAAGGAAGAGGCGATGGACTATCGCTACTTCCCCGACCCCGACCTGCTGCCGCTGGAGCTGGAACAGGCCTGGATCGACTCCATCAAGGCCGACCTGCCGGAACTGCCGGACGCCAAGCGACGTCGGCTGATGGCCGACTATGGCCTGTCGCAATACGACGCCGTGGTGCTGATTTCGGAACAGGCCAAGGCCGACTATTTCGAAGCCGCAGCCAAGGGCCGCGACGCCAAGCTGGTGTCCAACTGGGTGACCAATGAGGTGTCCGCCCGCCTGGCCGCCGATGGCCGCGACTTCAGCGACAACCCGCTGCCCGCCGCCCATGTCGCCCAGCTGGTCGAACTGATCGAGACCAACGTCATCTCGTCGAAGATCGCCAAGGAGGTGTTCGACCACGTCTGGAACGGCGAGGGCTCACCCGCAGAGGTCGTCGAGAAACATGGCCTGAAACAGGTCACCGACACCGGCGCGATCGAAAAGGCCATCGACGAGATCATCGCCGCCAATCCCGACAAGGTCGCGGCCGTCGTCGAGAAGCCTCAGGCGCTGGGCTGGTTTGTCGGTCAGGTGATGAAGGCGACAGGCGGCAAGGCCAATCCGGCCGCGGTTAACGACATCCTTAAGGGCAAGCTGGGGCTTTAGACCCCCGCCGCCCAATCGGTTCCGCGGACCAGGCTGTCGATGATGCCCGGTTCGCTGGAGGCGTGGCCGGCGTCGGGGACGATGTCTAGTCTGGCCTCGGGCCAGGCGCGATGCAGGGCCCAGGCGCTGGTCATGGGGGTGACGACGTCGAAGCGCCCTTGCGCGAT
Organism: Brevundimonas sp.; assembly: GCF_041919755.1. Lineage (GTDB taxonomy): Bacteria > Pseudomonadota > Alphaproteobacteria > Caulobacterales > Caulobacteraceae > Brevundimonas. The sequence continues at coordinate 73,484 of NZ_JAYRTD010000001.1, read as the reverse complement.
CCAGCAGGGCAGATGGCGGATGCGGTGGACGTTGTTCAGCAGCCAGTTTTCCTCGGGGAAGAAGCCGCCGTTCATGAAGTACCAGCATTCAATCCGGGCGAAGGCCACGGCGAATTCGGCCTCGGCGAAGCGGTCGGGACGGGCGTCGGGACCCTGGACGCTGACGGTTTCGCCCTCCCAGCTGGACCAGGCGATGGCGCAGCGGTCGCGTTCTGCCGCATCGTCGCCGGTCAGCCGCTTGTAATAGGCCCCCATCAGGTCGTGACGCTCATCCTCGGGGATGGGCTCCAGGAACCGCTCCCAGGCGTCGGGGAAGATGTGGGACGCCCCGTCCTGATAGAACCAGTGCAGTTCGGGCCTGGTCAGCAGGAAGATGCCGCGCAGGACCAGGGACAGGGCGCGGTCGGGATGGGTGATGGCATAGGCCAGCGACAGGGTGGAGCCCCAGCTGCCGCCGAAGACCACCCATTTGTCGATGCCCAGTTGTTCGCGCAGCCGCTCGATGTCGGCGATCAGGGTCCAGGTGGTGTTGTCCTCCAGCGAGGCGTTCGGACGGCTGCGGCCACAGCCGCGCTGGTCCAGCATGACGATGCGATACTTCGAGGGGTCGAAATAGCGACGCATGCCCGGATTGACCGCTCCGCCGGGACCGCCGTGCAGGACGATGACCGGAATGCCGTCCGGATTGCCGCTCTGTTCCCAGTAGATTTCATGGACGCTGTCGGTCGCCATGAAGCCGGTCTGATAGGCCTCGATCTCGGGATAGAGGTCGCGGCGGGTCGAGGGCGCGGGAAAAGCCATACTGTAAACGGTCTTTCGTATTCGCCCGGTCAGGCGGATTTTGAGGGAACGCGCAGGGCGCAGACGGCCAACAGAAGCCAGGCCAGGATCATCAGCAGGCCGCCGATCGGAGCGACGGCCCCCATCGCCTTCAGGCTGAGCAGGGCGATGGCGGAAAGCGCCAGCGAGAAGATCAGACCACCGGCGGCGGCCATTCCTCCGGCGATAAGGATCAGGCGGTCACGCGACGGCCAGAGAACGCAGACGAGAGCCAGCAGGGCATGGATCATCTGATACTGGGCCCCGGTCGTCAGCAGGGTCTTGACCGCAGGACCGGCACCATGTGCGGCGAAGGCCCCCAGGGCGACGGCCATGGCACCGTTCAGACAGGCGAAGGGGGCGAGCAAGCGTGACAGTATCATGGAACACTAGATAGAGCATGGAATCGGGCGGGTCTGCTAGACTCCGTCTCATGTCGCCCGCCGTCCGCCCCGCCGCCAGCATGGCCCTGCAATATGTACTGCTGTTCGCGGCCAATGGCGTGACCCTGCCGTTCGCGGGGCTGTGGTTCCGCGCGCAGGGATTGAGCGGGGCCGAGATCGGCGTGCTGCTGGCGGCCCCCATGCTGGGGCGGCTGGTGACGGGGCCTGCGCTGGCCGTCTGGGCCGACGGGTTCCAGACGCGGCGAGCCCCTATCGCCATCCTGGGGGCCGTGATGGCGGCGGGCTATGCCGGGGCCGGGCTGGCGAGCGGCTTTGCGGGCTGGGCCATCGGCTGGTTCGTCGGGGCGACGGCGGCGGCGGCGCTGATCCCGCTCAGCGATGTGCTGACCCTGCGGCTGGCGGCCCGGCATGGCTTTACGTTTTCGCTGCCGAGAGGCGCGGGGTCGGCCGCCTTCGTTCTGGCCAATCTGGGGATGGGGGCGCTGCTGCTGCGTGCACCGGTGGACGCGGTGATCGTCGCCAGTGTGGTAGCGGCCCTGGGCATTGTGGTCGTCGCCGCGGTCGTCCTGCCGAGCGAGCGCGTGACCGATGGCGCGACGGTGCGGGGTCGCGAGCGGTTCAAGGGAGTGGGCCGGCTGCTGGTCGATCCGGTCTTCATGCTCGCCATTTTCGCCGTCGGGGCGGTTCAGGCGGCGCATGCCTTCCAGTACGGCTTCTCTGCCATCCTGTGGCAGTCGCAGGGGGTCAGTGCGGCGGTCACCGGTCAGCTCTGGGCGTTTGGTGTGGTGGTCGAGATCGCGCTGATGTGGGTCGTGGAGCCCTGGCGCAGACGGGTCGGCATAGGGGCTTGGAGCCTGCTGGTGATCGGATGCGTCGCTTCCATCCTGCGCTGGTCGCTGATGGCGATGGCACCGCCGCTGTGGGCGCTGTGGCCGCTGCAGGCGCTGCATGCCCTGACCTTTGCCGCGACCTTCCTGGCGGGGGTGCAATTGGTGGAGCGGCTGTCGCCATCGGACGGGCATACGGCGGCGCAGACGCTGAGTTCGGTGTTGTCGGCCGGGGTGCTGATCGGTCTGGCGACGATGGTGTCGGGGCCGCTGTACGACCGCTTCGGAGCCGGCGGCTATTGGGCGATGGTGGTGTTGGCTGGTCTAGGGCTGGCGGCGGCGCTGATGCTGCGCGGGGGGCTGGCCCGGCGAGCGATCAGGCCGCGCGGGGACGGGGCAGGGGGGCCAGATGCCGGGCGATCGCCTGGGCCGCGGCCTTGACCGCCTTCTGGACATGGTCGTCAGCGGCATCGACGGGCGCGCGCAGCAGGCCGACGGCCGGGGTATCCATGCCCTCTGGCAGGGCCGCGAGGACGCGATACAGCAGATAGCTGCCGACATCGTCCTCGGTCTCAGAGCTGACGCTGGCCTTCAGACCGGCTTCGGCGATTTCGCGCACCATTTCGGCGGTGGGGGCGGTGGCGCGGGCGACGCCGGGGCCGTCGGGATTGCCCCTGTGGGTGCCGTCAAGGGAGCGGTTTTCGGTGCGGATCTGCAGCTTGAACCCGCCCTCCTGCCGCGTTCGTCCGACCAGCAGAAGACCGCGGCAGGCGGGAGAGCCGAGCGCTTCGCTGAGGGTGGCGACCAGGGCGTCAGGCGCGGCGGGGTCGATCGCCAGGGTTCGCGCGCCCGTCGGATTCCAGGGCTCGCCAGACAGGTCCTCGACCGGATCCCAGCCGGTGTCACCGATCTCATAGGCGCAGATGGCGATCGCCGGTCGGGTGTCCGGCGTCTCTAGCAATCGGGTGTCGAGCATGGCCCCCGCCTGTGCATGACGATACTGTGACAGATGGCGGGACCGTGTCGGAAACAGGCGGGTCCCGTCAATACACAATCGTTCGAGGGCTTAGCCCAGATCGCCGATGGCGGCGTCCAGCAGCATATAGGCGCGGCCGCCGTCGGAGGTCAGTTGACCCAGCACGCCTGCGCCATCTCGCGCCGCAGCGCGCATGCCGAGGTCGCGGGAGACGGCCCGCACATAGGCCTCGGCATCGGCTCGCATGTCCGGATCGGTCAGGACGCGGCGGGAGACGCTGCGTACGGCGGCGGGGGCGACGCGGCGCACGATCTGACGCGCGCGATCGGGGTCGCCGGCGGTCACGGCCTGGGCCGCCTCTTCGACGCGGGACCGGGGCAGGAGCGCATTCGGGTCGACCCCCATGCGGCGAATGGCGGCCGTGATGCGCTCGCCCAGAGCCTCGGTCGCGACCGGCGGCATCAGGGGTGTGTCGAGATCCAGCGGCTCGTCGTCGCGCGCAGCCGGGCCTGAAGTTTCGCGTTCGAAGGTGTTGGCCGGCTGGGGTTCGGGCTCTGGCACCGGGCGGATGCGCTGGCCGAAGCCGCGGTTTTCATCCTTGGGCGCGATGGCCGGGCGAAGGCCGGGGTCGGGCCGGGCCGGGGCCTCGACGACGGGCGGCGGAGCCACCGGCGTCGGCTCGCGTCGGCGTCCACCGGCAGGCTCGCCGGAGACGACGCCCATCAGCCGCACGGCCTCGGTCAGCATGTCGTAATTGCGGCGCACGCGTTCCTGGAAGCCGACATCCAGGGCTTCGGTATCGGCCGCGGCCTTCTGCGATGCGGCGGACAGGGCAGCGAGGCCCTGTTCGACGGAGGTGCGGACGGCCTCCACGCGGGACTGGGCCTCCTGCGGCAGGCGGGCGGTGCGGTCGTCCAGGTCGCTGATAGTGGCGTCGATGCGCGCCAGGGCGTCGTTCATGCGTTCGACGGTGGCTTCCAGTCGCATCAGGGCGCGTTCGCCAGCCTCATCGACCATGCCGGCGGTTTCGGCCACGATCCGGCGCGCGCCGTCGATGCGGGTATCAGCGGCCTGATCGGCCTTCTGGGCCGCTTCGAACAGGGCCTCGCCCAGGCGGTCGACGCGGACCTGAGCCAGATCGGCGGCCTCGGTGGCGGCTTGGCGCGACTCTTCCGCTGTGGCCTGAAGGGCGGCGAGGGCGCGCCGGGTTTCCTCGACCAGGGCGTCGCGGGCCTCTGCGGCAAGGGTCTCGAACTTGTCGAGGGCCAGTTTGGTGGCGGCGTCGAAACCGTCGGCCTCGCGCTGGGACATGTCGACGAGGGCGCGGAACTGGTCGGTGGCGGCCTCGACCAGGTCCTTGATCGATTCCGTTGTGCGCTGGGTGGTGTCGCCCAGATCCTGGGTAACGGAGCGGGTGGCGGACAGCTGTTCGGTCAGCTGGGCGCGCTGGCTCTCGACCTGGGCCGAGAAATCCTCCTGATCGGTGCGCAAGCCAAGGGCTGCGGTGACCAGGGCCGCGCGCTGCTGGCCCAGACCTTCCTCGACGGAGAGGATCTGTTCGGCGACGCCGGCGCCAGCATTCTCCAGACGCAGGGTCTGGCGGGCCAGGTCATCTGCGGCGAGGCGGGCGGCGTCCTGGGCCTCTCCGGCGGCGGCGGCCAGGTCGGCGGCACGAGCGGCGAGGGCGGCCTCGGCTTCTCGCAACTGGGTCTGGGCCAGGTCGGAGGCGTCGATGACCATGCGGGACTGGCGCTCGACCGCATCGGCCACGCCGGTGGCCTGGGCGTCGAGGCGGGTGCCCAAGGCCTGCATCTCGTTGCGCTCGGCCCCCAGCTGCTCGACCAGACGACGAGCGGTTCTGCCAGCGACATCGGCGGCGTCGGTCAGGCGGGTGGTTTCCTGAACCAGGGCCTCGCGCAGCAAGGTCATGTCGTGTCGGGCGCGTTCAGCGGCGACCGAGGCCAGATCGATGTCGTTGCGCAGGGACTGCAGCACGGTGCCCGTCTGCTGCGCCGCGAGCGCGGTAGGGGCGACCAAGGCCTCGGCCAGTTCGCGCGCGCGGCGGGTTTCGGCGGCGAGACCGGCCCCCTGACGCACGGCATGGGCCAGCAGGATGGCCAGGCCGACGGGTGCGAGGGCGATCAGGGCATAGACGGCGAGACGGAGCGGCTCCAGCTCGGCGGTGCCCGCGCTGACCTCATACGTCAGCCAGGCGACGACGCCGGCGACCCAGGCGGCGGACGCGAGGCCAGCGATCAGATAGGCACGGTTTTCACCCGGAGCGGCGGCCTTGCGCGCCCGGCCCGTCGCCTGAAGCGCTTGCGTGTCATACGGTGCCAATGGGGCTTGTGCAGACGATTTGGCTGGCTCGGACGCCAATGCTACGGCCCGTTCCGGGGCGGCAAGGTTTTCGGCCCGCATTTGACCCACGGCTTGGGCTTGAGCCTGACGAGCCTGTTCCTCGGCCAACCGACGCCGACGGCGTTCGGACATGGGACGGTCGAGGTCGAGAGCGGGGTCTGGCGCAGGCTCCGCGACGGCTGTGCCCTCGTCATGCTGATCCGGCTCGACGGGATCGAGGGATGACAGGTTCAGAGGAGGCCGTTGGCGGGACTTCATAGTGCGTCGAACTCGTCACGAGAGGGCATCGAGGCGCGACGCCGGGTGGACGAGGAAAACCCTAGCGGTTCAATCGACAGGGGAAAAGGCGATTCAGGTCGAAAGGCGGGGGACGAATCAGCAGCTACGCTGGGGGCTATCGGCTACGACAATCACCGTGGATGCGCGCTGATCGCCGCAGTCCTGGACGCGGCGGATTTCGCGTTCAGGCTTGTTCGGCACATCGACGTTCATGCCGAATTGCGACAGGGCGACGGCCACCAGCATGGCGACGAACCCCGCGATCAATTCGATAAGCGCCTGCATCGGCGACGTCCCCTGTCAGAATGACTGAGACAGTATGCTCGCAAAGCGGCGGTTGGGCAATCCATGTCGAAAGGGTGGCAGCTTCAGCATTCGGCTGGACCGGTTGTCACGCTTTTGCGCTAGGGTCGCACCATGACGGATGCGGACGATCAGGCCTTCGAGCCCGGACGGAATTGCTGGCGGGTCGAAACCGCCGGTCGGCTGGCCGTGCTGATGGAGAACGACTCCTATTTCGAAGCCCTGCGATCCTCGATCGCCAAGGCGCAGAAGTCGATCGTCATCCTGGGCTGGCAGTTCGACCCGCGCACGCGGCTGGACCCCGAGAGCCATCATCACGACCATCAGGCCCAGATCGGCCATCAGTTGCGTCGGCTGGTGCGATCGCGGCCCGAGCTGGATGTCCGGATGCTGATCTGGAAGTCGCCGCTGCTGATCGCGGCCTCGCAGGGCTTCTATCCGCACAAGTCGCAACGCTGGTTTCGCAAGCGGATGGTGGAGTTCCGGCTCGATCCAGGCATTCCGGGGGCTTGCCATCACCAGAAGGTCGTGATCATCGACGATGCCGTGGCCTTCGTCGGAGGCGGCGACATCGCGACGGATCGCTGGGACACGTCCGAGCATCTGGACGGCGATCCGCGCCGGTGCCAGCCGTCGGGCGTTATCTGTTCGCCGCGTCATGAGGTCATGGCTGTCATGGATGGGCCGGCGGCCAGGGCGCTGGGCGATCTGGCGCGGCATCGCTGGTTCAAGTCGACTTGGGAGAAGACCCTGCCGGATGTCACGGACAATGATCCCTGGCCGGACGAGGTCGAGCCGGACATGCGCGACACGCCCGTGGCTATCGCTCGCACCGAGCCGCGCTGGCATTCCAAGGTGGAGGTGCGGGAGAACGAGGCCCTGCATCTGGATCTGATCAAAAAGGCCAAGCGGCTGATCTATCTGGAGAATCAGTATTTCACCTCGCCCGTGATCGCTGCGGCCCTGGCCGAACGGCTGGAGGAATGGGACGGGCCGGAGATCGTGCTGGTCTCGACCGGTACCAGTCCCAGCTGGTTTGACCGGATAACCATGGATACGGCGCGGTCAGAGGTTCTGTACAGGCTCGAGCAGGCGGACCGGCACAACCGGTTCTTTGCCTTCACGCCGTGGACCAAGGGAGATGAGCGGATCATCGTTCATGCCAAGGTGTCGATCTATGACGACGACATCCTGAGGATCGGCTCGACCAATCTGAACAACCGGTCGCTGGGGTTCGATACCGAATGCGACATCGCGGCCCGGCCAGGCACGGAGGAGGGGCGGGCGGCCATCGCCCGGTTCCGACACAGGACCCTGGGCCACTGGATCGGCGTGGACACCGACGCCTTTGCCGCCGCCGAGGCCTTGAGCCGATCGGTGGGCGAAGCGGTGCTACGGTTCGATACCGGGCGGATGAAGGTACTGGGTGCAACGGCTCCATCCAATATCGAGCGGCTGATCGCCGAGTTTCAGCTGGGTGATCCGACCTCGACCGCCGATGCCTTCAGGCCGTGGAAGCGGAGGATCCGGTCGCGGCGACGGCTGCCGCTGCAGTCGGCCTGATCTCGAAATCCATCACCAGCGGAAGGTGATCGGAGGCCGCGCGCGCCAGCGGCGACCGCGGGGCCCAGATGCGCGTCGGCACGATGTCCGGCGTGACGAAGGCGTGGTCGATCCGGATGGTCGGAAAGGTCGAAGGAAAGGTCTTCACCGATGGCTTCAAATTCAACAGACGCTGGGCATCGGCGAGATGCCGGGTCAAGGTCTTGTAGGGCCGGGTCATGGAAGTGGCGTTGAAGTCGCCGGTCAGGATGGTCGGGCCCTTGCAGTCCGGATGGCCGGCCCAACCCGCGCCGATGAGGGCGGCGGCCTGAAGGCGCTGTTCGCGCGGGACCAGCCCCAGATGGGTGTTGATCACGTTCAGGGTCACGCCGTCGAAATCGATCGCGGCCCAGAGAGCCCCGCGCGGCTCCAGCCCCGGCACGCCGCGGACGGTTGGCAAAGCACCAGACTTCAACAGCCGCTCAGGATGCAGGCTGAGAATGGCGTCGCCGTATTCCTCCGCCTCGATCCGCATGGCGGCGTTGAAGTGGAAGGTCATGGCCAGGTCGCGCGCGATGGCTTCGGCCTGGTCGACATGGCCGGTGCGGGCGCGGCCGACGTCCAGTTCCTGAAGGCAGACAATGTCCGGCTCCTGCTCGGCGATGACGGCGGCGACGCGGGCGACGTCCAGCCGTCGGTCGGTCCCGACACAGCGATGCACATTATAGGTCAGCAGGCGGGGCATACGGGTCCGTGAGAAGCGCAGTCGAACGGATAGGGTCTATGGCCACCGATTGCGACGCCAAAGCGACGTCCTGACAGACGCGTCACATTACGACCAGCTTGTCGGCGATCTCGTTGCGGTTCAGCGGCCGTGGCGGGAAGTGTCGGGCCAGTACATCGCCGCACAGGCCGATAGCCGTCTGGAAGCCATCGACAGGATCACCGGCTTTCAGGCCCTGGGCCAGCGCCTGAGCGGCGTCAGCCCAGACTTCGGGCTCGACCCGGCTGTGAATGCCCTCGTCGGCGATGACCTCGACCTGACGATCGGCCGCGCAGGCGAACAGCAGGACGCCGGTCCGGGCCTCGGGCACGTGCTGGCCTTGGGCCAGAAACTGCTGCAGGGCCGCCTTGCGAATCCGCGCCTGACGCACCTGACGGGGCGTCACTCAGCGCCGCACGGGCTGGATCGAGGTCAGCAGGTAGACGACGATGAAGGTGGCGGCCTGGATCAGGGCATAAGCCGACAGGTTCTGAGCCACCCCCACATCGGTGGAGGCCAGATGACCGGCCTGCCAGCTGTCCGCCAGTTTTGGCACCCAGCTGGGACCCATGCCTAGCGGAATGATAGCGAGGGCAGAATCTGCGCGGCCTACAGCGATCAAGCGCTCAGATCGTTAGGGGCTATCCCCGCGCTTCGGCAGGCGGCGGTATAGGTGTTGGCCAGCAGGCAGGCGATGGTCATGGGGCCGACGCCGCCGGGGACGGGGGTGATCCGGCCGGCGACCTCAACGGCTTCGTCGAAGGCGACGTCGCCGACGACCCGGGTCTTGCCTTGGGCCGCCTTGTCCGGATCGCGAGAGGGGACACGGTTGATGCCGACATCGATGACGGTGGCACCGGGCCGGATCCAGTCGCCCCGGATCATCTCCGGACGACCGACCGCGGCGACAAGAATGTCGGCGGTGCGGCACAGGGCAGGCAGATCGCGGGTGCGGGAGTGGGCGATGGTGACGGTGCAGCTTTCGCCCAGCAGCAACTGCGCCATCGGCTTGCCGACGATGTTGGAGCGGCCGACGATGACGGCGTTCAGACCCGACAGATCGCCCAGCTCCGCCTTCAGCAGCATCAGGCACCCCAGCGGCGTGCAGGGCACCAGACCCGGCAGGCCAACGGCCAGCCGCCCGGCATTGACCACGTGAAAGCCGTCCACATCCTTGTCGGGATCGATGGCTCCCAGAACGGCGGCACTGTCGATGTGGGCGGGAAGGGGCAGCTGGACCAGAATGCCGTGAATGCCGGGGTCGGCGTTCAGCGTGGCGATCAAGGCCAGCAGCTCATGCTGGCCGATGGTCTGGGCCATGCGATGCGTTTCGGAGCGCATGCCGGCACGCAGGGTCGTCTCGCCCTTGTTGCGGACGTAGATTTGGCTGGCGGGGTCTTCGCCGACAATCACGACCGCCAGGCCCGGCTTGACGGCATGGGTCGCTTCCAGCCGGGCGGAGGCGGCGGCGACGCGCTCGACCAGTCCGACGGCGAACGCCTTGCCGTCGATCAGGGAGGCGCGAGCGAGGGCGGCCGTCATGGTTTCGGCTCCGAAGTCAGGAATCGTGCGGTGTCAGCGATTTACAGACAGGCCGGTTCGGCGTCTATGATCGGCGCGACTTCACGAGGGATTTGCATGCGCCGTCAGACCATTCTCGCCGCCGTCAGCGCGCTGGCGCTGTTCAACGCGGTGCCCGCCCTGGCGCAATCGACGGACGCGCCGCCGGTCGCGACGCTGGATGTCGGCACCGAAGTGCAGGGAGCCCTGACCGCCGACGATCCTGTGGGGGTCGATGACGAGTATCGCTATGACGTCTATCGCTTCCGGGCGGCGGCAGGGCAGCGGTTGGAGTTTACGCTGCGGGCGGAAGATTTCGACGCCTATCTGGCCATCTATGAGGGCGGGCAGGACGAGGCGCTGGCGTCCGATGACGATGGTCTGGGGGATGGTACCGACTCGCGGCTGCGGTTTACGGCGAGCCGGGACGGCGACTATCTGCTGCATGCCCGAACGTTGTCCGGGCTTGAGGGGGGCGACTACACCCTTACGTTGACGGAGCGGCCTCCGGCTGTACCGGCCCCGGAGCCTGGCTCGATCGCGCTGGGTCAGACGCGGAACGGTGCCCTGGCCGACGACGATGCGGAGACGGACGAGGGCGGGCACTACGACGCCTATGTCTTCACAGCCGAGGCGGGCCAGCGGTTCACCTTCGATCTGGTCTCCAGTGCCTTCGATCCGGTGGTCCGGGTGGGGCGGATGGAGGGCGAGGTCTTCACCGAACTGGCCATGAACGACGACGGGCCGGATACGGAGCTGAACTCGCGGCTGATTTTCACGGCTCCGGAGGCAGGTAGCTATGTCGTAAGGGCGACCTCGCTGTCGGACAGCGGTACCGGCGACTACAAGCTGAGCCTGTCGGAGGGGCCGGCTCCCATCGCGGCGACGGCCATCGCCATCGGCGACACGGTGGAGGGCGAACTTTCCGAAGACGACGGCCGCAGCGCCGACGGCTTTGCCGCCGATCGCTATCGGTTCGAGGGGCGCGAGGGTCAGCGCATTCGTATCGACATGACGGCCTCGGATTTCGACAGCTATCTGGAGCTGTTCGACGAGGCTGAGACCAGCCTGGCCACCGACGACGACGGCGGGCCCGAGGGACTGAACGCCCGGATCAACTTCATCCTGCCCAGGACAGGATCCTATGTCATTTCGGCGCGCGGGTTCTCCGACGCGACGGGCGACTACAGCCTGAAGGTCTCCGAGATCGAGCCTGACCGGCCGCCCCAGCCGCTCGCCTTTGGGGCCACGGTCCAGGGTGAGATCAGCGAAACCGACAATGAGGACGGCGACGGTCGCCATTTCGAGGCCTACAGCTTCACCGCCTCCGAGGGGCAGCGCGTGCGCGCCATCATGCGCTCGGGCGATTTCGACACCTATCTTCAGATCGGTAATGCGGAGGGCGACTTCTCCATGTTGGCCTCCGATGACGACGGCTTGAGCGAAGGTACCGATTCGCGGCTGGACTTCGCCATCCCGGAGGACGGCACCTATGTGGTGCGCGCCTCGCCCCTGGGGTCGGAAGGCGAGGGACTGTATTCGTTGGAACTGATTGACCGGGGGCCGCAGCCGAAGCCGGGCAGCCTGCTGGTCGGCTCGACCGCGCGGGGCACACTGACCGAGACCGACGCCACCGCTGCCGACAACAGCTTCTACGACGCCTATCGCGTGACGCTGAAGGAGGACGAGGAACTGGTTCTGACCATGGTGTCCAACGAATTCGATAGCGTGGTCTTCATCGGACGCGATCAGGTGGACGGCGAGTTCGAAATCCTGGGATCGGACGATGACAGCCTGTCGGATACTCATGCCAAACTGGAGTGGAAGGCTCCTGCCGACGGAACCTATGAAATTCGTGCCGGAGCTTTTGTCCAGGGACAGACCGGCAGCTATGCCCTGACGGTCGAGAAGAAGCCCTGACGCTTTGTCGCCCCGCCTGACGTGCTAGAGCCACTGCATGGGTGATGCTGGCGACGACTATGATCTGATCCTGGTCGGCGGCGGGCTGGCGGCGGGGCTGATCGCCTGGCGGCTGGCGCTGGACCGGCCCGACCTGCGCTTGGCGGTTATCGAGCGGGACGGGAGGATCGGTGGCAACCACACCTGGTCCTTCTTCGACAGCGATCTGGAAGACCGGGATCGCGCCTGGCTGGCACCCGCCGTGGCGCACCGCTGGGCCGAGGGGCATGAGGTCTATTTTCCGGCGCGGTCGCGGGTGCTGGCGACGCCGTACAACAGCATGACGTCCGAGCGGCTGCACAAAGCCGTGGCCCCTTTGCTGAGGGATCGGCTGATCGCTGGAGAAGCGGTGGTGGTCGAGACGACAGGAGTGACGCTGTCGGACCAGCGCAGGCTGACGGCGCGGGGCGTCATCGATGCGCGCGGGCCTAGGCCGACGCGGACGCTGGACCTGGGCTGGCAGAATTTCGTCGGGCGGACGGTACGCCTCACGGAGCCCCATGGCCTGACCCGCCCGACCATCATGGATGCGACGGTGCGCCAGTACGGAGCCTATCGCTTCGTCTATCTGCTGCCGTTCGACGACCGGACGTTGATGATCGAGGATACCTATTATGCCGATACGCCGGAACTGGATCGTGGGGCGCTTAGGGGGCGGATCGACGCCTATATCCGCTCGCGCGGCTGGAGCGTCGAGGCGGTGGTGGCCGAGGAAGAAGGTGTCCTGCCGATCGCCCTGGATGGCGACATCGACGCGTTCTGGGCTGAGGAGCCAACCGTGGCGCGGGCGGGCCTGTGGGCCGGGCTGTTTCACCCGGTCACCGGCTATTCCCTGCCTGACGCGGTCAGACTGGCGCGTCTGGTGGCCGCCAGCGACGATTTGAGTTCCGAAGGGCTGCGTCGGCTGACGGAGACGCACTCCAAGGCGACGTGGGCGGATCGGGCCTTCTATCGCCTGCTGAACCGCATGCTGTTCCGCGCTGCGGAACCGGAAGAGCGGTGGCGCGTCTTTCAGCGGTTCTACGGCCTGCGCGAAAGCCTCGTGCGGCGCTTCTACGCAGGGCACATCACCACGCTCGACAAGCTGCGCCTGCTTGCGGGAAAACCGCCTGTCCCCGTGGGCAAGGCGTTGCAGCAGCTTCGCGAGTCGGGGCAGGGATCACGACCATGAGAGATCAAGTCGCACGTCGGGCCGTAGTGGTTGGAGCCGGTTTCGGCGGTATCGCCTTGGCCATCCGCCTGCAACGCGCGGGCATTCAGACGACCCTTGTCGAGAAGCGCGACAAGCCGGGTGGTCGCGCCTACGTCTGGAAAGAACACGGCTTTACCTTCGACGCCGGTCCGACCGTGATCACCGATCCAGACTGCCTGAAGGAACTGTTCGAGGGGACGGGGTCGGAACTGAAGGACTATGTCGACCTGATGCCGGTCGATCCCTTCTATCGGCTGTGCTGGGAAGACGGAAAATCCTTCGACTACAACGACGACCAGGCAGCGATGGAGCGCCAGATCGCAGCCTTCAATCCCAAGGACGTCGAGGGCTACAACAAGTTCCACCAGTATTCCGAGGAATTGTACCAGGAAGGCTACATCAAGCTGGGCGCTGTGCCGTTCCAGTCCTTCTGGTCGATGATCAAGGCGGCACCGGAGCTGGCGCGGCTGGAAAGCTGGAACAGCGTCCATGCCATGGTGGCGCGCTATATCGAGGATCCGCACCTGCGCCAGGCCTTCAGCTTCCACACGCTGCTGGTCGGAGGCGACCCGTTCAAGACCAGTTCGGTCTATGCCCTGATCCATGCGCTGGAGCGGCGTGGGGGAGTGTGGTTCGCACGCGGCGGGACGGGGGCGCTGATCGCCGGACTGGTCAAGTTCTTCCAGGACCTGGGCGGTGATTTCCGCCTGAATGCGCCGGTCGAACGCATCGAGATGCAGGGCGATCGCGCTACCGGCGTGCGGCTGGAAGGTGGAGAGGTCATCCCGGCCGACATGGTCGCGTCCAATGCCGACGTGGTCCACACCTATGACGAGATGCTGGGCCACACCGCACGCGGTCAGGCCAAGGCGAAGTCGCTGAAGTCCAAGCGGTTCTCGATGTCGCTGTTCGTGCTGCACTTTGGCCTGAAGACGCCGCAGCCGCAGCTGGCCCATCACACCATCTGTTTCGGGGCGCGATATCGCGAGCTGATCAGCGAGATTTTCGCGGGGCCGAAACTACCGGACGACTTCTCCCTGTATCTGCACGCCCCGTGCGCCACCGACACTTCGATGGCACCGGAGGGGATGAGCAGCCACTATGTCCTGTCGCCGGTGCCGCATCTGGGGGCCGCCGACATCGACTGGTCGGTCAAGGGTCCGGAGTATCGCGAAAAGATCATCGACTATCTGGAAGAGCGCTACATCCCCAATCTGCGGCGCGATCTGGTGACCACGCGCATCTATACGCCCGGCGACTTTAAGGAAGACCTGCACGCCCATCTGGGCTCGGCCTTCTCGCTGGAGCCGATCCTGACGCAGAGCGCCTGGTTCCGGACGCACAATCGCGATGACAAGGTCTCGAACCTGTATGTCGTCGGCGCCGGGACCCATCCGGGCGCGGGCATTCCCGGCGTGGTCGGTTCGGCCAAGGCGACGGCGGGTCTGATGCTGGAGGATGCGAAGGCCATCGCATGACCGACGCCGTCCTCGCCGCCTCCAAGGCCTCGATCGTCAAGGGGTCCAAGAGCTTCCGCTCTGCCTCGCGGCTGTTCGAGCCGGAGGTGCGCGAGGATGCCTGGCTGCTGTACGCTTGGTGCCGGGCCTGCGACGACGAGATCGATGGCCAGGACCATGGCTTCGGCCATGAGGAACTGACGGTCGAGGAGCAAAAGCGTCGGCTGGCGCGGCTGTACGACATGACCCGCCGCGCCATGACGGGCGAGCCGATGTCAGACCCGACCTTTGCGGCCTTCCAGCGGGTGGCGCTGCGCCATCGCCTGCCCGAGCGCTGGGCCATCGACATGATCGACGGCTTTCGCATGGATGTGGAGCATCACGACTATCGTACAATGGACGACGTCATGGCCTATTGCTGGCATGTCGCGGGTGTCGTCGGGGTGATGATGGCGCGGGTCATGGGGGTGACGGACGCCGAGGTTTTGCGTCGGGCTCAGGATCTGGGACTGGCGTTCCAGCTGACCAATATTTCGCGCGACGTGATCGAGGATGCGCAAGGCGGACGGGTCTATCTGCCCGCCGACTGGCTGCGCGAGGCGGGGGTCGCGCCGACGCCCGAGGCTGTGGCCGATCCGGCCAACCGCGCGGCAGTGCACGCCGTCACCTGCCGTCTGCTGGATGCGGCTGAGCCCTATTACGACAGCGCGCGCGACGGGCTGCGGGGCCTGCCGTTCCGCTCGTCGATGGCGATCGCGGCGGCGCGTGGGGTCTATCGCGAGATCGGCCGCAAGGTGGCGCGGGGCGGGCCGGGCGTCTGGAAACGGCGGGTGTCGGTTGGGCGGGCCATGAAGCTGTGGCTGTTCGGGCGGGGTGCGCTTATCGCGATCTGGACCCAGGTGCTGGATCGTGGAAAGGCCCCGCCGCCGCGGCCGGCCCTGTGGACGCGAGTCTAAGCGCTTCGCGCCGCGCTTCGGGCAGCCGCCACCAGGGGGTGCTCGGGCTCAGGTGATGCTCGTGATGCATGCCAAAATGAAAACAGGTCAGCAGCGAGGCCAGCCACGGCATGGGCACCGTCCGGGCATTGTGATGATCGGCGAAGGCCGCGCCTGACGCCTCATGACGATGCGGCATCCAGGTGCCGAAGACGAACAGCTGCAGGGCGCTGAGGATGGCGGGCAGGCCCCAGAACAGGGCGACGTTCAGGGGCGAGGCTTTGAAGATAAACAGATAGGCGAGCAGCACCGCCGTCACGATGGCGAACTCGCGCCAGCCGAAGTAGCGGGTGAAGAAGCGATAGAACCACGGTCCGAACCGCATGGGATCCCCGGCGTGGAAGTCGGGATCGTCGGCGCTGCCCGGGCTGCGGTGATGCTGATGGTGGCAGACGTTCAGGCGGCGGAACGAGAAGGCCGCATAGGCCCCGACGCAGACCTGGCCGATCATGGCGTTCAGACGGGGTCGGCCGGGAGCCAGCGAGCCGTGCATGGCATCGTGCGCGACGATGAACATGCCGGCCCCAAGCCAGCTCTGCGTCAGGATCAGCAGCGGCGCGGCGATGACGGCCGGCCAGGTCAGAGGCTGGAAGAAGATGCCCCAGACGTGCAGGGCGACCCAGCTGCAGACAATCAGTCCGGCCAGCGAAAGCCCGATCACCGTTTGCCGGGTCCGTGTGATCGGGGACAGAATCACTCTGCGGGCAGGTCGGCTGCGCGCGCGGCGCGGCGGGCCTTCAGCGTGGCGCTGAGGCGATGCGGGTCGGGGGCGAAGACAAAGCCGAAAGACACGGCTCCTTCGCGGGTCTGGACCGCGTGATGCAGCTTGTGGGCCTGCACCAGGCGACGGGCATAGCCGTTCTTCGGCATCCATCGCCATGGCCATCTTTGGTGCACCAGACCGTCGTGCACGAAGGCGTAGACGAGGCCGTACAGGGTTACGCCCAGGGCAATGGCGCGGACCCACCACAGGCCTGTCAGCCAGGCGAGGACGAACAGCCCCGTCCCGACCAGCGCGCCGACCACACCATACAGGTCATTGACCTCGAAGGCCTTGTCGTGCGGCTCATGATGGTCGCGATGCCAGCCCCAGCCCAGAGGACCGTGCATGATGTAGCGATGCGTCCACCAGGCCACGCCCTCCATGGCGAAGAAGACGGCGAGCGTCAGAAGGGTGAACCAGACGGCGATCATGGCGAGACACTACGCCCGCTCGGTTTCGGTTCCAACAGCGACCGCTCGCCGCTAGGGTCGATTTCATGCAGAACGACGCCATCCGAAACCGCAAGGACGAGCATCTGGACGTGATCCTGGCGGGGAAGGCGCGGCACGGGCGCGATGCGGGGTTCAGCGATATCCGTTTCGTGCACGAAGCCTTGCCGGACCTGGATCACGGCAAGATCGATCTGGGCGTCGACTTTCTGGGGCGGCGGCTGAAGGCCCCGCTGCTGATCAGCTCGATGACAGGCGGACCGGCGCGGGCCGAGGCGATCAATGCGCGGCTGGCCGAGGCGGCCCAGCATTTGGGCATCGCTCTCGCGGTGGGCTCGCAACGGGCGGCGCTGGAGGGCCAAGGTGCGGGTCTGGACATGGCCCTGAGGCTCAAGGCCCCGGACACGCCGATCCTGGCCAATATCGGTGCGGCCCAGCTGACGCAGGGGTTCGGGGTCGACGAGGCGCGGCGGGTGCTGGACATGATCGCGGCGGACGCCCTGATCGTACATCTGAACCCCCTGCAGGAGGCCTGCCAGCCCGAGGGCGACCGCGATTGGTGGGGCGTCGGCGCGGCGCTGGAGGCCTTGGTCAAGGCGCTGGATGCGCCTGTGGTGGTCAAGGAGACGGGTGCGGGGATCTCGGGCGCGACCGCTCGGCGACTGGCCGAAATGGGCGTGGCCGCCATCGATGTGGCCGGGGCCGGCGGCTCGAACTGGGCGACGGTCGAGGGTGAGCGGGCGACCGATCCGGCGGACAAGGTGCATGCGGCCGCCTTTGCCGACTGGGGCATTCCGACCGCACGGTCGATTGTCGAGGTCCGCGCCGCCTGTCCGGACCTGATGCTGATCGGCTCGGGCGGTATCCGCGACGGCGTGGAGGCGGCCAAGGCGATTCGTCTGGGGGCCGATGTGGTCGGTCAGGCGGCGGGCGTGCTGGCGGCGGCCACCGTCTCGACCGAGGCGGTCGTGGAGCACTTCCAGATCCTGATTCGCCAGTTGAGGACGACCTGTTTCGTCACCGGCTCGGCCAATCTGACGGCTCTGAAGGCCGCGGCACTCGAGAACTAGGCCGACGGCAACAGGTCCCCAGCGAAAGCCCGGTACCGGCCCGCCCGCACGCCGTCGGTCGCTCGGGCGATGTCCGGGGCAAAATAGTGGTCGCTGGCGTAGGGGGCGGCGGCCTCGCGGACGACGGCAAAAACCTGCTCCAGTTCGGGCGAGGAGGTCAGGGGGCGGTGGAATTCCAGCCCCTGCGCTGCCGCCAGCAGTTCGATCCCGACGACGGTGGCCGTATTCTCGGCCATGTCCAGCAGGCGGCGCGCGCCGTGGGTGGCCATGGAGACGTGGTCTTCCTGGTTGGCGCTCGTCGGGACGGTATCGATGACGCAGGGATGGGCGACCATGCGGTTCTCGGCGACCAGGGCGGCGGCGGTGACTTGGGCGATCATAAAGCCGGAGTTCAGGCCGCTTTCCCTGACCAGAAAGGCGGGCAGTTCGCTCATCTTGGGGTCGACCAGGATGGCGGTGCGTCGCTCCGAGAGATTGCCGATCTCGCACAGGCACATGGCGATCTGATCTGCTGCATAACCAACGGGTTCGGCGTGGAAGTTGCCACCGGATATGACATCGCCGTCCTCGATGAAGACCAGCGGATTGTCGGTCACGGCATTGGCCTCGCGCTCCAGCGTAACGGCGGCATTGCGCAGGACGTCCAGCGTTGCCCCCATGACCTGGGGCTGGCAGCGCAGGGAGTAGGGGTCCTGGACCTTGGAACAGTCGTCCCGGTGGCTGTCGCGGATGGCCGAACCGGCCATCAGCGCACGCAAACGAGCGGCGACGTCGATCTGGCCTGGCTGGCCGCGCAGGGCGTGGATGCGGGCATCGAACGGCGCGTCCGACCCTTTCAGCGCATCGACCGACAGGGCCCCGGCGGCGATGGCGGCGGCCAAGGTGGCCTCGGCTGCGAAAAGACCGGCCAGAGCCAGCGCCGTGGAGCATTGCGTCCCGTTCAGGAGGGCCAGACCCTCCTTGGGTCCCAGGGTCAGCGGCGAACGGCCGACCCGCGTCAGGGCGTCTTCGGCGGATAGCGTCTGGCCACCCGAGCGGGCCTCGCCGACGCCGATCAGGACGCAGGACATGTGGGCCAGGGGTGCCAGATCGCCCGAGGCCCCGACCGACCCTTTCGAAGGGATGCAGGGCAGGATGTCGGCATTGACCAGGACGATCAGCGTCTCCAGCGTGTCGCGCCGGATGCCGGAGGCCCCCTTGGACAGACTGGCGATCTTGAGCACCATCAGCAGACGGACCACAGCATCGTCCAGCAGCGGCCCGACCCCGCAGGCGTGGCTGAGAACCAGGTTCTTCTGAAGGGTTTCAAGGTCTTCGGGCGCGATGCTGGTGTTGGCCAGCAAGCCGAAGCCGGTGTTGATGCCATAGACGGTGCGGCCATCGGCGAGGATGGTCGCGACCGTGGCAGCCCCTTTGTCGACATCGGCCCAGGCGGCGTCCGTCAAACCTACCGTGACCGGGCTTTCGAGCACGGCGCGAAGCTGAGCGAGGGTCAGTGGCCCAGAGCCGATGGTGATAGCATTCATGATCAGGCTTTCAGGCTCGGCAAGTTCAACCCGTGTTCACGGGCGGCTGAAGCGGCGATGTCATAGCCCGCGTCTGCGTGGCGCATGACGCCCGTGGCGGGGTCGTTCCAGAGGACGCGCTCCAGACGCGCGGCGGCCTCGGGCGTGCCGTCCGCTACGATGACGACGCCGGAATGCTGGCTGTAGCCCATGCCGACGCCGCCGCCGTGGTGGAGCGAGACCCAGCTGGCGCCGGAGGCTGTGTTCAGAAGGGCGTTCAACAGCGGCCAGTCGGACACGGCGTCGGAGCCGTCCATCATGGCCTCGGTCTCGCGGTTGGGGCTGGCGACAGAGCCGCTGTCCAGATGATCGCGGCCGATGACGATGGGGCCGGATAGCTCGCCCGATGCAACCATGTCGTTAAACAGCAGGCCCGCGCGGTGGCGGTCGCCCAAGCCGATCCAGCAGATGCGGGCGGGCAGGCCCTGAAAGGCGATGCGCTCGCCCGCCATATCCAGCCAGCGGTGCAGGCCCGCATTGTCCGGGAACAGCCGCTTCATGGCGGCATCGGTCTTCTTGATGTCGTCCGGATCGCCGGTCAGGGCCGCCCAGCGGAACGGGCCGATTCCGCGACAGAATAGCGGGCGGATATAGGCCGGGACGAAGCCGGGGAAGTTGAAGGCATCGGTCACGCCTTCGTCGAAGGCGACTTGGCGGATGTTGTTGCCATAGTCGGTGACGGGGATGCCTGCCGCCTGGAAGTCCAGCATGGCCTGAACGTGGATGGCGCAGGATTTGCGGGCCGCGGCCTCGACGGCGGTGGGGTCGGAGACGCGCCTGTCCTCCCATTCCCCAACGGTCCAGCCGGCCGGCAGATAGCCGTTGATCAGGTCGTGGGCGCTGGTCTGGTCCGTCACCAGATCGGGGCGGATGCCACTTCGGACCATTTCAGGCAGCACTTCCGCCGCATTGCCCAACAGGCCGACGGATATGGGCTTTCCGGTCCGGCCTGCCTCGTCGATCAGGGCCAGAGCTTCATCCAGCGTCTCGACTATCACGTCCAGATACCGGGTACGCAATCGCATCTCGATCCGGCTGCGCTGGCATTCGATGGCCAGGCAGGATGCTCCCGCCATGGTCGCCGCCAGCGGCTGGGCCCCGCCCATGCCGCCCAGGCCCGCCGTCAGGATCCATTTGCCCGAGGTGTCGCCGCCCCAGTGCTGGCGCGCCGCCTCCATGAAGGTCTCATAGGTGCCCTGAACGATGCCCTGGGTGCCAATGTAGATCCACGACCCGGCCGTCATCTGGCCGTACATGGCCAGACCCTTGCGATCCAGTTCGTTGAAATGCTCCCAGGTCGCCCATTTGGGCACCAGGTTGGAGTTGGCGATCAGCACGCGCGGCGCGTCCGTGTGCGTTCGGAACACCCCGACTGGTTTGCCCGACTGGACCAGCAGGGTCTCGTCGGCTTCCAGCGTGCGCAAGGATTCTACGATCCGGTCAAAGCTGGCCCAGTCCCGCGCCGCCTTGCCGATCCCGCCATAGACGACCAGGTCCTCGGGCCGTTCGGCGACCTCGGGGTCGAGGTTGTTCATCAACATGCGCAGGGCGGCCTCGGCGGCCCATGTTTTTGCGGTCATCTCGAGGCCGCGCGGGCTGCGGATGACGCGAGTGTTCATCTGTTGAGTCGACATGGCCGTCTCTCTACGCTGCCCGCCCATGACCTTGGAAGACTCAGAGGCGCTGGGCTGGCGCAGCGTGGCCGACCTGATCGGCGATCACCCGGATGCGCCGGTCGCCCTGATCGGGGCGGGGCTGAACGAGCGGTCGTTGACGCCGGGGCGTTGCGATCTGGGGCCCAAGGCGTTCCGGGCCGTGCTGCCGCGTTTTTCGACATACGATGTCGAGACGGAACGCGAGCTGACAACCCGTGTGCACGATGCCGGGGACCTAGCGCTAAAGGCCGTTTCGCCGGCCAACGCTTTCGATCCTGTTCGTGAGACGGTTGCGGCGCAGGGTGGGCGCAACCTGACCATACTGGTCGGTGGCAACAACGCCATCACGCGGCCCGGTGTGCACGGGCTGGGTCTGGCGCGGACGGGCCTGCTGACGCTGGATGCGCATTTCGATCTGCGCGACACGGATCAAGGGCTGACCAACGGCAATCCGGTGCAGGCTCTGCTGGAGGACGGTCTGGCAGGGGAGCGGATTAGTCAGGTCGGGCTGGCCCCCTTTGCCAATACGCGCCGGGCGCATGATAAGGCCAAGGCTGCGGGGATAGCGGTCCGGACGGCGCGCGAATGCCGAGATCAGGGGCTGGCGACCGTCGTGGCGCAGGAGCTGGAGCGGCTGTCCGCTCTTTGCGACGTCATCTATGTCGACTTCGACATCGACTTGATCGACCGCAGTCAGTGGCCGGCGTCACCGGGGGCGAGGCCGGTCGGCGTGTCGGTGCAGGACTTCTTCGAGGCTACGCGAGTCATCGGGGCCTGCGCCAGGGTCAGGGCTGTGGATCTGACGGAGTACGATCCGTCCCTGGAAATCGGCGATCTGGGGTCGCTGACGGTCGGGCGGTGGTTCTGCGAACTACTAACCGGGTTCGAGCAGCGATGATCCGGGCCGACCGCCTGATCACCGACTGCCAGCTGGCCACGATGGTGCCCGGCGGCGCGCCTTACGGAACAATCGAGGACGGGGCTATTCTGGTGCGTGATGGACGCATCGCCTGGGTCGGGGCTCGCGTCGACCTGCCTTCACACCAAGCGGTGCAGACGGATCGTCTGGACGGCCGCTGGGTGACGCCGGGGCTGATCGACTGCCATACACATCTGGTCTTCGGCGGCGACCGGTCCGGCGAGTTCGAACAGCGGCTGGGCGGCGCGACCTATGAGGAGATCGCGCGTGCTGGGGGCGGGATCGTATCGTCCGTGGCGGCGACGCGGGCGGCGTCGGAGGATGACCTCTACGCCAGTGCCCTGACCCGGCTGGAGGGGCTGAAGGCCAGCGGTGTGACGACAGTCGAGATCAAGTCGGGCTATGGCCTGGATCGCGAGAGCGAGCTGAAGATGCTGCGGGTCGCGCGGCGGATCGGGCGCGAGGCGGGGGTACGGGTCCGCACCAGCTACTTGGGCCTGCACGCGGTGCCGCCGGAACACCGCGCGGACCGCGCGGCCTATGTCGATCTGGCGATCGACGACATCCTGCCTGCTGCCCATACCGAGGGCCTGGTCGATGCGGTCGATGCCTATTGCGAGCCCATAGCGTTTTCGACCAACGAGGTGGCGCGGTTGTTCGACAAGGCGAGGGATTTGGGACTGCCGGTCAAGCTGCATGCGGATCAGCTGTCGGACGGTGGCGGGGCAGAGCTGGCGGCAAAGTACGGAGCCCTGAGTGCGGACCATGTCGAGCACACGACCGGGGCGGGCGTGCGGGCCATGGCGCAGGCGAGCGTGGTCGCCGTGCTCCTGCCAGGAGCCTATCTGATGCTGCGCGAGACGACGCCGCCACCCATCGCTCTGTTTCGACAGCATGGGGTGGAGATGGCCGTGGCGACGGACTGCAATCCCGGGACGTCGCCGGTGACGTCGATGACGGCGGCCCTGAACCTCGCCTGCGTGCAGTTCCGGTTGACCCCGGAAGAGGCACTGGCGGGGGCCACACGCATCGCGGCCAAGGCTCTGGGACTACAGGGTGACATCGGCATGATCGAAGCCGGCAAGATCGCCGATCTCGCCGTCTGGGACGTCGAGCGGCCAGCGGAGCTCTGTTACTGGCTGGGCAAGCCGATGTTGACTAGCCGCTATCTGGCAGGACAGCCGAACTAATCGCAGTATTCGACCTTGACCGACAGGTCCGGGCGGGGCCGTTCCAGAGGCGGGTCCGCCAACGTACCGATGTGGATGAAGCCGGCGACCTGTTCGCCCTCGGTCAGCCCCAGAAGGTTGAGCGCGTCGGCATCATAGCTGTACCAGTCGGTGATCCAACTGGTAGAAAAGCCGAGCGCTCCGGCGGCGTGTTCCAGGTTCATGCAGACGGCCCCGGCGGACAGTTGCTGCTCCCAGACCGGCACCTTCTGGCTCGGCACGGGGCTGGACACGACCAGGATGGTGACGGGCGCGGCGGTGAGCTTGCCCAGAACGGCGCGGGCCTTGTCCGGCTGCGGCTGGTTCTGGGCCAGGGGGGTGAACGCCTCGGCGAGTGTGGAGCGGCTTTCTGGGCCGAGGACAACAAACCGCCAGGGGAAGAGCTTGCCGTGGTCGGGCGTTCGCGCCCCGAGTTCGAGGATGCGGGCGACCTGTTCGCGTGTTGGGCCGGGTATGCTCAGAGCCTGGGCCGGTGCCGAGCGACGGCGGGCGAGGCGATCCTCTAGCTCTGTGGAGGCGACGGGGAGCGGCAGGGCCAGGCCAAGATCGGTATCGGTCATGCGGTCTAGCTAGGCACGGGCGCGGGTCGGCGCCATACCCGGTCGCATGAGCGACTTCCGAAAAGCCTTCGACGCCGACAGGCCGACCCCGTCATGGGACGACGGGAGCGATCGTCCGCCTGCTTGGGAGGACGCGGGATCGAGCGTGATGTTCGAAAATCCCTGGATGCGGCTGACCCGTCATGCGGCCACCGCGCCGACCGGCCTGAATGCCGATTATGTCGTGATGCGGCCGCAGAATATTTCGGTCGGGGTGCTGCCGATCCATGACGACGGAACGATCACCCTGGTGGGCCAACAGCGGTTCGCCCTGATGAATTGGTCGTGGGAAATGCCGGAGGGAGGCGCGCCCTTCGACGAGGATCCGCTGGAAGGGGCCAAACGCGAACTGGCCGAGGAGGCGGGGCTGGAGGCCGCGCACTGGCGCGAGGCGCTAAAGGCCGAGATGAGCAACTCCGTCACAGACGAACGGGCCATGGCCTGGCTGGCCTGGGGGCTGACGCCCGTGCCGATCGCGCCGGACCCGACAGAGATCATCAGGGTCGTCCGCGTCTCGTTCGGCGATCTGTTGCGATAAATCGGCAACGGAGCGGTGCGCGACATGTTTACGGTGGCGACAGCCCTGCGGGCCTATCATATGGCGCGGGAGGGCGAACTGCCGCCCGAATTGGCGAAGGCCCTGCTGTCAGGCCTATGATCGCGCACTGAAGGAGCCGGACATGACCAGGCTGGAAGTCGTCGCCGCGAGCGATCAAACCCCCGACACCTGGGCCATGCTGCGCGCCTCGGCCGAGCAGGCGGCGCGGGATGAGCCACTGCTGGCATCGCAGTTGAACGCCGTCATCCTGGCGCATGGCGATCTGGCCGCCGCCCTCAGTTTCCAGATCGCGCGCAAGATCGGCGATGACGAGATGGGGCCGATGTCGGTGCGCGAGGTCTGCCGCGAGGCGTTCGAGGGCGATCCGGCGATCGTGGCGGCGGCCGCGGCGGACCTGCAGGCCGTGGCCGAGCGCGACCCGGCGATCCGGTCGTTGCTGCAGCCATTTCTCTACTTCAAAGGCTTTCAGGCCATCCAGGCGCATCGTGTGGCGCACTGGCTGTGGCAACAAGGGCGAGAAACCCTGGCCTTTCACATGCAGGGCCGGATGTCGGAACTGTTTCAGGTTGATATCCATCCGGCCGCGACGCTGGGATCCGGTCTGTTCTTCGACCACGGCACCGGTATCGTCATCGGCGAGACGGCGATGATCGGTGATGAAGTTTCGATGCTGCATGGCGTGACTCTGGGCGGTACGGGCGCCGAGCGCGGCGATCGCCATCCCAAGATCGGTCGCGGCGTGCTGTTGGGGGCCGGAGCCAAGGTGCTGGGCAATATCGCGATCGGCGATTACGCCAAGGTGGCGTCAGGGTCGGTGGTGCTGAAGGCGGTTCCGGCGGGATGCACCGTGGCCGGCGTTCCGGCGCGATTGGTCAACTGCCCGACGGGCGATGCGCCAGCGCGAACGATGGACCACACGTTGGCCGACATCGTCTATGACTTCGTCATCTAGGGTCAATTCCTCGAGTGAATGATCACTCGAAGTCTTGCAGACTGGCCTGACCACTGGTTTGACGCTGCCAATAAGGCAGGGGGAGCGACCATCGCTCAGTACTAGATGCATCACCCCGGCGAGATCATCTTCTCGGGTCGCACGGCTTCGTCGAACTCCGCGTCGGTCAGATAGCCGCCGCCGACCGCCTCCTCGCGAAGGGTCGTGCCATTCTTGTGAGCGGCCTTGGCGATCTTGGCGCAGGCGTCATAGCCCAGCTTGCCGTTCAGGGCCGTGACCAGCATCAGAGAATTGTTCAGCCCACGCTCGATGTTGTCGGTCCGGGGCTCGATGCCGACGACGCAGTTCTCGGTAAAGCTGACCGCGGCATCGGCCATCAGCCGCACCGACTGCAAGAAGTTGTAGGCCATCACGGGGTTGAAGACGTTCAGCTCGAAATGGCCCTGTGACCCTGCGAAGGTAATGGCGGCGTGGTTGCCGAACACCTGGACGCAAACCTGCGTCAGCGCCTCGCACTGGGTCGGGTTGACCTTGCCCGGCATGATCGACGAACCCGGCTCGTTCTCCGGGAGGGCCAGTTCGCCCAGGCCCGAGCGGGGCCCCGAGCCCAGGAAGCGAATGTCGTTGGCGATCTTGAACAGGCTGGCCGCGACCGTGTTGATCGCGCCGTGGCTCATTACCATAGCGTCGTGGGCGGCGAGCGCCTCGAACTTGTTGGGAGCGGTCGTGAACTTCAGGCCGGTGATCTGGGCGATCTTGTCGGCCACGCCCTCGGCGAACCCGACCGGCGCGTTCAGGCCGGTGCCGACGGCCGTGCCGCCCTGGGCCAGCTGCATGAGGTCGGGCAGTGTGGATTCGATCCGCTCGATACCCTTGGCGACCTGCTGGACGTAGCCGGAGAACTCCTGGCCCAGCGTCAGGGGCGTGGCGTCCTGGGTGTGCGTGCGGCCGATCTTGATGATGTCCTTCCACGCCTGCGCCTTGTCGTTCAGGGCGTTATGCAGGGTCTGAAGGGCTGGCAGCAGGCGGTGGACGACCTCTTCGGCGCAGGCGACATGCATGGCCGTCGGATAGGTGTCGTTGGACGACTGGCTCATGTTGACATGGTCGTTGGGGTGGACCGGCTTCTTGGATCCCATCTCGCCGTCCAGCATCTCGATCGCGCGGTTCGAGATCACCTCATTGGCGTTCATGTTCGACTGGGTGCCCGATCCGGTCTGCCAGACCACCAGCGGGAAGTGATCGTTCAGCTTGCCCTCGATGACCTCGTCTGCGGCCTTGACGATGGCGTCGCCGATGGCGGGGTCCAGACGGCCCAACGCCATGTTGGTCTCGGCGGCCGCGCGTTTGACGATTCCTAGGGCGCGGACGATGGGCAGGGGCTGCTTCTCCCAGCCGATCTTGAAATTGCCGAGGCTGCGCTGCGCCTGTGCGCCCCAGTAGCGATCCGAGGCGACCTCGATCGGGCCAAAGGTATCGGTCTCGGTGCGGTGGTCGGTCATGGCGCGGGCGGCTCTCTCAGACATGGCGGAGGAATGCGCAGGCGTGTAGCACGGAGGCGCAAAGGGGCAAGGACGGAGCGGCCATAATGCGACCAGAGGCCAGGGCATGACCGCCGGCTGGATCGGCACCGGCAAGGTCCGCGCCCGTGAGGTCGGCGACGTCGTCGAGATCACCATCGAGGGCCTGACGACCCAAGCCAAATACTACAAGCCGCTGGTCTATGAATTCATGCGCAAGGAGTGGTCGTCGCGGCCATCCTATGGCGACTACACCGTCGAAATCCTGATGGAGCATATCGGCGATCCGCCGTGGATGGACCTGGACAATCTGGCCAAGGCCCTGCTGGACGCGATCAAGGGCTATCTGTTCCACGACGACAGCCAGGTCGCCCGTTTGCTGGTCGAGCGCCGTCAGGGCGAGCGGGAGCGGATCACGATCAGGTCGTTCCCGCGCCGCTGAAGCGATCGACTATTTCTTGCGGAATTGGTCCAGCGAGACGACCTTGGGACCGTCATCGTCGCTTGGGGCGGGGGCCTTGGCGGGCTCGGCCGCCTCGATCTCCTGCACGATCTCGTCGACCGTTACCGGTTCCTCGAACTGAAGCAGGAACTGGACCGAGGGATCGTAGAACCGCGTCACGGCCGTATAGGGCATGGACAGGACCTTTGGCATACCGCCGAACTTCAGCATGACCGAGAACCGGGTCGGCTCGACCGTCAGGTCCCAATACTGGTGCTGCAGCACCACGGTCATCTCTTCGGGGTATTTGGCCAGAACGTCCGGCGGCACGCTGACGCCCGCCGCGCGGGTCTTGAAGGTGATGTAGAAGTGGTGCGCGCCGGGGATGCCTTCGGGCATGGCGGCCCGCTCCAGCGCCAGGCGAATGACGCCGCGCAGGGCATCCTGCGCCAAGGCGTCGTAGTGCATCTCGTCGACGGGGGGCGTCTCTTCGGCCATGGATCGCTCTCGTGTTCGCGCGAGGTGTAGCGGGGCCGCGCGACGGGCGAAAGATGGCGATGAAGGAAATAGT
The DNA here is from genome assembly GCF_041919755.1 of Brevundimonas sp. Classification (GTDB taxonomy): domain Bacteria; phylum Pseudomonadota; class Alphaproteobacteria; order Caulobacterales; family Caulobacteraceae; genus Brevundimonas. The sequence continues at coordinate 45,754 of NZ_JAYRTD010000001.1, read as the reverse complement.
GCCAGGGGTTCTGTTGGCAGGCCCCCTGGCGGCCCCGCCTGAGGATCTGAACCCCCAGGACTTAAGTTGGAATTACCGGAACCGCATTACGCGGCGACGGCGTATTCCCCAGCGAAGTTATCGTTCGCAGTTAGAAAATGGCCCGATACGGTGGGCCAGGACGAGCGAAAGCAGTCTTCTTTACACGTCCGTCGATGCTAGTCGGCCCCATACCTTCCGCCGATACGCGGGAGAAAATGGTGGAGCCGCCGGGAATCGCACCCGGGTCCGGTCCGCTTATTACAAGCGCGTTTATCGCCATATCCGGAGCAAGCTCCGGCAGAACCAATATAGGGCATCCGCCGACAGGTTCAAAGAGGCATGGTGCCGTAAGGTCCTCAGCCGCCGCCGGTGCGTCCCGTCGCCTTGCCGGTGCCTTCGCACACGGGACAGGTGTCGCCCGACGTCAGGGTGCCGCGCCCTTCGCATTCGGGACACAGGCTCGCGTCGAAGGCGAGCGTTGCCGCCGGATCGGCCGGGCCTTCGGGGAAAAGGCCCCGGTCCTGAATGTCGTGCGGGTCCATGAAGCCACAACGACTAGCCAGCGTGGCGGTTCAATATCTCAGCGCGCTCTGGGCCAATCCGCCGTCTGGTGGCGGAACCAGGTCAGTTGTCGCTTGGCATAGTTCCGCGTGGCTTTCTGGGTGGCGGCGATGGCTTGGTCCAGGGTGGTCGTCCCCTCAAGATGCGCCGACAATTCGCGTACGCCCACGGCCTTCATCGCGGGCAGGGCGGAGTCGAGGTTTCGCCGGATCAAAGCCCGAACCTCGTCAAGCGCCCCGTCCGAGATCATGCTTTCGACGCGCCGGTCGCAACGGTCGTAGAGCGTCGCCCTGTCCGGTTCGACGATGCTGCCGGTCCATGATCCCGGGGATAGCAGAGGCGTCGTGTCGGCGGACCAGTCGCTGAGCGCTCGGCCGGTGTGCTCGGCCACTGACATGGCCCGGATCAGGCGTTGACGGTCGCCCGTCTCGATCCGCTGTGCCGCCTGCGGGTCGAAGGCGGACAGTCGATCGCGGAAGACGACCTCGCCTTCGGCATTGAAGCCCTGCTCGACGGCATCGCGGACTTCGTTGGGTACATCTGGAATGTCCGCCAGCCCCTTGGTCAGAGCCATGAAATACAGCCCCGTCCCCCCGACCAGCAGCGCCGGACGCCCAGCCTCCGCCAGTTCGGCAAGGATCGGCATGACGGCCCGGCTCCAGCGACCGACGGACCAGGCCTCAGCCGCATCGGCCACCCCGTACAGTCGGTGCTCGATCTCTGCCTCGTCCTCGACCGAAGGCCGGGCGGTCAGCACACGCAGATCGGCATAAAGCTGCTGGCTGTCGGCATTGATGATGACCGCTCCGGTTTCGCGTGCCCGCGCCATGGCCAGGGCCGACTTGCCTGAGGCGGTCGGGCCGGCGATCAGTTCAATCAGGGGCGGTCGGGACAAATCGGCGCTCGCAGAAAGGGGGCTTTCGGCGATAGAAGGCCCGCACACGCCCCGCAACCCCGAAGCTCTTTCCAGAGGCCGCGCCATTGCCCGACCGCGACACCGTCATCGCCACCCTTGATGGCATCCTAGACCCGAAGACCGGGCAGGGGCTGGTCGCGGCTGGACTGGCGCAGGGGCTGACCGTCGCCGACGATCGCGCGGGCTTCGTCATGGAGGTGCCGGCTGGCGACACCGCCTTGTACGCCCCGATCCGCGAAGCCGCAGAGGCTGCCCTGAAGGCCTTGCCTGGAATGACCCGCGTGTCGGTCGTCCTGACCGCCGAGACCGCACCCGCGACCAAGCCTGTCCGCACCGCCTCCCTGTCGCCCCAGGCGTTGGATCAGACTCGCGCCAGGGCTCCTGTTCCGACCGACCGTCCCGCGTATGTCCACCGTGTCCTCGCCGTCGCCAGCGGCAAGGGCGGGGTGGGAAAGTCCACGGTCGCGGTCAATCTGGCGGCGGCCCTGTCGGCGCAGGGGCTGCGCGTGGGCCTGCTGGATGCTGACGTCTATGGCCCGTCGCTGCCGACGATGCTGGGCCTCTCCGGCAAACCGGAATACCGGGACGGCATGATGCAGCCGCATGAGGCGTTCGGGCTGAAGGCCATGTCCGTCGGCCTGCTGACCGGGGCGGGCGACGCCATGGTCTGGCGCGGGCCGATGGCGTCCCAGGCCCTGACCCAGATGCTGACCCAGACGCGGTGGGGCACCGCAGAGGCTCCGCTGGACATCCTTGTCGTCGACCTGCCGCCCGGTACCGGCGACGTCCAGCTGACGCTGATCCAGAAGACGCCGCTGGACGGCGCCGTCATCGTCTCCACGCCGCAGGAAGTCGCCCTGGCCGATGCCCGCCGGGCGCATGCCCTGTTCCAGAAGGTCGGGGTGCCGACTCTCGGCCTGATCGAGAACATGAGCGGCGACGTCTTCGGGCGGGGAGGGGCCAAGGCCGAGGCGGTGCGGCTGGACTTGCTCTATCTCGGCGATCTGCCGCTGGACGCCAGTTTACGCGAGGGTGGCGATGCGGGTCGGCCCGTTGTGGTCAATGAGCCGGATGGCAACGTCGCCCAGCGGTTTATGGTCTTCGCCGGTGCCGTCCGAGAGGCTCTGGCGCTGACCTGAACGGCGATCCTGTCTTGCAGGAATCCATAATTCCATTATCGTGGAACTATGGAAACCGAAACCGCCCTGCTTGGCTTTGCGGCGCTCAGCCAATCGACACGTCTCGAGACCTTCCGCCAGCTGGTGCGTCATGAGCCCGAGGGGCTGGCGGCGGGCGAGATTGCGGATCGTCTGTCGGTCCCGGCCAATACCCTGTCGGCCCATCTGGGTGTGCTGTCTCGCGCCGGTCTGGTCACGGCGACGCGCCACAGCCGCTCGATCATCTATCGCGCCGACCTGAGCCAACTCAGCGATCTGGTGCTGTTTTTGGTCAAGGACTGCTGCCAGGGCCGATCGGAACTGTGCCAACCCCTGGTGGCCGAACTGGCCCCCTGCTGCACCTGAGGCCCCATGGACGTCGTCATCTACCACAACCCCGCCTGCGGTACGTCGCGCAACACACTGGCGCTGATCCGGCATGTTGGGATCGAGCCGCATGTCGTTGAATATCTGAAGACTCCGCCCAGCCGCGCCCTGGTCGCGTCGATGGTCCAGCGCATGGGCGGCAGTGTCCGAGACCTGCTGCGTGAGAAGGGCACGCCCTATGCCGAGTTGGGTCTGGGCGACCCGTCCCTCACCGACGACCAGCTGCTTGATGCCGTCGAGGCGCATCCGATCCTGATGAACCGGCCGCTGGTGGTGTCGCCTCTGGGCGTCAAACTGTGTCGCCCGTCGGAGGTGGTTCTGGATCTGCTGCCGGCCGAGGGGCTCAAGCCTTTCACCAAGGAAGATGGAGAGGTCGTCGTCGATGGCGATGGACGCCGGGTTCGCGGATGACCGAAGCCGCCGTCGCCAGGCCAGCCCGCCTGTCCTTTCTGGATCGCTGGCTTACTTTGTGGATATTCGTGGCCATGGCGCTGGGCGTTCTGCTCGGAACCGTGGTGCCCGGCCTGCCGGGCTGGATCGACAGCCTGTCTGTCGGCTCGACCAATGTCCCCATCGCCATCGGCCTGATCCTGATGATGTATCCGCCCCTGGCGCGGGTGAAGTACGAGGAATTGCCGCGGGTCTTTGCCGACAAGCGGGTGCTGGCCCTGTCGCTGTTTCAGAACTGGGTATTGGGTCCGGTGCTGATGTTCGCCCTGGCCGTGATCTTCCTTCGCGACCAGCCGGAATACATGACCGGGGTAATCCTGATCGGCCTGGCCCGCTGCATCGCCATGGTCCTGGTCTGGAACCAATTGGCGCGGGGCGACAATCAGTATGTGGCCGGTCTGGTGGCCTTCAACTCGATCTTCCAGATTGCCTTCTTCAGCGTCTATGCCTGGCTGTTCCTGACGGTCCTGCCGCCGCTGTTCGGGCTGGAGGGCAGCGTGGTGGACGTCGGTTTCTGGACCATAGCCATCGCGGTCCTGATCTATCTGGGTCTGCCATTCATAGGCGGCTTTCTGACCCGCCGCGTGCTGATCGCCCGCAAGGGGGCCGACTGGTACGAGACGCGGTTCCTGCCCCGCATCGGGCCGGTGACCCTGATCGCCCTGCTGTTCACGATCACGGCCATGTTCAGTCTGAAGGGCGGCGAGGTCGTCGCCCTGCCGCTGGATGCCCTGCGTATCGCCATTCCGCTGACGATCTATTTTCTGGTCATGTTCATCGTCAGCTTTCTGATGGGACGGCTAATCCAGACCGACTATCCGCGCACCACGGCCCTCGCCTTCACGGCGGCCTCCAACAATTTCGAACTGGCCATTGCCGTCGCCATCGCCGCCTTCGGCCTGGCCTCGCCGGTCGCCTTTGCGGCAGTCATCGGGCCGCTGGTCGAGGTGCCGGTGCTGATCCTGCTGGTCTCCGTCGCCCTGTGGCTGGGTCGCCGGTACTTCCCCGACACGGCCCCGAAGAAGGAGGCGTGCGGCTAGCCAATTTTTTCGGCCCGACAGGGTTTTCAAACGCAACCTGAATCGCCACCTTGGCGGTTCCAGTCCCGCTCCCCCGGGATGATTGCCAAAGAGACCGCGATGTCCGTCGAGACCCTGTTCCGTCCGTTTACCGTCAAGAACCTGACCCTGCCGAACCGCATCGTCATGGCTCCGATGACGCGGTCCTTTTCGCCGGGCGGCATCCCGACCAGCGACGTCGCCGCCTATTATCGCAGGCGGGCCGAGGGCGGCGTGGGCCTGATCATCACCGAAGGCACGGTGGTCGAACGGCCCGCCGCCCGCAACGACGCCGCCGTCCCGGTCTTTCATGGCGAGGCCCTGCCGGAATGGAAGAAGGTGGTAGAGGAGGTTCACGCCGCGGGAGGCCTGATCGCGCCACAGATCTGGCACGTCGGCGCGGCGCGCGGACAGGGTGCGGACTGGCAACCCCTGGGTCAGGTCGACAGCCCCTCCGGTCTCGTCGCTCCGGGCAAGCAAAAGTATGAGGCCATGACCGAAGAGGACATCGCCGACACCATCGCCGCCTTCGGTCGGTCGGCCCGCGCAGCCCGCGATCTGGGCTTCGACGCCGCTGAAATCCATTCCGCGCACGGCTATCTGATCGATCAGTTTTACTGGGCGGGTTTGAACGCACGGGACGATCGCTGGGGTGGCCCGACAATCGCGGAGCGCGCTCGCTTCGGCGTCGAGGTCGTCAAGGCCGTGCGTGAGGGCCTGGGCCCCGATATTCCCCTGATCATCCGCCTGTCGCAGTGGAAGCAGCAGGACTACGACGCGAAGATCGCTCAGAATCCCGACGAGATGGCCGAGTGGCTCCTGCCGTTGTCCGACGCGGGCGTCGACGTCTTCCACTGCTCACAGCGCCGCTTCTGGGAGCCGGAGTTCGAGGGCTCGGACCTCAACTTCGCCGGCTGGGCCAAGGTCATCACCAAGAAGCCGACCATCTCCGTCGGCTCGGTTGGACTGGACGGCGAGTTCATCGCAGCTTTCGGTGGGGCGGGCTCAAATCCGGCGTCGCTGGACGGCCTGATCGAGCGTATGGAGCGGGACGAGTTCGACCTGATCGCCGTCGGTCGCGCCCTGCTGGCCGATTCGCGCTGGGTCGAGAAGGTCCGCGACGGCCGCAACGACGAACTGATGGCGTTCGATCGTTCGGCGATGGCGACGCTCACCTAGGTTCTAGGTTTCAGGAGATAGGTTCTAGGGCTAGGGTCTAGGCAGGGCGGTGCGCATCAAGCCACCCTAGAACCTGAAACCTAGTCCCTAGAACCTCCCTTGCTCCTCGACGTCCTGATCTCCACTGCCTGGCTGAGCCTGATCATCGGGCTGCGGTATCTGCTGATCGCGGGCGGGGTCTGGTGGATGCAGTGGGGCAGGGCGCGGGGCCTGGGGCGGCAGCTGAACCGGGACCGCCCGTCGCGCCGTCTGATGCTTCAGGAAATCCGCTTCTCCCTGATCGCCACGCCCATCTATGCCCTGCCGGCCGCCATAGCGCTGGAGGCGTTCAAGGCGGGCGGGACGCGGATGTATCTGGACCCGGCGCAGTACGGCCTGTGGTGGCTGCCAGTCAGTTTCCTGCTGCTGCTGATCGTGCAGGACACCCACTATTACTGGACGCACCGGCTGCTGCATCATCCGCGACTGTTCGCCATCGCCCATGCCGGGCATCACCGCTCGCGTGAGCCCAGTCCCTTTGCCAGCTTCGCCTTCGATCCGATCGAGGCGGTGCTGACGGCCTGGCTTTTGCCGCTGATGGTCTTCTTGATCCCGATCAATGTCTGGGTCGTGGCCCTGCTGCTGACAGTGATGACCGTGACGGCGGTGATGAACCATTGCGGCTGGGAGATGTGGCCGGATCGCTGGGTGCGCTCACCGCTGGGTCGTCACCTGATCACTGCCACACATCACGGTCGGCACCATACCCATATGAAGACCAACTTCGGCCTTCACCTGCGCTTCTGGGACCGTCTGTGTGGCACCGATGCGATGCCGGAGGTCAAGGACCGCGCCTAGCGGCGGTCCAGCACGCGGAAGACGAAATCGTGGTCGTCTTTATCGCCCGCGGTGTGCGCCTCTGATGCTGTTTCCGCAAAGGCGGTCTGGTCGAAATCCGGAAACACGGCGTCCCCATCCGGCGCGGCGTCGACCTCGGTGATGTAAAGCCGTTTGGCACGGGGCAGCGTGGCTTCAAACAGGGCCGTGCCGCCGATCACGCAGATTTCGTCAACCCCGTCGTCCTCGGCCTGTTCGCGCGCGATCTCGATGGCCTCGTCCAGGCTGGTGCAGACCAGAGCCCCCTTGGGTGAATGGTCGGTCCCATAGGCCTCGTCGCGGGTCAGCACGATATTCAGCCGCCCCGGCAGAGGTTTCAGCGGCAGGCTTTCCCAGGTCTTGCGGCCCATGATGCAGGGTTTGCCCACGGTGATGGCCTTGAACCGCTGCAGATCGCTGCGCAGCCGCCAGGGCAGGTCGCCGTCGCGGCCGATCACGCCGTTGCGGCCCCGCGCGACGACCAGGGCGATACGGGCAAGGGGCAAGAGAAACCTCTGACTTTGGGGGAACGGTGAACTGTTCTTACCCAATCCTGTGCCCGATTACATCCGGCCGAGCGGCAACCGCGCATCCGGTCAGGCTTTACCGCAACAGCGTTGTCGATGCGTAGGAGTGTTTCGTGAACAAGATCGCCCTGTGGTGCTTCGTCGGTTTCGTAGTCGCCTTCGTGATTGCGTTTGGTCTCGGGGCCTGGGCGGCCAGCCTAGGAACGTCGTTCGGCATCGCGCCGTGGATTCTGGGAGGGTTGCTGGGGGCGTTCACAGCCCTGATCGGCGGCAATCTGGCGGGCAACCGCAAGGTGGCGATGGCCAGCGGCGAGGCGCGCGATGCCGCTCTGTCCTTTCAGCCTGCGACCGGCCATGCCTTGCTGGTCGTCTATCGCGAAGGCTTCGTCGGGATGGCAGCGGGGATGAACGTCCATCTGGATGGCCGACCAGTGGCCCAGCTGAAAAGCCCGCGCTTCACGGCCCTGCATCTGATACCCGGCCATCATATCGTTGCGTTCAGCTTCGGCGGTCTGGCGGGGGCGCAGAACCATCAGGCCGAAGTCGTCGTTCCCGCCGTTGCCGGTCAAGTCATCGCGCTCAAAGCCACCATGGCCATGGGTGCGCTGAAGAACAGCATCGCCGTCGAATGGGTCGAGGCCTATCCATCAGATCTACGGCAGACGCTGGCTGGTATGAAGATGGTGGCGGCGGATCAGTCCGCGGCCTGATCCAGCCATTTCAGCCATTTGCGGCGCATGGCCTGTTCGAGGTCGATGCCCGCGCCGTCACAGTAGATCAGCAGCATCCCCAGCAAGTCCGCCGCCTCATCGGCCTGCGCCTGCGCATCCGCCGAACCCCGCGCCCGCCCGCTGACGCGCAGATGCTCGGCCGTCAACTCGCCCAGCTCTTCCTGCAGCTTCAACAGCGCCCAGTCGCCGGACCGGTCGATCCCGTGCTCGGCGGCATAGATGTCGGAGATGCGCAGCACCTGTGCGGACAGCGCGGACAAATCCATGGTCAGCGGCGTTCCCACGTGACGCGATCAGGCATCGGCAAGGTTGTGAGTGTCTGTTTGGCTGTCGCGTCTCCAAGCGCATAGGCGTCCAGAAAAGTCTCGGTCGCGTTCTCCATCAGAGTGAAGATCGCGTCGTCCGACCGGGCGACCAGTTCGTGGTTTCCGCCGTCGACCACCATCAGATATTTGTCGCCGGCCGGGCTGCGGTCGAACGGGCTGCGGTGCTGGGTCCAGTCCGAAACGAAGCCAGGGACAATATCGGCATCGCCCGTGATCATCAGCAGGGGGGGCGCCATCGTGGCGTAGGTCTGCGGGTTTACGAGGCCCGGCAGATCACCCGCCGATGAGAAGGCAATGACGCCTTTGACCGAGGGATCGCCCATCGGGCCGGCAGCGGTGACCGCCCCAGCCGAGATCAATGACAGCAATGAACCGAACGAGTGTCCCGCAGCGATCACGGGTTTGCCTTGATGCGCGTTGCCGACATATCCCCGAACCACTGCGAGGTCCGTAATCCGTGCGGCGAAAGCCGCCCGATTGTCGTAACGGGCATGGTCAGGATGCCTGAGAGAGTCCACGTGAAGCGGGGCGACCACGGTGTAGCCATGATCGGCCCAGGCCTTGAGAATGCGGTTGTAGGGCTCGGGGCTGCTGTTGAGCCCGTGGCTGAATACGACCACCCCCCGCTCTTGAACGGCGGGCCAGATGCTGACGTCGATGAGGCGTCCGTCGGGTGCAGACAGGCTCGCGTGTTGAACACCGGCTGGCGTATCGGGTGTCGGGGTCTGAGCTAAAGCAGCAGACAGAGGCGAGCTCAGGCAAAGAGCCAAGCCGAGCAGCAGGGCGATGAGGCGCATGGAGTGAAGTCCAGTCAGGGGGGTGGCGCTAAGTCAGACCGCGATCGGGGCCTTGATGTGCGGCCAGGGGGCGTAGTCGCTGAGCGCGAAATCCTCCAGCCCAAAGGCGAACAGGTCAGGCTTGGGCGCGATGGTCATGGTCGGCAGGGACAGCGGCTCGCGGCTCAGCTGGGTCTCGGCCTGTTCGACGTGGTTCAGATACAGGTGGGCGTCGCCGAAGGTGTGGACGAACTCTCCGGGCTCCAGCCCCACGACCTGGGCGATCATCATGGTCAACAGGGCGTAGGAGGCGATGTTGAACGGCACGCCCAGGAAGACGTCGGCGCTGCGCTGATACAGCTGGCAGCTCAGCTTGCCGTCGGCCACGAAGAACTGGAACAGGCAGTGGCAGGGCGGCAGGGCCATGTCATCCACGTCCGCCGGGTTCCAGGCCGTGACGATGTGGCGGCGACTGTTGGGATTGGTCTTCAGCCCGTGGACCAGTTTCTCGATCTGGTCGATGACCCGGCCATCCGGCGCGGTCCAGGACCGCCACTGCTTGCCATACACTGGTCCCAGCTCGCCCTCGGCATCGGCCCATTCGTCCCAGATGCGGACGTTGTGGTCCTTGAGATAGCCGATGTTGGTCTCGCCGCGCAGGAACCACAGCAACTCCACGATGATCGACCGCAGATGCAGCTTCTTGGTCGTCAGAAGCGGGAAACCCTTGGACAGATCAAAGCGCATCTGGCGTCCGAACACGCCCAGCGTCCCCGTGCCCGTCCGGTCGTCGCGCCGCGCCCCATTGTCCAGGATGTCGCGCAGCAGATTCAGATACTGCCATTCCGGATGATCGGCAGGCGCGGCCTCGCTGCGGGCTTGGATGTCGGCGAAATCGAAGGCGGCGCTCATGACCGTAAGTGTGCCGCTGATTCGCGCCACGAATCACCGGTCCATGGTCGTGCCGTCCACAATGTAGACGACCTATCCCCCAAAACCGCCCTCATCCAGAAACGCCTGCTCCTCGGGCGTCGTTTCGCGGCCCAGCATGGCGTTGCGGTGGGGGAACCGTCCGAAGCGAACGATGATGTCACGGTGGACCTTGCCCCATTTCACCAGCTCTTCGTCGCCGTCCGCCAAGGCCAGATAGCGGTCCTGATCCTCCAGCCGCTCGGAATGTTCGAAGGGCAGGATGACGAAGTTCTTCAGCTGCGGCTCGAACGCCAGGTGATGCCCGCGCTCGACCGCCTGATTGGCAAACATCAAGGCGAGGGGGTCGGTAGCGAACTGATGCGCAGTGCCCCGAAAGCTGTTTCGGGGGAACTGGTCCAGCAGGATCATGAGGGCCAGGGCCCCGTCCGGTGTCTCTATCCAGTGGTCCAGCTCGCGTCGCGCCGCCGCGACATGGGCATCATGGAACCGCCTGTGGAACTCGGCATCGAAGGCATCGTCCTTGGCGAACCACTTTTGCGGACCGGCTCCTTTCCAGAAGCCGACCACGTCCGAAATCGCTATCTGTGTGCTCATGACCCAGACCCTAGCGGCTCCTCTGCCTGTATTCCATGACCGCGACTGCGACGTGTCGATCATTCGCGGCAAGCGCGTCGCCATCATCGGCTATGGCAGCCAGGGCCGGACGCATGCGCTGAACCTGCGCGATTCGGGCGTCACCGACATCGTCATCGGGCTGAAGGCGACCTCGGGCACGCGGGCGAAGGCTAAAGCTGACGGCTTTCCCGTCCTGACCGCGGGTGAAGCGACGGCCGGGGCCGATGTCATCGCCGTCATGGTGTCGGACGAGGCGCACCGCGATCTTTGGACCGACGAGATCGAGCCGAATATCCGGCCAGGTGCCGCCCTGATCTTTGCCCACGGCCTGTCGGTGAGGTTTGGCCTGATCCAGCCGCGCGCCGATCTGGACGTTATCCTGGCCTCGCCCAAGGGTATCGGGCCGCGCATCCGCGATCTGTACGAGGAAGGGCGGGGGGTCTTCTGCCTGTTCGGCGTGCATCAGGATGCCTCAGGTAGAGCGCATGCCCTGGGCCTGTCCTATGCGGCGGCGCTGGGGTGCGGGCGAAAGGGCATCCTGGAGACAACCCTTGCCGCCGAATGCGAAAGCGATCTGTTCGGTGAGCAGGTCGTCCTGTGCGGCGGGACGGCCGAGCTGGTCGATGCGGCCTTCATGAAGCTGGTCCAGGCCGGTTATCCTCCTGAAGTCGCCTGGTTCGAGACCTTCTATGAGCTGAAGCTGGTCACCGACCTGATGTACGAGCGCGGGATCGCCGGGGCCTTTGCCCGCATCTCCAATACGGCGGAGTATGGGGCTTATCTGACCGGGCCGCGCATTATCGGTGAGCCTTCGCGCAGCGCCATGGACGACGTTCTGGCCGAGGTCCGGTCAGGCGAGTTCGTCGATCGCCTGATGGCTGATTACGATGCGGGCTCGCCCGAGCTCCTGTCGCGCCGTAAGGCTCTGAACAAGCGCACCATCGAAGCCGTCGGCGCGCATCTGAACGCTGTCGCGGCCAAGGCTGAATAGAAGATCGGGAACAATGCGCCGCTCAAGCAGCGAGCCGCCGCGCGGTGAGCGGTAGCGGCCAAACATGCCGCCCAACCAGCGAGCCCCGAGGGGCGAGCGTTAGCGCCAGAAAAATGGTCGGAGTGAGAGGATTCGAACCTCCGACCCCTGCCTCCCGAAGGCAGTGCTCTACCAGGCTGAGCCACACTCCGACTTAAGGAGGCGGTGTATAACGAGGGGGTCGAGCCCTCGCAAGCGGCGAAACGACGGCTTTGAAAATAGTCTGAAAACCGGTCCTTGCATCCCGCCGTCCCTTGTCGTATCTCGCACGCCTTCCGGCGGTTCGGCCCCGGAAACGCCGGACCTGCTGGGGAATGGTGTAATGGTAACACAGCGGTTTTTGGTACCGTCGTTCTAGGTTCGAGTCCTAGTTCCCCAGCCATCCTTCTTCACTTGTGGAAGAATAAAAGCGGCCTTTGCCGCGCCGCAGGATCGCTCCCGCGACGCGGCGCTGGAGCCCCTACTCGATCTTTAGGCGCAGTAAGATCGTCCCACCGTCCGGATCGCCGCCGTAGATCGCTTCCAGCCGGTTCGGCACGTGGTTGACGCTATACTGTGCACCGACGCCGAACCGAACGTTGTCGGCGATCTGCCAGTCACGGATCACACCTGCCGAGACCTTGGCGACCTCGTACAGCGGGCCGTGACCGCCGCCGATACCGGGAACAAGTTCATCTGTCTGGATTCTTTCGGCTCGTCCGAAAACGGTCCAGCGATCATCGGGGCTGAAAGCGGTCTCGGCCAGCCAGGCGTCCTTCGACTCGTCGTGATCGTTGGTCTTGCGGCCCCAGGCCAAGGTGGAGGACCACCAGCCGTCGCTACCGATGCTGCGAGCATGGATGGCGCTGGCCGACCATTTGGTCTCGTCCTCGTCAGGCTCTAGCTGCTCGGGCGCGGAGACGTCGGCATAAGACAGTTGTAGCGACCATTCGGGTGACGGGTTCCAGCTGCCGCGCACGGCCCAGCTGTCCAGCCGAGGAGCGTCGAAATCGAACCGGTCCTCATCCGGCTCGCGCCCTTTGAAGGCCGAGGCCTCCAGCTTGAAGCCGTCATGGACCCAGCCCAGGGTCGTTACGCCGAACACGATGTGCGTCGAATCCAGCCAGTGGTGGGTGATCGGTGCCTCCGGGCCATCCATCGCGCTCATGCGGTGCATGAAGGCGGGCGGGCCGAACGCGGGCTCGCCGGGGTAACCGATGTAGGCGAAGACGCTGCCGCTATCGGACAGGCGGCGTGAATAGCTAACCGAGGCTTCCATGAACAGTTCGTGCGGATGCTGGCGATCGATCAGGGGGTTGATCCCGTCCGCTGTCTCGCCCGCCGCCATCAGCAAGGGATAGCCCGACTTGCCCATGAACGGGTCAGGGCTTGCCATCAGCCGCAAGTTCAGGGTCGAGCCGTCGGCGAAGTCACGTCGTGCCGCACCCATGATCATGCCGGAGACGAAGGTCTGGTCGTCACCGCGCGTTCCATTCTGACGTGTATAGGTCAGGTTCAGCAGGGCGTGACCCATGAAGGTCCAGTCTCCATCGCTCCAGTGGACGCCGGCGTGCCGCCCGGCGTCGGGTTGCCAGCTGGTGCCTGAGGCATCGCGGCTCATGGGCCAGGGACCGAGTGGGCTGGTCATGTGGTGGCCGGAATGACCCATGGTGGCCGGCTGAACCTGCATTCGGCTCATGTCGTGACCGGCATGGATGTCGGAGTAGGGGGTGGGCCCGGGCACCGACGGCTGCGTCTGCGGAGCCGGATGGTGCGTGTGATCCTGCGCACTGGCCACTTGGGCGAGCACGAGCAGGGATGCGCCGGCTAAGGGCGCGATGAAGCGGAAAGCCATGAAGGCTCCTTGATAGGAGAATGTCTGATCAGGGCGTGGCACGGGGCCGCGCCGGCGGTGGTGGGCCTGATCAGGCTTTTGGCGGGCCGTGCTCCGGCGCGGGTATGCGTCCGGTCGGCACGACTTCGGCACGGTCGGAAACCGGCACAGCGATACGGTGCGCGACTGTCCGCATCACCGGCACATCGAGCCCGGCTACGCAGGCTACACAACAGGCCATGCTCTTCATGGCCTTATCCGGCGCATGATGCTGCTGGACGGGCTTGCTGTGGCTGGACATCGCCTCATGACAGGGAGGAAACGGGGAATCGGCGACTGCATGGGTCGAGACGCCGCCCAGCCAAAGGACGGCGAAGACTCCCGCCAGCATCATCACTGTCCGCAGCCACACCATGCGGTAAGGATAGGGTTAGACCTTCGCCGCCACAATGTGCATGGCTGCGGCGTTTCAGATTCAGGCCGTCTCCCACTCCTTGTCGATGGCCCAGATGGCGAAGGCGTAGTCGTGGGCGACTTCCTTCAGGAAATCGAAGCGGCCCGAGGCCCCGCCGTGCCCGGCTTCCATGTTGATCTTCAGCAGGATGGGCTTGCCCGAGGTGGTCGCGGGCCGCAGTTTGGCGACCCACTTCTCCGGCTCCCAATAGGTGACGCGTGGGTCGGACAGGCCGCCGGTGGCCAGGACCGCCGGATAGGCCTTGGGCTCGACCTGGTCGTAGGGGCTGTAGCTCATCATGTAATCGTAAGCCTCGGCGTCCTCGATCGGATTGCCCCATTCCGGCCACTCGGGCGGAGTCAGCGGCAGGCTGGTGTCCGACATGGTGTTGATGACGTCGACGAAGGGCACCTGGCCAATCACGCCGGCCCACAGGTCGGGCCGCATGTTGTTGACCGCACCCATCAGCAGGCCACCGGCCGACCCGCCTTGGGCCACGATGTTGCCGGCGGTGGCATAGCGGCGCTGGATCAGATGTTCGGCGGCGGCGATGAAGTCGGTGAAGGTGTTCTTCTTGGTCATCTTGCGGGCCGACAGGAACCAGTTCCAGCCCTTGTCCGACCCGCCCCGGATGTGGGCGATGGCATAGATCCAGCCGCGATCGACCAGCGACAGCCGCGAGGTCGAGAAGCTGGCCGCCATCGGAATGCCGTAGGAGCCATAGCCGTAGAGCAGCAGCGGAGCTGAGCCGTCGACCGGCGTCGACTTGCGCCGCAGGATGGTGACGGGCACCAGTTCGCCGTCGCTGGCCGGCGCGTTCAGCCGCTCGACCACATAGTCTTCCGGATTATGGCCCGACGGCACCTCCTGCACCTTGCGCAGGGTTCGTTCGCGCGTCGTCAGATCGTAGTCATAGGTCGAGGTCGGGGTGGACGGCGAGTTGTAGCCATAGCGCATGATCGTGGTGTCGAACTCCGACGCCCCGGCCAGCGAGAGGGAGAAGGCGGGTTCGTCGACGGCAATCTCGTGCTCGGCACCGGCGCGGTCGCGGATGACGATCCTGGTATTGGCGTCGGCGCGCTCCTGACGTCCGATGAAGTCCTTCACCAGCGACACGCCCTCGATGAAGCGGCCGGGCGTGTGCGGGACAAGGTCGGTCCAGTTGGCCTTGGCCGGATTGTCGGTCGGGGCCTCGACGATCTTGAAGTCCACGCTGTCGTCGGCGTTGGTACGGATGACCCAGCGGTCGCCCCAGTGGTCGGCATCGTACAGGCGGCCGACGTGGCGGGGTTCCAGCACGACGGGCTCGGCCGTCGGGGTCGCGGCGAGAATGATCCGCGCCTCAGACGTTTCCTGATTGGCGATGGAGATGACGATGAACTGGTTGTCGGCGGTGACGCTTACACCCTGGAACATGCCCTCGTCGGTTTCTTCATAAACCAGCGTCGTCTCGCCACCGCGCGCGGGACGGCGGAAGATCTTGTCGGGGCGGCCGTTGTCGTCACGGTTGGTCCAGAAGATCCACTGGCTGTCGGGTGAGAAGGCGAAGTTGCCGCCCGCCGAACCGATCGGGTCGGGCAGGACCTCGCCGGTGGCGAGGTCCTTCACATAAATCTGGTGCACCTCGGACCCTTGCGCGTCCTCTGCATAGGCGAAAAGGCTGTGATCGGGGCTGTGGTCGGCGGCCGAGACTTCCGAATAGGCCTTGCCCTTCGCCAGTTCATTGGCGTCCAGCAGCAGTTGCGGAGTCGGAGCGACGACGAAATTCTTTGTGACCGGCTGGCCGTCGACCATGAAGGTGCCCTGACGTTCGACGCGCATGTAGCGGGGATGCTGATCGCCGGTCTTGTACTCGACATAATATTCCCACGGCCCGTCGGCGGCGGGGACGGAACTGTCGTCCTGCTTTATCCGGCCCTTCATCTCCTCGAACATCGTGGCCTGCAGCGGCAGGGTGGAGGCCAGCATGGCCTCGCGATAGGCGTTCTCGGCGGTCAGGTGTTCCTTGACGTCGGCCTTGATCAGGGTCGGGTCGCGCAGCACCGCCTGCCAGTTGTCGTCCTTCATCCACTGATAGTCGTCGGTCCGGGTGCGGCCCAGCTGTTCGATGGTGACCGGGATCTTCTTGGCGACCGGCGGGACGGGGCGGTTTTGCGGCATCGGGGCTCCAGACGGGCGGGCGAGGGCGTTGGCAGGAAGGGCGGTCGCAGCGAGGGCGGCGGCGGAGGTGGCGAGAAGGTCGCGGCGGTTCATGATCGGCCCCTGTCGGTGAGGGCCGCACCTTGTGCGCGGTGCCGCCGCGCCGTCAAATGAACAAACGCCCATCGTGGGATTACGCCATGTTCGACTTGCTGCCGCCCCCTCAGGATGTCGCTGCCCCCACGTGGGACCTGACGGTCGGGCTGATCAATGCGACGGTCCAGATCGACCAGCCGAACGATGACGGCACGCGCCGGGTGGGCACCGGATTTCTGATCGACGCGCCGCGTCCGGACGGCCAGCCGCGCACCGTGCTGGTCACCGCCGCCCATGTGCTGGACGGGATGGCGAAGCCCGAGGCCCGGATCGGCTGGCGGGTGCAAATGCCCGAGGGGCGCTGGCGGTTCGCGCCCGAGCCGGTTCGTATCCGATCCGAGGAAGGGCAGGCGGCCTGGACGCGGCATCCCGAGCGCGACATTGCGGTGATGGAGGTTTCGGCTCCACCAGCCTTCGCCCGAGCGGCCATTCCGCTGGACTGGCTGGCCGACCGCGAGGCTTTCGAGCGCTGGCAGGTCGGGCCGGGGGACGAGATGCTGACGCTGGGCTATCCGCACGGCTATTCGGCCAATACGGCGGGGTTTGCGATCCTGAAGACCGGGCGGATCGCGTCCTGGCCACTGACGCCCGTCGACGCCTTCCCCAGCTTCCTGCTGGACTTTGCGGTCTTCCCCGGCAATTCGGGCGGGCCGGTATTCTGGGTTCCGTCGGCCAGGCGCACGTCAGCCACAGCCGCGCCGGATCATCCCTATATCGCGGGCATTCTGGCGCAGGAGATGCGGGTGCGGGGCGAGAGCACCGGGATCGGTTTCGTCCTGCACTCGGCCTATATCCGCGAGGCGGTGGCCCTGCTGGATCAGCCCGCCAGCACCTCGGCCGACATCCGCTCCAGCAACGCGCCGCCCTGACCGATGGTGGCCAGGCGGCTGGAGGCGTGGCCCAGGACGTTGGCCGCATAGACTTCGTACAGCGCGATCTTGCCTTCCAGCCAGGCGGTGTCGCCGCCACCGTCGTCCAGACGCGCCTTGGCGGCCAGCGCGCCCTTGGCCAGCATCCAGCCGCCGGTGACGTCGCCCAGCAGCTTCAGATAGCCGTCGGCCGCAGCCAGAACGTCGGCGGCCCCATCGGCCGCCGCCTTGCGGTCGAGGATCCAGAGGGTGGCGTCCTGCACGGCCTCGATGGCATTGGCGAACCTTTCAACGGGCTTGCCGGAATATAGTCGGCCGAGGGCCGGCAGGGTGGCCTTGAACTCGGCGATCAGGTCCTTGGCCGACTGACCGCCGTCCATCGACAGTTTGCGGCCCACCAGGTCCATGGCCTGGATGCCGTTGGTGCCCTCGTAGATCGGGGCGATGCGGGCGTCGCGATAGTATTGGGCCGCACCTGTTTCCTCGATGAAGCCCATGCCGCCGTGGATCTGCACGCCTTGTGACGCGACCTCGCAGCCGATGTCGGTCGACCAGGCCTTGGCGATGGGGGTAAACAGGTCCTCGCGGCCTTTCCAGCGACGACGATCTTCTTCAGTGGCGGCGTGTTTGGCCAGGTCGGCGGCAACGCCGGTGGCAAGGCAGATGGCTCGGGCGGCGGCGATCTTCGCCTTCATGACCGACAGGGTGCGGCGTACGTCCGGGTGGTCGATGATCGGGGCATTGGACTGGCCGGTCCAGACCGAGCGGCCCTGTTTGCGATCAAGTGCGTAGGCCAAGGCGTGCTGATAGGCCATTTCGGCGATGCCGACGCCCTCGACGCCCACGGCCAGGCGCGCGGCGTTCATCATGACGAACATGTGCGACAGGCCCTGATTAGGCTGGCCCACAAGCGTCGCCGTCGCGCCCTCATAGCTCATGACGCAGGTAGGTGAGGCGTGGATGCCCAGCTTGTGCTCAACACCGACGGGCCGGAAGGCGTTGCGGTCGCCCAGGGTGCCGTCTTCCTTCACGTGGAATTTTGAGGCGAGGAACAGGCTGATCCCCTTGGGCCCGGCGGGCGCACCGGGCAGGCGAGCCAGCACCATGTGCACGATGTTGTCGGTGGCGTCGTGGTCGCCCCAGGTAATGAAGATCTTCTGGCCGTTCAGGGCATAGGTGCCGTCGCCGTTCGGCGTCGCAGTGGCCGTCAGCGAGCCCAGGTCCGAGCCCGCATGCGGCTCGGTCAGGACCATGGCCCCGGTCCATTCGCCGCTGACCAGTTTAGGCAGATAGACCCGCTTTTGCTCTTCCGTGCCGTGGGCCTCCAGCGCCTCGATCGCGGCCAGCGACAGCATGGGGCACAGGCCGAAGGCCATGTTGGCGGAATGCACAGTCTCATAGGCCGCTAGTTCCAGCGCCTTGGGCAGGGCCTGCCCGCCGGCCTCGGCGGAAGCCGTGAGGCCCGTCCAGCCGCCCTCGGCGAACTGGCGATAGGCGTCGGCGAAACCGGGCGCGGCCGTCACCGTGCCGTTGGCATAGAGCGAGCCCTTCTGATCCCCGATCTTGTTCAGGGGGGCCAGCACGCCCTCCGAAAACTGGCCCGCCGCCTCCAGCACCGCGCCCATCAGTTCGCCGTCATAATCGGGAAACGCCCCGGTGGCGGCGACATCGTCGATGCCGGCAACCTCGGTCAGGGTGAACATCAGGTCGCGGATCGGGGCGCGATAGGTCATGGGCGGGCACTCGGTTGCAGATCGATACCCACTTTTGCCGTGATCGCTCCCTGTCTTGCAAGCGGACGCTTGGCCACAGGCGCAAGCTGGGCCAAGGTGGGGTCATCAGAGCAGGAGTCATCGTGGCCCAACCCCGCAATCGCTATTCGACCGTTTCGCTGATCCTGCACTGGCTCATTGCGGCACTGGTCCTGACCCAAGTCCTGCTGATCACGGCGCACGAGGTGGGCGACCCGCAGAGGACCTTCATCAATCTGCACAAGTCGGTGGGGCTGGGGATACTGGTGCTGACGCTCGGTCGGATTGCATGGCGGGTGGCCAATCCGGCCATCGCCCTGCCGTCGCGCCTGCCGGTCTGGCAAAGGCTGGTGGCGCGAGTGACGCATGTGCTGTTCTACGTCGTGTTGATCGTCATCCCGCTGACGGGATGGGCGGCATCCTCGGCCACGGGGCGTGACATCGTCTGGTTCGGCCTGTTCAACTGGCCGCTGTTGCCCATCGGCGGCGGGCGCGAGACGGCGGGCCTGCTGATGGACATCCACGGCCTGGTGGTGAAGGGGCTGTACGTCCTGATCGCTCTGCATGTGCTGGGCGCGCTGAAGCATCACTTCATCGACCGGGACAACGTCCTGCACCGGATGATCCCGCTGATTCCGCGTCGCCCATGATCCGGCGGCTGCTCCTCGCACTGGCGCTGTTCGGCCTGACCGCAGGCGCGCAGGGGAGAAGCGACTGGACCATCGAGCGGGACGCCTCACGCATAGAGATGTCCGTGCGGGCCTTTGGCGGGACCCATTCGGGCCGGTTCGAGCAGTGGTCCGGGAACATCGTCTTCGATCCGGACAATGTCGCGGCCAGTCGTGCCGATGTGACGGTCCAGACCGGCTCGCTGCGCATGCAGCCGTCCGCCGTCACCGCGCGGGCCAGGGGGGCGGGCTTTCTGGATGCGGCGCGATATCCCGCCATCCGGTTCGCCCTGAAGTCGCTGGAGCCGCTGGGCGGGGATCGCTATACGGCGCGGGCCGATGTGACGATCAAGGGCGTGACGCGGCCGCTGGCCTTTCCGGTGGACTTGCGTCTGACCGACGGTCGGGCGCATCTGACCGGCGCGTTCGTGGTGGACCGCACACAGTTCGGCATAGGGACGACGGCGCCGTGGAACAGGCTGGTGGACAGGCGGGTGACCGTGCGGGTGCAGCTTCAGGCGCGTCCCGCCTGACGTCGGCCTCGGACGCGCAAGCGGCTGACACCCTGCGCGCGGGCCGACTAGTGATCCTGCCGACCGAGACCGTCTATGGGCTCGCTGCCGACGCCTCCAACGCCGCCGCCGTCGCCTCGATCTTCGAGGCCAAGGGCCGTCCGCGCTTCAACCCCCTGATCGCCCATGTCGCCGACGCGGCGCAGGCTGAGAGCCTGGCTGTGTTTGACGATCGCGCCCGTCGCCTGGCCGAGGCCTTCTGGCCCGGGCCGCTGACCCTGGTGGCTCCGGTCAGGGACACCCGCGCGGTCTGCGACTTGGCCCGAGCGGGTTTGGACAGTGTAGCGGTCCGCGTTCCCGGCCACGCCCGCGCCCGCGCGGTCATCTCGGCCTTCGGCGGGGCCGTCGTCGCGCCCTCGGCCAATCGTTCCGGTCGGCCCAGCCCGACGACCTTCGTCGACGCGGTGGAGGAGACGGGGGCATCCGCCGCCGCCGCCATCGACGGTGGCCCATGTGCCGTCGGGGTCGAAAGCGCGGTGGTGTCGGTGCTGGACGGCCGCGTCGCCCTGCTGCGGCCCGGAGCGGTGACGCGTCAGGAGATTGAAGCGCTGATCGGCCCGCTGGATACGGCGGGGGAGGGGCACCGCTCGCCCGGTCGGCTGACTTTGCATTATGCTCCTGATGCGCCGGTCCGGATCGAGGCGACGGAGCGGCGACACGGTGAAATTCTACTCGGCTTCGGTCACGGTGTGGGCGATCCCCGCTGGAGCCTGAGCCTGTCCGGAGATGTGCGTGAGGCGGCGGCCAGCCTGTTCCGCCTGCTGCGCGAGGCCGATCGCGACAGACCTGCAGGGATCGCGGTGTCGCCTATTCCGAACGAGGGATTGGGCGAGGCGATCAACGACCGGCTCAGGCGGGCGGCAGGGTTCGTCGGCTAGAGAAACCGCTCGCGCACATCCACGCTGGAACGCTCGCCCACCGCGTCGAAACACTTATCAAACCACTGCTCTCCTGCCTCGCGCCCGCGCGCTTTCAGGTCGTTAAGAAAGCTCCACTCCGTGTCGAACTTGCTGGACAGGGATAGGCCGCCCAGCCACGGGCCGGGCTCGATGGCGTGCATCAACAGTCGCCGATAGCGGTCCTTGCCCGTTTGTTTCAGCGTGCCGGCCTCGATCAGTTCCTGAACAAAGGCCACGGCGCGCAGTTCGGCAACCAGCGGGGCGTTGAAGACGATCTCGTTCAGGCGATCGGCGATCTCGTCGGCGGCGCGGGGCACCTGATCGCGTGCGAACGGGTTGAGCGGCAGCATCAGGATGTCGTCGGGCGTATCGGCATAGAACAGCGGCCACAGCGCCGGATTGGCCAGATAGCCGCCGTCCCAATAGGGCTCGCCCTCGATCTCCACGGCTTGAAACAGATGCGGCAGGCAGCCGGAGGCCAGCAGGATATCCGCCGTCATCTCCGGCGTCTTGAACACCCGGGCCCGCCCCTGACGGACCGCTGTGGTCGAGACGAACAGGGCGATGTCGGAGTGGCGTACCGCGTCGAAGTCCACGGCTGTGGCGATCACCCGCTTAAGCGGGTTCAGATTGAAGGGATTGAACTGATAGGGACTGAGGGACAGGGCCAGGGTTTCCCCCGCCCGCCAGGCGGCGCTGTCCTTCAACCAGCCCGGCGCACTGCCCGCAGAGGCCCCGAAGACATTGCGGCCGCCCGCCTGGTTCACCTCGCGCCACAGCAGATCCAGCTGCGCCCGCGCACCCTCCGCCCCGCCTTTCGCCAGACCGGTGATCAGGGCCGCCGCATTCATCGCCCCGGCCGAGGCGGCGGTGACGGCGCGGATGTCCAGCCGTTCGTCTTCCAGCAGGCGGTCCAGCACGCCCCACTGGAATGCACCGTGCGAGCCGCCCCCTTGCAGGGCCAGGCTGACGGGACGGCGTTTCGGGGCGGACGTCTTCGGCATCGTCTCGGCCCCTTCCTCTGCGGCTACTGCGCGGTCCAGCCGCCGTCGATGGAGAAGCTGGCTCCGTTGGCCGAGGCCCCAAGATCGCTGACCAGGTACAGGAACATGCCCACCAGTTGATCGGTGGTGACGAACTGTTTGGTCGGCTGGGAGCCCAGGATGACGTTTTTCAGCACGTCCTCCCTGGACATGTTGCGGGTGCGGGCCTGGTCGTCGATCTGCTTGTCCACGATGGGTGTGTGGACGAAGCCGGGGCAGATGGCGTTGCAGGTGATATTGTCCTGGGCCAGCTCAAGAGCGACGGTCTTGGTGAAGCCGATCACGCCATGTTTGGCCGCGACATAGGCCGACTTGAACGGGCTGGCGACCAGGCCGTGGGCCGATGCGATGTTGACGATCCGCCCGCGTCCCTGGGCCTTCATCATCGGGATGGCGGCGCGGGTGGCGTAGAAGGTCGAGGACAGGTTGATGGCGATGATCTGCTCCCACTTGTCGGTGGGAAAGGCCTCGACCGCCTCCACATGCTGGATGCCGGCATTGTTGACCAGGATGTCGACGCGTCCCAGCTGGGTCTTGGCGAAGGCGACCATGTCGGCGACCTGATCGCCGTGGGTCATGTCGGCGGGATGGTACAGAACGCGCGCGCCGGTCTCGGCTTCCAGACCCGCCCGTGTCCGTTCGATCTGGTCCGCATCGCCGAGTCCGTTCAGGACGACGTTGCCGCCGCGCTGCGCCACGGCTCTGGCGATGGCCAGACCGATGCCCGAGGTCGAGCCGGAGATCACGGCGACCTGTCCGTTCAGATCGCCGATGTCGCGCAGGCGCTGGTCGGAGGTGGCGTTGTCGTTACGCGCGGGCTGCTGAACCATGGTCGTCTCGCAAACTGGAATCCGTGGTCAGCCTAGCCGTTCGCGTTTGCGAAGGCGACACAAGGAATCACGAATTTCCCGACCTGGTGAATATCCAGTCCACGTCGGTGGATGCGGACTTGTCGAAGCGGTAGCCGTCGCGGTCGAAGGCCTTCAGATCCTCGGCCTTGTCGATCCGTTCGTCGACGGCGAAGCGGGCCATGGAGCCGCGGGCCTTCTTGGCGAAGAACGAGATGATGCGGGCCTCCCCATCCTTCTGTTCCTTGAAGTGCGGGGTCACGACCGGCAGCTTCAAGGCCTTGGCGTCGACCGCTCCGAAATATTCCTGGCTGGCCAGATTGATCAGGGTCGGATCGGCCTGACCCTCGGCGTCGGCGTTCAGCTGCTGCGAAATCCGGTCGCCCCAGAAATCGTAAAGGCTGGACCCGCGGCGGGTCTTCAATCGTGTGCCCATTTCCAGCCGATAGGGCTGGATGCGATCCAGCGGCCGCAACAGGCCGTAGAAGCCGGACAGGATGCGCAGGTGATCCTGCGCCCAGTTCAGAGCCTTCGTGTCCAGTTCGCGCGCGCTGAGCCCCTCATAGACATCACCTGCAAAGGCGAACGCTGCCTGGATGCCGTCATCCGATTCGGGATCGAAGGCCTGAAACCGCTCGCGATTCAGATCGGCCAGCTTGTCGGAGATGGACATCAGCCGACGCAGGTCCGGTCGGGTCAGCCGCCTGGTCGTGACGGCCAGAGATGCCGTGTCTTCCCTGAACCGCCGCGCCGTGGCGGGCGCATCGGCGACTTCGGTGAAATCCAGCCGCTTGGCCGGGGACAGGACGATCAGCAAGGCGGCACTCCGAAAGCGAAGGCGTGCAGATAGTCGGCTTTGATGACGAATTGAACCGGGCGCGCGGTCACAGGCCTTTGGAGCGCTGATCGTAGAGGGCGCTCAGCACTGCGGGCAGCCGCTCTGGCAAATCCTCGGCAATCAGGCCCGGCCCGAACCCGCGCGCCGCCTCGGCATGCATCCAGGCGGCGGCGCGGGTGGCGTCGAAACTGTCCATCCGCTGGGCCATCAGGCCGCCGATCATCCCGGCCAGCACATCGCCCGATCCCGCCGTCGCCAGCCAGGGGGTGCCGTTGTCATTTGCCGCCAGTCGTCCGTCGGGCGCAGCGATCAGGGTCTGGGGTCCCTTCAGCAGGACGATGCAGCCGACGCGTTTCGCCGCCTCTCGCGCCGCCGTCTCGCGGCCCTTGTCCAGCAGGCCGGGGAACAGCCGTTTGAACTCGCCCTCATGCGGGGTCAGGACGTCGTCGCGGTCCAGAACGTCGAACAGATCCTGGGGCCAGCCCTCGAAGACGGTCAGGGCGTCCGCATCGACGACAAGGGCTGCGCCCGTCGCGGCCAGTGCTCGTACATTGGCCCGCGTCCCATCGGTTATCCCGGCTGCCGGTCCGATCACGACCGCATCCATGCCCTCGGTCGCTTCGATCAAGGCCTCGACCGCTCCGAAGGGCGTCAGCATGACGGCCTCGATCGCCGGGGCGATCACCGCCACGGCATCCGGCGGACACAGGATGCGGACGACGCCCGCACCGATCCGCAAACCGGCCCGCGCAGCCAGCCGGGCAGCCCCGGTCTGATAGGCGCGCCCCGACACGACGCCCAGTCGTCCACGCTGATGTTTGTGCGTCTCTGGTCCTGGCCAGGGCAGGGTGTCGCGCCAGTCGGGCAGGGGAGGTTGGCTGCTCACGCCGGTTCTCCGTTCACGGATGACGACAGATGCGAAAATACCCTTGCGTAATTGTGCAATGCAATGTCCCTTTACCCCCCGAGCGGATAGCCATTCCAAGCCCGCGCGGGGTTGCCCATGAAGAAGATCGAAGCCGTCATCAAGCCGTTCAAGCTGGACGAGGTGAAGGAAGCGCTCCAGGACGCCGGCGTGCAGGGCATGACCGTTCTGGAGGCCAAGGGATATGGCCGCCAGAAAGGGCATTCGGAACTGTATCGCGGGGCCGAATACGTCATCGACTTCCTGCCCAAGATCAAGATCGAGGTGGTGGTTCCCGACGACATGGTGTCTTCGGTCGTCGAGGCCATCCAGACGGCGGCCCGCACGGGCAAGATCGGCGACGGCAAGATCTTCGTATCGGACGTGCTGGACGTCATCCGCATCCGAACCGGAGAGACGGGCGCACAGGCCGTCTGACCGACCGACATCCACCCGGCCACGCTTTCGGGCGGGGTCGTCTTTCTCCTCCCCGACAAGACCGAAGGACCTTCAAAATGAGCGCCGCAGCCAAGATCCTCAAGGAGATAAAGGAGGGTGACGTCGAATACGTCGACCTCCGTTTCACCGACACCAAGGGGCGCATGCAGCACGTCACCTTCGACATCGACCTGGTCGACGAGGACTTCCTGGAAGAAGGGACCATGTTCGACGGCTCGTCGATCGCGGGCTGGAAGGCGATCAACGAGAGCGACATGCTGCTGAAGCCCGACCTGTCTTCGTCCTGGATCGACCCCTTCTATCAGCAGAAGACCCTGTTCCTGTTCTGCGACGTGCTGAACCCCGACACGGGCGAGCCCTATAACCGCGACAGCCGCTCCATGGCCAAGAAGGCCCTGGCCTATGTCCAGTCGGCGGGCGTGGGCGACACCGTCTTCTTCGGACCGGAAGCCGAGTTCTTCATCTTCGACGACGTGCGCTGGAGCACCCAGCCGCACGACACCGGCTACACCTACGACTCCATCGAACTGCCGGCCAATACGGGTGCGGAGTATTCGGAAGGAAACATGGGCCATCGCCCGGGACCCAAGGGTGGCTACTTCCCCGTCAACCCGACCGACAGCGCCCAGGACCTGCGCGGCGAGATGCTGGGGGTCATGCGCGACCTGGGGATGCAACCCGAAAAGCACCACCACGAGGTCGCCCCGGCTCAGCATGAGCTGGGTCTGAAGTTTAGCGACCTGCTGACCATGGCCGACCGGCTGCAGCTCTACAAATACGTGATCCACAACGTCGCCGCTGCCTACGGCAAGTCCGCCACCTTCATGGCCAAGCCGACCTTTGGCGACAACGGCAGTGGCATGCACGTGCACCAGTCGATCTGGAAGGACGGCAAGCCGCTGTTCGCCGGAGACAAATACGCCGGTCTGTCGGATATGTGTCTGTGGTACATCGGCGGCATCATCAAGCACGCCAAGGCCATCAACGCCTTCGCCAACTCGACGACCAACTCCTACAAGCGTCTTGTCCCCGGCTATGAAGCCCCGGTGAAGCTGGCCTATTCGGCCCGCAACCGCTCGGCCTCGATCCGTATTCCGTGGGTCAATTCGCCCAAGGCCAAGCGTATCGAAGCCCGCTTCCCTGATCCGATGGGCAACCCCTATCTGACCTTCGTCGCCCTGCTGATGGCGGGTCTGGACGGGATCGAGAACCGCATCGATCCGGGCGCACCGGCCGACAAGAACCTGTACGACCTGCCGCCGGAAGAGCGCGGCAACATCCCCGAGGTCTGCGGCTCGCTGCGTGAGGCCCTCGAGAGCCTCGACAAGGATCGCGCCTTCCTCAAGAAGGGCGGCGTCATGGATGACGACTTCATCGACAGCTACATCGAGCTGAAGATGGAAGAGGTCATGCGTCTGCAACTGCATCCGCACCCGGTCGAGTTCGACATGTACTACAGCTGCTGATCGGCTGGTCAGCCTGACGAAAGCGCCCCGGACGGTCCGCCGTCCGGGGTTTTTCGTGTCCGGACCACCTGTCGCGGGTCATGCCGTCACATTCCTGGGGCATCGGGTTAGCGAAGCGGGGCGCCGCGTGATAAGAGCCGCCCCCAATCGTCGGACCCCGGTCCGGCCTACGATCTGTTGAGCCTAAGGAGTGCTTGAATGAGCAAGGTGCTGGTTATCGGTGCGGGCGGCGTCAGTTCCGTCGCGGTCCACAAGATGGCGATGAATACCGACATCTTCTCGCACATCACCCTGGCCAGCCGGACCAAGTCCAAATGCGACGCCATTGCCGAATCCGTGAAGGCGCGCTTTGGCGTCGATATCGATACCGCCGCGCTCGATGCCGATGACGTCGCGGCGACCACGGCCCTGATCAAGCAGGTTGAGCCGGCGCTGGTCGTCAACCTGGCCCTGCCGTACCAAGACCTGGCCATCATGGACGCCTGCCTGGCCGCCGGCGTGCACTACCTCGACACCGCCAACTACGAACCCCGTGACGAGGCCAAGTTCGAATACAAGTGGCAGTGGGCCTATCAGGATCGCTTCAAGGAGGCCGGTCTGATGGCCTTGCTGGGCAGCGGCTTCGACCCCGGCGTTACGTCGGTGTTCGCCACCTATACCAAGAAGCATCTGCTGGACCGGATCGACACGCTCGACATCCTGGACTGCAACGGCGGCGACACCGGCCTGCCGTTCGCGACCAATTTCAATCCCGAGATCAACCTGCGCGAAGTGACCGCCAACTCGCGTCACTGGGAAAACGGCCAGTGGGTCGAGGGCCCGGCGCTCAGCCACAAACAGACCTTCGACTTCGAGGGTGTGGGCCCCAAGAACATGTACCTCATGTATCATGAGGAACTGGAATCGCTGGCGAAATTCTATCCGGAGATCAAGCGCATCCGCTTCTGGATGACCTTCGGCGACAGCTATCTGAAGCACCTCGAGGTGCTGGAAAACATCGGCATGACCTCGATCGAGCCGATGATGTTCCAGGGCCGCGAGATCATCCCGATCGAATTCCTGAAGGCCCTGCTGCCCGAGCCTTCGTCGCTGGGACCCATCACCAAGGGCAAGACCAACATCGGCACCATCGCCACCGGCGAAAAGGACGGCGTGCAGAAGACCGTCTATGTGAAGAACATCTGCGATCACCAGGAAGCCTATGCCGAAACCGGCAACCAGGCCGTCAGCTACACGACCGGCGTTCCCGCCATGATCGGCGCGGCCCTGATGCTGACCGGCCAGTGGAGGGGCGAAGGGGTGTTCAACATCGAGCAGCTGGATCCCGATCCCTTCATGGACATGCTGAACAAGCATGGCCTGCCCTGGACGGTCGAGGAGCTGGACGCTCCTCTGCCGTTCTGATCGCGGCCTGACGCATGGAAACCCGAGCCGGTGATCCGGGGGCGTTTGCCCGCTTCGACCTGAATCGCGTCGCCTCGCCCGCCTTCGTGGTCGACGAGATGGCGGTGCGGCGCAATCTGGCGGTGCTGAAGGATATGCGCGACCGGGCCGACGCCCGGGTGCTGCTGGCGCTCAAGGCGTTTTCCATGTGGTCGCTTGCCGATGTCGTGGGCGAGTATCTGGACGGCGTCTGTGCGTCGGGCCTGTGGGAAGCGCGCCTGGCGCGGCAGTTCTACAAGGGCGAGCTGACCACCTATTCGCCCGCCTATACGGCGCAGGACCTGCCCGAAATCCTGCGTCTGTCGGACCACGTCATCTTCAACAATCCGCAGCAGATCGCGCGTTTTGCCGATCTGATCGCGGCCGCCCGCGCCGAGGGCCAGGTGTTCGAGATCGGCCTGCGCCTGAACCCCGAACATTCGGAAGGGGAGGTGGCCAAGTATGACCCGGCCCAGCCCTGTTCGCGTCTCGGGTTTCCGGTGTCGCAGCTGAAGCCCGAGCATATGCAGGGCGTCGACGGCCTGCACATCCATGCCCTGTGTGAGCAGGATTTCGAGCCCCTGGCCCGCATCTGGGCCGCCGTGGAACCGAAGCTTGCTCCCATGATGGCTGGTGTGAAATGGCTCAACCTCGGTGGCGGCCATCACGTGACCCGTGCCGATTACCAGACCGACCAGCTGGTCGATTTCCTGCGCGACATCGCCCGGCGTCACGGCGTCCAGGTCTATCTGGAGCCGGGCGAGGCCGTGGCCCTGGATGCCGGCATTCTGATCGGAGAGGTGCTGGACACCTTCGACAACGGCATGCCCATCGCCATCATGGATATCTCGGCCACCTGCCACATGCCCGATGTAATCGAGGCTCCCTATCGCCCGGCCATGCTGCGTGAACCGGAAGCCGGCGTCACCGTCCGCCTGGGCGGCCCGTCCTGCCTGGCCGGCGACACCATCGGCGACTATGTATTCGCCGAACGGCCGATGTCTGGCACCCGCATCGCCTTCCTGGATCAGGCCCACTATTCGATGGTGAAGACGACCACCTTCAATGGCGTCGCTTTGCCGGACATCGTGTTGTGGAACAGCGACACCGACGATCTGCGGGTCGTGAAGTCTTTCGACTGGACCACCTTCCGCGATCGGCTGTCCTAGACCGTCAGCCCCTCGGCCTCATCCGCCTTCTTGCGGCGAAGCTCGATCAGCCGGACGCACCAGATCGAGATTTCGTAGAGCAGGACCAGGGGCGCGGCCAGCATCAGCTGGCTGATGGGGTCGGGCGGGGTCACGACGGCGGCGACGACGACGACGGCCACGATAGCATAGCGACGGCCTTCGCTCATCAGCTTCGAGCTGATGATACCGGCCATACCCAGCAGGGTCGTCACGACCGGCAACTGGAAGCAAAGGCCGAAGGCGAGCATCAACGAGGTCACCAGGCTGAGGTATTCGGAAATCTTGGTGTTCAGCTGAACCGAGATGCCTTCGGTCACAATCTGCTGGCTCAGCGAGAACCACATGACGAAGGGCAGCATGACGAAATAGACCAGCGCCCCGCCAATCACGAACAGGATCGGCGCGATGAAAAGGAAGGGCAGGAAGGCACCCTTTTCGTTGCGGTACAGGCCCGGGGCCACGAATTTGTAGAGCTGCCAGGCCAGGACGGGGAAGGCCAGGACCACGGCCCCGAACCCGGCGACCTTCATCTTGGTGAACAGCTGTTCCAAAGGCCCGGTGGCCTGGAGCACCAGATCGGTCGGTGCCCCGGCGGGCAGGGGGTGCAGGCCCAGGGTGACGGCGATCAGCTCGAACGGATTTGACCCGTGCCCGCCCTCGGCCTGGGCCGTGGCGTGCAGGGCATAGGCGGCCTGGAACGGCTTGATGAGCCAGATCTGGATGTCGGCCGCGAAGAAGAAGCAGACGAAGAAGGCCAGGATGAAGGCCACGACGCAGACGATCAGCCGCCCGCGCAGCTCGATCAGATGCTGCATCAGGGGCGCGCGCGACGCCTCGATCTCGGCCTCGTCGGCCTCGGCCCGGTTCACAGGTCCACCTTGCTGGCGCGGGGCGTGCGGGGTTTGGCGGCGGTGGGCTTGCGGTTCGTGGTCGTCGCTTTTGGCCTGGCCGCTGCCTTGGGCTTGGCCGACGTCTTGCGGGCGCGGGGTTTGGCGGCGACGGGCTGTGGCTCGGCTTCCATAGGCGGTGTGTCCAAGGGAGCCATGACTGGCGGACTGTCCGGCCATTCATCTGGCGCAGCGAGCATGGCGGCGGGTTCGGGCGCGGGCTCCAGCGGCTTGTTCAGATCGGCGCGGATGTCCTTGAAGGCCGCGTCGGCATCGGCACCGAGGGCGTGCATGGTTCCGCCGGTGCGCAGGGCCTCGACCTCCTTGCGAAGCTCATCCAGCTCGGACTGACGGGCCATGTCCTCGAAGCTGTTGCGGAATTCGTTGGCCATGCCGCGCGCCTTGGCGACCAGTTTACCCAGCTTGCGCAGGAGCACCGGCAGCCGCTCGGGCCCTACAACAACGAGGGCCACGATTGCGATCACCAAATACTCGAACCCCCCGATACCGGGGCCCAGACCACCCATCCGTCAGTTTCCTCAGCCGGATGCGGCTATTGCTTCAGGTCTTCTTTTTCGGCGTCGGTGCGGGGCAGGGCACCCGCGCGCTGCTGGTCCGACGACTTGGTCTCGTCGGTGTCTTTCAGGCCATCGCGGAAGGCTTTCACGCCCTTGGCGGCGTCGCCCATCATGGCGGACAGCTTGCCACGTCCGCCGAACAGCAGGAGGACCACGATGGCGACGATGGCCCAGTGCCAGATGCTGAATGAACCCACGGAACTCTCTCCTCGGTCGGGCGACGCTGCGCCCCGTCTGAATCTTGACCCGCATATAGGCGCTTCAGTGGCGCGACGCCAAGCGAACCTGTTAGGACGCGCGAATGAGTCACGTGATCATCCACACCGACGGTGCCTGCAAGGGCAATCCCGGCCCCGGAGGCTGGGGCGCAATCTTGCAGACGGGCGGTGGGCACGAAAAGGAGCTGTGGGGCGGGGAGGCGCTGACCACCAACAACCGGATGGAGTTGATGGCGGCGATCAGCGCGCTGGAGGCCCTGACCCGGCCGTGTCGCGTCGATCTGCATACAGACAGCCGCTATGTTATGGACGGCATCACCAAATGGATCGGCCCGTGGAAGGCCCGAGGCTGGAAGACGGCCGAGAAGAAGCCGGTCAAGAACGACGACCTGTGGAAACGTCTCGACGCGGCGCGCGCCCGGCACGAGGTCAAATGGCACTGGGTCAAGGGCCACGCCGGGCACGAGCTGAACGAACGCGCCGACCAGCTAGCGAATCGCGGCATCGAGGATATGCGAGGGACGTAGCCTCTAGATGGATCGCACCGTCAGTCGAGGGCCATTGACCCCTTCCACGATCACGCTGGTGCCCACGCTAGGTGCCGCGCCTTCAAGGTCCGCCGGCCATTCCGCTCCGGAGACGAACACCCGCCCGCGACCGTCGACGAAGCCCTCGATGACCTGGGCCCTCTGGCCTATCAGGCGACTGTCGCGGGCGTTGATGTCGGGCGTGTCGGTCGGATTGACGCGAGTAATCAGACGACGGGACAGCAGGGTGAAGGCGATGGTCAGGACGGCGAAGATCAGGATTTCTATCCCGAAGCCCAGCCGCACGCCGACGGCGGTCAGCACGGCAACGACGCCGGCCGACACCGCCGGCCACAGCAGCCATTCGGTCGAGAAGGCCGCCTCGACCGCCAGCAGGATGACGCCAAGCGCGAGCCAGATCCAGAAAGGGCTGGCGACATAGAAATCGACGACGGTGTCCATGACCTACTCCGTGGGCGGGACAGAGCCGCGCGGACGCGGCGGGGCAGGGGGCGTGGTGCGGACCGGTGCGGCGGTGCGACTGTCGCTGCGAGACTGCTGCTGATCCTTGGCGAGGCTGACCAGTTCGCCCAGGCCAGCGATGGTGCCGACCAGGCCGGACATTTCGGCGGGGACGATGACCGTCTTCTGCGTCGGGTTGCGGGCCAGTTCGGCGAAGGCCTCCACATACTTCTGGGCGACGAAGTAGTTGATGGCGTTGACGTCACCGCGCGCGATGGCTTCCGACACCATGGCGGTCGCCTTGGCCTCGGCCTCGGCTTCGCGCTCGCGGGCCTCGGCGTCGCGGAAGGCGGCTTCTCGGCGACCCTCGGCCTCCAGGATGGCGGCCTGCTTGGCCCCCTCGGCGCGGGCGATGGCGGCCTGTTTCTCGCCGTCGGCCTCGGTGATGACGGCGCGGCGTTCGCGCTCGGCCTTCATCTGACGGGCCATGGCATTGGTGATGTCGACTGGCGGGGTCAGGTCCTTGATCTCGATCCGGTTGACCTTGACGCCCCAGGGCTCCGTCGCGGCGTCGATGACGGTCAGCAGGCGCGAGTTGATGCTGTCGCGCTGGAACAGCACCTCGTCCAGCTCCATCGACCCGACCACGGTCCGCAGGTTGGTCGAGCACAGCTGGGTGATGGCATAGGGCAGGTTCTCGACCCGGTAGGCCGCGGCCGACGCCTCCATCACCTGGATGAAGACGATGGCGTCCACCTTGACCATGGCATTATCCTTGGTGATGACCTCTTGCTGGGGAACATCAAGGACTTGTTCCATCATGTTCATGCGCCGCCCGACCCGCTCCACGAAGGGGGTCAGCAGGCTGATGCCGGGGGTCAGGGTGCGGGTATATTTGCCGAACCGCTCGATGGTGAACTCGCGCCCCTGGGGCACGATCTTGACCACGCTGAACAGCAGCACAAAGGCCAGTACGACCAGGAAAATAGCGAAATACAGCATCAACAGCCTCCCCTTGTGCGCTCAGCCTAGCACCACCGCTCGCCCAACGTCAGCGAAACCGGACACGCCGAAGATGACAATGGCGTAATCTTTACCGTTGAGAGGCGGCCAGGGCGATGATGCGCCGCGTCTCGGCCCATTCGATCAGAGCCTCGACCTGATCCAGCGGTACGAACCGCGCCTCCAGAGCATCGTCGCCGGCGATGGGCTCCCCAGACACCCATTCGGCCGCATAGTCGATCAGGATATAGTGCAACCCCGCCTCGGCGAAGATTCCGTCCACGACGTCGATCAGGCCAGTGATCCGCGCCGTGACACCGGTTTCCTCGGCCAGTTCACGCAAGGCGGCGTCCGTGGCCCGTTCGCCCGGCTCGATCCGCCCGCCCGGCAGGCTCCATTCGCCCACCCGCGGCGGCTTGCCACGTCGGATGAGCAGGACCTCGGCACCGCGCAAGCAAACGACGCCGACGGCAGGGATGGGTGATGAAATGGCCGATGTCATGCCTCAACCTAGCTTTGCCCTTCCGCCCTGCCCATGACTTTGACACAACTGACGCATGACCTCCCCGTCACCCGAAGCCCTCACCGCCCTGAAATCCGCCCTCGGTCCCGGCGGCTGGACAGACGATCCGGCCGACATCGCGCCCTGGCTGACGGAATGGCGCAATCGCTGGCAGGGCAATACCCCACTGATGCTGACCCCACGCTCGACGGAGGAGGTCGCCCGGACCGTCCGAATTTGCGCCGAGCATCGCATAGCCATCGTGCCCCAGGGCGGGGATACCGGTCTGGTCGGGGGCCAGATTCCTCACGGCGAGGTGTTGCTGTCCACGCGCAAGCTTCGGGCCATCCGCGATGTCACCCCGCTGGACGACGCCATGACGGTCGAGGCGGGGGTGACCCTGCTGGAGGCGCAGCAGGCCGCCGCTGTCGCCAACCGGATGTTCCCGCTCAGTCTGGCGGCTGAGGGCACGGCGACCATCGGCGGCGTCATCTCGACCAATGCGGGGGGCACGGCCGTGATCCGCTATGGCGTCATGCGCGATCTGGTGCTGGGCATCGAGGCGGTCATGCCCGACGGCGAGGTGTTCCACGGCCTGAAACGGCTGCGCAAGGACAACACCGGCTATGACCTGAAACAACTGCTGATCGGAGCGGAGGGCACGCTGGGTGTCGTCACGGCTGCCACGCTGAAGCTGTTTCCGATCATGCGCAGCCGGGCGACTGCCGTGGTGGGTCTGGATAGTCCGCACGCCGCCATCGACCTTCTGGCCAAGGCCAAATCGGAGACGGGTGGCGGGGTCGAGGCCTTCGAGCTTATGAAGCGGCTAGGGGTCGAGTTTGCCCTCAGGCACATCCCCGATACGCGCGAACCGCTGGACAGCAGCGCGCCTTGGTATGTCCTGATCGAACTGGTGTCCGGAGAGCCGGGTGGGGCCGAGGCGGGGATGGAGCGGCTGCTGAGCGCGGCCTTCGAGACCGGGCTGATCACCGATGCTGCCATCGCCCAGAACGATGCCCAGCGGGCAGCCTTCTGGAAGATGCGCGAGGAGCAGTCCGCCGCCCAGAAGCCTGAGGGGGGCGGCTGGAAACACGACGTCTCCGTCCCAGTCTCGCGTATCGCCGACTTCCTCGATGAGGCGACGGCGGCAGTGGAGCGCTTTTATCCGGGCGCGCGGGTCAGCGCCTTCGGCCACGTCGGCGATGGGAATATGCATTACGACGTGCTGTGCCGGCCGGGGGCCGATCTTTCGGCCTTCCTGGCGCGGTGGGAGGAAGGGTCGCGCATCGTCCATGACATCGTCGCCCGCTACGACGGCTCCATCTCGGCCGAGCACGGTCTGGGTCGTCTGAAGACGGACGAGGCTCGGCGCTACAAGTCGCCGCTGGAGATCCGCACCATGAAGGCCATCCGCGCGGCCATTGACCCGCAGCGGATCATGAACCCGGCGGTGCTGTTCTAGCCGGGCGAAGCGCACTAGCGTCGGGGCATGAGCACCTTTGAGACGCCCATCCGCAACCGCTGGACCCTGATCGGGCCCGGCATTGTCGTGGCCGCGACAGGCGTGGGGGCGGGCGATCTGGTCGCCACCCTGATCGCAGGATCACGCCTCGGCTATGCCCTGCTGTGGGCGGCGATCGTGGGGACTGTGCTGAAGATCGCCCTGGCCGAGGCGGTCGGGCGCTGGACCCTGGCGGGCGAGCGCACGATCTTTGACGGCTGGACCAGCCTGGGCGGCGCGTTTCGGGTGGGTGGTCTGGGTGGCGCCCTGAACTGGGCGGGCGTCTATTTCGGCGTCTATGTCGTCATCTGGGGCTTCGTCTATGGTGCGGCGGCCATGACCGCGACGGCCCTGCCGCTGGCGGCCCTGTTTCCGGTCCTCGACCTCAAGGCATGGGGAATCATTAGCGGACTGGCGGGCCTGGCCTTCGTGTGGTTCGGCCACTACGGCCTTTTTGAAAAGGTCATGACCGCCTGCGTCGGGGTGATGTTCGTCACCGTCATCGGCCTGGCGGTCATCGTCGCGCCGGACCTGCCCGCGCTCGCCACCGGCCTGTGGCCCAGCCTGCCGCCGGGTTCGGCCTTCTATACGCTTGGCCTGATCGGCGGGGTCGGCGGCACCATCACCATGGCGGCCTATGGCTACTGGCTGAATGCCAAAGGCTGGAAGGGGCCGGGCTGGATGCGGGTTATGCGGCTGGACAATCGCGTCGGTTATGTCGTCACCGGCGTCTTCGTCGTGGCCATGCTGATCGTAGGGGCCGAACTGCTGTTCAGCGCGGGCATAGCGCTGCAGGGCGGCGAGCGTGGCCTGCTGGATCTGGATCAGGTGCTGCGCGACCGGTTCGGGCGACCGATCTCGATCCTGTTCCTGATCGGCTTCTGGGCGACCAGCTTCTCCAGTCTGCTGGGTGTCTGGCAGGGCGTCAGCCTGATGTTCGCCGACTTCATCGCCCACGTCCGGGGTCGGGCTGGAGACGATGCTGTTCGGGGTGAGCGCAGTCGGGCCTTCCGGGGCTACGCCCTGTGGCTGACGATCCCGCCCATCGCCCTGCTGTTCATGGATCGCCCTTTCGGTCTGATCGTGGCCTATGGGGTGCTGGGCAGCGTCTTCATGCCGTTCCTCGCCGGGACTCTGTTGTGGCTGCTGAACAGCGATCGCGTGCCGAGGGAATGGCGCAATGGCCGGCTATCGAACCTGATGCTGACCGGGGCAACGGTTCTCTTTGCCGTCCTGGCGGGGCGGGAGTTGATCGGGTTGTTCCAGTAGCGGCTCTTGCGGCCCGGCTTGCCGCTGCGACACCTTTCGCCTAACCCGTGCGGCGTTGAATCAACGGACTACGGATCAATCCATGACCCTCGCCCTCCTGTTTCCCGGACAAGGCAGCCAGTCGGTCGGCATGGGCGCGTCTCTGGCAGACGCCTTTGCCAGCGCGCGCGAGGTCTATGCCGAGGTCGATGACGCCCTGGGCCAGAAGCTGTCGGTCCTGATGCGCGAGGGGCCGGAAGATCATCTGACCCTGACCGAAAATGCCCAGCCCGCCCTGATGGCCGTCTCCCTGGCCGCCGCCCGCGTGCTGAAGGTCGAGTTCGGCGTGGATGTCACCCGCGCCGCCTTCGTCGCCGGGCATTCACTGGGTGAGTATTCGGCCCTGTGCGCCGCCGGGGCCTTGACCCTGGCCGATACCGCTCGTTTGCTGAAACTGCGCGGTCAGGCCATGCAGCGCGCCGTGCCGGTGGGGCAGGGGGCCATGGCCTCGCTGATCGGGCCCAAGACCGATCTGGCTATGGCCGAGGCGGCCGCCGCTGCGGGCTCGGAGGTCGGCATCTGCGTCGTCGCCAATGACAACAACGCCGGCAATATCGTCATCTCCGGCGACAAGGCCGCCGTCGACCGCGCCATCGAAAGGGCCAAGGAACTGGGTGCCCGCGCCATTCCGCTGAACGTCTCGGCCCCCTTCCACTGCCCGCTGATGCAGCCCGCAGCCGACGAAATGGCCGAGGCGCTGAGCGACGCCAAGATCGTCGCCCCGTCGGTCGCCGTGGTCGCCAACGTCACCGCCCGCCCGGAAACCGACCCGGAGGTCATTCGCCGCCTGCTGGTCGAACAGGTCACAGGCCGCGTCCGCTGGCGCGAGTCGATGGAGTGGATGGCCGGGGAGGGTGGGGTCACCCGCTTCGCCGAGATCGGTTCGGGCAAGGTCCTGACCGGAATGGCCAAACGCATCGCCCCGGATGCGGAGAGCGTGGCCTTGAATACGCCCGAAGACCTGGAAGCGTTCGCGAAGTCGCTCTGAGACATAAGGAAAAGATGATGTTTGATCTCACCGGCAAGACTGCCCTTGTTACCGGCGCGACCGGCGGCATCGGCGGGGCCATCGCTCGCGCCCTGCATGCCCAGGGTGCCACCGTCGTCCTCTCGGGCACGCGCGAAGCCGTGCTGCAGGATCTGGCCAAGGATCTGGGCGAGCGTGCGTTCGCCGCCGCCGCCAATCTGTCGGACGCTGACTCCGTCGACGGCCTGATCGCCCGCGCCGAAGAAGCCGCGGGCAGCCCGCTGGACATCCTGGTCGCCAATGCCGGCATCACCAAGGACGGCCTGCTGATGCGAATGAAGGACGAGGATTTCTCCGACGTCATCAAGGTCAATCTGGAAAGCTATTTCCGCCTGTCGCGCGCCGCCATGAAGGGGATGATGAAGCGTCGCTCGGGCCGGATCATCGGCGTTACCTCGGTCGTCGGCGTCACCGGCAACCCCGGCCAGACCAACTATGCCGCCTCCAAGGCCGGCATGATCGGCTTTTCGAAGTCGCTGGCGCAGGAAGTCGGGTCGCGCGGCATTACCGTCAACTGCATCGCGCCGGGCTTCATCGCCTCGCCGATGACCGATGTGCTGAACGATGCGCAGCGCGAGACCATCCTGAAGAATATCCCCACCGGCCGCCTGGGCACCGGCGACGAGATCGCCGCCGCCGCGGTCTATCTGTCGTCCGATGAAGCCGCCTATGTCACGGGCCAGACCCTGCATGTGAACGGCGGCATGGCGATGGTGTAGAGCCGACGAGGGGTATTTTCACCCGTCGCGACTGTGCTAAACCCCGCAGACCGGTTGGCGCGATCCCTCGTTGAAGGCTTGCGTCGCCGCCATCGCCGTCCTACGGCAGGATTTGAGACAACAGCCGCCCCGGCGGCCCCAAAAGCAGAGACACCCATGTCCGACACCCTGGAACGCGTCCGCAAGATCGTCATCGACCACCTGGACGCCGATCCGGACAAGGTCACCGAAAAGGCCAGCTTCATCGACGATCTGGGCGCTGACTCGCTCGACAACGTCGAACTGGTCATGGCCTTCGAAGAACAATTCGATATCGAAATCCCGGACGACGCCGCCGAGCACATCCAGACGGTCGGCGACGCCGTGAAGTTCATCGACGAGAAGCTGGCCGGCTGATCGCCAGCACCTTTTCGCACGGCATCGATGGCCGCCGCGATGTCCCCCTAGCGGGGGCGTCCGGCGGCCATTACTGTTTCACGGCCTGGATTCTGTAAGGAGCAGCCACGCATGCGTCGCGTCGTCGTCACCGGCCTCGGCCTTCTCACACCCCTCGGCTGGGGGGTGGAGCATAACTGGAAGGGCATCGTGGAAGGGCGCTCGGGCATCGGTCCGATCACCAGCTTCGATACCGAAGGCTATGGCTGCACCATCGCGGGCGAGATCCCGACGGTGGATGGGCGCGGCGGCGGTGCACCGGACCAGCCGGGCGTGTTTGACCACGAAAAGGTCATGTCGCCCAAGGATCGCAAGCGGGTCGACGACTTCATCGTCTATGCCATCGCCGCCGCCGACGAAGCTTTGGCCGATGCCAACTGGAAGCCCGAGAGCGACGAGGACCGCGAGCGCACCGGTGTCATGGTTGGTTCCGGCATCGGTGGTCTGGGCCCCATCGCCGACACCGCCATCATCCTGAAGGAACAGGGGCCGCGTCGGGTCAGTCCCTTCTTCATCCCCTCGGCCCTGATCAATCTGACCAGCGGCCAGATCTCGATCCGCCACGGGCTGAAGGGGCCGAATCACTCCGTCGTCACCGCCTGCGCCACCGGGGCCCACGCCATCGGCGACGCGGCCCGGATGATCGCGCTGGACGACGCGGACGTCATGGTCGCGGGCGGGGCCGAGAGTTCGATCGTGCCCATCGGCATCGCGGGATTCCTGGCCTGCAAGGCGCTGTGCACCGCCTTCAACGACACGCCCGAAAAGGCCAGCCGCCCCTATGACAAGGACCACGCCGGCTTCGTCATGGGCGAGGGGGCCGGGATCATGGTCCTGGAAGAATACGAACACGCCAGGGCCCGCGGGGCGAAAATCTATGCCGAGGTCGTCGGCTACGGCATGAGCGGCGACGCCTATCACATCACCGCCCCGTCAGAAGACGGCGAGGGTGGTCTGCGCGCCATGAAGGCGGCGCTGAAGCGGGCCGGGCTGCAGCCTTCGGACCTGGACTACGTCAATGCCCATGGCACCTCGACCATGGCTGACTGGATCGAGCTGAAGGCCATCGAGGGGCTGGTCGGCGACCATGCCCAGAACCTGGCCGTGTCATCGACCAAGTCCATGACGGGACATTTGCTGGGGGCTGCGGGCGCGATCGAATCGATCTTCAGCGTGTTGGCCATCCGCGACCAGATCGCGCCACCGACCATCAATCTGGACAACCCCGAGATGGAAACGCCGATCGATCTGGTTCCGCACAAGGGCAAGCCGATGAAGATCGATGTCGCCATGTCCAACAGCTTCGGCTTTGGCGGCACCAATGCCTCGGTCATCTTCAGGAAGGTCGACTAGGTGTTCGGGCGGTCCGTCGAACGGGGATCGGGGCGCAGGACCGCCCTGCTGGCGGCGGCCGGCACGTTCGGCTTCTTCGTCATTGCGGCCCTGATCGCGCTGTGGGCCGTGCTGTATGCGCCCGGTCCATCGGCGCGGAGCGGCGAGACCACCATTGTGACCCTGTCCAGCGGGTCCGGCGTCAATGCCATCGCTGCTCAGCTGAAGTCCGAAGGGGTGATCCGCTCGACCGACCTATTCAAGGCCGCCGTCGCCCTGAACGGCTCGGCCCGCCGCCTGCGGGCGGGGGAGTATGAGGTACCCAGTGGCGCGTCGCTGAATGCCGTCATCAATCTGCTGGTCGACGGCAAGGTCGTTCGCCATTTCGTGACGCTGCCCGAAGGCTGGTCCTCGGCCCAGGCGGTGGACATCCTGATGAAGGAACCGGTGCTGGTCGGCGAGGTCGAGGAGGTTCCGGAGGAGGGCACCCTGTGGCCCGAAACCTATGAGGTTGCGCGTGGGGAGACCCGGGCGTCGGTCATCGCCCGCATGCAGCGCGCCCATGACGAGGCTGTCGCCCGCCTCTGGGCCCAGCGCAGCCCCGCGACGGTCGCCCGCACCCTGGACGAAGCCATCATCCTGGCCTCCATCGTCGAGAAGGAAACCGCCGTTGCCGCCGAGCGCCCTCGTGTCGCCGGGGTCTTCACCAACCGTCTGCGCGCCGGCATGCGGCTGGAGAGCGATCCGACCATCATCTACGGCATCACCAAGGGCCGTCCCCTGGGGCGCGGCATCCGCCAGTCCGAGCTGGAAGCGGCCAATCCCTGGAACACCTACCGGATCGACGGCCTGCCGCCGACGCCCATCGCCAATCCGGGCGAGGCCTCCATCGCCGCCGTTCTGAACCCTCTGCGGACCGAGGACCTGTTCTTCGTCGCGGACGGCTCGGGTGGTCATGCCTTCGCCCGCACCTATCAGGAGCATCTGGCCAATGTCGCCCGCTGGCGCGAGATCGAGCGGCGCAAGGCCGGCCTGCCGCCCGAAGTGCCTGCGGTCGATGCCGGAGCCACGGACCCTGCCCAGGAACTGCCGCCCGGCGTCGTGGTCCCGCCCGGAGCCCAGGTGATCCGCGTGCCACAGCAGCCGACGCCTCAAACGGCGCCTCAGCCTGTCCAATGACGTGCATCTGGAGTAGGACGGCGCCCAGTCGCAGAGTCGCCCGCCCCAAGGTTTCGAATGTCGAATGAACGCACGCCCCGCCGGGGTGTTCTCCTGATCGTTGCCAGCCCGTCGGGCGCGGGCAAGACATCGCTGTGCCGCCGCCTGATGGCCGACCACGGCGGGCTGGAGCTGTCGGTATCAATGACCACCCGCGCCATCCGTCCGGGCGAGGTCGCGGACCGCGACTATCATTTCGTCGACGATCCGGAGTTCCAGCGCCTGATCGACGCCGACGCCTTTCTGGAATGGGCCGACGTTCACGGGGCCCGTTACGGCAGCCCCCGCGCGCCCATCGATAAGGCCCTGTCGGAGGGGCGTGACGTCCTGTTCGACATCGACTGGCAAGGGGCCCGCGACATCGCCGAGAAATGCCCCGAGGATGCGGTGCGCGTCTTCATCCTGCCGCCCAGCCTGGAGGAGCTGCGCCGCCGACTGGTCACGCGCTCGCAGGACGCCGATGAGGTCATCGAGCGCCGAATCGCCAATGCCAAGGGCGAGATCGAGCACTGCGACCAGTTTGACTACGTTTTCGTCAACGACGACTTCGACCGCTCCTATGCCGAGCTGGCCCACATCTATCACGCCGAGCGCAGCCGCCGGGCGCGGAATCTGTGGGTCGAGACCTATCGCGACGGGCTGCTGAACGAGGCCGTCTAAACCTTGAAGGACGGCGAGCGATCGCTACATTCCTGTCAGTGTTCAACATTGAAAGGAGGTGGTCGAATGTCTCATTGTCTCACGCCTCACGCGGCAAGCCGTTTGAGCCTGACCTCCCCTCTGGCGGGGTCTTGCGCCTGACGACAAGCCTCGTTTCTGGCTGACAATGTAAGGGTCGCTCCTCGTGGGCGGCCCTTTTTGCTGGAGACTATTTGAGCGCGGCGGCCAGCCTCAGGAAACCTGCCAGATCGATGACCTCGGCCCGGTCTTCCGGACTGATCCCTGCCGCCTCGCACAAAGCCGCGCCGCCGAGCGGTTTCAGGCTGGAGCGCAGCATCTTGCGGCGCTGGCCGAAGGCGGCGGCGGTGACCCGTTCCAGCCGCTTCAGTGTCTCCGCATCGGGCCGGTTGGGGCGGGGGGTCAGATGCACGACAGCCGAGGCCACCTTGGGCGGCGGCGTGAAGGCAGCGGCGGGCAGATGCATGACCAGCCGCGCCTCGGCCACGGCCTGGGAGACGACGGCCAGACGGCCATAGGCGTCGTCGCCCGGCGCGGCCACGATCCGCTCGGCCACTTCCTTCTGGAACATCAGGGTCAGGGCATGCGGCGTCCACGGCCCCGTCAGCCATTTGATCAGCAGAGGCGTGCCGACATTGTAGGGCAGGTTGGACACCAGATGCGTCGGGCCTTCGACCAGATCGGCCTCGCGCACCTTCAGCGCATCGCCCTCGACGATCTTCAATCGTCCGGAGCCGTCATCCAGTTCGCTCAGCAGAGGCAGGAAGCGCGGATCCTTCTCGACCAGCACGACCGAGCCCGCTTCACTCTCCAGCAGCGCCCGCGTCAGCCCGCCCGGACCCGGACCCACCTCGATCACGGCCCGCCCGTCGAATGGGCCGGCCAGCCGCACGATCTTGCGTGTCACATTAAGGTCCAGCAGGAAATGCTGGCCAAAACTTTTCTTTGCCAGCAGGCCGTGGGCATGCAGGCTGTCGCGCAGTGAGGGAAGGTCGGTCATCGCGTCTGCATAACAGGTTCGGTTACGCTTGGAACGCGCTGCTCGCGCTGGCGTCGCCTCGCGCAAGCAGCTAACCATCCAGCAAAACAAGAACCGGGAGACGACGCCATGACAACCTCCAAGATCGCCTTCATCGGCCTCGGCAACATGGGCGGCGGCATGGCGGCCAATCAGGCGAAGGCCGGTCACGCCGTGGCGGCCTTTGACCTGTCGCAGGCCGCGCTGGACCGCGCCGCCGCCGCAGGCTGCACCCCAGTGGGGTCGGTGACCGAGGCGGTCAAAGACGCGGACGTGGTCATCACCATGCTGCCCGCCGGGCCACATGTGCTGAAGGTCTATGCCGAACAGATCATCGGCGCTGCACCGACCTCAGCTATTCTCCTGGACTGTTCAACCATCGACGTGGACACGGCGCGCAAGGTCGCGGCTCTGGCCAAGGAGGCGGGTTATGGCTTCGCCGATGCGCCGGTGTCGGGCGGGACGATGGCGGCGGACGCGGGCACTCTGGCATTCATGGTCGGCTGTGACGAGGCGGACTTCGCCCGCATCGAGGCGGCGCTGGAACCAATGAGCAGAGCGACCTTCCGCGCCGGTGATCACGGGGCGGGGCAGGCGGCCAAGATCTGCAACAACATGATCCTGGGCATCACCATGCTGGGCACGTGCGAGGCGATTGGCCTGGCGGAAAAGCTGGGGCTGGACCCGGTGAAGATGTTCGACATCGTCGCCAAATCCTCGGGTCAGAGCTGGTCCACGACCACCTATTATCCTTGGCCCGGCCCGGTGCCAACGGCCCCGTCGAACCGGAACTACGACGGCGGTTTCGCCACGGCAATGATGCTGAAGGACCTGAAGCTGGCCCAGGACGCAGCGGCCAAGTCGGGGGCCTCGACACCGCTGGGGGCCCAGACCGAGGCGCTGTTCCAGATGTTCGACGGGCTGGGTTACGGCGGTCGCGACTTCTCGGCCATCCTGCAGATGCTGCGTGGCAAGCTGGATGAGTTGCCGAAAACCTAGGGCAAAAACTTACCTGATAATCGTTATCAAGTGAACGGTTGCGACGATTTAGCAACGATCGTTGATAGACTTTTATGGCCTGTGGGCGCACATACCGCTTACCGATTAAAGACCAGACGAGCGTCAGGGTTGTTCGATTACAAGGCGGCATTCGAGAGCTCGGTAGAGCAGGTCAAGGGCGAGGGGCGCTATCGCGTCTTCGCCGACCTGAAGCGCGTGCGCGGGCAGTTCCCCAGGGCCCTGCGTCGGCGCGAGGACGGTTCTGAACAGGACGTCGTGGTCTGGTGTTCCAACGACTATCTGGGCATGGGGCAGCACCCCGAGGTGTTGGGAGCCATGCAGGCCGAGATCGACGCTGTCGGTGCCGGTGCGGGCGGTACGCGCAATATCTCGGGCACTACACGC
Source organism: Brevundimonas sp. (assembly GCF_041919755.1). Lineage (GTDB taxonomy): Bacteria > Pseudomonadota > Alphaproteobacteria > Caulobacterales > Caulobacteraceae > Brevundimonas. Next base: position 1,925 of record NZ_JAYRTD010000001.1, on the reverse strand, counting down.
TCGGCCGTCGATCTGGAGGCCGAGCTAGCCAGCTGGCACCAGAAGGAGGCGGCGCTGCTGTTCACCTCCGGCTACGTGGCCAATGAGGCGACGCTGACGACGCTGCAGCGGATACTGCCGGGCCTGATCACGTTTTCCGACAGTCTGAACCACGCCTCGATGATTGCAGGTATTCGCAACGGTGGCGGCGAGCGGCACATCTTTGCGCACAATGATCTGGTGCACCTGGAGGCCTTGCTGGCGGCCGCTCCGATCGATGCGCCCAAGCTGATCGCCTTCGAGAGCGTCTATTCCATGGACGGCGACATCGCCGACTTGGCTGGCACCATCGCCTTAGCGAAAAAGTATAATGCCCTGACCTACCTGGACGAGGTCCACGCCGTGGGCCTGTATGGGGCGACCGGCGCGGGCGTGGCCGAGCGGGACGGCGTGCTGGACGGCATCGACATAGTCGAATGCACACTCGGCAAGGCCATTGGCGTCATGGGTGGATACATCGCGGCCGATGCCGTCATCGTAGATGCCGTGCGTAGCTGGGCCTCAGGGTTCATCTTCACCACGTCGCTGCCGCCGGCATTGACGGCTGGAGCTTTGGCATCAGTGCGGCATCTGAAGGCCAATGGCGCGCTGCGCGAGGCGCACCAGGAGCGCGCGGCGACGCTGAAAGCGCGGTTCGCGGCGGCGGGCATTCCCGTCCTGCCCAGCGTCAGCCACATTGTGCCGGTGCATGTCGGCAATCCGGTCCACTGCAAGATGATCTCGGACATGCTACTGGAGCAGTACGGGGTCTATGTGCAGCCGATCAACTATCCGACCGTGCCCAAGGGAACCGAGAGGCTGCGCTTCACGCCGTCGCCAAACCACACGGATGCGATGATGGACGATCTGGTCAAGGCCATGGACGCCTTGTGGACCCACTGCAACGTGGTGCGACTGCCTGCCGTCGCCTGAACCGGTTGGCTGAACGGGCGGTCTCCGGCTAGACTCCGTCCATGACCGGTCCGCGTCCGCCACTATCTGCCTACTCCCACCATCGCGCGTTTGTTGGTCAGCCTGCTCGCTACGACCTCGCGGCGGGCTCGCAATTCGCCCTGCTTTTCATGCTCGGTCTACGTGAGCATCATCGTGTCTTGGATTTTGGCTGTGGATCTCTCCGTCTGGGCCGGTTGGTGATCCCCTATTTGATGCCTGATCGCTATTGCGGGATTGAGCCTGAAACCCGACTGATCGAAGAAGGCTTCGCACATGAACTAGGCAGCGATATCCGCACACTCAAGCGTCCGCGGTTCGATGACAATCGCAACTATCGAGCCGATACGTTTGGCGAAGCCTTTGACTTCATCATAGCTCAGTCCGTGTTCTCCCACATGGGCGAGATTCCTACCAGATTGGCATTGGAAGGGTTTGCCAGAGTTCTGGCACCGGGGGGACTCATCCTGGCTAACTGGTTGTTGGGGTATGAGGACAGGGGCGCGCATGTGGAGACGGCGGAGTGGGTTTATCCCGAGTGCGTTTCTTACATGCCAGATAGGATCACCCGGCTGGCCAATGAGGCAGGCCTGGCGATCACAGCCTGCCCATGGCCACATCCAGAGCTGAACTGGTTTGTCATGGCCCGGCAGTCGCAGGATCTCCCGCCTAGGGAGCGCCTCAACGCTCTGCGTATTGCACCACCTGCATGGCACCGATGACGGAAGATATCGGTGAAGTCATTCTCGAGCTGACCCGCAACGGAGCCTTTCTGAAATGTGCCGCGGTGCACGTCGCGACAGGCGTGGAGGTCACGGCCATTGGACCGTTGACGTGCCCCTGAGAATTTCCTCCACGTGGAGCTAGAGTCCGGCCCTTGAAAGGACGGACGGAATGAAACGAGCGAGATTCACGGAAGAGCAGATCATCGGGATCCTGCGGGAGAACGAGGCCGG